>CAYFMQ010000003.1:59945-105925 GCA_964344255.1 uncultured Thalassospiraceae bacterium
TAAGGGTAAGTTTTTGATTTCATTCAAAATGTAGACTTTTGTCGACCTTTGTAATGGCCGGGTCCGGGTTTAAATGGATTTCCAGCCATTTTCCAGCCTGTAAGTCTTTGATATTCAACAAAATGTAGACTTTTGTCTACTTTTGTAGACATTCATCGATTCCAGATTATGGAAAATTCTGAAAACCTTTTTGGGATCAAAGGCTTAAGGCGTTCTACATACAATAAGAATGTAGACTTTTGTAGACCTCACCCCTGAACAATCCGTATTTCATCCATTTTGTCTAAGTCGGTCATCCCGCGCCTTACGAGCGCGCGAACAATCGCCCGTTTCTTTCCGATTCACCATGTCAAAGAGCATTAAAGAGAATCGGTATTAAAGCATAAAATAGGAAAAATGTCAAGACCAAAGAGGATTTTGCGTAATTTAGTTTGTGGTTTGATGTTGCCTTCTCCAGCAATGCCCTGGGGTGGTCAGGCCGGTTGCTTGCCAGACTTAAATTATTCTTTGTCTAATTTGTTTTTGCATCCCAAGCATTTACGATTGTATGTTAATGACTTGAATAACAATAATAAAAATCTTGGGAAGCAACATGGCAGCAATGCAAGGCATTGACCGCTCGGTGCCAGAACAGGATGAATTCAACACAACCGGCAGCTGGGTTTACAATCCAAAGAGCTATAGGTTTGATTTCGTCAGTTCTGCGTATGCGAGCATACATGGCATGGCGTTTGAAGACCTCGTTGACGTAGTCGCTTCAAGCGATCATCTGTTTTCGGAAATCTTTCCTGACGATAAAGATCGTATCGTTCCCGTATATCGTCGATGCGTCGAGGAAGGTGTAGCATACTCCGTTGAATTCCGTGTCATTCATCCAAACGGCGATGTGCGATGGCACCACGAGGTAGGCGCTCCAATTCTGGACGATGGTGGGACCGTTTCAAAAGTTGTCGGCACCACGCAGGATATCACCGAGCGCAAACTACGAGATGAGGCCGCCCAACATCACCTGATGCTCATCAAGCAGGTGGAGGAGATCGCCGGACTCGGTCACTGGATCTATGACCGGAGCACAGACCGGTTCCCTTACTTTTCCGAGGAAATCGCCAAGATCTGGAATTTGCCTGTTGGTGAAGAGCTCATGCAGATGCTGCCAAGCTATTCAAATCTTGATTACGTGCATCCAGACGACCGGGAAAGTCTTGCCGAGGCCTACCGCCAGATCGGCGAGACGGGTGAAAGCGTTACAATTGAATTCCGTATCTTGGTGCCCGATGGACGGACCGTTTGGCTCAGGGAAACTGCGGGCGGCATTCGTAACGAGGGAAAACCGATCGAGACGACTTTCGGAACGGTCCAGGACGTTACCGAAAGAAAGAACAGGGAACTCGAAATTCGCCGTGACGCCGAGCTCTCCAACCAGGCGGCGGAAATCGCCGGCATCGGTTACTGGCTGTTTGATGAGGTTAACTTTCATTGCGTCTACTGCAATGATGAACTTCCCCGTATTCGCGGACTTACAAAAGAGGAATATCTGGCCAGGGCGTCTTCCAGGGAAAGCGAAGTTGATACTATTGTTCCGGAGGATTTGCCCCTGGTCCTTGAGGCCAATAAAGGCATTCTAGACGGTGAGTCTTACTCCATCGAATATCGGCGCACTTTGTCCGATGGATCGGAGCAATGGCTTCACGAAATCGGCGCGCCGTTTCACTGGGATGGTGGTAGGGTTCTGCTTTCCATCGGAACGACGCGCGATATTACCGAACGCAAGAAGTTTGAGGAGCTTGTTCGCGAGAATGAAGCGAAGCTGGAACAATCTGCCCGGATGGCCAAGCTCGGTTACTGGGTGTGGAACGATAAGGAGGGACGTTACGAGAGTTATAGCGAAAGCGCGGCCGCCATCTTTGGCGCCACGCCGGAGGATTTCCTGAAAGCCGATCTTGATACGGCATTCAAGACAAAGTCCTTTCATCCGGATGACGCCAATATCATTTACGACATCCTGTGCAAAATGAGAGAAGACGGAGAGCCCTTTGATGTTGAATACCGGATCATGGATGGCGACGGCAACATTCAGTATCTCCGCGAAATCGGCGAAGGCGAGATGGATGAAACCGGTGAGCTTGTCCGTATTGTCGGCTGTACCCAGGACATTACCGAGCAAAAACTGAAGGACGAGGAACTCAGGGCGAGCGAGGAACGCCATCGCCTGGTGTTGGAAGGTCTGGCGGATGCTGCGATAACGATCGATACGTCGGGGACGATCGACTACGTCAATCCGGCAGTTGAAACCATGTTCGGTTACCGGAAAGAGGAGCTGATCGGAGAAAACATCAAATTGTTAATGCCGGAACCCCACCGGTCCGCCCATGATGGCTATATTTCCGAATACATGAAGACCGGCGTCGCAAAAGTTATCGGCATTGGACGCGAAGTCGAGGGCTTGAGAAAAGACGGAACAACCTTTCCCCTCGATTTGACAATTAACGAGCTCAGGATCGGTGAACAGGTTTTTTTCCTCGGCACCATGCGTGACATTACCGAGCGCAAGGAATTTGAAGAATCGCTTATCGATGCACGAAAATCAGCAGAAGATGCGAACAAGGCGAAGCTCGATTTTCTGGCGAATATGAGCCATGAGCTGCGAACTCCCCTGAACGCCATTATCGGATTTTCGGAATTCATCAATACCGAAGCCTTCGGCCCGCTCGGAAACGATAAATACAGCGAATATCTGCTGAACATCGAAAATTCAGGGAAACACCTGTATAGCCTGATTAACGATATCCTCGATGTTTCTGTAATCGATTCCGGCGAGTTGAAGCTCGTTGAAACGGAAGTGGTCCTGAATGACATCGTCGATGAAGCAATCAAGATGATGATGGATAGGGCGAATGCCGGTGAAATTACCTTGACGAATGCCATCCAGGACCGGTCCCGTGTCGTTCTGGCCGATGAAAGAAGATTGAAACAGGTGGTTATCAACCTGCTTTCCAACGCGGTAAAATTCACGCCTCCGGGGGGCGCAATCTCCGTCGATAGCGAGATCGCCGCCGATGAATCGTTACTGATTCGTGTCAGCGATACGGGGATCGGCATGTCGGCTGGCGAAATCGCAAACGCCATGGAGAAGTTCGGTCAGAACAAGCGCGGCGAAATCATGCAGAGCGGCGAGGGAACGGGCCTCGGCCTGCCTTTGGTCAAGGGTTTGCTGGACGCGCACGATGGCGATATGGAAATCGAAAGTGCTCCAGACAAGGGAACAACCGTAACCGCCCGACTGCCGGCGGAACGGATTATCAACTGAATCAGAATTGAAAGATATTAATCCACCGAGGAATTAAGATGTCGGTATTTGCGCTGGATCGGAATGACATCGTGCCGGGATTCCGGCGTTTTTTCGGCCATGATCATGACCGCCAGTGTTCTATTCTTCAAAAGCTTGTTTTGATACGGTTTTAACCGAAGAAAGTCGTATTCCATGCTCATTTGCGGAGAATTTACGGTGTCCTCTGTCTGACATTCGACAATTTCCACTGAATGAATCTTGTAATGATTTGCCGTGTAGTAATCATTGTAAAATGTTGCGGAAAACTGAAAGAAACCGTGCTCGGGAAAGTTATTCATCGGTGAGGCATGGAAAACGGATCCGCCGACCTTTAGGGCATCATGCATGTTCTGCAGAGCATTTGGAATATGCAGCAGGTGCTCCAGGGTTCCTGCATCAACAACGAGATCAACGGGATCGCCCAGCTTTTCAAGGATACCCGTGGAATTCATATCAAACATCACATCGGCATTTTGATAATCGCTGAAATCGAGAGCGATGACTTTATCAAAGCCGATAAGCATGAAAAAAAGTTCATCTGAGATGATCAAGGATTCTTCTATTCGGTAGAATCTGCCTTCTTTCTTCAGGCGGTTCCAGATTTCGGCAGTCCGCTCATCGAGAATAATCTCATTTGAGTCTGAAAATTCAACGATTCCATATTTTGACAACAACGTCGCAAGATGCATTTCGCTAAAATCAAGAAACAACCGACCCAAAGTCATGATGGTGCCACCTTTTAGGTGGCCATATACACGATGCCGAATCAAACGTTCGGCTGTATTAATATTTATTCCCATACCGTTCTCCGGACTTATGAGGGTTTAGAGCCTTAGATGGGTAGAACTTCGTTTCGGGAATTGACTCTAACATCAACCGCAACAGGATACTGCTAGTTTTTCATTGCGGCAGTTACTCTGCCGTCACAGGTGGTATGACGCTCATGGTTTTTGGCGAACGAGGCCTGACCAGCGCGCAACCGACCAAGGTGAGGATCAACGCGCCCCAGATGTAAGCCGAGTGGCGCTCGCCGAACAGCACCATGCCCCACATGACGCCCGCCAACGTGATCAGGTAGGCGGACTGGCTGGCGAAAACGGGGCCTGACGTGCGAATGACATAAAGCAGCGAGGTAAAAGCCAGGCCGCTCAGGACTCCGGCGCCGGTTGCCGCCCATTGCACGGAACCCCAGGGCTCCCAGAAGGGCATCATGGTGCCGGTATAGAGCGTTAGCGGCGCCAGGAAGAAAACGGCGCCGAACTGGCGGCCGCAGCTCAGCTGTACCGATGAGATATCGGGCGGCCGCATGCCGCCGGCATAGGCGTTTTCCAGCGACATGCCGACGCTGGCGGCGAGCGCCAGCAGAACCCAGGGCGCCAGGCCGGGGGCGGGCAGGGCGCCTTCAGGCACTATCAGCAACAGCATGGCGATAAAGCCAACGATGACGCCGATCCAGCGCACCCTGTCGGCATGCTCGACCCGGAACAGCATCGAGATCAGGTAGGTGAACATGGGCATGGAGGCGAAGGCGATGGCGATGACGCCGGCAGGCAGGTGCCTGGCCGACCAGAACAGCGCGATCGCGGGGAATCCGACACCGGTAAGTCCGCAAAACAGGCTGAATCCGATAACACTGGGCCGGGGCATGGACGGACGGAACCTGAAAAGGGAAAAAACGAACAGCATGGAGCCGCTGACGATGACCTGCCATAACGCAAGGCCGATGGGATGGCCGCCGTTGACGACGGCGAGCTTTGAAAAGGACAACCCCAGCCCCCAGGCCAGCCCCATGAACAGCAGCAAGGCGTAGGAAACAGGCCCTGTTTCATAATGCCGCGTCATTTTCCCCCCTTTATGCCAGACCACCCGCCACCGGCCCCACCCGGTTATGGATCAAGGCGGATCATATGGGATTTTTTCTTGTGTGTATCGCCTATATTTAGTTGCTTAAAAGGCCTTGACGATAGCGGGTGAGTCCCTTACAAACCGGCGTTCCTGCCAGTCCTGCGGCCCATGAAAGGTCCGGATCACGCGGCGAAACGGTTTTTACCGTTTCGAGATGTTTTGACAAGTTTTTGAGGATTAGAATCATGGCCAGACGTTGCGAGCTGACCGGTAAAGGCGTATTGACCGGAAATAACGTGAGCCACGCTCACAACAAGACCCGCCGTCGGTACCTGCCGAACCTTCAGGCAGCCACGCTGATGAGCACGGTGCTGGACGAAAAAGTACGGCTGAGGCTCTCCATGAGCGCGCTTCGCACCGTTGAGCACAAGGGCGGGTTGGACGCTTTCCTGCTCGACACTCGCGATGCCGACCTGACGCCGGAAATGCTGCGCCTGAAAAAGCGTATCAAGAAGGCCCAAGCTGCGGCTTAAAGGCTTTCGAACGCCAAGCAACAAGGCCTGTTTTTAACGGGCCTTTTTTGTTGCTGTCTATTCCTGTAGTACCGGTTACTTTCTCTGCCGCCTGAGCAGAACGATGCGGTCGTTGGATGTGTCCGAAACCCAGATGTAGCGTCCCAGGATGGCGACGCCTTCCGGCTCGTCCAGGTCTTCGTCCCCCAGCTCGCCGCTGATATCGCCGACAACCTGGAAATCCCCGGCAGACAATATGCGGACCCGGTCGTTGTGCTCGTCCGCGATGAACAGCATGCCATCTTCATCCAGGCCTAGGTACTTGGGTTCGTCGAAGCCGTAGGTGTCCTTGTCCAGTACGCGTTTCAGGCTCAGATCCAGATTGAATACGAGAACGCGGTCGTTGCCGGGGTCGGTCAGGTAAATGGCGCCGGTCGCATCCAGGTCTACATCGTGGGGCCGGTCGAAATCTTTGCCGTCCGCTTCGGTGATGCGCTCCGTTACCACACCGTTTTCGACCACCAGCAGGGCGTTGGCGCGCACATCGGCGACATAAGCGCGTCCCGACGGAGCGACAGCGATGCCTTCCGGCCAGATGATGCCGTCCGACCATTCCTCGACGAACTCTGCGAGTACGCCTGCGTATTTGCTGACCCCTTCGAAAGTCCAGACGGCAATGCGCCCGTTCGCGGTATCGGCCACATAGACACGTCCCTGGGTATCAAAGGCGACGTCATGGGGGGCGGAAAAGTGGCCGGGGCCAAGCTGACCGATAGAGGTCAATCCGCCGGGGGCAAGGATTTCCACGGCATCGTTGCCGTTGTCGGCGACGAACAGGTAAAGCCCGTCCGGGCTGACCGCCACGTCATGGGGATCGGAAAATACCGGTTTCGAGGCCTTCAGGAACTCCGGGGTCTGCCACTCGGTCGCCGGGGCTACGCTTGACGGCAGGATCAAAGCCAGAATCAGGAAAGCAAATATGATGCGTCGGGGCATTCAGTCCTCCAGTTCGAACATCATCAGCAAGGTGCGCTGGTCCGACGGGTTGAAGTTATCGTCCGAAACCAGATAGATAATGACTTTTCCGTTATCGGGCGAACCGGGATCAAGCGGCCTGACGGTGATGCCTTCCATGTTGTCCACCGTGAACGGTTTGTCGAGTTCCGCGATCAGATCGCCTTCAAGCTGCGCGCCCGGCTCGATGGTATGAGCGGCAATGCGTCGGATGCGGGCCCGGCTGCCGTCTCTCAGGCCATAAGCGCGCTCAAGCACCAGAACGTCGCCGTCGGGGAGCGTCGCCGCGCCTGTGGGGTCGAAGCCGTCCGATACGGTATAAACCATCGGCGACCAGCCCTGGCGGTCGCTGATCCAGCCGATGCGCTGGCCCGCCGCGCCGTATGCCTCGGTAATCGCCAGAGGCCGGCCGTCGGCCAACAGGGTCAGGGCCTCCATGCCGCCGTTGTCAGGGGCATCGCCAATGCCGTCAGGTGGCGGAATGGGAACCGGCACCATTTCACCCGGTGGATACATCAGCAGCCGGTGGCGGCGCTCGAAACTGACGATGACTTCCCCGTTGGCGCCGGGGCTCAAGGATTCAGCGTCGCTGGAGGCTTTCGATCCCAGCAGGTCGCCATCCACGCCGATGAGCGGCGAGATATCCGCGCCGATGATCCCGTTCAGATTTCCCGTTTCATCATAGTCAGGGACCAGTTCCACCCGGAAACCCCGATCCGTTATGGCCAGCAGGCTCGAACCGTCCGCCGTGCTACCGAGCGCGGAGAGGCCGCCGAAGGCCGGGTGCCCGGCGCTCAAATGCAGGCCGCCGCGATAGGTGAGCTTGCCGACGCGCCTGTCTTCCGGCGCTTCCTTGTTCAGGGGGACGGGGGTGGCGACCACCATGACCGGTTCGGCGAATGCCTCACCGTACAAGGTGAAGCAAAACAGAAGCAGAAGGGCAGGCAAGAGCAAACGGCGTTTCATGGTTTCAGAATAGTGTCTGATGCCACGAAACGCCACCATGCCTCTGAGATTTGCCTAGATCGAATCCCGGATCAGCGGGCAGGTCGAGCAGTGAATGCCGCCGCCGTTCCGCTGCACCTTGTCATAAGGCACGGTGACGATCTCGACGCCGTGCTTGTCCAGTTCCTCCGCCGTGGCTTCCGAGATGCCTTCCGGCATCAGCACGCGGCCCGGACGAACGGCCAGGCCGTTGACGATCCAGCTGTTGTCGTCGGGCGTCATCTCGATGGTGCGAATCCCCAAATCCTTCAGGTCGTCCAGGAAGGTCATGGGCAGGCCGCGGGGGTCGAGCAGGCACAGGTCCACGTCGACCATCAGCATCCAGCCGTCAATATGGATGGAATAGGCGGGCAGGTCGACCACCATCAGGTCGACGCCCTGACGGTTGAGCACCTCGGCCAGCTGTTCGATGGCTTCGTCGTTGACCCGGATGCCGCGTCCGACGACGGCGGTCGTCGGATTGAGCCAGGCGAAGCTGCCGCCCTCGATCATGCCCTCGCCCGTGATGGTACGCAGGATGGGCATGCCCAGGTTCGCCAGTGTCCGGCTGACAACCTGTTCCTCGCCCTGGCGCATGCGGGGGGCCATGCGTGCGACGACGGCGCCGCCCTTGATGGCGAAGGAAGAATCGCGGGTATAGACGGACTTGAACTGGCCGTCCTTCACCTGATCGAGATAAACCACCTCGACGCCTTCGCCGCGCAGGGTTTCCGCCAGGTGGTCGTGCTGGGCCTGCATCTCGGCCAGGGGCGGGATTTCCTCGCTCTGCCAGTACCAGCCGGCCTGCAGGTCGCCGAACGAGCCGATTTCCTCGATCTTCTTGGAGGGATCGATGATGTTGAACTCATCGCCGGGGCGGTGCATCAACACCATGTGGATCTTCCCCACATCATTGTCGCAGCCCCATTCCCGGCCCCAGTCCTTGAGCTGGCGTTCCTGGGTCTCGAAGGCGGGCGTTGGCTCCGAGCCGAACATCTTGATGGTTGCGTTGTAGATGTCGCGATTCTTGGGCGGTGGCATGATGAACTCCCTGAAACGTGTTAACCGTTACGGGGATTATGGGCTTAAGCGAACCTAAATGTCATGTCCTATGGATGATACCCACTTGAGGGTATGGGTTTTAGATCAGATCATCTTTAGATGGAATCACTGTGTGATTCATCTAAAGGTGTGAATCTGATCGATTCTATGATTTAGATCGGCGGAACACGTTTACACGGCAGCAAGCTTACTTCCGTGTAAACGTGACCCGATCAAAGCACCGGGCGTTTGAACTTCTTCCGAGCCTTCTCCACATCGGCGCGGATCACGCAGCCTTCTTCGTGATCATTGATCAAGCCCATGGCCTGCATGAAGGAATAAACCGTCGTCGGGCCGACGAACTTCCAGCCCCGATTTTTCAGGTCTTTCGAGATGGCGGCGGAGACATCGGAGGTGGAGACCGATTGCGGCGCGCCGAGCGTTGCCGGGTCGGGCTCGAAGCGCCAGAAATAGGCGGCCAGCGAGCCTTCCTGTTTGACCATTTCCCTGGCGCGTTTTGCGTTGTTGATGGTGGCCTCGATCTTGCCGCGGTGGCGGATGATGCCTTCGTCCTTGAGCAGGCGTTCAACATCGCGCTCGGTGAATTTTGCAACCTTGTCGAACTCGAAATTCTTGAAGGCTTTGCGGAAATTCTCCCGCTTGACCAGGATGGTGCGCCAGCTCAGGCCCGACTGGAAACCTTCGAGACAGATCTTCTCGAACAGCCGCCGGTCGTCATCAACGGGAAAGCCCCATTCGGTGTCATGGTAGTGGGGAAATTCGGGCGCTGCGCCGCTCCACTGGCAGCGCGGTTTTCCGTCCGGTCCGGGTATGGTCGTGCTCATGCCTCGGCCGCGATGATCTCGTCGAAGGCGGCGCGGATTTCGTCACCCTTGAGGCGCGCCGTGCGGTTGGTGGGCTGCAGCGGCTCGTCGTCGAAGAAATCGGGCAACCGGTCGTCGTCAACGGTAAAGCCTGCCTTTTCGTTGAACTCCATCTCCATGGCGATGGCTTCACGCCCAAGCGTGATCAGGAAATCCGCCGGCAGGTCGGTGCCCAACGCATCGTTCATGGCCTTGATGATCATCTCGTGATTGACATCGGTGACCGAGCGCCCGAACAGGCAGAGCCCGGTTGAATCGGCAAGCGCCGAGTTGATCTGCACCTGGCGGCTCGCCTTGGCAATATCGAGGATGGACATCTCCTTGGTGTCCAGGGTCGGCAGGTTGCCCACCGTATGATCGGCGCCTTGCGCCGTATAGACCATGGAAACGCCGGTGCCCTCGATGACGCGGGGGTCATAGGCGCTGATGGCCTGGCGCTTGATCACGGGGATACGGTGAACGCCGAAATGCTCGCCCACATGCGCCGTACCCTGGGCAACCATCCGGCCCCGTTCCGTTCCCTGGCGAAGATCGTCGAAGACCTGCTCCATGAAGCCGACATCGCCGAACTCGGCCTCGCCGGCGTCCATCAGCACGGCGATGGCGGCGCCGATCTCGATGGTGTCGATACCCAGATCATTGGCCAGCGCATTCATGCGGGCCACGTCGTCCGGGTCTTTCAGGCCGCAATTGGTGCCGAGCAGGCAGATGGTTTCGTATTCCAGGGGCGAGACGATCTCGTTGGCGTCCTTGTCCACATACACGTTGGAGCACTTGATCTGACAGCCGGGCATGCAGGCGTGGGAAATCTCCCCGCCGCGGGCCTTGTTCTGTTCGCGGATGAAGTCGCCGCCCATTTTCAGGACCTCGTCTTCGGATTCGGTCAGGCGTCCGCTGGTGAAGTTGCGGACCGGCAGGCCGCCTAAGTGATTGGTGAGATCGGCGACCAGCGCGGTGCCTGTGTTTTTCATGTTCTGGACGGCGACGGACTCGTCCAATCCCTTGTTGTAGCCCTTGATGCCGGTCATGACGCTGCGCAGGTCATGGAGCGGCGGCATCTTTACCTTGTCGAGGACGATGGCCTTGACCTTCTTCGATCCCATGACGGCGCCGACACCGCCACGCGCGGCCAGCCTGGACGGGCGGTTGTCATGGTCCGATATGGAAATACCGGCGACCATGCCTAAGTACTCACCGACGGGACCGCAAATGGCGAGGCTGATCTTCTTGCCATACTTTTCGTGCAGCATTTCGGCGGTTTCATTGACACCGAGCCCCATATAAGGCGTTGCATCCTCGAACGTGATATCACCTTCCTGCGGCACGCGGATGACCACCCAGTCGTCGGCTGCGCCATGTAGCGTGAAGCCGGCGATTTCAAGCTGCCCCATGGCGAAGGCGAAGGTGCCGCCCGCATTGGATTCCTTGACGCCGCCTGTCAGCGGACTCTTGCAACCTACGCTCAAGCGGTTGGCGTTGGAGAAGTTCGTCCCGGCAAAGGGGCCGGCGGAGAAAATCAGCGGGTTGTCCGGCGACAGGGGATCGACGCCTGCCACGTCCATGTCCAGCAGGGTGCGGGCAATGAAATGCCGCCCGGCGCGGGCCAAGGCCTCGCCGGTAAAGTCGTCGGACGTTACGATTCGGGTGTTCAGATCGATGTGCAGGTATTGCCGAGTGATCGCCATGGTCGGTATCTCTGTCAAAGGGTCTTCATAGGCCGGTTGGTTAACACAAAGGTAGGCGCGCCACCAACATTTTCAAGGATAGTGTGGGTAGGTGAACAAATAGTTTTTGTACGGCTTGGAATAATGTTTACCATCCCCTGCTATTTTAAATTCTTAATGATTTTACAAGCGTTTTTACGCTATAAGGTTGACGTTAAACGATATTGATTCCGTGTGGTAAAGGCAGCGCATCATGTTCACAGCGGAATGTTTCGAAAGGAACCGGGGGTATGCCTAGATTTGAAATCGGCATTTACAATCAAAAGGTTCGCGAACTCGTCACGGAAGGCAATTCGCACAAGCACCTGGATGACGACTGGTCCGACGTGCATTACTTTGAAGTAAAAGCGCCATCCGTTGAAGCCGCAAAGTCCAAGCTGGCAACTCAGTATCCTCCAGAAAAGGGATATGTTTTCGATTACGCCCTAGAACTTGAGGACGAGGACTAGAGAGGTCCTCCTTAAGTCTTCCGTCACGAAGAATTTATCTCAGATGCTCCACATCGATATCGTGGGCGCGTTTACCGTAATGGTCCATCAGGTCAGGTCCGTGACAGGGGGACGCCTTCTTTCCTGTCTTTCGATTGCCGCCGCCCTTGTCCTGTAATGATATCGGCCTGCCGAAAAGGTCATCCTTGCGGCGGGGATCGTGCACAGCCTCAAGAAGGGACAGTTGCTGTTGGAGCAAATGTGATTGAATCTTCAACGACGCCGACGCCATGGAGAATGCTGTTTGCATCATGGCGCGCTGGAAGGCGAGAGCCGCTGTGAAAAAATCAGCCATAATCATCTCCCGTCAAAGATTGATCTTCAACTTCCAAGTCTAGGGGCATCAGGCCCGATTGTCCTTGATTTGAATCAGCCGGTTTATTTTACGTCTCGGATCGCCTGGCGGGTATCCTCGTCGAACAACTCCATGAGGTTCTGCATCATGGTACCGCCCAGTTCCTCCGCATCGATCAGGGTCACGGCGCGCCGGTAGTAACGGGTCACGTCATGGCCGATGCCAATTGCCGTCAGTTCAACGGGGGAGCGGGTTTCGATCCATTCGATGACGTCGCGCAGGTGCTTTTCAAGGTAATTGCCGGGGTTGGCCGACAGCGTTGCATCGTCAACCGGGGCGCCATCTGAGATGACCATGAGAATACGGCGCTGTTCCGGCCGTCCGAGCAGCCTGTTGTGCGCCCATAACAGGGCCTCGCCGTCGATGTTTTCCTTCAACAGACCTTCGCGCAACATGAGGCCGAGATTGGTCCGCGCCCGGCGCCAGGGCGTATCGGCGGACTTATAGACGATATGACGCAGATCGTTCAGCCGGCCCGGATTTTTCGGCTTGCCGTCGGCAACCCATTTTTCCCGGGACGACCCCCCTTTCCATGAACGCGTCGTGAAGCCCAGAACCTCGACCTTGACGCCGCATCTCTCAAGGGTTCGCGCCAGGATATCGGCGCTCATGGCGGCGACGGTAATGGGGCGCCCCCGCATGGAGCCTGAGTTGTCGATCAACAGCGTTACGACCGTATCGCGAAAATCGGTTTCCGATTCCTGCTTGAATGACAGTGGATGCATGGGGTCGATGACCACACGTGACAACCGCCCCGCATCCAGAATGCCTTCCTCTAGGTCGAAATGCCAGGAGCGCTGCTGCTTGGCCATCAGGTTACGCTGCAGCCGGTTCGCCAGCTTGGATACCATGCCCTGCAGATGTGAGAGCTGCTGGTCGAGTTGCTGGCGGAGCCGGGTCAATTCTTCCGGGTCACACAGCGTTTCCGCACCGATCACTTCATCGAATTCAACGGTAAAGGGATGGTAGAGCGCCGTGGAAACCTTGTCTTCCGACCAGTTGCGCTGCCATTGCGTGGGGCCGGCCGGATCTTCGTCGCCTTCGCCCGGCATCATGTCTTCCTCGCCGGCCTCGGCCATGCCTTCGGCTTCCTCGTCGGCTTCGCCCATGGCGCTTTCGGCTGACGAAGCACCTTCGGCTTCGGCCTCACCTGAATCGCTGTCCATGTCATCGCTGCCTTCGGAATCAGGCTCCTCCTGGTCTTCGTCCTGATCGTCGGAATCAAGTTCTTCGGCGGAATCGATGAGGTCCAGATCTTCGAGCAGGTGCATGACTTGCTCTCCGAAAGCGCGCTGGTCTTCCACGATATCCTTCAGGTCGTCCAGCTGATGACCGATTTTCTCGTCCAACCAATCGCGCCATACACCGATCAGGTTCTGTCCTGAATCGGGTATGGTCTGACCCCCGCACTTTTCCCTGATCATCAGCCCCAGGACTTCGCCGAGCATTTCGTTTTGGCGTTTCTGGACGCTGGCGTATCCCTTGGCGCGGCAGCGTTCGTCGGTCAGGACCTCAAGGTTCCCGGCGACGCCCTCCAGACGCCTGGAGCCCAGACTCTCACACCGGGCCTGTTCGACGGCTTCAAAGACGGAACGGGCCTCTGGCGAGGAGGGGAGGCGTTTACGGTGCAGTCCTTCGTCATGGTAATGAAGTCGCGACGCCAGGGCATCGGCCATGCCGCGGTATCGCGCAATGCCATCCGCGGTAATCTGGTGTGCCGGTACTGGCAGGTGCGCCGTGTTGCCGCTGACACCGGCCGAGCCCTGGGCGAAGGAAACCTCCGTGTCGGGCTTGCCCGACAAGGCCTTCAGCGTGGCGGACGTTGCACGCTTCAAGAGTTCCGTCGGTTGTTCAGGCTGGCTCACAGTTTTTACCCGGCCTACGCGTCATCAGCTAATGGCGATGTTGCCTACGGATTCCGGCAAATCCTCGCCAAAGCAGCGCTGATAGTGTTCGGCGATAAGGGGACGTTCATGCTCGTCGCACTTGTTGAGGAACGTAACCCGGAAGGCGAATCCACGATCACTGAAAATATTGGTATTCTCCGCCCACGTGATAACCGTACGTGGTGACATCACGGTGGAGATATCGCCGGACATGAAACCGGACCGGGTCAGGTTAGCCAGCTCCACCATGTCGTGGATGTTCTTGCGGCCTTCTTCCGAGTCGAATTCGGGAACCTTGGAGAGAATGATATTCTCTTCATCGTCACTGGGCAGGTAATTCAGCGTCGTGACGATATTCCAGCGATCCATCTGACCCTGGTTGATTTGTTGCGTGCCGTGATAGAGCCCCGTGGTGTCGCCAAGCCCGACCGTGTTGGTGGTCGAAAACAGGCGGAAATAGGGGTGCGGGCGCATGACCCTGTTCTGGTCCAGCAGGGTCAGCTTGCCTTCTACCTCGAGAATACGCTGGATCACGAACATCACGTCAGGGCGTCCGGCGTCGTATTCGTCGAACACCAGGGCTGTCGGGTGCTGAAGCGCCCAGGGCAGGATGCCTTCGCGGAATTCGGTTACCTGCTGGCCGTCGCGAAGCACGATGGCGTCCTTGCCGACAAGGTCGATCCGGCTGATGTGGCTGTCCAGGTTGATCCGGATGCAAGGCCAGTTCAGGCGCGCGGCGACCTGTTCGACGTGGGTCGATTTACCCGTGCCGTGGTAGCCCTGAATCATGACGCGCCGGTTATGGGCGAAGCCGGCGAGGATCGCCATGGTCGTGTCATGGTCAAAGCGATAGGCCGGATCGATATCCGGAACGTGGCTTTCCGAGGCGCTGAAGCCGGGGACTTCCATATCGCTGTCGAGACCAAAGGTCTGGCGAACGGAAACCATGATATCGGGCGCATCGAGCGGAAACGCCTGTTCGGCGTCATTTGGAATCTGTGCAGTCATTGTCTGGAAATCCAGATTTGTTAAGGTTTACGCGGCAATTCAGGCCTATGGGGTAGGGCTAAAAAGAGTTTGCGTCAAGGTCCACAATGTCATGGGTACATAAAATGGCGATTTTAAGGCCTAAACGTTGAAAGACGCCCGCAATACGGCATAGGCCTCGTTGATCTCTTTAAGGCGTTCTTCCGATTCCTTTGCGCCCTTGTTGGCGTCGGGATGGTGCTCCTTGACCAATGACTTATAACGGCTTTTCACATCCTCGATGCTCAGGGGATAATCAAGCTCCAGCGTTCGATAGGCCCTTTCCTCCTCTGAACTGAGCGGCGGCCGCATGGTCTGATCGCCGTATTCCTGGCCATTTTTTTTCTCATCCCTGGCACCATTACCCTTGGCCGATGCGCCAGAGAAAAGATTAAAAGGATCGCGCGCCTGATCAAAGGAATCCGGTCCCAGGTTGGTGCCAAGCTGCCAGGTTGGGCGGTTCCAGACGGTGTCACGCCTTAAGTCTTCTTCCACCTCGTCGTCGCTCATCCCTTCATAGTAATTCCAGGACTTGTTGTATTCCCTGACATGATCGAGGCAGAACCAGCGGTAGACATTCAGCTCATCGCGTGAGCGGGGTGCGCGGTGTTCGCCCCCTTCGCTGCAATCAGGCCATTCGCACAGGCGGTCGTGCGTACCGGAGGCTTCGTCGCCGAAATCTTCCAGTACAATGGCTTCTCTTGATTTCCGTTTTGCTGGCATACCCTTCGCTCTTTAAGACGCCGGTTCAAGGCCCCGAGCCTTGAAAATTCCCCTTAACTATGGGGACTCGCCGATTGCTCTTCAAGTGAATATGATACAGAGTCCGGATGACGAGAGTGTAGAAAAATTGTTTGGGCTCCTAAACATTTTTCGAATATATGTGATGCTCATCACTCCTTTTAAGTGAATACAGTATTAGTCTAGGCAGGAACAGGTCCAAGCATGACGGATAGTGTGGCTGATCGAATTGAACATCTCTTGCGGGATGAGTTTTCTCCGCAACATCTTGAGGTCATTGATGAATCAGCCCTTCATGCGGGCCATGCCGGCGCCAGACCGGGTGGCGAGAGTCATTTCAGGGTGGAGGTTGTCTCTGAACGCTTTAGAGGAAAGAATCGTGTTCAAAGGCAACAAATGGTATATGAGGCACTTGACGAATTGATCAAAGGCGGCATTCATGCACTGTCAATGATGACAAAGACACCTGAGGAATTTGCCGCCAGGTGATTGTTGAGCAAGTGAAACTGAGCAAGGGGTATTTGTTTACGGATTTGAGAGTCAATCCTGCATCGGCACTTAACCAGTGAGAATGCGGATATCGTAGACAGATAGTGATTAGTAAAGTGGTTAGCGCCCGTTCCTGGGGGGGAATAGTCGGGCAGGGAAGCTAAGGAAACATACCATGCACGGTAATCTTGTAAGCCGTAATGTTACGATTTCAGGACATAGAACAAGTATTCGTTTGGAGCAGGCAACGTGGGATGCCCTCGATCAAATCTGTTCGATCGAGGGGAAAACCATCCATGAGCTATGTTCCCTGATTGAGCAATTCCGGCGCGGATCAAGCCGTACGTCCCTGGTCAGGGCCTTTATCGTTACCTATTTCCGTGCCGCAGCGAATACCGCCGGCAGGATCGAAGGCGGCAACGTCCCGGCCGTTCTGGAACTGACGACCGGTGCTGCGGCAGGCTGAGCACGCCGCATCTAATCACCCTTATCAGGACGGCTTATAGAGATCCGGCCATTCCCTTTTGACCACCGGACCGTTACTGGCCAAGGCATGGCAGGTGTCGACGATACGTGCCGCCGTCGCCTCCTGGTCAGGCCCCTTGGCGCCCTTGCGGCTGCCGCGTATCGTCTGGAACGCCGTCGTCGAGATGGGACCCAGCATCAATTCCGTGAGATGCGTACAGCCCTTGACGCCGCCGAATCGATGCAGCACGGCCTTGCGCCAGCCCTTGGCGATTTGAAGTCCTTCAAGCTGGTGGAATGCGCTGGTGACCGCCGGGCAAATGGAGAAAGGACCGGATTCGGTCACGGCTTCCGCGTTCTGGATAACGAAATCTCCATCAAGCGTAATCCGTATCAGCATGTCATGAATGGGTTCGCCGGCATTGATGCCGTCACGGTCGTGGTTGCCGAAGGAATAGGTTTTCGTATCGGTCAGCCGGGCTTCGATGTCCCATAAACCGTCTTCGCGTTCATAACCGAGGCATTGGATGTTGCGGGTGTGGACATGTTGCCGGGCGGCGGGTTTAGATAATGGCATGGGTCGGGTCCGGTTATCTCACTAAATCATGGGCATTTCAGGATGCAGGGTGAAGACTTTCACCCATGCGGGGCTGTCATTCAAGCGGGATCAGGAGGGTATTTCAGGGCCGGAAACAGGACCGGGGCCGTGAGCAGACCGTTCAGGCGCCGTAGCGGTCGCCGAAAACAAAGGCTTCGGTTTCCTTGATGTCTTCTTCCAGCGCTTCCTTGACGGAGCGGTAAAGGTCCCGGATGGACACCATGCCAACGCATTTGCCGTCAACGGTGACGGGAAGGTGCCGGTAGTTACGTGAATGCATCAATTCCAGCGCATCGCCGGCTGAATCATCCGGCGCCAGGGTATCGGGGTTGGCGGTCATGATGTCGCTGACCTTGGCTTCCCCGGCATCAAGGCCCTTGGCGACCACATGCTGTGTCATGTCGCGTTCCGTCAGAATGCCTTCAAGGAGCCCGTCCCCGTTCGTGACAACAACGGCGGCAACGTTCTTGGCGGCCATCAGTTCGGCGGCGCTGCGAACGGTGTCATCCTTGTTGACGGCGCAAACGTCCTGCTCCTTGACGACACCTGGGATTATCTTGCGGTTCATGACAGCTACTCCTTCTGTAGGCGTCCCGGTTCCCCTGGAGACATCATAACCCTAATATTAGCACTTCTGTCAAAATAATGTGTCCGGGCATCCGCTGGATTCCCTGAAAACCGGCTCGTGTCCGGATTACGCCTGATCTTCTCCTGCCGGCGCTGCTTCAGGCAGGGGTGGGGAAATCCTGATCGAGGTGATCTGGTGACGCTGCCGTTCCAGAATCTCGAAGCGGAAACCGTGAAACATGAAGGCCTGCCCGACGTCCGGAATGCGCCGGCTTTCATGCAGGACCAGTCCGGCCACTGTCGATGCCTCCTCGTCGGGCAGGTTCCATTCGAACTCCCGGTTCAGGTCCCGGATGGTGACGGTGCCTTCGACGATGTACTTGTCGTCCGGGGATATGTGGACGCCGGTAACGGCGATATCGTGCTCATCGGCAATGTCGCCGACGATTTCCTCCAGAACGTCTTCCAGGGTCACGATCCCCATCAGGGCGCCGTATTCGTCGACGACAATGGCGAAATGTTCGCGGCGTGCGCGGAAGGCCTCGAGCTGGTCGTCCAGGGTCGTGGTTTCCGGTACGAACCAGGGCTCGGACGCGACCCGCATGATATCCGCTTCGGTCTTGAGGTTCAGCTTTTCCGGATCGCCGTACAGCGCACGGAGCAGAGCCTTTGCGTGCAGGGTGCCGACAATGTTGTCGGGATTGTCCCGCCACAGCGGAATGCGTGTGTAGGGGCTTTCCAGGACTTCGCGTATGATGTCGTCGGGCGGCAGGGTGGCGTCGATGGCGACCAGGTGCTTGCGATGCGTCATGACCTCGCCGACCTGGACTTCGGCCAGTTCCAGAACGCTCCTGAGCATGGCGCGTTCGCTCTTGACGTCGGCGTCTTCGCGATCGTGCAGTTCAATGGCGCCGCGCAGTTCCTCGTCGCCACGGCCGAAGGCCTCATTGACGTCCATGTTGTAGCGGAACAGGTGGAAGATGCCGTTGATGATGGCGTTGATTGAACGCGTCACCGGCGACATCACGATCACCAGGAAGTTCACCAGCGGCGCGATCGCCAAGGCCATCTTGTTGGCGTTTTCGAAGGCGTAAGTCTTGGGCAGAATCTCCGCAAAGATCAGGACCAGCAGCGTCATGGCGATGGTGGCGTACAGCACGCCGGCTTCGCCGAACATGGTGATCAGGACGCTGGTGGCGAGGGCGGAAGCCAGGATGTTCACCAGGTTGTTGCCGAGCAGGATGGTGCCGATCAGGCGCTCCTTCCTTTCATGCAGGCGGTTGACGACCTGGGCGCGATGGTTGCCCAACTGCTCCATCTGGTGCATGGCGGGGCGCGAAGCCGCGGTCAGGGCCGTTTCCGAGCCTGAAAAAAACGCAGATAACAACAACAGGATAAAAATCGCGCTGAGTGAAATCAGCATGGGTCTCCTCCAGCCATCAGGCGGTCGTGTAAGTCGTTACAGAAATTCTAGATCATCCAGGGCGTCCTGCAGGACCGCCGTTACGTCAGCCGGGTCCACGTCGCTGGTCACGAACGCATCACCAATGGCGTGCGCCAGGATGAAGGTCAACTTGCCATCGGTAACCTTTTTATCGAGCCCCATGTGATCGAGCAGCCGGTTTGCCGACCAGTTGTCATTGGCAATGCCGGACAGCCCGGCGGGTATGCCCAGTTGCCCAAAATGCCGAATCAGCCGTTCCGCGCTACCTGCGGGGCATATAGTCATTCTCTCGGACAGGCGCAACGCCATGACGGAGCCGATGGCGACTCCTTCGCCGTGCAGCAGTTTGTCGCTATAGCCGGTTTCGGCTTCCAGCGAATGGCCGAAGGTGTGTCCGAAATTCAGCAACGCCCGTTTGCCGTGTTCGCGCTCGTCTTCGGCGACGACTTGCGCCTTGGCCCGGCAACTGACGGCGATGACGTGGCGCTGGGCCTGCTCATCGCCTGAAAGCACGCGCTCGCCGTTCTGTTCCAGCCATTCAAAGAACCCGGCATCGCCGATCAGCCCGTACTTGGCGACTTCCGCATACCCGGCGCGCAATTCGCGCTCGGGCAGGGTGGACAGCGTGCGGGTATCGATCAGCACCAGCCTGGGCTGGTGGAATGCGCCCACAAGGTTTTTCCCGTGCGGGGAGTTGATGCCGGTCTTGCCGCCGACGGAGCTGTCGACCTGGGCCAGCAGCGACGTGGGGATCTGGATGAAATCGATGCCGCGCAACGTGATGGCGGCGGTAAAACCTACTAGATCGCCGATGACGCCGCCGCCGAGCGCAATGATCACCGTGCTGCGCTCGATCCGCTTGCCGAGCAGTTCATTGGCGAGCTTCTCCAGTTGGGTGAAGCTCTTTGTCTGTTCTCCCGGCTGCAAGATAATGGACTCGGCCTCGATGCCGCTGGCAGAAAGCGAGCCGACAAGCGGATCCAGCCAGTGCCCAGCCACGTTGGCGTCACTGATGATAATCGTTCGCTTGTTTCGCATGAACGGAGCGACGAGTTCACCGGCGCGATCGATAATGCCCGCACCGACGTGGATGTCGTAACTGCGCGCGCCAAGCTCGACGTGAACGACATCATGGTCGTCACCGGTCGAAGTCGTGGCGTGATTGGTCTCAAGTGTCATGGTCGTGTTTCATTTCCTGTCAGCCTGGCGGAGCCAGGAGGTCACCCAGTTTCTCGGCAATGGTATTGGCCGTCAGATCAATGCTTTCGTGGCCCGTATCTACAACTATATCGGCTTGTTCGTAGACAGGATAGCGCTGCTCGATCAGTTTTTTCAGCTTTTCCCGTGGGTTCTTGCCTTTCAGCAGGGGTCTCCCGCCGCGACGGGAGGTCCGCTTGGCAAGCGTATCCAGATCGGCGCGCAGCCATACGGAAATGCCGGAATCGGAAACCGCCTTGCGAATCGATTCGCTCATAAACGCTCCGCCTCCTGTCGCCAACACCTGCGGTCCGCCGTCAAGAAGGCGCTGGATAACCCGCTCCTCGCCTTCCCGGAACGCCGGTTCGCCGTAAAGCTCAAAGAAATCCTCAATCGTGCAGCCGGCCGCAAGCTCGATCTCCTGATCGGCGTCAACAAAGGGAATCTCTAGCATAGCGGCCAGTCTCCGGCCGACACTTGTCTTCCCTGCACCCATCAAGCCCACCAGAACGATCGATTTTCGAGACAGGCGTGAGGCAAGCGATAGATATTTATCCAAAATGGGCTCCAGGTTGGCGGTCCCGGCGTTGAAAGCTGTTTAACGAGCCGGTAGACTGCCGAAAATTTGTCATAGTTGTAGTCTACATAATCCACAGGTCGCTGTTAAAGCGGGGATTTTAGGTTTTCTCTATTTCTCTGCGATGATTTTTTTTAATGTTTAGGATCAAATCCCGGTCAGGATACTACGTTCAAGGACACCATGCCGAATGATGAGGATTTCAACGATATTGATGGTGCTGCTTCTGGCCGGTCTGGTCGGTGGCGCTGTGTTCCTGGCGACCTGGGAAATCCCAGCGCCTTCAGCTCCCGTCGAGAAAGTTATTCCCAATGATCAATTCCCCAGCTAGGGCGTCTTTCTTGGCTATCCCTAAAATCCGGGGCCGTCTGGGGACGGTGGGATTGTTCTTACTGTTGCTTTCCGGTCTCGTCATGCCCGTTTTCTCAGGCAATGCCACAGCCCAGGAAACAACGCCGACAACGCTGGAGCCGCAATCCCTTGAAGTGATCGAGGAGGAAACGGTGCCTTCTCTCAATCAGGGAGAAGGAGGCGGAGACAGCGCTACCTGGTCCTCGCCGACGACGCCTTCCGCGGTGATCGGAGCTGGTGACGGTTCCATCGAAGTCAATGTCCTGCAAACCCTGGTCGCGGATATGGCGGGCACGCTCAAGCCCGATCTCTGGCTGGGTACGCCGAGGGGCACGGTCGACCGACTGATGTCGGTCATGCCGGTCCGTGTGGTGTCACCGGCCATGCGGGGCTTGATGCGCCGTATCCTGTTGACGCAGGCCGTTCCGCCCGTGGGAGAGGTCGAGGATGGAGAATTCGTCGCCCGGCGGCTGGAACTGCTGGCGGAAATGGGAGACACCGTTTCCGTTCAGTCGTTACTGGCGATAACGCCCGGGCGCGATTCACGCGAACGCCTGATCCGTATCGAAACGGACTTGCACCTGTTGCAGGGCGATTTCGCCAAGGCCTGCGCCCTGGCATTCGGACCGGCGAAGGAGAACCTGGCAGACTACTGGGAGCAAATGAGGATTTTTTGCGAGGTTCTCTCCGGCGCCCATGCCCAGGCTCAACTGGGCCTTTCCCTGCTGCGTGAAATTGGCATCGAGGACGACTCCTATTACATGATGCTGGATGCCATGATGGCGTCCGAGATACCAGTGCTCGAAGACCTTGGTGAGCTCAACCCGCTCCATATCGGCATCATCCGCGCCAGCCGGGCACGATTGAGCCCGGGCGAGGTCGTGCCGCTGCCGCCGGCCATCCTATCGACCATTTCAGACAATCCCGATATGGATATGGATGTCCGCCTGCTGGCGGCTGAAAAAGCGGCCAGGGCAGGGGTGTTGTCGATCGAATCATTGCAAGCGTTATACCGTTCCGTCGCCTTTGACGACGTTACGCTCGCCAGCCCATTAAGCACGGCGGAAACCCTGTCCGCACCCCAGGCCCGGGCTCTGCTGTACCAGGCCGTATCGCGCCAGACGGTTGACGGCGCCAAGGCGGAAGCGGCCCTGCAGGCTTTGGAATCGGCCGATAGCGCCGAGCTCTACGCCATTACGGCCCAGGTTTTCAACACCTACATCAGGCAGGTGCCGCCCAGGACCGACCTGATCTGGTTTGCCGCCCATGCCGTGCGCGCCCTTGTCATTGCCGGCGATAACGAAGCGACAGCCAACTGGCTCGATTTGCTGCGTGGCAGCGCTTCCTTGTCGCAAGAGGCCGCCCTGGCGTTGGCCCGGCTTGCCCCGGTGATTCAGCTAGCGGACCTGGGTGAAGAACACCTGTTCATCCAGTCTTCGGCGACGGATTTATGGCGCAAGGCCCATGAAATCTCCGCCGGTAACCGACAAAAGGCCGTCTTGTACTACAGCCTGCTGGAAAGCCTGGGCCGGCCTGTCGCGCCGCAGCTCTGGGATGAACTGGGATACGAGGCACAGGCTGACGATGCGATGATGAGCGATGGGGAAGAGGAAGCGGTCCCAGGCGCATCCGGTATGCCTGATCCCGTCCTGTGGCACCGCCTGGCCGCTGCGGCCCGGGCCGGTAAGATCGGCGAGACGGCGTTGCTGGCGCTTGCCGTCCTGGGGGATCGAGGCACGGCGGGCGCCGACCCGGTGGCCATTTCCCACGTTGTGCAGTCTCTCATTATGGTTGGCATGGAAATGGAAGCCCGGGCCCTGTCCGTTGAGGCGGCGCTCGCGGGTGGGTTATGAGCCAGCCCCGCAAGGGAGAACAAGGCCATCCCGGCAGCGGAAAAATGCCGGCCCGGGATCCCGTACTCCGTTGGGTTGAATCCTATCTCGAAATGCTTTCGGTGGAGCAGGGCGCTGCGGAAAACACCATCGAGTCTTACCGGCGGGACCTTGAGAGGTTCGCCGGCTATTGTTCTGCCAAGAACAGGCGTCCGGAAGATTCCGAAACCGACCTGATCCGCGCTTACCTGCAAAACCTCTCAAGCCGGGGGATGGCGTCGTCCACGATGGCCCGGCAATTATCCGCCCTTCGCCAGTTCTTCCGCTTTCTCTATGACGAAGGGGTGAGGGGCGACAATCCCGTCGCCGTTATCGACAGCCCGAAGACCGGCCGCAGCTTGCCCAAGTACCTGGGCGAGGAAGAAGTTGAGGCCCTTATGCTGGCGACAGGGCAGTTCAGCGGCGAGGAAGGGGTTCGTCTGACAGCGTTGCTGGAAATCCTCTATGCCTCGGGATTAAGGGTTTCAGAGCTGGTCAGCCTGCCGCTGTCCGCCGTATCCGGTGACGGGCGCATGCTGGTGGTGCGGGGCAAGGGAGGGAAGGAGCGCATGGTGCCGTTGAGCGAACCGGCCATGGACGCGCTGGATGCCTACCGCAACGTTCGCGAGTACTTTTTGACCAAGGGCAAGGGCGTTTCGCAATCTTCAGGCGCGCACAACTATCTGTTTCCGTCACGCGGCAAGGAAGGCCACCTGACCCGGGCGCGGTTCGGTCAGTTGATCAAGGATGTCGCCGTCATGGCCGGGATCGAGCCCAAGAGGGTTTCGCCCCATGTACTGCGCCATTCCTTCGCCAGCCATATGCTGGCCCATGGCGCGGACCTGCGCTCGCTGCAGCAGATGCTGGGCCATTCCGATATCTCGACGACGCAGATCTACACCCATGTGCTGGACGAGCGACTGAAAGCGCTGGTTGAAGGGGCGCACCCGCTGGCGATGCCGAAGGGGGATTGACCATCTGATGATGCTCGAAGCGCTTCTCAGTGGTCAGGCCTTGCCAACGTTGCCCCGATCTTAGCCGCTTCGACATAACGGGCCGGATGGGGTATGATGCCGAAGCCGCTATTGAATGGTTCATGCCAAGGCAAACACAAAGGGAGGTCCTGATCATGCGTATTCTTTTTCCGGCAATCGTCCTTGCCCTTGTTGGTTTCATGGTTACGGCTGACGCCGGGGCTGACAGCCGTTACGGAAAGCAAAAGGTGGTCTATCACATTAACTATGACGGCGGGGAAGGGGACAAGAAGTACCGCGGCGCCATGCGCAACATCCAGAACCACATCAACGCTGTGGGTGCGGAAAACATGGACATCAAGGTTGTACTTCACGGCAACGGCGTTGCCTTGCTGAAGAGTGCTGTCAGCAACGAACCGCTTCAAAGCGCCGTTGCCAGCCTGAAGTCGCAGGAAGTGTCATTTCATGTTTGCGCTAACACGCTTAAAGGGCGGAAGATCAGTTACGAGGACGACCTGTTCGAGGTCTTCGAGGACGATATCGTTCCCAGCGGAGTTGCCGAATTGAGCCACCTGCAGCAACAGGGCTACACCTACATCAAGCCTTGAGAAGAAAGGTCGGAAGAATTCACAACTCCAGGCGCTTCCCATGAATGGACCGGACGATATCGAAAACGATATCAAGATCGCCGAGGCCTAGTTTGAAAGAGGTTATGCCGTTCCGGCCAGCATCTCTATCGGAGGGTCGCTCTCCTTATCGCCGAATAATGCGTACGGACATTTTGTCCAGGGAGAAATCTGCCGCTTCCTGGGCATGAAAAGCCAGGCTATCAGGGCATACGAAACGGCAATGGAGATCGACGCTGGCGATGAACGTGTCAGCCGCGCCCTGGAGAAGGCCCGTCAACTGCCGGACCCGTCGGAATGTGCTGAGGAAAGGTATGTCCTGATCAAGGCCTGGGGGGCCGGCTTTTGGTCCGATGTCCTGCATTTGCTGGCTGGCCTGCTGCTAGCGGAAATCACCGGCAGGGTTCCCGTTGTACACTGGGGGCGGCACAGTCTTTTCCGCCGTGATCCCGAAAAGGATTCGTTTACGTGCTTTTTCAAACCGGTTTCAGACATAACCCTTGAAGATCTGAAGACAGAGAGGATCGATTCCATTTATCCCGGCAAATGGGCGCTGGATAACCTCCGGGAAGAGAACCTGCACAAATGGGAAGGGCCCTGCTCACGGATGGGCGGAACCCTGTTCCTGAACCGGCCTGAGACCCTCACGGTTCTTGATTTTTACGTTTCCCTGGAGGAACTGTATCCGTTCATTCCTGAAACGCATGCCATGTATGGCTGTTCGCGCGAAGACGTTATTCATTACCTTGCCGAAAAATACCTGCACCCGAATGAGGATTTCCTGAGCGAAGCAAGGGCGTTTTGCGACCGTCATGGTCTGGACCAGGATGCGGTTGCCGCCCATTTCCGCGGCGCCTACAAGGAGCTGGAGACCTGGGATTACGATAAAACCGGTTTCCGGTTCATTCTGGATGAACTGGACCGCCAGCCGGAAGATCGCAAAATCTTTGTCATGACGGATGACGAGCGATGTGTGGACATGGTGCGCGAACGCTATGGCGATCGCGTTGCCGTGACGGACTGCCAACGCGCTACGAACGATCAGGGAATTCATATTTTTTCCAAGGACCGGTATAATCTGGGCCGTGAGATCATGATCGACACGTATATCGCCCTGGCGTGTGGTCATTTTGTGGGGGGTGCACGCTCCAACGTCGCTTTCATGATTTCAAATCTAAAGCAATGGCCGGAGAATGCCTGCCGGATATGTTATCCGACGCACCATTTGTCGAACAACATCAGCATATACTTTGTCATTAACCCCAGTCTGAAGGTCGGCCGGGTTTGCTCGGAGATACCCCCCGGGACAATCGAGGACGCCATTTCCTCCCTTGCAAGAGCCGATGTTCATAAAACCCCCTTCGAGGAAGCGATTGACTATGGAAATCCCGATTGTATCGAACAATGCCTGGCGCGGGTTGAAGCGCGCCTGAGTGTCGGGGATTACCGGGAGGCGGCGATCCGGCTGCAAATCCTGTATCACGTGCATCTCGAAACCATGGCTGGAACTGAGGATAAAGGGTTGTTCCTGAGACTGTTAAGGGTCCTGGCGATGCTCAGGCGTCAGACGGGAAGCGGACATCTCGACCTGTCTGCGCTCAAGGAAAAGCTGAACGCGTTGGCCGATCCGGAAAGGGACATCAAAGTTCGCGGATTGCTCAACGACCTGATACCGGACTACGAACAGGGCCGGTTGAGCGAAGCCGGCGAGCAAATCTGGCAAATCCTCAATGACTTCCTTCCCGAAATTGCAGCGCCCATGAGCCCGGACATTCGGGCGCTTCTGGTGAGCATGTGTGAGCAAGCATCAAGGACGCAATTGGTTGATATTGTTAGGGAAATCGACGCTCTGGCGGCTCCTTAGGGCAGGAAACGCACAGGTAAAATTTGACCTGGGAATCGTCCAAATGCTAGATTCTTGTTATCCGATAGAAAGAGGATAGCTAAATGACGTTTAAAGATAGACAGAAGACTGACCGGCGGCGTCCCGAACGCCGCGCGCCCACGTCGAAACCGGTAAGCGTGGAACGCCGCAGTAAGCAGCTTCGCCGTAGCGCTACGGACCGACGCTCCAGCCCCTACTGGCGCTTTAGCTGGCTTCGACTCTGCGTTTCCCAGCAGCTATCAAACTGCTGACAAGGTTACTTGCTGCAAACTCTTTGATGATGATGACGGCGATCAGCCGTTCAGTTCGTTTACCAGCCAGTTGGCGGTTCTGAGCAGACGCGCGTCGTCATTCTTGGCGCCGACGAGCTGGGTGCCGAGCGGCATGTCGTTTTCGCCCTGGAACAGGGGAATATTGAGCGCCGGAACGCCGCAGAAGGTCCAGATAGTGCAGAAACAGGGATCGCCCGTGTTCTCCAGTCCTTCAGGGGCTTCACCAATAACAGAAGGCGTGATCAGGGCGTCGTACTGGCCAAACAGGCTGGACAGGATATCGTCGAGTACTTTCTGTTGTTCGAGAGCCTGGTGATAGGCGACAGCCTTGTATTCCTGACCGCGTTCGATCTGATCGCGAAGCGTGTCGCTCAGCAGGTCTTTGCCCTTTTCGTATTCTAGAGCGTAGTTGGTCGCCAGGTCCGCTTCCATGACGACCTTGTGATGGTCGAGAACATGCTCGAAGGATTGCGAAAGCTCCACTTCCTCGACGTGATCGCCAAGCGCATCGCGCAGTTCCTCATGGGCGTCCTTGCAGGCCTGGTCGGCCCGATCCCACACCGGCGTTTTGACGAACCCGATGCTGGGCGGCACGGGCGGCTCGTCGGTCGAGACTTTCGACAGGGGCGGTTTGGCGCGCAGGGCGGTGGTCGCCGGATCGTTCGGATCGTAGCCGGCCAGGTTTTCCGTCAGCAGCGCGATGTCCTCGATGGTGTTGGCGAAAACGCCAAGCTGGTCGAGAGGCGGGGACTGTTTCAGCACACCCGAACGCGGGATCATGCCGAATGAAGGTTTGAAGCCGTAAACGCCACAAAAGGCGGCCGGGCGTATGACCGAGCCGTTGGTCTGGGTGCCTAAGGCGCCCGGCGCCATGTGCGATGCGACGGCGGCAGCCGAGCCGCTTGACGATCCCCCTGGCGTGCGGTTCGGATCATGAGGATTCTTTGTCTTGCCGGGTGAATAGGTGGCCAGTTCCGTTGTCACGGTCTTGCCTAGGATAATCGCACCTTCCTGGCGCAGCTTGCTCACCACCCAGGCGTCCTCGAACGGCACGCGGCCCGCATGGATGGGGGTGCCGCATTCCGTCTGCACATGGGCCGTATCGATGATATCCTTGATGCCGATGGGAACGCCGTGGAGCGCGCCCTTGGGGCCGCTGGCCCGGCGTACGTCATCCATCATCTGGGCCTGGGCAAGGGCGTGGTCCGGATTGAGATGGGCCCAGGCCTCGATGTCGCCATCGACGGCTTCGATATGGTCAAGGCAGGCCTTGATCAGTTCTTCGGAAGATACTTCGCCGCTGCTTACCTTTTCGACCGCCTCGCTTAGCGTCAAAGTATTGTAGGACATGCCGGACGGCCTTTATTTCTTCTTGCGGATCGTAGTATCCCAGAGGTCATAAAAGGCCAGCGGCAGGACGGCGAAACAGATGACCCAAAACGGCAGGCCTCCCCAGAAACCGGCAAATCCGGACGAGATGCTTTCCGCCAGACCGAGAACGAAAACGGTTACCAGCAGCGTGCCGACAACGGCGGAAATGATTTCCATCTTGTCTTTGTTCATGACTTTAAAACTCCACTTACCGGTTTCCGCGAATTTAAGGAATGTACTTGCCGAACAGGGCATCCGGCAGCCACAAAGCAATGCCCGGGAACTGATACATCAGCACCATGACGCCGATCACGATGGCGAGGTACGGCATGATGCCCCTGAAGATATCCATCAATTCGATGACGCCGCCCAACACGCCTTTCAGGTAATAGGCAGACATGGCCATAGGTGGCGTCAGAAATGAGGTCTGCAGGTTCAACGCCACCAGCATGGCGAAGAAGTAGGGGTTCACACCGAAGGTATCCAGCATGGGCAGGAAGATCGGCACGAAGATGATCAGGATTTCCGACCACTCCAGCGGCCAGCCCAGCAGGAAGATAATAACCTGAACCAGGATCAGGAACTGCCAAGGGGCCAGGTTGAAGCCGAGGATGAAGTGTTCGATGATCTCATGCCCGCCCAGATAGGAGAACACGGAAGCGAACGTCCACGACCCCACGAACAGCCAGCACACCATGGCTGTCGCCTTGGCCGTCAGGTAGACGGAGTCCTTCAGCATGGTCCAGTTCATGGAACGGTACATAGCGGCCAGGATTAGTCCGCCCAGTGCGCCCATGGCGGCGGCTTCCGCCGGCGTCGCCAGTCCGCCCAGGATGGAGCCCAGCACCAGCATGATCAATGCGGTCAGCGGTACGAAGGAGGTGAGCAGGTTCCAGTAGACGACACGCCTGGGCGGCACGTCCTCTTCCTTCGGTTTCGGTGCGATGTTCGGGTTGATGCCGACGCGGATGATCACGTAGACGATATAGGCGCCGGCCAATATCAAGCCCGGGAACATGGCCGCCGCATAGAGACGCAACGGCGACAGTTCGGCAATGGCCGCATAGACGATCAGCATGATCGATGGCGGAATCAGGATGCCGAGGGTTCCGCCTGCGCAAATCACGCCGGAGGCGAAACTCTTGTCGTAATGCGCCTTGGCCATGGCCGGGAAGGCGAGCAGGCCCATGAGGGTCACAACGGCGCCGACGATACCGCTGGCCGTCGAGAACACGGCGCAGGTGATAAGCGCCGCGATGGCCATGGAGCCGGGCAGGTTGCGGGCCGCCATCTGCAGCGAATAGAACAGCTTGTTGACGATGTTGGCGCGTTCCACCACGTAGCCCATGAACAGGAACAGCGGGATAGCGACCAGGGTGTCGTTTTCCATCACCGAATAGGTATTCTGGTTCAACAGGTAGAATATCCTGTTGTTCAGGGCGTCGGCGATGGTCTGGATGCTGCCGGCGTCGTGGTAGGCGTAAAAACCGAAACCAACACCCATGGCGAGCAGCGTGAAGGCGACGGGAAAGCCGAACAGCACCAGCACGATGAAAAGGGACAACATTAAGATTGCGACTTCAGGGTTCGTCATCCTGTCGGATACTCCGTCTTAAACATTCATCATCATGGGTTGATTAACTGGCTTCGAACTTGGTCGCCTGACCAACCAGGATATCTTCGGTTTCCCGGGAATCCTCATGGCGTTCAAGCCAACGGTTGTTCTTCATGGCGAGGATACAGCGCATGCACTCACCGATGCCTTGCAGCATGAAGAGGGCGCCGGCAAGCGGGATCAGGGTCTTGAAGAAATAAATCTGGATACGGGCGGGAGAGTTCCAGCTGACTTCCTCGTAACGCCAGGAATCCATGGCGATTTCCCAACCGAACCAGAACAGGGCCATCATGCCCGGGAAGAAGAAGGTAATATACAAAATAAAATCGAGACGCGCCTGCCAGCGGGGCGACAGGAATCGGTAGATCACGTCTGCACGGACATGGGTATCCTGCGCAAGGGCATATGGCCCGGCCATCAGGAACAGGGCGCCATACATCTGCACCATCATGTCGAAAGCCCATACCGTCGGGGCGTTCAGCACATAACGGACAAAAACTTCATAGGAAACGGACAGGGTCAGGATAAGGATGCACCAACCGAAGGCGCGACCGACCCAGATGTTGAAGCTTTCGATAGCGTGAATAATAGATACCACTTAAATGGACTCCCAATTTGTCCGGTTTTAGCAGATATGAGAGGGACAGCCGTTCGGCTGTCCCCCCATACCAATCCAGTCTTCGGTAGATCAGAAAATAATCTGACCGTTATTAACCGAAGTGATGCTTGTAAGCCAGGCCGTAGTCGGGCTGGTTCAGAAGCAGGTAGTTCATCACCTTCTTGGCGTAGTCTTTCTGCGAGGCGACAACCTTGGCGAAGAACGGATCTTCAGCGGAAATCCGGTCAACGACGACGTCCCAGGCCTTCAACTGATCAGACATGACGGAGTCAGGCGTACGGTAGACGTTGACGCCATGATCGTTCTGCAGCGAGACGAGGTCATCGGCATAACGCAGGGTGTTGTGCCAGTAGAAGTTGGAGTTTTCAGCTTCGGAAGCGTATTCGAGAATCTTCTGTTCTTCAGAGGACAGAGAGTCGAATTTCTTCTTGTTGAAGGTAACTTCAAAGGCTTCCTGAGACTGGTGGAAGCTGGCGAGGTGATAGTGCTTGGAAACGTCCTGCATACCGAAGTCCTTATCCGAAGTCGGATTGTTGAACTCGGCAGCATCGATCAGGCCACTCTTCATGGCGGGCTGAATTTCGCCGCCCGGCAACTGAACAACGGACATGCCCATTTCCAGAAGAACGTCGGCAGCCAGGCCAACGGTACGGTACTTCAGACCGTTCATCTGAGATGAGTCTTTGATTTCTTCCTTGAACCAACCCATCGGCTGAGCCGGCATCGGGCTGTTGAAGAAGCTGACTAGGTTCAGGCCGAGGCTTTCCATCAGTTCATTGAAGAGCTCCATGCCGCCACCATAGTGGATCCAGCCGAGCAGTTCCTGGGCGGACCAGCCGAAGCAGGGGCCGGTGCCGAAGAGCGAGGCAGCTTTGGATTTGGAGTACCAGTAGGCAGGCACGTAGTGAGCGCCGTCGAGAACGCCACGGTGTACGGCGTCCTGCATCTGAGACGTTTTAACGACGGAGTTAACGGACAGCAATTCGATCTGCAGAGTCTTGCCGGCCATCTCGTTAACGCGTTTTACGTAGTTGTTGGCATTTTCAAGGAAAATACCGCCGCCCCAGGCAGCCTGAACTTTCAGGACCGTGGCGGCTTTGGCGATGTGAGGAGCCGCAACGGCGCCGGCAGCGGCCGCACCTGCAACGGCCGTGCCGCGCAGGAACTTACGACGTGATACATCGTCTTTTTTCACAGACGTTGTGGTTTTCTTTGACATTAAAAGGTCTCCCTTAAGATAGGAACTTCCCGGTTATCCCGTCCCAGACCGGGCTTTAAATTTGAGAAACGTCCTCTAGATCGTGAAGTCGATCTTATCATCGGGCATTCCGACGGGTTGTTGAGATGAGCATGAAGACTTACATACTTCCCTCTGTGGCATACCATGGCTTTCTCAGCCGGAATTTTCAAGTCAGAACAACGAAAAATCACTTTTTTGTGTGGATTAAACCACCAAATTTAGATACATGCCGTTGATTTTAAAAATATTTTAGTCACTAAAATATTTTAGAATCTTCAAGAATTTTAGCGCATTTTCCCTAATTTTTTTATGGGATTGGATTTTCCGGGTGACGGAATCCACGTAATAGGCATCTATCCAAGGTTAACGACACAACGTTACGCAACGCGGTCGCCAGGTTCTTTGCCGGCAAAAAAGGCATCGAGATTGCCGATGGCGCGATACCCCATGGCGTCGCGTGTCTCCTTGTTGGCGCTGCCGATATGGGGGAGCAGAAAGGTGTTGGGTAGTTGGGCGATTTCACGATTGCCGCCCGGCTCGGTTTTGTAGACATCAAGACCTGCGGCGGCGATCTTGCCGGATGTGAGCGCCTGTGCGAGGGCGTCCTCGTCAACCAGGGCGCCGCGTGCCGTGTTCACGACAATGGCCCCATCGGGCAGCAGGGCGATGCGCTCGGCCGACAACAGGTTGGTGGTTTCGGGCGTCGCCGGACAATTGAGCGACAGGATCTGGCTAACGGCAAGCACGCTCTCGATTGAATCGTGATAGACCGCTCCCTGTTCCAGGTCTTCCGGCAGGCGGCTCCGGTTGTAGTAATGGATTTCCATATCGAACCCACGGGCGCGTTTGGCGACCGTCTGTCCGACCCGGCCCATGCCAATGATGCCCAGTCTCTTGCCCGTTACGGAATGACCGACCATGAAAGCAGGGCTCCAGTCCTTCCAGGAACCATCCCGCATCATGCGTTCACCCTCGCCGGCGCGGCGCGCCGCGCCCAGCATAAGTAGAATGGCGATTTCCGCCGTTGCATCGCTCAACACATCCGGTGTGTTGGTAACGACGATGCCCCGTTTCCTGAATGCTTCAAGATTGCAGTGATCCACGCCGACGGAGAAATTGGCGACGATCCTCACGCTTTCAGGCAAGCCATCGACGACCTCTGGCGTGAAGTGTTCCGTATGGCAGGGCAGGATGGCGTCGGCGCCCTGGGCCCTTTCAATCAACTCATCTGCCGAGTAAAGGACGTCGTCAGGATTAAGCCGGACCTCATAATTCTCCGCCAATCGGTCTTCCACGGCATCCGGGAGTTTCCGCGTAACGAGAACGATGGGCTTATCTGAGTGACTGTCTGGCATGATCGGTCCTTTGAAATCTCTGGAAGGCGATCCCCCTCAATCGCGAGGCAAAGGTGTTAGCATCTCAACCGGGGCATGTTCAATGCGCAATAACCTCAAAATTGGTCGTTTGCAGGGTTGAAACCAGTGCGGATTTACCTCATTGTGCACTGCACAAGCGCAAAGCGTTCATGGGGAGATACCTTCATTGGCGGCAACATGAGGTGAGCGCTTCTCTCGCGTAAAAGTTTTTTGAACAGGAGTTTAGGATGAGTTTTACCATTGTCGAGCAGGCACCCGCCCGTCTGAATCGCTCTGAACTGGCCGTACCCGGGTCCAATCCGACGTTTATGGAAAAGGCTTCACAGGGCAGCGCCGATGTCGTTTTCCTGGACCTGGAAGATGCCGTAGCGCCCGATGACAAGGTTCAGGCCCGAAAGAACATCATCGAAGCGTTGAACGACCTGGACTGGTCCGGCAAGACCGTATCGGTGCGGATCAACGGTCTCGATACCCACTATATGTACCGTGACGTTGTCGATGTGCTCGAACAGGCCGGCCAGAACCTGGACCTGATCATGATTCCCAAGGTCGGAACGGCGGCTGACGTCTATGCGCTGGACATGATGTGCACGCAGATCGAAGACGGCATGAAACTGAACAAGCGGATCGGGTTCGAGCTGATTATCGAAACCGCGCTGGGCATGGCGAACCTGTTTGAAATCGCTTCTTCCTCAAATCGTCTTGAGTCCCTGCATTTTGGCGTTGCCGACTATGCGGCCTCGACGAAGGCGCGGACCACGGTTATCGGCGGACCGAACCGGGATTATCACGTGTTGACCGATCCGGATGATGAAGGCAACCGTGACATCCACTGGGGCGACATGTGGCATTATCCCATCGCCAAGCTGGTCGTTGCGGCGCGCGCCAACGGCCTGCGTCCGATTGACGGTCCGTTCGGCGATTTTTCCGATCCCGATGGTTATGCCGCCCAGGCCAAACGCGCATCGACTCTCGGCTGTGAAGGCAAATGGGCCATTCACCCCAGCCAGGTCGAACTCGCCAATGAACTGTACAGCCCGAGCGAGGAAGAAGTCACCAAGGCCAAGCGTATCCTTGAAGCCATGGAAGAGGCTCAACGCGAAGGCAAGGGGGCTGTTGCCCTTGATGGACGCTTGATCGATATTGCTTCCATCCGTCAGGCCGAGGTTCTGGTTGAAAAGGCCGCACAGATCGCGGGCGCTTCCTGAAGCCTGCCTGTAAACTGACGCTTACAAACCGGGCGCAGGATTTGTTTTACATCCTGTGCTCGGTTTTTTATGCGGTTTTCATGGAAAAATATGGATAACAGGTGGCTTGGTTATTCCGCTGCATTAGCGGACTGGGTCCGCAGCAGGTCTTCGAATTCCCCCGTTGATAGCGGCTTGCCGTAGAAGTACCCCTGGGCTCTGTCGCAATTTTCGGACTGGATGAATTCCCGTTGTTCATCATCCTCGATACCCTCGGCGATAACTTCGAGGTCAAGGGAATGGGCCATGTTGATGATTGAGGAAACAATGGAACGGGCGTCATTGCCTGTTTCCGTATCCGAAATAAAAGACTTATCAACCTTCAAAACCGAAACCGGCAGCCGGCGCAGATAGGCCAGCGATGAATATCCGGTTCCAAAATCGTCGATCGAGAAGCGAATACCCTTTTTCGACAAACGTTCAAGCAGTGTCACTGTCTGTTCGATTTCCTGCATGAAGATGGATTCCGTTACTTCCATTTCCACGCATTTCGGATCAATGCCGGTGTCCCTGATCAATTTGTCAACACGGGTTTCCAGGTCCGTATGCTGTAATTCGCGCACAGACAGGTTAACCGCGACATCGATACTGGGCAGCCCCTTTTCGATCAGTTCCTTCTGGAAATGGCATGCTGCGCGCATGATCCAGTCATCGATCTCGTCAATAATACCCAACTGTTCGGCCAGGGGGATAAAGACAACGGGTGATACCATGCCGCGGTCGGCATTGTTCCAGCGTGCAAGGGCTTCAAAGCCGCAGATATTTCCGTTCTCGACTCTGACAACGGGTTGGCAATGCAGAACCAGTTCGTTCTTGGAAATGGCGCGTCGTAAATCCGCCTCCATATGCAGGCGGTCAAGGGCCAACTGGTGCATTTCAGCATCGAAAATCTGAACGGTCCCGGGGGCGCCCGTCTTGGCGCGTTCAAGCGCGATCCCGGCATCGCGCAAGACATCTTCCTGGTTCTGGTAACGGTCGCTACCGTGGGCGATACCCATGGATACGGTTGAGTAGACCTCCTGGCCGTTGATCGAGAAGGGTTGGGAAAGAATGTTTTTGAGCTCTTCCGCTAGACGAGACACTACTGCCGGTGTTTCCGCAAATTCCAGCAACAGCGCGTATTCTGCGGCTTCAAACCGGCTGACGGTGATGTTTTCCGGGGATATGCCTGTTATGAAATCATCGGAATCCATCAGTTGCATGATTCTTTTGGCCGTTGCGGTCAGAAACTCTTCGGTTGCGACCGGGCCCAAGCTGGCGCTGACCTTGGCATGAGCGTTCATTTGCAGGACAACTAAGGCAAAATTGAATTCCTTGGCCCGCTGGCTGTAATTGATCGTACGTTCAAGACGGTTCGAGAAGATGATCCTGCTCGGCAGGCCTGTCAGGGGATCCGATGTTTTGTCATCCGTTACATCGGTAATCGATCCGGCAAACCTGACTGCCCGGCCATCCCCATTGAAAACGGCGACGCCTCTGGTGAGGATCCAGATATAATTGCCGTCCTTGCTGAGCATGCGGCATTCCAACTGGCAGTTATCCGTCTTTCCGCTGAGATGGTTGTCGATGGCGGATTTAAGATTATCCAGCTCGTCAGGGTGGACGTGGGAAAACCAATCCTCCTTGGTGTTGCCGAAATCTTCAGGGCCGTAACCCAGGATTTCCTTCCAGCGGTCCGAAAAGAAAATATGACCGGTTTCCAGATCCCAGTCCCATAAGCCGTCACTGGTACCTTTCATGGCGAGGTTCAGGCGCTCTTCACTGACCCTGAGATTGTTGTTCATCCGGGTAACGGTCAGGTGGGTTTCAATGCGGGCGACGGCGACGGCAAGATCGATCGGCTTCGTCACATAATCGTTGGCGCCTTCGTTCAGGGCCCGGACGATATCGGAACTTTCGCCACGGGCCGTCGCCATAATAATCGGAAGATCAAGGGAGGACTTTTTCTTGCGAACGACTTCAAGAACGCCATAGCCGTCCAGGTCCGGCATCATGACATCGAGCAAAACCAAGTCGACAGGTTCGTTCTCAATAATCCGGATCGCATCGTGACCGCCTTCAGCGAGGATGACATCATAATTCTGTATCGTCAGTTGCTGTTCCAGCAATTGACGGTTTAATGCGTTGTCATCAACAACCAGAATTCGGGCTTTAGATTCCTCTGTCAATACTCACCCCAGACACCGTAGGATTTTCATCTGATTAGATAAAATCTTTGCTGTATTCTATGCGGTATATTAACCGTATCATATATCTACAAGGATATATGTATTGGTGAACGGCGCTGATTACCACAAAAGATGCATACATGATCAACCGGTTGCCGTTATTTGATAGTATGACCATATATCGAAAAGATGATATGGTGGCTTGAGCTCTAGTACCGATGGCTGTATGTGATGTCGCCCTGAACCGGCACCCAAACGTTTCTCGTCGTTCTGAACAACAATGTGATCGATTGAATGCATAACTACCTAGATTTTGAAAAACCCATCGCCGAGCTGGAAGGAAAAATCCAGGAGTTACGGCATCTTACCGGCGCTGAAGAAGTCAACATCGCCGATGAGGTGAGCAAATTGCAAACCAAGGTCGACAAGCTGTTGACCACGGCCTATGCAAAACTGACGCCCTGGCAAAAGGCCCAGGTCGCCCGTCATGGCAACCGTCCGCATACCGTAGATTACATTTCATCCCTTATTGAAGATTTCACGCCACTGGCCGGCGACAGGGTGTTTGGTGAAGACCGGGCCATTGTTGGCGGTCTAGGCCGGTTCGGTGGCCGCTCCGTTGCCGTCATCGGCCATGAGAAGGGCGTCGATACGGATAGCCGCATCAAGCACAATTTCGGCATGGCGCGTCCGGAAGGTTACCGCAAAGCCCAACGGTTGATGGAAATGGCGGATCATTTCAAGCTGCCCGTAATCACTTTTGTCGATACGCCCGGCGCCTATCCCGGTGTTGACGCCGAGGCTCGCGGCCAGGCAGAAGCCATTGCGCGCAGTATCGAAGTTTGCCTCGGCCTGAAAGTACCGCTCGTCAGCGTTGTTATCGGCGAGGGCGGTTCAGGTGGCGCCATCGCCGTTGCGGCGGCAAATTCCGTGATGATGCTGGAGCATTCCATTTATTCTGTGATTTCCCCTGAAGGGTGCGCTTCAATCCTGTGGCGGGACGGGGAGCAGGCCAAGGATGCGGCGGAAGCATTGCGCCTGACGGCCCAGGACCTGCTCAAGCTGGAAGTCATCGACACCATCATCGATGAACCCCTGGGCGGTGCTCACCGGGATCCGGAAACCACCATCGCCTCGGTCGGCGACGCCATATCCGACGCCTTGCAGGAGTTTGTCGGGCTTGATGGCGGCGTTTTGAAGGCAAAGCGGCGCGAGAAGTTTCTTGAAATGGGCAAGCGCGGTCTCTCCTGACGCCCGTTTTCGGGCCTGAAGCCGTTACGTTTCTTCCGACAGCAATTCAGCCAGCGGGATATCCATGGAGTCCCGTATACTTTTGCGCGCATTGATAATGTAGACTGCCGCCGCCGAAGATAAATCTTCACCAGATGTCGGGGACGGAAGATGGGGGGGCAGGGAAAGGGCGTCAAAGAGCTCGAATAATGTCGTCCGGTTCATGTCCCGCGATATTACCCAGCCTTCATCCGCGGTAAGGGCGACAAAACCGGACGCGCCCAGTTCCTCAAGAACCCTTTCGGTCCTGTCTTCAGCCAGGGCGGTTTCCTCCAGTAAGGCATTGCTCCCGGTTGCCCGTCCCTCTCTGGAGTGCTGGAAAAGGGCTTTGAGCACGATGAGGGCATCATCGAGCATTCCGGAATCCAAAGCCTGTTCGTCCGGGTTCTTGCCGCCAGCGCGGAACCATTCGCCAAGCGTTGTCGTGATCACCGCGCCAAGCAGGACGACGCTCCATGAGAGGTACATCCAGATCAGGAAAATCGGCACCACGGAAAGCGCGCCGTAGACGTTCTGATACGTCGGGAAGGTTGCGACATACCAGCCGAAAACCTTTCGTAAGAGAGCGAACAGGATGCCGGCGACGATACCGCCGACGAGAGCGGCGCGCGGCGGGACATGCCTGTTCGGTATCACCATGTAAAAGACGGCGAGGCCTGCAATGATCAGCAGCGTCGGCACGAACCGGCCAATCCAGCCCAATGGACCGGCCAGGACATCCAGCCCCATCCATTCACCGGCGACGAAGGCGTAGGTTGCGAGCGAGAAGCTGGCGCCGACCAGAAGGGGGCCCAGGGTAATCATTGCCCAGAACACCAGAAGCCTCGGGACCAGGGGGCGGGGCTTCCTGACCCTGAAAATGGCGTTGAGGTCGGCTTCGATGGTGCCGAGCAGGAGAACAGCCGTTGCGGCGAGGCCGACGATGCCGACGGCGGAAAGGGTCGTCGTGTTCTGGATGAACTGATCGAAGTAACTGCGCATGGCCGCCGCCGACTGGGGCAGGAAGTTGGCGAAGACAACGTCCTGGAACCTATCCTTGACGCCTTCGAAAACAGGAAAGGCCGCCAGCATGGAAAAGGCGATCGCGGTCAGGGGTACTACGGCAAGAAGAGAGGTGTAGCTCAACCCAGCCGCCATACGCCAGCACCTGTCCTGGGTGAAACGCGCCCAGGCGTAGGCGATGAACTCAGGAATGATCACGCTGCCTGAGAAAAGCCCTTTGTCAGGACTGCTGTCAGGAGTTCCTGAAGAACCGGCCGTATCCTTCCGATGATCCTGTTGCGGTTGGTTTTCATGCATAAGCTGATTCCCGATGGAATTTCCATTCTGCGGGTGTTTTCACAGGGAAGTAGAAGTATAGGTCAATTGATTCCGAAAGGAAGCCTCAGGCCAGTGTTTCTGGTTTTCTGCCTCCAGCACATGAATTTTCATGGCGTGCTGGAAAATCGGATACATCCTCAAAAAGGCGCAATCAGGATAGCGCCCCCCGTGCGGCCACAGGCCAGATCCGTTCGACAACATCGCCTCGGATACCGACATACCAGTCGTAAAGATTGACCGTCGGATCACAGTGACCGGGAATCAGGGTAACGGTTTCTCCCAGAACCAGCGGATTGGCTTCGGCGACTTCCAAATTGCCGTGCTCGTCCGATGGCGCAACATAGGTTGCGCCGCAGCGCCCGTAAACGGTCGGATTGCCGGAATCGAAAGCGATGGCTTTCAGGCCCGCATCGACAATGGCGATCCCGCTTTTCGGCGTGCTCATCACTGTTGATCGGACAAACAGGCTGTTTTCAAAGGGGGCGAACGGCTGGCCTTCCCGGTCGGAATTACGACCGTAATCAGCATCCATAAAAATGTAGGAGCCGGCCTGCAATTCATTGAGCACGCCCAGTTCGAGATCGATTTCCAGGGAGCCCGTGCCGCCGCCCGTCACCATCTCGCATTCAAGGCCGGACTGCCTGAGCATATCCACGGTGTCGGTCGTTAATCGGGCGGCTTCGGCAATGGCGGCGCGGCGGTCATCGTGGCTGCGGATGTGCTGGGCGCCGCCGTGATAGGCCTGAAGCCCGCTGAAATCCAGGTTGGGGGATTTCTCGATTGCCTTGGCCAGTTCAACGGCAGGCTCGCCCGGCGGTACCCCGCAACGGCCGGCGCCCACATCGATTTCAACCAGGACACCCAGCCTGACGCCGGCTTCCCCGGCAGCCGCGTTCAGTTCGGCAACATTGCCCGCGTCATCGGCGCAAACGGTTATCCTTGCCGATTTTGCAAGTTCTGCCAGCCTCTTGAGTTTAGATCTGCCGATGATTTCATTGCTGACGAGAACGTCGCCGACACCTCCTTCGACCATGACGGCGGCCTCGCTCACCTTCTGGCAGCAAACCCCGACGGCGCCGCGTTTTATCTGATCCAGGGCGATCTCCGGCGACTTGTGGGTTTTTGCATGCGGGCGCAGACGTACGCCTCTTTCCCGGACAAGCTCGGCCATGCGGTCAAGGTTGCGTTCATAGGAATCCAGATCGACGATCAGGGCGGGCGTTTCAATGCGGTCTATGGGATCGCCTGCCTTGGCGGGACAGGGTTGGGGCATGGGGACTCCTGAAGGTTTGCAAAAGAAATAAGCGTCGGAAAACGTGACGGTTTGGGGGAAATCTTAGTCGGTTGCCGTTCAATGGAACAGGACAATCATGGCTAGCTTTTATACAGCGAACGGTTCTATTGTGAAGCATTATGACGGATTATCTGGACAGGAAACGCGGCGAAAAAGGACCGGACTTCGACCCGGTCAACCTGATGCATCAGGTTTTTGAACATGCCGACGCCTTCGTCGGTCCGGCCCAGGACGTGCTGCTGTCGTGGCTGATGAAACTGCCCAAGGAAATGGAGCCGGCCTCCGCCGCCACGACGATCCTCGAGACCACGGTTGCGAATTGCCGGGAAACGCCCTCTGAAGAAGCCAAAAAACTGATCGAACTGCTCGAACAGGTTCGCGAACATGGCGGGCTTGAGGGCATGAGGGGCAATCGCCGCCGGGGCGGTCGCTCCGCCCGTGTCATGCAATAGGTTATGCCGGACCTGGAGCGCACGGCTGATCTGTTGGCGGCAAACCGGCTAAATCCCGTACCCATCGAACCGCTTGATCCGGATATTCGGCCGGAAACCCTTGATCAGGCCTATGCCGTCCAGCCGCTCGTCCACGAAAAGCTTGAGCAGGCCGGATTGGGTAAACGGGTCGGCTACAAGATCGGATGCACCACGCCGGTGATGCAGGAATTTCTCAATATCCGCCACCCTTGTGCCGGCGGGGTCATGGCGGGAACCGTGCACCGCCATGAGGTGGAACTGGCGCTTGAAGATTTTTCCCGTATCGGTTTTGAGTGCGAGATCGCTGTCGTTCTCGGTTCAGACATGCCGGTGAGCGATAGGCCATACACACGCGATAACGTTGCCGCCTATATCGATACATGCAGGGTCGCCACGGAAATCGTCGATAACCGCTATGCGAACTTCCATGACATGGGGACACCCAGCCTGGTGGCGGATGACTTCTTCGGCGCGGGATGCGTGCTGGGCGATCCTGTTGCCGATTGGCGGACGTTGGACCTGGTTTCCATCGAAGGCCGGATGTTGCTGAACGACAGGGAAGCGGGGCGGGGAAACGGCGAGGCCGTGCTCGGCCATCCGTTGGAGGCTGTCGCCTGGCTGGCAAACCTGAAAAGCGAGGCGGGTGAGGTGTTGAGAGCCGGTGAATTCATACTCACAGGATCGCTAGTAGAAACCATCTGGCCGGAAAACCCTGGCGACAAGATCACGATTGCCATTGATGGCCTGGGCAGTGTCCGTGTAGCGCTTATTTAGTTTTAGAAAGCTTTTAAGCGACCTTGCCGTGGCAATGCTTGTATTTCTTCCCTGAACCGCAGGGACAGGGTGCGTTCCGCTGGACACGACCCCATGTATCCGGATCGTCAGGATCGATGGTGTCGCCCCCGCGCCGGGTTTCAACCGTTACGCTGTTGGACTCCTCCGGTGGCGGTGCGTCGCCACCGACCAGCGCGGGGTCCTGACGCGTTTCGTGCATTTCCTGCTCTTTGGGGCGCAGCGCCTCTTCGTCCGGAGCAACCTGAAGCTCTATGTGGCACAGGAACATGGTCACGCGCTCACGCAGGCTTTCGAGCATTTCGTTGAACAGATTGAAGGCCTCGCGCTGGTATTCCCTGAGCGGATCACGTTGACCGTAAGCGCGAAGGCCGATGCCCTGGCGCAAATGATCCAGGGTCAACAGGTGCTCTTTCCAGATTTGGTCGAGAATCTGCAGCAACAGGCTCTTTTCAATGCTGCGCATCACTTCCGGTGAATACCGGGCCGCTTTTTCCGCCATCTTGCGGTTGGCGGCGTCTGTCAGCCGTTCCGTTATTTCCTGATCGGCAATACCTTCTTCCTTGGCCCAGTCTTCTACGGGCAGGTCCATACCGAGGACGCGAAGAACTTCCTCGTGCAGGTGGTCTGTATCCCATTGTTCTGCGTAGGCTTTTTCCGGAATACAAACGGCGACGATGTTCTCGATGGTCTCTTCACGCATGTCGGAAACGGTCTGCGAGACGTCTTCCGTCGCCATCAGTTCCTTGCGCTGCTCGTAAATGACCTTGCGCTGGTCGTTCATGACGTCGTCGAACTTGAGCAGGTTCTTGCGGATCTCGAAGTTGCGCGCCTCGACCTTCTGTTGGGCTTTTTCAAGCGCCTTGTTGACCCAGGGATGCACAATGGCTTCGCCTTCTTCCAGGCCCAGCTTCGTCAGCATGGAATCGATGCGTTCGGAGCCGAAAATGCGCATCAGGTCGTCTTCCAGGGAAAGGTAGAATTTGGACGTGCCGGGATCGCCCTGACGGCCGGAACGGCCGCGAAGCTGGTTATCGATGCGGCGGCTTTCGTGACGCTCGGTGCCGAGAACATAAAGACCGCCTGCTTCCAGTGCGATCTTCTTGTCGGCTTCCACCTCGGAACGGATTTTCTCTTCCATGTCCCGGCGTTTTACCGGATCGTCGATGTTGGCTGCCTCGTTCTGCAGGCGCATGTCCACGTTACCGCCAAGCTGAATATCCGTGCCGCGGCCCGCCATGTTGGTGGCGATTGTGACGGCACCCGAACAACCTGCCTGGGCAATGATCTGGGCCTCCTGTTCATGGTAACGCGCGTTCAGGACATGGTGGGGAATCTTGTTCTTCTTCAACATGGCCGAGAGTATCTCGGACTTTTCGATGCTGACGGTGCCGACAAGAACAGGCTGTTTCCGTTCCCGGCAGTCCTGGATCTCTTCCATGATGGCGCCGAATTTCTCGACCTCCGTGCGGTAGACTTCGTCATGCTTGTCATCGCGGATACAAGGAACGTTGGTCGGCATCTCGATGACTTCGAGTTTGTAAATCTCGGAGAACTCGCCCGCTTCCGTCATGGCCGTGCCCGTCATGCCGGCCAGCTTCGGGTAGAGACGGAAATAGTTCTGGAAGGTGATCGAGGCCAGGGTCTGGTTTTCGTTCTGGATTTCGACGCCTTCCTTGGCTTCCAACGCCTGATGCAGACCTTCGGAGTAGCGCCGTCCTTCCATCATGCGACCGGTGAATTCGTCGATGATGACGACCTTGTTATCCTTGACGATGTAATCGGTGTCTCGGGTGAACAGCTGATGCGCCCTGAGCGCCTGGTTGGCGTGATGTACCAGCGAGATGTTCTGGATGTCGTAAAGCCCGCCTTCCTGCAGCAGGCCGGCCCTTTCCAGCAGTTCCTCCATATGCTCCGTACCGGCATCCGTGAAAGTGACGGAACGGGACTTTTCGTCCTTTTCAAAATCGTCATCGTTCAGGGAAGGCACCAGCTTATCGATGGCGGAATACAGCTCGGAATTGTCTTCCGTCGGACCGGAAATGATCAGCGGCGTCCGGGCTTCGTCGATCAGGATCGAATCCACTTCGTCGACGATAGCGAAATTGAATTCTCGCTGGACCATGTCTTCCAGCCGGAATTTCATGTTGTCGCGCAGGTAATCGAAACCGAATTCGTTGTTGGTGCCGTAGGTTACGTCACAGGCGTATTGTTCCTGGCGCTGGGCGTCATCCAGTCCGGGAATGATGCAGCCGACGGTGAGTCCCAGGAACGTGTAAATCTGGCCCATCCAGTCCGCATCGCGTCGGGCGAGGTAGTCGTTGACCGTGACCACATGGGCGCCTTTGCCTTCCAGCGCATTGAGGTAAACCGGCAGTGTCGCAACCAGTGTCTTGCCTTCACCGGTTTTCATTTCCGAGATCATGCCGCGGTGCAGAATGATACCGCCCAGCAACTGTACATCGAAATGACGCTGGCCGAGGGTGCGCTTTGCGGCCTCGCGGACAGTGGTGAAAGCTTCCACCATCAGATCGTCCAGACTTTCACCGTTCCTGATCCTGCCGCGGAATTCCTCTGTCTTTGCTTTCAGGGCCTCGTCGGACAGGGCCTCGAATTCGGGCTCCATAGCGTTGATGGCGTCAACGAGTTTGTTAAACCCCTTCACATATCGATCATTGGCGCTGCCGAACAGCCGCTTGGCGATGGATTCGAGCATGATAGGGATGGTCTCCGAGGTGGCGTTGCGTGCGGGTCGCGTGGATAAAAAGCGATTCTTTTACACCGTTTCTATTGGTTTCCAGTCATCGTCGGAAGACTATAGAGAACCGGCGGGGAAAGACATAAGCGGGAAGGGCGGAAGTGTCAATGAAACCCGGAGAAAATGACCTGAATTGGACGGGTTTATGCAAAACAAATTGGTGCTATGATCCGGGCAACGAAAAATTACGAATGAGGTAAGGGCCGGGTCATGAGCATGCACGACACCCAGAAACTGATCGATATTCATGAGCAACTCCATTCCGAGTTGCCATCCGATCCGGCGTTGCGGGTCAAGGCGCTTGAAAGCCTGCTCGTGGAAAAAGGACTTCTGGACAGTAAGACAGTGGATGAATGGATTGAACTGTTCACAGAAGAAGTGGGGCCCAGAAATGGCGCCAAGGTGGTGGCCAAGGCCTGGACGGATCCGGATTTCAAGGCCCGGTTGCTGGATAATGCCGAGAAAACACTCGAGGAATTGGGATTCATCGGCACGCAGGGAACGCATATTGTCGCTGTCGAGAATACGGCACAGGTCCACAACGTCGTCGTTTGTACGCTGTGTTCGTGCTATCCGTGGCCGATCCTGGGGTTGCCGCCGGCCTGGTACAAGTCGGCGGCCTACCGCGCCCGCGTGGTGCGCGACCCCCGGGGCGTCTTGAAGGAATTCGGACTCGAACTGGATGACGGCGTCGAGGTCCGGGTCTGGGATTCCACGTCGGAGAAGCGCTATCTGGTCGTGCCGGAACGACCGGAAGGAACCGAGGGCATGTCCGAGGAAGAACTGGCCGGTCTGATAAGCCGCAATTCCATGATCGGAACCGAAAAGGCGCGTTCGCCTCAACCCTCGGCTGACAAGGAGGGCTGATCATGGATGGCGTACACGACATGGGCGGCATGCTGGGTTTCGGTGCCGTCGAGCATGAGGATCAAGACAAGGAGCCGGTGTTTCACACCGAATGGGAAGGCCGCATGTACGGCATTGCCCAGTCGAGAACGCCGTCAGCGGAGTTGACCCTGGACCGGGGCCGTTTCCATATCGAATGCATCCCGCCGGCCGATTATCTGAGCCTGGAATATTACGCCAAGTGGTATCTGGAAACAGCGGTCGATATGATCAGCGGCGGGCAGGCGACGGTTGAGGAACTTGTGTCCGGCAAGGCTGATAGCAAACCGGAGGATGTGGAAGCGCCCCTGCCACCTGAGGCCGTGCGCAAAATCTTTGGCGCGCGTGACAGCACGGAAATGCCGGCTGAAACCTCCGAGAAGTACAA
>CAYFMQ010000003.1:105935-150041 GCA_964344255.1 uncultured Thalassospiraceae bacterium
CAAGATCGGTGATCCGGTGCGTGCGCGTCAGATATCGCCGACCGGCCACACCCGTCTGCCACGCTACATTCGCGGCCACCCGGGCCGTATCCATGACTTTTATGGTTGGCATATCCTGCCCGACGCCAACGCCCACGGCGAGAAGCGAGGCGAGCCGCTCTATAGCGTGGCCTTCAGGGCCAGCGATCTGTGGCCGGAGGACGGTGGCGATAACGATTACGTCTATATCGATCTGTGGGAGAGCTATCTTGAATAGTGGAATGCAACCGCAAGAGAATAAACCTGGCTGCCTGGATTCAGCGCTCCGCCCCATCAACCGTGACGGCGAAGAGGTCAGTTTCAAGGAGCCCTGGGAAGTGCAAACCCTGGGCGTGGCGAACGGGCTGATTGCCGCCGGCGTTATTACGCCCCAGGAATGGGCCGAGACCCTGGGCCAGGAAATCAGGAAGGCGCAGGGGGCGGGCGATCCCGACGACGGTTCGACCTATTACCTGCATGTGCTTGCAGCGCTTGAGAGGCTGGCGCAGGAAAAGGACATGACGGATATCGGGGAACTGATGACCCGCAAGCAGGCCTGGGTCGAGGCTTACGAAAGCACCCCTCATGGCAAACCTGTCGTTCTGGCTTCATCCGATTAGCGACCGGTTATGAATCAGGGATAAAGGGTCAGCCGTCCTTCGCTGACTTCATAACCTGATAGGCGTTCGAGGAAGCTCATGCCCAGCAGCGAACGGTTCATGTCGGCGCTGTTGACGGATGCGCGCACGTTTTCGATTTTGATAGAACCCACTGACATGGATTTCAACCGGACCGGCGCGCCGTAAACGGTGCCGTTGGCGGTGCGGTAGGATTTGGAGTAATCCAGCGTTTCGGGATCGAAGCCAAGCCTCTTTGCATCCCCCGGGCTTAGCACCACATCTGTCGCGCCTGTGTCCACCAGCATGCGAACAGGGTTCTGCCTGTTGTCCGTTTCGATGGTGGCCTCAACGACAAAATGCCCGTCCGGCGAAACGGAAAACTGCATGACCTCGCCCTGTTGCTGGCCCAGAGAGGGATTCAACTCGGCGAGCAAGCGGTTACCGAGCCACTTGGCTTCATGGCGGAAGCTGTAGGCGATAAACACCAGGCCGCCGATCGCCAACCAGATCAGGCCGTGCTGGATTGCCTTGTGGGCCTGGAAATGACGGTGCAGGATGAAACTGGAACCGACAAAAGCAGGGTATGAACCAGGTCGATCTGGCCGTCCCGGCTTGAGAGCGCATCCGGGAAACGCAAATGCAGCCACCAGACAAGCGCCAGCCCACCCAGGCCCAACAGGGCCAACCAGAACCAGGGGGTTCGGAACAATTTCATCGATTTGCGTATCCTTTTGCTGCCGGAGCTGTTTTTTCAGTCACAATGATATGACTGGTCTGGTGTTTCCGGCTGTGATCCTTTAACACCGTGGCTCCATCTTTTGTCCATCCATCAAGGAATATAGTATGTTTTTTCGCTCCCTGCTTTCCGCACTTCTCATTGTAACGGGGGTTGCCGCACTATCCGTTCCTGTTTCCGCTGAAGAAGACGCCGTGGTCGCCATTGTCAACGGCGACAAGATTTACATGAGCGAAGTGAACGAAGCCCTCTCCTACCTGCCGCAGCAGTACAGGGATGCCCCTTTTGAAGGGCTTTATCCCCATCTCGTCAACCGCCTGGTCATTATGAGAATGGCGGCGAACGAGGCGCGGGCGCAGGGCAAGGATGAAACGGATAAGTTCATCACCAAGATCGAGCACGCCAAGAACCGGTTGCTCGAACAGATCATGCTCGAAGAAAAGATCACTTCCGCGATGAGTGATGAACGCCTGAACCAGGCTTACGCAGAATTCAGCGAGGAAAAGCAGTCCGAGTTTGAGGTGCAGGCTCGCCACATCCTGGTGGAAACGGCTGAAGAAGCCAAGGGAATCATCGCCGAGCTTCAAGGCGGCGCTGATTTCGCCGAACTGGCCAAAGCCCGCTCAACCGGTCCTTCCGGGCCCGAGGGCGGTTATCTGGGGTACTTCGGCAAAGGCATGATGGTGCCGGAATTCGAACAGGCGGCTTTTGCCCTCAACGCCGGGGAGATTACCCAGGAGCCTGTGATGACCCAGTTCGGCTACCATGTCATCTTGGTGGAGGACAAGCGCCAGGCCTTTGTACCGCCGCTTGAAGATGTGGCGGAGGAACTGCTCAAGGAAATCCAGCAGGACATTGAAGCCGAATTCATTGACTCTCTGCACCAAGGGGCCGAGATTCAGACGTTCAAGCTTGACGGCTCACCCGCTGACAGTGCGCAACCCTGATAGCCGATGTGAGGGAACCGACCATGCCGCAAGGTGACGACTCTACTGTTTCGCCATTGGCGCCCGAAGCCTTTCCGGCCATGCCGGCCATTGCCGGTGTCCGGTTGGCGGCTGGCCGCACCGGCATGAAGTATACGGGCCGCGATGACGTCCTGCTGGCATCGTTCGTATCCGGCACCACGGCAGCCGGCGTGTATACCCAGTCCATGACGGCGTCCGCGCCGGTGGAATGGTGCCGCAAGTCGTTGAAGTCCGGCTCCGGCGAAGCGCAGGGGCTGATCGTCAATGCCGGGAACGCCAATGCCTTTACCGGCCAGGGGGGCGTCGATTCCGTCATCCGCACCGTCGAGGCCGTGGCCGATACCCTGGCTTGCCGCCCGAGCCGGGTCTTCGTCGCCTCAACGGGCGTCATCGGCGAGCAACTGCCGGACGACATGATCCGCGATATCCTGTCCGATCTGAACGACAACCTGTCGGAAGACGCCATGGAAGCCGCCGCCCGCGCCATCATGACCACGGACACGTTTCCGAAGGGTGCGTCGCGGACCGCCACCATCGGCGATGCGACTGTGACCATTGCCGGCATCGCCAAGGGCTCCGGCATGATCGCCCCCGACATGGCGACCATGCTTTCCTTCGTCTTCACCGACGCTGCCATTCCGTCCGAGGCGCTTCAGACCATGCTGGCGGATGTTGCGGACCGAACCTTCAATTGCGTCACCGTGGACAGCGATACGTCCACCAGCGATACCCTGATGCTGTTCGCCACCGGGGCGGTTGAGAACCAGCCCGCCGTTGCAGGAGTGGATGATCCGGAACTTGACGGTTTCAAAGACGCGCTGTTCGAGGTCTGCCGCGATCTGGCCCAGCAGGTGGTGCGCGATGGCGAGGGGGCATCGAAGTTCATCTCCATCACCGTAACCGGCGCCGAAAATGATGAAGCGGCGCGCATCATCGCCCGTTCCGTCGCCAATTCACCATTGGTCAAGACCGCCATCGCCGGCGAGGACGCCAACTGGGGACGGATCGTCATGGCTGTCGGCAAGGCGGGCCAGCGCGCCGACCGGGACAAGTTGAAAATCGAGATCGGCGGCGTCAGCGTGGCGGCGGAAGGCTGCGCCGTTGACGGCTATGACGAAACGCCGGTCGCGGAACACATGCGGGGCCAGGAAGTCGATATCTGCGTCGATGTGGGCATCGATAATAGCGACTCTGGCGGCTCGGCCACGGTCTGGACCTGCGATCTGACACACGGGTATATCACCATCAATGCCGATTACCGGTCCTGATCCAAGTTGCCTCAACGCCGAGGTTCACACGCATAAGAGCGGTATGCCCATCGTGCTGGTCGCCGCCGTGGCGCTGGTCGATGCGGATGGCCGCGTCCTGCTGGCCCAGCGCCCGGAGGGCAAGTCCATGGCCGGCCTGTGGGAGTTCCCCGGCGGCAAGGTCCATAACGGTGAAACGCCGGAGGCGGCCCTGATCCGGGAGCTGAAGGAAGAACTGGGCATCGACGTCACGGCCAGTTGCCTCGCCCCCATCGCTTTCGCCAGCCATACCTATGACGATTTTCACCTGCTGATGCCGTTGTTCGTCTGCCGCATCTGGCAGGGCGAGCCGCAGGGCCTTGAAGGCCAGGCGTTGCAATGGATCAGGCCCGTACGCATGGGGGATGTGGAGATGCCGCCCGCCGATGCGCCCCTGGTCGCGACACTTCGCGACCTAATTTAACAGCTCGCGACACTTCGCGACCTTATATAACAGCTCGCGACGTTACGCGACCTGATATAAATTGTACGCGACGCGACGCGGCCTTATATAGATAATCTGACTGGTAACGCATCCGGCAACCGGGAAGAGCGAAGTTTCATGAGCAAACGTTACACCGCCTGTGTCCTGATCATCGGCAATGAGGTCCTTTCGGGCCGCACGCAGGACGCCAATCTGGGCTTCCTGGCCTCCAGCCTGAACGATCTCGGCATCCAGGTCGCCGAGGCACGCGTGATCCGCGACGACCTGCAGGTCATCGCCGATACGGTGAACGAGGCCCGGACCAACCATGATTATGTTTTCACCACCGGCGGTATCGGTCCGACCCACGACGACATCACGTCGGAAGGCGTGGCGCTCGCCTTCGGCCTGCCCTTTGGACGCAATGCCGCCGCCGAAGCCATCCTGCGCGACTATTACAACCCCGAAGACATCACCGAGGAACGCCTGTCCATGGCCGACATGCCCGAGGGAGCGGAGCTGATCGAGAACCCGGTGAGCCGCGCGCCCGGCTTTCAGATCGGCAATGTGTTCGTTCTGCCCGGCGTGCCCAGCATCATGCGCGACATGTTCAACGGCATCACGCACCGCCTGACGGGCGGCGATCCCATGCTGTCACACTCCATCACGGCGGAACTGCCCGAAGGCCGCGTTGCCGGGCCACTCGGCAAGCTGCAGCTAACCTATCCTGAGGTGGAAATGGGCAGTTATCCCTTCTTTCAGGGCGGCACGCTGGGCGCCAACCTCGTGCTGCGCTCCTTCGATGAGGCGCAGTTGAACGAGGCCGCCGAAGCTGTCCGGCAGATGGTGCGCGATCTCGGTGGAATCCCTAAGGAAACCGAACAGTAAAGTCTTTTTATGACGCAAATTCACCTTCGCGGTTATAAAACCGCTCGGGATTTGGTTGTATGATTTCGCAAATTCACCTTCGCGGTTCATAAACCGCTCGGGATTTGCTTTAGCGTTCCGTCACGAACCGTTCCCAGGCTTCCCGGCCCTGCCAGCCCAGGCGCTCCAACTCCGGGTCGATGTGCTCCTCTTCCGGATAACCGATGCAGAGATAACCGATGAGGGCCCAGTCTTCCGGCACATCGAGGATGCGGTTGACGGCGTCGGGCTCCAGGATGGAAACCCAGCCCACGCCAATGCCTTCGGCGCGGGCCGCCAGCCACAGGGTCTGGATCGCGCCGACCACGGAATAGCGCAGCGTCTCCGGCATGGTGGCGCTGCCCAGGCCGTGGCCCGTTTCGGTTCCCTCGTCGCAGAACACGGCCAGGTGTTCGGGCGCATCGTCAAGGCCCGAGAGCTTGAGGCCCGCGTACAGTTTGGCGCGCTCGCCCTCGTAGTTTTCCAGCGCGCGGGCGTTGCAGCGCTGGAATTCGTCCCGTATCCGCTTGCGCCGGTCCGGATCGCGCACGGTGACGAAGCGCCACGGCTGGCTGTTGCCGACGCTGGGCGACAGCGCCGCCGTTGCGATCAGGCGCTCCAGCTTATCCGGTTCGAGGGGGTCGCGCCGGAACCGGCGCACGTCGCGCCGCCACTTGATCAGGTCGAGCAGGCCGGCCTGGAACGGATCGTCGAACACTGGCGGCTCAAGCGCTTGGGAAGGCTCGGACGCTTGGGAAGGCGCAGACGCTTCGGAACTCTCGTCAGGGTGTGGTTTCGCTTTGGTCATGGCCCTGAGGGTAGGGGATTGCCCCGCCGGCGTCAGCAAGAATCCCGCCGCAAGGTAGCCTGTGGCCGACATACGATGGGACATGCGCCGACATGTGTGAAATCGGTTGTTTCCGCTCTTGCCTGTGCCCCCGCCGGGCGATAGGTTTGCTCCGCCGATTCAAGTCAGTCGCGCCGGATGCGGGCGTGGTGAAATTGGTAAACCCAAGGGACTTAAAATCCCTTGGGTTTTGCAGCGCACACACAATATATTGTTATTTTGTGGTGGTTTTGTTGGAATAGGGCGCTATATGTTGATGGGTAAAATTTAGTATACTCTTGGTATACTTAGTATACTTTTTTTGCTTGGATAATCTGAGTTAGAGAGGAGGATATTTTCTCCCGTAAGTAGAGTAATAATGCGGGCGTGGTGAAATTGGTAAACACAAGGGACTTATGAAAAATTGAGTGCCTCTCCGGAAACGGAGGGAGTAGAACTCGTCAAATTCGGGGAAACCTTCCAGATCAAGCTGATGGCAATCCCGAGCCAAGCCCGGAGACGGGAAGGTGTAGAGACTTGACGGCGAGCACCTAAAGCAATTGCTACGGTGAAGAGAAAGTCCAGACCACAAAAGCACGTCATTACCAATGACGTGCTCTAGCGAAAGCTGGAGTGGTATGAAAATCCCTCGGCTTCGGCCTTGCCGGTTCAAGTCCGGCCGCCCGCACCACTCACAAGTTCTAGTTTTAGATATCGAGATGCATATTGGATTTCATTAAACAGCAAGAGAAAGAAGCAATACGGCTTCTCGATGTAGATCCTGAATATTATCAGAACTTAAATGCTGTCTTTTTGGGATTGGTCGGATTTGAATTTGACCAGGATAGCTATGTCATCCAGACAGAAAATGGTGACCCAATAGCTTTCATTAGACGAGTCAATAACAATCCTGGTGATGTCGCTCTCACTAGAGCAATAAATCCAATAACAATGTCTGGAGCAATCGGTCGCTACTCGCAGCATGTAACATATGAACTTGCAGTTCCTATAGTTGATGAAGATGATCCTGACTTCCAAACAACGATAGATGCTGCATTCCAATTATCTGCATGTCTGCGGATAGCAGGGGCTGTTGAGGGTATCATTCCTGTTGCATTGCGCCGGTCATGGTCAGTGGTCTGTGGAATTAACGATAACTCTTGCGACGCATTTATGTTTGAGGATTTCCCAAAAGCTAAACGCTTTAGAAAGCCTCCACCTCTTGATGGTGATGTAATCAATGACGTTGGTAAGTATCTCGATAACTTTTCCAAACTGTATGAAGAAAATGCTGCATATCGAACAGCTGTGAATAGTTATTGCTTTTATTGTCATTCTCATGACAGCAGATTGATAGCAGCAAGCCTCTGGACGGGAATAGAAGCCCTTTTCAATATCGACCATGAATTACGTTTTCGATTAGCACTTTATATTTCGGTTATAGCCGAAACTGAAGGCACAAAGAGATATGAAAAGTTCAAGAAAGTTAAAGCGTTATATGACACACGTTCAAAGATTGTTCATGGGAGAAAGATTTCCAAAGAGGATATAGCCAGCCACATTATCAGCGTTAGTCTAATTCTTGGAAATTTATTATATACATATATGATAAATGGCGTTGTTTTGAATAATGATGAAATAGAAAAAATACTTTTACACCCAGAAGATAATGAATTGACTCTATCTTTATTTCAAAAATATTTTGACACAGAACAAAATATAGATGGGGAAATTTAGCTATTTCCACAGATGTTAGTATAATTTTGCGAATGTCAAAATCTAACCATCTTTAGTATACTTTTTAGTATACTCAAAAAAAAGAAAGCAATAACAATAACTTACGGCGATTCTAGGCTGCTTAAAATCCCTCGGCCTTACGGCCTTGCCGGTTCAAGTCCGGCCGCCCGCACCATTTTCAATTGAACTTTGTGCAGTTGTATAGAGATAGTAACTATATCTTTATCCATGAGTTGATTAAAAACAGAATATCAACCTTTCATAAGCGTACCGAATAAGCTGATGATTACAATACAAGCAGTTAGAGCAGCGAGTATCCACTGCGTCCGTACTGCATCACGGTGTCTTCGATCATCCCTTTCTTCTTGAGCTAGCGTTGTAAGGCCTTGTGAGCGGATTCGAAACCTTCCTCTTACATCCTCAACATCACCACTTTCTACAAGAGCATTTAACCATAAATTATAATGAGTACTAATCCTGTCCCTGTCAGGGTGTTCCCAAATATATATACCGTATATTTCGGTTATTAACTGGGGAGTTGATATTGGATCAAAGCTTCCATGTCTTGCTCGATCAGCAAGATAAGTTAGCAATTCTAATTGATCTTTTATGACAAGATGTTTTCTTTTATAGAGTGCTGAAGCGAAACGGCGACGCCATAACTTAAGCCAAGGAATACCAAATATATGGGCAATGATAAATAGTATCGAATTATGGTAATGATACTCCATTTCTCCCAAATATTGGCGAATCTCTAATTGCATGGCATAAGCATCAGTGAATGATATCTCTGCATTTATTTGCTCAATATCGTTTGGGATATGCTTAATCCACCTTCCTGTAATATTCTCACCGGTGACAGAGTCGCATAAAAACTCTCTTTCACCTTTTAGTTTAACGCTATAATAGTTCCGATCACGGATCAGTTCCAAATTGGAAAGCGGTATACTGCTAGGCGCAGGCTTTCTTAAAGCCCATTCTATTGCCAAACGATGTAATCTCAGAGCTATCAAGTCAACGTCCCAATCTTACTGGCTTTGAAGTGAAGATTACAATTATTAATGGTGAAGTTGACAGAGTACCTGCAGTTTAATGGATTGAAAATAAGCCAATAAATAAAATAAATTTTTTATGTAATTCGCTTCCTGACATTATTAGATTTTGGTTTGTCAGTCCAAGTCCGGCCGCCCGCACCACCTTCTATTACAGATATTTTCCCCAGCCCCGGCTTTCACGTTGACCTGCGTCAAGGACACGGCGCTTGCGTCTGCTAGACTGTTCCAACGTTCGTTTCACATAGAATTTCAAACAAGGAAGGTGCCATGAAAGCCGTAAAAACGTGGGTTCTCATCGCCGACGGCGCCAGGGCGCGGGTGCTGGTCAATACAGGTCCCGGCAACGGCCTGCGCCCGGCCATGAACCATGAATTCGCCGCTTCCCATGCGCCCAGCCGCGATCTGGGCACGGACAAGCCGGGCCGGGGACAGGGCGGGGACGCCGCGCACGGCGTCAAGACCGAAGACCTGCACGAGCGCCAGAAGGAAAGCTTTACCCGGGATGTGGCTGAGATGGTTTCAAAGGCCGCCGAGGAAAACGATTATGACCGGCTTGTAATCGCCGCGCCGCCCGCGACGCTCGGCCGCCTGCGGGACGCCCTGTCGCCCAAGGCCCGCGAGAGGGTGATCGAGGAGATCAACAAGGACCTGACCCACGTCAGGGACCAGGACGTGACGAACCATCTGAGCGCCAACATCTGATTTCATTACGGGACTGGCGCTATAGGTTCCGTCGGGGCGTTTGTTTTATGAAGCCTTGTTTTTCAGGGCCTCGAACTGATCGAAGGCTTCCAGCGCCTGGGCCGCGTAGACCATGGACGGCCCGCCGCCCATGTAAATCGCCATGCCGAGCGCTTCGAGAACCTCCCCCCGGTCAGCGCCGTGACGGCTCGCCGCCTTGGCGTGAAAGGCGATACAGCCATCGCAGCGCAGGGACACGCTCATCGCCGTGGCGATCAGTTCCTTGGTTTTCGGATCCAGCGCCCCTTGCGCCGTCGCCGCCGCGGCCATTGCGGAAAACCCCTTCATGGTGTCGGGGATGCCTTCCCGCAGATGGGCAATGGCGTCATTCAGGTCACTGGCGATTTGGGGGTAATCGTTGGTCATCTCGGTTCCTTGTCTGATTTTATTTTATGTCTTGTTCTCGTGATGAGAGCCCTGCGGGTTTACCATCAGAAAATCCCGCTTTCCAGGCCGGCGGCCATGGCCATGCCGAGGTCATGGCACTGGTCCAGGAACGCATTATCGAAGTCGCCCTTGCACATCAGGGGCTCCTGCACGGCGCGCCACTTGAGCCCGCCCGTGATGCTTTCGATGGCGCGGCGCGTGCCGGTGCCGTCCAGCCCGGCGCGGATATAGGCCGCATAGGGTTTACCCTGGCACTCCTCAAGACAGGGGTAATAGATGCGGTCGAAGAAGTCCTTCAACGCGCCGCTCATGTAGCCCAGGTTCTCCGTGGTGCCGAGGATCAGTCCGTCACAATCGATGACATGGCCGGGCTGCGTATCGAAGGGGCTTAAGGTTATGATTTCGACGCCGACGATGTCAGGCGAGCGGGCGCCTTGCTCCACCTTATCGCGCATGGCCTGCGTGTTGGGCGACGGCGCATGGCCGACAATGAGAAGCGTCTTCGTCACGCTTCCGGTCCTTATACTTCCAGTCCGTGCGTACGCATGAGCGCCTTGAAATGGAGCTCCGACGACGGCACGCGAATCTGTTCGGTCTGGCGATGGGTTTCCCTGATCATGTCGTCGGGAATGATCTTGAACGGCAGGCCCGTTGATTGCGCCAGAACCTGCTGGCGGCAGGCGCGCTCCAGGTAATAAAGATCGTTGAAGGCAACGGCGACGCTCTCGCCGCACACGGTAACGCCGTGGTTGTCGAGAAAGAAGATATCCGCGTTCGGGTTACCGCTCTGCGCCTCGGCGAGGCGTTCGCCTTCCTCGGCCTCCAGCGCGATGCCGCCGAAGGATTGATGCGCCATGCGGCCCCAGAACTGCACCGCTGTCTGGTGCGCCATTTCCAGCTTGCCGCCTTCGAGCATGGTGAGCGCCGTGGCATAGGGCATGTGGGTGTGCAGGATGGCCACATGACGCGGATTGGCGCGATGTCCGGCGACATGAATAAAGCGGGCCGTCGCCTCCACTTCGCCGTCGCCTTCGAGAACCTGTCCGTCGCCGTCGATCAGCAACAGGTGATGGGGGCGGATTTCCGACCAATGCAGGCCATAGGGGTTGATCAGGTAACGGTCTTTCCCATCCGGCAAGGCAACGGAAAAATGATTGCAGATGCCTTCCGAAAAGCCGAGTTTTTCCGCCAGGTTGAGGGCGGCGGCCAGGTCGCGCCTGAGAGTCGCCATGTTCGTCATCGTCGTTTGCCTTTCTGTTCCAGCTTGGCCATGTCAGGCCATGGCGACCAGGACCCGGCGCTCGCCCTCAAAGGGTTTGCGACCGTGCATGGCCATGACGTTGTCGATTACCATGACGTCGCCTGCCTGCCAAGGAAACGCAACTTCGCATTGCCGGGAGACGGCGCGGATTTCGAGCAGATCCTGAACGTCGATGTCGCTGCCGTCACCGAAAATGACATGATTGCCGAGCGTTTCCTCTCCGGCCCTCGATGGGTCAAAGCGCGGATCGTCCTGGGCGCCGATGGACACCTTGACGCTTTCCATGTCCCGGTGCCACTGGTCGGCCTGGTTATGCCAGCATTTTTCCCCCGTTACGGGATGTTCCAGAACCGCCTTGTGGGGAGCGCGGGTGCGCAGGCCGAATTCGGTCCAGTCGTAGTCCATGCCGGATCGCTTGAGGTAGGCTTCAACGGCGCTGCGGTCAGTGGTCTCAAAAGTTTCCTGCCAGCTCTTGCCGATGCCGGGTTCGCCATCGGCATCCCAAAGGTGCTGCAGGTAGATAATGCCCCTGGTTTCGAACCGTTCGCGTATGACTGTGGGTATGGCCTTGTATATGGCCCGCCCGTCGGCGATATGGGTCTCACCCCCGGTATGCGCCGGAATCATGCAGCCAAAGAACACCCTGTCCGGCGACCAGCCGGCGTAGGAAAGCTCGTTGTGCAGCAGGACTTCCAGCTCAGGTGGATATTCGGTCGAAGTATAAACCTGGTCGGCGACGCTGGAGCGTGGTGAATCGCCGCCGGAATAATTCTGCAGATCGGGCCGGATGGCATGACACACGGCGCGGAAGGCTTCCGGTGTATCGACCCTGAAGCCGCGAATCAGCACGACGCCCGCTTCCCGTAGCGCCGCCTCGATGTCGCCTACATGGCTCGCCGCCCATTGAACGGCCGCTTCGGCGGAGCAGTCCGCTTCTGGTTCTATTTCGGCCAGAAGGGGAAGCGGTTGACCGTTCAGCAAGGGTTGAAACACCAACGTTGTTCTCTCCGTTATGAAAGGCGTTTCATAAAGCCTAGAGCAATCTTTGTTCATTTCATACAGGGATTGCCGCTTACCGTTTCCCCATGACGGCATTTTGTGTATCGTTCCACGGGAGGAGGGGCATGCCGAACGATCCGGAGAAAATCAAGGAACGCGTGTGGGGCGTATACAACGCCCGTTCCCGCGAGGAACTGGCGGCCGGTTACGATGATTGGGCCGAAGACTACGACAGGGATGCGGCGGAGTACTTCGGCTATCGCGGTCCGGCCCTGGCGCGGGAGTGCTTCCTGAGGCTGGTCGCCAGGGACGCCCGCATCCTGGACGCCGGCGCCGGCACGGGCCGATTGGGTCAAATGCTCCATGACGACGGGTATGAAAACCTGACCGGGTTCGATCTTTCCCGGGGCATGCTGGCGAAAGCGGAAGAACTGGGGGTTTACCAGGCGCTGCACCAGATGGCCCTGGGCGATGTCCTGGGTTTCGCCGATGGCGTCTTTGACGCAACGGCCTGCATCGGCACGCTCACCACCGGTCACGCACCGGCGGAAGGCATCGACGAACTGGTACGCGTCACCCGTTCAGGCGGCCTGGTGATCGTCACGCTTAACATGGACACCTATGCCGATGACGGCATCAAGGGCCGGCTTGAAAAACTGGAAGCGGACGGCAGATGGTCCTGCATCGAAAGAAGCGAACCGTTGCCGCTGATGCCGGATGGCGAGCCGGACATCACGCACGAGGTGCGCGTTTACAAGGTTTCCTGAACAGCGGGGCGGGCCATCAGGCCAGAATATCGAGCAGTGTGCCGCTCATCTCATCGGCTGTGCGGACAATGGATGCATTGGCCCTGAACCCGGTTTCCGCAACCTTCAAGTCAACGATAGAACGGGCGAGGTCCGTGTCGCTGGTTTCACCCGTTGCATCCGTGATGGGCTGGCGAACGATACGGTCCGCCGTTTCATGGACGGTCCGGGCGTTTTGTAACAGCCCGTTGGTGGCGATTGAGAGGATACTGCCGATGGTCATGGTCTGGTCTGTCCAGGGGTTCAGTTTCGGTCACATTCTAATCAATCGATCTTTGGCTGTCCGTGACGGATGACACAGCGGTAAATCGTAATATTTTTAGTCAGCAAAACGGTTGCCCATGGAAGGGCCGAGAAAACGCACGCACAATGGCAGCGCAGCGCCTCCCCGCCGCCTGTCCAGGCTGCCGACAAAGGTGGCGAGTATTGTCTTTTCCCCCGTCAGGAAGATATCCGGGTAACGGAAACAAGCGCACAACAGGGGCAGGTCCAGATCCTTGCCGTTTACCGAGAGATAGGAATCGAAATCCCTGCCGGCGCGCTCGGCATCGCCGGCGAAACGCTTCAGTTCAGCGACATGGGTATCGATATCATCCAGTTGGCGGAACAGGGACATCAGAAGGGTGTTGTCCTTGTTGACCGGCGGATCGAATTCATCCGACGGTGCGCTCAGCAAGGACCATGTCTTCTTTGCCCGTTCGTTGGATGCCTTGGTGGCTTCGACCAGTTCCCGCCATTCTTCCTCGGTCATTTCCTCTTCCGGGTACATGTAGTCATCATCGCCCAGCAGTTTGGTCATGAACCCCTTTAACCCTTGTTTGGAAGGATCCGGTTTCGGCGGTTCCGGTTCTTCCTGTTGTTCCGTCGCCTGGCTCCAGGCGATCTTCCAGCGTTCCCACAGCATCAGGCCCTGGGTCGCATCGGACATGACCTCGGTGAGTATATCCAGCCATTTAGCCCGCGGTTTGGTGGACATCTGCGAGATCATGAAATAGCTGCTTTCGGCGAAGTCGGGCAGGATGTGCTCCTTGAGAACCTGCTCGAACCGGACGGCAAAGGCGGGCGAGAAGATAAAGGGCAGTTTTCCACCGCCGGCGCTGTTGTCATTCAGGCCGCCTCTGAGCGTCGCCATGTTGTTCAGGATGGAGGACGCGATGGTCTCGACAAAAAATTCTTCCGGGGTTTTTCTTTCTCCCCCGCCGGTATCTTCGTATTCGTCGATGGTCTGCTGTTTCGGGTTGGAGGTTAGCCAATCCTCGAAGTCACCGATTGAAGGATCGCCTTCCTGCTGGACCTTGACGAAGGCGGGATCGGCCTTTTCTTCTTCGACAACGTCGTCCTGCGCTTCGGGTTCAGCATTTTCACTGCCAGTTGTCTCCTGGGCAGGAGTATCGGGAGCCGAAACAACCTGTTCCGGCGGTGTGACAATGTGAACGTCATCGGGTTGGCGATCGACAAAACCGAGGGTTTCCGGTTCTTTCGTCTCGCCGCCGGTCTGACCCTGTTTCTGTCTTTCCTGTTCCGCCTTGCGGGCTTTGGCGGCAATCGCCTTGTTCGCCCGTTTAATACGGTCATCCTTGATGGAGTGCAGAATCTGGATGACGCGGGCCTTGACCTCGGACATGGCGGTGGCGGGCGGCTTCTTGGATTTGGCCGCATGGGTCAGGATATCGTTAACGAGGTTGGTAAATACGCTGCGCCGTTCCTCATCGCCTTTCCTGTTGAACAGGGTTTTCAGGATCAGGCGGAACGCGTTCTGCAGATCTTCTCCTGAACGGGCTTCTTCGATCTGGGCGATAAGACCTGTTCCGGGCGTATCGAAAACCTTCTGCCAGTCAACGACGCCTTCTGCCAGCCGGGGGAGTGTTACTTCGGACATAATCTTTCAGAGCAAACAATTGTCAGGCCTTGAGACTGCTCTCAGAAGAGCCCTCCCTGCAGCGGACCTAGATAACACGCGTAAAGTATGATGTTTGCAAGGGCCGATCTGTGATAAAGCGCACAAGTTAGCTAAAATTTTGACGGAATTTAGCTCAAGGCGTCGGAGAAGATCGGATAAAGCGACGCCACCAGCAGAACCGCCATGACGATATTGAAAATCCGTATGGATTTCGGGTTGCGGATAACGCGCTGGAGACCGTATCCGAACCCGGTCCAGGTGCCGCTGGAGGCAAAGCCGAGCAAGCCATAAAGGGCTGCCATGATAAGGACGTTATAGGGAAAAGCCGCAACGGCGGCGTAAGCGGATGTGACGCCTATGGACATGACCCACGCCTTCGGATTAATCCACTGGAAGGCCACAGCCTGAATAAAGGTCATGGGCTTTCCCTTCCTCTCGTCAGAACTGTCAACCGGTCCGGATACGGCGATTTTCCAGGCCAGGAACACCAGATAACAGGACGCGCCGTATTTCAGAACAGGATAGAGAATTGGCCAGACCTGAAACAGGGCGCCAAGGCCAAACCCCACACCCATCACCATGAAAGCGAAACCCAGGGAAACGCCGGTCATGTGTGGCAATGTACGGCGAATGCCGAAATTCAATCCCGACGTCATCAGCATGATGTTATTGGGACCCGGCGTAAAAAGGGTGACAATGCAAAACATTGCCAGCGCCAGAACCATGTCGGTCTGCTGCACCACTGTTCAACCGCTCCACCGATAAAGGTTGATAACAAAACCGCAGGTATTGTGAATAATTATGGCGTTTTGGCTATCTGATTATTGTCATGATGACGATAAAACGGAAGCGCCCGGCCATTGTGATTAGAAAATCTTCCCCGGTTGTGCTATGATCCTATCGTCCGCTTCGGATACTCATGTTGTTCTGACAGGGAGGATAGGTAGCTATATGAAACCGCCTCACAGTCATAGGCCCTCGTGTTCAAACGGGGGCGGTATTACATAAATTTTCAGGCGTTGATGTCTGATGAAACATCGGGTTAGTGAACCCGCATGAATACTCCGGTTTATCAGTCGGAAAAATGGCCTGACGGCCAGAGAGAAAGCCCCCTGGGCGTTCAGTGCTCGGCGGGGCTTTCGGTTGTTTTGGCGCTAACCCAAACAGCCATCACATTTTGTTCTACGTGACCAGATGACAATAAAAGGGCACACGGCAAAAACTGTTCTGAAGCATGCGTTGCTGGCTCTGGTATTATGCGTAGCCATTTCATTGACGGCGAGCGACGCTTATCCGGATCACAATCCCCCGCGACCGCAGGTCAGTTATGACTGTGACCGGTATGCCCTTTTATTCAATCACGACACCAACCGCTGGGAATGCGTAGAGGGATCCAGGGTCAAGGAAAATGAAGAAACCCTGGGTCGGATCAAGAAGCTAAAAAAAGAAGTTGAAGCCCGAATTCGCAAACTGCAACGCCAAACACAGAAATTAAAACAGGAACAGCAACGGCGTTTGCGTCAACTGATCAATCAACAACGCCAGTTAACCCGCGCCCTGCAGCAGAATTGAATCCACCGAGCGCGCCCAAATCCGGTCAATCCACAGGCGCAATAACATTTTCGCTGTTCTCCTGTCTATTCGACGCTAACATCCCCGAACACCTTGGCATTGATGGATACAGCAGGGGAATGCACATGGGGCAAAATCCAAAGGGGGCGTTAAGCCCCGAAACCCTGGCCGCACAGGCTTTAGGCATTGAAGACGAAACGACCGGGGCGATCGTGCCGCCCATATATCTTTCAACGACCTATACCCGTGATGAGGATTATGAAAAAACCCAGGGCCGTTCCTACATCCGTGACAAAGGGCCGACCCAGCAGCACGCTGAACAAGTCGTTGCCGCCCTCGAAGGCGGGAAAGAGGCCTTCTCCTTCGGCTCCGGGATCGCTGCCTGTACCGCCGCCTTCCATGCCCTGAAGAAAGGCGAACGGGCTGCCGTTTCCAAAACGATTTATCATGGCGTGCTGAGTTGGCTGGAAATCTTTGCCGAAGACAGGGGGCTTGGCGTGGATTACTTCGACGCCGGGGATATGGAGGGGTTAAAGTCGGCCGTATCCGGTGGCGACACGCGTCTGGTGTGGCTGGAAACGCCGGCCAATCCCACCTGGGCGGTAACGGATATCCGGGCAGCGGCCCGGATCGCTCACGATGCCGGGGCCGTAATCGCCGTCGATTCAACGGCGGCGACCCCGGTGCTTACCCGTCCTCTGGAACTTGGCGCCGACCTGGTCTGCCATTCGGCGACGAAGTTTCTCAACGGCCATTCGGATGTCATAGGCGGAATGCTGGTAACATCAGACGAAAATACAGAGCTTTGGGAAAGAATATTTAACCACCGCCTGTTTGCTGGTCCCATGTTGGGTTCTTTCGAGGCATTTCTGCTGACCCGCGGTATCCGTACGCTTTACCTGCGTATCAGGCGGCAATGTGAAAACGCCCTTGCAGTGGCCCGTTTTCTGGAAACGCACCCTGCCGTGGAATGCGTTCATTACCCCGGACTGCAGAGTTTTCCGGGTCACGAGATCGCCATGAAACAGATGGAGGGCGGTTTTGGCGGCATGCTGTCTTTCCAGGTGCCGGGGGGAAAGAAAGAGGCGGTTGCTACGGTGCAAAAAGCGAAGGTCTTCAAACGGGCGACGTCCCTGGGTGGGGTTGAAAGCCTGATCGAACACCGTAAATCCAGCGAGAGCGATGTGACTTCGACTCCGGATAACCTGATCAGGGTATCAACCGGCATCGAGGACCTGGACGATCTGATCGCCGACCTGGACCGTATGCTGTCTGCGTGAGAAGCTGACATTGAATGCATCTGGCCTTTTTCCCGCTCCCTGACATAAACTTTCGTCCATGAAAGCCATTGCCTGGATTTTCCGTTATCTTGTGTTTCCTGCGCTGTTTGCGTTGGTTGTACTGGCAATCGTCGGTGGTTTCCTGGCTTACCGGGAAAATCAGTTGCAGGATTTCCTGGGCGCGATCCCGGGCGGCAAGGACGAGGAATCCGTATCTTCTTCAACGCGTGTCGTTGCTCCGATAGAAGCGCCTCCGGCCATTGAGGTCAGTTCCTACCCTCCGGGCAGTGAATACCCTTTTGTTGAATGGGAAACCATTGATGACCCGGCAGGGTTTGTGGACTGGATAACCGTTAACGGAGAACTGATCGGCCTCGATGAACTTGTGTCCGTTCGCCCGGGTGACGTGATCGGCATCGGCGGCTGGGCCGGTCACCGCCTTTTGGGTATGCGTTTCCCGGAAGTCCTGTTTTCAATTTGTGATACCGTCATCGGCGGCGCGCCGGTTGAGGGAATCAGAGGCGATGTCGCTGAGTCCGTCCATCCCAATCTGCTCTATTCCGGTTGGGAGGCCAAGTTGTACGTATCCGACTTTCCAGTATGTGCGGCGCCAAAGCTGTCTGTCTGGGGACGGCCGCCTGTCGGCGCTACCCTCCGCCCGGTTATCGGCGCCCGGCGGATTGACATGGCGGATGGGCCGGTTCGTTCAAGCGTCATGGTTATTCATACGGAGCCGATGGTTCGGCCTGAAAACGCGCCGCTTGCAAACCCTGAACAGATCATGGTGCCGTCAGTCGGACTGTTGTTGCGGCATTGCGCCAGTGAATCCTGTGAAGTTATGGCCACGGTCGAGCCAGGTGTTCTGAATGCGGTTTTTGTCGAGGAGGCGGATGGCTGGATGCTGATCCAGTCGGCCAAGGGATCAGGATGGATCCAGGCTTACAAAATCGGCAAAACACCCTGATTCCAGAAATTACCACACATCGCCGGATCAAAACGTCTATTGCAGGCATAAGTTGACGGATATGGCGTCTGTGAAGCAGGATGGCGCTAATGGGCAGATTATTCTGAAAATACTATTCCGCCCCAGGCCTGTTTGCATCGGAAAAACAAGCAGGTTTCGGCTGTGAACGAGGGGGAACATGAGCGAACTAGAGGCATTCTTGAAGAATAACCCGGACATCGAGTTCTTCGATGTATTGAGCTACGATCTTTGCGGCATTATGCGGGGTAAACGTGTTGATCAGAACCAGTTCAGAAAGCTGTATGAAGTGGGATTCCCGCTCCCCAGTTCCGTTGCCTTGCTGGATGTTACCGGCGAAGGAACGGACCCGGACGGCCGCGGTTTTTCGGATGGTGATCCTGATTCACTCCTGACCCCCATTGCCGGTACTCTGAAGCGCGTTCCCTGGCTGGATAGGCCGATCGCCCAGGTCCTGACTTCATATTATGAAGAAGACGGAACGCCGACGCCCGATGATGCACGCCATGTTCTTGCCGAAGTGGTGAAACGTTTCGACGGAACGGGTCTGAAACCCATCGTCGCGTGCGAGCTCGAATTTTACCTGATTGACCGTGAGCTCGACGCGCATGGCGCCCCCCAGCCGCCGTTGATGCCGAAAAGCGGTAAACGCATTACCAGGACGCAAGTCTACAGCATTGCCGAGATTGAAGAATTCTCTGAGTTCCTTCGTGATATTGCCGACGCCTGTGCCATTCAGGATCTTCCCGTGGGCCCAGCCTCGGCGGAATACGCCGCCGGACAATTCGAGGTGAATCTGAACCATGTGGATGATCCGGTTCTGGCCTGTGACCAATCGGCGTTGCTGCAACGGGTGATCCGGGGCGTCGCCATCAAGCACGGGTTTGAAGCGACGTTCATGGCGAAACCTTATCCGGAAGCATCAGGAAACGGTCTGCATATCCACTGCAGCCTGGTTGACGACAAGGGCGTCAACGTTTTTGACGACGGCGGACCGGAAGGCACCGATTTGTTGCGCTACGCTATCGGCGGCATGCTGGATACCATGGATGAAGCCATGGCGATTTTTGCCCCGAATGTGAACTCTTTCCGGCGATTTATCCCGAATTCCTATGTTCCGACCTATCCGGCATGGGCCTACAACAACCGTTCAACAGCAGTGCGAATTCCTGCCGGGGATCATAAGGCCAGGCGTTTTGAGCACCGCATTGCCGGCGCTGACGCCAATCCATACCTGACCATGGCGGCCATGCTTGCCGGCGTTCATCACGGTATCACCAACAAGATTGAGCCGCCGAAGCAAACAGAGGGAAATGCAGGGGAGCGTACCGACACCACCACGCCGCTCAAGCTGCACAAGGCCCTGGATCGAATGGAACAGGCGACGGTTTTGCCGGAATACCTTGGCGAGACCTATTGCAGACGGTATCGCCTGACAAAACAGGACGAACTGGATCGTTTCTCTGATACAATTTCCAGCCGGGAATATGACTGGTATCTACTTAGCCAGTGAATGGTTTGGGGCTGACGAATGAAAAAAGCTCTCAGAACACAGCAGGCATTTGCCTCTCACAAATCTGACGGAGCCGGTGCGATGATCCGGGGACGCCGCCAGGGGTGGGATTCGATGTTGTGCGCCCGGATCGACTTCAATCCATAGATTTCTAGTTTTCCAATAAATTCCGATAACCGGAACTTTCTACGACATGTTCGCCATCCGGTGGATGGCAGCGCGTTCTGTCAAGGAATTCATGGTCCTTACAGGCGCGCCTGATCAGGAGTACTTGAAATGGAAAATACGCATAACTGGACAACGGAACAGTGGGTCGAAACGGACCGCAAGCACCATATGCGCCCCTTTACCGATTACGAAGAATCCAAAAAGGGCAACCCCCGTATCGTTACCAAGGCCAATGGCGTCTACACGGTGGATACCGAAGGCAAGGAAGTGCTGGACGGCATGGCCGGGCTTTGGTGCACCAACGTGGGTTACGGCCGCAAGGAACTGGCGGACGCCGCCTACCAGCAGATGCTGGATCTTCCCTATTACAACACGTTCTTCAACTCCGCCCACAAGCCTTCCGTGGAACTGGCTGGCGTGCTGGCGGAACTGGCGCCTGAGGGGCTTCAGCATGTCTTCTATGCCTCTTCCGGCTCCGAAGCCAATGACAGCATTGTACGTATGGTCCGCCATTACTGGAACATGAAGGGCAGACCGAGCAAAAAGACTTTCATCAGCCGTGAGTACGCCTATCACGGCTCGACCATGGCGGCGGCGAGTCTGGGCGGCATGTCCTATATGCACAACCAGGCCGACCTGCCGTTACCCGGTTTCGAACATGTCATGCCGCCCTACTGGTATGCCTTCGGGGGCGACATGACGCCCGATGAATTCGGGCTCAAGGCGGCAAAGGCCGTCGAGGACAAGATTCTGAATCTGGGCGCCGACAACGTTGCGGCCTTTATCGGCGAGCCCATTCAGGGCGCCGGCGCGGTGATCATGCCGCCCGCTACCTACTGGCCGGAAATCCAACGCATCTGCAAGGAGCACGATATCTTGCTGATCGCGGACGAGGTCATTTGCGGATTTGGCCGGACCGGTAACTGGTTCGGTTCGCATACCTATGACATCAAGCCGGACCTGATGCCCATCGCCAAGGGACTGACGTCGGGCTACATTCCCTTGTCCGCGGTCCTGGCCACCGATGACGTGTTTGATACCATCGCCAAGGGCGGAGAGTTCGAGCACGGCTTTACCTATTCGGGCCATCCTGTCGCCTGCGCCGTGGCGCTTGCCAACATCGATATCATCAAGAGTGAAGACCTGGTCGAACGGACACGCGACGTGACGGGTCCGTATCTGGCGAAGAAACTGGTGGATCTGAACGACCATCCGTTGGTCGGCGAGGTTCGCTCCATCGGCTTGATCGGCGCTATCGAACTGGTGAAAAACAAGGTAACCCGGGAACTGTTCGAACCCATGGGTGACGTGGGCGCCCGGTGCAAGGATCACTGCCTGGCAAACGGCCTGATCATGCGGGCCACGCGTGACGTGATGGTAATGTCGCCGCCCCTGATCATCACCGAAGAGGAAATCGACACCATGATGGAACGCGCCCGGGCCGCTCTGGATGCGACGGCTAAGGATTTTGATATCGGTTGATAACGTCATCCATCATTAGAAAGCAGAAAACCGCCCGTGGATTACCATGGGCGGTTTTTTTATGTATTCGGTGTTCAGGCGTTTTCAGGAAGAATCTTCCGCCAGGGAAGCAAGTTCTTCCAAGTCCGGTATTTCGACCACGCCGCCCTTGTTCGATTTGATGACGTTTTCTTTTTTCAGCTTTGAAAATGTCCGGCTGACGGTTTCCGTCGTTAGGCCCAGGTAATCGGCTATCGCTTCGCGACCCATGGGGATCGGGATTTCATGGGCCGATTCACCCCGACGTTCCGCCCGTTGGGAAAGGGACAGCAGGAACGAACAAACTCGTTCCTTGGCCGTTTTCCGGCCGAGCAGAAGAATCTGGTCCTGCGCCTGGGCTAGTTCGTTTGACGCCATGTTGAGCATCCGGGTTTCCAGATGGGGGGATTGCCGGAACATGCCTTCAAGGTCCTTGCGGTTGAAGCGACACATGCGGACCGGGGTAATGGCTTCGGCTGAATAGGCGTAGGTGTCGTTCATGGCGATGCCGAGAAAATCGCCGGAAAACAGGAATCCGGTGATCTGTTCACGGCCGTCGGGCAGCAGTTTGTATAGTTTGACCAGTCCTTCGGTCACATTGAACAAATGATCGGCCGAGTCGCCTTCTGAAAGAATGATCTCACGGGCGTCCTGGCTGACGTTCAGGGCGAACGAGGAAAGTTGCTGCAATTCCTGGTCGGAAAGAACGCTGCAGAAAACACTCTCTCTGACGCCACAAGCGGCGCAGGGCGCCGGGATGGAATCTGACCAGCGTTTAATAGGATCTTTTAAGGTGCGTTGCATTCAGCGCTACCCTTCTCGGCCCTCAGTAAACTCAATAATGGCGTCATAACGGACATAACGCAACGCTATGACGCCATATTCTTATGCCCATCATAGACCTTTTTTATTACAGAACGCTGTCAAATTGACATGTATCAAGGAAAACAAGCAAAAAATCCTGAATGTGAATAGGGTTATTCTATGATGGTGCAAGTGTGTATTATTCCGTGGAATTGATCGCAGACCAAGAAATTCCCTCCGCGCTGCCGATCGTGCAGCTCCGGTACCCCGAGATGACAGCCGACTCTTGGGTCGAGCACGTGCAGGATTTGTTAAAAACCGGCGGCGGTGTCGCCGCGGTTCGATGCGAACGGGGCTATATTTATGGAATTCTGATGTATGAGCCCACGGAAGAACTTGAAGGGGAGCGGGTTTTGAAAATCCGGGATATTGTCGCCTTAAAACTGACAGGCAGGGAAAATGTCCGGTCCCTGATGTTGGACTGGAGCGACCAGCGGGCCCGTGAATTGAATTGCGGGAGGATCGATATCAACCTGAAGTAATATCCTTGTACCAGGATATTTTTTTTGCGCGGTGGTTTTTGTTGGTATCCTTATTTACAAATTCTCTTGAAATTTACATACACTGTCATTCTTATCAGTCATGTGGCAGGAATGGCTGTCGATAATTGTGATCTGAGGGGCAGGGTGTCAAACCTGTTTAATAGTTAATCGTCCGAAGGCGTTACATGGATATTACAACAATAGCAGGAATAGTTGCCGGTTTGGTGGTGATCGTCATCTCGATCCTCCTTGATGGTGAGCTTGGCAGCTTCATCAATATTCCCGGCCTGATGATTGTCTTCGGCGGCACGTTGTCTGCAACGCTGGTCAAATTCCCCATGAAGGAAATGATGGCCTCGTTGAAAGTCGGTATTAAGGTCGCCATGCAGAACAGCAAAAACGACCCTCAGTACATTTACGACAAGGCGCTGGAGATGGCCGGTTTGGTCCGCAAAGGCGGATTGCTGGCGCTTGAAAACGTCAATATCGAGAATGAGCTGTTTCAACGCGGCATCACCATGTGTACGGACGGTCATAACCTCGAGGTCATTCGTGCGACCATTGACCGCGAGGTCGTGAAAAACATCCAGTTGCAGGAGATGGGGGAAACCCTGTGGCGCGGTATTGGCGCCATGGCGCCTGCCTGGGGCATGATTGGCACCCTGGTCGGGTTGATCCAGATGCTGGCCAACCTTGATGACCCGGCCGCCATCGGACCTGCCATGGCGATCGCCATGCTGACAACGTTCTATGGCGCCGTGGTTGCCAACCTGGTGGCGATCCCATTGGCGGACAAACTGGAAATCAAGACTAGCTTTGACCGCATGACGCATGAACTGATTGTCGAAAGCGTCCTGCAGATTCAACAGAACCAGAGCCCTGCGGCAATGGGTGAGATACTGGCGGCCTATCTGCCAACGGCAAACAGCAATATTGCCGTTGAGTCTGAAGAGTAGTTTGAAGGCCGGTTTTATCCGGCAGGAATATTAACGTATAGGCGAGACATAAATGGCCAAGAAAGCAGCAGAAGGGGCACCGGCGTGGATCGCAACCTTTGCCGATCTGATGTCACTGTTGCTGACGCTGTTCGTTCTTCTGCTGACTTTTGCCGAAATGGACGTCGTTAAATACAAGGCTATTGCAGGCTCAGTCGAAAACGCTTTCGGCACATCACGTATCGACAAGATGACAGGCGTAATCGAACTGGAAGGTTCGGTCCTCAGGAAACACGCAACGGAGTTAGACCCGACCGAACTGGACGTTGTCGAAGAGGACATTCCGGCCGTTTCAGTGGATATCCCCGTCATTTCTGAAGAAGAGCTTGAAAAGAAGGCTCAGGAAGTCCGTGAAGAAAAGGCCGAGGAGCTTAAGGAGGAGCTTGCCTCAACGATGCAGACGGAAATCGATGTGGATGGAATTTCCGTTGAAAGAATCGGCGAGGATGTGGTTCTCCGATTTCCCAGTGAAATTGCCTTTCCAATCGGCAGTAATACGCTGAATACAGAATTCGAAGCACTGCTCGACAGGTTGGCGCCGATTCTGGAAAAGACACCGGGAGAACTGGTCGTGTCGGGGCATACCGATAATCTTCCCGTGCGTTCCGGATTCTATCAGTCCAACTGGGATCTGTCCGCTTCCCGCGCGACGGCGGTCGTGCACCGGTTCCTGTTTGAGCATCTCATCGATCCAGCCCGTATTACCGTACAGGGATACGGTGACAGCCGTCCCATTGCTTCTAACGACACCTTTGAAGGTCGACGGCAAAACCGGCGAGTCGAAATATCTATCATCCGGTCAACAGGCCAGGAAGTCCTGAAAGCTAAGCCTGAAACGAAGTCAGAGGCGGTGGCGCCCGATTTCTACGAGTAAAATCCCAGAAAATATCCTTAAGCAACCCTACTGTTGTCCTTCCGAGCGGCAACGTTTCCAACTCATCCATAAATTACCAGTAAATTTTGCGTGCGTGAGGGGGTCCGCACCTCAGATATCCGTGGGTGAATGATATTCGTGCCTTGGTTTAATGATCAAAATCGTTTAGAGAATTAAATGGTGTAGTATTATTTAAATACCAATTCAAAAATGTAAAATAATTAGGTTGCAATAAGGCATGACGGATTTCCTGGCAGGAAACAGCGCCGAGTTTCAGATGTGGGTAACCTTTGCCCTGATTATTGGCGGGTTCCTTTTCTATGTCTTTGAACGCGCGTCGATGGAGATGACATCCGTCGGACTGATCTGTCTGTTGCTGATCTTTTTTCATTTTTTTCCTGTCGTCGATGCCCACGGCGATAATGTCGTCGACCCGGTCCGCATTCTGCACGGGTTTTCCAATCCAGCTTTGATAACGGTGCTCGCCCTGCTGGTCGTCGGCCAGGGCATGGTCAGGACCGGGGTGCTGGATCATGGGGCGCGGGTCATCCTGGCGCTGGCCAAGGGTGGCGCCGGTTCATTCTTAGCCCTGCTGTTCTCCCTGACCATGGTCATCGTAATCAGCGCCTTCCTGAACAACATTCCGGTTGTCGTGATCTTTATCCCTATCATGCAGGCCCTGGCCGCCCGGTTCGGGCAATCAGCCAGCAAGTGGATGATGCCACTCAGCTATGCTGCTGTGTTCGGGGGCATGACGACATTGATTGGGTCGGGGACGAACCTGTTAGTGAACAGCGCCCTGATTGAAATGGATGAAAGGCCGTTCGGTTTTTTCGATTTTTCCATTCCCGGGATGGTTCTTGCCGGCGCTGGCCTGGTTTACATCACGGTCATCGCTCCACGGTTGCTGCCTGACAGGACGGAGAATATCGATACAGCCGGAAACCGGGAGGGGAAACAGTTTCTGGCCCAAATTACGGTTAGCGAAGACGCAACGCTGATCGGTGAAAAGTCCCGGGGCGGAATCTTTCCGGGATTGCCCAACCTGACCATGCGCATGATCCAACGCGGCGAACAGACACTGTTGCCGCCATATGAAGACGTTGAAGTCCAGTCCGGTGACGTTCTGGTCGTTGCCGCCACTCGGAAAGCCCTGCGTGAGGCTTTGGCGGGCGATCCAGGCCTGTTGCACCCGGATCTCGGTGACGAAAAAGGCTATGACCGTATCGAAGTACGGCCCTGGAAAGAAGGCGAACAGATGCTCGGCGAAGTCATGGTCGTGCCCGGATCGCGTTATGTCGGTCAGACACTGCCGCAGATCGGCTTTCGATATAAAACCGACTGCATCGTGTTGGGGATCCAGCGTCGTTCACGCATGACCCGGTCCAAGATCACGGAAGTTCGCCTGCAGTCCGGTGATGTCCTGCTCGTACAAGGCCAGCCGGACGGTATACAGCGCTTGAAGGACAGCCGGGATGTCGTGCTGATCGAATGGTCGACGGAGGAACTTCCCGCACTCGATCATGCCAAACGGTCCCTTATCATTATGTCCAGTGTCGTTGTTCTTGCGGCCTCTGGCATTCTGCCCATCGTTGTCAGCGCCCTGTGCGGCGCCGCGGCGATGGTGGTTCTGGGTGTTCTGAATATCCAGCAGGCTTTCCGCAGCCTTGATTCAAAAATCGTGACGACAATTGCTGCTGCCCTTGCCCTGGGCGTCGCCCTCCAGGAAACGGGTGGGGCCAGTTTCCTCGCCCATGTCCTTGTTACCGCGCTGGGTATACCCCGACGGTTATGCTGGCGGTGTTTTTCCTGTTGGTTGCTTTTTTGGCTAATCTCGTCAGCACCAAGGCCTGTGCCGTGCTGTTTACGCCCATCGCCGTTGATCTTGCACGGGAAATCGGGGTGCCACCGGAATCATTCGCCCTGGCCATTGTCTTCGCGGCTAACTGTTCATTTGCTTCGCCCCTGGGGTATCAGACAAACCTGCTGGTGATGGCGCCAGGAAGTTACCGTTTTGCCGATTTCGTTCGTGCCGGCGTGCCGCTGATCATCGTTATCTGGATTGCCTTTTCCTTGTTTGTTCCCTGGTATTACGGTCTTTGAGGGTGAAGACGCGTGACTATCGGCCGGAGCTATCTTATGGTTAATGCTGCAGTGCAGCAATTATATCTGGCCCTGGAAAGGCCCGATATTGAGTATGGGGACAAACTGTGACAGCTAACCAGCAAAACGGCACCCAAAAGCCGTTGGAAAAACCTGTTATTCCCAATTTTTCTTCTGGGCCCTGCGCCAAGTATCCGGGCTGGTCGACGGAGCTTCTGAAGAACTATCCCGGTGGCCGGTCCCATCGTTCGGCCCTGGGTAAATCCCACCTGGCGGACGTCATCACCATGAGCCGGGAAGTTCTCGGTATTCCTGAAGCCTGGCGTCTGGGAATTGTACCGGCATCCGACACAGGCGCCGTCGAAATGGCGATCTGGTCCCTGCTGGGAGCCAGGGGTGTCGATATGCTGGCCTGGGAAAGTTTCGGCAAGGGCTGGGTTACGGATGTCAGAAAGCAGCTAAAGCTCGAAGACGTTCGGGTATTTGAAGCCGATTACGGGGATCTGCCCGGTCTTGCCCAGGTGGATTTCACCCGTGACGTGGTGTTCACCTGGAACGGCACCACGTCGGGTGTTTGCGTCCCCGACGGAGACTGGATCGCCGGTGACCGGGAAGGCCTGACCATTTGTGATGCAACGTCGGCGGCCTTTGCCATGGCCCTGCCGTGGGACAAGCTCGATGTCGTAACCTATTCATGGCAAAAGGTCATGGGCGGCGAAGGCGCTCACGGTGTCATTATCTTGAGCCCCCGCGCCGTGGAGCGGCTGGAATCCTACACGCCGGCCTGGCCGCTGCCGAAGATTTTCCGCCTGACCAAGGACGGCAAACTTAATGAGGGTATCTTCAGGGGAGAAACCATCAATACGCCAAGCATGCTGGCGGTTGAAGACGCCCTGATGGGATTGCACTGGGCACAATCTGTCGGCGGATTGCCGGCATTGATCGAGAGGACGAATCGCAATGCCGCCGTCATCGAATCCTGGGTATCGGACAGGGAATGGATCGACTATCTGGCATCCGACAGCCCGTGCCGTTCAACCACGTCCGTCTGCCTCAGCATTGTGGACAAGCGGGTTGCGGACCTTGAAGACTCCGAACAGCGGTCATTGGTGAAACGCATGGTCGCCATCCTTGAGGACGAGGGTGCCGCCTACGATATCGGCGCCTATCGCGATGCGCCTCCGGGATTGAGGATCTGGGCCGGAGCTACCGTTGAAACGTCTGACCTGGAATTGTTGATGCCCTGGCTGGACTGGGCTTTTGCAGAAGTTATGGAATGATCTTTTTGAACGATATGAAAGACAGAGAGAACCGATGCCGAATGTATTGATTGCCGACAAAATGAGCCCGTTAGCGGCAGAGTGTTTTGAACGCAAAGGCATAACCGTCGATGTCAAACCCGGGATGTCTGGCGATGAACTAAAGGCCTGTATCAACGATTATGATGGCGTCGCCATTCGCTCGGCGACGAAGATCACGGCGGACGTACTGGAACATGCCGGCAACCTGAAAGTTGTCGGCAGGGCGGGGATCGGCGTCGATAACGTCGATGTCGAGGCGGCGACGGCTCACGGCGTCGTCGTCATGAACACGCCGTTCGGAAACGCCATCACGACGGCGGAACATGCGATTTCCATGATGCTGGCTCTGGCGCGCCAAATTCCGCAGGCGAACCAGTCGACCCATGCCGGAAAATGGGAAAAATCCAGGTTTATGGGCGTCGAGTTGATGAACAAGGTTCTTGGCATCATCGGTTGCGGCAATATCGGCGCCATCGTGGCCGATCGTGCACAAGGCCTGAAGATGCGGGTTCTGGCCTATGACCCTTATCTCACGGCGGAACGGGCCAGTGAGATCGGCGTTGAAAAGGTCGATCTTGATCACCTGTTGTCTCAGGCGGACTTCATCAGCCTGCACACCCCGATGACGGATGCGACACGGGGCTTGATCAACGCAGACGCCATCGCCAAGACCAAGCCGGGGGTTAGGATCATCAACTGTGCCCGTGGCGGCCTGGTTGTCGAGACTGATCTCAAAGCAGCGCTGGAATCCGGCCATGTGGCGGGTGCGGCCATGGATGTGTTCGAAGAAGAACCGGCGACGGACAGCACGCTATTCGGCATGGACAATGTGATTGCGACGCCGCATCTCGGCGCATCGACGACGGAAGCGCAGGAAAAGGTCGCCGTTCAGGTTGCCGAACAGATGTCCGATTACCTGATCAACGGTGCGGTCAGTAACGCGCTCAACATGCCGGCGGTCACGGCTGAAGAAGCACCCCGTCTTAAACCTTACATGCGTCTTGTGGAAGAACTCGGCGCCTTCGCCGGGCAGGCGACACGCACCTCCATTTCGGAAATCGATATTTGCTATGAAGGCGATGCGGCCGAGATCAATCACAAGCCGCTGACGGCGATCCTGCTGAAAGGCCTGCTCAGTCCCTTGATGGAAGGCGTCAATATGGTTAACGCCCCTGTGATCGCTCAGGAACGCGGTATCCGTGTTCGGGAAGCGACCTCGAATGATGCCGGGGAGTATCATACACGGGTTGTCCTGAACGTGACGACGGAACAGCAGACCCGATCCGTTGCGGGAACGCTGTTCAACAAGGAATCGCGTATCGTATCCATCAAGGGCATTCACATCGACGCCAAGCTGGGACCGAATATGCTCTACATCACCAATCGCGACAAGCCGGGTCTGATCGGCGCGCTCGGCACAACGCTGGGCGATGCCGGCATCAACATCGCGACGTTTCATCTCGGCCGGGCAGAGCAGGGCGGCGACGCCATCGCCTTGATTGAGATCGACGAGGAACCGAGCCGCGATGTCCTGCAGCAGATCATTAACCTGGAGCATGTAATCCAGGCCGTGCCACTTAAATTCTGATCAGGACGTGGTTATTTTTCCCACGGTTTCCAGGAGAAGCGCTGTTCTGTTTTCAAGGTTGCTGATTGGAAGCGGCTCCGCCAGCCGGGGTTCGATATCCTGAACGCTCGTCCGGGCTTTTTCCGTGAAATGAACCGTTCCGTCGTCGTCGATGGCTTCCAGGCCGTCCATTGCCGACATGGTTTGGTTGAAGGCGATAGCGTCGTTGAGATCGATGCCGTCCGGCAGGTCGAGCGATACTTTCTTGTTCTGTACACGAACCGGATAACCGCCGGGCAATCCGGCGGGCGCTGGGGCGGAAAACCGGAGGTCACTCCCATCCGGCAGCAACGCTTCCAGTACAGGCATGGCCGAAGCCGCCGTGATGACGTTGTAGATGGGGCCGGTCGGGAAGGGGTGGCCCCTATAGGCAAGGGTATCGTTCCGCTCAGCCGCATCGTCCACATAGACGCGCACGGATAGCGATGGATCCTCCGGCGGTACAGCTTGCATGACTCCATAGACGTGGTGGTGATGACCGACGAGCCTGAGCAACGGCTCCTGTTCAGCATGAGGATGTGATTTTTCGGCCCTTAATGCAGCGCGAGCGCGAAGGTGGAGAATGCTGACATTGCCAAGCCCGATATCGGGTGTCAGGTCCAGTTTATTAAGGATGGCATGGGCGATATCCGGCATGGAAATGTTGGCGAAGGGAACCTGTAAGCCCAGATCGCGAACACAGCGCATGACGTTCAGCAAAGCCGGTAATTGTGTTGGCGTCTGCAAGGCGATGCCGCCTGCCGACAGAGCATGGGTGATAGGATGATCAATGCCAAAGATCTGCCATGGCCCTATCATGCTGGCGGCCTGTACGATCAGGTCAGGCGACGCCTCTTTCAGAATTTTCCTCACCGCCACGGACTCGGTCGCATCGACGCCCAGAAGATCGATCCGGCAACCGGAACAGGCCGCCATCATTTCGATAGAATCCCTGGCTTTATCCGGAAACTTCTCACCGAAAACGATCCTGTCGATACGTGCCGGGGTTCGGTATCCGTTAACGCTTTGCAACAGCCCCTGGGCCATTTTCAACGCAACGTCACCAGCACCGAAAAAAAGGACACATGCCCCCATTTCCTGTCCCCTCCCTTGATCGTTACAGGTTAAAGCCTTTCAAACCAATCAAGGCTATCATGTATTCCGACCGCTGGCTTGCTGCGTTTTTCCCAGCTTATCCGTTTTCGTAGCTTTCCCGCAGCATTTCCAGGGATAACCATTCTTCCTCGGCCTGGGCCAAGGCCTCTTCCGCCGTTTTTAATGCCGTTGCCGTTTTTTCAAAAGTCGCAGGGTCGCGGGCATAGAGGCCGGAATCATCGAGCAGCCGATGGTGCTCGGCAATTTCCACTTCAAGGGCCGCGATCTTTTCGGGCAGTACCTTCAGGGCATGTACCTGGTTAAAGCTCAACTTCTGTTTTTTTCCCGACGTGCCGGAATTAGTCTTGGATTTCTCAGATGCTGGCTTTATAGATTTTTTTGCTGCTTTTTCGGGTTCTACAGCACTCCCGCGCTGGGCGAGCATGTCCGTGTAGCCGCCGGGATATTCCCGCCATTTTCCTTTCCCCTCGGAAACGATGACGGACGTGACGACCCGGTCCAGGAAATCACGGTCATGGCTGACCAGCAGAACGGTGCCCGGATAGTCAGCCAGCAATTCCTGCAACAGGTCCAATGTTTCAAGATCGAGATCATTCGTCGGTTCGTCGAGAACCAGCAGGTTCGAAGGCGTGGAAAAAGCCCTGGCAAGCATCAGGCGGCCCCGTTCCCCGCCGGAGAGGGCGCTAACGGGCGTTCCGGCCTGTTCGGGGCTGAACAGGAAATCCTTCATGTAACCGATAACATGCTTTTGTTTTCCCGCTACCGTTACGGAATCACCGCTTCCCCCCGTCAATGCATCTGAAAGCGAGGCGTTGGCGTCAAGGCTTTCCCGGCGCTGGTCCAGGGTCACCATTTCAAGCGTCGTGCCGAGTTTAACGGCGCCGCTGTCGGGTTCGTCATTGCCTGTCAGCAGGTTGACAAGCGTTGTTTTGCCGGCACCGTTGGGGCCGATAATGCCGACACGGTTGCCCCTTAGAATCCGTGTTGAAAAATCACGGACGACTTCAAGGTCACCGTAGGATTTGGAGATGGCTTCAGCATCCATGACCAGTTTGCCGGACTTGGCCGCTTCGCTGAGCGTCATTTTGACCTTACCGGTCGGCAGGCGTTGTTCGCGTCGTTCCTGACGAAGGGCAAATAATTCACGAAGACGCTTCTGGTTACGTTTGCGTCTGGCCGATACGCCGTGGGTAAGCCAGTGATTTTCCCGCACGATCTTAAGGTCCAGCTTGTGACGTTCCTGCTCCTCAAGTTCCAGGATCTCGTCCCGCCAACTTTCAAAGTCGGAAAACCCCTTGTCCATGCGGCGGACGGCGCCGCGGTCGATCCAGAGGGTTGTCCTTGTCAGGTTGGAAAGGAATTGACGGTCATGGCTGATAAGGACCAGGGCTGATTTCAGGCTTTTCAATTCACCTTCCAGCCATTCGATGGCGGGAAGATCCAGGTGATTCGTGGGCTCGTCCAGTAACAGAATATCGGGTTCTGGCGCCAGGGCGCGGGCGAGAGCGCAACGCCGCGCTTCGCCGCCGGATAGGGTCTCGGGGGCCTCCTGCCCCGTCAGGCCCAGGACATCCAGCAGATAAGGTCCCCGGTGTCTGTCGTCGCCAGGGGCAAGACCCGCATTTACGTAATCCAAAGTGGATTTAAACCCGTTCAGGTCGGGCTCTTGTGTCATATATCGGATGGTTGTGCCGGGCTGGAGGAAACGTTCCCCGGAATCGGGCTCGATAAGACCCGCTGCAACTTTCATCAGGGTCGATTTGCCGGATCCGTTCCTGCCGACCAGGCATAGCCGCTCGCCCCGGGAAATAGAAAGCTCCGCACCTTCAAGAAGCGGCTCTCCACCGAAACCGAGATGGATGTCGCGTAGCGTGAGAAGGGGTGGGGCCATCGCAGGATTATGCCGGTGCGCTATTCGCCTTATTCGGCCTTGCCGATCAGGCTCATATCATAAGGCGTGCTTTGGTAGATGTAATTCAGCCAGTTGCCGAACAGGAGGTGGGCATTCCCGCGCCAGGTGTTGACTGGTGTCTCTTCCGGATCATCGCCCGGAAAATAGTGGGCAGGTATCCGGATGTCGTCGCCTTTTTCCACGTCGCGCCTGTATTCGTCGTTCAGGGTGCCGGAATCGTATTCCAGGTGATTGAACATGTGGACATGGCGCAGTTTGTTGTCGTGAACAAGGCACAACCCAGCCTCGTCCGATTCCATAAGGATTTCCAGGTTTTCGAAGGGGGCGAAATCCTCACGGCGATTTTCCGTATGGCGCGATACCGGCACCATGATTTCGTCATCCAGCCCGCGCATCAGCAACGACGTGTGGTCATGGACCCAATGCGGGAACACGCCAAAGCGTTTATAGGGAAGCTGATATTTCGGAATGCCGTAAAAATGATTTAGCGCCGCCTGGGCCCCCCAGCAAAGGTTGAACAGGCAAAAGACGTTATCAAGCGACCAGTCAAAGATCCTGCGCAACTCGTCCCAGTAAAGCACATCTTCAAACGGCAACTTTTCAATGGGTGCGCCGGTGACGATCAGCCCGTCGAATTTATGATCCCGGGCGTCTTCAAACGGATGATAGAAATCCAGCATGTGCTCGCGTGATGTATTCTTCGGAATATATCCTGTTGGCGCCATCAGCGTCATTTCAATCTGCAAGGGTGATCCTCCGAGAACCCGAGCAATCTGTGTTTCGGTCTTGATCTTCTGAGGCATCAGGTTGAGGAGCGCAATACGAAGCGGACGGATATCCTGACGGATCGCATCCGTATCCTTGATCAAGAGCACGCCTTCTTCTTGCAAAATCTTCCGGGCGGGCAGGTCGTAAGGAATCTTAATCGGCATAGAAAATCCAGGTTTTAAATCATCGAGACGCGTTAAGCGTTACGTGCGCTGCGGCGCTTCTCGCATGCCTGTATATAGGTTGCAAGGTTATCTGCCGCCACCTCTGAGATTTCTGACTGCTTAATCACGAGATTATGCAGCTTTTTCAGGAACGTATTCGCGCTTGGCACCGTTCCTTCGCCTTCGGCCTCATCGAACAGCTCATTGGCTTCTATAGTGAAGCCGTAGTTGTTGGCGATCTGGGTATAACGGGGTTTCCGGAAGGCGAGAAGCTCCGGAAACAGCGGCTTTGCGAATGCGATGGGATCGACTCCTTCGCCGCTGCCGGGCTGATCCGCCAGCTTGGGCTCGATGAAGACCGGATTGTAGAATAGGGGCTTCGGGTGCGCCTTTGCCCGTTCTATCAGGGCTGCCTCATAGTCGGAATCGGGAAGAATATACAGGATCAGGGTTTCCGACCTCAGGGCGCTGATGACCGGATCATTGGCGTTGTCAGGGTCGACGATCTCACACAGACTGCCACTGGCGTCATTGACAAAATTGTCACAACCATAGATCTGCCAGGCTTTTTGGATAAAACGGCTGACATCCTTCATGGATTCGATTTCGGCCTGTCGATAGAGGTCCTGGCGCTCCATAAATGTCACTTTATCCAGTCCACCCTTGGCGGCATCGCCGTACATGCCCAGAAACGTGGAAACGGGTTCCAGGTTATCGACCGAGATGTTGTGGTTGAAATAGATGGAGTCGGAACGTAGCAAGTTGGCGACGAACTGATCCTCCATGGCCATGATCTTGAATTTGATATTATCAAGAATGTGTTCGGCAAGATAACGGGTGCCGATCCGGTAATCTGCGGAATAGTGATACCATCCAGCAGTTCGCCTGAGGGAGGAAGAAAAAACCGTTTTGCCGACGCCTGACATGCCGAGCAGGGTAATGGCGTGGGGCAGGGACTTGAAGGTTTCCAGGTCCATGGTTACTTGAACTCTACCTCGACAAAGGAAAATTCGTGATCGTTGGCGTTGCGAACATCATGCTCGACGCCGGCTTCGCGAAAATAGGAAACGCCGGCTGTCAGTTCCGCCAGGTTTTCTTCACCATCCGGCCCCGTCAGGGCCAGGGTGCCGGACGTGATGGGGACGATAACATAATCATATTCGTGGACATGGTAGCCCGTTGTCGCCCCTGGGGCGAAACGCCATTCGGTTACCCGCGTCTTGTCGTTGTCCGTTTGCACGGTCGGGACTGCCAGTTCGCTCATAGCCATCATATCCTTGCTGTTATTTGAACACTAACTATCTGTGTTTTATCAGGAAAGTCACGCTTTTCACATGGCCGGTTTGGCATAGTTGATTTTTTTCAACTACCTGCATTTGGTGAAAATTTGCCGCTGATTACAAAAAAATGCGTCTATCTCGAAATATTGACCTGAACGCCGAAGAAAGGGCTTCTTACTTCGCCGGTTTAGGTGCTAAAACTAAAGACAAGTTTCTGGAACGAAACTGTATTAATAACGAACCGGGCACTTGGGAGGACCGAAGCCAACATCGTTTCTGATCACGCTTCTTCGTGATCTGGCGATGTGTCGTTCTCCCGAAGAGGTTGCCTTATAGACTGGGAGATCGACGTATGCAGAAATCACTCCACATAAACCCGGAAAAATGCACAGGGTGTGTGCAATGCGAGCTGGCCTGCTCGTATGACAATGAAGGCGTTTTCAATCCGTCAAAATCACGGATCAGGGTGTTCAAGTTCCACGACGAGGGACGTTTCGTACCTTATACCTGTACCCAGTGCGCTGAAGCCTGGTGCCAGCAGGCCTGCCCGGTAGACGCGATTACGGTGGATGCATCCACCGGCGCTAAAATCGTCAACGACGCCACCTGTGTCGGATGCAAGGTGTGCACCATCGCCTGCCCGTTCGGTACCGTTAATTACAACACGGATACCGGCAAGGTCATCAAATGTGACCTGTGTGAGGGTGATCCCGAATGTGCGAAGGCGTGCCCGACGGACGCCATCACCTTCGTCGATTCAAACTGGACTGGTCTGGACAAGATGCGTAACTGGGCCCTGAAAACGGACGCTGGCGCGCAAGCCGGCGCTTAATGGATAGAGCAGGGAGAATATTATGGCTTGGGCAAAAAAACTGCTGCGGGTTGACCTGACAAAAGGAACCTGCGCGAGCGAAGATTTGAATATGGAATGGGCTGACCAGTATCTCGGTCAGCGTGGACTGGCCTCGAAATACCTTGTCGAGGAAATCGACCCTAAAGTCGATCCGTTGTCGCCTGACAACAAGATCATCTTCACGACGGGTCCCCTGACGGGAACCTGTGCATCTACGGCTGGGCGATATTCAGTCGTAACAAAAGGTGCTCTCACAGGCGCTATTGCGTGCTCCAACTCCGGCGGCTTCTTCGGTAACGAATTGAAGAATGCCGGCTATGACATGATCATTTTCGAGGGGCGGTCGAAAAACCCGGTTTATCTCTATCTCGAAAATGACGATGCAAGCCTGGTCGATGCCGGTGATTTCTGGGGAACATCAACGTGGGATACTGAAGAAGGCATCAAGGCCAAACACGGCGATCCCACCATTCGTGTTGCCTCCATCGGTGTGTCCGGTGAAAAAGGCTGCAAGTTCGCCTGTGTCGTCAATGACATGGACCGTGCCGCCGGACGTTCAGGCGTCGGTGCCGTGATGGGATCGAAGAACCTGAAAGCGGTGGCTGTCAAAGGCACCAAGGGTATCAGCGTCAAGGATCCTGGCCGCTTCATGGGCGCTGTCGCAGATGCGAAGCAGGTTCTGGCCGACAATGCCGTAACGGGACAGGGACTGCCGGCTTTCGGCACCCAGGTTCTGATGAACGTGATCAACGAAACGGGCGCGCTGCCAACTCGGAACCACCGCAATTCCCAGTTCGAGGGGGCGCATGCCATTTCGGCGGAGGCCATGGCTGAACCACGCGCCAGTGACGGCAAGCCGAACCTGATCACCAATGCGGCCTGCTTCGGTTGCACTATTGCGTGCCAGCGGGTGTCGTCCATTGACCGTACTCACTTCACGGTGAAAGATCGCCCCGAGTATCAGATCGCTTCCGGTGGCCTTGAATATGAGGCCGCGTGGGCGCTTGGCGCGGCGACCGGTGTCGACGATCTCGATGCGTTGACGTTCGCCAACTTCATCTGCAACGAACAGGGGTTTGATCCGATTTCCTTCGGTGCCACGGTCGGCGCTGCTATGGAACTGTTCGAAGATGGCGTCATCTCGACGGCTGAAACCGGTGGTATCGAGCTCAAGTTCGGTAGTGCGGAAGCGCTCTGCACGCTTGCCGAACTTACCGGTACCGGTGAAGGCTTTGGCGCGGAAATCGGCCTCGGTTCGAAGCTGCTGTGCGAGAAGTATGGCCGTCCGGAACTTTCCATGTCCGTCAAGGGGCAGGAATTCCCGGCCTATGATTCCCGCGGCATCCAGGGTATGGGGCTGACCTATGCCACTTCAAACCGTGGCGCTTGCCACCTCAGGAGTTACACCGTGGCTTCCGAAGTGCTGGGTATTCCGGAAAAGACCGATCCGTTGGTTGCCGAAGGCAAGGCCGGGCTGGTCAAGGCTTTCCAGGACGCAACGGCGGCCTTCGATTCCTCCGGGCTCTGCATTTTCACGACCTTTGCCTGGTCGCTTGAGGATCTGGGTCCCCAGGTCGATGCGGCTTGTGACGGCGACTGGTCGGCTGAGAAGCTGCTGGAAGTTGGTGAGCGGATATGGAACATGGAACGCCAGTTCAACAACGCAGCCGGGTTTACGTCAGCCGACGACACCCTGCCGCCACGCCTGTTGAACGAAGGTGCGTCTTCCGGCCCTGCCGAAGGCCTGACCAACAAGCTGCCGGAAATGCTGCCGGAGTACTACGAGCTTCGTGGCTGGACACCCGATGGTGTGCCGACCAACGAAACGGTTCAGCGTCTCGGATTGTAAGCATGTGATGAATGAGGCCGGAGCTTAAGTTCCGGCCTCACCTCACGATAACAGGAGTAAACATGAACTACGTTATTATCGGGGCCGGCCCTGCCGGTGTGATCGCGGCTGAAACGCTCAGGAAGCGCGATCCGTCAGGCGAAATCACCATGATCAGCGGTGAAGGTCCCTCACCCCACTCCCGTATGGCCATTCCCTATTACCTGACGGGTAAGATCGAGGAAAACGGGACCTACCTGCGCAAGACTGAGGGGCATTTCGATACCTTAGGCGTCAAGGTCGTTGATGACCGCGTTGCATCCGTCGATGCAAAGAAAGCAGAAGTGAAACTCGAGGGCGGTGACAGCATTTCCTATGACAAACTGCTGGTGGCTTCCGGCGCAACGCCCATCAAGCCGCCGGTTCCGGGGCTTGACCTGCCCGGCGTGCATCATTGCTGGACTCTGGAAGATGCCCGCAACATCATCGGCAAGGCCGCCAAGGGATCGGATGTTGTCCTGATGGGAGCCGGGTTTATCGGCTGCATTATTCTCGAATCCCTGCTTGAGCGTGGCGTTAACCTGACGGTCATCGAAGCCGAAGATCGCATGGTGCCCCGGATGATGAACCAGACGGCAGGCAACATGATCAAGTCCTGGTGCCTGTCGAAGGGAGTCAATGTCCTGACATCGACGAAAGCGACGTCGGTGGAGGAATCCGGCGGGAAGCTGTCCGTTTCCGTCGACAAGGGCGATGCCGTTGCAGCCGACCTTGTTGTTGTCGCAACGGGTGTCAAATCCAACACAGATTTCCTGGATGGCACCGGCGTCAAGATGGAAGACGGTATCCTGATTGACGAACATTTCTCATCAAGCGTCGAGAATATCTACGCTGCCGGTGACTGCGCCAAGGGACGGGAATTCGGCACCGATGACGGTTGGGCCGTACATGCCATTCAACCGACGGCAACCGAGCACGGACGTTTGGCCGCTGTTAACATGACAGGCGGTGCGGGCAGTTATCAGGGATCGCTCAGCATGAACGTTCTCGATACGGCGGGCCTGATTTCGGCATCGTTCGGTCGGTGGGACGGTGTCGGCGGCGACCATGCCGAAGTGGTTGACGAGGATGGCTATCGCTATCTCAGGCTCGAATTCGACGGCGACCACCTGGTCGGCGCCTTGTCTTTGGGCAGAACGGACCAGATCGGCTGTATTCGCGGCCTTATTCAGTCCGGCCGCCCGTTGGGCAAGTGGAAGGACCGTTTGATGGAGGACCCCAACAGGATCGCAGAAGCCTATGTGGGGTGTTCGCAATAGACATTCATCTTTTGTGTGGTGAGCACATTTGACAGGGAAAGCATGCCATGAACGTGCATATAAAGCTTTATGCCATGCTTTCCAAATACCTGCCTGACGGTGCGGCGAAAAACTCGGTCGAAATTACCGTGGATGAAGATGCCGATGTGCAGTCGGTTCTGCACAGTCTGAACCTGCCTGCCGAAATGTGCCATCTCGTACTTGTGAACGGAAGCTACCTTTCACCGAGCGAGCGTTCGGGCCATAAATTGTCCGAGGGCGATCATATCGCCGTTTGGCCGCCGGTTGCCGGCGGTTGACATAGGCTTGTTCTGCTAGGGTGGGATATAAGTGGCGTCGCGGATTTATGAAAAGGAAATGGGCATCACCCATGCGGAATTTTTCCGCCTGTTACCCATTGCGCTTGGTTCAAATCAGTATGAAGCGTATGACAACGGCGCAAGCCTGAATGCGGATGGGCGTTCGATTCATCTCGACCTTGGCCCGGAAAGCGTTCGTCAGATAGCTCTGCTCTCAATCCCCAGAACGCCCGTTATCATGACGCTGGACGGTTTCACCGATCAGGAAGCGGAAGATTTCATGGTAAACTTCGATCGCGCCTATCAGCGGGGAGGAGGTTGAGGGAGTGAAAATCCTAGCTGTTTTCTGTCACCCGATCAGGGAGTCGTTTTCCGGCAAGATGCTGGATCGTCTCGTGGCGGGGCTCGAAGCTTCCGGCCATGAGGTGCAGGTCGCAGATCTCTACCGTGAAGGCTTCCAACCGGCCTTGACGGCGGAGGACTATGTCCAGTTTGAAAACCTACCCATGCCGGATGATGTGCTGAAAGAACAGGAAAGGGTGGAATGGTCGGATGCCCTCGTTTTTGTCTTTCCGGTCTATTGGTGGTCTTTTCCGGCCATGCTAAAAGGCTGGATCGACAGGGTATTCAGTTGCGGGTGGGCCTGGCAGGAGGGTCCCGATCCTGACGGGACCCTGTTGGGAGAACGCAAGGCGCTCGTCATGTGCCTTGCCGGCAGTTCAGAGGCCGCCTGGAAGAAGTACAATTACCAGGAAGCATTCCATATTCAACTGGACGTCGGAACGTGGAGCTATTGCGGCCTGAAAGACGTCCAGACCCATATCTTCCATGGCGTTAACCCGCACAAGATGGATGAGGAAAGGCAGAACGGCCTTCTTGTCGAAGCCTACAATCTGGGTGCGGAATTCAAATAACAGGCTTGCTGCTTAACCGGCGTAGGGGTTCTTGCCCTTGCGCATGTTCAGGCGGATAGGGATGCCTTCAAGCCCGAAATCATCCCTTAGCCCGTTGATCAGGTAACGGGCATAGGCCGTCGGCAACTGATCTGCCCGGCTGGAAAAAACGGCAAAGGTCGGCGGTCTTGTTTTGGGCTGTGTCATGTAGCGTAACCTGATCCGGCGACCGCTGACGGCGGGAGGAGGATGAGCTTCCGTCATGAAACCCAGCCATCTGTTCAGTTCCGCCGTGGAGATTCGGACATTCCATTGATCGAACATATCGAAGACGGCGGGCATCAGTTTATCCACGCCCCGGCCGGTTTTGGCTGAAAGCGTAACGACGGGAATGCCGCGAACCTGCGGCAGGGATGTCTGCAGCCGGTCTTCCACCTTCGCCAGAGCCTTGGCGCGGTCTTCGACCGCATCCCATTTGTTGACAGCGATGACCAGGGCGCGACCTTCGTCTATGACATGACGGGCAATGGTCAGGTCTTGTTTTTCAAGTCCTAGTTCGGCCTCGATCAGCAAAACCACCACCTGTGCGAATTGGATGGTGCGAATGGTGTCGCTGGCGGAGAGGGATTCCACCTTTTCCTGGACCTTCGCCTTGCGCCTGAGACCGGCCGTATCGACAAGCTTCACCGCGCGGTCTTTCCAGGTCCAGTCGGAGGCGATGGCGTCCCGGGTAATCCCGGCTTCAGGCCCCGTCAGCATTCTGTCTTCGCCCAGCAACCGGTTGACGAGAGTTGATTTTCCCACATTCGGGCGCCCGACGATGGCGAGTTGGAGGGGACGGGACAGTATCTCGGCATCTTCGTCAATGTCTTCGGGCAGGTCTTCACCCTCGGTATCTGGAGATTCCTGGTTTGCCTCATCCACAATTTCGCTATCTTCTTCGACAGGAACAATGGGTTGATCATCCTTTTCGAAGGGAAGCAGGGCGTCATAAAGCTCGGCAATGCCCTCGCCGTGCTCGGCAGAGAGCGGCAGCGGTTCGCCCAGTCCAAGAGCGTAGCATTCCATCATGCCTGGTTCACCGGCACGGCCTTCACATTTGTTGGCGACAAGGATGACAGATGTCTTCTGCTTGCGAAGGAACTGAGCAAAGTGTTCGTCCAGAGGCGTTACACCAGCCCGGGCGTCAACCATGAACAGGGCGACATCGGCTTCATCGATTGCGCGTTCCGTCTGTTCCCGCATGCGGCTTTCAAGCCCATCCTTGGCGGTTTCAAGCCCGGCGGTGTCGATGATCCTGAAGTTCATATCACCGATATTGCCTTCACCTTCCCGCCGGTCGCGGGTTACGCCGGGTGTATCATCGACAATGGCAAGCCGCTTGCCAACCAACCGATTGAACAATGTCGATTTCCCAACGTTGGGGCGTCCGATTATAGCGACCGTAAAGGTCATGGTTGCAGGTCCTTAACTGAAGTCATGCCTAAACATCCGGCATGCCAGCATAATGGATAGAAATGTCTACTTGTATCAGCGATAGGCTACAATATCCGCATTATCGGCCAGGAAATAGATTGCCCCGTCGGCGATAACGGGCGGTACCGATATGGCGTCCGGCAGTTCAATCCTGCCGAGAAGCTGCCCGGAATAAGGAGAAATGGCCCAGGCTTCACCATGCGAGCCGGTTACGATCAGGCGATCACTGGCAAGGATAGGACCGCTCCAGATAATGGGATCCTCTTTATCTTCAGGGTCTTCAAATCTGGGCAAGCCCCTGACCCAGAATATACGGCCGTCATTGCGGGACAGGCAGACGATTTCGTCCTCTGTCGTCAGCATGAAAATATAATCACCGGCAACCCACGGATTACCGATGCCGCCCATTTCACGATCCCAGATGCGTTGGCCGGTTTTCAGGTCGAATGACGCCATGACGCCGCCGTGACTGACAGCGAAAACCCGACCCCGGTCGATAATCGGGTTACCCCGGATATGGGAAAGGGTGGAAACGGAATCCGTTCTTCTTACGGATGTCAATGAATCAGACCAGACCATTTGCCCGGTGTCGGCTGTAAGAGCGACCAGTTCACCGGAAGAGAAAGGAACCATGACAAAGCCACCGTCGATAGCCGGGCTGCCGCCACCAAGCAGACTTGCCGGTTCGCCAACCCCGGCATGGGTCCACAGAATCTCGCCGTTATCAGCCCTGAGGGCTACCAGCCTGCTGTCGATGGTCAGGGCATAGACCCGTCCGTTCCGAACGGAGGGGGCTGAACGCATCGGACCGCTTACGTATTCCCGCCAGATTTCCTGGCCCGTTTCGCCGTCCACGGCAATGACATCACCAAAACCGGTCGTTACATAAACCCGCCCCTTGTAATAAGCGAGGCCGCCTGAGATATGGCCGTCATCCTCTTCGGCTTCCGGGGTCAGTTCAATCGACCAGAGATCGTCTCCGTCCGCAGAGGAAAAGGCGCTGAGCCGGGAGCTGACATCGAGGGCGAATACCTTGCCGGCCGCGATGATGGGGGTGCTGACAAACCGTTCTTCATCCCCGGCGCCTGAACCGACATTGGCCGTCCACCTGTGAGCAACGGCATCGCCGATCTGCATGTGATGCATGGCGTGGTTGGGGTAGCCGCCGGATTGGGGCCAATTCGCGTTTGGCTCTGGCGCGGGCAGCAGGATTCGTTCATCGGCAAGGGAGGGGTCAGGGGAAATGGATCGTTGATGTAGCAGAACCGGAATGCGCTTGCCTGGCAGGACGATTTCATCCTCGGTTATAAACATGTCACAACCGGTCAGCATCAATAACAAAACGACAAGAATTGTATTGCGGAACATCAAGTCTCTTCTCCGGGTTCTTTATTGCAGCCGGTTTGCGTTTATCGTCAAGGAGCGCCGAGTGCGTCAAGGATTTCCTGTGCTCTTGAACGCATGGTAGCTGGCGCTGAATTATCCGAGGCGATCTGTGTGTAAAGTTCACTGGCTTTTTGACGATCACCATTTCGTATTGCGGCCAAAGCGCTTAATTCACGGGCGGAAAATCGCCAGGGATTATCATCAGCTGTCAGCGCCGCTAGCCTTGACACTATATCAGCAGGATCGGCGCTATCCAATTCGTTCATGACGCCAAGCAGCAGCGCAATATCCCGGTACTGCTGATCGATGCTTGAGTCACCAGATAGGGATTCATAAATTCCCGCAGCGCCAGCCAAGTCTCCTTGCTGTGATAGTGTTGAAGCGGCCCGAAATCGCGCCAGCATCTCAAATCCGCCTGAGGCATCTGAACCCAATGCACTGAATGCCTGATGGGCGGCGTCAAGGTTACCGTTCAGTTCATCGCCAACGGCCAGGGAAAACCTTTCGGCCAATTCGCTGCGGTTGGACATGTCGTATGACTGCCAGCCCTTGTAACCGGCAACGCTGGCGACGAGCAGTACGGCGGCGGCGATGAGATACTTTCCATACTGCGACCACAGCTTGGAATAGTGTTCCTGCCGCAGTTCCTCATCGATTTCCCGTAACAGGCTGGAATCTGAATTTTCGCCCAATGAACCGAACTCCTTGTCTAATTCGGCAGGCGAACGTTTCGGACCCTGCCGGTCCGGTAAAATAGTGATTCCCTTGAAGGAAGGCAAACATCTTACGCTCCTGACGCAAGAACAAACCCGCTAAATTATCAAAGAGATATCAGTGGCTTGTGGAGAGTCATTCACGCCACTTTATGGAGCAGCCGATACTTGCCGTCTGGTTTTTGGGGG
>CAYFMQ010000003.1:150090-182286 GCA_964344255.1 uncultured Thalassospiraceae bacterium
CCGCGATCTGGCACATGGCCTCATAGAGTTCCCGGCGTGAAGGCGGGGCGTCGAAGTCGGATCCAGATGCATCAAACCGTCCGCGGTATTGTAACGCCAAATCAGAGTTGAAACCGAAAAAATCAGGTGTGCAAATGGCGTCATAGATTCTGGCTGTGTCCTGTGACTCATCAAACAGATAGGGAAATGTAAAGGCGTTTTCCTCGGCAAAAACCTTCATGTTGTCGAATGAATCGGCGGGATACGTTGCCGGATCATTGGCGCTAATGGCGACAATGCCGATACCCTTGTCCTGCAGTAGGGTGCAATCCGATACCAGTCGAGAAATGATGGAACGGACATAGGGGCAGTGATTGCAGATGAACATCACCAGAGTTGCATGTTCACCGGAAACATCGGAAAGGGCGTAAGTTTTACCATCGGTCCCCGGGAGTGAAAAATCCGGAGCTTTCCAGCCAAAATCACAAACAGGGGGGACGAGCGCAGGCATGAAGCTAACCTTTCAATTTACATGGCATTACTAACATACATGATGGTTTATCGCTTCCTGCTGCGTCAATGACAAGCGCGCCTTAACCCTGCGTTAACCGTAAAGCTGATAAGTTGATAGTATATAATATGGAAGTTCCTGTGGAGTTTCAGGGTGAAAAAGACACATTCATTTGCTCTCCGATTTGCATTCCTTGCTCTCGTGACACTCGGATTATCCGGTTGCGGTACGTTCCTGACCGTCGAGGGAGTCTCGACGATTATGTCTGACAAGACGGCGACAGACCATTTGATTTCATGGGCGAGCAATAAGGATTGTTCCTATATCCGAACAGAACGTGGCCTTACCTATTGTGTCGAGGACGAGGTTCTGATCAAGCCCAACGTTTATTGCTATAAAACGATTGGGAAAGTCACCTGCTATAACCAACCTGATCCACGACGTTCCCCGGATGAATTGATGGGGCAGTACGAACACAACATGGGACAATAACTGTTCCCGGTTAAGTTCAAGTATCACCTGTTTTATATTCTTTTCCTGAATAACTTCGGAGTATGATCCTGCCCATGCGGCTTGTTGTTTTCATACTCCTTCTCGGTATTGCTGCCTCTGCGTGGGCGGCATATTTCTTTCTTGGCGGTCTCGCCGAGGATGAAGAAATGGTCATCCGCAGAGAATTTTCGGAAAGCGTGCAGGAAATTGAAGCGCGCGCCTCTGCCGGCGATGCTGAAATCCAAACTCAAATGGGCCTTTTATACCTGAATGCCCATGAACTGGTCCGGGATCCCGTTGTCGCTGCAACGTGGCTCGAACGCGCCGCAAGGCAAGGTGAGGCGATTGCGCAATACCAGTTCGGCAGGTTGCTTGAGAAAGGCATCGGCGTACACCAGGATTTTGCCGAGGCCGCCCGCTGGTATGGAAGGGCGGCAACAATAGGTGGGAACCGGGACGCCAAGTATGCTCTTGGCACTCTCTACTCGCGTGGCCTTGGCGTGGAAAATGATCCTGCCAAGGCATTGCAATGGTATCGGGAGGCCGCTGACGGGGGGCAACCTGTAGCGCAATTTCTCATCGGCCGCATGTATGAAACTGGCTATGGCGTGCGCGAAGACAAGGTGAATTCTTATCTCTGGTATTCACTATCTGCCAGGGACCGTGAAACGGTGATGTCCGAAAATCCGGATTATGATCCGATTGAGGCATTGGATAAGCTGAAGGCAACCATGAATAGAAGCCAGATAGAAGCCGGGGAAAAGCTGCTCGATAAATGGCGTCCAGTTTCCTGATCGATATCCAAAACAGCCTATGGGTTGTTTTACGTTGACGAACTACCTGAAACCACTTAGATCACCTGAAACGATTGTTACAGACGATGTCTTAATGATCGATTTTTGACTATGTAGTGTTCATGACAGGGGAGGAGGGACAGGTGGCAAAAATCAAGGCCGTCACATTTGATCTTTGGGATACGTTGATCCATGACGATTCCGATGAACCCAAACGGCAGGCACAAGGCATGCGGAGCAAGCGCGATGAACGCCGTCATGTCGTCTGGCAGGCGCTGAATGCCATCGAACCGATATCGCTTGAAGACGTCATACTGGCATTCGATGTGGCGGATGCCGCCTTCAACAATGTCTGGAAACAGCATTCCGTCACCTGGCTCGTCGAGGAACGGCTGGATGTTATTCTGGGTGGCTTGGGCCGTCGTTTGCCGGGCGACGCTAGGGAGCAGGTCATCAAGGACCTGGGCTATATGGAAGTAAACATCTTCCCGGATGCTATCGAAGGGGCTCGTGACGCCTTGGCCGATTTGTCGCAGCGTTATGCCCTGTCGATCGTTTCCGATGCCATTGTTACGCCCGGGGCCGGACTGCGTGATCTACTGGATAAACACGGTTTAAGGGAATTCTTTAAGGGGTTCGCGTTTTCAGACGAGGTCGGCTATTCGAAGCCCCATCCCAGCATGTTCCATTCCGCCGCCGAGCAGTTGGGCGTTGCCGTTGAAGAAATGGTGCATATCGGTGATCGCGATCATAATGACGTCAAGGGCCCGCAGGCTCTGGGCATGAAGGCTGTTTTGTTCACGGCAACACGCGATAATGACAAGGATACGACAACGGCGGATGCTATCTGCGCCAGCCATGCCGACCTGCCGGCCACTATTGATGCCCTGGCTGATGCTTCGGCCTGATTTTTAGAAGAGGACAAACATATGGGTTTGGAGCCCCGGTTTCTTGTAATAGACGGTTACGTGAAATCCGCCCGCGAAGAACTTGCAGCGGGTGGGGCTACGACAGCAGGCTTTCAGTACAAGGCCATGCTGGAAACCTATGCACCGGACTGCTCGGTCGATATTCTCTATCCAAGTGATCCAGGTGCCTCCCTGCCCAAGGGCGCTGAATTATCGCAATATGACGGCGTCGCCTGGACGGGCTGCAGCTTGTGTGTGTTTGAGGACATTCCCGAAGTGAGGGCGCAGATCGACCTTGCCCGGGAATCCTTTGCCGCAAAGGTTCCAGGGTTCGGGAGTTGCTGGGCGGCGCAGATCGCCGTTGTCGCTGCCGGCGGACTGGTTCAGGCTAATCCCAATGGGCGGGAAATGGGCATTGCCCGCAAAATACAACTGACGCCGGAAGGCCGGGGACATCCGCTGTATGACGGCAAGGCGACGGTGTTTGATGCTTTCATCAGCCATGTTGACGAAATAACGCATCTGCCGCCGGGCAGCGTCAGCTTGAGTGGCAACGCCTTCACCGCGATCCAGTCCGTCTCCGTCATCCACCAGGGCGGAACGTTCTGGGGTCTGCAGTACCATCCTGAATATGATCTGCGGGAAATGGCGCGGCTGACCTGGTGCAGGATAGAAAAGCTGAAACAACTTGGTTTCTTCAAAACAACGGAAGACGCCGAAGCTTTTGTCGAGCTTCTTGAAACACTGCACAACGATCCCACCCGATACGATATCGCCTGGATGCTCGGTATCGACGATGACATCATGGATCAGGGTGTGCGCCAATTGGAGGTCAAGAACTGGATCGACAAGCTGGTTTTCCCGACAATGCTGGCAAGGCGGTGACATAACATGCCTCTGACACCGAGAATCCTGCTGGTTGAAGGAAACCTCCGCGCGCGCTGCGAACTTGTCGAATCTCATGGAACCCTGAGTGCAGGCGGCCGGTACGAAAAATCCTTAAAAGACGTCTGCCCGGGCGTTCACATCGACAAGGTTTTCGGCGCCGAGGTGAATGAGAAGCTGCCGACCGGCAGTGATTTAGCCTCTTACGACGGCATTGTCATCGGCGGTTCCGGGCTGCATGCCTATCACGATGATCTGTCCGTGACGCGCCAGATCGATCTTGTGCGGGAAATCTTCAAGACTGGTGTGCCTATTCTTGGCAGTTGCTGGGGATTGCAAATCGCCGTTATTGCCGCGGGTGGCATCGTCGCCAGGTGCCACAACGACAGGGAAGTGGGGATAGCCCGTAAAATTACCCTGACAGCGGAAGGCCTGGGCCATCCCATGTTTCAGGGCAAGACCGCCGTGTTCGATTCTCCCTGCATTCACCTGGATGAAGTTACTCATGTCCCCACTGGTGCTGTGGTGTTGGCCGGAAACAATCACAGTGTGATCCAGGCGTTGTCATTTTCCGTGAGTGGCACGGATTTTTGGGGCGTGCAGTACCACCCGGAGTTTGATCTGTTCCACATGGCGCGGCTGTCCACGCTCTACACCGATATCATGATCGAGGGGGGATTCTATCGCACGGTAGAGGAGGGGCAGGCCCTGGCGGCGGACATGGAAACCCTGCATGCCAACCCCGACCGTTACGATTTGGCATGGAAGCTGGGCGTTGATTCCGATGTTCTGGATGATGATGTCAGGACGCTTGAGATCAGAAACTGGATTGAGCGGAAAGTCATTCCCGGCATGGCGGTTCGCCGTTAAGGCAAATTCATTTCGGTTGACGAATCCCTGAAACGTGGTTGATGATTTTCCCGCTAGCTCGGGAGGGAAAATGTCTGACACCAACGAACAACTTCAGAAATCGGCTCACGTCGTCATCATCGGTGGCGGCATTATCGGCTGCTCAATCGCCTACCATCTGACGCGGTTGGGCTGGGATGATGTCCTGGTGCTTGAGCAGTTCCAACTGACCCACGGTGCAACATGGCATGCCGCGGGACTGGTTGGTCAGTTACGACCCTCCCAGAATGTAACGCGCATGCTGCAGCGGAGCATCGAGCTTTATGACGAGCTTGAAACCGATACCGGCCAGGCTATCGACTGGAAAAAGGTCGGTAGCCTGCGGATCGCCGCCTCCAATGACCGCATGATGGAATACAAACGAGCCGTGACGACGGCGAAGTCCTTCGGTCTCGATATGCAGTTGCTGACAACGGAGGAAACGAAAGAGCTTTTCCCCATCATGTCGACGGAAGGCGTCGTGGGTTCGGCCTATCTGGATTCGGACGGCTACGTGGATCCTGCCAGCCTGTGCCAGGCCCTGGCGATCGGGGCCAGAAAACGCGGCGCAAAATTCGTGCAGGACTGCCGGGTGGCCGGTTTCAGCTATGATGACCGCACGGTCACCGCCGTTGAAACGGACAAGGGAACCGTCGAGGCGGAGATCGTTGTAAACGCCAGCGGCATGTGGGGGCACGAGCTCGGCAAGATTCTGGGGTGCCGGACGCCAGCCTTTGCTGTCGAGCACCAGTACCTGGTGACGGATCCCATCCCCGATCTGCCGCCGGGCATGCCGACCGTGCGTGACCCGGATTTACGGCTCTATTACAAACCCGAAGTGCGTGGCATCGTCGTTGGCGGTTATGAGGACAACACACCGGCTTTTGCCCGGGACGGGATTCCAGACGGCTGGGACCAGCAACTCATTCAGGAAAACTACGACCGGTTCGAGCCGTTGGCGAAGAACGCTGCTATCAGAACGCCCATCGTCAACGAAGTTGGCGTGCGCACCATGATAAATGGCGCGATTCCTATTTCGGCGGACGGTGACTTCGTCATGGGCAAGTCACCTGAATACGACAATGTCTTTGCGGCTTGTGGCTTTATCTACGGTATTGCCGCCGCCGGTGGCGCCGGGGCCGTCATGGCGGAATGGATCATGGATGGCAGGCCGAAGCGGGATCTCTGGCCCCTCGACGTCAGGAGGTTCCACTTTCACCACAATACGGACAGGTTCATGTACGACCGCGCCGTCGAGATTTACGCCAAACACTACGACATGAAGTGGCCGGTCTCCGAGCAGCAGTCCGTCCGCAACATCCGTCACAGTCCCCTCTATCACGTGTTGAAGGAAAACGGCGCCGTTTTCGGCTCCAAAGCCGGGTGGGAACGTCCTAACTGGTTTGCCCCCGAAGGCGTGACGCCCATAGATGAGCCGTCGTTTACATGGCCCAACTGGTTCGAGCATGTCGGAAATGAACACAAGGCCGTACGTGACTCCGTCGCCATGATCGACCAGTCCTCTTTCGCCAAAATGGATATCAAGGGGCCGGGCGCGCTGGGTGCCCTACAGAATCTCTGTATCTCCAATCTGGACCGTGCTGTCGGCAGTGTCATCTATACGCAGATGCTGAACGAGAACGCCGGCATTGAAGCCGACCTGACCTTCTGCCGATTGGGCGAAGATCATTTCTATGCCGTAACCGGCACGGCTTATGGCGATCACGATTTCGGCTGGATCAGACAGCACATTCCCAAAGACGGATCGGTTCAGACCGTCGACGTCACCTCTGGCTATGCTGTGATCAACTTGTGCGGCCCCAAGTCGCGGGACGTTCTGACGAGCGTTGCCGAGGAAGCCGTCGATAATGCTGCGCTGCCGTTCGCCAAATCCGCCCGCTTGACGATTGGAGCTGCGCCGGTGCTGGCCATGCGTACCGCCTTTACCGGCGAGCTAAGCTTCGAGCTGCATATTCCTTCGGAGTACGCCATTCATGTTTACACGGTACTCCATGAAGCTGGCGGAGAATTCGGTATCCGGGACGCGGGGTATCGTGCCATCAATACGTTGCGCATGGAAAAAGGTCTGGTCGCCTGGGCGGCGGACGTGACGCCCGATTACAGCCCGTATCATGCCCGTATGGAACGCCTGATTTCCTGGAAAAAAGGGGACTTTATCGGGCGCGCCGCCCTGGAGGCGATTCGTGACAACGGTGCGGACCAGTATCTATGTACTTTCGAGTTGCAGGAAAAAGCCCCCGTAAACGGCGGTGAAGCCATCTTGCGCAACGGCAAAGTGCTGGGCGTTTCCTGCAGCGCCGATTTCGGTCATACCATTGGCAAGCCCATTGTCATGGGTTATGTGCCCGCCGGCGAAGCAGGGCATGAGGACTATCAGGTCGAAGTCTATGGCGAGAGCGTTGCCGCCATACGCTATGACGGACCGATCTATGATCCGGCAGGTGAGCGTTTTAGGGCCTGAAAACGATCAGACGATGACGACGTCGACATTTGCCGCCGCAAGCTGTTCGGCAATGGCGCGTGGCGGTTCTTTGGTCGTAACCAGGGTATCGACCCTGTCGAAGTTGCAGACCTTGACGAGGGCGCGCCGCTCGAACTTGGAATGATCGGCAACGATGATGACCCTTTTTGCCTGTTGCATGACGGTTCGGCTGTAATCGGCTTCCCACAACTCGCTATCCATAAGCCCGTTTTCCGCGGAAATGGCGGCAATGGACAGGAAGGCTATATCCACCTGGAACTGTTCGACGAAGTTGGTTGCTGTTTCACCAAACGCCGCGCCGTCATCGGCGCGTAATTCCCCGCCTGCCATATACACCCGGTTATCGTTCTTGCCTGCGAGAGAGCGGGCGACCTCGACGGAATTCGTCACCACGAACAAATTCCGGTGCGACGACAAGGCGTGGGCAACATAGACCGTCGTGCTGCCTGTATCGAGCATCAGGGAATTGCCGTTTTCCACCATTTCCGATGCCTGGGCTGCTATGCGGAGCTTTTCATCCCTGTTTTCCTGCATGCGGAGCGTGAAAGGATCTTCCCGAAGATAATCCGGCACGACAATGGCGCCATGTACCTTCATTACCAACCCCTCATTGACGAGCCCCCGGACATCACGGCGGATTGTCTCATCGGAAACGCCCAGGTCTTCTGCAAGTTTTCCGACCGAACAGGTTCCAAAAAGCCTGACAGCTTTCAGGATATCCGTCTGTCGTTTGGTTGGATGCAGCATTATGAGGTGATACCTGTTGATTTTGTTGGATTTGAGTTAGAAAACCACACAAAGACACATTAATTCAACAAAAAATTCCAATTTATGTTGAAATTTTGTTGACTCTGTTTGTTGAGGAGCGGCATTATTTCCTTAGTGAGGGCAATGCTTTTGTTAAAGAAACAACCATTTTGTTGCTTCCTCACATCTAGGGAGGTTTTAAATGAGAAACATTTTTCGCACCATTGTGGGGCTGGTGGCTGCTGTCGGCATGTTCGGCGCAGTATCGACAAAGGCTGTGGCTGGCGTTGAATCGACCGATCCCATTAAACTCACGCTGCATGACTGGACCGGCCAATACCTGACGGTCAACATCATGGCATCGGTTCTAAAGGAAGCCGGTTACAACGTCGAACTGGTCCAGGCGGACTACATCGCCCAGTTTGCCGGTCTTGAATCCGGCGATCTGCATATTGCCATGGAAATGTGGGAAACCACCGGCAAGGACGCCATGGAAGCTTCGCTTGCGACGGGTAAGACCGTTGATCTTGGCGAGACCGGCATGGATGCCAAGGAAGAGTGGTGGTACCCGTCCTACATGAAGGAACGCTGCCCCGGTCTGCCGGACTGGAATGCGTTGAACGATTGCGCGGAAGCGTTCTCGACGCCTGAAACGGCGCCGAGCGGACGTTATCTTGGCGGACCCGTGACTTGGGGTGGGTATGACGACGAACGAGTCGAAGCCCTTGGTCTGGATTATGAAGTGGTTCACGCCGGAACGGATGCCGCCCTGTTCGCTGAACTTGAATCCGCCTATCAGCGCAAGGATCCGATCTTGTTGTGGATCTACGCACCGCACTGGGCTGTCGCCAAGTTTGAAGGTGAATGGGTTGAATTCCCAACCTATACGGACGAGTGCTACAACGACCCGTCCTGGGGTATCAACCCGAATATGGCCTATGACTGTGGCAAGCCTTTCGGCTGGATCAAGAAGGTCGGCTGGAAAGACGGCGAAAAGAAATGGCCGGGCGCCTATAAAGCGGTTCGTGCTTTCCACATCGATAATGCCGAGATGAGCGCCATGGTTGGGGAAGTCGACCTCAACGGACGTTCCGTCGAGGATGTTGTCGCTGAGTGGATGAGCAACAACAAGGCTCGCTGGTCCGAATGGATTAAGTAAAGGCTTTTCAATGGTTATGAAGGATGGTCACACATGTGACTGTCCTTCTAAACCAGCGGGAATCTCGCTAATCTTTCTATCAATGATGTATCGAGGCTATCAGGTTAACCTCGTGACGGTCTGCTTGTGACTTGAATTGATATGGTGAGCCCCATGGATAAACCCGTAAAACTTTCATGCCGGAACGTCTGGAAAGTGTTTGGCGACGGCGCGAAGGATTTATTTGCAGGCGGGAAGACGCCGGGCGCTGATGAGTTGGCCGGCGGCGGCTTCATCGGTGCTGTCAGGGATGCCAATCTTGATGTCCATGAAGGTGAGATTTTCATCATTATGGGGCTTTCAGGGTCGGGAAAATCGACGCTGGTACGGTGCCTGACCCGTCTGATTGACCCGACAGCGGGTGAAATCCTGTTCGATGCACAGGACCTGATGAAAGTCAGCAATGAAGAACTCATCGACATGCGCCGCCACAAGATGGGCATGGTGTTCCAGCACTTCGCCCTGCTTCCCCATCGGACCGTGCTTGGCAACGTTGCCTTTCCTCTAGAAGTGCAGGGCGTCGACCGCCAGACGCGTGAAGAACGGGCACTCAAGATCATCGAACTTGTGGGCCTTGAAGGGCGGGAGAATTACTACCCGAGGGAACTTTCCGGCGGGCAGCAGCAACGGGTCGGCATAGCGCGATCTTTAGCAGTGGAGCCGGACGTATGGTTCTTGGATGAGCCGTTCTCGGCTCTCGATCCCCTGATCCGTCGCGAAATGCAGGATGAATTCCTGCGGCTTCAGAACGTGTTGCACAAAACGATTGTTTTTATCACCCATGATTTCGATGAAGCGATTCGACTGGCGGACAGGATCGCCATCATGAAGGACGGAGAGATCATTCAGATCGGCACGCCGGAAGAACTGGTGCTATCACCGGCGACGGATTATGTCCGTGAATTTACCCGCGGTATTCCCCGCGCCAAGGTGCTGAGCGCAGGCGCCATGATGTCGCCCAAGAGCAGAGATACATACTCAGAGACCACGTCCGCCACAACCCGCATCGAAGCGTTGGTGTCGCGTGCCGCCGATATGGCCAAGGGGGATGTGTTCTCCGTTACCGATGAAACGGGTGCGATTGTCGGCGAGTTGAGTCGCGAAGCGGTAATCGATTCCCTGACCGATGCAGAGGAAAAAGCATGACAGCGCTTTCCCCCACGGCTTCGGGTAACCAGCAGATACGCTTGAACAAGTGGCTGCTGGCGTGGGGTGTGATGCTGCTGGCGGTAATCGTGCTTTATTTCCTGAAAGACCTGATGCCCTGGGCGTTCAAGTACCCCCGGGCCATGGTCATTCCCATCCGCTTCTGGATCAGCGATTTTATGAAGTGGCTGCTGGACAGCTTCGATCTTGGCCTGTTTACCTTCAAGGAACTGACCCGGTTCTTGTCCTGGCTGATCGAGCAACCTTACAACATTGCCCGTAGCCTGCTGTCCACCGGCTTCCTACAAGGACAGGGGAGTTACGCCGTCCAGGTCTTCCCGCGTCTTTCCTGGATTGCCCTGATCGTCGCCATCGTTCTTCTGGGCCGTTACGCCAAGGATTGGAAACTGGCGGCGCTCGTCGGCGTCTGTTTCCTCTATCTTGCCCTGTTCGACCAATGGGACAGCGCCATGGTGACCTTGTCGTCGATCGTCATCGCCGTGCCGTTCGGCGTGATAGGCGGGCTTTTGTTGGGGATCGCCGGTTACCGGTCCTATCGTTTCCGGATGGTGTTGATGCCAATCCTGGACCTGATGCAGACAGTGCCGGTTTTTGCCTATCTGGTGCCGGTCCTGATTCTATTCGGTTTCAGTCCAGTCTCCGCCATGATCGCAACGATCATCTACGCAATGCCGCCCATGGTGCGCGTTACCATGCTGGCCCTTGATCAGGTGCCGGAAGAGGTAACAGAAGCGGGCCGCATGACCGGATGCTCCAGCCGACAACTTCTGTGGAAGGTTCAGTTACCTTCGGCTACCCATACCCTGATGGTTGGCGTAAACCAGGTCGTCATGCTGTCGCTGAACATGGTGATTATCGCTTCCATGATCGGCGCCGGCGGATTGGGTTTTGACGTCCTGAGCGCCTTGAAGCGCCTGCAGATCGGCGAGGGTATTGAGGCCGGCCTGGCTATCACGTTGCTGGCGATTGCCATGGATCGTCTGTCGCAGGCCCTGTCACGCCGTCCGCCTCCCGTTCATGGCGAGCAGGCCGGAAACTGGCTTCAACGTCATCCCTTCCTCGTCATCACGCTTATCACCATTGCCGTTACTTGGATATTGGGCCTGTTTACGCCAGCCATGAATGCGGTACCCGATGCGCTCAAGATCACAACGGGATCCTTCTGGGGGGATGTTGTGAAGTGGATCAACGTCAATTATTTCGACCAGTTGGACGCGATCAAGAACTTCCTGCTTCTGAACCTGATGATCCCCTTCAAGCGCTTCCTGCTGTCATTGCCGTGGATCGGGGTTGTCGGCCTTGTCGCCCTGGCGGGCTATCAGCTCGGCGGCTGGCGTCTGTCATTGTTGACGGGGCTTTTAACCGTCTTTATCGCCGCGGTCGGTCTTTGGGCCAAGGCCATGGTGACGGTATACCTTTGCGGAATTGCGGTAATTATCGTTTGCCTGATCGGTATTCCAATCGGTATGGCGGCAGCCCGCAATGAGCGGCTTCACCGGATTGTCGGCGTCGTGATCGATACGCTTCAGACGCTACCCAGTTTTGTCTACCTGATGCCGGTTGTCATGCTGTTCCGGGTCGGTGATTTTGCCGCCATGCTGGCGGTGATTGCCTATGCCATCGTGCCGGCGATCCGTTATACCGATCATGGTATCCGGAACGTTCCGCCGGCCCTGATTGAGGCCGCAACCCAGGCCGGATGCACCAAACGGCAAATATTGTGGAAGGTGCAGCTTCCGATCGCGCTTCCGGAGATCATGCTGGGAATCAATCAGACCATCATGATGGCGCTTTCCATGCTGGTTATCACGGCCCTGGTCGGCACACGCGAACTGGGTCAGGAAGTCTATATCGCGCTAACCAAGGCAGATACAGGGCGCGGCCTGGTGGCGGGCGTATGCGTAGCCTTTATCGCCATTATCGCTGATCGCCTGATCGGGGCCTGGGCGAAGCGCCGCAAGCAGGAACTGGGATTGGAATAAGACAAGGGATTGATCATGGATAATGAAACTGTAAAAAACCAGGTTCGCAATCTTTCCTGTTGGCAGGGCGAGGTGGAGATCGAGCCGCTAAGCGGCGGTTTGAGCAACCTCAATTTCACGGTCACAGACCAGGGGAAACGTTATGTCGTACGCATGGTTGGCGATGACGAGCCGGTCCATTGCGTCATGCGTTTCAACGAACTGGCCGGCCTGAATGCCGCCCACGCCATCGACCTGACGCCCGGTATCTACCATCATGAGCCGGGCATCATGGTTCTCGATTTCGTCGATGGCAAAACCTATGACGCAGAGGATGTCTGCAATGTCGATAACCTGCTCAGGATTGTGCCATTGGTCAAACAGCTCCACGAAGAGGGCAAGTACCATATCGTTGGGCCTTGTCTTGGTTTCTGGGTGTTTCGCCTGCACCGGAGCTACGCGCAGATCCTGCGCGACGGCAACAGCCGCATGATTCCTGAACTTGGCAAATACATGGATATCAACGATGAACTGGAAAAGGCTATCGGTCCTGTCGAACTCAGGTTCTGCCATAACGATCTGTTGCCAGCCAACTTCATCGATACAGGCGACAAAATATGGCTCATCGATTGGGAGCACTCGGGGTATGGCGCACGCCTGTTCGATCTCGCCAATATCTCTTCCAACGCCCAGTTGCCAGAAGAGGCCGAACGGCGGATGCTTGAAGCGTATTATGGAGAGGAAGCCACTGATTACCGCTGGCGCAGGTTCAAGGCGTTTCGGGCGGCCTCACACCTCAGGGAAGCCATGTGGAGCATGGTTTCCGAAATCCATCTCGATCTGGATGTTGATTACGTTGCATACACGCAAGAAAACCTCGACGCATTCGAGGTTGCTTATGGGGAATTCAAGAAATTATGAGCGATAACGCTACATTTCCGACACAAGCCCGTGTCGTCATCATTGGGGGGGGCATCATCGGGTGTTCCACGGCGTATCACCTCGGAAAAATGGGGTGGAAAGATGTCGTCCTGCTTGAAAGGGCGAAGTTGACCAGCGGCTCGACGTTTCATGCCGCCGGCCTTGTCGGGCAGTTGCGTTCGAACGCCAATGTAACGCAGCTTCTCAAATACAGCGTCGAACTGTACGACAGCCTGGAACAGGAAACGGGTCAGGCTACGGGTTGGAAAATGAGCGGCTGTCTGCGTCTCGCTACAAACGATCAACGCATGATTGACTACAAGCGACAGGCGACTATGGCGCGCAGCTTCGGCCTGGAAATGGAAATATTGAACCCCGAAGAATGCATGGAACTCTGGCCAGTTATGGACGGCACCGATCTGGCTGGCGGTTGCTTTATGCCGACGGACGGCCAGGCTAACCCCTCGGACATCACCCAGGCCCTGGCGAAAGGCGCCCGCAGCAACGGTGTCAGGATCATTGAGGACTGTGGCGTCTCGGCTGTTCATGTGAGTAACGGTCGTGTGACGGAGGTCTCTACCTCCGAAGGGGATATTACCTGTGAATACGTGGTGAACTGCGGTGGGCAATGGGCGCGGGAAGTGGGGGCATTGGCGGGTGTGAATGTGCCGCTCGTATCTGTGCAGCACCAGTACATGGTTACCGAACCCATCGAAGGGTTGCCGCGCGACATGCCAACCATTCGTGACCCCGACCGGCGTATTTACTTCAAGGAAGAAGTTGGCGGGCTGGTCGCCGGCGTCTATGAGCCTAATCCCATTCCATGGGCGAATGACGGCATTCCCGAAGGATTCCATTTCACCTTACTTGATTCCAACTGGGAACATTTCGAACCCGCGATCGAGCAATGCATGGAACGGGTGCCTTTGCTTGAAGACGCCGGAATCAAGGAACTGATCAACGGCCCTGAATCGTTTACCCCCGACGGTAATTTCATATTGGGTGAATCGCCCGAGGTGGAGAATTTTTATGTGGGCGCAGGATTTAACGCCTTCGGCATCGCTTCCGGCGGCGGCGCGGGTAAGGCCCTGGCGGAATGGATCATGGCGGGTGAGCCGCCTATGGACTTGGGGCCTGTGGACATCAGGCGATTCGGACCGCACCACCAGGAAATCGACTGGGTGCGGAACCGGACGTTAGAGCTTTATGGCAAACATTACACCCTGCCGTGGCCGTTTGAAGAGCACACATCGTGTCGCCCCCTCAGAACATCGCAACTTTATGACAGGCTGAAAGGGCAGGGCGCTTGCTTTGGTGAAAAAATGGGCTGGGAGCGTCCCAACTGGTTTGCTCCGGACGACGTCGAACCAAAGGACGAGTATTCCTTCCTGCGCCAGAACTGGTTTGAGCATGTCGGTGAAGAACACAAGGCCGTGCGCGAGCGGGTCGGCCTGTTCGATCAGTCATCGTTCGCCAAGTTCGAAATGCGCGGTCCCGATGCGGAGAAGGCGTTGTCCTGGATATGCGCCAATAACGTAGACAAACCGGTCGGACGCGTCACCTATACCCAGATGCTGAACCAGCGGGGCGGTATCGAATGCGATCTGACCGTTGCGCGGTTTGCTGACGATCTCTATTACATCGTTACAGGCACGGGATTCAGAACCCATGATTTCACATGGATCAGGCGCAATATTCCCTTTGATTGCGATGCTGAACTGGTGGATATCACCGATGAGGGATTCACGCTTTCGCTCATGGGGCCGCGGGCGCGGGATGTTCTCTCCGGCGTTACAAGCGCTGACGTTTCCAACGCGGCGTTTCCTTTCGGGCATTGTCGGGAAGTGCCCATTGCCGGCGCTACGGTGCGGGCGCTGCGCATTACCTATGCCGGGGAATTAGGGTGGGAACTGCATGGCAACAAGAACGACGCCTTAGCAGTCTACGATAGTCTGATGACCGCCGGTGAAGCACACGGTATAGCCAATGCCGGTTACAGGACGATCGAATCGCTTCGCCTTGAAAAGGGTTACCGCGCCTGGGGTTCCGATATCGGGCCGGATTACACGCCCTTTGAATCCGGTTTGGGGTGGGCCGTCAAATTGAGCAAAAATACCCCGTTCATGGGTCGCGAAGCCGTGGCCGGTAAAAAAGGCGCGGTTCAGAACAAACAGTTGGCCTGTTTTACGCTGGATGGCGTTGAGAACGTTCTGCTTGGGCGGGAGACCATCTATCGCAATGGTGAACGCGTCGGCTGGCTATCGAGTGCCGGATGGGGGTACACGGTAGGCAAGAATATCGGTTTCGGCTATATCCGAAATGCCGAGGGCGTTACGGAAGAGTATATCCTGTCAGGTGAGTACGAGCTGGAAGTGGCGACGGAACGTTTGGCATGCCAGGTTCATCTGGAGCCTTTGTATGATCCTACAATGGCCAGGGTAAAAGTGTAGGTGTAAAGGCAAAGCTTAAATGCAGGGAGAGGGCAATGGACGATAAAATAAAGACTGCCTGCCGGGAAATTTCCTACTTCGACGGCAAGGATCTGGATTCTTTCACCTTTGACCGGCTTGGCGGCCTGACAAATCTGGTTTTCCAGGTTTCCGGGCCGGATGATACCGTCATCCTGCGTATTCCCGGTGAGGGAACCGAGGAGTATATCGACCGGGCGGTCGAGGCCCATAACGCCAAGGTGGCAGCGGAAGCGGGGGTCAGCGCGGACGTTCTCTACGCCAATCCGGAAAACGGCGTGATGTTATTCGGTTTCATTGGCGGTTGTGAAACCATGACACCCGAAACATTTCCTGCGACCCCGGGCGCACCGGCAAGGGCAGGAGAGGTTTTGCGCAAACTGCACCAGAGCGGCAAGACCTTTGAATTCAGGTTTGAACTGTTCTCCATGATCGATGATTATCTGGGCGTCCTCGACAAGCTAGGGGCGGAACTGCCCGAAGGCTACCATGATGTCGTCAAGGAGGCAGAGGGGGTTCGTGCTGCACTTGATTCCCAGCCCATTCAATTGGCGCCATGCCATTGCGATCCGTTGTGCGAGAACTTTCTCGATAACGGTGATCGCATGTGGGTCGTCGATTGGGAATATTCCGGCATGAACGATCCCATGTGGGATCTGGGGGATTTGTCTGTCGAGGCCGGTTTCTCTGATGACCATGACAGGGAAATGATGGAAGCCTATTGCGGCGGTGCGCCGGCAGACTCTGAATACGGCCGCATGGTGATTTATAAAGCCCTGAGCGATTTGTTGTGGACCTTGTGGGGACTGATCCAGCATGCCAACGAGAATCCGGTAGATGACTTCTGGGCCTATGCCACCAATCGGTTCGACCGATGCAAGGCCTTGATGGCCGACCCGTCCTTTGGCGGATATGTTGACGCCATAAAAAAAGGCTAAATCGTAAAAATTCTCATTTTGAAATATTGAATCCCACACTGAGCCTCCCAATATGAGAAATTGGGAGCCTTTTTGTGGTTCAAACTCCCTAATGTATTGGAATTAAACAATGTTCATTCTTGGCATGAACATTGCGGAGAAAGGAGATATCGAATGGTGATAACTGATATGCAGCGATCACTGCCGATAGAGGTTAATGGAGCCTCCTTGAGGTTACCAGATTGAGCAGGCGGTTTATAACTCTCCCCCGGGCTTACCGCCTGCTCAATACCTCGTTTTTTTGTACAGCTGCTTTCTTATTAGAAGCATCTGTATCGAGCAACGAGGGAGATCGAACTTAAAATATAAAGCAGCAACCCTTGCGACCTTTTTTGTTGCGGATAAGGAAGCTTTTTTGGGTTGTTGTCAGAGGCCTGGCGAGCGGGTACACCACCCATTCCCTCCCCCGTATCTGCTTGCCAGGTTCTGAGTTTCCGGGTGCGCCCGATCAAAGAAAGCCGTCACTTATTCTGGGAAGTGACGGCTTTTTCTTCTTTTTGAAAACGGAATGTTGGAAATTTTTTTATAGGCGGCCTTCCATGGCGGCTTCCAGCATTTGGCGCATTTCGGCGGCGCTTGCCTTGACGGGGTTGCCTCCGGTTGAAGGATCCTGCTCGGCCATGATTGAAATTTCTTCAATTCTGCTTTCCTCGACGCCCAGTTCCTCAGCCGTGTGCGGGACGTTAAAGGTTTCGCGAAGCTCCATGACCCATTCCATAACGCCGTCAAAACTGGCATTACTTAAGCCGATGAAGTGGGCCAGGCGTCCCATTTTGCCCTCAATGGCAGGGCGGTTGAACTGCATGACATAGGGCATGAAGACGGCATTGCTCAGCCCGTGATGGGCATCGTAAATGGCGCCAACGGGATGTGAAAGCGAGTGAATTGCTCCCAGTCCTTTCTGGAAAGCGGTAGCACCCATGGCGGCCGCGCACATCATGTGACTGCGAGCTTCCATGTCAGAGCCGTCTTCGACAGCCCTGGGCAACCACTCACGGATCAGGCGCATGCCTTCAACGGCAATCCCCTCCGCCATGGGATGATAGCTGGGCGCCGAGTAGGCTTCCAGGCAATGGGCCAGGGCATCCATGCCCGTAGCCGCCGTAATATGCGGTGGTAGGCCTGCAACCAGCGCAGGATCGCAGATAACAATGCTGGGCATCATGGTGGGATGGAAAATGATAAGTTTCCGGTGAGTATCCTCATTGGTAATTACCGAAGCACGTCCCACTTCCGAACCCGTACCAGAGGTAGTGGGAACGGCGATAATCGGTGGTACGGCATCGGCATTAACCCGGGTCCAGTTATCGCCGACATCTTCGAAATCCCAGATCGGCAGCGTTTGCCCAACCATCAGGGCTATGGCTTTTCCCGCATCCAGGCCACTGCCGCCGCCAAAGGCAATGACACCGTCATGATTGCCAGATTTATACGCTTCCACACCGGCATCGACATTGGCGCCGACAGGATTGGGCTTGATGTCGCTGAACAGGCCTGTTGGCATACCGTCTGCCTCGTTTGCCGCAATGGCGTCCTTGACCATGGGAAGACCGGCAAGGCCCGGATCCGTTACCAACAAGGGGCGTTTCATGCCTAAAGACCGGCAGGCATCCGCCAGTTCAGAAATGCGGCCGATACCGAAGCGCATGGCTGTCGGAAAATTCCAGTTGCTGACCAGATTGTCGATGTTGCTCATATCTTTCCTCTCGTTGCGGGTATAAGCGGTTAGATGGATGTCCGAAGGTGGAACGATTTGGGACGGGTTACATGATCGTACCCCAAAGCTGATAAGGTGCAGCCCCGGCCCGAGTCCTTGACCCCGGTCCAGGCGAGAGCCGGGTCGAGATAATCACACCTGTTCATGAACCAGGTGCCGGTGTTTATCCTGTCCCCGATGGAAATGGCCGCATCTGCATCTGTTGTCCAGATTGCCGCCGTCAGGCCGTATTCGCTGTCATTCATCAGTTCGATGGCTTCCTCATCCGAGGCAACCCGCATGATGCCGACAACGGGTCCGAAGCTTTCCTCGGACATGACACGCATGGAATGATCGACATCGATCAGGACCTGTGGCGCCAAATAGGGTGTGCCTTCGGCAGCTTTATCAAATCCAGCCGGATCGACCAGGGCTGTAGCGCCGCTGTCCACAGCGTCCCTGATTTGCCCGCGCACGAATTCAGCAGCGGAAGTCTTCACGACGGGGCCGAGGTTGGTGTCCTTCTCCAACGGATTGCCTAGATTGTACTGGCCGACAAGGGCGGCGCAGCCTTCAACGAAGCCGTCAAACAGGCTGTCGTGCACATAAATGCGTTCAATGCCGCAACATGACTGGCCTGAATTGAAAAATGCACCGTCGGTCAGGTTTTCGATTGCATGGGCCAAATCGGCGTCGGCACGGACATAAGCCGGATCCTTGCCGCCCAGTTCCAGGCCGACGCCGATGAAGCGGCCGGCTGCAGCCTTCTCGACCATATGACCACCGGAAACCGATCCGGTGAAGGCGACATAGTTGACTTCGGAGGCGCGAATGACCCGTTCCGTATCATCGTGGGTCAGGTGAAGATACTGGAAAACGCCTTCCGGAAGACCGGCCTGGCGGAACATTTCGGAATATCGTTCAGCGCACAGGGGGGTCTGGGCTGAGTGTTTCAAGATAACACTGTTGCCGGCCATCAATGCCGGAATGATTGCATTAACGGAAGTCAGGTAAGGGTAGTTCCAGGGAGCGACGACAAAGACGACGCCTAAAGGGTCGCGCCGGATAAAGCGAGTGAATCCCTCTTTTTCGGCAATGGGAATATCCGCGAGTGTCTGTTCAGCTATTGCGATCATGTGACGGGCGCGTTCTTCGAGCCCCCCGATTTCTCCCGGCGTTGAACTGATGGGTCTGCCCATCATCCAGCTTATCTCCTCGGCGATGCCTTGTGTCGATTCAACGAAAGCATCAATGGCTTTGGTGCAAAGAGCGATACGTTCCGTAATTGGCGTGTTGCGCCATGATTCCTGTGCCTTCTTCGCCAATTCCAACGCATCGGATATGTCCTGATCGCTGGCGTATGACCGTTCGACGTAAATGCTGCCGTCGACAGGGGAAATGGTTTTCAATTTATCGCTCATGTGATCCTCCCGGAAGTACAGGGAATTAATCTGTTAATTGCCAAAAGTAACGGTCGCTTTTGCCCGGTCAACTTTCTCCTGTGGCCATGTTTTTGGGGCTGCGGGGACGGAATCTGCGTCCGAAATGCTTGTGCCTTCTCCGGGGGTGGAAAGATCGACGCTCCCAGTCCGGGTCTGTACATAAACGCCTTTTCCATCGAGCAGCAGAACCGAGAACTTCCCATCAATCGAGCCGCCCCAGAAGGTGGTGCCGCGAATGCCGATGGTGGCAATCTCGGTTTCCACCGTAAACTCGGCATTGGCTTGCTTCATCAGCGAGCCGCTGGTGACGACAAAAGCGCCCTCGAGAAGACGCATGACGGCATTCCCGCCATCCTGTGTCATCAGGTATTCCTGTACGACGAAAATGGTTCCTTCGCCGAGAGTAACTTCAGCGCCATCCATCATGGTCAGGTGCAGGCGTGTACCTTTTCCGGTGGAAATCACATCACCCAGCAAAATAGGATCGCCTTCGGCAAGAATGCGGGGAAATGCATCCTGCATGGCGACAGCGGATTTCTGCAGGCGCGTGACGGTGCCGACGATGGCATCACCTGTTTGCTGCGCCCTAGCCGTATCCACGCTGCCCACGCAAAGCAAGACAAGCAGGAGCGCGCTGACATTAAAGAAGTTACGTCGGTTTAGAAATCTACTCATTTTGCCATTACCATGCTGAATAGAAATTTTCATAAAAATTTAAAAAGAAACTATCAGAACATTTAAAAAATGAAACCCGCAATCTACTGGATCGCGGGTTTTATTATTTTCTTTCCCGGTATCAGGAAAAACCTAAGGTTCTTTCCCTCCGAGGGTTTCCTTGTAGTGCATATCCTCCTCGAGGATGTGAATTTGCAGCCAGTTGTTCATAAAGGCGATAAGGTCGTTGGTAATAGAGTGATCGCCGTCTTCATAACGCTTGCAGAAATCCGCAACCTGGGCTGCGAGTTGAGTATGGGCATGCTGGTGTTGGGCCAGGTCGGTGTAGCCGTACTTTTCCATCATGTCCTCTTCGCGTTTGAAGTGGGTTTTCGTGTAATCGACGAGTGAATCCAGGACGGCGTTGATATGCTCATCGCTCTTTCCCGTCGTTTGCGCCAGTTCAAACTGCTCGACCAGATCGAACAGGATTTTATGATCGTTATCAAAGGCGTCGACACCGACACTGAATTCATCTTTCCACTGCATTATGACCTCTTGCTTTATGACAATTCCCCCGGTCCGGAAATTACTCTATCACAGAGACGAGGGAACTGTCCTGCGTTAGATCAATCATCCCCAGGGCAGGGAGAACGTCTTGACCGTGGTGTAGCTCTTCATGGCCTCAATCACGCCTTCTTTGTAGCCAAGGCCTGAATCCTTGACGCCGCCGAAAGGTGACATTTCGATGCGATAACCCGGAACTTCCCAAACATTCACCGTGCCGGTTCTCAGCTCGGCGATACATTTCTGGATATGGCTCCAGTCCTGGGTGCAGATGCCAGATGAAAGTCCGAAAGCGGTGGAATTGGCGACGGTTATGGCGTCATCGATATCCTTGACCCGGATAATGGGTACAGGGGGGCCGAAGGTCTCTTCGCGTACAAGTTCGCAGTCATAGGGTACATTATCGAGCACCGTGGGGGAGTAGAGCGCCCCATCTCGATCATTACCATAAAGCAGGTCAGCTCCGGCCTCGACGGCGTCATTCACGCGCGCTTCGAACAGCTTGGCGGCATTCTCATGGATCACGGTTCCCATATCCGTATTCGGGTCTGCCGGATCGCCGTAGTTGATCTGTTTCGCCCGTTCGGTCGCGAGAGCGGCAAACTCATCGGCGACGGACTCGACGCACAGAATGCGTTTGACGGCAGTACATCGCTGGCCGGAATTCTTGGTGGCGCCGAGAACAGCCATATCGGCGGCCTTGGCGAGATCGGCGTCTTCCATGATGATCAGGGGCGCATTGCCGCCCAGTTCCAGTACCGTGCGGCGATAACCAGCCTTTTCGGCGATCATCTTGCCCACCGGAACGCCGCCGGTAAAGGTGATCAGTTCCGCATGGGGATTAGTGATCATCTCGTCGCCCATGTCTTCCGGCAGACCGGTGATGACTGAGAACATTTCCGGCGGCAGACCGGCCTCATAGAGGACATCGGCAAGGATTAGCGCCGTCAGTGGCGTCAGTTCCGTCGGCTTCAGCACCATGCAGTTGTTGGTGGCGACAGACGGCGCAATCTTGTGCGCCGGCATGTTCAGGGGGTGGTTAAAAGGGGTGATAGCGGAAATCGCCGTCAGGGGATCGCGGGTGGTGAAAATCCGCCGCTGCTTGCCTTGAGGCGTGATATCGCAGGAAAAAGCCTCGCCATCGTCAAGGATCGTCATCTGCCCTGCCAGCGTAAAGACGTCATAGGCGCGGCCTACTTCGTAGAGCGAATCTTTCTTGCAGATACCGCATTCAGCCGTAATCAGATCTGAAATGTCGTCCTTGCGGGATTCGAGGATTTCCGCGGCCCGAAACAGGATCTGCTGGCGCTCATAACGGCTCAGCGTCGGTTTGTAGTCGGCTGCGATCTGAAAGGCCTCTCGGATTTGCTCGGGTTTGGCGCAAGGGGCCGTGCCGACTACATCACCGGTATAGGGATTGAAGACCTCGAACGTTCGGTCCGATTCCACCATTTTCCCGGCAATGCGCATGGGTTCATGGCGCGGGGCAGGGGAGGAGCTGGCTAAAGCGGTCATGACGCGATCCTTTCTTCTTGCCCTTTCAGGTGATTGAGGGCGATCTCGAAAATGTCAAAATTACGGGCCTTGTCCTGATCGACGCTGCTATCGACAGGCGCATTGAAAAGCAGCGGCACGCGTTGTTCGGAAAGGCCGCCATGGGACCGGAGCGGTTCATTCAGGCCGGACAGATCATGGCGTTCCGGGCTGGTGCCGATGGCGGTATCTTCCACGGAAATCACCACAAGGTCACCGACACGCTCCGGCGGCAACTGATAACGCTCGCAGGCTTCCGCCTTGGTAAGCGCCACTTCGACGCCATCCATGCCAGTAATACGGTTGCAAAGATCGAGCGCGTCGGCGTCTTCCGGCAGGTATACCGTCGCGTACCCGCCCAGCGCGCCGTGGTGGACGACATAAGGGTCCGTAATGGGCAGGATCACCCGGCATGAACCGTCGCCCAGCCACGCGTCCAGTACCTCTTGGAGATAGATGACCTTGGGCTGGCTGTCGTCGCCGTGCTTGGCGCTCATACCATGATCGGCGGTGATGGCGATAATGGCGCCCAGTTCATCCAGCCTGGCCCAGTACCTATCCATCATGGCGTAAAAATCGTTGGCGCCGTTACTGCCAGGGGCATGCTTGTGCTGCACATAATCCGTCGTCGACAGGTACATGATGTCGGGCCGATGGGTTTCCATCAGCTTGACGCCTGCGGCGAACAAGAATTCGGACAGATCGGCGCTGTAAACGGATGGCACCGGCATACCCACCATATCGAGTACGCCCTCAATCCCGTTTTCCGTCAGATTTACCTGATCGGCTTTTTCGGAAGAAAAACAGATAGCACGGCCGCTAGAAAAATCGAGACCGTGGCCCAGTAATTTGCGGAGCTTGTCCTTGGCTGTCACCACGGCGATTTTCGCGCCTGAGTCATGGAAAGCCTGGAAGATGGTGCCGACCTGCAGGTATTTGGGATCGTTCATCATCACTTCTTCGCCCGTGTCGGGGTCGAGGATGAAATTGCCGCAAATGCCATGGACGGCAGGCGGACATCCGGTCACGATGGACAGGTTGTTGGGGTTGGTGAACGACGGAACGACACAATCCGCCCTCAGGTCCGCGCCCTTGGCCAACATTTTGGCCGTGTAAGGCATGACACCGGCTTTAATGGCTTCTTCGATGTAGGCGGGCTCCGATCCATCGACACATATGACCACAAGTGGGGCCTGGGGCCAGGCATAGCTGCGTCCGTTGATGGTGAGCGGGGTGTTGGGTGTGCTCATGCTTTTTCAAGCTCCTGAATTGATAAACGCGATCAAGCGGCGGCCGGGGTGCCGGCCTGAACGCCCATTTCCGACAGCGTCGATTTGATGCACGCAAGCGCTGCGTTCATTTCCGCTTCTCCCAGATTGCCGATACAGCCGATACGGAAACTCGGCGCGACGGTCAATTTCCCGGGATAAATGACATATCCCTGATCCTTAAGGCGGTCATAAAGATCCTCAAAAACGAAGTTCGGATCGGCCGGCATCTTGAAGGTGACGATGATCGGCGCCTGCAGATCATTGGGCAGCAAGGTCTCGAAACCGAGGGCGCGCATGCCTTCCACGAGAATACGGCAGTTGTCGCTGTAACGCTTGTTCCGGCCCTCAACGCCGCCGGCGGCCAGGTACTGTGAAATGGCGGAATCGAAAGCGGCGATGACGTGGGTCGGCGGCGTAAAGCGCCACTGCTTGTTGGCTTCCATGGATTTCCATTGATCATACAGGTCCAGGCTAAGGGAATGGGCATTGCCTTCGCAGGTTTCAAGCGTTTCCTGTCTGATCAGGGAAAAGCCCATGCCGGGGACGCCTTCCAGGCATTTGTTGGAAGATGCCATGATGGCGTCAAAGCGAATATCTTTGGCGCTGACGGGAATGGCGCCGAAGGCGCTCATGGAATCGATGATCAGCGACTTACCGTGACGTTCACAGACGTCTCCGACGGCAGCGATTGGATTTAGAATGCCCGATGTCGTCTCGCAGTGAACCACAAGGACGTGCGTAACGGCTGGATCATTGCCAAGTGCCGCATCAAGGGCGCTCGGGTCCACCGGCGTGTCTTCCGGCCATTCGATGATCTCATAAGCGCGAGCCATGTAATCGAGAATTTTCACCATGCGTTTGCCGTAGGCGCCATTGATCAGGATCAACGCCTTGCCGTCACGGGGGATCAGGGTTCCCAGGGTCGCCTCGACAGCGAAAGTGCCGCTACCCTGAACGGGAACGCAGACATGAGAGGATTCAGCATCGGCAATCTTGAGTAACTGTTCGCGGACACGGGCGTTCATGTCGATGAACGAGGCGTCGCGTGAGCCCCAGTCGTGCAGCATGGCCTGCTTGGTTTCCATGGATGTGGTCAAGGGGCCGGGGGTGAGAAGCCAGGGGTCCTGTGCGGTATTAGTCATGAGGGTAATCCTGTCGTGTCAAACGGAGTCCGGATAGGCAAAAAGTAATAACAGCAATATCGGTCAAAATCGGTCAAAAAGCCACAAAAAAATACAATTGTTCTGAAGAAACTCTCTCTTTCGTTCATGCTTCTTCACGAATGGCGTTTTCAAGGATGTCTAAAGCTTTATCCATATCGGTTTTTGTCGTTACCAGGGATGGAGTCAGGGTCAATACATTGCCCATGGTTGTTTTGAAACTCAAACCGTCGTTCAGGCAACGATAGAGAATCCTGTCCGCCGCTTCGGAGGCAGGTTCCCGGCTGTCCCGGTTCGCCACGAGATCCAGCCCCATAAGAAACCCAATGCCCCTGACATCGCCGATGAGAGGGTATTTGTCCTGCATGTTGTGCAATCGCTCCAGGGCATATGCGCCGAGCGTTGCAGCATTTTCCACCAGCCCCTCATCTTCGATGATCTCGATGGTGGTGAGCGCCGCGCGGGCCGTGACGGGGTTCTTTTCATGGGTGTAATGCCCGATCGATTTGGCCCCGGCCACATCAAGGTCAGGATGAACGACAAGCGCTGCGATGGGAAGCATGCCGCCGCCCAGGCTCTTGCCGCAGACCAGCATATCCGGCGCGACATCATCGTGGTCACAGGAAAACATTTTCCCGGTTTTGCCCAGTCCATTGGGTATCTCATCGAAGATAAGCAATGTGCCTGTATCGTCGCAGGCCTTGCGGACGGATTTCCAGAAACCGGGGGGTGGCGTATAAGGAACGGCGCGAACGGGCTCGGCGACCAGGGCTGCCACATCGCCTTCTTTTTCCAGGACGTAACGGACCATTTCCGCACAGGCCAGGCCGCATATTTCAACATTTTTCTTTTCGCCAGTATCTCTGTGTCCATAGGGACACCGATAGCAGGCAAAAGGTGCCAGGTGCTCCGTCCCCGGCAGCAGAGGACCGATAGGCTCCCCCCTGAACAGGGATTCCCCGCCGACGCTGGTGCCGCCAAAGCCGGCGCCGTGAAACGAATCCCAGAACGACAAGGTCTTGTGTCTCCCCGTTTTGATGCGCGCCAGTTTCAGCGCCATGTCGATGGCGTCAGATCCGCCGGTAACAAACAGTGATTTTCCCAAATCGTCCGGCGTGATATCCGCCAGCTTCCGGGCCAGTTCAATGGCCGGTTCGCAGGTAAACCGCCGGGGGCTGAAGGGCAAATCCGCCATCTGTTTTGTGATGGCCTCAATCAGGCGCGGATGGCCGTATCCAATGTGGTGCACGTTGTTGCCGTGAAAGTCCATGTAACGGCGGCCGTCGGTATCCTCGATCCAGATGCCTTCCGCTTTTTTCGCCGCGGAAAGACAGGGCGTGGACAGGTTCTGGTGAAGGAAAAAACGGGCGTCCTCTGCCAGAATATCTTGCGCCTCAGGGGAATGGCCCGAATCCCAGTCGCGGCGATTGGTGCTCAGGTTGCTGTCGCCTTCACCATGGGATTTTCCGGTTTCAGGCTGTTTCATCATGTCAGCGCGTCCGCCAGGCTTGAGTGGACTTGTTAAGGCCCCGGGTGAGCAGGGCATGGATAAGTCGGGCCGCCAGGCAGGTGTAAGCGATCATCATGGCCATGGCCGCGGCTGGTGCAATATCACCCGCATCATCCATATTCAAAACGGCGACAGAAGCAAGTGTCGTATCTGAAGAGTAAAGGAAGACCACAGCGGAGACCGTCGTCATAGCGTTCATGAACAGATAGACGGAAATGTCCAGAATGGCCGGCAGGCAGACAGGGACCGTGACGCGCCTGAAGGTCTTGATGAAAGGCGTTTTCAGAGATTGCGAAACGGATTCGAATTCCGGATCCATCTGCTTCAGGGCCGTTAACGCCGTCAAGTGACTGACGGTATAGAAGTGGACGACCGTGGCGATCACCAGAATTGCCATGGTGCCGTACAGGAAATTGAACGGGTTCGCCGGGTTGTTGAAAAAGAAGATGTAGGAAAGTCCCAGAACCATACCCGGAACGGCCAGCGGGATGATCGCCAGCATGTGCACGCCCGAACGCCCTGTTGCAAAGCCACGGCCTTTTTCAACAAGGTAGGCGCCAAAAAACACGATGGCCGTTCCGGCAACTGCGGTGTAGAGCGCCATGCGAATGGAATTGTAATAGGCATCCCAACCGCCGCCGTCCATGACATCGAAATTGTAGTTGTCCAGCGACAAGGAGAGGTTATAGGGCCAGAACTTTACAAGTGCCGCATACTGCGCCATGCCCAGCATGGCGAGAATGATGGTTGCAACCAACAGGCAAAAGACGAACAAAGCCGTATCACGCTGCTTGTCCGGATTCGGCGTATAGGGCACGGCACGGGCCGATAAAAGAGCGACCTGCTTTCGTTGAACCATCCTGTCGACGGCGAAGGCGATCACAGCAGGGATTAGAAGCACGACGGACACAACGGCGCCCATCTGGAAGTTTTGCTGGCCGATAACCTGCTTGTAGATGTCTGTAGCCAGCATGTTGTAGTTGCCGCCAATGACTTTCGGTACGCCGAAGTCCGTAAAAATCAGCGTAAAGGCGACAAACCCGGCGCTGATCAGGCCGTATTTGCACCCCGGCAGGGTGACCGTCATGAAGATCTTGAATTTTGAGGTTCGCAGCGATTCCGCCGCCTCATACAAACGGGCATCGGTGATGGAAAGAGCCGTGATCACGATCATCAGGACATGGGGGAAAACCCAATAGCTGGAACCGATCAGGATGCCGATGGGGCCATAGATTTTTTCACCCATCAACAGCGCCTTGGCGACGCCCTGGTTGCCGAACCAATAGACAAGCGAAATACCGCCGAGCAAGGAAGGCGTCAAAAGGGGGACCAGGGCGACAAGGCGGAAAAAAGCTTTAAAAGGTATGCAGCTTCGCGTCAGGGCGTAGCCGTAGACAAAGGCTGTTACCAGAACCACCAACGTTGCCAATATAGAAATTTCCAGTGAGTTGAAGAGCGACAGGAACAGGGAAGGAGTGGCGAAGTATTCGGCGTAATTCGCCAGGCCGATAAAGTCCCCTTCCTTGTTTTCGAAACTCTTCGACATCATGGAGTAAAGTGGCAACAGGACGGCGCAGACCAGGAAGAGCCCGAGAACGATCATGCATGTACGCATGACAAAATCGTCCCTGCCCAGTTTCGGGCGGACGACCTTGCCATGAACGGGGGCGGTATTGGCGATAGCTTCTGACATGCGTTAATCAGCCTGATAGACGCGAATGAATTCTTCCGGAAGCCGGACGGGCAAGCTGTCGCCGACGTTTACATTCTTGCGGCGTATCAGGTTAACGGAGAAATCGGCGATAATCGCATGGTCGGAAAAAGCTTCTCCCGTCAGTTCCGCTCGATAGAAAGAACCGAGAAACTCAAGGTGTTGAATTTTGGCGTCAACGATATTCGAAGCGTCTGTGCCGATATCTTCGGCGTTAATGTCTTCCGGCCGGATAGCTACGGTTATAGCCGCCCCGGATGAATGGCCGTCCGTGCCGCACGAAAGGGATGTTTCACCAATCTTGACGGAACCCGTGCCGGCAACGGTGCCGGGGATGAAATTCATGGTGCCGATGAAATCGGCGACAAAGGCGCTGGCCGGTTGACCGTAAATTTCTTCCGGAGTACCGATCTGATCGATCACACCATGGTTCATGACGACGATCCGGTCGGCCATGGTGAGCGCTTCTTCCTGGTCATGAGTCACCATGATGGTGGTGACGCCCAAGGTGCGCTGCAAATCCTTGATCTCTGTTCTGAGATGAACTCGAACACGTGCATCGAGAGCGCTCAACGGTTCATCAAGCAACAAAAGGCCAGGGGATGTCGCCATGGCTCTAGCCAGGGCGACGCGTTGTTGCTGGCCGCCGGAAAGCTGAGCCGGGTACTTAGCTCCCTGATCGCTGAGGCCAACCAGGTCGAGAAGTTCCCTCACACGATTGTCAATGTCAGCTTTCGGCATACGTCGATTCTCAAGGCCATATGCAATATTCTTGTTGATGCTTAAGTTGGGGAAAAGGGCATAGGACTGGAACACGATGCCGAAATCCCGTTCCGCGGGCGGAAGGGCGGAAATGTCCTGCCCGGCTTGTTCGATGGTTCCTTCGCTCTGGATATCAAGGCCGGCAATAGCGCGTAACAAAGTGGTCTTGCCGCAGCCTGATGGTCCAAGGAAGCATACGAATTCGCCTTCAAACACATCAAGGGAAATGCTCTGAAGAGCGACAAAATCACCGAAACGTTTCCAAAGATTTTCGATCCTGAGATAGGGCTTCGCAGAGTCCATCGTCATGTCCCGGCCATTCAATATTTGGAGATGTCAGTATACACGATCCCGGCCATTCCCGAAGGAATGACCGGTTATCTCGTGTCGCTAAAATTACTTAGCTTCGGACTTGGAATCGTAACGCGACTGCCATTCGGCAAGGATGCGCTTACGGTTTGTGGCGGCAAACTCAAAGTCATTGTCGATCATGGCTTCGACGATGCCTTCGGGGAAATGCTCAACCGGTTTTGCGACGCCCGGATAGGCGACAACGGCATAGCCCTTGTTGTACATCACGTTGGCTTCCTTGGTGACGGTGAAGTCGACCAGCTTTCGAGCGGCTTCAAGGTTGTCCGTGCCCTTCACGATTGCCGTGGCTTCCATGTCCCAGCCAACACCTTCGGAAGGAATAATGATTTCCAGCGGCGCGCCTTTGGCTTTGGATTTGGCGCCACGGAAGGCAAAGGAAATGCCAATGGGTGTTTCACCGGCGGCAGCCTGCTTACAGGGCTTGGAGCCGGAGTGGGTGTACCAGGCGATGTTCTTGTGCAGATCGTCCATGTACTGCCATCCACCGCCTTCACCAAACAGCTGGATCCAGGATGAAACGTCCAGGAAACCGGTGCCCGATGAATTCGGGTTCGGCATGACGACATGACCTTCGTAAACAGGGTTGGTCAGGTCTTTCCAGGATGACGGCATGGGCAGGCCATTGGCTTCAGCTTCAACCGTGTTGACGCAAACTGCGGCAATCCAGGCATCCATTCCCGTCCAGTGCGGCGGATTAGCTGAATCAACAAACTTGCTGTCCAGGTTTCCGACACCGGCGGGGGCGTAAGGTTCGGTCATGCCTTCAGCTTTCAGCAGCATCAGGCTGGTGGCGGCCAGACCCCAGACGACGTCGGCTTGCGGGTTGTCTTTTTCAGCCAGAAGCTTTGCCGTGATAATGCCGGTAGAATCGCGGACCCAGTTGATCTTGATGTCCGGGTAGGATTCGTTGAACTTGGCGGCATAGGCTTTCAGGTCTTCCGCTTCAACAGCCGTGTAGACGGTCAGCTCCGCAGCAGAGGCTGCATTGGCGCTCAGGCCCAAGGCAAACACGGCGCTTGCCGCGGCTACAGACCATTTTTTCAAATGATTGCTAAAGATGTTTTTCATTTTCGTCTTCGCTCCCTATTGGTTCCTAGCAGTTGTAGTGGTTAGATGATCCATTTCGGTCAAAAAACCACATTATCGTTAAAATAGCCACATCAGCTTATTCCTAAGTTCGTGTCTTGTGAAGATAAAGTTTCAGTGTTGATCAGAAAATTTTTTTTGTGACATTTTGATATCGTGTCCGGTATCTCAGGACAAATGAAGGTTCAGTGAACGTTACGTGATGAAACCATGTCTCTTGACAGGGTTCGCAAAGCGCCGCTAAGTCCTTTCATTATGTCGAGAACAAACTTGTTAGCGGAAGAAAGACGTGGGCGAATACTCGAGGTGCTGGACGCCAAAGGATCCGTCTCCGTAACGGAACTGCATCGGCAGTTGAACGTGTCACGCGAAACCATTCGCAGAGACATAACCCAGCTGGCAAATGAAAACCGTTTGCGGAAAACCCACGGCGGTGCGCTTTCCCATGCGTCGATGGAACCATCCCTGACAGAACGCATGTCGGTTAATATCGAGGGTAAACGCCGGATTGCGGAAGTAGCTGCGGACTTGGTGCCTGACGGATGTTCTCTAATTATCGATTCAGGCTCAACGACCCAATGCTTGGCCGATTCACTTCTGATGCATCGGGATCTATCAGTTTATACCAACGACCTGCAGATTGCCGGCAAGCTGTATGGCCGCAACGGCAACCAGGTATACATGGTCGGCGGTGAAGTGAATGAGAATGAAGGATCGACATTTGGTTCCGATGCCCTCGCCATGATTGGTAATTACTTTGCCGACTTTGCTTTTCTTGGTGTCAGCGCCATTTCCCAGAGCGCCTGGCTGACGGATTACAGCCGCAGTGCGGCTGAATTGAGGAGCGCTATGATCGCCCAGGCCAAGACATCGGTCTTGTTGGCGGATAAGAGCAAATTCAACATCACTGCTTCCGTAAAAATCAAGAATGCGGACAAGGCGTCATTGATGATCACGGATACCGACCCCGGCGGGGCAATCGCTGATGCCGCCAAAGGATTTGGTATAGAACTGCGGATCGTTGACACGCCATGACTTATCTGCTTCTCGGCCTCTTTCTGTGGATCGGCGCGCATCTGTTCAAACGGATTTTACCCTCCCAACGTAACGCCATGGGCAAGGCCGCGCGTCCTGCCGTCGCCATTCTGGTTGTTTTAGGCATTATTCTGATGGTGATCGGTTATGGGGCTGTCGATCCCATACACGTTTATGAATTGCCGCATTGGGCATGGTATGTGAACAACCTGCTTATGCTGATTGCCCTGTTTTTCATGGATATCGGCAGGGTGAAAGGCGTTGTCAGGACAAAGATACGCCACCCCATGCTGTGCGCCGTCGTCCTCTGGGCAGTTGCGCACTTGATGGTTAACGGTGATCAGAAATCTCTTGTTCTTTTTGGCGCTCTCGGTGTCTGGGCGTTGTTGGAAATGGTTGTCATCAATCGTGCGGAGGGGGCATGGTCCCCGCCGGAGCGGGGAACCATCGCAAAGGATGCCGTTGTGGCTGCCGTCGCCGTCGCCATTTATGCCGCTATCGTCGGCATTCATTATTGGCTCGGCTATTCGGTGCTGGCCTTTCTTTAGAGCAGATCTAGGCGCTTTCAGGCATATGGAACCCGGGTGTTGAGAGCGAAAGCTCGATTTCGTCATCGGTCATTTCCTCTTCGATACCCTCGAACAGGGGGGATGACAGATAACGTTCACCCGTATCCGGCAACATGCAAAGAATGACGGAGCCGGGATCGGCCTTTTCTGCAACCTGCATGGCGACGGCAAAGGTCGAGCCACCTGAAACGCCGGTGAATATACCTTCGTTTTCTGCCAGTTTTTTCGACCATTCGATGCCAACCGAGCCTGGGACGGGGACCAAGTCGTCATAATATCCGTTGTCGATGGATTCCTGGAGAACCAGAGGAATGAAATCCGGCGTCCATCCCTGAATCGGATGTGGTTCGAAATGGGGATGGCTGACGGCCGGCTCTCCGGCCTCGTTTCGCTCCTGGGCATGGCCGCTGCCGACGATTTGCGCGTTGG
>CAYFMQ010000003.1:182345-218859 GCA_964344255.1 uncultured Thalassospiraceae bacterium
CGCTCAGGATGATTTTCGTGTCCGGGCGCTCTTTCCTGAGGACACGCGCCACACCCGAGACCGTACCGCCGGTGCCATACCCGGTTACCCAATAATCAAGCCTTTGGCCGTCGAAATCGGCCATGATTTCTCGGGCGGTCGTATTCTCGTGAATGGTTGCGTTGTCCGGCGTTTCAAACTGATGAGCCAGGAACCAACCGTTTGCTTCGGCAAGTTCCTTCGCTTTTTGATACATCCCGAAGCCTTTCTGTGCCCGCGGCGTCAGCACGACCTTGGCGCCGAGGAAACGCATCAGTTTCCGGCGTTCGATGGAGAAACTGTCAGCCATGGTTACGACCAGAGGATAGCCTTTTGCCGCACAGACCATAGCAAGACCGATGCCGGTGTTGCCGCTGGTTGCCTCAACGACGGTTTGTCCGGGTTTCAGATCGCCCCGGCGTTCGGCTTCTTCAATAATGCTGATCGCCAGGCGATCCTTGACCGATGCGGCCGGATTAAAGAACTCGGCCTTGACGTAAACGCTGACGCCTTCGGGCGCCAGACGATTGATGCGAATGCATGGGGTGTTACCGATCGTGTCTACAACGGAATCGTAAACCTGCCCACGCCCGTCGGTCTTTCTGGATTGTGTCCCAGCCATAACTTCCTCCCTTGGTTTATGGTTTATGGAGTTAACTTAGATATGAAAATTCTGAAATACCAATGGTTTTCAGCATTTATCATAATTCCCGTATCGTTATAGTTCTGGTGTCAGCATGATTCACACGCCGATAAAACAACAAGGATGAGGAAATGTTGGAAAACGCCGTAGATTGGAAATTCAACAATCAAGGTTATGTCAATGTTCCCGGCGGACGCGTCTGGTATGGGATCGCGGGAAACCAGAATTCAGATTTGACGCCGTTGCTGGCGATCCATGGCGGGCCGGGAATGTCGCATGACTATCTGTTCCCCCTGACAGACCTGGCTGATGAAAGGCCTGTGATTTTCTATGACCAGCTTGACGCCGGGAAATCAGACCGTCCGAATGACCCTGCGAACTGGCAGGTGCCCCGGTTTCTGGCCGAAGTCGATGCTATTCGTGAAGCCCTGGAGTTATCTCGCATCGCTTTGTTCGGTAATTCATGGGGAGGGACGATAGCAGCTGCCTATGCAGCTTCCCGTCCGGATGGTTTGGAAAAACTCATTCTGTCGAGTCCCCTGATCAACACCACCCGCTGGGTGGCCGACAACAGTGTTTACCGGGCGGCGCTTCCTGAAGAGGTGCTGAAGGTCATGGAGCGGTGTGAAGCTTCAGGTGAAACCACATCGGAAGAATATGAAAATGCCGTTGATGTCTTTTACCGACGACATCTGTGCCGTCTCGATCCCTGGCCAGATTATGTGTTGGATACCTTCAATATGTTGAATGGGGATTGTTATGAAGGCATGTGGGGACCGAACGAATTCACCTGTAACGGCATGCTCAGCGATTATGATGGTTCAGGCGAACTCGGTTCCATCACTGTGAGTACGTTGATGACATGTGGTGAGTTCGATGAAGCCGTACCGGCAAGTTGCCGGGACTACGCAGCAATGATCCCCAATGCGGAATTCATCGAGTTCAGGGACGCATCGCATCTGGCGTTTGTCGAGGATCGGGAAAACTATATCGCACAGCTTAGGCGATTCCTGACCGATTAACCGGAAATATACCCAGTTGGTAAAATCAGGAGACGCTATCGATGGCTTCCTGTGGCGCTGGCTTTGCTCCCAGTACATCAAGCAGGCCGGCTCCGATTATCAGGAACGTACCCAGCATTTCCACGAGGCCAAAGGGCTCATCAAGAAAGATTGCGGCACTGCCGATGCCGACGACCGCCTCCATTTGTAACAGGATGGCGAAACGTCCCGGGTCAAGCCGTTCGGCGCCCCAAAGAATGCCGAACATGGTTGGTACAATAAATACGGCGCCGACCAGGATAAGCCAGGGGGCGACAGGCTCAATCGTTGACCAATCCGGTGCCACGCCCAGCCCTTCGATTGGAAACCACGTCATGGCGTAGGCCAAGATGACACCATAAAAGAAAAACGCGAACGTGTGCTCAAACGTGCTGATTTTCGGCATCTGGCGGATTTGCATGGAACTGATCGCAAAAATAATACCGGAAAACAAGGCCATGGCGTCACCCATATTCCTGGGCAACGGTATGCCTGTATCACCCCCTAAAACCACGAACAGCCCAGCCAATCCCATGATCAGGGCTATCAAGCGAACCCGTGTCAGCTTGATTCCCATGAACAGGACTTCCAGGATCGTGCCCCATACAGGGACAATGTAGAACAGCAGCAGGGCGCGAACGACTTCTGTCAGCAGCAGGCTTTCGCAATAGAGCACAAAACCGAAACTGATACCGACAGTCGCCAACGCCTGGCGCAAGCGTAAGGGGTGACCACGATTTAATCGCCATAGAGCAAGTGGCAGCAGGACCAGGAAAGCGGGAAGGAACTGGATCAACGCGATCCAGTCCGCCGGTATTCCCTCCGCTTCAAAGCTCCTGAGGGGAATCCAGAATAATCCCCACAAGCCTGCCGAAAAAATTGTGACAAGGGCAGGAACTATAGGCCTATCGTCCGGTGCATTCATGGCTTGTACCCAGAGGCTCCAGTAACCAGAAAATTTCTAGAGAGACACCCGTTCGCCATGCTTCTGGCAGTCAGACACGGACAGGTCCAATATGGCGTTTGCTACATCCTCGGCAGGTTTCAGCGTAGCTGGATCCTCTCCCGGATAGGCTTCCTCGCGCATGCGTGTACGGGTTGCGCCGGGATTGAGGAGGTTGACCCTGATAGCGGTCTTTTCCACTTCCGCGGCATAGGTCAATGTCAGGTTCTCAAGCGCAGCTTTACTGACAGCATACGCTCCCCAATAGGCCCTGGGGGCATTGCCGACACTCGACGTTAACATGACAACCCGTGCCGCGTCGGACTGACGGAGCAGGGGATCGAGACTCCGTATCAATCGCCAGTTGGCGGTCAGATTTACGGCCATCACCTGATCCCATACTTCCGGGTCTGTATGGGCGACGGGGCCCAGTTTGCCGAGCAAACCGGCGTTGCCAACCAATACGTCAAGTTTTCCGTAGCGTTCATAAAGTCCCGCACCCAGACGGTCTATGGCGGGATAGTCCGTCAGGTCCATGGGCACCAGCGTCGCGGTGCCGCCCAGTGCCTGGATTTCATCATCGAGTTCCTCAAGTGCGCCGGTGGTCCTGGCCGTCAGAACACAATGCGCTCCTTCACGGGCAAACAGCAGGGCGGTTGCACGTCCGATCCCCCTGGAAGCACCCGTAATCAGGGCGATACGGCCGCTCAGGCAGCCCTGGTTTTCATAGATTTCCGGCACGGCTTAATCCTGCTCGACCAGTAACGAGAGTTGCTTGATGCCGGCATCCTGGTCTGTCAGGTCGATGGGGTAGTCACCGGTGAAGCAGGCATCGCAATATTTACGACTTTCTCCTTGCCGTCCGGCTTTCTCGCCAACAGCCCGGTACATACCGTCCGTCGAGATATAGGCCAGCGAATCGACGCCAATATGCTCTGCCATTTCCTCAACCGTAAATCGGTTGGCGAGCAGTTCGGACTTTTCGGGTGTATCGATGCCGTAGAAACAGGGATGCATGGTCGGCGGACTGGCGATGCGCATATGGACTTCCTTGGCGCCCGCCTGGCGGACCATATCGACGATCTTGATGGAAGTTGTGCCGCGAACAATCGAATCATCGACCAGAATAACCCGTTTGTCCTTTAGCGCTGCCATATTGGCATTGTGCTTCAGCTTGACGCCCAGATTTCTGATCTGGTGGGTTGGTTCAATGAACGTGCGCCCGACGTAATGATTCCTGATGATGCCGAGATCAAAGGGCAAACCTGAGGCTTCTGAATAACCGATGGCGGACGGCACGCCGGAATCCGGCACCGGCACGACAAGGTCGGCCTCTACATGGCTTTCAGCCGCCAATTCCGCGCCTATCTGTTTGCGCACAGTATAGACACTCCTGCTATCGATCTGGCTGTCTGGACGAGCAAAGTAGATATATTCAAAGATGCAGAATCGGCAGTCGGCCTTTGTGAAAGGTTTGACGCTACGGATGCCGCTTTCATCGATGATGACGATCTCCCCGGGATCGACATCGCGGATAAATTCTGCGCCGATGATGTCCAGTGCACAGGTCTCAGACGTCAGTATCCAGGATTCCCCAAGCCTGCCGAGGACAAGTGGCCTCACGCCATAGGGATCACGAACGCCGATAAGTTTCTGTTTGGTCAAGGCAACCAGGGAATAGGCGCCTTTCATCTGTTGTAATGCATCGGTCAGGCGATCGACGACCTTGCCGTATTCACTGGTAGCGACAAGGTGGATGATGTTTTCGCTATCGCTGGTCGACTGGAAAATACAGCCTCGCTCCACCAGCTTGCGGCGCATGGTGTGGGCATTTGTCAGATTACCATTATGAGCGATGGCGAGGCCGCCGAACTTGAACTCGGCGAACAGAGGCTGGACGTTACGAAGGGCTTTCTCCCCCGTGGTCGAATACCGGACATGGCCGATGGCCGATTTACCAGGAAGCTCGCCAATAACGTCCTGGGAGCTGAAATTGTCCCCGACGAGACCCAGGGCCTTGTGTGTGTGAAACTGTTCGCCATCGTAACTGACGATACCGCTGGCTTCCTGTCCTCGGTGTTGTAGGGCATGCAGGCCGAGCGCGGCATGGGCGGCTGCATCCACGTGTCCGTAGATGCCAAACAGGCCGCATTCCTCATGGAAGGCGTCGTCATCATGGAATGGGTGTGTCGTCAGCATGGCTAGGTCCTGTCATATACCAGTTGAGACATTTGATCACTCATTTGTTTCAATCAAACGCTCCATTTGCTGTCGTTCGGCGTCGGAATAGCCATCATCATCCGATGTTTCGCCCGAAGACGGCGTCGGTGCAACCAGTTTGATGATATCCTGCGTCGCGCTATTTGTATCAATTTGCGGTATTTCAATGTTGGTGTTGTCGGGGATCAGATCAACTAAGGCAGCCGCCCCTTCCACAATGACGGGCATGGTCTTGGCGGATGTGATCCATTCCGGCTGTTCGGATTTCGGAACCAGGAACTCAAGCCCCAGATAGGCGACGCAGACGAGCAGGGCGCCCCTGGCAAGGCCGAACAGAAAGCCCAGGGATCGATCCAGGACATTCAAGGCGCTTTCCTTGACGCGGCTGCTGAGTGCGCGTGTCGCCAGGGACAAGATTACCAGAGTGACGATAAAGATCGTTACACCTGCACTCAGGTCCGCCGCCAGGTCAACGGGGATGACATCCCGCGCCATGGGTTGGATGACAGGATAGAAAAAGATTGTCGCCAGAACGGCGCCTGCCCAACCACCGATGGAGAGAACCTCATGCACCAGTCCCCGGGCATAGGCCAGCACGCCTGAAATCAAAAGGACCAGCACAACACCGATATCAATGATGTTTATGGGAAGACCTTCCAGACTGTCCACTCGGCTAGCCCCTAATCCTGGTTGATGGCATGCATGGAAGCCATGCGTGTCGATGTGTCAAACCGGTTCACCAGTTCCGATACATGGCTGATTTCAATAATCTCCATGGATGAGACGTTCCTATCCTGTCCCTTGCGTTTCCTGCGGGGTGGCATGATGGCCTTCTCGAATCCCAACTTTGCAGCTTCCTTGAGCCTGATATCGGCGTGTGCTACCGGACGGACTTCACCTGAAAGACCCACTTCGCCAAAATATACCGTTCCTTTTGGGACGGGAATATCACTCAAGGAGGATACCAAAGCCGCCGTAACGGCTAAATCCGCAGCCGGTTCGGCTATACGTAATCCGCCGGCGACGTTCAGGTACACGTCGGAACCGCCTAGCGCAAGACCGCAGCGGGCGTCGAGAACGGCCATCAGCATGGCAAGACGGTTACTGTCCCATCCGACAACGGCCCGGCGCGGCGTCGCGAGTTGCGAAGGCGCAATCAGGGACTGGATTTCAACCAGTAGGGGACGGGTGCCTTCCACCCCGGCAAACACGGCGGCGCCGCTGATCTGCTCCTCCCTGTCCGCCAAGAACAGGGATGACGGATTCTCGACCTCTGACAGTCCTGCATCGCCCATCTCGAAGACACCGATTTCATCCGTGGCGCCATAGCGGTTCTTGACGGACCTCAGTATCCGGAACTGGTGAGAGCGCTCTCCTTCGAAATACAGTACCGTATCGACCATGTGTTCGAGCACGCGGGGGCCGGCAATAGCGCCTTCCTTGGTTACATGGCCGATCAGGATGACGCAGAACCCCTGGCGCTTCGCCAGGCGGATCAATTCCTGTGACGAGGTGCGGACCTGGGAAACGGTGCCGGGCGCAGAATCGATCGAGTCGACATACATGGTCTGGATGGAATCGATGATGACCACTTTCGGCCCCTTGGGATCGTTCAGGGTAGCAGCGATATCCCTAACCGACGTGGCGGCCGCCAGGTCGACCGGGGCGGCGCTGATATTTAACCGCTCAGCTCGCATCCTTAACTGATCAACGGCCTCTTCTCCGGAAATGTAGGCACAGGAATGATGGGGGGAGAGGGCGGCTGCTATCTGAAGAACCAACGTGGACTTGCCAACACCCGGATCACCGCCAATCAGCAGGGCGGATCCGGGCACCAACCCGCCGCCCGTAACCCGATCGAATTCCTTAATGCCACTAACAAGCCTGGGGGCTTTCTCCGTTTCCCCTTTAAGACCGACAAACTCGAGAACGCGCCCTTTCTTGCCGCCTAAACCCTTTGGTGCGGATTCAGGTGCGGCCTCCTCTGTCAGGGAGTTCCATGCCTGGCAATCGGGGCATTGGCCTGCCCATTTCGGGTGGCTGGCGCCGCATTGCTGGCAGACATAGAGTGCGTTCTTTCGGGGCACGTCTTCTTCCTGTATTCTTTCTGTATTCGTGGGCAGAATTCCTTTTCCACCCATATTAACGATCTAATCGCGAACGGCCATCCGGATCGGGCCTTCCGCCCGACCGCTGACAAACTGATCGACAAATTCATTGCCGGAATCATTTACAATATCCGACGGGCCGGCCCAGATGATCTTTCCCTGATAAAGCATGGCAATACGATTGCCGACGATCTGAGCGCTGGTCATGTCATGTGTGATGGTCAACCCTGTCGCGCCAACTTCGCCGGTTGTCTTGACGATCAGCTTATTGATGACATCCGCCATGATCGGGTCTAGTCCCGTCGTGGGTTCGTCAAAGAAAATAATATCTGGATCGAGTGCTATGGCCCGCGCCAGGCCGACACGCTTTTGCATCCCGCCCGAAAGAGCCGCCGGTGACAGATCAGCGGTGTGTTCGTTCATCCCGACCTGGGCCAGTTTCTGGATTGCCAGTTCCCTGGCTTGCGTTCGATCCATGCGTTTTTGCGCCAGAACGCCAAACGCGACATTTTCCCACACAGGCAAACTGTCGAACAATGCCGCACCCTGAAACAGCATGCCGAACTTGGCGTTGATCCGTTCTCTGCCAGCAGCATTGATGCCTACCACCTCTTCACCGTCCACCTGGATGGAGCCGTCATCGGGTTCCAGGAGACCGAGAATGCATTTCAGCAAAACCGATTTGCCCGTACCGGAGCCGCCGATCACGACAACGGATTCACCTTCGCTGACATCCAGATCGAGGCCGTTCAATACAACCTTTGAACCAAAGGCTTTCTTGAGGCCCCGAATACGGATTTTCAACTGGTTGCTCATTTGGCGAAGAAAATCTCCGTCAGGATATAGTCGAAACAAAGGATCAGGATCGCCGCGGAGACAACGGCATTGGTCGTTGCTGCGCCAACGCCTTGTGCGCCGCCCTTTGAATGATAGCCATGATAACAGCCCATCAGGGTGACGATGAAACCAAACACGGCGGCCTTGATCAGGCCGGAGACGACATCGTTGAATTCCATGAAGTCCCAGGTGTTTTGCAGATAGATCGATGGATTGAAACCCAGCTTGTAAACCGCAACGAGATAACCGCCGAAGACACCGATAATATCGGCGATCAGGACCAGAAACGGCATCATGGTGACACCCGCAATCAGACGGGGGGCAACCAGGTATTTCATGGGGTTGGTGCTGAGGGTCGTCAGGGCGTCAATCTGTTCCGTGACACGCATGGTGCCGGTTTCCGCCGCCATGGCGGCGCCGATCCTGCCGGCGACCATCAAACCGGCAAGAACAGGCCCCAGTTCTCGGGTTATCGACAGCACAACAACATTGGCGATCGCGCCTTCAGCCGAGAAACGGGCAAATCCCGTATAGCTTTGTAACGCCAGCACCATGCCGGCGAAAACACCCGTCAGCCCAACGACAGGCAAGGAGTAGTAGCCGATTTCGACCATCTGTCGGATAATGATGCGAGGGTAGAAGGGTGGGCGGAAGCAATGAGAGACCGCGGCTGTGGTAAACATGGTCAGGCGACCGACCGTCGCCAGAAACGTCAGAACCACACGGCCAATGGGTTGCAGAATGTTCACGCAGACGATCTCCCTTCCGATATGCCGCCTGTATAGATTCGGTGATACCTGTTGCCGAGGGCTGTCAGTATCTCATATCCGATAGTCCCGGCTTCGGTGGCCAAACCGTCAACATCATGATCCGATCCGATCAGGTCCACGGCCATGCCCGGCTGACATCTGTTTTCAGGAATAGATGAAACGTCGAGGGTGATCATATCCATTGAAACGCGCCCTACGACGGGAACCGGTGTACCGTCGATGAATGCCGTACCTTTGCCGCTGAGATATCTGAGATATCCATCCGCATACCCGACGCCGACTGTGGCGATACGGCCCGGTTCTGTGATCCGATGCGTGGCACCATAGCCAACGGTCTGGGGGGTGTCAACGGGACGCAACTGCAGGATTTTTCCTTTTAAACGAATGACTTGCGTCATCGGTGAGGCCGTTTCAGGGGTCGGGTTGATGCCATAGAGTGCAGCGCCCGGCCTGACCAGGTCGAAATGGTAGTCGGGCCCGTGAAAAATACCCGAAGAATTGGCGAGGCTGGCCCTGCCCATGGGCAGGATTTCCCGCGCTGCGCGGAACAGCTTCAGCTGTTTCTCAGTCATGGGGTTGTCCCTGTCATCGGCACAGGCCAGATGGCTGATGACGCTCGACACGTTTAATTCTTCTACCAGATCAGGATTATCCAATACTTGGGCCAGTTCCTGCGGCGGAAGTCCCAGGCGCAGCATGCCTGTATCCACATGAATGTTACAGGGGAGGGGGGTGTCCCTTCCCCGGCAGTATTCCTTCCATGCCTCGATATCCTGGAGGGAATTCAATGTCGGTATCAGGGCATGTTCTTCAAAGTCGCCGGGCGTGCCGCCTGCTAGGCCGGTAAAGACATGAATACGCACGCCGGATAAGAGTTTTCTGAGCCGGATGCCGCCCTCAAGAAATGAGACGAAAAAATCCTCGCATCCTTCGGCGGCCAAAACAGGAGCGACCTGATCAAGTCCTAGTCCGTAACAGTCGGCTTTGACACAAGCGCCACAAGTTGCCGGCGCCGCCCTGTCGCGCAGTAGGCGATAGTTGGCGGCAACAGCTTCAAGGTCGACATGAAGGCAGCCGCTTGCGCGTGTCCATGCGTTGATGTCAGTGTCGTTCATGACTGTGGGTATGGACCGTCAACGAGACAGGGTCAATAACCCTAGTAAGGCTCATGGTCTGCATCCCAATCGGCAAACCGTGTGAACTCACCTTGGAACATCAATTTGACTGTTCCGACCGGCCCGTGGCGTTGCTTGGCGACAATAAATTCAGCCAGATTCCGGGCCTTCTCAAGTCGCTCCTGCCAGTTGGCATAGCGTTCGCTTTCTTCCGCCCTGCGCTGAGGCTCGGCCTTACCGATATAATATTCGTCGCGATAGATGAAGGTAACGACATCCGCATCCTGTTCGATTGAGCCGGATTCGCGAAGGTCGGCCAGTTGCGGTCGTTTGTCGTCACGTTGTTCGACTTGCCTGGAAAGTTGCGATAGGGCAATGACCGGGACATCGAGTTCTTTTGCTAGCGTTTTCAGCCCACGGGTGATTTCCGATACTTCCTGAACACGGCCGTCTGATCGAGACCGGCTTGAACCCTGGAGCAGTTGCAGGTAGTCGATGATGACAAGGCCCAAATTGTGCTGACGCTTCAGGCGGCGGGCGCGGGTACGCAGGGCGCTGACCGTCAGGGCCGGGGTGTCATCGATGTAAAGGGGAATGCGGTAGAGTTCCTGCGATGCCGCGACCAATCGTGGGAACTGATCGTTGGGCACCTCACCCTTCCTGATCTTGTCGGAAGGAATTTCCGCCTGTTCGGAAAGAATACGGCTGGCCAGTTGTTCCGAAGACATTTCCAGAGAGAAGAAACCGACTACGGCGCCTTCTTCGCCATTCGTTTCGATGTAAGTCTTGGCTGCATTATAGGCCATGTTCATGGCGAGCGACGACTTGCCCATGGCGGGGCGTCCGGCGAGGATCAGAAGATCTGACGGGTGCAAGCCGCCGAGAAGCTTGTCTACATCCGTCAGTCCCGTGGTCACGCCGGCCAGGGCGCCATCCCGCTTGTGTGCGGTTTCCGCCATGTCAATGGCGGCAATAACGGCGTCCTTAAAGGACTGGAAGCCACCTTCGTAGTTGCCTGTTGTCGCCAGATCGTAGAGGCTCTGTTCCGCTTCTTCGATCTGGTTAGTGCCGGATTGATCAACTTCCCCGCCAAAAGCCTGTTCAACGATGTCCTGTCCGATGGCGATCAGTTCTCTCTTGAGGTGCAGGTCGTAAACAACCCGTCCATATTCACCTGCATTGATAACCGTTACGGCCGTCGCTGCGAGCTCCGCCAGATAGGCCGGGCCACCGATCTCCGAGAGCGCTTCGTCGTGCTCAAAAAACCTTTGCAGGGTGATTGGGTTGGCCAATTGTCCCCGTTCAATCAGTTTTCCGATGGCATCATAAATTCTGGCATGTTGGGGTAGAGCGAAGTGTTCCGGTGACAGGTACTCCGAAACGCGCTCGTAAGCTCTGTTGTCGACAAGAATGGCGCCCAACAGGCCACGTTCCGCTTCCAGGTTGTGCGGCAGTGTGCGATAGGCGGGACCGGAATGATCGACGGACGCGTCTGAGACGCCGTCAAACTCCGCCGAACGGGGTGGGGTGAGAACAGTTGCCATAACCCAATTGACATATCCGAAGGCGAAGGTTCAGTGAACCCCCATGTCCGTGAATAAGAGAATACACCGGGGACAAGTCGGGCTGAGTTGTCCGCCTCTGTGGATATGTGGAAAAATTAACGATCGATTCGCATCTAATCGGATTGCCGGTTCAGGCCGCCTGGCTGTCGTCTTTTTTCTCTTCGCCGCTTCCGCCATTGTCTGTCTGATCAGATTGTGCCGTATCCGGAGACGTATCGTCTTTACGGTATTCGGTGTTCCACAGGTATTGGCGGGTAAGGGGCAGGGCCTCCTGCTTCCTGGTCATCTGGACCTGGAAAACGGTATTTCTTAAATGACGGAAGGAAACTTCACAGATTGCCAGGTAATATTCCCACATACGGCAGAATCGTTCGTCATAAAGACGTTGTGCCTTATCCCTGTGAGCCAGGAAACGATGCCGCCAATCCCGGAGGGTAAAGGCGTAGTGTAGACGCAGGGTTTCGATATCCGTCATCCAGAGATCTCGGCTCTCGGCAACGGAGGTGATTTCTGACATAGCCGGAAGATACCCGCCGGGGAAGATGTACTTCCTTATCCAAGGGTCCGTCACCCCCGGGCCGTCCATACGCCCGATCGTATGAACCAAGGCAACGCCATCATCTTTGAGCAGTTTTTCAATCTGGCCGAAATATTCATCATAATGGCCAATGCCAACGTGCTCGAACATGCCGACAGAAACAATGCGGTCAAAACTGCCTCTTTGTTTTCTGTAATCCAGCAATTTGAAACGCACCCTGTCAGACAGTCCGGCCTCTTCCGCTCTTTTGGTTGAAAGGGCGTGCTGTTCCGTTGACAGGGTAAGGCCCGTCACGTCTACGCCGTATTCCTTGGCCAGGAAAATAGCCAGTCCGCCCCAGCCAGAGCCGATGTCGAGAACCGTTTGGCCGGGTTCCAGCCGTAGCTTTGCCGCAATATGACGCTTCTTGTTTTCCTGAGCAACGTCAAGGGAGTCAAATTCATTGATGTAGTATGCGCAGGAGTACTGCCTGTCCTGGTCAAGGAAAAGGTCATACAGGTCGCCGGACAAGTCATAATGATGAGCGACATTGCGGCGAGAACGATGCGATGGATTGTGCTGTTGGAAACGGCGGACGGGCATCGTCAGTTTCCGGAACATTTTCTGCATAGCCGGGTAGTTTTCCACCCCGACATTGACACCAATCAGGTCGAGGACAGTGAACAGGTCACACCCTTCCGGCTCCCAAGAGCCATCCATATATCCTTCACCTAAAGCCAGAGAGCCTTTTATGATCAACTGCCGTTCAATCCGGCGGTTGTTAAACCTTAAGGCGGCAGATGGGCCTGGTTCACGGCCTTTGAAAGTGTGTTTGCGATCATCTGTGTCGATGATTGTAAGCTCCCCGACTTTCATGAGGCGCTTTAGGTAACCCGATAACAGCATGTCCCCCTCATTCGTTTCTTCTTCAATGCACTTTTTAACTGTTTTCCGTGCTTATGCTCAGCCTGTTTGAAAAAATCATAACACAGGTTGTTTTTACAGTGGAAGACCCTACTGGCACCGATTTTTGGGTGCATTCAATAAGATGTGCCTGGGAATCAAAAACGGCGCATCCGGTTTGGAAGCGCCGTTTAATAAGTGTGACAGGGGATGAAAACGATCAGCTTTCGCTTCTTTCCTCTGCTGTCTCATCACTTTCTTCAGAAGCGACTTCCTCGTCAGCCACCGCTTCTTCTTCTGCCGAAGTTTCCTCTTCGCCGGCGTCGTCTTCAGTGGGGACAGCCCCTTCTTCAAACAGGTCCTCGGCCGCCGCCAAGGCTTCCGCTGCTACTGCTTCGGCGTCCGCTTCTTCGGTTTCTTCAGCAGAGACAACGGCAGCGCCGGTTTTGGCCTGAATTTCCGCTTCCTCGACCGTACGAGCGACGTTGGCTGAAACCGCAACGGTTACTTCAGGATGCAAGCTAACGCCGACGGAAAAGATGCCGATAGTCTTGATCGGAGCATTCAGAACAACCTGATTTTTCTGAATGGTGAAACCTTCCTCGGTAACTGCCTTGGCGATATCGTTGGCCGTAACGGAACCGTAGAGCTGCCCGGCGTCACCGGCCTGGCGCACCAGGATGACGGACAGGCCGTCCAGCTTATTGCCCACCGCGTCGGCTTCATCGCGCCGTTTCAGGTTTTCTGCTTCCAACTGCGCCCGTTCTGCTTCAAAACGTGACTTGTTTTCAGCAGTGGCGCGCAAGGCCTTTTTCTGCGGCAGCAGAAAGTTTCTTGCAAATCCTGGTTTGACGGACACTTCGTCGCCCATCTGGCCCAGGCCTTCAATTCTCTCCAAAAGGATTACTTCCATAATACTACTCCCAGCCTGTCGGCTATTGGTATATCAAATAGTTGTTTCATCTTGACCACCGTTACTTCCGGGATGGTCGTTTTGATCTGTCGAAAAACGGTTACGGATACCGGCCCACTGCTCAGCCATGCCCAGGGCTGCCACCAGTAAAAGCACCCAACCCGACACCAGCATGGCAAGGTAAAAGCAGACCAGCAGCGGTACGGCGAAAGACACCCTTCGAACGGCCCAATGAGCGACAGATACCCCGAGAAAGAAGTAGGGGACTGCAAGCACAATGGCCGTATTCTGCGCGATATATCGAACATCGCCCGACGCCAGCAAGCCGACGGCAGCCATGAAGATCATGGGGTAAGCCATCCACTGGGGCAGTGTCAGATCCTTGAAGCTTGGGCTGGGGCGTAAATTGCGGCCCATGCGTACCAGAACAAGCTGAGCCAGCAGGGCATTGATCACGAGCATCAATACCCAAGATGCCCCCATAGCGCCCGGGAATATGGAAACCAGCATGCTGATTACAGTTTCAAGTTCTACGGCCGTCAAAGAAGGCGCCATGAAACTGAAGGCGTCTGACAAATACCCCGACACCATGCCGCTGAGGCTATCGACACTACCCATGAGGAACATGCCGAGTGCGAGGATAAAACCGGCACAAAAGAGCGCCAGTGAGCCCAGAATATTACCAATCGGATACCAATCGGTTTTGCCATTCGGCGTTACTGTCTGGAGCAGGCTTTGCCTGGAAACCAGCCATGCCGGCACGGCATGGACCAGCCCGTAAACACCGGCGGCAATGAAACCGCCAAGCAATCCGGCAAAGAGGAATCCTCCCAGGCCCGCAGCAGTGGCCGCTACAGGACCCATGGATAGACCAATCAGGAACAAAGGCAGCGTTGCAAGATAGGCGAACAGGAATGCGCCCGGCGTTCCGGTAAAGAACACCATGGAGGCTGCGGCGCTCAGGCCGCCACTGCCAACTGCAATGATCATGTTCTTCTGCATGCGGACGTTGCCTTTAACCGGTAACCTTCAAACCGTTATTTAACGACGTAAGGAATCAGGCCAAGATACCGGGCGCGTTTAATAGCGCGCGCCAGTTCACGCTGCTTCTTGTTGGAAACCGCTGTAATACGGCTTGGCACTATCTTGCCGCGTTCGGAAAGGAATCGACTCAGCAGTTTGACATCCTTGTAATCGATTGCGGGCGCATTGGGGCCGGAAAACGGGCAGCTTTTACGACGACGGAAAAATGAGCGGCTCATGCTTCATCTCCTTCTGATTCTTCGACAGAGACCTCTGGTTCGGCAGTGGATTCTTCTTCAACGGTTTCTGCTTCTTGTTCGGATGCAGCTTCGGCGGCATCGTTATTGTCGCCACTGTCATCGTCACGGGAGCCACGGCGGGGACGATCATCGCTGTTACGCGTTCGCATCATAATCGACGGGCCCTCTTCAAGTTCATCGACGCGAACTGTCAGGTAACGGAGAACGTCTTCGTTAATCCGCATCTGGCGTTCCATTTCATGGATCGCCGCACCGGGGGCATCGATGTTCATCAGAACATAATGGCCCTTGCGGTTTTTCTTGATCTTGTGTGCGATTGACCGGAGACCCCAGTATTCACGCTTGGAAACGCTTCCACCCTGGTCTTCGATGATTTTCTGAATGTTGTCTGTGAGTGTGTCCACCTGGGGCGTGGCAATATCCTGCCGCGCGATGAACACGCTTTCGTAGAAAGGCATATTTTGCTCCCTCTGGATTGTCTCAGCCCCGGACCATCCAGGGCATAGCCAGCCAAGCTGGCAGGGTTATGAACGCGCGCACTATACACATCGGAATTGGGGTTTCAAGCGCTATGGCATGCTCTCGACAGATATTTTTTCAAGCGCGTTGAGGGTGCCGTTAACTGTATTTCGGTGCGAATCAGCAAGTTGAAAACAATCATTGTCCTGATGATCTGTTGGCCTAGATGATAATAAATGAGCGGTAAAAAAGGGAATAATCTGCAAAATTGCATACATTAGAATGTCATTATAAAATTTTTTCTAATATTGCCTACCCGACATAACGAAAATGTGAGTAGTATTCAATCCGTTCGGTGATTGTTTAGAATGTTTGGTGTGGAAACTATACCAATAATAACAACAACAGAAACGAACCCACCTTTTCCATTTTAGTAGTCACTACGAATTGGTCCGTGCCAGGGAGGCTGTAGGGCCACCCCGTATCATCTGTTTGATACGGTTTGGGTTATGAGGGAGACACTTCAATGGTTTATACAAAGAAGCATCCTGCCCTGTTGATCATGGGGGTTATGTTTCTGCTTATCGGTTATCTGGCCGATTCAGGTAACATGGACGCCCTGATTGCTTATTTAAAAGCAAAGAAGTACATGGGTGAGATGGTAGGAATGGGTTACGCCTTTGGCGTAATCGGTGTTCTTGTTGGGGCCTGGCACATGTGGGGAACCCACAAGGAAGGCAATGCTGATTATTATCTTTCAACAATAGCAGGAGCGATTTTTATCCTGTTGATCGCCATGGTTGTCCGTTGGTACGTGGCACCCTGGGTTGCAGTTTTGAGTAAGGGCCTAGGCCCTGTTATGGGGGCCAAATACCTGCATCAGGTACTCGGCCTCAATTATGTGGTGCTCGGTATTATCGCTGGTATTGTCGTCGTCAACGTATTCCGGGTTCCTGAATGGGCCGAAAACGGCGTCCGGCTTTCAAGGCTTGGGCTCAAGACAGGCGTTATCCTGCTTGGCACGTTGTACAGCCTCGCCGAACTGGCGCAACTTGGAAAACTTTCCGTCGTTATGATCGGCTTTTTCGTTCTTGGCTCCGTCGGCATGGTTCTCTGGATGGGGCGGCTCCGTAAAATTCCCAACTCCATGGCAGGCGTTCTCTCTGCCGGGATGGGGGTTTGCGGTGTTTCTGCAACCGTTGCCGCTGCGCCCGTTGTGCAGGCTAAATCGGTTGAGATCGCCTATACCATCGGCACTATCCTGATTTGGGGCGTGGGCTGTATGTTCCTGTTCCCTGTAATCGGGCATATCCTTGGGCTTGGTCATATCCAGTTCGGCGCATGGGCCGGTACGGGTATCCTGAATTCAGCCCAGGTGGCTGGCGCTGCCCTAGCCTATCAGCCGGATGGCATCGAAACCCTGAAAGTAGCAGAAATCTTCAATATCACCCGCGTTCTCTTCCTGCCGATCATTGTGTTGTGGTTGGCTGTATGGTTCGTTCGCAGGGAAGATACGGCACCGGATACAACCGTTAACGTCGGAACCGTCATCTTCGAGAAGTTCCCGGTTTTTGTTTTGGGGTTCATCTTGATGTTCGCTCTGTCCTCGACCGGTGTGTTTGCTCCGGCGAACCACTACAAGGGCAAGTTCTTCGACAATGACATCAAGGCTGAAAAACTGCTCAAGGATGAACAGGTCGCCCAATTGGCGGCTGAAATGGACAAGATCGAGCGCAACGACAGGAAGGAAGCTGTTGGCCGCTTGCTCGAAAACAAGAAAATTATGAGCATTGATGACGACGCCGTCATTCGCGGCCTGGTTAACGCCAAGATTCTTTCCAAAGATGCGAACAGTGTTCTGAAGAAAGCACATAAGGCAGTCCGCCATACAGCGCAGAAAATCAAGAAGTTCAGACAATGGATCACACTTCTATTCGCTTTCGGTCTAACCGGGCTCGGCATGCAGATAACGGTCGCCGCCATCAAGCAGGCGGGCGGACAACCGCTGGTCATCGGCGGTGTCGTCGGAACCACAAAGGCGGTTCTGTCGCTTATCGTTATCCTGCTATTCGTTCGCGAAGTCATATAGAGAAAGGAGAACCTGATCATGAGTACGCATGATTCACAGGATATCGACCTGCAGGAAGAGGCCGGTGCGAAATTCCACCGAGGGTCAGCGCTTTCGATCTTCGCCAGTGACAGACGCGAGGATTTTATGGCGCTTCTCTTTGCCTTGCTCATCGCCCTGGGTGTCTACGTTCTCGTATGACCCTCAGTTGAGCATTCAATAGTTGAGGTATCAAACTTGGCCCGGCGCTTGTAAATGGCGCCGGGCCTCCTATTCGGAGGGGAAATGGCCGGGAAAATACTTTTAGCCAGCCATGACACGATCGGTGCCGTTGCCGCCGAACAGGCAGCCCTAGCGCGGTGCCGACATATTGGCGCGTCACTTCATATGCTTGTTGTTGTGCCTGATTTCTGGAAAGGCATGAGAGGTGACGATTGGCTCAATAATGCCGCAACGCAAATCCGTTTCGGCAATTACGTGGAAAACCAGCTTCAGCGAGAAATAGTCGAACACGTAACTAGGGTCGCAGCAGAAGCCGAACAAGCCGGTGTTCCGTTCACTTCAGAAGCTCGGTTGGGGAAACCCGCTGATTGTCTGGTTGCTGTATTCCACGATGATGATTATCAGCATGTTTTTGTCGGCTCTCCCCGCCCAAAGGGAACGCCAGGATATCGCTCACGCATGCACCTGGACACCCTGGCCAGAGGATTGAATGCGCCCCTGACAATCGTTCCCTATCCAGAGGCCTGAGAAGATGAATGACTTGAATTCAACATCAGAGGCCAGATCAGATCATGCCTGGGTTTCCATTGAAACGCCCTATACGGAAGCGGATCTAAAGGCGTTTTGCCTGGATGTGGAACGTCTTTTCCGTATTAACCCCCTCCTGGAAATCAGGTCATGGACGAAAGGCGAGATCGATAACGAATACAAAGTCTCCTGGCATAACCAGGGGAATGGCATGTTGGTTGAGACGACGCTGAACGTTCTGACTGAGCCTGATGAAATGACGATTACCTATAAGGAGGGAATCAAATCCCGGACCCGAATCAGGACTGAACCCTCAGGTGATAACGCCAAACTTGTCATAACGGACGAATACGCCGGGTTGGATGACAACGTTAAACAGGAACGTATCGGTGAAGTTGATAATACCCTGACACGTTGGGGCGCAGGTATCCGCCAATACCTTGTAAAATGGGAGCGGTGGTCCTGGTTCCCCCTCTACAGATGGTACGTTCTCAGGTTTTGGTTGACCATGAAGCCTGTTGCCCGCCGTATTGCACAACTCCTGATATGGATCACTATCGGTGAGTTTGTCGTCTTTTTGTTTGTCGTTCTCATCTACTGGATGAATCCGAACATGACCCTTTGATATTATCGAGTGAAATGGAATGATAGGCAGATTGATCGTTTGAGAAGCATGAATATGAACGATCCGGGCGCAAGCTATTATTCATTTGCGTCCTAAAAAAAATTATTATATCTAAAAACAATAATATATGTTTAGTGAATATGTAGTGAAGAGGGATCAACATCCTTCAAGAAACAGGGACAGTTCAGATCTCATATTTATTTTTGACTTTCAGACTTAAAGTCAGGGGACGGGAATGCTAATTGACGATTTATCTCTAAAAACCATCGATGAACTTGTAACCATTGAACCGAACGCCAGCGCTGCGACGGCTATAAAATTGCTGACGGATAACAATATCGGCGCCTTGCCTGTTTGCGACGATGCCGGTGAACTTGTTGGTATCCTTTCGGAACGCGATATCGTTCGCGGACTCTCCCAGGGAAAAAACAACCACGATACCTTGAATGTCAGCGATCTGATGACGTCAGACGTCGTTACGTGCACCCATGGTGATGATGTTGATGATATTATGGCTGTGATGAATGACCGGAAAATCCGACACGTTCCTGTGGTTGATGACGGGCTGCTTAATACAATCGTCAGTTCCCGGGACATCATGTATGCCATGCTTGATGAAGCCAGGGATCACGCCAGGACGATGAGCTTGGCCTATGAAATGGTTCGTTGAAGCTTTTTCGTTTCGGGCTTGAACGTTAGGCAGCCTGAACCTAGAAAATTGAAACTTTGGACCTAACAGTCCATGTCAAGAAGTGACATGTAGGCAAAAATAACAACGAACTCATCCCATCCGTAAGGCAATCCTCAGGGGGTTTTTTATGCCGGAGCTTGTACAACCACATGGCGGTGGCGCACTAAAACCGCTTTTGATCCCGGACCACGAGCGTTCCGAAGAACTTAACCGCGCTGAGAAATTACCCCGGATCACCATGACAAGCCGGGAAGCCTCGGATGTCCTGATGATGGGCATGGGCGCTTACACGCCGCTTGATGGTTTCATGGGTGAAGCTGACTGGCATGGCTGCTGTATGAATATGGCCCTGTCAAACGGTGTCTTTTGGCCTATTCCCATTACCCTGTCATGTTCCTCAGAACAGGCTGGTTCCATCGAGATCGGCCATCAGATCGCGCTTGCCGATCCTGACAGCGGTGAAATTCTTGCCACCATGGAGGTTGATGAAAAATATTCGCCGGATAAAGAGCTTGAATGCGAGCATGTCTACAAAACGACTGACATGGCCCATCCCGGCGTGCAGAAAGTCATGGAGCAGGGGGACGTCAATCTTGCAGGCCGGGTCCATTGTCTGAGCGAAGGGGACTATCCTGATCTTTATCCGGGACTCTATCTCAGACCTGCTGAATCCAGGGCTAAGTTTCTTGAAAAAGGATGGTCTTCCGTCGCCGCTTTTCAAACCCGCAACCCCATGCACCGCTCCCATGAATTTCTGGCCAAAATAGCCCTGGAGGTCACCGATGGTGTATTCATCCATCAGGTTCTTGGTAAGCTGAAGCCCGGTGACATTCCCGCCCTGGTCCGAACCCAGGCAATCCAGGAAATGATCGATAATTATTTCGTTGCCGGCACGGTTATTCAGGCAGGTTACCCCATTGAAATGCGTTACGCCGGTCCGCGCGAGGCTCTGCTTCACGCCTTGATCCGTCAGAATTTTGGCTGTTCCTATCTTGTGGTTGGGCGAGATCATGCCGGCGTGGGTGATTACTACGGCCCCTTCGACGCGCATCATATTTTTGACGAGATCAAGGCCGGCAGTCTGATCACCAAGCCCTTGAAAATTGGCGTCACTTTTTATTGTGAGAAATGTTACGGCATGGCGACAGACAGGACCTGCCCGCATGATGAAGATAGCCGGTTGAACATCTCCGGCACGCGGCTACGTGAGATGTTTGCCAATAATGAAGATGTACCCGCCGAGTTTGGCCGTCCGGAAGTCGTTGAGGTCCTAAAAGGTTTTTATGCGGGTTCAGACTGACCGGCTACGCTGAAGGTCATCTTGTTCACCTGGTCTTCGCTAACCAGTTCGTCTTCGATAAGGTTTTGCTTTGCCATTTCAAACAGATGTTCGTTTGTGATCAACATCCCGTCATCATCAACGATTATCTCGTAGGCTTGCACCAGGTTTCCATCTTCATCTCTTACTTCGATAACTGGCACTTATGCCTCCCATCGTTTATCTGACACTATAGTAGTGATGATCACGATAAAGACTATGCTATGAAACTCGAACAAGAGCCAGAGGTGGCCTTTACGACTTTGTGAAGCGGATTTTTTGATGCCCCGAATACCTGAAAAAACTGAAAAAGAAGACGGAACAATCGAGTGGCGGCTTGACGGTGTCTTGCATCGTGAAGACGGCCCTGCGGTTGAAAAACCGGATGGAACACGGGTTTGGTTTCACCATGGCAAACAACATCGAGAAGACGGCCCTGCCGTGGAACACAAGGACGGAACCAAAGAATGGTGGCTTGACGGTCAACTGCAGCAAACACCGCAAAAAACCGAGTTTGAAGACGGGATGATTGAGTGGCGGCTTGGCGGCGAGTTACACCGTGAAGATGGTCCTGCTGTCACCAGACCTGATGGAACCCGAGTGTGGTTTCTCCTTGGCAAACAACACCGAGAAGGCGGTCCTGCTGTAGAGCACGGAGACGGATCAAAAGAATGGTGGCGGCATGGCGTGCTTCATCGCGAAGACGGGCCGGCCATCGAGGAATCGGACGGAACCCTTGAATGGCATCAAAACGGCATCACTCACCGGGAGGACGGCCCGGCAATCATCCGCTCGGATGGCGTGCAGCAGTGGTGGCAGAACGGTATGCGTCATCGTGATGACGGCCCAGCCGTCATCGAAGAGCATATCATGCAGCAGTGGTGGGTGCAGGGTATGTTACATCGCGAAGACGGTCCCGCGATTGAATATGATGACGGTGACCGGGAATGGTATTTGGGGGGGATGCCGGTCGATGAAAACGTGGTCATGGACCCTGAAAAGCGCGCTGCGTTCCTGAGAAGCCTGGCGGGCTCTAACTAATTTGAATTCAGGGTAACAAAAAAGAGATGCACGAAGGCATCTCTTTTATCATTCCTTTTCGAGCGAGGTACGCCCGCCCTAGAAGCTTATGGCTTTTTCGGTGTCTCGTAGGGGGCTTCTTTCTGCCACTCTACCCATTCGGTCTGGTAACCGACGAAACCTTTCTCGTTCGCAGGCTGTTGCCTGGTGGTGTAATACTCGGTCTTGCCTTCAGGAACCGGATCTTTAGCGTTAACGTTACCCATAATTCAATTCACCTGCTGTCTAATTTCAAACCATGACAGTTCCCTGCAAAACCGCAATTCATCCGCCCTGGTCTGGTCGGTTATTCACATATCGTGAGCGGATATTATCGGATGCTTCCATTAGATGAAAGTAGCTTTTTCCCTCTGTGATTCAGAAAATTAATACTTGGCTGTTCGCATAACATACCAAGCTGATGACTGGTACTTATATATCTTCATGACTGGCACTTGGTTGTTTAATGGCTTTTCTTTTACTCTACCAAGATCACATTTTTCAGAATTCGGGCGTGCCGGGATTGGATATGATTGTAACGTTTGCATCCTGTAATCTGATAGTTTACAAATCCCGAATATGATAATTAACGCATATGACTGGGTTAAGGTTCTAACCTGCCCAGAAAGGTTGTAACGAGGGAGGTGATTCTAGATGTTCGCTAGCAACCCTTTTGCCGAACTTTCGGCAACGATTCCGACGAGCGTCATGCAGGCTTACGTCATTTTGATGTTTATCCTGGTCGTCGGCGGCACAATTATTGACATGATCCACAAGAAAAGCGCCAAGTACTTCTTCGCCAAAGCAAAAGCTGCGGAAGCCACACGCACACGTGAGCTTGGTGGCGGAGAAAAGGTCGGCATTGCCGTTCAGACCGCCTTGGTCGATGTAGCGACATCTGGCGAATTTTGTAATCCCATGCGCCGCATCTCTCATCTATTCACCATGTACGGGTTTATCCTGTTCGTTCTGATGAGCGTCACGTTGGTGTTTTGTTATGCAACCCTCGAAGCGCCGGCTGCCGTCTCCATGCTGTGGCACTTAGGAGCCGCTATGGTAATGTTTGGCGGCTACTGGTTCTGGTTCTTCATTCGCGTTGATGTTTCCGCTGAAGGAAATCCGTGGTACCGGATCGTCAAGGCGGACTTGTTCATCCTTTCGCTGCTCGGAACGACGACGTTTGGATTGTTGTGGTCCATCGCGCAGTTTAATGGAGCCGGATTCTGGACAACTCTGTTCCTGGCGCTCTTTATTATTTCCAGCACTGTGTTGTTCGGCGGGGTTCTCTGGTCCAAATTCGCCCACATGTTCTTTAAGCCTGCAGCTGCGTTCAACAAGCGCATTATCAAGGCTGATGGTTCCCGCGAGAACCTGCCTGAAATCGGCGATCTGTCGGACCCGGAATTACAGAAAAGGTTTCCCGATATCCCGGAATATCTTGGCGCCAATCCTCCCTATATGGGGCTGGGTATCAAGCGTGAGCGCCCGCAGCACTATTAATCCAGATTTGAAAGATTCTTTCTAAGAGGAAGGAAACAATTAATGCCTACTTTCGTCTATATGACCCGATGCGATGGCTGCGGACACTGCGTGGATATCTGCCCATCCGACATCATGCACATCGATAAGACCTATCGTCGTGCTTACAACATCGAACCAAACATGTGCTGGGAATGTTATTCTTGCGTAAAAGCCTGCCCGCAAAATGCCATTGACGTGCGTGGCTACGCTGACTTTGCCCCCCTCGGTCACAGTGTTCGTGTTGTCCGTGACGAGGAAAAAGGCGTCATTGCCTGGCGCATCAAATTCCGCAACGGTAAAAAAGACCTGAACCTGCTTGCTCCGATCACGAACAAGCCCTGGGGCACAGGCATTCCGCAACTTAAAAACGTCCCGGGACCGACCGAGGAGCAGCGTAACAGCGAGTTGCTGTATAACGAGCCGAAGTACATCCGCATGGATGAAGGCGGCTTGCATACCCTGGAATCCAACGGTCTGAAGATGAAAATTGGGGTGCAGTACTAATGGCTTACAATACTATCGTCGAAGACAATATCGATATCCTCGTCGCTGGCGCTGGCCTTGGTGGCACCGGTGCGGCTTTCGAAGCACGGTTCTGGGGGCAGGACAAGAAGATCGTCATAGCCGAAAAGGCCAACATTGACCGTTCCGGCGCTGTAGCCCAGGGCCTCTACGCGATTAACTGCTATATGGGCACCCGGTTTGGCGAGAACAATCCGGAAGACCACGTACGGTATGCCCGTATTGACTTGATGGGCATGGTCCGTGAAGACCTGTTGTTCGATATGGCTCGCCATGTCGATTCCACTGTTCACCAGTTCGAAGAGTGGGGCCTGCCAATCATGCGGGACAAGGAAAAGGGTTCCTACCTGCGTGAAGGCCGTTGGCAGATCATGATCCACGGTGAATCCTACAAGCCGATCGTGGCCGAAGCGGCCAAGAAGTCGGCCGACAAGGTTTACAACCGGATTTGCGTCACCCACCTGTTGATGGACGACGCCAAGGAAAACCGCGTAGCCGGTGCCGTTGGCTTCAACGTCCGTACGGGCGATTTCCACGTCTTTAAATCCAAAACCGTGATCTGCGGTGCTGGCGGTGCGTCCAATATCTTCAAGCCGCGCTCCGTTGGCGAAGGCGCCGGACGTGTCTGGTACGCTCCCTGGTCCTCTGGTTCAGCGTACGCGTTGATGATCAACGCCGGCGCGAAGATGACCCAGATGGAAAACCGAATCGTTCTCGCTCGCTTCAAGGATGGTTATGGTCCGGTGGGCGCTTACTTCCTGCACCTCAAGACCTACACGCAAAACGCCTATGGCGAGGAATACGAATCAAAATGGTTCCCTGAGCTTCAGGAAAGGGTCGGTAAGGAATATCTGGATCCGGAGGTGTCGCACCTTACACACCGTCCGATCCCGACCTGCCTGCGTAACCACGCCATCATTAGCGAGGTGAATGCCGGTCGCGGTCCGATCCACATGGTAACGATGCACTCGTTCCAGGACCCGCACTTGGAAGAGATCGGCTGGCACAACTTCCTGGGCATGACCGTCGGTCAGGCCGTCCTGTGGGCCGCCACGGACGTTGATCCGAAGTACGAGAACCCGGAACTGACGACGTCCGAGCCGTATGTCATGGGCTCCCATGCTACCGGTTGCGGTGCGTGGTGCTCCGGTCCGGAAGATATCTCACCGCCCGAGTATTTCTGGGGCTACAACCGTATGACTTCCATCGAAGGCCTGTTCGGCGCAGGTGATGCGGTTGGCGGAACGCCGCACGCGTTTTCGTCCGGTTCGTTCACCGAAGGCCGCCTGGCTGCGAAAGCCGCTTGTAAGTACATCGACGACGGCAAGGCGGAAGGTATCCGCGTTTCTAATGACAAGATCGACAAGCTGAAAGACGAAGTCTACAAGCCGCTGGAACATTACAAGGTACACCGTAATGAAATCGTAGCCGGTACGGTCAACCCGAACTACCACAATCCGCGCCAGGCGCTTGATCGCCTGCAGAAGCTGATGGACGAGTATGGCGGTGGTGTCACGGTAAACTACATGACCAACGACAAGCTGCTGAGCATCGGTCTCAAGAAACTCAAGATCATGGAAGAAGACCTTGAGAAAATCGCGGCCGAGGATCTCCACGAATTGCTGCGTGCCTGGGAAGTCAAGCACCGCCATCGTGCTTCCGAGTGTGTTCTGCAACATACCCTGTTCCGCAAGGAAACGCGTTGGCCCGGCTATTACTACCGTGGTGACGCCATGAAGCTGGACGATGAAAACTGGCATGTTCTTACAGTATCCCGCCGTGATCCCGAGACCGGTGAGTACACCATGGAGAAAGCGCCGTTATACCATTTGGTTGAGGCGGACGAAGCCGCAGCAGCCGAGTAATTTTCAGGACACCCGGCAGGAGTTCGTTATGGACTCTTGCCGGGATTTGAAAAAAGGATCAGCATTCACATGTTGATCTTTTTTTTGATCCTGTGACATTCCTCTTCACACATGATGGAGGTTACATTTGAATATTATCGACCTCACGGATGAAGATATTCTCTCCGTTGCCGAGCCTATGTGGACGGAACTCATCAGGGCTTCCAACGAGGGAGACTACGGTAAATTTATCCGTAATTTCGACTACAGCCTTACCCAGGGGCTGAACGAAGTCGAAATCGGCAAGCAATTCGCCAAAAGCGATCTGACCCGGAATTTGTCTGAGTTATACGATTATCTCGGCATTATTCGCCGGGGTGAGCACGTCACTGTTCTCTACCGTGTGCGTAGTACGAAGAAAGAGGGCGAATGGCTCGGCCGCCTCGTTCTCGGGGCAAATTCCAAGGACGAAATAAAGATTTTCGGAGCCTCGGTCTTTTGATCCGGTTGAAGGACAGCTTCATATGAATGAAACCATCCAGGCTAACAAATACGTCGAACTGAAATACCAGGTGATCGACGATAAAACGGGCAGCGTGCTCGTTGGGGTGGAATTTCCGATCGGTTATGTCCATGGCGCCAATGATATTCTGGCCCCCTCCGTCATGGAGGAACTGGAAGATAGAACCGTTGGTGAGGTCATTGAAGTTCCCTTTGATGGTGATCAGATCTACGGCCCCCGGGATGAATCGCTGGTGTTCACCGACAATATCGAAAACGTTCCCGAAGAATATCGGGAGGTGGGCACCACGATCGTCGCCGAAAACGAAAAGGGTGAACCTCGCAATTTCATCGTCACGCGGATGGATGACAAGACCTTGACGGTTGATGGCAACAATCCGCTGTGTGGCAGGAAAGTCATTTTCAGGTTGGAAATTCTGACGGTCCGTGACGCGACGCCTGAAGAAATCGACGCAGGCGGCCCGGTCGGTGAGAAGCCTGATATCGACAATTCCTTGACGGTTCCAATTTGATTCAGATGGCGCCTTGTCGATGACCGTCCTTGCGCAAATCAGCGATACGCACCTCATGGCGCCTGGCATGGACGATCCCCGTGGGCCGTTCAGGGCGGATTGCCTGCGCCGGTGTGTGGCTGACATCAACAACCTGGATCCTTTGCCTGACGTCGTGTTCTTTACAGGCGATCTGACACAGCACGCCGATCCGGAAGAGTACGTTCTGGCCCGGGACATCCTGTCTTCCCTCACGGTGCCGTTCTTCATCACGCCGGGCAACCGGGATTACAGGGACAGGATGAACGAAGCCTTCTCCCTTGATCGTCATTCGCCGCCGGATGCCGATTTCCTTCATTATGCCGCCATGGTGGGTGACGTTCGGCTGGTTTCCGTCGATACGGTCCATGAAGAAGGCGGACGGCCTGGTAACCTGTGCGCCCGTCGGCTGGCCCTACTTGACGAGACGCTTGGGGAGGCGCCCGATGTGCCGACAGCTTTGTTCATGCATCATCCGCCCTTTGATGTCCTGACATCGTCGCAACCTTTCCAGTTTATCGAGCGTGAGCCAGTCGAGAAGCTGACGGAAATTCTCAAGGCCCATACCCAGATCATCCGTATTTTCTGTGGTCATGCCCACCGTTGCTACACGACCGAGGTTGCGCAGGTGAAGGCGAGCACGATGCCCAGTGTCGCCGTTGACCTGCGGTTGGGCGATTATCCCGAAGCCATGCAGGACCAACCGCTTTATCAGGTTCACCGTTTCTATCCCGATATCGGGTTTTGCAGTGAAACGAGGATTGCCGCCTAACCTGCCGATTGCCACGCGCCGGCTTTATGGGGCACAATGGTAAACTACAGGCCTGAGCCGAAAGGAACGCCATGAAAACCCTGAAGGAGCTTTACGAATTCAGCGTCGATCTCCGGTGCGCGGAAATGCTGACTGCGCTGATCCGGGGGCAATACAAGGGGCGCGTCATCGCCTCGGCTTCCTTGAGGGCGCGCAGCATCGTGGCGCTACAGTTGATCGCCGAAGCCGACCCGGCAACGCCTATCGTGTTCTGCCATGCCGGTCCGCTCTATCCCGAAAGCGCCGATTACCGGGACTACATCATCGACCGCTTCGGCCTGAGCGACGTGCGCACCCTGCACGATGACGAGAGCGCCTATGATCGGGGCAAGGAAGAGCACATCGAATGGATCATGGCGTCGGCGGACGACGGCGGTGAGGTCAAGCAGGCCATTTACCTGAACCGCACGCTGGCGGATTTCGATTGCTGGCTGAGCGCCGTCTATCACATGCCGATCGACCTGCATGTCCATCACCGGCTGGACTTCGAGGGGCACCTCCTGCGCGTCAATCCGTTGCTGCGTTGGTCGGACGAGGACATCCACCGCTTCATGCGGGCCAGGGAAATTCCCTATCACAAGCACGCCAAGAGGAAGCTGAAGAAATCCTACGTTTATGAAGGCAGCGGCCCTGTCGTAACGCACTCCTATTAATCATCAAACTAATCATCAAATTCACGGCCCTTGCCCGTATAGAACCAGTCCTCGGGATAGGGATACCACCAGTCCTGGACAGTCGGCGCTGAATCGATGACGCCCATCTTAGACTGGCGGAAGGCATTCAGGCCCAACCGCCCCATCTCGCGCCCCATGCCGGACATCTTCCAGCCGCCGAAGGGAATGGCGTCGTTGTCGATCAGCGGGTTGTTGACCCAGACCATGCCGGCTTCCAGGGCCTCGTAAGCCTGCATGGCCTGCTCCATGGAGGACGTGAACAGCGACGCGCCCAGGCCGAATTTAGAGGCATTGGCCTTCTCAAGCGCTTCATCGAGGGAGGAGACCTTGCAGACGGAGGCCAGCGGCCCGAAGGCTTCCTCGTGCATGACCGCCATGTCCGAAGTCACACCTGTAAGAATCGTCGGCACGTAGAACCACCCCGTATTGTGCTGCGGCGGGATACGACCGCCGCATTCCAACTTGGCGCCCTTGGAAACGGCGTCATCGACCAGCCGGATGATCTTGTCGCGGGCCGTCTCGCTGACCAGGGGGCCAATCTCGCTTTTCTCCAGTCCCGGGCCAATCCGAAGCGCCCTGGCCATGTCAGCAAAGCGCGAGACGAATTCATTGTGGACGGCTTCGTGGACGAAAAAGCGTTCTGAAGAGACGCAAATCTGGCCTGATAAGTGAAAGGCCGACATGGTGCAGCCCGGAACCGCAACGTCCAGCGGCGCATGCTCGGTGATGATCATGGGGTCGCTACCACCGGCCTCGATGACGGCGGGCTTCATCTGCTCGGCGCAGGCGACGGCGATCCGCTTGCCCGTCTCGACACTGCCGGTAAAGGCGACGGCGTGGGTGTTGGGGCTGCCGACCAGCGACTTGCCGGTTTCGGCCCCACCGGTGACGCAGTTGACCAACCCCGGCGGCAAGAGCTTGAAGTGTTCCATGAAACGGAGCGTTGAGAGCGTCGTCGGCTCGGCCGGCTTAACGACACAGGCGTTGCCGGCGGCAAGAGACGCCGCGACGGTCCAGCACATGATGATGATGGGAAAGTTGAACGGCATGATGTGGGCGCTAACGCCGTAAGGGTAGAACTTCGCGAACTGGAACGAACCGGCCTGCGTGGTGCCGGGCAGGATACCGGCCTCGTCCCGGGCCATTTCCGCGTAATACCGGAAGATGGGCGCGCAATTGGCGAGTTCGCCCGTCGCTTCCGGATAGGGCTTGCCCATTTCCAGCACCATCTGCTTCGCCACGTCATGGAAATCGGTGTTTTCGATGCTGTCGGCCAGTTGGTGCAGGTATTTCGCCCGGGTCTTTTCGTCCAGCCGCTTCCAGTCCTGTTGCGCGTTGTGCGCGGCGGAGATGGCGGATTCGACCTCATCCACAGTACAGAGCGCAATCTCGCCTTCGGGCTCCAGGCTCGCCGGGTTGATGACGGTCTGGCTTTCGGGTGACGCGCTCTGGCGATATTCGTTATCCACAAAGACAAGGCGGGCGTGGGGGTCGAAATCGGTCATGGGGTTTGTCCTGAAATGAGGGAGCGGATTTCTACGGGATCGAAAGCGGGCAGGGGTGCGGTCACGTCCGGCAGATGTTCATCGAACCATGCCTTCACCGGCGTGAGCGCCGGATTGGAAAGGCCCCGTTCCAGTAACCGCATGACACGGGGAATGTGCGGCAGGTAGACGTCTTTGCCGTCGCGCACGCAGAGACGGACGAAAATGCCGGCCACCTTGGCGTGACGCTGAACGCCCAGGATCGCATACCACGGGCCAAGGGAGTCGTCCGCCAGATCCGGCAGTCCGGCCCGGTAACGGGCCTGCATGGCCTCGGTCAGGTCATCGGATACGTCTCGGCGGGCGTCTTCCAGCAGCGACACCAGGTCATAGGCCGGATGGCCGATAAGGGCGTCCTGGAAATCCAGCAATCCCGCTCTCGCCGCTCCACTGCGATCTTCGAGCAGCATCAGGTTGTCCACGTGATAATCGCGGAGCACCAGGGTCTCCGGCCCGGGGGGCGTTGCGTCAAATACCGACTGCCAGGCACTCATGTAATCAGCTCTGACGGTTTCCGGCGTCGGTTTGCCCGTCATGGCGGGCAGGTACCAGTCGGGCAGCAGCAGGGCTTCCGCCATCAATGCCGCATGATCGTAAGGCGGGGCTTCGACGCGGGCAGCCCGTTCATGTCCGTGCAGGGCGATCAACACATCCACCGCCAGTTCGTAAAGCGGCTCCGGATCGGTCCCGCCGTCGAGCAGTCGGGTATAGGTGTCCTCGCCGAAGTCCTCGATCACCGCCAGGCCTTCCGCCTCGTCCAGAGCCAGGATTTCCGGCGCCGACAGGCCCAGTGATTTTAGGTGCCGGGCGATGGTGACGTAGGCATGGATGTTTTCCTTGTCCGGCGGTGCGTCCATCAGCAGGGCGGGCTGTTCGCCACCCGTCAGGCGGTGGTACTGCCGGAACGAGGCGTCGCTCGGCAGGGATGCGACCGTTGCCGCACCCCAGCCCGAACGGTTCAGGAAGTCCCGGTGCCGTTCACGAAGGGACATCAGGGCTCAGCCCTGTTCCTTCAAGAGCTGGTCGAGCAGCTTGGCCGCCTTTTCCGTGCCGTTGGACTTCTGCATGTAGGCCGACGTTGCCGCCATCTTGTCCTTCATGGCCGCATTGGTCAGGCAGTCGTTGATCTTGGCCTTGAGCTCGTCCGTCTCCCAGTTGGAACGGTGCATCTTGTAGCCGTGGCCGGTTTCCTCGACCCGCGTTGCGTTGTCGTGGCCGTCCCACACGTAGGGCATGATGATGGCGGGTTTGCCGAAGTAGAGGCATTCGGTGAAGCTGTTGTTGCCGCCGTGGTGGATCACCATGTCGCACTGGGGAATGACGGAGGGCTGCGGGAACCAGCTGTCGATAGCGACATTCCCGGGCAGTGCGTCCTTGTCGTATTCCTCGATGTAATCGCCGACGTTGACCAGGGCACGCACGTCCATGGAGCCTGCCAGGTCGATCAGGCGTTTCAGCAACTCAGTATCGCCGGAGCCCAGGGAGCCGAAGCTGATGTAGATCAGCGGTTTGCCGTTGTGCTCGCCCATGTCGGGCACGGTGTAAGGTTCGTCCGTCCTGACGCAGCCGTCCAGGTACTGGAAGCGTTTCGGGTCCAGCGCATTGCGTCGCTTGAACTGCACCGGTTCCGGGTAGAGCAGCAGGTTCAGATGCGGCGAGGCCTCGAAGAACTCACCGATGGGGTAGGGATCCTCGCCGCATTCGGCCAGGAAGTTATTGAAGTCCTCATGGATCGGCCCGATGACTTCGTTAAACCGGTCCAGATAGGCCTTGTGGCAGTCGTGGTCGTCTTCGCCGCAGCCCGAGAGGTGCGGTGGGATGTCGGGGTCGGTAATTTCATTTTCCGAGCACGAGATGATACGCACCCACGGAACGCCGTACTGCTTGGTGGCGGGGAACAGGATCACGTTGTCGATGCAGATCAGGTCCGGCTTGATCTCGTCCAGGATGCCCGGCAGCTCTTTCTGCGCCCATTTCGACGTATCGACGATGGCTTCCCAGCATTCCTTGACGTAATTGTCGATCTGCTCATAGGGCGTCTTGGCGAAATTGGGAATGTGACCGTTGATGAAGTCGGACCAGTACTTGGCCATTTCCTCGGGCTCCATGGGCTCCGACATGTTGACGTAGTATTCCTTGAAACCGTAGCCCTCATAAACGCCGGTAAAGCCGGGATCGGAAATAAACACCGGATTGTGGCCCAGCGCCTTGCAGGCCTGGGCGATGCCGACGGAATTCAGCGCCGGGCCGAAGGCCGCTTCCGGGAAAAAGGCGATGGTTTTTGACTCACTCATGAAAACACTCCCTGTTTCAAAATTTCTGTTGTTGTAGACACTATCGGGGCCCCTGAATCAGCTGTCAATTGCCACATTGTGGCTAAATATAGCGACCCAAACATGGTCCGAAAAATGTAGACTTTTGTAGACCTCCGTCATGCCGAAATCCGGTTCCATGCCTCTGAAACCCGCAGAAACGAGTCTGCAAGCCTTTGAAATATATCATTTTGTAGACTTTTGTTCACTTTTGTAGACATTGTTTCGATCCTACCCTCTCCCTACCCGCCCCAAATTGTGGCCCGATGGCGCATTCTGGGTGCAAGGATTAACGATGTTCTCAGGGACATGATGGGCTCTTTAGGCAAAGGGAAATAATCCCAAAATATAGGATAAAAATCCTTAAATGTCAAGGGTGATTTTGCGAACGCCGTCCGTCCGGCATCGGTGAATGTCTAATGCATTAATCAATATGTCATTGTAATCTGACGGCCAATGGATTGATGAGGCGTTTCAAGAGGTGATTGTTTATGAGTACAGCAAGGCGGTCAGGCGGGCGGCAAGGCAGGAAATCCCGCCGCGAAGTAAAGGCCGAACCCACAGGCATCCCTGTGTGGCATGGCGGGCAGTATAAGCCCCTTGGCGATTCCGAAGTTCTTCAGGTTCTCGATACCGCTTTCGACATCCTGGAAAAAATCGGCATCCTGACGGAACACAAGGACCTGATTCGGCTGGCCCAGGAACGCGGCGCTTTTATCGACGCCAGGGACCGCCTGTGTTTCCCCCGTTCTATGGCGGAAGATATGATCGCCAAGGCGGCACGCCGGATTACGCTTCATGGGCAATCCGAGGAGCATGATATCGAATTGGGCGGCGACCGGGTGCATTTTGCTTCGAACGGTCAAAATCCCTTTGTTTCGGAATATCCTTCCGGCGCCCCGCGTCCGGCGGAGCTGCTGGACGTTTATGATTTCGCCCGTCTTGGTGATCATTGCGATTATGTCCACCAGTTTACCCAGACCAGTGTCGCCACGTCGTACGGCAGCGATACGTACGAGCAGGACATAAACGTTTGTTACGCTTTGTTGAGCGGCACCGCCAAACATGCCGGCCAGGCCGTGACCGACGCCGTCAGCATGCCGGACGTGGCGAAGATCGCGCATGCCTTTGCCGGTGGCGAACAACAGTTCCGTGACCGGCCCTTCCTGTCGCTGGCCCAGTGCTGCGTGCTTTCGCCGCTTCGTTTTGTCGATGACGTTCTCGATATCATTCAGGCCGGCGTCCGGGACGCCATGCCGGTGCACTGCATCATGTTCTCGCAAGGCGGCGCAACGGCGCCCGCGTCATTGGCCGGGAACCTCGCGCAAACCACGGCGGAAGTGCTGGCCAGCATGTTCATGTGCAATATTTTTGCCGGGAAGGATGACCATCCGGTCATTTTGGGGAACTGGCAGGGGATTTGCGATCTGCGGACGGGATCGCTCACCGTCGGCGGCGGCGAAACCGGATTGGTCAACGCCGCGGGCGCGCAGATCATCAACTACCTTGATCTGCCCAGCGCCGTATCCGCCGGGGTGTCGGATTCGAAGATGCTCGACGCCCAGCGCGGCGCCGAAGTGGCCCAGAACAACCTGCTGGCCGCCATGTCCGGGGCCAACATGATTGCCGAATGCATGGGCAATATGAGCGCCTATCTGGCCATGTCCTACGAAGGCTTTCTTTGCGACAACGATATCATGGGAGCGTGTTCACGCATCTTGCGCGGGATCGAAGTCAATGCCGACAGCCTCGCCTTTGATGTCATTGAGGAAACGATTACCGGGTCCAATCATTATCTGGACAAGGATCAATCCCTGAAGCTGATGGAAACCGAATATTTCTATCCGGCGCTCGCCAATCGCGGGCCTTACCAGGACTGGCAGGAAAAAGGCGCCACCGATATCGGGCAACGCGCCCATGTCAGGGTGCATGAAATCCTCTCCAGTCACTTTCCCAGGAATATCAGCGAGGAAATGGACGCCGAGTTGCGCCGGAAGTTCGCCATTGATCTGCGCAAGGAAGACATGCAGCCAGGCACCTGCCGATGGGGCAAGCCGGAAGTTCCATCTCGTTAGGAATCAGGGCCGTTGTCACCAGATTGGAATGTTAAGAACGCCTTTTGTCATTTCAGGGTCAGATCCGATGGGACATGCTTTGGCGTCAAGTCCGTCTGCCCACGCGGCAAAATCCAGAACCTCCGCCGGTCTCATCAGGCAAGCAGAATTGGACCACGGGTGCCCTAAGTGAAGTAACAAGTGCCCCAATTCATGCGCCAGGAGAATACCGGCATAACGAAGAGCATCTGCACGACTGTATGTCTTCCCGTTACGGAGGGTCGTGACAAGCTTGTCGTCCATCAGAAAAGGGGCAAGGGACATCCAGACTGTCGCCCCCAGCTTTGATGCGGGATTGTATTCGGTAGACCCGCCTGTAATTCCCCCTCGTATGGCCGTATGCACGGGCGTTGGAATATACTCGACACTTGCGATGAATTGATTGGTAAGAACGATCTCGGCATCAACGCCAAGTTTTGCCATCAGTGTCCAATATCCATATTCATTGACAGGCAAACTTGGCCGGCCGGGCACGTCACCGATTATAGGATTGCCGTCTTCCAGTTTCGCTTCGGTCCAATAGGAAAGCCGGCTTTTGAAGGTGTCAACAACCGCATCGGCAAAGGCATTGGTGTCCCTTGAAGCAGGTTCCCGGAGCAAATGCGGCATGGCGAATGAAATCTGGTCTTCCAAGGCGCCGGGATAACTTTCTATCTGTTCGACTAGCAGTTCCTTGACATAGGCCCAGTCCACATTGCTCGATTTGAAATCGCCTATTAAGCCTTCAAAACCCTCCGGCGTTTGGGAAACGACACCCTCGAAAGTATCGTCAATGCCGAGCTTATGGATGGCTGACGGCACGTCAACGGTAACGCCAAAATATTCCTTAACAAGATCAGCAGCGTGTTCGACGATGATGCTGATTTCCTCGCCTGAAACGTTAGGGAATCTCGGGTTCTCGACGTAAACAATTCTTGGAGAAACAGTGTCGTTTTCCAATACAGGCAGTGAAACGTAATCTGCGGCAGAAGAACTCGACCCCTCAGCAATCAATCCCAACAGCATAGCCAATAGAATGGACAATAAACGGCGTACACCTCTGGCTATCATGATTCCCTCCAATATGGGTTCTGTTAAAATTAAAAGGACAATAGAGAGACTTTGGGTGATTGCCAATTCCGCTTTGGGTCATTTCCGGAAGTTACAGCCAATCTCGCTGATACCCCTTAATCAGACACCCCCGGAACGTACGCCGGGCGTGTCTTACCGGCCCAAACCCTTGACAGCGATGGCGATAGTCCAAAAAATGGGGGCTGTACGGCGCAACGGTTTTTGGGGAAAACCTGCATGAGCACATCAACGCCGCCAAACAACCCCTTGACGACGTATGCGGTCGCGTTGCTCGAATTTGTGTCGACCCGCGCCAGTTACATCGCCTTGGCCATCGCCGTGATTGGCGGCGCCGTCGTGCTGTCCGGATCAACACTGCCGGCCTTGCCAGGGCTGAAAACGCCTGTGTTTGCGATCCTCACCCTCGCCGCCCTGTGTTTTTCGCTAGGGCTGGTGGTCAGCCTCAGGTTTCCGAAGATCGGCCTGTGGCCGCCGCCCGTGGCGGGATCCTGGCAATTCTGGTTCGTCTGGATTTCCTATACGGTGAGCGGTATCGGCGTCGCGGTCATCGGCGTCCTCGACTGGGATACGCTGGGCCTGGACCATTGGCTGGTTCGGGCGGCCGGAGTCACCGGGTTGCTGTTCGCGGTGCCGTTCAACGAATGGGGCATGCGCACGCTGAGCGATCATCAGACTCTCGGCCTGCAGGGGGAACTGATCACCGGCGGCCCTTACCGCTATTCGCGCAACCCGCAGTACGTGGCCGAGATCCTCACGTTCCTGGGTGTGGTGCTGATCACGAATTCGCTGTTGGCCGCCATTATCGGCGCGCTGGTCATCTTCTGGTTCCTGCTTGCGCCGCTTGCCGAAGAGCCCTGGCTGGCCCGGCAGTTCGGCGCGCAGTACGAAGATTACTGCAGGCGGGTGCCGCGTTTCCTGGGTTTTGCGAAGCAAAGCTGAAGCAGTCAAGAGAACGAGGCAAACGCCGGCCGTTTAGAGAACCTTGAGGTCGACAACTCCCAACGGGCCGAAGTCGGCGAGGGCGCGATCGCCGGGCTTGATCCAGCAGATGTCCGTCGCGGTGCCGGTGTTGTGGATATCGCCCGCCTTGACCGTATGGCCGTCGCGGGTGAGTGCATTCACCAGCCAGACGAAAGCACCCAGGGGATCGCCTAGCACGTTCCGGCCCGAGCCCTTCCTTTTTTGCTTGCCGTTCACCGTCAGC
>CAYFMQ010000003.1:218869-260098 GCA_964344255.1 uncultured Thalassospiraceae bacterium
CCGATCAGGTCCAGGCTCCGCCAGTCCGTCGTACCCTCACCGATGATCAGGGCGCCGTCCGTGCCGTTGTCGGCGATGACGGAGAACACATCCTGCTCGGGCCAGTTCTTCAGGTGCCCGGCGACGACTTCGATGGTTGGTCGGACCCGGCTGATGGCGGCTTCGATGTCTTCACGAGCATAGGGCGCGTCATCAGGGGTAAAGTCGCGGTCCACCTCGAAGCCGAACTCGCATTCCAGCACCATGGGCGGATAGGCGGTTGAATCGAGTTCTGCGGGGCTCCGGTAAATATGATCCTTGAGCAGGCGCGCGTAATAAGGCTCGTCCAGGCTCAGCAGCTCCTGAATCGCCCCGTTGGTGCAGGCGCCGAACCAGCCGCCGGTTTTCCAGCCCAGAACGCTAATGAATCGACCCTGCACGGCGTAGGCATCCGCCAGGCTCATAGGACGGCAGTGCTCGGGTATGGCGTCGATGACCGTGTTGCTGCGCCTCGCTGCGGTCAGCAGGGCTGCGGCTTCGTCGATCTGTTCCTCTGTCAGCATCCGGTGTTTCCCGGCCTAGTCCTCTATATGGACGAACGCCCGGGCCTGGGTGACGGTCCGGATGGGATTTCGCCGTTTCAGCGGCGCGTTGAGAAAACGGTTCAATGCGGCTAGCAGGACGGGCTTCCACGGTGCGTCGGGGGCATGGCGGATTTCCTCGGCTGCGGCGCTCACGGTTTTGACCAGATGCGCCGCCACGATGTATTCGAACTGGCCGTGATCGAACAGGCTTTCCAGAGTATCATCGATAAAGCCGCCGGGATTGTCCGGAAGCCAGTCCTCCACCGTTACCGAACGGTCGAGGAACTGGGTGTTGCGGCCGAAGAAGCAGCAGATCTGCAACAGGGCGTTTGGCCAAAGCTCAGGATAGCGCGCCGCCAGGCGGCGGGCGGCGTTGGCGAACGTGATTTCGTGGGTGAAGTTCAGCCAGCCTCTGTTGTGGGATATGGGTTCGTCGTTCTGTTTCTGGCAGGCGACATGATCGTATCTGAGCAGGCTCCGGCACGACATTTCGAACAGGACATCAAACAGTTCCTGCGGTGGAAGAGCGCTGCGCGCCGCCAGTTCCATGGCGCGGTCCGCGCCGAGGCTCTCGAAATCCGCAATGCCGGGGGTGATGTCTGTTTCCCGGCCCCAGGCTTCCAGGCATTGGGCGTAGTCCCTGAATTCCGGTATCAGGTCCTCACGCGACGCCATGATCAGGCCGCGGGTCAGCGCCAGCAAAAGCGGCTCCATAACTTCATCGCCCAGATGGTCAAGCAACTCGCCGGTCTTGACGACGTAGATCGCGCCGTGGCCGAAATCCAGATAATGGCGCAGGGCGGCGCGGGCGAACGCCGGCTCCAGGTCGTTCCATGTCTTGCCGTCTTTCATTGCGCCCCGGACGAGGGCGATGGCGGTGTCTTCATCTTCCGTTTCCATGGCGTCGGCGAACGTCTCATCATCCCAGGGCTCGATCCGTTCACAGTAGGGGAAAGCCGGCTCGCGACGGCTGTCCCAGGCGAGATAGGCGATGGTTTCATGGATCGGCATCAGGCGTTTTGCCGGATCGATACCTGCGCAATTGCCTAGGGAAAGCCAGTCGGGCGCGGCGATGTGCGCGTGGGTCGATCCCATGCCGAACTCGAACCTGTCATGAGTCCAGTGTATGGTCCGGCGAAGGGCGTCCAGCGGATCGCCGCCCGCCTTTTCCATGCGCGCCAGTTCCCGTGCCATCCGGTCATATTCGTGCCGGTCGAACGAGTCCCTCAGATTGGCGAGGGCTTCCTCGATCAGGGTGGCGCTGTCTTCGTCGGAAACATCGATCCAGATGTCGCCGTCACGGATTTCAACGGGATAGATGCGCAGCCGGTCACCGCCGTACAGGTTATCGCCGGTGGTGAGGTCGAATTTCCAGTTGTGCCAGTTGCAGGTCAGGGTGCAGGTTTCAGACAGCGTTCCGGCCTTTAGCGGAAAGCCTTCGTGGGGGCAGCGGTTGTTGCAGGCGTACACCTGACCGTCGCGGAGAAAGACGGCGATCTGTTTGCCGTCCAGTTTCACCGTGCGGGCCCCGGCCTGTTCCAGTTCCGGCATGGAAAAGGCCCGTTCCCAACGGGGTTCCCGCGTGGGGGCTGTCGCCGAGGATTGCAGCATGACGCTCTCCGGTAAATAAAGAAAGAAAATTCTTTATAAACTATTCAACCGTTTTATATATAAATCAAGAAAATTCTTTAAAAAATAGCTTGTGAATGATTCTTTCTTTCGGAAAGCCTGGGCATCGGAGTGTAGCATACCACAGGGGCTTTGCAGACGAATTTGGCATGCAGGCCCAGCCGATTGATCCGTATCAAGGTGTATGAACTAGAATGTGGATACACTTTTTCGACACTGTCCAATGATTTCAGCCATTGATTGAGGAGGTTCACATGGTCGAGAAATCGGATGTAACCCCAAACCCCTCGGACTGGTGGTCGCAGTTTTACGCGCCCGTGCGGCAGTTCGGCGAACGGGTGGCCGAGTTCTTCTCGCCCAGTTCCGAAGCCGCGACGACGGATGAGAATTACGAAATCACCGTCGAGTTGCCCGGCGTCGGCGAAGAGGATATCGCCGTTGAAGTCCATGACGGACGGCTGACCGTGTCGGGTGAAAAACGCGCCGCCAAGGAGGAAAAGGGCAAGAACTATTACTTCTCCGAACGGGTCTACGGCAGTTTCAGCCGTGCCTTCCGGCTGCCCGAGGACGCCGATACGGACAACATCACGGCGAATCACAAGGACGGCGTGCTGACCGTCACCATTCGCAAGCTTGCCCCGGCGACGGTGGAGCCCAAGAAGATCAAGGTGACGAAGCGCTAGGGTTTATCGGCGATTTGCCGATACCGTGGATGACCACCACATGAATAAGGAAGGCGATGACCGCCGCCGTGGCCATGACGGCGACGAGCGGCAGGGCGCTGTCCGCCATCAGGCTGCCAACCAGGGTCGATGAGCCTGCGCCGAAGGCGATCTGGGTGAAGCCGCTGATGCCCGACGCCGCGCCCGCCTGCCGGGGATCGACGCTGATGGCGCCCGCAACGCCGTTGGGTATGGCGAGGCCGTTACCGAAGGCGACCACGCCCATGGAGCAAAACACCAGCAGGGGGCTCAGCGCATCGAAGGCGAAAATCACAGCCTGTCCGCCGGCGCCGATCAGCGCGATTGTGGTGCCGATCAGGATCATGCGGTCGGTGCCGACGCGCACCGAAAAGCGGCCCGATGAGAAATTGCCACTCATGTAGCAGACGGAAGCGATCATAAAGTAAAGCCCGAACATGGAGGGCGACAGCCCCATCAGTTCGATGACCACATAAGGCGCGCCGCCCAGGAAGCCGAAATAGATGGCGGAGGAAAAGCTGAGCTGGAAGGTGTAACCGTGGAAAGCGGGTTCCTTCAGCAGGCTGATGAAGCGGATATCCGCGCTTGCGGTAATGCGCCGTCGTTCCGCGCCGTGGGTTTCCGCCAGCCTGAACAGGCACCAGACGCCGACCACGGTGGCGACGGCGAGGACGAAGAAAAAGCTGTAGCGCCAGCCCAGCCATACATCGAACGCACCGCCGATGGTCGGCGCCAGCATGGGCGCGACTACCATGGCCATGGTGATATAGGCGATCATGGACGCGGCGCGTTCCCTGTCATACATGTCGCGGACCATGGCGCGGCCCAGCACGACCCCGGCGCTGCCGCCGACGGCCTGGAGACAGCGGCCCGCGATCAGAACCTCGATGTTGGGCGCAAGGGCGCAGATCAGCGAGCCTGATGCGAATAACGCAAGGCCGATAAGCAACAGGGGCCGCCGCCCGAAGCGGTCGGAGAGGGGGCCGTAGATAAGCTGGGAAAAGGCGAGGCCGATCAGGTAGAAACTCAGGGTCAACTGGACCGTCGCATAATCCGTGTGCAGGTCCGCCATCAGGCCGGGCATGGAGGGCAGGAAGATGTTGACCGCCAAAGGCCCGATCGCGGTCACGGCGATCAGGATAAACAGAGAGGGTTTTTCGGGCATTCCGGGCATTCAGGAGCCTGCCAGTCAACAATTCACAGGATGCGGATTTTTGTAACGCCACACTGGGCAGGGCAGGCTGGTTTGTCCAGTCCCCCATATGGCCTAACAGTTTGCGAAAACGGAATCTCCAGTCTAGAGTCTTTCCAGATTCTACCTGAGGACACCTGCCCATGCTCGCTATCGTTTCGCCCGCCAAAAAAATGGATTTTGACCCCCTGGACCGTTCACTGCCCATGAGCGAGCCGGACTTTCTGGACGATACCCAACTGCTTGTCAAAAGCGCGAAGAAGCTGAGCAAGAGCGAGTTGCAGCGGCTGATGAAACTGAGCGATTCCCTGGCTGAGCTGAATTACCAGCGCTTCAAGGGCTTTTCCGCCGATCCGTCGCCCGACCAGGTCAAGCAGGCGGTCATGGCCTTCGCCGGCGATACCTTTGTCGGGCTCGATGCGCCAAGCCTCAGTAAGGACGAACTGGTCTACGCCCAGGATCACCTGCGGATCCTCTCAGGGCTCTACGGCCTGCTGCGGCCCCTCGACATGATCCAGCCCTACCGCCTGGAAATGGGCAAGCGACTGGATAATCCGCGCGGTTCCGATCTCTATGAATTCTGGGACGAGCAGTTAGCTGAAGCCATCGACGGCATCGTCGCGTCCCACAAGGCGCAGGTGGTGGTTAATTGCGCCTCCAACGAATACTTCAAGGCGACAAAGCCGAAGGTCATGACATCGCGGGTCATCACCCCGGTGTTCAAGGAGATCAAGAACGGCGAGGCGCGGGTGCTGGGCCTGTTCGCCAAGCGCGCCCGGGGCTCCATGGCGCGCTACATGATCCAGAACCGCATCGAAGACCCTGATGGAATCAAGAACTTCGATACGGGCGGATACATCTACCGCGACGACCTATCCGAAGACGATACCTGGGTCTTCACCCGCGAGCAGGTCTAGTCTTATGGCCCGGCCTGTATGCGCGATTATCGGGGCAGGCGAGGGACTGGGGCAGTCGCTGGCCCGCAAGTTCGCCGCCGAAGGCTGTGACATCGCCCTGATTTCCCGCTCTGAGAAAGGCAGCGCTGATGCCGTAAAGGCTGCAACGGCAGCCGGCGCTTCCGTCAAATTCCTGGCAGCCGATGCAACGAAACCCGAAACCATCGAGCAGGCTCTTGCAGAGGTTGCGTCTCAAATGGGCCAAATCGAGATCATGATCTACAACGCACGGGCGGATTTCCCGAGCGATGAGCCTCTCGACATGTCTTATGAAGACCTGGACGACACGTTTCGCCTGGAGGTTAGCGGTGCGCTGGCGGCGGCCAAGGCCGTGATGCCCGCCATGCGGGAACGGGGCGAGGGAACCCTGCTGTTTTCCAGCGCCACGGCGGCCCTGCGCGGCTCGGCCGTTCATCCGCTCTATGCTATTGGTAAGTTCGGGCTCCGGGCCCTGACGCAGAGCCTCACCAAAGCCTACGCCAAGGACGGCGTGCATGTCGTCCATGTGCGCCTCGACTGCGACCTCGACATGCCGCTGATGCGCGAGATTTACGGCGACAACAAATATGATCCCGATTATCTCGCCAACACGGATGACGTTGCCGAAACCTACTGGTGGGTGCACAAGCAACCCAAAGGGGCCTGGAGCAACGAGATCGAGCTCAGGCCCTATACGGAAACCTGGACATATTAGCCCATCAGAGGGTCAGTCCGGCGGCATTTCGTCATAGGCAGGCAGGTCGCCGGTGATATCGAACCAGCCGGCCTTCGATCCGACGAAGATATTGTCCATCTCCTTCACCCCGGGATCGTCGTCCAGCCCGCCCATGGGGATGACGGCGTAGTCACGCTCCTCATTGAGGCGGGGCATCGGGGAACTGCAGGTCCTGCAGAATACCTGGGTGAACTTGTGGCCGTCCGGCGTGAAGCTCTTCAGGTTCTCCTCGCCCCTGATGAAGTGAACGCCGCTGAAAGAGGTGAATCCGTTGGTGGCGTGCGCCGCGGCGCGGGCGTGACGGCAGAGCGAGCAGTGGCAATTGTGCACGGTGTGTATGGGTTCCGTCACGTGGTAGGCGACGGCGCCGCACAGGCAGCTGCCGCGCACGATTCCTTCCTGCTGTCCCTGGTCCGGCACCACGCCCTGGACGTCGGGATATCCCGTTTCCTCCGGGTACAGGTCGTGGCAGGGAAGACCGTTGGTGATCTCGTGCCAGGGCGAATTGTCGGGCGCGAAAACGTTGCAGTCCGATTTGCGGCCGTCCTCATGGCAGCCGCCGGGGGAGATCCAGTGTGTCGCATGAAGATCGGAATAAGGGACCACAGAGCCGCAAACGTCGCACGACGCCCGGATCAGCACCTCGGAGGACTGGTAATGGATGATCTTGTCCTCGCCGCTGGTGAAGCGGATTTCACCGGCCTTGAAAAACCAGTAGGTGCCGAACGGCGTGCCGTGCACTTTCTGGCACATGCGGCAATGACAGTTGAAGCTCTGAAAAGGTTCCGCCAGCAACTCCCACGTCACCGTGCCGCACAGGCATGATCCCTGATTTCCCATCTATTGTCTCCCTTCGCTTTTCTTAGTAACCAATGGCACAGCCATCCTTGCGCGGGTCCGAGCCGCCGGTCAGCACGCCCTGGTCCCAGTCGATGGCGATGGCCTGTGAGCCGCCGATGGGATCTTCCGGTTTGATGACCGTATGGCCTCGCCGGGTCAGTTCCTCCCTTATGACATCGGGAATGCCGCATTCCATTTCAACCTCACCGGTTGCCGGTTCGACCATGAAACGCGGGCAGTCCATGGCTTCCTGGATGTCCATGCCGAAATCCAGGTATCGCGTTAAGAATTGCATGTGGCCGAAGGACTGGTAATCGCCGCCCATGACGCCGAAGGAAAGCTGTATTCGTCCGTCCTTCGCCGCCATGGCGGGAATGATGGTGTGGAGCGGTCTTTTCCCCGGCTGAATGCAGTTGGGATGGGCCGGGTCGAGGGTGAAGCCCTGGCCCCGGTTGGTGAGCACGACGCCGGATTTGGGCGCCGTCAGGCCGCTGCCCCAGCCCCAGAACAGGGTGTTGATGAAGCTGGCGACGTTGCGATCCTTGTCAACGACAGTCAGGTACACCGTGTCCTTGTGCCGGGGCAGGCCCGGGTCGGGGGTCGGTACCGATGCCTTTTCGGGATCGATGGCGTCCATGCAGGCCTTTGCGTAATCATCCGACAAGATTTCCGCCACCGGCACGTCGCTCATCGCCGGGTCGGCCAGGTACTGGTCCCGGGCGCGATAGGCCTGGCGGCAGGCCTCGATTTCCAGATGGATGCGCTCTAGGCTCAACGCGCCGCCGGGATCCACCTTCACCCGCTTCATCATGTTGAGCAGCAACAGCGCGAACAGACCCTGTCCGTTGGGCGGGCATTCGAAGACTTTGAGGCCCCGGAATTCCGTTGAAATGGGCTCCACATACTCCCCGGCCGCGTTGGCGAAATCCTCCAGGGTGTGCAGGCCGCCCTTGCTTTGCAGGTGTCCGACAATGTCCTCGGCGACCTCGCCCGTATAGAAGGCGTCGCGCCCCCCTTCGGCGACCTTTCGCAGGGTTTCCGCCAGTTCGGGAAAACGATGCATTTGGCCCTCGACGGGGGCCTTGCCGCCCGGCAGGTAGATGCGGGCCGTGTTCTCATCCTGCCTGAGAAATTCCTCGTCACGGGCAAAGTCGAAAGAGACACGGGATGAAATGGGGAAGCCCTCGCTGGCGTAACGGATAGCCGGCGCGAGAACCTCGCCCAGGCTCATGCGGCCATGATCGCGGTTGAGCTGATACCACGCGTCGCAGGCTCCCGGTACGATAACGCTGTGGGGTGAATGACGTTCCAGTTCCGTAATGCCGTTTTCGGCAAACCATTCGGGCGTGGCGCCCGTCGGGGCACGGCCTGAGCCGTTAAAGGCGACGATATCCGCCGTTCCTTCCGGCGCATAGAGGCAGAAGCAATCGCCGCCGATGCCCGTTGAGCCGGATTCGACGACGCACTGTACGGCGCACGCGGCGATGGCAGCGTCCATGGCGTTGCCGCCTGCTTTCAGGATGTCGATGGCGGTCTGGGATGATAGGGGATGGGAGGTGCACGCCATGCCCTCGGGCGCATGGACGGGCGAACGGCCGGGAAGTTGCAGGTTTCTCAACGGTTATTTCTCTTCTGTTGCTTCGATGTGTTCAGGAGGCGGCAGTATGCCGGATCGATGGGGTTCAGTATATGTCCAAATCTATCCAAATGATGCGGGTAGGGCTCATTGCCCCATCATTTGATGCTGGTGGTTGTCGTCATGCATCATATGCCCGTCTGAACCGTGTTCATCGTGATGCATCTCGTCTTTGACTTCCGTGCCGGCCCCTGGAAAGCCGGCCTGCATCCAGGTGATGACCATCCAGATTCCATCATCCGAGAGAACGTCTTCGTAGGACGGCATCGGAATATCGTAATACTCACCGCCCGCATGGATGACCCAGAAATAGTAGTCGTCGATATCTGGGAAGTGTTTGAACATCGTCTGCAGATCAGCGGGTTTCGTCTTCAGCATTGCCGCCATATGGCCGTCGCCGGTGGCGTTGGCGCCGTGGCACATGACGCAGTACTGCTGGTAAAGTTGAATGCCCTGGCGAACATTTTCTGCCGTGCCTGCGACCGGGTTCGTTCGGTTCTTGAACCTCGGGTCGATTTCCCCCCGTTCGTAGGCTTCAAACATGGCCGAGCCCTTGCCGTCCGGTCCATGCGCCAGGGCCGATGCGGGCAAGTGTATCGTGCAGATCATGACAACGACTAGCGACCAAACGAAATTTCGCAACGGCAAGCTCCTTTTCACGCGCGCTCCCCTGATTATCAAACTGGCGATGTCGTTCACCTTCGTCAAGGTGCGCACGGAAACAACAGATGGTTCGCTCTTGTTTATCAGATTTGTACAGCGAATGTGATTATTCGATTCCGGCGTGTTATTTGCTGTAGAACCTTGTCGCGCTTCCTGCCTATAGTTGCTTGAATATTCAAATCCTCGCGGGTGGGCTTAGAACCTTGGACTTTTCCCTTATTTCAATCGACTACCGCGATCCGGCTTGGATTGCCGTCGCCTTCCTGTTCGGGTTGCTGGTCCGTCAGATCAACCTGCCGCCAATGATCGGCTTTCTGATGGCCGGGTTCGTCCTGCATTTGCTGGGGGCGGAAAACGATCCGTTCCTGCTGGCGGTCGCCGACATGGGCGTAACGCTGTTGCTGTTCACCATAGGCCTGAAATTGAGAATCAACACGCTGGTTCGATCCGAAATCTGGGCCACAACGTGCCTGCATATGATCGTTACGATCGGGCTTACCTTCGCCACGGTCATGATGCTCGGCTGGGCTGGTGTCCTGCTGTTCAGTGATCTGGATTATTCAAGCGCCCTGATCGTCGCTTTTGCCCTGTCATTTTCCAGCACGGTCTTTGCCGTCAAAACCCTTGAGGATCGCGGTTCCATGATGTCGCGCTATGGTCAGGTTGCGATCGGCATCCTCGTCATGCAGGATATTGCCGCCGTGGTGTTCCTGGCCGTATCGGCAGGCAAGCTGCCATCCCTGTGGGCCATTGGACTTTTCGCGCTTATCCCCGCGCGGCATTTGCTTGGATATATGATGCACCTTAGCGGGCACAGGGAGCTGCTGGCGGTATTCGGATTCAGCATTGCGCTGGGCGGGGCCGCCCTGTTCGAGCTGGTGGGCATGAAAGGCGACCTGGGCGCGCTGGTCGTTGGCGTGTTGCTGGCGCATCACGAAAAGGCCAAGCACCTGTCCAAGATCCTGATGGACTTCAAGGACGTATTCCTGGTGTGCTTTTTCCTTACCATTGGGCTCACCGGACTTCCGACATGGGATACGGCGGCGACGGCGGTGATCTTGCTGGTGCTGGTGCCGCTTAAAACGCTGTTTTTCGTCTTTTTGCTGGCGCGTTTTCGCATGCGCGCAAGGGGCGCGACTTTTGGTGGTTTGGTGCTCGGCAACTATTCCGAATTCGGCCTGATCGTCGTCGTCGTCGCCATCGGCGCCGGATGGCTTACGCCGGACTGGCTGACGGTGGTCGCCCTGTCGTTGTCGGCGTCCCTGATACTTTCGTCCTTTATCAACGTCTACGCCAATTCGGTATACAGCCTCTTACATAACATGTTGACTCGCTTTGAGCGCTCTCAACGTCTTGCCGGCGACGAGGACATCGACATCGGGGGGCATCGTATCCTGATTTTCGGCATGGGGCGTGTCGGGCGCGCCGCGTATGATGAAATGCGAACCCACGCGGAAGAAATGATAATCGGTATTGATCTGGATGAATCCCAGGTTCAGCGTAACTGCGAGGACGGACGCAATGTCGTCCTGGGCGATGCAACGAACCCTGAGTTCTGGTCACGCCTTGTTACACCGCATCAGGAAATCGAAATCATCCTGCTCGCCATGCCGCATCACAACGCCAATCTGGAAGCGGCCCAGCGCATGCGCGAACGTGGATACCGGGGCCCTATCGTCGCCACGGCGCTATTCCCGGGTCAGGAAGAGGAGCTCCGCGAAAACGGCATCGACGAAGTCTTCAACATCTATGCCGAAGCAGGAAGCGGCGCTGCGACCCATATGCACGAGCTGTTGAGCGGCAAGTAAAGAGAACTGATCTATCGCAAGCCACGACGGATCATTTAGGCAAGATCAAAGACCGTCAGGAACCTGCCTTAATCGCTATGATGATCCGGCGAATATTGGTCAGATGAAGATGTTCAATAACGCCAAGACAAGCAAGGTAAGGGCGACCGCAGCAATAGCGCCGCCACCCAGGAGGCCTAAAAGAGATTTCAGCGAAAATGTGCCAGCTTGTTCCATATTATTCCTCTCCCATAATTACATGAACCAAAAGACTGGTTGCCTCCTTAATCGATAAGTCAGGCAAGGGCAGCATTATAGCCACCCTAAAAACCATATGCAAATTACGGTTATTGTTTTTCTGGATTCCAGGAAAAAGAAATTCATCACAATTTGGCGCGTATGACTTGATCAAACCCTGTCAAATCTTGACTTAACGGGCTTGGCGGTGTCCTCTCAGATGCAGTGATTCACCCAAAGAAAGTTTATCGATAACCATGACAATCGCATTTGTATTTCCAGGCCAGGGCTCGCAGGCCGTCGGCATGGGGCAGGCCTTGGCGGAGGCTTCGGCGGAAGCCCGTTACGTGTTTGAAGAAGTGGACGACGCGCTGGAACAGAATCTCTCAAAGCTGATGTTCGAAGGCCCGGAAGACGACCTGACGCTCACCGAAAATGCCCAGCCCGCCCTGATGGCGGTCTCCATGGCGGCGCTTCGGGTGCTGGAGAAAGAAGGCGGTGTGACGCTCGCCGGCAAGGCCAGGTTCGTGGCCGGGCACTCGCTGGGCGAATATTCCGCTCTGGCGGCCGCCGGGACATTTTCTCTCGCCGATACGGCGCGTTTGCTGAAAACCCGCGGCCGCGCCATGCAGGAAGCGGTTCCTGTCGGCGAAGGCGCGATGGCCGCCGTATTGGGGCTTGATCTCGATGCGACCCGCGCCGTGGCCGATGAGGCCTCCGGCGATGGCGTGTGCATGGTCGCCAACGACAATGCGCCGGGGCAGGTGGTGATCAGCGGCGCGAAGGCGGCCGTGGAAAAGGCGGCTGAAATCGCCAAGGAAAAGGGCGCGAAGCGAGCCCTGTTGTTGCCGGTCAGCGCGCCGTTCCATTGTTCCATGATGGCCCCTGCCGCCGATGTCATGGCGGAAGCCTTAGGCAACGTGGAGATGAACAACCCGTCCGTTCCCCTGGTGGCGAACGTCAAGGCGTCATCCGTCGGGGATGCGGCGACGATCCGCGATCTGCTGGTCGAGCAGGTCACCTCCATGGTGCGTTGGACGGAAAGCGTGGCGTACATGAAGGGCGAAGGGATCGAGACCCTGGTCGAGATCGGCGCCGGCAAGGTGCTGAGCGGCCTGGCCAAGCGAATCGACCGTGACCTGAATGCCCTGAACGTGGGCTCGCCAGATGACGTGGAAAGCGTCCTGAGTGCTTTATAAGGAGAATTTCATATGTTTGACCTGAGCGGCAAGAACGCCATCGTCACAGGGGCATCCGGCGGCATCGGCGGCGCCATTGCGCGGGACCTTCACGCGGCCGGCGCAACGGTGGCCCTGTCCGGCACACGCGAGGATGCCCTGAATGCATTGGCTTCAGAACTGGGCGAGCGTTGTCATGTCACCCCCTGCGACCTGAGCGATCCGGCAGGTCCGGATGCCCTGGTGGCGGCGGCCACGGATAAGATGGGCAGCGTCGATATTCTGGTGAACAATGCGGGTCTGACCCGCGATACGCTGGCCATGCGCATGAAGGACGAGGACTGGCAGACCGTCATCGACGTCAACCTGACCAGCGCCTTCCGTCTCTCCCGCGCCTGCCTCAAGGGCATGATGAAGCAACGCTGGGGTCGTATTATCAGCATATCCTCCGTCGTCGGCGCCACCGGCAACGCAGGCCAGATCAATTACGCCGCTTCCAAGGCCGGCATGGTCGGCATGTCGAAATCCCTGGCGCAAGAAGTTGCGTCACGGGGGATTACGGTGAACTGTGTCGCGCCCGGGTTCATCGTCACGGCGATGACCGATTCGCTGACCGACGATATCAAGGAGAACCTGCTGAAGGGAATCCCCGCCGGACGGCTGGGCGAGGTCGGCGATATTTCCGCCAGCGTGGTCTACCTGGCCAGCGAAGAGGCCGGATACATGACCGGCCAGACCCTGCATATAAACGGTGGAATGGCGATGATTTGAGGGGCTGGACGCCTTACGGGCTAGATCGGATCACGTTTAGATGGAAACGCCTCGCGTTTCATCGAAAGGTGTGAATCCGATCGATTCGTATAACAAAGAGCAGAGGAACATGTTTCATTGGATCACAAAGTGATACCAAGAAAACATGACCTGCTCTTGGCTTGTGACACAGAGGGTTGCACTCCTATAAGAAAACATGATAACCCCCTGCACCAACGGCATGGCGGGCGGCCCTGAAAAGGGGTTGCATCGCTGGTAAACCCTAAAAAAGTGTGTTACCAAAACGACACATTTGTTCAGGGAAAACCGGCGGTAATTCCGGGCCGGAACAAAAATTTTAGTCTTAAATGTAAACCTATTGATCGTGGGGATTTTGAGTATGAGTGACGTCGCCGAACGCGTGAAAAAGATCGTTCTGGAGCATCTTGGTGTAGACGAAGCCAAAGTCGTGGAAAATGCGAGCTTTATTGACGATCTGGGCGCGGACAGCCTGGATACCGTTGAGTTGGTCATGGCTTTTGAAGAGGAATTCGGTTGCGAAATCCCTGATGATGCCGCTGAGAAAATTCTCACCATCAAAGATGCTATCGATTTCATCGAATCAGCATCCTGATTTGAACAGACATTTTATCCCTGGGCGTCTCCTGCCCGGCTTAATCTGTGTAAATTCCCTGATGTTTTCCAGGAAACATCAGGCAGCTTCTGGTGTTTGTGGTTGATGTTATGAGACGTGTCGTCGTTACCGGACTTGGAATGGTCAATGCGCTTGGATGCGGTATCGAGGATAACTGGCGCCGTATCCTGAACAGCGAATCCGGTATTACCAATATCGAGAGATTTGATGTTTCCGATCTGCCGGCGAAAATCGCCGGGCAGATCCTCACCGATGGCGGCGAACGCGCGTTCAATGCCGAGGACTTCGTGTCGACGAAAGACCAGCGCCGCATGGATGACTTCATCATCTATGGCATCGCCGCCGCACAGCAGGCCATCGACGATTCCGGCTGGGTAGCCGAGACCGACGAGCAGAAGTGGCGGACCGGCGTTCTCATCGGTTCCGGCATCGGCGGACTGCCGGAAATCTCCAAGGGCACCATGACCGTCGAAAGCGGCAATGTACGCCGCTTGAGCCCGTTCTTTATTCCGGCAAGCCTGATCAATCTCGTTTCCGGTCATGTTTCCATCCGGGGCGGCTTCAAGGGGCCGAATCATTCGGTGGTGACGGCCTGTTCAACCGGCGCGCACGCCATTGGCGACGCGGCGCGCATCATCATGTGGGAAGATGCCGACGTGATGGTCGCCGGCGGCGCGGAAGCCGCTATCTGCCGTGTCGGCGTTGCCGGTTTCGCCCAGGCCCGGGCGCTTTCGACGAACTTCAACGATACGCCGGAAAAGGCATCCCGCCCCTGGGATGTGGACCGTGACGGTTTCGTCATGGGCGAGGGTGCAGGCGTTGTGGTTCTCGAAGAACTCGAGCACGCCAAGAAGCGCGGCGCCAAGATTTACGCCGAAGTGATCGGCTACGGCATGTCCGGTGACGCCCACCACATTACGGCCCCGGCGGAAGACGGCGACGGCGCTTACCGCTGCATGATGGCGGCCATGAAACGGGCCGGCCTCAATCCTGAGGACATCGACTACATCAATGCGCACGGCACCTCGACGCCGTTGGGTGACGAGATCGAGCTGAATGCGGTGAAGCGCGCCTTTGGTAATGCCGCCAACGACCTCTACATGTCGTCGACCAAATCAGCCGTTGGACACTTGCTCGGCGCTGCCGGGGCGGTCGAGGCGATCTATTCCATCCTGGCCATGCGCGATGGCGTCGCCCCGCCGACGCTTAACCTCGATAATCCGTCGGAAGGCTGCGATCTGGAACTGGTTCCCCACACGCCGAAAGAGCGTAAGATTCGGGCGGCGTTGTCGAACTCCTTCGGGTTTGGCGGAACGAACGCTTCTCTCGTCTTCAAGGCGCCGGACTGATAGACTTGCCCTGACAAATCAGAAACGTCATTCAGGGCGAACACCAGATGCGGGGCAGGCTACTTCTTAAAATCACGATCATTCTTGTCCTCTTGGGCTCGCTTTCTCTTGGCGGTCTGGCGGCGTGGGTTTATGGCGCGTTTACCCGTCCTGGGCCTCTCGAAAATGAAATTGCTGTGGTGATACCGCCGGGAAGCGGCGTCAAGGCCATCGCCAGCATCCTGGTCAATAATGGCGTAATCGACAACGCCCACGTGTTTGAAATCGGAACACGCGTCATGGATGATGCCGCTCGTCTCAGGGCCGGTGAGTTCCTGTTCACACCCGCCATCAGCGCCCGGGGAGCCGCCGATATCCTTAAATCCGGCAAAACGGTGCAGCGACGCCTGACCGTTGCGGAGGGGCTGTCGTCTTCCCAGGTAGTCGCCCAGCTTAACGCCACAGACGGCCTGGACGGCCATGTCATGGTGATCCCCCCCGAGGGTTCCCTGCTGCCGGAAACCTATTATTTCTCCTACGGCGACAGCCGCGCGAACATCATCGAGCGCATGAAAGGTGACATGCAGGCAGTGATTGGCGATTTATGGGCCGGGCGGCAGGAAGGTTTGCCGTTGAACTCACCCGAAGAGGCGGTCATCCTGGCCTCCATCGTCGAGAAGGAAACTGGCGTCCCTGAGGAAAGGCCCAGGGTTGCCTCTGTCTTTATCAACCGATTGCGTAAGGGTATGCGCCTGCAATCGGACCCGACCGTGGTCTACGGCCTGACGGAAAACGGCGAGCCATTGGGGCGTCCCTTGAGCAAGGCGGACCTGAAGCAGCCGACGGCCTACAACACCTACGTGATTGACGGCGACATCCGCGCCCGCGACCTGCGCCGGGACGATCCCTACAACACCTACCGCCGCCACGGCCTGCCGCCGGGGCCCATCGCCAACCCGGGACTCGATGCCATAAAGGCCGTCATGCACCCCATGACAACGTCGGATCTGTATTTTGTCGCCGATGGCACGGGTGGCCATGCCTTCGCCACCACGCTGGACGAGCACAACCGCAACGTCAGACGATGGCGCAAGCTGCAGGCGGAACAGAACAGCGGGTCGTGAGTGGGCTCTCTTATCAGGTTTCCTTGAACTTCTGATAGGCCAGCGCGGCCAGGGCAAGATCGCCAAGGGCGTGGCCGCGGAAGATGAAGGCCGTGCGGTCCGCTTCCTTCACGCGGCCTTTGAAATCCCCCAACACCAGGCCGGACAGGTCGCCGCTGACGTAGGCTGGATCGCACAGTTTGTTGGGAAGCGCCGCTTCCTGTTCCAGATCGTCGATGGTGATGCGATCGAGGGCGGCAAAGCTATCGCGGCGCCAGGGGACCCCTAAGTCGGTGATGGCGGCAAAACATCCCGGTTTCAGGCCGCCTGCATCGAGAAACGGCTCCGGCCCGCCGGTGAGCGTGATGGACGTGACGGCCAGGTCCACACCCTCGATGGCGTCCTGGCCCGATGCGCATTCTTCTGACGTCAGGCCCAGTACATCCGCCAGTTGGCGTAAGCTGTCAATATTGGGCCGGCCACGGCCGAAAACCTTGATGTGCTTCAGGGGGAACATGTCGTTGAAGGCGTTTAAGTGGCTTTTCGCCTGTACGCCGCAGCCGACAAACCCGACGGAGGCCGCGTCACCGTTCGCCATGTGCTTGGCGGCAACGGCGCTCAGCCCCGCCGTACGCACGGCCGTTATCCAGTTACCGTCCAGGATCGCGGCTGGCAGTCCCGTTTCGCTGTCCAGCATGGTCACGAGGCCATTGATCTGCGGCAGGCCCTTGTCGGGGTTTTTCGGGTTCAGGACCACGGTTTTCACGGCCAGCAGCGACGGGTCGTCCATGGCCGCCAATGCCGCCATCATGTAGCGTCCGTCGGGTGGCATGATGACGGCCTTGGGCGCGCTCCAGACCGTTCCCTGTTCGCTTCCTCTGATCAATGTTTCGATGATGCCGATGACGTCATCGGTGGTGATGCCAAGACCGGCTAGGGTCTTTTCCGAAAGAAAGGGGATGCTTTCCGTAGCCATGATCAGATTCCCGCGTAAATACGTTGCTTACTTTTACAGGGCAGATAATGCGTTCCCTAGTCCTTTTTTGGAAGCCTGGTGAGGAACCAGTCGGCGATGAATGACGGCAGTACCGCCAAAACCCAGGCAATGGCGTACATGGCCCAGGGGAAGGCAATACGAGCCTTGTTTGCGGCCAGTCCCAGCCTGATGATGCGGGCGGCCTTTTTCGCCGTCATGATCATGGGCATGGGGAAGGCATTCTGGTCCGTGATGCGGCTTACCACGAAACCCGGCATGATGACGTTGATGGCGATGCCTTCTGCCGCCATCAGGGGGCGCAAAGCCTCGCCATAGGCGCGGACGGCCACCTTGCTGGTGGAATAGGCGGGGGCGGAAGGCAGGCCGCGAAGCCCGGCAAGGGAACTCATGAGGGCGATCTGGCCATGACCCCGCGTTTTCATGCATTCAAGCGCCGGCAAGACCGTGTTGAAAACGCCATGGACATTGACGGCGAAAATCTCCTCTTCAATGGAAAGGGAACCGGTATCATCGGCCCGTTTCATGCCGCCGGAGATACCGGCATTGGCGATGACAAGATCGAGAGGCCTCTGGCCGTTGCATTCCCGTATCCAGCGCTGCATGTCTTCTGTGTTGCTGACATCAATGGTTTGCGCCAGAACCGTGGCGCCCTTGTCCCGGCAAGCGGCGGCAACGCTTTCGAGACGCTCGCCGTTCCTGCCGCTGAGAAAAAGCGCAATACCCGGCCCGGAATAGTGTTCCGCCAGCGCCTCGCCGATACCGCTGGAGGCGCCTGTAATCAGAATGGAAGCCGGTTCTTGAAGGACGGGTTTTTTCATTTGTGCCTATCGGTTCCTGAATGATGTCCGTTCGTAGCATAAATCGGGATATCCAGCACCCTTGCTCCGGTGATTGCGAACTGTATGATGTGCGCAGACAATAACAAGAAAATGGTATGAACGATGCCTCTGGCTTCAATGACAGGTTTCGCCCGCGGGGAAGGCGAATACGACAACACTTCCTGGGTTTGGGAAATCAAGAGCGTAAACGGCAAGGGGCTCGATAACCGATGCCGATTGCCGAACGGTCTTGAGCGGCTGGAACCTCTTGTTCGCGAAGCCATCCAGAAACGTTTCAAGCGGGGTAATTTCTCGGTCAATCTGTCGCTTGCGAAACAGGCTGGCGATAGCGGCTACCGGATCAATTGGGACGTGCTGGACAAGGCCATTGCGGCCGTGCCGGAAGTCATGACCAAATGCTCCGATGCGGCGCCGCCCAGCGTCGACGGATTGCTCGGACTGCGGGGCGTCATCGAGGCCTCGGAAGAGGAAACGGACGAAGAGGCAGCTGCCGCGCTTGAAGCCGAAATTCTGTCATCCCTGGAAACGGTGTTGGAGGCCCTGCTGAAAGCACGCCATAGCGAAGGCAGCCAGCTTCTGGTCTTCCTCACAGGCCAAGTGGACGCCATAGAGGCCCTGCAGGCGAAGGCCGTCTCCGAGGCGTCCAGGCTGAAAGACATCCTTCAGGAGAGGATCAAACAGGGTGTTGAGGAATTGATGAATGAATCGCCACCCTTGTCCGAGGACAGGTTGGCCCAGGAATTGGCGGTGTTGTTCACGAAGGCCGATGTTTCCGAAGAACTGGACCGCCTGGGCGCCCATTGTAAGGCGGCCAGGGAACTACTGTCCCAGGAAGGCGCCATCGGCCGCAAGTTCGATTTTCTCTGTCAGGAGTTCAACCGCGAGGCCAACACGCTCTGTTCAAAGGCCATGATGCCGGAATTGACAACCATCGGCCTGGAACTGAAAGTCATTATCGACCAAATGCGCGAACAGGTGCAGAATGTGGAATGACGCACGATGAGTGTGGGTTAGGGAAATAAGGTATGTCTTCATCAATCGAACGTCGCGGCTTGATGCTGGTCCTTTCATCGCCTTCGGGTGCAGGCAAGTCGACCATCGCCAAGGCGATCCTGGAGGATGATGAAAAACTGACCATGTCCGTTTCCGCCACGACTCGCGAACCCCGTCGCGGCGAGGTGGAGGGCGAGCACTATTTTTTCCTGAGCACCGAGAAGTTCGAGGAAATGGTCGACGCCGATGAGTTTCTCGAACACGCAACGGTCTTCGGCAATTCCTACGGCACGCCCAAAGCGCCGGTCGAAGCGGCGCTGGAAGAGGGGCGGGATGTGCTGTTCGATGTGGACTGGCAGGGCGCCCAGGAAATCCAGCAGTATGCCCATGACGATCTGGTTTCGATTTTTATCCTGCCGCCGTCGGTGGAAGAGCTGGAACGCCGCCTGTTTTCCAGGGCGCAGGACTCAGAAGAGATCGTGCGCGGACGCATGGCCAAGGCGACGGCGGAAATGAGCCATTGGGATGCCTATGAGTACGTCATCGTCAATCAGGACATCGAAGAAAGCGTGAGCAACGTCAAGGCCATCCTCAAAGCGGAACGGCTGAAACGCCGGCGGCAAAAAGGCATGCTGGAATTCGTCCGCAGCCTTGGCGTGGGACAATAACGGGCGGGCTAACGGTCCTCCGACCCTTTTAACCGGTGCGCTTCCGCCAACCTGCAAAAGGTTTCAACGGACAGGTTTTCCGCCCTGAGGGTCGGGTCAATTCCCAGTTCTTCCTGATCAAGCCCCAACCCTTTCAGGCTGGTGCGCAGCATTTTACGCCGTTGACCGAAGGCTGCTGCCGTGACGGTCTCCAGGCTGCCCCATGTTGCGGGCGCCAGGGGGTTAGGGCGGGGTGTCAGTGTGACTACGGTGGACATAACCTTGGGCGGCGGGGTGAAAGCCTGTGGCGGCACATTGAATTCAGGATGCACGTCACACAGCCATTGGGACATGACCGACAGGCGGCCATAGGCCTTGGCGCCAGGCAAGGCGCACAGCCGGTCTGCAACTTCACGCTGGAACATGCAGGTCATGGAGATGACATCGTCAATCTGACGTAGCCACTTCAGAAGCAATGGCGTTGCAATGTTATAGGGAAGGTTGGCAACGATCCGACGAGGACCTTCACCGAGGGCCGCGATGTCGAGTTCCAGGGCGTCGGCTTCGATCAGGTGCAGGCGTCCGTCTGCGGCGGCGGCCAGGTCTTGCAGCGCCTCGATACAGCGGCTGTCGCGTTCGATGGCGAAGACGTTTCTTGCTCCCTCGTTCAGAAGGGCGCGGGTCAGTCCGCCGGGGCCGGGCCCGATCTCGATAACGTCAACATCGTGCAGGCTGCCTGCCGAACGGGCGATCCGGCTGGTCAGGTTTAGATCCAGCAGGAAGTTCTGACCCAGGGACTTCCTGGCGCGCAGGCTATAACTGGATATGACGTCGCGGAGCGGCGGCAGGGTGTCGAGATCAGGCATTCTCAACGCTCTCAGACAATGCCCTGTTGGCGGCAATCATGCGGGCCATTTTAAGCGCACATATCATGCTTTGCGGGTCGGCTTCTCCCTTGGCTGCAATATCGAGCGCCGTGCCGTGATCCGGCGACGTCCTGACGATTGGCAGTCCCAGCGTTACGTTAACGGCTTCATCCACGGCCAGCGCCTTGATCGGGATCAGCGCCTGATCATGATAATGGCACATGGCTGCGTCGTACCCCGCCCGCGCCCGTGGCGTGAACAGGGCATCTGGCGGAACGGGGCCTGTCACGTCCAGCCCTTCGTCTTTCAGCAACTGAATGGCGGGCTCGATGATGTCCTTTTCCTCGCTGCCAAGTGTGCCTTCCTCGCCGGCATGGGGGTTTAGTCCGGCAATGGCTATTCCTGGATTATCGATGCCGAAATCCCGAACAAGGGCATTTGCCGCTATGCGCGTGCAATTGATGATGTCATCGCGATTAATGCCGGAAATGGCGGATGCAAGGGGCTGGTGGATGGTAATGGGAACGACCCTCAGGCTGTCTGTGGCTAGCATCATGACCGGAGGCTGTCCGCCGGCGAGGTGAGCAATGAATTCCGTATGGCCCGGAAAATCGAAGCCGGCGTCGTATAGGGCTTTTTTCTGAATCGGGTTCGTGACAACACCTGAAACCCTGTTCCCTAGAGCAAAGGACACAGCCAGCTCAATCGATTTACAAACGGCGCTAGAATGTTTGGGGTCGGGTGTGCCGGGATTGAAGGGTATTTCCTGTCCCACATCCAGCACAGGCAGGGCGTCTGGGAAGATATCGGAAGCCTGTTCGGGATCGTTGATGGTCTTCATCGGTACAGGCAGATTCAATATCTCTGTTATGCGTGTTAGGCGCGATTGACTGTCGATGACGAAAAAAGGCGCCGCATGGATCTCCCGTTGAAGCCACGACTTCAGCGTCAGTTCGCCGCCAATTCCAGCTGGTTCACCCATGGTTACGGCGAGTAACCCCGGAGGATGCATGTATGAATACCCTGGCATGAGACTTATCTGATTTCGATGAAGGCGTTCCGCCGGAGTTCCCGAATTTCCTGGCGGGCGTAGACAGCCAGCCGTTCGTTCAGGATTTTCAACCTGATGTCTTCACTGTCGATTGACGTATCGGGAACCGGAAGGTCCTCCCTCTCGCAAACCATCAAGACGATGATGCCTTCAGCTGTGCGAATAGGCGCGCTTGATGTTCCGACAGGCAATGTTGCGATGGCGTTCTGGAGATTTGGCGGCAATCTCAAAAGCGATACCTCCCCCATGCCCCCGGACAAGGGAGAACCGGATTCTTTTCCGACCTTTTCAAAAGCTTCGCAATTGGAAACATTCTCCGTCAGCTTGCGGGCTGTCTGTGTATATGACTGAACCGTGCTATCGGGAGAATCACCTGGCAGGGGGAGATGAAACTGGCTTAGTTTGAGGGTGGCGTCAGGTTTTGGGGTTTCTGTGCCGGTTCTGACTTCCTGTAATTTGATAATGACAAAACCAGTCGGAATCCGTATCGGCCTGGTTATCTGGCCTGGGCGCAACGCCAGGACGGCTGAGCGAATTTCCTGGGGAATCTGGTCTTGTCTGAGCCACCCCGCCTCGCCGCCACGCTGAGCTGAAGGGCTTTGAGAAAATGAACGGGCAAGCGATGCGAAGTCTGCGCCAGCAAGGATTTGCTGTTCAAGATTAAGAGCTTCCTGATTGGCCCGTGGTAAATCTTCCGGGTTATCTGCAGTAAGAATGATTTCTGCAATTCTGTAACGCGGTTGATTCCTTGCCTGCTCCTCTGCCGCTACGGCAGCAGCAATTTCTTCCTCGGTAATAAGCACACGGTCGCGGTGTTTGATGCCAATGATTTGTGACCAGGCTATTTCCGATCGAATTTGCTCAATCAACGTCGTTGGGTCGATGCCGTTTCTTTCAATTATGTCGATCAAAGTGTTGGGCTGTAAACGATTTCGCTGCTCGATCATTTTCAGGGCGTTGTCTATATCATCCTGGTTGATGGATATGCCGAGATTTTCAGCTTCGATAAGTTTCAGTTTTTCATCAATCAGGGTCCGTAACGTGTTTGGAGCAAGAGACTGATAGGTCTCCTGGGTTTTGGGAAGCCTGGACATCAGGATGATCAGTTGCAGACGCGCCTGAAGATCATATGCTGAAATGACCTCTTCATTCACAACGGCGGCAATGCGCAGGGATTCCTGGGCGCGTACCGACCCGGTCTGAATGACAGAAAGCGCAAATACTATTAAAACGCATGAATAAACCCGGTATCGGAGGGATGGCTTTCTTGCGCACTTCATGAGGAAAAGGTTTCCCTAGAACACATTGGTCGACAAACCGCCCAGGGTTTTGAAGTTGATTGTGAACAAAATCGTGTTGTCCGGCTCAAGGTCACGGTCTTTGAATAACGTTCTGGAAAAGGATGTATTGAAAACAAGGCATTCATCTTCATATGTAAGCCCTAAATTGATGCTGCGCGTGTCCTCATCTGCAATATCATACTGCATAGAACCGGCTGCCCGCCAAAATTTATCAATTTGTGATTTGAAGCCCAGATTAAGGTCTTCCCGTCCACCGAACTCACTGTCTTCCTGGCGTGCAAAAAACAGATATCTGGCATTGAACGTGAAGAGCGGCGCGCCGGCACTAATGTTGATTTCACTCCGTTTAATTTCACCGCTGGATTTGCCGATCCGGGAACGGTAAGTCAGATTCATATAATTGCTAGGCTCAATTTCCAGCTTTGCGACGACGTCAGAAAGGTTGTTCTCCAAGCCACTGTTTTCGGGGAACAAATTATCCTTTCTGAAACGGTAGCTTTGCCCGATGAAAGCGGTTGTTTTGCCTTTGCCGTAAACGCCCCAATGCATACCATAATCAACACGGGTGCCATTCTCCACTCTGTCGTGCCCGGCTAATTTGCTGTTGCCGAATAAGTGGGTTTCGTCAAATTCGAACTCCTGGCTGTCCTCATTGGGAATTTCCGACGGGTTGCTGCCATTTGGAGCCATGATAAGGCTTACTTTGGGTTCTATGATCTGCGTAATATTGCCGTCGCCCTTTGAGTAGGGCTTGCTCCAGTCAAGCTGAGCCTGAGGGAAAACTCTTCCTGTCACGTCATCTGATGGGTTGTTGTTGCCGGGAACGGTATGGTCTTGCACGAAGTACAGGTCCGTATCCAGAGTAAGGGCCAGCCTGTAAACATCCCCGGAATTGGATATGTGGTTGGATTCCCAGCCGGGAGTCAGGGAAAGGCGGTGGGAATCGACACCGTCATCACGCATAAGCGAAACATAGCTTGCATCCAGCATTGTATGCCCGCCATAAGGGTCAGGTTCGCCGACATGCTGGAACGTTAACAAAGGCGCGATAAAAGGTATCTCGCTGTCATCTTCCCCAGCTTCCATGCTTTGGAAGTAAATTGTTTCGGCCCGCGCATAATTTCTTTTGCGGAAGCCTTCAATATACAAATCGTTCTTCAGAACCTGGTCGCTTCGGAATCCATACCGGCGTAAATAGGTGTCTTCCGATGAAGCCCAGGCATCAAACCCCCAGCGCCAAGTATGATCGATATCGAAACGGCCAGAGCCATCGACGTGCCCTAAAATTGTGCCGCTGTTGTCAACAAGGCTGGCGATCATGTCAATTTCACCATCGTGAAATAAATGACGGTATTCACCGGACAAACCAGCCCCTTGGTCACCATAGTAGGCCGGTGTTACTGTAAGGTCGTTTTGGGGCGAGATGTTCCAGAAATAGGGTGTCTTTATTGTGGCCCCCAATTGCGTGGAACTGCCGAAAGTTGGCACCAGGAAACCGCTTTTTCTTTTAACGGTCGGATCCGGGTGCGACAGGTAGGGGGTGTAGAGAACGGGAATACCGGCGACCTCGAGCCAGGCGTCCGTGTATTCGACCGTTTGCTGTGACTTGTCATGGAAAACCTTGACGGCTTTTAGTTGCCATAACGGCGGCCTTGACGGATCATCCTCGCACAAATCGCAGGGCGAATAGACAGCCTTGCGAAGGTCCATGTCTTCATTGGTTCGCCTGGCCCCGTTAGCGGCAATGCGTGAACGGTCGCTAAGGATAATCAGGATATTTTCAATAATGCCGTTTTTGAAATCGCCATCGATTTCAATATGTTCGGAAAAAATGACGTCTCCCAAAGGTTCCAACAGAACAATGTTGCCGCTTGCTGTCAGGACGTCCGATTTCTGGTTATAGCTGATCGTGTCGGCGGTCATGGTCCTGTCTTGATAGACAACCTCGACGTTTCCCCGGGCCGTAACGATGCCTAGTTCACGATCAACATCCATCTGATCCGCGCTGAAATTAATCTGCACCTCGTCGTCAGTCGTAGCCGCCGATACAACGCCCGGGAATGAGATCGCCATGCAGATAGTCAGTGCAATGACCAAAAAAAGAGGTGTCAAACAGGGACGTGGATAATACTGCGCCATTAGATCATCCATCTTCCAGATGGAGGAGCATGGCAAGCCCCAGCAAGGTCGCGACGCCGGAGGGCGTCCAGGCCGCCATGATGACGGGAATATTGTCTGACTGGCCAAGGGCAAAAACGATATCGGAAAAGAAATACAGGATGAAACCGGTCAAAACGCCTCCGGTAATGACATACGTCGCCCCGCCGCGTCGGCTGTTGCGCAAGGTAAAGGTGGCGGCGATCAGGACCATCGCGCACATCAGCAGGGGCGAAGCAAGAAGTGCGTGAAGGTGAAGGCGGTGACGAATGGCGGAAAATCCGGATTCCTCCAGTTTTTCGACAAATCCGGGAAGCGACCAGAAAGACATGGTCTCCGGCGGCGCAAAACTGTCCTGGATGCTGATCGGCGTCAGTTCCGTTTCGAGCCACATGGTGTCTTCATATTCCGTGGCGGTTTCCGGTATCTGGATACGGGCCTTTTCTATGCGCCAGAAACCATCTTCCAGCTTTGCCGATTCAGCATCGATCCTCTGATAAAACTGGTCTTTCCCCTGGTACTGGAAGACCGAAATATCATAGAGCGTGATATCTGAACCGGTTGTCAGGATCCTTGAAGCCCTGATGACGGCCTGGCCTTCTGTGTTGGCCTGCCTGAGCCAGATGCCGGATTGCCCAAGCGACAGAAGGCTCTGATTTCCTTTCAGAAGGATGGCTTCTTCCTTTTCGAACCGGCTCAGGCTGGCCGAGGCAAGCGGGTTGAGAATGGTCGTCATGACAACGCCAAGAAAAAAACCGACAACGATGACGGGAAGCAGGAACTGCCATGCCGAGATGCCGGCAGCGCGGGTTACAACCAGTTCATGGTGGCGCGCCAGCCGCCAAAACGTCAGCATGCCTCCGAATAATGCGGCAAATGGAAATACCTGCTGGCCCATATAGGGCAACTTCAACATGGCCATTTCCATGATCTTGCCGAGGGATGCGCCTTCGTGGTTATGCGTCCGCCGCAAAAGCTCCACGGTGTCGAAAAGCAACACGATCATGAGGATAATGAACAACAGGCTCAGAAATCCCCAGAAAAACTGCTTTCCGATATAAATGGACAGTGTCGTCGACAGGCGCATTAACCTGCATATCCTTCATCTAAAGATGGGTGGTTCCCGATGAAAGGCAAAATCTGATCAGAGATTTTACTGCCAAACCAACACATTCCAAGCATGCGCCGGATTCCTATTTGCTATTCTGACGCAAATGTTTTGCGTTCACCCGGCGAATCCAACACAGGAAACCACACCCTAAATTTGCGTCAAACTGGAAGAAAAAATGAAAAAAATCAAGGATTAAGGTTGTTTTATAACGTGATTTCGCATGCCGGTTATGCGGTTTGTTCCGGGATGACTTTTCCGGGATTCATGATGCCCGCGGGATCAAGAGTCTGCTTGATCGAGCGCATCAGGGAAATGGCGGCTGGAGAGCCGTATTTCACCAGTTCATCGCGCTTTAGACGCCCAAGACCGTGCTCGGCGCTAAAACTACCCCCCATCGACATGGCGATATCGTGGATGATCCGGTTGAAATCGTCCCATTTGTCCAAAAATGCCGGACCGTCGCTTCCTTTTGGCAGCGTCAGGTTAAAATGCAGGTTACCGTCGCCCATGTGACCGAAATTGACGATCCGGACGCCTTCCATGGCGCCGGAAACCGCAGCCTCCGCCTGTTGAATGAAGTCCGGAATTCTCGAAACCGGGACCGAGATGTCATGCTTGATGCTGGCGCCTTCGATAACCTGCGCTTCCGGGATGGCTTCCCGCAGCCGCCACAGATCGTCCGCCTGGGCGGTGCTTTCGGCAAAGACGGCGTCGACAATGGTTCCTTCTTCAAGGGCTTCGGACAAACAGGGCTCCAGAACGGCGCGAAGGTCGTCTTCCGCCCGGGAAGAGGTGAAGTCCAGCAGGGCGTAATAGGGATAAGGCTTGCCAAAGGGGTTCCTGACTTCGGGGATGTTTTGGCTGACCAGCTCCATGGCCATGGCGTTGATGATCTCGAACGCCGTCAGGTTATCGCCGCCCCTGTTGCGGATGCGGGTGTAGAATGCCAGAAGGTCCTCAACCGAGGAAACGGCGGCCATGACCGTTTGGCGCGCTTGGGGGTAGGGATACAGCTTCAGGACCGCACCGGTGATCACCCCGAGCGTTCCTTCCGAGCCGATGAACAGGTGCTTGAGATCGTAGCCTGTATTGTCTTTCCTCAGCGCTTTCAGCCCATCCCATATCTCGCCCGAGGGTAGGACAACCTCCAGCCCTAGGGCCAGGTCGCGGGCATTTCCGTAGCGCAGGACACCAACACCGCCGGCGTTGGTGGCGAGGTTACCGCCTATGCGGCACGTGCCCTCGGCGCCGAGGCTCAAGGGAAAGTACAACCCGGCTTCAGTCGCCCTGTCCTGAATGTCGGCCAGGATGCATCCGGCGTCCACGGTCATGGTCTGGTTTGCCGTATCCAGTTCCCGGATACGGTTGAGGCGCTTGGTCGATAGGACGATGCCGCCGTTGGGTACGCCGCCACCGACCAATCCCGTATTGCCGCCGTGGGGCACGACAGAAGTTCTGGTATCGGAGCAAATTTTGAGGATGGCGGAGACCTGTTCCGTGCTGTCCGGTATGGCGACGCCCAGGCAACTGCCGCGCCACAACCCGCGCCATTCCGTCACATAAGGCTCAAGCTGATCTGACTCCTCCAGCCAGCCCTTGGGGCCGAGCAAGTCCTGAAGACGGGATTTAAGCTCAGAGTCTGTCATGGGCGGTAAGACTTTCCAACCTGATCGGGAATCCTGCCTTCATGTTAGACGGATAGTGACCCGGATTTCACGGACTTTCGGGAGCGGCGGCCCGGCGCAAGCGGTCGTTGATGGCAAGTCCCAATCCTTCATCTGGTATGGGCATGACGACGATGCTCTTTCTTCCAAGCGCATCGAGCTGGCGCAACATGGCGAACAGGTTGGCGGCGGCTTCCCTCAAATCCCCCGTTTCGCTCAGGTTCAGCGATCCTTCCGGCGCCTCGTCCAGGGCATTCGGGCCGAAACCGAGCAGAATCTCCTGCGGTGCCGCTTTCTTCGCATTCAGCCTGACCCGCGTTTCGGGGGCGTAGTGGCGTTGCAACATGCCCGGCGCGCGCAGGGTTTTGGGGGAGGTTTCAGGATCAACGACATCAATGGGGCCGATGATGGCCTCAATTTGATTTTGGGTAATGCCGCCCGGACGCAGCAGGACGGGCCTTCCCTTTGGGGCGGCATGAAAGGAAACCACCGTCGATTCAAGACCGATGGAACAGGCGCCGCCGTCAAGGACGGCCTCGATACGGTCCTGGAGCGAGTCGGCGACATGCGAGGCCTGCGTCGGACTGATGCTTCCGGATCGGTTGGCGCTGGGCGCCGCAAGGGGACGATTCGCCGCCCTCAGTAAATCATGGGCGACGGGATGAAACGGCACACGGACGGCGACGGTGTCCAATCCAGCGCTCACCAACAGGGAAAGAGGGGTATCCGCCGCCCGGTTCAGCACCATGGTCAACGGACCCGGCCAGAAGGCTCTGGACAGTTCCTTGACTTTCTCTCGGGTTTCCTTGTCCATCTTGACGTGAGGCCAAATGGACAACTCGTCCGGAAAATGGACGATCAGCGGGTTAAAGGACGGACGTTCCTTGGTTTCGAAAATGGCTGCCACGGCCCTGTCATTGGTGGCGTCGCCGCCTAGTCCGTATACCGTTTCCGTGGGAAAGGCGACAAGTTTCCCTTCCCTGAGCAGCCGGGCGGCTGTTTCAATGCTCTCGGGACCCGGTGGAAGTATGCTGGGACGGTTGGCGGCCATTTGAGTATCCGGTCATCAACCCGCAGGCAGCTGGCCGTCGCCATAGGCGACGAAGTGCGGGTTGTCGAGCCCCGGCTTGCCGTAGGTCAGCGGCTTGCCATCCAGGGTTTCTACGTGCCCGCCGGCGAAGAGCAGCACACCGTGGGCCGCCGCCGTGTCCCATTCCATGGTTCGCCCGAGGCGCGGGTACAGATCGGCCTTGCCTTCGGCGACGCGGCAGAATTTGAGCGAACTGCCCGCCGAAACATCCTCGGCGATGGTGAAGCGTTCCAGATAAGCATCGGTCTCGGGCGAGCGGTGCGAGCGGCTGACCAGCGCCGTCAATCCCTGCGCCGGGAACGGACGGCAGGAAATGGGGGTGAAGCCAGAACCCTTGATATCGATGAACGCGCCAGGCGCGCCGCCGATATAGGTCGTGTCGTGGGCCGGGGCATAGACCGCGCCCATGACCGGCGAGCCGTTCTCGATCAGACCGATGTTGACCGTGAAATCGCCGTTACGGCTGATGAATTCCTTGGTGCCGTCCAGCGGATCGACCAGCCAGAACGGGCTGCCGGCGACGTCGGGTATCTTGCCTTCGGATGCCGCTTCCTCGCTGATGATGGGGTAAGATAGGAAAAGTTCGTTCGCGAGCGCAGGCAGGATGACCGCTTCGGCTGCCTTATCCGCCGCCGTCACCGGGGATTTGTCGTCCTTGGTTTCGACGTCGAAATCGGTTGCGTAGATTTTAAGGATTTCAGCCCCGGCGCGTTTGGTGATGTCCGCAACCTGTTTCATGAAATCCATATCAATGGATGTGCTCAAGACGGTTTCCTTTAAATGCATGCCTGCCTGGCGCAGAAAATCCTCTGCGATGGCGCGGAAGTCAAAGGGAAAATGCATGCAGGACCGAAGACAGAATTATCTCGAAACCACGACCCATCCGGTAGTATGGTTCCGGAAGCCGATCGGGAGGCGGCATTAATGGAGTTTTCCCTCTTCAACCTGATGACGAAACCGAAAAACGGTCCAAGCCATGCGGAGGTCGTCGATCAGATGCGGACCATGACCCGCATGGTGGATCAGGCCGGGTTCGACATCGCCTGGTTTGCCGAGCATCACCTCTCCAACTACTGCATATCGCCGTCGCCCCTGCTGTCGCTGGTGCATATGGCCGAACAGACGCGGCAGATCAGGGTCGGGCCTGCCGTGATCGTCATGCCGTTTTACGAGCCCCTGCGCCTGGTCGAGGAAATCTGCTATGCAGACCAGTTGACCAACGGCCGACTGGTGCTGGGTTTGGGCACCGGCTACCAGCCACGCGAGTTCGACAAGTTCGGCTTCGAGATCAACGACCGCCTGCAGCGCGGGCTTGAGGTCTGGGACGTCATCGACCAGGGGCTGAAGACCGGCGTCATCGACTATCAGGGCGATCACGTGCAGATCCATGACGCCGCGCTTTCAATTCGCCCCCTGCAGGACAGCATCCGCACCTACGCCGTCGGCAACTCGCCCGAGATGCGCCAGCGCATGATCGATAGGGACGCCGTTCCCATGACCACACCGGCTGTCGGCGGAAATGACATCACAAGAACGGCGCGCCGGCTTTACAAGGAAACCCGGGCCGGGAACGGCCTTGAGGGCGACGATTTCCCCTTTGCCGTTCAGCGTTACGTCTATGTCGCCGCGGACAAGGCAGACGCCCGCATGGCGGCGGAACAGATCCTTATCCATGCCCGCATGGCGACCAACATGCGTCGGGCGGAGCCGGAAATCGACGGATCGGATTTGCGGATCGTTCCTTTCGATAATGAACCCACGATTGACGAGATTCTTGAGCGTTCCATTATCGGCGATGCGGATCACGTCTCCGAGATCATCGTTGAGGAGGCCCGGGAATTGGGCATGACGCATTTGAGCGTGTTCATGCAGATCGCGGGCATCCCCTATGACCGGGTCCTGCGATCGCTTGACGTTTTCTGCGAACGGGTCATGCCCGCCGTCAAGGCGGCGCTGGCGGCAGGTCCGGAGGCGAAGGTCTCATGAAGGATTTATCGCTTCTGATCGTCGGCGGCGGCAACGGCCTGGGCGCCCTCATCGCCCGAATGGCGGCGGAAGAGGGGGCGAGAGCAATCGGCCTCATCGACGTCGACGGCCCGGCGGCGGAAACAGCCCTAAACCCCGTCCGTGAGAACGGCATCCCATCCGTTGCCGTTGCGGCGGATATCGCCACGAGACAGGCCTCGCACCGGGCGTTTCAGGACGTAACCGAAGCCATCGGCCCCGTCGATACGCTGGTCAACTGCGCCGCCATCTATCCCCGCAAGCCCATCCTTGAGATCAGCGACGACGACTGGGACGCCTCCAACGCCATCAACATCAAGGGCACCTATCACATGATGGTCGCCGCCGTTCACCACATGCGGGAACGGGACAAAGATGGTCCCGTCAGGGGGCGGATCGTCAACATCACCTCCGTCGATGCGTTCAAGGCGCATCCGCAGAACGCCCACTATGCGGCGACCAAGGCGGCCGCCGCCAGCCTGACACGGTCGTTCGCTCATGAGGTCGCACCGGACGGCATTCTCGTCAATTCCGTGGCCCCGGCCGGCATGGCGACAGACAAGGCCCGCGCGAGCGGTTTCATTCCCGAACTGGCCGCCGCCAGTCCCCTGGGCCGCGCCGCGGAACCGAAGGAAATCGCCGAATGGGTAATGATGGCGGGCGGGCCCCGCAATACCTACATGACCGGTGAAAACATCATCGTTTCCGGCGGCTACATCTACGCCTGATCTGGACCCTAGGCCCAAATGCTCCCGGGATCGGAGAGCTGGTCCTGCTTGACCTCGCCGGTGATGAAACGCTGCGCCTTGAAGCCGTCCGACCAGTGATCGGCGGCCATGCCGGCTTTCATCTTGAGCCTGTTCAGGAAATTCTCAGGCTTCGGCAACTGCTCCCACACCGTCGGCAGGAACAGGGCGCGCCGGGGGCCGTCGGAAATAATCAGGCCGTCGATACCGGGTCTGAGTTGCCCGATCAGGTCCGACTCATCATCGAAGCTCATGGGCGAGGCCGGGCTGAGCACGGAAAGCGACAGGTGCAGGTGGGGGATTTCCTCTTCCGTCAGATTGGGGAAGCGGGGGTCGTGAAAGGCCGCGCGGTAGGCGTTCTCGGCCACATCGGTGATCAGCGGTCGGTGGGCTTCGGGCGAACCGATGCAACCCCGCAACTTACCGTCCTTGTAGAGGGTCACGAAGCAGGCGCCGTTCCGTTGCAGCTCCGCCGGGAACGACGCCACGTCCACGTTGACGGGTTTGTTTCTCGCCAGGCCGTTCTTGATGCTGGCGGCGCAGAGTTTCAGAAGCATGGGGCCATGCCGTTGAAGCAGCGCCCGGGTGGCCGCCTCAAAACTATCACCCGCGTCCGTTCGGGCGTCGTCATCGTCAGAAATTGGGTTTGCCGGTTCTGTTTCCTCAAACACCCACGCGCCGTAGCCCACGACCCGGTCCCGCGGTCCCGCCGTGTCGCCCGAGTTCCTGAGGTCGACGGTTTCGACGCGCATATGCCGCCGCGCCGCCGTGGTCAGCAAGCCCTTGACCGGCACACGGCCGCAGGCCTGGTCGCCACCGATGGAATCAGGGTCCAGCCGCTCGATGGCGTCGCAGGTCCGTTTGTCGATGGCCTTGGCCTGCTCATAATCCAGGTAGTGGCTCAGGTCCGAGCTGATGACGATCAGGGTTTCTTCGCCGCCCCAAAGGGCATCCAGCACCTCGGCCACTTCCGCGTTGGTGGCGTCACCGACCACAAGCGGCACCAGGGTGAAGTCATCGAGGACTTCCTGCAGGAAGGGAAGCTGGACTTCAAGGCTGTGCTCTTCCGTGTGGGTCGCGTCAAACTCGCTCACCTGCGGCAGGTTGCTGATGGCGTCTATGGCGTCACGGTCGATGGGAATGTCGCCGAGCGGCGTGGCGAAGGCGTCGTCACTGGGCGCGGCCAGGCCGCGGACGGCGACCCTGTGGCAGGGACCGAGCAGAACGACGCGGGTGATCACATCATGGGCGGGCTTCAGCCGGGCGTAGGCTTCCGCCGCCACCTGGCCGGAATACCGGTACCCGGCATGGGGCGCGATGATGGCCTTGGGCACGCCGACACCCTCGCCCGGCAGGCGGCTTTCAGCGCTGCCGATAAAATCAAGGACGGCGCTGCTCAACTCCGTGGCCGATCCGGGATAGAACATCCCGGCGACGGCGGGGCGTCGTATGGCGGTCATGCTTGGGCGGCCTCCGATTGTTCTTTCATTCCTTCCTTTTGGAACAGGAATATTATAGCGGCTTTTACCTGCCGTTGTGCGGTATAATATTAGAATGGATAACTACCCGACAAAATACTGGCACAAGCTGGATGACGGGCGCGTCCAGTGCGACGTGTGCCCGCGCTTCTGTAAACTCCGCAACGGCCAGCGGGGGCTGTGCTTCGTGCGCGCCTGCGAGGGGGACGAGGTGGTGCTCACCACCTGGGGGCGGTCCAGCGGGTTCTGCGTCGATCCCATCGAGAAGAAACCCCTGAACCACTTCCTGCCGGGCACCCCGGTGCTCAGCTTCGGCACGGCCGGGTGTAATCTCACCTGTAAATTTTGCCAGAACTACGACATTTCCAAGTCCCGCGAGTTCGACCGGCTGGCGAGCCAGGCGACGCCGGAAATGATCGCCGAGGCCGCGGTGAAGACCGGCTCCCGCAGTGTCGCCTTCACCTATAACGACCCGGTGATCTTCATGGAATACGCCATCGACGTGGCGAAGGCGTGCCATGCCCGCGACATCAAGACCGTCGCCGTGACCGCGGGTTATATCTGCCCCGAGCCGAGGGCCGAGTTTTTCAGCCACATCGATGCGGCGAACGTGGACCTGAAATGCTTCACGGAAGAATTCTACCAGAAGCTCTGCACCGGGCATCTGGAACCGGTGCTGAATACGCTCAAGTACCTGAAACATGAAACCGATGTGTGGTTCGAGATCACTACGCTGCTGATCCCGGATGAGAACGATTCGGATGAGGAACTGAACGACATGACGGCCTGGATCAGCGAGCACCTGGGCTCGGACGTGCCGCTTCACTTCTCCGCTTTCCATCCCGACTGGAAGATGATGGACAAGCCCAACACGCCGCCCGAGACGCTCACTCGCGCCCGGGAGATCGCGCTGAAGAATGGCCTCAAATATGTCTATACCGGCAATGTTCACGACAAGGCCGGGGGCTCGACCTACTGTCCGTCGTGCGGGGAATTGCTGATCGGGCGCGACTGGTACGAACTGTCGGACTGGGGTGTGCGCATGGGCGGCAACCGGGAAGGGCGCTGCGGGAAGTGCGGCGAGCCGGTGGCCGGCGTGTTCGACGGCCCGCCCGGCGACTGGGGCCGCAAGCGCATGCCGCTCAGGATGCCTAGGCCAAATCCGAAACCGAGCGTCCCTGTCTGAACCTATCGGGCCAGGTTTCCGAACGCCCGCCGCCTGAGGTCGATCTCTGCTTCACCGAGACCGTCTTCCAGTACTGCCAGTTTTTCAGCCTCCGCCCGTGTTCTGGCGGTTCCGCGCCACGTTTCGCCCGAGGGCGGCAGGCCGGACATGTCGGTTGCAAGGCGTCGGGCGAGATCGAAGAACAGTTCGCTTAAACATTGATAGGCCTGCGAAGCGAGGTCTGAAGCCGTCATGCCGGGGCTGACAGGAAACGTGCGGGTGGCGACGATGACGCCCGTATCCACCGCTGGGGCGATTTCATGCACCGTGACGCCGAAGCTATCCGCGCCTTCGTAAATGGCGAAGTTGGCGGCGCACGATCCCGGATACCGGGGTGGGGCGGCATGGAAGTTGTAGGCGGGCGCGGGCAGGCGGGCGAGTAGCGAAGCCGGGATGATGATGTCGGTGCAGAAGGCGATCAGGCGGAATGCATCCCCCCTGGCAAGGGCGTTTCCTACGGCTGCTGCAAGCATGTCAGCGGAGGTGACCGCCTCAACCGAAAGCGCAGGGTTATGGCTCGTCAGGGCTTCGCTCAGATGCGGCGCTTCGGCCTCGCCGCTGAGCAGGATGATTGTCTGCACCATATTGATTTGTCTACCACGGCGGGATTCGGTGGTCGACAGAAATCAAGGCGCCCGTGGCCGGCTCTAAGAGGGGTTGCCGTCATGCGATTGGATGGCCGCTTCGTCAGCAACAGGGAGGGAGATCGTGAATACCGTGCCTTCTTTTTCATTGGATGCCGAAATGGTTCCATTCATGTCCGTTATCATGCCGTAGGTGATGGACAAGCCCAGGCCCGTGCCCTTGTTGACTTCCTTGGTGGTGAAGAACGGTTCAAAAATGTGATCGATAACGTTTTCGTCGATGCCGCATCCTGTATCGCCGATAAGGAGTTGAACGTGACCGGAATCGGGGTCATCGATTACATTGAGCGTTATTTTGTCCGAACGTTCTTTGTCCGGGTTGTTTTCCCTGTCCTTTTCGATGGCGTCACGGGCGTTGTTCAACAAATTCAGAATCACCTGTTCCAGATGCAGATCGTTGCCATGAACAAGGCGGCAGCTTTCGGGTTCATCAAACACGATGTCAATCGAAAGGAGCTTGAACTGCTCTTTCAGAAACGTGGCCGCGTTGGCGGCCGAGCGGACTAATGATACGGGGATCATATCTTTCGAGGCGACCCGGCCGAACACACGCATATGATTGATGATGTCGGAAGCCCGATTGATCTGGCTGATGATCCGATCCAGGTATTTCTTGAGCGTTCCCTCGTCGATCTCGTTGCTGTCGCACAGATCAATCAGTGAATCGGCTGACATTTGTATGGCGTTCAGGGGTTGGTTGATTTCGTGGCCAGCTCACCCACGGAGGCCAGCTTGGAGTACTGGATGAGCTGGCGTTCGGAATTTTTCCGCTCGGTAATGTCCTGAACAATGCCGATATGGGCGACGGGGTTACCCTGAATATCATATTCGACCTTGCCGATTTCGGTTAGATGCCTGATCTTCCCATCGGGTTCCACCACGCGGTATTCCAAGGTAAAATCGTTGCGCTCACGATCTGCGTCAATATACGTCTGCCTGACGCGGTCCCGGTCATCCGGGTGCATGGTCGCTACCATTTCGTCGTAGTTCATGGGAATGCCTATGCCGGCATTGCCGTAGGAAAGCTGCCTTTCGAAATTCTCGGACCAATGTGTCAGCCTCTTTTCCGCGAACGACCAACGCCAGAACTCAACATTGGCAAGCTCCATGGCGATCCGGCCCCGTTGTTCGGATTGATACAGGCTGTCTTCGGCTTTCTTGCGTTCGGATATTTCCTCCTGGAGTTTTTCGTAAGGCGCAATCAGGGATATGCGAGTAATGGCGATAAACAGGAACCAGTATGAGAAAAGTTTGAAGATGTGCCCGACAAGGTTTGAAAGACCGTAGACGCTGACATAATACGTGAAGGCAAGCTCGGCGATCATGGTGAAAATGATCGCGCCAGCCAGAAGATAAAAAACCTCCTGCCCGATGATTTCCCGTTTGCTGGAAAGATGAAATAAGGCGCCGAACAACAGGGCGATGATCAGATATTCGCTGTAGATCTTGAAGGTCGTCAGTCCGGAGCCTTCTAAAAATGTATCAGGAAAGTTTCCGGTAAAAACAAGAGCGCTGAGAATACTGCTGACCACACCGAAACCGAGCAGACCCGCCCACTTGTTGAAAGGGCGCGACAGGAATAGCGGGGCGCAAAGGATGAGCAGCGCTTCACAATAGCGGGTTGAAATCCAGAATTGGCTGGTCAGATTTGCGCCGGCAACGGGCAGCAGGTTCATGCCCTCGTAAACAAGGGTGTGAACCATGTCGAGGGCGCCGATCCACAGATATCCGCATGCCAGGAACAACAGGAAATTGTTACGGGAGAAACGAACGGTCTGCCATGAAAGAACGAAAACGAGGACAGCGACCAAAATCGCAAACAATTCGGCCAGCGTGTGGAACAGCAGAAAATTAACCCGGCTGGAGGCTATCAGGAGCAGGGCGATCAGAGTGGGTGGAACGAGTAAATATTTGTCGGCAAATATATCGTATAGGGTGTCAGACCTTTTAATGCTTCCGCCTCCCTAATCTGTCATTCAAGACCTATGAGCGCCATCAAAGAACTAACTGCAGTACATTCTAAATATAATTGTATTCATCAACCAAGAATAGTTTTCGTTGTTCAAGTTTTCTGCGCCAGCGTCAGGCCGTCACCAATGGGCACCATGGACAGGTACACCCGCTCATCCGAATAGAGGTGTTCGTTGAATTCGCGGATTTTCACCGTCGCGTTGTCGTTTACGGCCGGATCGGCGACAGCGCCGCTCCACAGGACATTGTCGATCAAGATCAGACCACCCGGGCGCACCAGTTCCAGCCCCAGTTCGTAATAATCCCGATACCCTTCCTTGTCGGCATCGATGAACATCATGTCGAAGGTTTCGGCGTCGCCATTATCGATCAGGTTCTTCAACGAAACCTGGGCCCCGTCCAGGTGCAGGGTGATTCGGTCGGCTACCCCGGCTTTGTCCCAGTAGCGCCGGGCGATACTTGTGAATTCCTCGCTGATATCGCAGCACACGATGCGGGCGTCATCGGGCATGGCCAGCGCCATGGCGGTCGAGCTGTAGCCGGTAAACGTGCCCACTTCCAGATAGCGCTTGGCCCCGGTCAACCGCGCGAGCATCGCCATGAACTGTCCCTGTTCCGGGGCGATCTGCATATTGGCGAGTTCGTGCCGGCTGGTTTCGTTGCGCAGCTCCGCCAGGATGGCGGGCTCGTGAAGGGAGACGTCCAGAAGGTACTGATACAGGCGGTCGTCCAGGTTTACGGTGCGGTTTGACATAGTGGTTTATTGCCCTGTTGATGGATGGTGCAGATAGCGGCTATGGAAACTTTGGGATCGTTAAAACTTATCCTTCCCTTTACGGGTGTCTACAGTAGAGTATGGCGCAAGAGCCCTCCGTTCACGCGTGAATTTTCCGGCGTGTTTGTATAGGTGGCGCTGAAACCGTTTATAAACAAGATTTAAAAGACGAGGACCCATCATCATGAAAATTGCTTTCGCAAACCCGGGAGTACCGGCGGCAGGCGTTGTCTGCGTCGGCGTCACGGCAAACCGCAAATTGACGAACGGCGCCAAATCACTGGACAAGCAGTTGAAAGGGGCCGTGTCGCGGGCGGTCAAGGTCGGCGCGTTCGAGGGCAAGCGAGGGCAGTCTGTCACCATTCCCGCGCCGGGCGGCAGCAAGCTGGACGCCGTTCTGGTTGTCGGCTTGGGTGAGGCCAAGTCCTTCGATGCGCTGGCGTGCCAGGAACTTGGCGGGAACATCTATGCATCCCTGTCCACCGCCCGCTCGGCGGCGGTTTCCGTCTCCATCGACGCCTTGCGCGGCTGCAAGCTCAGCGCCGGTGAAATCGCCGCTGAAATGGCGCTTGGCGCACGGTTGCGGTCCTATCGTTTCGACAAGTACCGCACCAAGGAGGACGCCTCCGCGAAGCCGACCCTCAAGACCCTGACGTTCCGGGGCGAAGAGGCGGCGAAAGCCCGCAAGATATTCGCCTCCCATGACAGGGTGGCGGACGGCGTCATGTTCACCCGCGACCTCGTCAGCGAACCGGCCAATATCCTGTATCCTGAAACCCTGGCGAAGGAAGCTCGCAAGCTGAGCAAGCTCGGCATCAAGGTCGAAGTGCTTAATAAGGCGCAGTTGACGAAGCTCGGCATGGGCGCGCTGCTGGGTGTGGCCCAGGGCAGCGTGCGCGATCCCCGAGTGGTGGTGATGCAGTGGAACGGTGCTTCTAAAAAACCCGGCAAGGGCAAGGACGGACCTGTCGCCTTCATCGGCAAGGGCGTCACCTTCGATACCGGCGGCATTTCCCTCAAGCCCGCAGGCGGCATGGAAGAGATGAAATGGGACATGGGCGGTTCCGGCGTTGTTATCGGCCTGATGAAGGCCCTGGCGGGCCGTAAGGCCAAGGTCAATGCCGTCGGTATCGTCGGCTTGGTGGAAAACATGCCAGGCGGTAATGCGCAGCGTCCGGGTGACATCGTGACCTCCATGTCGGGCCAGACCATCGAGGTGCTGAACACCGACGCCGAAGGCCGGCTGGTGCTTGCCGACGTGCTGCACTACTGCAACACCCGCTTCAAGCCCCGCATGATGGTCGATCTGGCGACCTTGACGGGGGCCATCATCATTTGCCTGGGCGATGAAAAAGCCGGTCTGTTCTCCAACAATGACGAACTGTCCAATGCCTTGTCGGCGGCCGGTGACAAGGTCGCCGAGAAAGTCTGGCGCATGCCCCTGGGCGAGGAATACGACAAGTTGCTGAAATCCGATGCGGCGGACATGAAGAACATTTCCGCAGGCCGCGGAGCCGGCAGCATCACGGCGGCCCAGTTCCTGCAGCGTTTTGTCGGCGATACGCCGTGGGCGCACCTGGATATTGCAGGCGTTACCTGGTCGAAGAAGGACGCGCCGACCGTTCCGAAGGGCGGTACCGGTTTCGGCGTGCGGCTGCTGGACCGTCTGGTTGCCGATTTTTATGAAGGAAAATGACGTCCGCAAGCGGGCGCCCTCAATCGGGCGTCCCTATGCCGGCATGAATAAATGACTGACATCGCCTTTTACCATTTGCAACGATCCCCTCTTGAACGCGTCCTGCCCAAGTTGCTGGAACGGACGCTGGAGGCGGATAAGCGCGCCCTGGTCGTCGTCGGCTCCGAGGACCGCGCCGAGGCCCTGGCCCAGCATCTGTGGACTTATGAGCAGGGTTCGTGGTTGCCGCACGGCACTCGGAAAGACGGTGCGCCCGTAGATCAGCCGGTCTGGCTTACGTCCGAGGATGAAAACGCCAACCAGGCCCAGTTCCTGTTTCTGGCCGATGGGGCAACATCGGCGTATGTGGATGGTTTTGAACGATGTTTCGAGGTTTTCGATGGAAACGACGATGAGGCCGTCGCCGAGGCCCGGCAACGATGGGCAGCATACAAAGAAGCCGGCCACAACCTGACCTACTGGCAGCAGGCGGAAAACGGACGATGGGAACAGAAAGCGTCATGAAGAATGAATGACAGGCATATAACCCTGCCCGAAACGCCCCAGGTAATCACCGACACGGAGACCTTGCGGACCTTTTGCAAACGCGCCGCCGAGGCCCCTTATGTGACGGTCGATACGGAGTTCATGCGCGAAAGCACGTTCTGGCCGATCCTGTGCCTGGTGCAGGTCGCCATTGGCGGGGAACGCAAGGCGGATGAGGATGAGCGCACCCTTTCGGCGGTGATTGATCCCCTGGTGGAGGGGGGAATTGACCTGGGTCCGCTCTATGACCTGTTTGCCAATGAGAGTGTGCTTAAGGTTTTCCATGCCGCGCGCCAGGATCTGGAAATTTTCCACCATGAAAGCGGCGCCTTGCCCCATCCGGTGTTCGATACGCAGGTTGCCGCTATGGTATGCGGTCATGGCGATTCTATCGGTTATGAAAATCTGTTACAGCGCCTGACGGGGGCCAAGGTCGACAAGGGCGCGCGTTTTACGGACTGGTCCGTCCGCCCCTTGAGCGAACGCCAGATCAAGTACGCGTTAGCCGATGTCGTCTATCTGTGTCCTGCCTATGAAAAACTGCATGACCAGTTACTGAAACGGAACCGGGAGGCGTGGATTGAAGAGGAAATGAATACGTTGCTCGATCCCGCTATCTATGACGTCGATCCCATGACCACATTCCGACGCATCAAGTCGAGGAATGCCAAGCCCCGGACTCTGGCTGTCTTGCGGGAACTGGCCGCCTGGCGCGAACAGGAAGCACGGCGGCGCAACATGCCCCGTAACCGCATCGTTCGCGATGAAACCCTGTTGGAAATCGCCCACCATGCGCCTGACAACACCGCCAAGCTGGCGAGAACAAGGGGGCTGGGGCAGCGTATGGCCGAGGGGAAACAGGGCCAGGCCATACTCAAGGCCGTCGAGCGGGGCATGAAGTTGCCCGACAAGGATTGCCCGAAGCCCGCACAAAAGCCGGATTTGCCGAACGGAATCGGTTCGGCGACCGATCTGCTGAAGGTCATGTTGAAAATGAAGTGCAACGAGTTCGACGTCGCCCAGAAAATTGTCGCTTCCTCCGAGGACGTGGAACAGATCGCCGCCTACGGCGACAAGGCCGACGTGCCGGCCATGCGAAGCTGGCGCTACGATATATACGGCCGGGATGCGCTGCGGATGAGAAACGGCGAATGCGCGTTTGCCCTGAAAGGGAAAAAACTGTTGCTGGTCGATGTCCCGAATGCGGGCTCTAAGGAAATGTAAGCGGTTCAAATAGCCTGCCGCGATTCCGGAAATCGAAAATCGTTAAAACCTACTGTAACAGTGTGTTTTTTTCTGGAAATTTCCTGACCTTTGTCCAATATAACCCTAGTAAACGTGTAAATTAATGTTTGCATGTAATTGCTTGTCCGCATGTGATTGTATGCTTTAAATGATGTGTTTCTGAGTTTTGAAAGAAGTTTAAAAACAAAGCTCTACCGTTAACGAGGAGTGGAAAATTGGACGACACGATGTTCTCCCAGATGGTTGAGGATATGCCGATCAATGTGATGGT
>CAYFMQ010000004.1:0-27544 GCA_964344255.1 uncultured Thalassospiraceae bacterium
CCATAATAATGTAGACATTTGTAGACTTTTGTAACACGGCCTTCCCAAATCCCTAAAAATCACCGCACTTGGCTGAACCCGGCTCAAGCACGGTCTTAAAGCGTTCATATGCGGGCATACGAAACCACTCCGATAGACCTATTCACCATGTCAAAGAGCATAAAGCCAAACTAGGAATATAAGCATAATTTAAGGCAAAAGTCAAGAAAAATCGTCCGGACATCCGCTCATGGGTGAGAAGCGGAGGTGTCCCTGAGTCGAACTGGATGTCTCCATATTGCCTGAAGCAGACAAAGAGCAAACCGTTGTATATATTGGCGTATTGTCACGAAAAATTTAGCCAGGAACGAAAGCATTGGATACGGTTAGCGCTGAAAAATGGTACGCAACCAGGCATGTCGGGGACGACATCACCCTGATCGACGAGCCCCACATCAAGGAATTCTACCGTTGCAACATCTGGCATATTCGAGGCCGGGACAGGGATATGCTGGTCGATACGGGCATGGGGGTGGTCAGCCTGCGCGAGCACATCCCGCTCGTTACCGAAAAGAGCTGCGTCGCCGTCGCCAGCCATATCCATTTCGACCATATCGGTTGCCACCACGAATTTGACGAACGCTGCGTCCATGCCGACGAGGCCGACATCCTGGCGAACCCGACCCGGGCGTCGACGCTGGCGGACCCTTACGTAACGGATGACATCTTTACCAAGATGCCGCCCCAGCCCTATTCATCGGCCGAGTACGCCGTGAAAAGCGCCCCTGCGACCCGTATCCTTGCCGACGGTGATGTCATCGATCTGGGCGACAGGCAGTTCAGCGTCATACATACACCGGGGCATTCGCCGGGGGGCATCATGCTGTTCGAGAAATCAACCGGCATTCTTTTCTCCGGCGATACCGTTTATGACGGCCCCCTGATCGACGACGCCTACCACTCGGACATTCCCACCTACGTCCGGATCATGAAGCAGATCATGGACCTGCCCGTCCGGGTCGTTCACGGCGGCCATTTCCCGAGTTTTGACGGGGAGCGCTACCGTTTGCTGATCCGGCAATACCTGGATGAGAAGGGCGCCTGAGAAGTCTTACCCTGAAGACAAGGACGCCAGACGGGGTGATTTGTCTTCTTGAGCCTTATCATATCCGAGCATGGTCCAGAGAGCCCACTTCAGGTCATGCATAGCGGGCGCGATGTTCTCGTCATTACGGATGAAGGATACATAAAAGATGCCGTCAATATGGGTCGATACGAAGGATGCAATCCGAACGGGGTCGACTTCCCTGAAAAGCCCCATGTCGATGCCCTTGGTAACACTGGCGCTCAGGATCGCAAGCTCTTCCTGATAAAAATCATGAATCATGTTGGCGATCGAGGGTGAGCCCTGTCTCGGACCGGAATAATCAAACATGATCTTGAACAGTTTTCGAAGATCATGAGACTGTTTGGTATTGCTTTCAAACCAGTCTTCGATCAGCTCCACCGGGTTGTGATGGTGTTTACGTGATTCCTGATACTCCCTGATCGTCGTCTCAATAAGGTTGGTGACCGCCTTGGCAAACAGGTCTTCCTTGTTCTCGAAGTGGTAGTAAACCAGGGAATGGGTTACGCCGGCGCGTGTCGTGATGTCCTTGATGGTCACGTCGGCGTAGTCGTGCTCGAAAAACAGGTCAATCGCCGCCGTCATGAGACTCCGGGCGCTTTCCTGGCCTTTCGTGCTTTGCCTTTTTTGTGACTTCCCAGCCATTGTTTTCTATCAATCCCTGATGTTCTTTCGTCGCCGTTAGTCCCTCAACAGGACAGCATCCGCCTCCCGCGCATGGATGCTCATGGTGTCGCCTGTCTTGACAGTCTGCTCCTGCGGCAGGCGCAACAGCAGCTCAACCTCCTGGTCCTTGCCTGCCTTTACGTGACACAGGCGGTGGGTTCCCTGGAAAATAACTTCCGTGACCTTGATGTCGCCCAAGGGGATCATGCCCTCGCCATCCGCTTCGCCGATCCTGATCTGTTCCGGCCGCAAGGAGACATGAACCGTCGAGCCCGGGGTTGCCTCGCCGGCAAAAGACAACTGGCCCATTTGCGTTTCGACCCGGATATGGCCGTCCTGGCAGGAAACGGTGGAGCCCTCGAAAATGTTGCTGTCGCCCATGAAGCGGGCGGCGAACAGGGAGGCGGGCCTTAGATAGACCCGGTCCGGGGGACCGTAGTCCTCGATCTTGCCGTGATTGATCAGCGCAATGTTGTCGGCGATGCTCATGGCCTCTTCCTGGTCATGCGTTACATGAACGAAGGTCGCGCCCAGGTTTTTCTGGAGGTGAACCAGTTCCTCCTGCATCTGGCGGCGGATCTTCAGGTCAAGCGCGCCCAGGGGCTCGTCCAGCAGCAACACGGCCGGCTCGACGGCGATGGCGCGGGCCAGGGCGACGCGCTGACGCTGGCCGCCGGAAAGCTGATGCACGCCGCGGTCGCCGAAACCGCTCAGGCCCACGGTTTCCAGGGACTGGTCCGCCAGCCGGTTGCGTTCGGCTTTCGGCACCTTGCGCATGGCGAGGCCGAAGCTGACGTTGTCGCGCACCGTCATGTGCGGGAACAGGGCGTAATCCTGGAACACGGTCACGGTCGGGCGGTGCGCGGGCGGAACATTGGTGACATCCTTGCCGTCAATTATCAGCGTGCCGGCAGTGGGCGTCGTGAAGCCGCCCATCATGGACAGGATCGTCGTCTTGCCGCTGCCCGAAGGCCCGAGCAGGACCAGGAACTCGCCGCGGTCAACGGTCAGGCTGACATCGTCAACAGCCGTGACCTCGCCGTATGTCTTGGTGACTTTCTTAAGCTCCACAAGACAATCGTTCATTTCTTTCCTCCGTACGTAACGGCCATGACGACAGCTGCTATCCCAACAGTGACCATGGAAATGGCGAACACCATGGTTCCCGCCGCGTTGACCTCGGGCGTCAGTCCCGCGCGCAGCATTTCAAAAATGATCACCGGCAGCGTCACGTCGAAACGGCTGAGCAGGAACGCGATGATGAACTCGTCCCAGGACAGGGTCGCCGACAGGCAGAAGGAGGCGAACAGGGACGGCTTCATGATCGGCGCGATGACGCGGGTCAGGGTCTGGAAGTCGCTGGCGCCCAGGTCGCGGGCCGCCCAGTCGATATTGCGCAGATGATCGCCGAACTGGGAGTAGATGATGGCGAAGCACAGCGGCAGGTTGATCACCACATGGCCCAGACCGACGGCGAAAAGGGACTTGGGGATACCGACGAGGTTCAACGTGATCAGCAAGCCGATGCCGATAATCAGGTAGGATACCGTCAGCGGCGCCATCAGGATAAAGCGGATACCGCCGGCGAATCTCGGTTTGCGCCGCGCCATGCCATAGGCGGCGAGAAATCCCAGAATTGTCGTCACCAGGGACGACAGCACGGCGACGATAACCGAATTGATCAGCGATTCCACCAACCGTTCGTTGGCGAACATCTTGTCATACCATTCAAGGCTGGGCCCATTGAAGGGCGGTACGGGCAACGGCCCTTCCTGGAAGGAAAACAGCACCAGCACCACGACAGGCAAATAGATGAAGAACAGGGCCGCCAGAAGATAGGCCGTCGCCGGGGCGTTTCTGAAGAACGTTCGCATGGCTAGACCCGCTCCATCTTCAGATGCTTGGCCGTAATGGCGTAAACGATAATGACGACGATCATCAACGTGATGCTCATCACCGACGCCATGGGGAAGTTCGCCGCTCGGGCGATTTGCAGGATGATGGCCTGCGGCACCAGCACCTCGGTGCCGCCGCCAAGGATTTGCGGCGTGATGTAATCGCCGATGCAGATGACGAAGGTGATGAATGCGCCGACGGTGACGCCGGGAATGCTGAGCGGCAGGGTCACGCGCAGGAAGACCTGAACGGGACTTGCGCCCAAATCGGCCGCCGCCATGCGATAGGACGGCTTGATCTGAACCAGATTGGCGTAGATGGTCAGCGTCAGCAGCATGGTGAAGAAATGAACGAAGCCGAGCGTCGTGGCGCCCCGGCTATAGGCCATTTCCAGCGGCTGATCGGTCAGGCCGAGGCCCATCATCATGACGTTGAGTATGCCGTTCTCGGAGATCACCAGCAGCCAGCTGTAGGACCGGACGACATAGGCCGTCCAGAACGGCAGGACGGTCAGGATCAGCAGGAACCGCTGCCAGCGGACCGGCAAATTACAAGCGCCCCGCCGCCATCAAGGCGGTGCAGGACGCTCTTGAAAAAGGCGTGCGGTTCGACGCCATTTACGCCCAGAGCGATAGCATGGCCTCCGGCGCCCGCCTGGCGCTGAAACAGGCAGGCATCAACCCGGCCACGGTTCCTATCATTGGTATTGATTACATCCCTGAAGCCCGGGAGGCGATCCGCAGCGGCGAGCAGTTCGCCAGCTTCACATATCCGACATGTGGACGGGAAGGCGCCGAAGCCGCCATGCGTATCTTGTCCGGCGAAACCCTGCCCCGTAAAATCGAGGTCGACAGCCAGATGATCACGGTTGAAAATGTTGATCAGGTTGAAACCATTTTCTAGATCAGGATTGAAGCCATATTGAAAATGCCATGCGTGTAAGGGCTTCCATTACCAGCAAGATTCTGTTTTTCTGGGTCTTTTCCGTGTTTGCGGCGATCGGTTTGGTCGGTGGGCTTTTCCTGTACTCCCTTAACAGTTACCACGAAAATATTTCCAGACAATTGCTGTTGGATGCACAACAGGCAGCGATCGAGTTCATTCGCCAAAGGGAAGAACATCTCCAGAAAATTGCAGACAGTTTCGCAGAGCGCAGCATCGTCGTATCGACGATGAATCTGTTGAGCAAATACCAGGATCCGCAGAACTATCAGCCATTGGTTTATGATGCGGAAAAGAAAAAGCTGTCGGATATGCTGGCGTCCCTGACAGGCATTTCCAATAATTATCAGATCGTTGTTACGGATGGAAAAGGAAGAACTTCATCCTTTCTCAGCCATGTAACGGATGAGAAAGGAATTTCCCGGCTCAGCGGGCACGTCAGCTATGAAGCAGGTAATCCTGTCCTTATGGGAAGAAAGGAAAGCGACCTTTCTTATGGGCCTATCGAGGTGCTGCCGTCTGATATTCTGTTAGAGGGGCTTCCCACCGAACCGGGGCGTTATTCTTATTTCACGGATCACGGTATCGGGCTTATTTTGCAACGGCCGATCATTCGTAAGCGTCAGAATAAGGATGCACAATTCATCGGTAGCATCATGATCATGGATATACTCGATGAAACGGTCTTCAGGGATTTGTCCGCCCAGGTTGGTGTCCAGGTTCGTCCCGTGTTGCAGGAATACCATGACTTCGTCGTGACCGATTTTGCTATCGATTCCGATGCCTTTTTTGATGGCCTTCCCGTTTTGTTCGGCGGGTCCGAACATCATGTGGTCAGGAAAAGCGCTGAAAGTATTGCCGGTTTCAGCGTCATTCCGACCGAGAACGGCAAGCCGGTGCCGATGGTTTTTTCCTTGCCGCTGGATGATCTGGCAACGGGGCTGGTGGCGTTCAGGGATTCGGCGCTCTGGGGCACGCTGGCATTCCTCGTCATCATGACCCCGCTCGGTCTGGTTTTCTTCAACCGCGTCATTCGTAAACCTCTCGGCTCCCTGATGGAGGGCGTCCGGCACGTCACCGATGGCCGCTATGGCGAGAGAATTCGGGTCCAGACCAGGGATGAACTGGGCGTGCTCGCACAGTCATTTGAGGAAATGTCCGGCATGATCAAGAAGCGTGAAGACGATCTTGAGGGGCTCGTGCGCAACCGTACGGCAGAACTGAGCGAGCGAACGGAGGAGCTTGAAAAGGAAATCAAGGAACGCAAAACCATGCAGGCGCAACTGATCCAGTCATCGAAAATGGCGACACTGGGTGAAATGGCGACAGGGGTGGCGCACGAGCTGAATCAGCCCCTCAACATCATCAGCATGGCGGCGCACAATATCCTGCGCAAGGCCCGGAAAGGTGACCTGAAGGATGATTTCCTGACCGAAAAAATAAACCGCATTTCCCTACAGATTGAACGAGCGGCCGAAATTATCGATCATATGCGTATCTTCGGGCGCAAGCCCAGCGCAGTTACGGAAGAACTTGATCCCGTCGCCACCGTCCATTCGGCTTTTGACATGATTGGCCAGCAATTGAAACTTGCGGGTATCAAGGTGAATTTCGATCATCCTGAGACCTGCCGGGCCGTTAAGGGACATCGCGTTCAAATGGAACAGGTCTTGTTGAACCTGCTGGGGAACGCCCGGGATGCCATAAACAGCAACGAAAAGGCGACGGGCAAATCGATCAACATTGCCGTTGCCGACGATCCGGTAAACGACCACATTCTAATCTCCGTTGAAGATACCGGTGGAGGGATTGATGATGAGGTTCTGGAGCATGTGTTCGAGCCATTCTTCACGACCAAGGAAGTCGGCAAGGGTACGGGACTGGGATTGTCCATCAGCTACGGTATTATCGAGGAAATGGGCGGTAGCATAGCTGTTCGGAATGTAGATGGCGGTTGCAGGTTTAATATAACACTGCCGACAGTCGCCGAATCATCACATAAGAAGAATTCACGGGCTGCTTCGTGACGTAGAGCTGCCCTTGTCAGGGTAGGCTATTCTTCGCTTTCCACCGGCACGCCGGGGGCGTCCTTCTCCGTGCGGATCGTCTCCAGCGTGGAGACCGTTTCCACGTTGTCGCCGGCGGTGAGCCGCATGGTCAGATCGTCGCGATGCGCCTTGTCGCGGGCCACCAGTTTGAGCAGGAAATCGCCGCCGCCCCGGATCATGTGGCATTCGCGCACCTCGTCCCAGGCGCTCACGGTCTGCTCGAAAGCCTGGAGCACGTCCTGTGATTGGCTGTTAAGACCGACGAGGGCGAAGAACATCTCGGAAAAGCCCAGCTTGGCGCCGTCGACGGCGGCATGGTAGCCGTGGATGAAGCCTTCCGATTCCAACGTCCGCACCCGTCTCAGGCAGGGCGGCGCCGAAATATCGACGCGGCGCGCCAATTCCACATTGGTCATGCGGCCGTCCTGCTGAAGCTCGCGCAGGATGGCCCTGTCGATTCGGTCAAGTTTGTGGCTCGACATGAACGGGATGGCTCCTCGGGCAATACCATTAGCGAAATCTTGTGGCGGGATTGCCTCGATTCGCGCAATTATATTACAAAATGGAAAGATTGTTTCCAAGCGCCGATGTCCCTGAATCCAGATGGTTTTTTACGCCCTGCAGGTGGGAACCGGTATCCTGTGGGGAGGACGGGGCGTTTATCCCCATGAAGTTCCCATGAAAAGGCCTGCCCCGCCTTGCGGCGATTGTGCCGTGGTCTTATGTTAGAACCCGGTTTTCAGGCACGCCCGAGGGGCGGGAGAGGCGTGCAAACGTGTCATTTCAGGGTTTGAAGGAACGATCGGCATGGCGGACAGCCTCCACAGCAAGGTTTTAATCATCGGTTCCGGCGCGGCCGGCTATACGGCGGCCATTTATGCCGCCCGGGCCAATCTGGGCCCCCGCCTGATCAAGGGCATGCAGCCCGGCGGACAGCTCACCATCACCACGGACGTGGAAAACTACCCCGGCTTTGCCGAGGCCATCCAGGGACCGTGGCTCATGGAACAGATGCAGGCCCAGGCCGAACATGTGGGCACCGACATGGTCGAAGACCTGATCGTCAGCGTCGATTTCTCCAAACGTCCGTTTGAGGCCACCGGTGACGGCGGCCAGGTCTATACGGGCGATACGGTGATTATCGCCACCGGCGCCACGGCGCGTTGGCTGGGCCTGGATTCGGAAGAGAAGTTCCGGGGCTTCGGCGTTTCGGCCTGCGCCACCTGCGACGGGTTTTTCTACCGCGACAAGCCGGTCTGCGTGATCGGCGGCGGCAACACGGCGGTGGAAGAGGCGCTCTATCTCACCAATTTCGCTTCCAAGGTGACGCTGGTGCACCGGCGCGACGAGTTGCGTGCGGAAAAGATCATGCAGGAACGCCTGTTCAAGAACGACAAGATCGAGATCGCCTGGGATTCCGTTCTCGACGAGGTCGTCGGCCAGGACATGCCGCCCGGCGTGACGGCGGCGCGGCTGAAGAACGTGAAGACGGGGGACATCAGCGAGATCGCCGTCGACGGCGTGTTCATCGCCATCGGTCATGCGCCCAATACGGATATCTTCAAGGGCCAGATCGAGCTGGACGACGAGAACTATATCATCACCAAACCGGGCACCACACAGACCAACATTCCGGGCGTGTTCGCCGCCGGCGACGTTCAGGACAAGATCTACCGCCAGGCGGTGACCGCGGCGGGTACGGGGTGCATGGGTGCGCTGGAAGCCGAACGCTTCCTGGCGGAACTGGAAGCCCGCTCGGAAGCGGCGGAATAACGGCATGCGGCCGTTAGGGGCGGACGGCCGCAACAGGGGACGTATCAGGGGATAAGGGTTCGAAGTCATGGACTGGGATAAACTGCGCATCTTCCATGCGGTCGCCGAGGCGGGCAGCCTGACCCATGCCGGTGATACCCTGAATTTGAGCCAATCTGCTGTCAGCCGCCAGATCAGCGCGCTTGAGGAAAGCCTGAAGGTGCCGCTGTTCCACCGCCATGCCCGTGGACTGCGCCTGACGGAGCAGGGCGAGCTGCTTTACAACACGGCCCACGAAGTCTTTTCCAAGCTGGCCATGACCGAGGCCCGGATCACCGAGACCAAGGAAACACCCAGCGGACCGCTGAAAGTTACCACCACCGTGGCGTTCGGCTCCGTATGGCTGACGTCGCGTATCTCGGAATTCATCGAGATGTACCCGGATATCGAGGTGTCGCTGGTGTTGGCCGATACGGAACTGGACCTGTCCATGCGCGAGGCCGATGTTGCGATCCGCATGGAACCGCCTAAGAAGCCCGACCTTGTGCAGCGCCACCTGATGACCATCGGCTATCACGTTTACGCCGCGCCCAGTTACCTGAAAAAGTACGGCATGCCGAAAACAGCCCAGGACCTGGATAACCACAAGCTGGTGGTTTACGGCAAGGACGCCCACCCGCCGGTTTCCAATCTGAACTGGCTGCTGACCGAGGGCCGGGAGAAGGGGGCGAAACCGAGAAAGCCTGTCTTGAAGGTGAACAGCATTTACGGCATTTTCCGCGCCGTCGAGAGCGGTGTCGGTATCGGCGCCATCCCCAACTACATGAGCCGAGAGGTCGGCACCCTGATCGAAATCCTGCCGGAGATCCGGGGGCCCAACCTGGACGTCTATTTCGTCTACGCTACGGAGCTCAGGAATACGGCCAGAATCGCGGCTTTCCGGGATTTCCTGGTCCACGCCATGCGGGCGACCATCGTTCAATAAGTCTGTGTAATAGGGTTATGCAAAGCTTTTTTTGAAAAAATTCATCTGTTTTTTCAGAATTTTACACCTGTTTCAGGTGAAAAAAGCCTTTTTGCATAGATAGATAGCTTAGGTATGCGATTCACGCATACCTGAATTGCACAGATACCACTTCATTTTCACCATGGAGAGCCATATATTCGCTTCAGTTGATGTTGCACCGCAACATCCCTTCCGCCCGAACCCATGTTCGGGTGAGGGAGCCTCCCAGGCTCCCGCGTCTCCCAGACGTGAAGCCTCCCTGTTTAAACTCGCCCCGGCTTTTTAGCCGGGGTTTTTTTTATTCCGCAGCCCGCGCCGAGACCACGTCATCGGCGAGCCTGCCGGAGAGTTCCTGCAGGTGGTCGAATTCCCACGCAAACGTGCCGACGCCTTGCGTCATGGAGCGCAGCTCGATGATCATGTCGTGCATTTCCGATTGCGGGATATGGGCGTTCACCTCGTCCCAGCCGATCCATCCCTCCTTGGCGTCGAAGCCCATGATCTGGCCGCGCCGGCCACTGACCAGGCGTTGGATGTTCGAGGTAAACTCGTTGGGCATGGAGATGGAGACATTGCAGATCGGCTCCAGCAGTACGGGTCCACAGTTGGGCATGCCCTCGCGCATGGCCTGCTGCGCCGCCTTCTTGAACGCCATTTCAGACGAATCCACCGCGTGGAACTGACCGTCGGTCAGGGTGACGGAAATATCGACGATGGGGAAGCCCAGCGGTCCCCGGCTCAGGTATTCCTTGACCCCGTTTTCCACCGCCGGGATGTACTGCTTCGGCACCGCGCCGCCGGTGATGGTGTCGGCAAAGTCGAAACCGGTACCGCGCGGCAGCGGCTTGATATCGATATGGACGTCGCCGAACTCGCCGTGGCCGCCGGATTGTTTCTTGTGCCGGGCGTGCTGGGATGCGGGCTTGGCGATGGTTTCCTTGTAGGGAATCTGCGGCCGCTCGCTATCAATGGCGAGGTTGAAGCGGTTCTTCAACCGGTCGACGGCGATATTCAGGTGAATCTCGCCCTGGCCCCAGAGCAAAAGCTGGCCCGTGTCGGGGTCATGGCCGAAGGAAAGCGAGGAGTCCTCTTCCGTTACCTTGGACAGCGCGCCCGACAGCTTCACTTCGTCGGAACGGTCGTGGGCGTGAATGGAAATGGCGAACAGTGGGTTCAGGGGCTCCGGCCACAACTCGGCCTTGGCCGAACCGTTTTCACTTACAAGATCGCCAGTCTGCACGCTGTCCATGCGGCCCAAGGCCACCACATCGCCGGCGACGCCCTTGCCGGCCTTTTCGTTCTTGGCGCCCATCATGTGATAGACGCCGCTGACGCGTTCGCCGTTCAAGGTCATGCCGTCGCTGATCTCGCCGCCCAGGACGCGGGCAAAGCTCAGTTTGCCGACCTGGCCTGCATGGCTGGTCTTGAAGACCTGCGCCGCCGTGCCGGACACGCTGGCGCCGATACGTTCGGCGATAGCGTCGTTCGTGTCATGGGCGGGGGCCTCATGGCGCAACGCTTTCAGAAGGCGCGTGACGCCGTTGTCGTGCTCGGCGGAACCGAAGAACACGGGAACGATCAGGTTTTCCCGTAAATCCTTGGTCAGGTTGTCATAAACCTCGTCCGTAGACGGCACGACGTCTTCCAGCAATTCTTCCAGTAGCGTATCGTCGAAATCGGCCAGGCTTTCCAGCATGCCGGTGCGGGCATCCTGCTCGTCGGCGAGAACCTCCTCGGGCAACTGGATCAGTTCGGAGGCCTTGCCTTCCTGCCAGCGGAAGGCCCGCTCGCTCACCAGGTCGACGTGCCCGGTGATGGTTTCGCCGTTGCGGATGGGAATTTCGCGCAGCACCAGCGGCTCGGCGGAAACCGCCTGCAGGGCCTCCAGGGTAGCGCGGGCGCTGGATTCTATGTGGTCCATCTTGTTGATGAAAATAATATGCGGCACGTTGTGGCTGTCCAACGCCTTCAGGATCGGCGCCACCGTTACGGCCTTGTCGGGCTCCGGTTCCGCCACGACGACGGCGATATCCGCCACCATCAGGGCGTTCATGGCGTCCTGAGACAGTTCCACGGAGCCGGGGCAGTCGATGAATGTCCACTTGTCGCCCAGGTATTCGGCGGAAGCGACGTTCATTTCCGTGCTCATGCCGCGGTTGCGGGATTCCTGGGAGCTGTCGCCGACGGTCGAGCCGTCCTTGACGTTACCTTTGCGGTGCGCTGTGCCGGACGCAACGAGCATGCTCTCAAGCAGGGTTGTTTTGCCGGAAAGATAAGGGCCGACAATGGCCGCAACGCGAGGGGTGGATGGTTTGGTATCTGTCACTTTTGTCCTCCCAGGTCTGTAATCCGATGTTCGGATACGGCAAGAGCGCCGTACGGGGACATCAGTCCGGGGAGGCAGCGGATTGTCCGTACAATACAATCCGGGAGCAACCCGGACGTGCCTGTTATTATCAAATAAGAGGTTAAACGCCGTGGCGCGGGAGTCAAAGAAAGAATCGAAAAATTTATTCGTTCCCGGAGAAGACAGGGAGATTCCCTCGGGTATCAGGCCGCCGGGGCGCGTTCGATTTCCTGTTTGCGTTTGGCGACGTAGTCGCTCAAGGCCTCGCGCATGCCGGGATCCATGGGCGGTTCCTCATATTCTTCGAGCAACTGCTTCCAGATCCTGTTGGCCCTGTCGGTTCCCGTAAGCGAGCCGGATTCCTCCCAGTTTTCGTAATTCCGCCAATCGCTGAGCAGGGGCGTGTAGAAGGCCGTCTCGTAACGCGACAGGGTGTCCGCGGCGCCGAAGAAGTGACCGCCGGGGCCGACTTCCTTGATCGCCGCCACGCCCAGGGTTTCCTCCCGGATATCCAGGGGCTTCAGCGTCTCGATCAGCATCTGGATCATTTCCGCATCGACGATGAATTTCTCGAACGAGGCGCTTAAGCCGCCTTCCAGCCAGCCGAAGGCATGATTGACGTAATTGACATGCCCCATCACGCAGGCCCACAGCGACATTTGTGATTCATAAGCCGCCTGCACATCGACGACATTGGACGCATTGGTCGAACTGGCGCGCACAGGCAGGCCGTAATGGCGGCCAAGCTGTGTCGATGCCAGCGTGGCCTTGACGTATTCCGGTGTGCCGAAAGCAGGCGAGCCGGTCTTCATGTCCACGTTGGAGGTAAAGGTGCCGTAAAGACACGGTGTTCCGGGGTTAACGGTCTGCAGGAAGGCGATGCCGGCAAGCGCCTCGGCGTTCTGCTGGACCAGCGCGCCGGGGATGGTCGCCGGGCTCATGGCGCCCGAAAGGGTAAACGGCGTGACGGTCACGGGCTGGCCGTTTTCGGCGAAGGTCCAGGCGCCCTGGGCCATTTCCGTGTCCAGGACCAGAGGCGAGTTGGTGTTGATGTTGCCGATCAGCGCCGGTTTTTCGGCGAGACCCGAAGCATCCGTTTCCTTGACGATGCAGGCCATGTTGATGGCGTCCTGTGCACGGGTGCGGCCCAGGATGGAAGCGCCGAGACCCTTGTCCATCAGCGTGAAGCAGGTGAACAGGGTATCCAGGTGCCGCCGGTCGGCGGGTTGGTCGAGGCAGGCGAAGATGCCGTTGTTCACGAAGTGGCACGCATTCAGGCTCTGCAGAATGCGGATACCGTCCTGGAATTCGGCATAGGTGCCGGGCCGGCGTCCCTTGTCCATGTCGTTGACGAAGGCCGGGCCGCCGACGGCGCCGAAAATGATGTTATCGCCGCCGTAATCCAGGTATCGATCCGGGTTCCGGGGGTGCAATGTGAAGGTGGCGGGCGCCATGGCGACACGCTCCTCGACAAAGCCGCGGTCGAACCACACGTGGGTTTCAGACTCGTCCACCTTGTTGCCGTGTTCGGCCAGCAGGGCGCGGGTTTTCGGGCAGTCGACGCGCATGCCGACATCTTCAAGCACCTGCATGGAGGCGTCGTGAATCTGGGCGATATGGTCATCGGTCAGGATTTCCAGCGGCGGGTTCGGATTAGCGGCCCGCTGCCAGGGTATTTGCTGCAGGCCCGAGGCGCCGTCGCTCCGGTTTTCGCCCTTGTTCTGCCTGCCGCCGCGGCGGCGCGATGATCGCCTCGTCATGGCGCTGTCTCCCCTATGACCCTAGAACGTTCCCGAAAAACAGGAACGCACTACGAGATCATATAGGGATACGCTGTGGCAAATCGAATTTTTTTCACCTGCCTCAAGTTTTTTGCAGGCTATGTGGTAGCGAGATTAGCTTAAGAATCTGATTAGTTTTTTTATTAGCTGAGATTTTTCTTTAATCTCACACTCCCAAACAACGAGTACTTTCCATCCCATGTCTTTCAACGTTCGCGCGTTAGAAGCATCACGTTCAATGTTTCTTTGAATTTTACCTGTCCAGTAATCGGTGTTTGTTTTTGGTATTCGCGCTCCGCGTTTACAAGAATGACCATGCCAGAAACAGCCATGAACAAAAATCACAGATTTTTTGCCTGGAAACACAATATCGGGTTTTCCTGGTAAATCACGTCTGTGTAAACGATATCGATAACCAAGGGAAAATAAATGACGGCGAACTGACATTTCAGCAGAGGTGTTTGATGAACGAACCCGCCGCATTATTTCAGAACGATCCACTATTTGGCCGCTCTTTTTAATGTCGCCCAATTTGACTCACCTAAATGGAGTCCATTTTGATAAATAGATGTTTTCCTTTGAATATTTGCGCCATCCATACGTGCTTGAATTTGCACAGATGTGACATCGTTTTCATCGCACCCAAAAGCTTCAAATAATACTTTTAATAACCCTACATCATTAATGTTCCAAGATGGTGGATTAGGGTTGTTACGTGCATTTGGCACGGTACGTGGAAAAAGATACATGCAGGGAGGAGGAATTTTTTTACCTGATGGTAATGTTAATATTCTTTCTGGTTTATATTTTACTTTTGGGCAGGGCCGACCTACTGATCCACAAAGCATATCGAGAATGACAAGTCCGTCTACTTGTTTGCCTTCTGAAATAAGGTCCCCTCCAATTCTTGTATGGACAGCACTCCATACTCCCTTTTTTAGGTCGCTTCCTGGGTTTTGGCAAAGACTCCAAATTATAAATTCATCCGCATTTGGAGGACGAATGGATATTGTTGTGTTGTTGCCGTCCAAACAGCCTTTTGCTTCAATAACGCTGGTTCGACCATCATTTAAAACAACCTGATAGTCATGCCGTTCTTTGCTTCCAGTTGTCTCCCAACTAGCAATTCTATTCTCACTTTTTAAAAAAGAAAAAATTTCATCAAGAAAACTGTGTTTCTCCTTCATTGAAGCTGCACGCTGACCTCTTATGCGTTCAATAGCTGCATGAAATAAACCACTGTCCATGAATTCTTGAGAAGATAAGCCATGCGAACCTATTGTAGGTGCAGCAGCTATCAATTCAGAAGCATATGTATCAATTTGATCTTTAGTATCTGCCTGGAGACCACATTGAATAATGTTGCTCTTAGGGTGCGACACGTTCAATTCCTCATGGTAAATGCACCATGCAGACATACTAAAAAGTTGTAACTGTTTCTAGCTGAATAATTATTCTGCTGCAGCGAGCGATTTGTTGTCATTTATGTTTAGCGTCGGTTCAATCAAATTCTGCGCTAAAAAACGTACTGCTGGAACAACAACTCCGTCACCGCAAACATGGTAGGCCTGATTATAGTTGTTGGGCAGCTTGTACTCGTCAGGAAGCCCCATCAATCTTGCAGCTTCTCGTGGAGACAATAGACGGCTTTTGATAGAGCCGTTATCAATTAACATTATAGTTTGGCGGGAAGACCCGCCAGAAGGCGTTCTAAGGCAGCCCGCCAAATCATCAAAACGTATTTCCGCCCGTTGTCTGCCATGTCGTGTACGGCGATAAACACCACCGACCATACGGCTAAAATTTTCCTCTGTGCGAGCTATTGCTTCGTCAAGTTTCTCAAGGTTTCTTGGTGACATCAGGGAAATCAGATACTCGGTTTCTGATTTTGTATGCCACTTACAGTTGGTTGGATTATCTTCAATAATATCTATGAAATTATGATTGCGCGATGAAGGTGAGGGCATACTCCACCATTTCCACCTTTCTGTGTCGCTCTCCTGCATTTCCGAAACAGCGTCGCACAACGCCTTAGGATGCCATAAACCGGGAAGTTCATTTATAGAGGTTTCTGGTATTTCCACATCGCTATGGAAACCAATAAAAAATAAACGAGGGCGACTTTGCGGAAGCCATAGTTTTGCATCCATAACAACAGCCCCGAAGTTATATCCGGCTTTGTAGAACGCAGAGGCTATGGTTCGAAAATCTTCACCATCATTGCTAGTAATTGCGCCATATACGTTTTCAAGAACAATTGCACGTGGCCCTCGGTTTTCTGTCATTAAGGCGCACATTAATTTCCAAAAGGGCCAGAACGTTCCTGACCTGCTGCCATTCAAGCCTGCATAGTCTCCTGCCAGAGAAAGGTCCTGACATGGAAATGACGCCCAGGCCAGATCAACCTTACCCGGAAGTTGGGATGTGGTGACATTGTTGATATCGTCGAGGGTTAGGTGTTCGTTTCCCCAGTTGACGGCATATGTTTCAGCTTTTTTGGGATCGATATCATTTGCGAACAAACATTTCCATTCAGGTCCTAGACCTGCTCGGGCCATTCCGCCACCTGCAAAGAATTCAAAAAAAGTTCTCACTTTTATTCCTCTGCCGATATAATGTTCACTATATGTTCTCTAAAGTGACTATGGCAGATTTGCGAATCGATGTCCAGGATTACTCTATCACATTCTATAGAATGAGTGAAAACCGGCTTTATGTGGATAAGTAACGCCAGTCAAAATTAAACCAGCGATGCGCAGGCCCGCTGGATGCGCTCACATGCATCGGTCAACAGTTCCTTGGACGTCGCATAGGAAACCCGGAAATAGGGCGACAGGCCGAAGGCCGCGCCGTGAACGGCGGCGACGCCCTCGCTTTCCAGGATGTAGGTGACGAAATCCTCGTCCGTTTCGATGACCTTGCCGTCCGGCGTCTTCTTGCCGATCAGTCCCTGGATGCCGGGATAGACGTAAAACGCCCCTTCCGGTTTGGCGCAGGTGATGCCGGTGGCCTGGTTCAGCATGCTGACCACCAGGTCGCGTCGCTCGACGAAGGCCTTGTTGTGTTCGGCGATGAAGTCGTGCGGTCCGTTCAGCGCCGCCACGGCGGCGGCCTGGGAAATGGAGGTCGCGTGCGTGGTGCTCTGCGACTGGACCTTGTTCATGGCCTTGATCAGGTCAGCCGGACCGCCGGCGAAGCCGATGCGCCAGCCGGTCATGCAATAGGCCTTGGAGACGCCGTTCAGCGTCAGCGTGCGGTCCATCAACTCCGGAACTACCTGGGCGATGGTCGAGAATTTGAAGTCGTCATAGACCAGGTGCTCGTACATGTCGTCGGTCATGACCCAAACATGGGAATGCCGCTTCAGAACTTCGCCCAACCCTTTCAGGTCGTCTTCCGTGTAGGCGGAGCCGGTGGGGTTGGAGGGCGAGTTCAGGATCAGCCACTTGGTTTTGGGCGTGATCGCCGCTTCCAGGTCTTCGGGCGTCAGCTTGAAGTTATTGTCTTCCGAACAATCGACGACAACCGGCTCGCCTTCGCACATCAGCGTGATATCGGGGTAGGAAACCCAGTAGGGCGCCGGGATGATCACCTCGTCGCCGGGATCGAGGGTGGCGACCATGGCGTTGAAGATGCTTTGCTTGCCGCCCGAGGCGATCTGGATCTGATCCGGCGTGTAATCGAGGCCGTTATCACGCTTGAATTTGTCGACGACGGCCTGCCTGAGGGCGGGCGTACCGGCAGGCGCCGTATAGCGGGTTTCACCCCGGTCCATGGCTTCCTTGGCGGCCTGAATAATATGCGCGGGGGTGTCGAAATCGGGCTCGCCGGCGCCGAGGCCGATGACATCCTTGCCGGCTTCTTTCAGCTCGCGGGCCTTGGTTGAAACAGCGACGGTGGCACTCGGTTTTACGCGCGAGAGACGCTTGGCGATAATGGACATGGGCTTAAACCGTAAAATATAGAATGAGAAACTGGAAAGGATGTTGCCGACCCTTCCCTTTACGCGCGCACCCTACGCCCGGAGGGCCGCCGGTTCAACCAATAAGGCGCTATGGGGACAATGATTTATGTGTTTTTGCGCTGATCCGCCGCCGCCTCTTGATCGGGATCGGAAATCGCGCAAGATTGACGTGAACAGTCAGGAGGAATTCGGATGAAAGTCTACATCAGCGCCGATATCGAAGGCACCGCCGGGATCACCCACTGGGACGAGGCTGAAATCGGCAAGCCGGGCTATGACAAATTCGCCGAGTTGATGACAGCCGAAGTGAAGTCGGCCTGCGAAGGGGCTCTTGCCGCCGGTGCACACGAGATCACGGTCAAGGATGCGCACTGGACGGCGCGCAACATCATCGCAGAACGTCTGCCGGAACCGGTGCGCCTGATCCGGGGCTGGAGCACGCATCCCTTCGGCATGACCCAGGATCTGGATGACAGCTATGACGCCCTCATCCTGACCGGTTATCATTCCGGCGCCGGCACGGGCGGCAATCCGCTGGCGCACACCATCAACGGCTTTTCGCACGAGATGTTCCTGAACGGCGAACTGGTGTCCGAGTTTATCCTCAACCGCTACGCCGCCGCCACGCTGGGCGTGCCGACGGTGTTCCTGTCCGGCGACCAGGCGTTGTGCGAGACGGCGCATGCCCTTAACGCCGGGATCCAGACCGTCGCCACCATGGAAGGCATCGGCGGTTCGACCAACAGCCTGCACCCGCACCGGGCCTGCGACATGATCCGGGACGGGGTCGAGACGGCGCTCAAGCACCCGGATGCATGGCAGACGCCCGAACTGCCGGAGGAGTTCCACCTGGTGATGAACGTCATCAAGCACGAGGAATGCTACGCGGCGTCGTTCTATCCCGGCGTCGAGATGACCGGTCCGCACCGCCTGGAATTCCGCGCCACGGAATTCTACGACGTCATGTGCATGCTGCATTTCGTGTTGAAGGGGTAGGGCGTGTCAGACGGGAACGTCGTCCTTGAATCCATAAATACCGAGGATGAATTACGATGCGTCGATATATTCCGCAGGCCTGATGGAACGTACGGGTTCGAGGAATATCGCCGTGACCCGGAAGACAATCGCGGCTGGTTTCCTGTCGGCGGTTTCTTTGATCAGGTTTTTGATCAGGAACAGGCTGCGTTAACAGAGGCACGCTCAAAGATATTCTGGCTGGATGCCCTGTTGAAGAGCTAATCAGATACTGCCGCCGTTGTTCTGGGCGATTTCGCTGAAATTCACCTGCTCCTTGGCAAGCGGGACGTCGACCCAGAATATGCTGCCCTGATCGACAACGCTTTCAAAACCGATCCTGCCGCCCAGCAGTTCGATGGTCTGCTTGGCGATGGTCAGACCGATCCCGGCGCCCTCGATATTACGGGCTTCGCGCCCCAGACGTTCGAAGGGCTTGAACAAGTCGTCCTGTTTATCTTCCGGAATACCGGGCCCTGTATCGGTCACGCCGATGCGCAGCATGCCGTTTGGCGTTTCCTGGGTGTGCAGGGTCACCGAGCCGTTTTCCCTGTTGTATTTGATGGCGTTCAGCAGAATATTCAGCAGCACCTGCGTCAGCCGGGTGGAATCCGTCGACAATGTGGGTAAGTCCTGGCCTATGGTTTCGTCTATGACGGTGATATTCTGTTTTCCGGCGCGTTCGGAAACGATAATGATGCAGCCATCAATAATGTCCCGGGGCGATGTATCCTTAATATTCAGGGTGATATGGCCGTCCTCGATGCGGCTCAGTTCCAGCACCTGGGTCACCAGTTCCATCAGGTAATTCCCGCCCTGGAGGATGTTGTCCACATAGCCCGCCTGTGTTTCGTTCAGGGGCTCGTTCGGTGAGTATTTGAGCATCTGCGCGAAGCCCAGGATGGCGTTCATGGGCGTGCGCAGCTCATGGCTCATGGAGGCCAGGAAATCGGATTTCGCCCTGTCGGCGGCCAACGCCGCTTCTTCCGCCAGTTTCCTGTCCGTAACGTCCGTCCTGATGGAAACGTACTGGTAGATCCGGTTCTTTTCGTTGACGAAGGGAACGATGGTGGCCTGCACCCAGTAAAAGCCTCCGTCTTTCGTGCGATTCTTGATTTCTCCGTGCCAGGTCCGCCCGTTGGAGATGGTTTGCCACATGTCTTCGTAGACTTCCGGCAGGTGCTCGCCCGATTTCAGCATGCGATGATTTTGCCCCATCAACTCGTCGCGGGAATAACCGCTGATTTCGCAGAACTTGTCATTAACGTAGGTGATGTTGCCTTTGACGTCGGCGGCGCTGACGATGGCGTGCTCGTTCAGAGCCTGCTGACGCAGGGCCAACTCCCATTCCTTTTCGGCGCTTGCCTGTTTTGCCCGGCCGCGCGAGGCAAGGATCAACGCTGTGATCCAGATGGCGAAAATAGCCAATCCCCGGTTAACCAGTACAACCCAGTGAACGCCGCCCTCCGGAGAGAGGAAATATCCGGCGATAGTGAGGACCGTTCCAATTGTCGCCAGTAGATAGATGGCCCGGATATCCATCATCCAGATACCAACGAGCACCAGCGCAACGTAAGGAACGCCACCGGCGACACCAAGCGGCATCAGCAGATCAAAGATGAAAACGCCCGATCCGATAAACGCCGCCAGAATGACCGGATTTATCGCAGGTCCACTCTTCATTGGGTTCCCCTGTACCCAGGTATTCACTAATCAATCACCGGCAAGGGATCATACCATTGCCAGTTACACATGTGTTCGAACTGTTGGCGAATCAAGAAGTCCCTCCCCCTGATTCGTAGAACTCGCAGAAACCCTAAATTACAGTAAAATTATGAAAAAACAACGGGATATAGCTGATTCCAGCATCTTCTAAGGGAATTTGACTGCCTACGGTAGTGTTGCCCAACAGAACCGCAACTGGTTGTCAGTCTAGCGGCCGTAACCGCTTTCCCTATAACTAGCCAAGTCCCGCACGTTCCCGCGCCAAGGTAGGCTGGTGCGGAAAACCTGGCGTGCTATATATAGGTCCATGGTTAATCCTGAGATTTTCACACCCCCCAAACGCGCCGCCATCGAGGACGGACCGCCGCTGGTTCTGTCCTCGTCTTTTGAGCCGTCGGGCGACCAGCCCGAGGCCATCGCCGAACTGACCGACGGCATTCGCAACGAAGAGCGCGACCAGGTCCTGCTGGGCGTTACCGGCTCGGGCAAGACCTTCACCGTCGCCCACGTGATCCAGAACATCCAGCGCCCGACGCTGGTCCTGGCTCCCAACAAGACCCTGGCGGCGCAGCTGTACGCGGAAATGAAGGAGTTCTTCCCCGACAACGCGGTGGAATATTTCGTCTCCTACTATGATTACTACCAGCCCGAAGCCTATGTGCCGAGGACGGACACCTATATCGAGAAGGACGCCGCCGTCAACGAGCAGATCGACCGCATGCGCCATTCCGCCACGCGGGCGCTGCTGGAGCGCAACGACGTAGTGATCGTCGCTTCAGTCTCCTGTATTTACGGTATCGGCGCGGTGGAAACCTATTCGGAGATGATCGTTCGGGTCCGGGTCGGCGACAGGGTGGAACAGCGTGAACTTTTGCAAAAGTTCGTGGCGCTGCAGTACAAGCGCAACGACCAGGCCTTCTACCGCGGGACTTTCCGGGTGCGGGGCGACGTCATCGAGGTGTTTCCGTCCCACATGGAGGACCGCGCCTGGCGCATGAGCTTGTTCGGCGACGAGATCGAGAGCATGTGGGAGATCGACCCCTTAACCGGCGACAAGCTGGCGACCATCGAGGATTTCGTGCTCTACCCCAACTCGCACTACGTCACGCCGCGTCCGACGCTGATGCAGGCGATCCCCAAGATCAAGGCGGAGTTGAAGGACCGGGTCGAGGAACTGACGGCGCAGGGCAAGCTGCTGGAAGCCCAGCGGGTGCAGGAACGCACCACCTTCGATCTGGAAATGATGGAAACCACCGGGCATTGCGCCGGGATCGAGAACTATTCGCGCTATCTCACCGGCCGCGAGCCGGGCGACCCTCCGCCTACCTTGTTCGAATACCTGCCGGAAAACGCCATGGTTGTGGTGGACGAAAGCCACGTCACCGTGCCGCAGATCGGCGGCATGTACCGGGGTGACTATAACCGCAAGTCCACACTGGCGGACTACGGCTTCCGGCTGCCGAGTTGCGTCGATAACCGGCCGCTGAAGTTCGAGGAATGGGACCACATGCGGCCCCAGACGATCTTCGTATCCGCCACGCCGGGCCCGTGGGAGATGGAGCGCACCGGCGGCGTGTTCACCGAGCAGGTGGTCCGCCCGACGGGCCTGATCGATCCTGAATGCATCGTCAGGCCGGTGGAGACCCAGGTCGACGACCTGCTGGGCGAGGTCAAGCAGGTGGCGGCCCAGGGGCTTCGCACGCTGGTCACCACGCTGACCAAGAAGATGGCCGAGGAACTGACTGAATACCTGCACGAACACGGCGTGCGCGTGCGCTACATGCACTCCGACATCGACACGCTGGAACGCATCGAGATCATCCGCGACTTGCGCCTTGGCGCCTTCGACGTGCTGGTGGGCATCAATCTCTTAAGGGAGGGCCTCGACATTCCCGAATGCGCGCTGGTCTGCATTCTGGATGCCGACAAGGAAGGCTTCCTGCGCTCCAAGACCTCGCTGGTCCAGACCATCGGCCGGGCGGCCCGTAACGTGGACGGCCGCGTCATCCTCTATGCCGACAAGATGACCGATAGTCTGGACTACGCCATCGGCGAGACAAACCGCCGGCGCGAGAAACAGAAGGCCTATAACGAGGCCAACGGCATCACGCCGGAAAGCATCAAGAAGGGCATCTCCGACGTGCTGGAGACGGTCTACGAGCAGGACTACGTCACCGTGGATGCGGGCGAGGCCGCCGATAACAACATGGTGGGGCACAACCTGCAGGCCTACATGGCGGACGTGGAAAAACGCATGCAGAGCGCCGCCGCCGAGCTGGAATTCGAGGAAGCGGCGCGCCTGAGGGACGAACTCAGGCGGCTGGAGGCCATGGAGCTAGGCCTCGACAAGCCAGGCGTTGCGCCACGGGCTGCGAAAGGCGCCGCCTGGAAGCACAAGAAGAAGAAAAAGAAGCGGGTGGGGGCTTAAGTTTCTAAATGTCATTTCCGCGCAGGCGGGAATCCAGTATTACTGTTGGCCAAGACTTCCATATTCAAGGAAGTGACAAGCTTTAAAGGGAGGATAAGCCATGTCAGGCGTCAAACTGTACCGTGAGCAGGATCAGGATTTCACCTACAAGGAAGGCGAAAACGCTTCCGTCTTCGCATTCGTCAACGCGGGCGACAGCGACACCATGGGCGGCGGCTACGGCGTGTTCGGTGCGGGCACCGATATGGAATGGACCGTCACCTATGACGAGTTCCTGTTCATCCACAAGGGTCACTTCAAACTGCGTGTCGGTGACAAGGTCTACCACGCCGGACCGGGTGATACGCTGTGGATACCGAAGGACACGCCCTTGAGCTACGTCTGTGACGAGGATGTGTGGTTCTTCTTCGCCGTTTATCCGGCCGTGAATTCACCATCGGCCAGCCAGAAGATCACCTATCCGGACGCGCCGCCCGCCGACGCCTGAAGTCATTCCCCAAAAAAGTGAAACGGGTGCACCACAGGGGAGAAGTGCACCCGTTTCGGTTTGTCGTTGCTCTTGGGGGAAGCAACGACGGGGGTTCGGTTTTTCTTGGTTCAGCCAGTCCAATTAACCTGGGAACATCTCCTCGTCCTTGTAGGGGAACCACCAGCCGTCCTGGGCGTCCGTGCAGTCCGGATCGATCATGATGAACTTGGTCTGGCGGAACGTCTCCAGGCCTTCCGGGCCGAGCTGGCGGCCCATGCCGGACATCTTGGTGCCGCCGAAGGGACCGGCGTCGTTGTCGAGCAGTGGCGCGTTGACCCAGACCATGCCGGCTTCCATCTGTTCCGTAGCGCGGATGGCTTCGCGCAGGTCGCGGGTGTAGATGTTGGCGCCGAGGCCGAACCTAGAATCGTTTGCCAGTTGCATGGCTTCGTCGAAGCTGTCGACACGGCAGATCGGCGCAACGGGGCCGAAGCTTTCGTTGTTGAAGATATCCATTTCCTGATTGCAATCGGTCAGGATGGTGGTGTCCACGAACCAGCCCTGGTTGAAGCCGCTGGGACGGCCGCCGCCGAGAACCACATTGGCGCCCTGTTTCTTGGCGTTTTCGAGCACCGCTTCATAACGGGTACGTTCTTTCTCCGCGACCATGGGGCCCATGTCGACCTTATCCAGGCCGTTGCCGATGCGGATGGACTTGGCCTGTTCGGTGAGCTTTTCCACGAACTCGTCATGGATATCATTATGGACATAGAAACGTTCAGCCGAGACGCAGATCTGGCCGCAGTTCATGTAGGCTGAGAACGAGGCCGCGCGAGCGGCGATGTCCATGTCGGCCGAGGGCATGATGACGAACGGATCGTTGCCCGAGCATTCGATCAGGCAGCGTTTCATCAACCGGCCGCAGGTCTCGCTGATGGCCTGGCCCGTGGGCACGCTGCCGGTAAAGGCGACCATGTGCGTATCCGGGTGCTCGACCAGCTGCTTGCCGGCGGGTCCGGCGCCGGTAACGACCTGGAACAGGCCCTCCGGCAGCGGTGCGTAGGCTTCCGCGAACAGCATGGTTGTCAGCGTGGTGTATTCGGACGGTTTGCAGATCACCGCGTTGCCGGCGGCGAGCGCCGCGCCCGACTGCCACGCCAGCAACACCATGGGGTAGTTGAAGGTCTGGATCGACACGACGGTGCCCAGGGGCATTTTGATCGTGTAATTCAGGTGTCCCTCGATCTCGTTACCCATGACGCGGCCGGTGTCGCTGCGGCCCACTTCGGCGTTGTAGCGGATGGCGGAAATGGACCATTCGACCTCATCCATGGACTCCTTGAAGGGCTTGCCCATTTCCCGGGTCATGGCTTCGGCCAGGCGGGGGCGCATGTGGTGCATGTTGTTGGCAACTTCATGCATGACCTCCGAGCGCGCCAGGCCGCTCATGGCCCACCATTTCATCTGGGCTTCCTTGGCGATCTGGGTGGCTTCGTCGATTTCCTCAGGCGTGGTTTCGACTATGTCGCCCAGTTTTTCCTCTGTTGCCGGATTGATGATGTCTTGCGCTGCCGTACCGGCGCTTCGGCGTGATTGACCGCCGAGGAAGATGTTGCCGTTCAGGCGTTTGAAATCGTCTAAAACTGTCATTTTACGTCTCGCTGTTCCATGCGTATGTCATTGAAAGTTATCCCCCACTGTACATCATTATTGGTCAGTACGTTGGTGGGGTAACTGTCCATATTATGACAGTTTCTTCCGATCCGGAGTTCAGGCACCGGTGCGGTGTTTCACTTGAGAAGGCGAAGCTGTCTCCCTCGTTCAGAATGAAATGTTCATCGTCCAGCCACAGCTCCAACGTGCCGGAGACGATAAAGCCGGCTTCCTCGCCGCGGTGGGAGAAATATCCCTCTCCGGTGCTGGCGCCGGGGGCGAAAGTAACGCGGATCAGCTCCAGCTGGCGGCCCAGGTTTGGCGACAGCAATTCATCGACGACGCCGGTTTCGAAATTCAGAGAGCGCCGCTTGTCGGCGCGAACAATGTAGCGGCGTTCCGCTGAATGCTCGGCATCCGTTTCCCTGAAGAACCAGCTGATATTGACGCCCAACGCCCGGCTGATGGAGTGGAGCGCCTTGACCGACGGGCTGGATATGCCGCGTTCGATCTGGCTCAGGTGTCCGACGGAGAGTCCGCGGGCTTCGCCCAGTTCCGAGAGTTTGATCCCGTGCGCGTGGCGAAGATCCCTGATTTCCTCGCCGACGGCTGTGGACATGTGATCTGCCGTGGCGCCGGGGTCGATGTCACAGTTGCGGCCACCGGGTAAATTCAGCGTCCGCGTCTTGTTCGTGTGCTTGCTTGCGAGCTGGTCCATACCCCTTATTATTCACAAAAAAAGTGAAATGTAAGAGTTTTTTTTCACAAAAGTGAAATTTGCGTCCTTAAATTTAAGTCTATTCTGGAAATACAACCTTAGCCGACTATCCAGTCGGCTAACCCGAGGATTACCACATACCGCGAGACCTTGGAAATGGCGACGAGGATCAGGAAAATCCAGAAATTGACCCGCAGGACCCCGGCGATCAGGGTTAGCGGATCGCCGATCATGGGAAACCACGCCAGCAGCAGGGACCACAGGCCGTAGCGGTTGAACCAGCGCGATGCGCGCTCCAGCTTTTCAGGTCCGACCGGAAACCATTTGCGATCCTGCCAGTGCAGGCAGAACCGGCCCAGGGTCCAGTTGATGACGGAACCCAGGGTATTGCCCGTACCCGCCACAGCCAGCAGGGTCGCCGCCGGGTACTTGCCGGTAACGGACATGGCGGCCAGCACGGCTTCCGACGACATGGGGAGGATCGTCGCCGCCAGCAGGGCGGAGGTGAACAGACCTAGGTATTCGGCAAACATGGAACGTGTAGATCACCTGAAACAAAACGGGCGCATCCGTTAGGATACGCCCGATTGAAAGAGTAAGCGTAATTGACTGATTAAGCGCGGGACGCCGCCGCAACGCTTGTTCAGGCGCGGCTTGCCGCCGCAACCATGGCTTCGGCCACCTTGACGGCGGCTTCGGCGGCTGCCTTGCCGTCGTCGTCTGCCTCTGTCAGGGCCGAGTTGGCTTCGGACAGGCGGGCGTCGGCCTGGGCCTTGTCGATCTCGCTCAACGGCGTGGCTTCCTCGGCCAGCACCGTGCAGCGTTCCGGCGAAACCTCGCAGAAACCGCCGCCGACGAAGATGCTCTCGCGCACCTTGCCGCCCTCGTGGATGTCGATGACACCCGGACGCAGGGTCGAGATCAGCAGGGAGTGACCCGGCAGCACGCCGATGTCGCCATCGCCGCCCGGAACGACCACCATCTCGACGGCTTCCGATTTGACGAGCTTCTGCGGCGAGACCAGTTCGAATTCGACCATATCGGCCATGATTCAGTTCCTTCTTCAGGCTGCTTTGGCTTTAAGCCGCTTCGGCAGCCAGTTTCTTGGCTTTTTCCAGCGCTTCGTCGATGTTGCCGACCATGTAGAAGGCGGCTTCCGGAATGTGGTCGTATTCGCCGTCGACGATGCCCTTGAAGCCACGGATGGTTTCTTCCAGCGGCACCAGGACGCCCGGCGTACCGGTGAACACTTCGGCGACGTGGAACGGCTGGGAGAGGAAGCGCTGGATCTTACGGGCGCGGGCCACGACCAGCTTGTCTTCTTCGGACAGTTCGTCCATGCCGAGAATGGCGATGATGTCCTGCAGGCCCTTGTAGGTCTGCAGCACCTGCTGGACGGACGTTGCGACGTTGTAGTGCTCTTCACCGATGATCCGGGGATCGAGAATACGCGACGTGGAATCCAGCGGATCCACGGCCGGGTAAATGCCCAGTTCGGCGATCTGACGGCTGAGAACCGTCGTTGCGTCAAGGTGCGAGAACGACGTGGCCGGCGCGGGGTCGGTCAGATCGTCGGCCGGCACGTAAATGGCCTGCACGGAGGTAATGGAGCCCTTGTTGGTGGACGTAATACGCTCCTGCATGGTGCCCATGTCGGTGGCCAGCGTTGGCTGGTAGCCCACAGCGGACGGAATACGGCCCAGCAGGGCGGACACTTCCGAACCGGCCTGGGTGAAGCGGAAGATGTTGTCCACGAAGAACAGCACGTCCTGGCCTTCCTGGTCGCGGAAGTATTCAGCCTGGGTCAGGCCGGTCAGGGCGACACGGGCGCGAGCTCCCGGAGGTTCGTTCATCTGGCCGTACACCAGGGCGGCCTTGGAACCGGGACCGTCAAGCTGGATAACGCCCGATTCGATCATTTCGTGGTACAGGTCGTTGCCTTCACGGGTCCGCTCGCCAACGCCGGCGAAAACGGAATAACCGCCGTGGCCCTTGGCGACGTTGTTGATCAGCTCCATGATCAGAACCGT
>CAYFMQ010000004.1:27554-231850 GCA_964344255.1 uncultured Thalassospiraceae bacterium
GCCCACGCCGGCGCCGCCGAACAGGCCGATCTTGCCGCCCTTGGCGTAGGGGGCGATCAGGTCGACGACCTTGATGCCGGTGGTGAGGATTTCGGTTTCCGTCGCCTGGTCGGCAAACTCCGGAGCCTGGGCATGGATCGGTGCCTTCTGTTTGGCATCGACCGGTCCGCGTTCGTCGATCGGCTCGCCGACCACGTTGATGATACGGCCCAGGCATTCCGGACCGACCGGAACGGCGATGGCCTCACCGGTGTCGGTTACTTCCTGACCGCGCTGCAAGCCTTCGGTTGAGTCCATGGCGATGGTCCGGACCACGTTCTCGCCCAGATGCTGAGCGGCCTCGAGGACCAGCCGTTTGCCGTCGTTCTGGGTTTCGAGCGCATTGAGGATGGCCGGAAGGTCACCTTCAAAGCGAACGTCCACGACAGCGCCCATAACCTGGGAGATCGTACCTACGTTATTCTTTGCCATAACTATCTTTTCCCTTTACGTGCGAATCACTAGGATCCCTTACAGCGCCTCGGCGCCGGAAATAATTTCAATCAGTTCCTTGGTAATGAAGGCCTGGCGCGTCCGGTTATACGTCAGCGTCAGGTTGTCGATCATCTCACCCGCGTTCCGGGTTGCATTGTCCATGGCGGTCATCCGGGCGCCATGTTCGGATGCGGCGCTTTCCAGCAGTGCCTGGAACACCTGAACGCCCAGATTGCGGGGCAGCAGATCGGCAATGATTTCGTCTTCATCGGGTTCGTAGATGTAGACAGGCTGGGCGCCCGACGCAGCTTCCTCTTCCTCTGTTTCCGCCGGGGCGAAGGGGATGAGTTGCTGTTCGGTCACGATCTGCGTCATCGCCGACTGGAAGCGGTTGAAGACGATGGTGCAGACATCGAACTCGCCAGCTTCGAACATGGTGACGATCTTGTCAGCCACATCCATGGCTTCCGAAAATTCCACGCCCTTGCGGCCGATGCCGGTCACGGCCTCAACCACGTCGTTGGGGAATTCCTTTTTCAGGATATCGTGCGCCTTGCGCCCGACAAACAGCATTTTCACCGTCTTGCCCTGGTTTTTCAGCTCATTGGCCATCTTGCGCGCCTGGCGCGTGATGGAACCGTTGAAGCCGCCGCACAGGCCGCGGTCGGCTGTGCAGATGACAAGAAGGTGGGTGCCCTGTTTGCCGGTGCCCGCCAGCATGGGCGGGGCGCCGTCAACACCGGCGATGGAGGAAGCGACCGAATTGAGCATGCGTTCCATACGCTCGGCGTAGGGACGTGCAGCTTCGGCGCCTTCCTGCGCACGGCGCAGCTTGGCGGCGGCCACCATTTTCATGGCGGACGTGATCTTCTGCGTCGATTTGACGCTGCCGATCCGGTTTTTCAGGTCCTTGAGATTGGGCATCGGTTATCTTTTCCAGCCGTTAGCGGGTTCCTGTCCGAGCCTGGTCTCAGGCAAAGGTCTTCGTGAAATCGTCGAGGAAGCTCTTCAGTTTCTCGGCGGTTTCGTCCGACAGCGCTTTTTCCGAGCGGATTGTGCTCAAGATATCGGCGCCCTTGTCACGGATGGCGTCGAGATACTGATGCTCGAAACGGGTAACGTCGCCGACATTGATGCCGTCGAGATAACCGTTCACGCCGGCGAAGATCACAGCGACCTGTTCTTCAACGGCCAGCGGCGAATACTGCGGCTGTTTCAGCAGCTCGGTCAGGCGCGAACCGCGGGCCAGCAACTTCTGCGTTGCCGGATCGAGGTCCGAGGCGAATTGGGCGAAGGCCGCCATTTCACGGTACTGGGCCAGTTCCAGCTTGATGGAGCCGGCAACCTGTTTCATGGCTTTCACCTGGGCGGCGGAACCCACACGAGACACACTGAGACCCACGTTCACGGCGGGACGGATGCCTTTGTAGAACAGTTCCGTTTCCAGAAAGATCTGACCGTCGGTGATGGAGATCACGTTGGTCGGAATATAGGCCGACACGTCACCAGCCTGGGTTTCAATAACCGGCAGCGCGGTCAGCGAACCATTGCCGGCGGCGTCGCCCATCTTGGCGGCGCGTTCCAGCAGACGGGAGTGCAGGTAGAAAACGTCACCCGGATAGGCTTCGCGTCCGGGAGGACGGCGCAGCAGCAGGGACATCTGACGATAGGCAACGGCCTGCTTGGACAGATCATCATAGAAAATGACGGCGTGCTTGCCGTTGTCGCGGAAGTACTCGCCCATGGTGCAGCCGGTATAGGGAGCCAGGAACTGCAGCGGGGCAGGGTCTGACGCCGTGGCGGCAACAACGATGGAGTACTTCATGGCGTCGTTGTCTTCCAGGGTTTTCACCAACTGGGCGACCGTTGAACGCTTCTGGCCGACGGCGACATAGATGCAGAACAGCTTGTCAGCTTCGTCACCGGAATCGTGAACCGTCTTCTGGTTCAGGATGGTGTCGATAATCACGGCGGTTTTGCCGGTCTGGCGATCACCGATGATCAGTTCGCGCTGGCCGCGTCCGATGGGAATCAGGCTGTCGATGGCTTTCAGGCCGGTCTGCACCGGCTCGTGCACCGATTTACGGGGAATAATGCCCGGCGCTTTGACTTCGACACGCATGCGCTCGCCCTCGATGGGACCCTTGCCGTCGATTGGGTTGCCGAGACCGTCAACGACGCGGCCCAGCAGGGCTTCACCAACCGGAACGTCCACGATGGCGCCGGTCCGCTTGACCGTGTCGCCTTCTTTAATGGTCCGGTCATCGCCGAAAATAACGATACCGACGTTATCGGTTTCCAGGTTAAGGGCCATGCCCTTGATGCCACCCGGGAATTCAACCATTTCACCGGCCTGGACCTGGTCGAGACCGTAGACGCGGGCAATACCGTCACCGACGGACAGGACCTGTCCGACTTCGGCAACTTCTGCTTCCGTGCCGAAATTGGCGATTTGTTCTTTCAGGATGGCGGAGATTTCCGCAGCCTGGATTTCCATTATCCAACCCCTTTCATAGCGAGGTGAAGTTGTTGCAACTTCGTACGTAACGAACTATCGACCATGCGTGAGCCGACCTTTACGATCAGACCACCCAACAAGCCGGGATCAACTTTTGCGTCGACGCTAACCTTGGTGCCGACGGCTTTCTTAAGCGCATCGTTGAGAGCGCCCATCTGGGCGTCCGTCAGTTCCTTGGCCGAAACGACCTCCGCCGTTGCCTCGCCGCGACGGGACGCGAGCAACGCCTGATAGGCGGTGATCATGTCCGGCAGGGCGAATAGGCGGCGGTTGGAAGCAATAACGCCGATAAAATTCCGTGTCAGTTTGTTCATGCCGGCCTTGTCGGCGATGGCGAGAACGGCTTTTTCCTGCTCGTCGCGGGAAATAACGGGAGAGCGTATAAGGCGGCGCAGGTCGTCGCTTGTGTCGATCATCTTGCCGAACACGGCAAGATCGTCAGCAACGGCGTCCAGCGCCTTGTCGGCCTCAGCCAGTTCATAGATGGCGGCCGCATAGCGGCCGGCTAGGCCCGTGGATTGAGCGGTCAACTGAGAAACCCCTTCAATGTTTATACACAACCGGATGCCCGGAAGATTTTGGTCTCTGCGCAGTCCCCAGGAAACGAGGAGTCCCTGCAAAGCGCGGGTGTCGTAACACACTCGAATAGGGCTTTCAAGCGGACTCGGGACGATTTTTTTTGTGGATAACCCATATCGGCATTCCGACCCGGATTCAGGCTTTGAATCATAGGCTTACCGGGGGAGGCTTCTGGCTGTTTTTTGGTGTCTTGAGCGGGATTCGTGCGAATCCCGTCTCTCCTGTGATCATCATCACATCTGATGATGGTTACGGATGATACATGTGCAGACGATCACATGGGGTAATTGGTGGAAAGGCCTGATCAGCCGGGAACCATATCAGATGGGGGAAATGCGGTTCCCTATAACGTTTTCCAGGAACCTGAAGAGCCGGAAAACGATGTGGTGGAGTAAAAAATGTCACAAACTGCAGCTAACGTCATACATATGGTATCGCCTCCGGGTACTGCCGGGGAAGATGTTAAAGAAACGGACCGCCGAACTGACCAGTCGGAATTACCTGAAGGTGTAGAAATCCTCGATCCCGGTTATGAGCCCCGTGAGGATCTCTCCGGATTACGTGTGTTGATCGTCGACGATAACCGGTTCCACCGCTCATTGGTTCGCAACGCCCTCATGTCGCAGGGCATTCATTCGCAATATGAAGCCGAAGATGCCGAAAAGGCCGAACAGATTTTGTCGGAACAATCCGTCGACCTGATCATCCTGGACAACAACATGCCCGGTGAAAAGGGCATTACGTTTACCGAGCGTCTGCGCAAGGGCAAAACGAAATGCAACCGGTTTACCCCAATTGTCATGATTTCAGCCTATGGAGATGAAAAGGTCATTTCTGCGGCCAGTAACGCCGGCGTACATGAATACGTCCTCAAGCCCTTTAACATTGCAACGCTGCTCAAGCGGATCGAAATGACCTTCCGGATACCCAGGGATTTCATTATTTCTCCCGGCTATGTCGGTCCGGACCGTCGTTGGCGCAAGAAATTGCAAAACGAGCAGCAGGCAAATTGCAATGCGGCTTCCGTCGATAATGTGAAAGCATTTCCTGGATTGAAAAAGCCGAAACTGGAAGTGTACGACTGAGTTCTCTGCATCCATTTTATCATTAATCCGGATAATATGACTGCGGCCTGATATCCTTTCAGGCCGTTTTCATTATGGTTTTCCCATTATGGGAAAAACTCTTCATTTTGGCATGATGGTCGCCGCCATCTACAAAATTATGATTCCTAACTATCTGAACTTGAAAGAAATTTTTTTTAAGAACATTGGCATATATATTTATATTGCATTTTATCATTTCGAAATCGAAATGTTTTTGTGTCAGGAGAAGCAAAATGGCGCACTTGAATACAGATGTTCAAATCGATGGTAAACATGCAAATCTGGAAGGTCTTTCAGAATCATTCGCTGTCGTAAACGGCGTAAACGAAATTCACTCGATCGGGGAAGCCTGCGATCTTGTGATCTACGCCGAGATCATGGGCAAACGGGTTCCGATCAAACTCAAGGGTGAAATCGTTCAGTTTCATGCTGACAAGATTGAGGTGATGTTCCCTGCACCTAGCAAAAACTGGGAAAGGATTATCCGCTCCATGAACAAGCATCCTGAAACCGACTACATTCGTAACTAAACCCAGTAAGGACACAGATATTTAGAAGACAATCAAAGGCGACAATAAATTCCGTTTCGGATAATTCCCCTAAATGCGACCAATTAAAGCCTTGCCTTCTCGACTTAAGCGAAAGGGGTTATAACCATACCGAATCCAATTTTCGGCCAGGGAGGATCGAACATGAATGTACGTTACAGGTTTTTGGCGGTTGCTGCTCTCGGGCTGGGAATTCTGTTCCCAACCGCCGTTTTCGCTGCAAACGTGAAGATAACGCCCCTTGGCAGTCATGCGGGTGAGTTCTGCAAGTTCGACCGGGCGATGATTTTCGAAGACCCTGACGGCACGCGCATACTCTATGACGCCGGCCGGACCGTAGCCGGGCCGGGCGACCCGCGCCTGGGCAGGGTTGATGCATTACTGGTTAGCCACATGCACGGTGACCACGTCGGGGACAAGCATCTGAGCGCGCCTGATGCCGGGGAATGCGGAAAGCCGGATGTTTCCGTCAAGGCGGTGCCAAACACCAATACCGTGAACATTGCACTGGCGCAGGATGCAAAAATCATCACCGGCAGCGAAATGCCGAAATTTTTCAGCGCCAAGCTAAAAACGCTGGGTGGCAATCCGAAGAATTCCCAGCTTGTGCGTTTTGGCGCCAGCCGTAAAATCGGCAGCGTCACCATAACGACGGTGCCAGCCGTGCATTCCAATGGAATCAGCGGGGCCATGATTGGCGGTGAACTGGGCGATCTGCTGAACGCATCCGGGCTTAGCGCCTATGCCGGACCGCCGACGGGATATGTCCTGACATTTTCCAATGGTCTGGTCGTTTACCTATCCGGTGATACCGGTGTAACGGCGGAGCAAGACACGGTGGTCAGGGGCCTCTATCAGGCGAAGCTGGTGGTTATGAACATAGGCGATACCTTTACCACCGGCCCGAAAGAGGCGGCCTATGTCATCAATTCTCTGGTCAAACCCGCCTCGGTCATTCCGTCGCACGCGAATGAGGTTGCGACGAGCGGCGGGCAGGTCAATGCGGGCACCCGGACCGAAACGTTCATTAATGCCGTTAAGGTTCCTGTGCACTTACCCTTGAGCGGCAGGACGATGTCCTTTGATAGCTCAGGCGCTTGTGTAGCAGGTTGTTGATGTAGGTGTCTGCCCGGTTATCCGGGCCTGATCAGGCGTTTACGACGACCGCGGCTCTTTCCGGTACGCGGTAGAGATATACCTGCGGACAGAATGAATCGTCCAGTTCGTGCCGCGCTTCTGGCTCCCAGCCGGGAATATCAAACACGTTGCTGATCACCAGTGTTCCAGGCTTGAGCTCGCGCTCCATCTTGTCGCGTACCTTTTCCAAGCCCTCGGAATGAAGATAAGCGACGACCAGTCCGACCCCTTCGTAGGAAACCTTGCGGAAGTCCTTTCTGAGGATATCCAGGTTCTTGTAACGGAAAAGCAAGTGACGGACTTTCATGTACAGCCACGGTACGGGCGAAAGCTCGTAGGCCAGAATGCGATTATAGGGAAACTGGGCGGCGAGAGGAAACGCCAGGGTGCCCCAGCCGGCGCCAAGCTCGAGAATATCACCGGCAATTTCTGCAGGCGTGACGTCCATGATGTGGTTGGTAGAGATGCGCGAACTGGGAATCGAGGAAATGCCGGTGACAAAGATATAGTAGACCGAGACCAGGAATCCGGTCCAAACGATTACAAGCACACTGTATTCGAAAAGCAAGGTCAGCCCCCGGGAGTCGTAACAACGTCAACTCCTGGGGAGTTGGACTTTGTTTTTGATTAGAGTTTCTGCATCCAAGTTCCGGCAGGTTAGCAACGCTATGTTTCGGCCGCAAGGGTCGAAACCGGAACGGCAGGTGGTGTGCCGCTCCTTTTTCGATGCCTGCAATGCGTGGCTCAGGTCCGCTCGGGGATATCCACCAGCTTGCCGCGCGGGATGGCGGCTTCCTTGTCATAGAATGGCAACTCCACGATTTCGGCTTTGTGTAGTTCGCCGTCGCGGCAGCCGACCATGACGGTCATGCCGGGCTTTTGTTCAGACGTATCGAACCGCCCGTAACCGACGCCATGTTTCAGGTAAGGAGAATAGGCGCCGGCTGTGACGATGCCGACGGTTCTACCGTCCTGTTCGATGCGTCCGGAAATCAACGGCTCGCCCGTCGGGCACTTGAGTCCGTGAAAGCGGGATTCACGGTTGGCCGAGGCGAGGGCCTGCTTGCCGATGAAATCACCCTTGTCCTCATCGATGAAGCGGGCGAGGCCCATGTCATAGGGCGTCGTCGTGTGGTTGAAATCTGAGCCAGCATTCTGGATTCCTGCTTCGATGCGCCGGATGTTCATGCCGTCGAGACCATGAATCCGCAAACCGAAGGGCTCCCCGGCGGCGCTTAGATGAGCCCACAGGGCTTCGGCGTCGTGCTGGGGCTCAGTGTAGAATTCCCAGCCCAGTTCATTGGTGTAGCCTGTCCGCGTGATGACGACTTCCTGTCCGCCGAAGTTCACCCGCGCCATGGCGAAATAGCCAAAAGGCTCAGGCAAGCCGTCTTTGCTGGCGGCCTCCAGGATTTTCATGGAATTCGGTCCCTGGACCTGGGAAACGAAAACATCCGGGTCGGAAATCTCGATATTCATGCCGGTAGCGTGGGCTCGGGCCCAGCTATAGAAATCGCCGTCGGCCTGGACATACCAGAAACAGTCATCCTCAAGCCGCAGCAGGACACCATCGACGATCATGCCGCCGTCTTCATAACAGGCCAGGCCGTAGCCGCAACGCCCGACCCTGACCTTGGTGATGTCCTTGGTGAATAGCTTATCAAGCAGCCGTTCGGCATCCGGTCCCTTGAACTGCAGCGGAAGCTCGCCAGTATTCAGGACGGCCGCCTTCTGGCGAAGCAGCCAGTAGTCATCCTCAATCGAATATGCATCAAAACAGCACGCCATATGCCGCCGGTTATAGACGCAATAATGAGGGCCTAAAGGGCGTTCGATAAAGTGATAAGGGTGGCGTGTCTGGGCGTAATCCCAACCGGCGCCCGGCATGGAGGTGACCAGATCCCTCATTTTTCCATCGCTTGAGCGCATGCTCTAATCTCCCTTATTGAAAAAACGATTCGGCGTTTCCGTAAATATGTTAGAATTACTATTAGAACGCACAGGTTCTATCCCGTCTTTCTCTCTCATAGAGGCGATAAATAAGCGGATTTCAGGCAAAATAGAAATCATTTGATCTTTTCTCTATTTTAAGTTTTTCTAAAAGTATGAAGTCATGGCTACCCTCGTTGAACGCCTTGCGGGCCTTTGAAGCGTTCGGTCGGCACCTGAACTATTCCGCTGCCGCGCAGGAACTCGGCGTGACGCCCGCCGCTGTAAAACAACTGGTATTGAAGCTTGAAGATACTCTCGGCGTCAGCCTTGTCCGCCGCGAGGGGAAGTCGTTGATGCTGACCCCTGCGGGGTCTGCCGGTCTGGATGACCTGACGGCGGGTATGAAACACTTTTCTTCATCGGTGCATAAGATGGGCGGGCTGTCACAGGAGAAAAGACTGATCGTGACGGTTGAGGCGTCCTTCGCCACTGCCTGGCTTGTTCCCAAGCTGGAAGATTTCAGAGCCAGAAACCCGGAGATCAACGTGCTGGTCGATTCAAGCCAGAAGATTGTCGATCTTCGGCAAGGCGATGTAGATGTGGCGATCCGCTACGGGGTCGAACCTGAAAACGGCCTGATTACGTACCGGCTGTTCGATGACTGGGTGTTTCCGGCTTGCAGCCCTGAACTGATGAAGCGCGCCATTAAGAACCGGGCGCTCAGAAGCCTGAAAGACGTTCCCTTGATTCACTGGGACATGAGCCATATGACCTGGGCGCTATCGACAAAAAAATGGTTTGTCTGGGAAAATTGGCTGACCCATTTGGGCATCGACACAATCGATACGTCCGGCGGGCTCCGGTTTTCCGATTACGGCCTGGCGATTCAGGCGGCCATATCCGGCCAGGGGCTGCTGTTGGCAAGCTGGCCGATCTTGAGCGATCCCTTTGACGCCGGATTGCTCGTCAGGCCGTTCGAGGAGAGCATAACGACGGATATCGGCTACGATCTGGTGGTGACGCCGGATGCCCAGCAGAAACCGGAAGTCCGGGCTTTCACGGACTGGATGAAGGAAGCTGCCGGGAACGCCACCCCATCCATCACATGAAACTGTAAGGGTCGATATCGACCTGAACGCGGACTTTCTTCGGGATGGTTGCGATCTGGATCCATTTGTTCACCAGCGGCTGGACGGCCTGGTCCTTTCTGACTTTCAAGAGCAGCCGCATGCGGTGGCGGCCACGGAGCAGGGAGATGGGCGCGGGCGCGGGTCCGAACACCTGGATACCGTCGCCGTGGGGAGCCGAACGTCCGAGCGACGTGGCGGCCCGGGCAACGGCGCTGGCGTCCGTGCCGGACACGATCAACGCCGCCAGCCTGCCGAAGGGCGGCATTCCCGTAGTTTCGCGGGCATTGGTTTCGATATCGATGAACTGCTGTCTGTCACCGGCGGCAAGCGCCTGGATGACAGGGTGCTCCGGCAGGTAGGTCTGAAGCATGACCCGGCCGGGATGCTCGCCGCGCCCGGCCCGGCCCGAGACCTGGTAGAGCAGTTGGTAAGTTCGCTCAGCCGCGCGCAGGTCGCCGCCAGAAAGCCCTAAATCCGCATCCACCACGCCAACCAGGGTCAGCAGGGGAAAATGATAACCCTTGGCGACAATCTGGGTGCCGATGATCAGGTCGATCTCGTGATTCTCGATGGCCTCGACCAGTTCCTGCGCCGCCTTGGGGCTTTGCAGGGTGTCGCTGGCGGCGATCACGTAACGGATATCGGGGAAAAGCTGCGAGATTTCTTCGGCCAGGCGCTCCACGCCCGGGCCGCAGGCCGCGAACTTTTCCTCCGCTTCGCATTCCGGACATTTGTCCGGCACCGGCGGCGCAAAGCCGCAATGATGGCACTGCAGTTTGCCGCGGGAGCGGTGGTCCACCAGCCAGGCGCTGCAGTTGGGGCACTGCAGCCGGTGGCCGCAGGCCCGGCACAGGGTGAGCGGCGCATAGCCGCGCCGGTTCAGGTACAGCATGGCCTGTTCCCCCCTGGCGAAAACCTTGTCCAGGGCGTCCTGCAGGGTGGCGGAAATCCACTTTGTCGCCGGCAGCTTCTCGGGTCGCATATCGATGACGTCGATATCGGGCAGTTGCGCACCGCCGTGGCGTTCCGGCAGGTGGTGTAGGTCGTACCTGCCCGCTCCGGCATTGACGACGGTCTCGAGGCTGGGCGTGGCTGAAGCCAGGATAATGGGAGCGTCGGCGATGCGGGCGCGCACCACGGCCATATCCCGGGCGTTGTAGATGACGCCGTCTTCCTGTTTGTAGGCAGCGTCGTGTTCCTCGTCCGCCACGATCAGGCCGAGATCGGGAAACGGCAGGAACAAAGCCGAGCGCGCCCCGACCAGAACCGGAGCCTGGCCCTTGGCAACCATGCGCCAGATTTCACGCCGCCGCGCCCGGGTCAAGTCGGAATGCCATTCCAGCGGCAGGATGCCGAACCGGGCTTCGAAACGCTGACGCCATTGTGCGCCGAGGGCGATTTCCGGCAACAGGACCAGGGATTGTTTGCCTTCCTTCAGGGCGGCGGCGATGGCTTCGAAATAAACTTCCGTCTTGCCGGAGCCGGGAACGCCGTCGAGCACATGAACGCCAAAGGTCTTGTCCCTGACCGCCTGCGCCAGGTCATCCGCCGCCGATTGCTGGTCCGCCGACAGGGCTGGCCCTTCGCGGGACGGGTCGGGTTCCGGGGGCGGCGGTGCCGCCACGCTGACAGGACGCACGGCGCCGGCTTCAACCAGGCCCTTGATGACCCCGGTGCTGCACGCCGCTTCACGGGCCAGTTCGGATAGCTGCCGGGGCGGGCCGTCAGAAAGCACGGTTGTGACCCGTTCCCGCGCTGCGGTGGGTCGATAACCGGGCGTGTCGGGAGCAAGCGTATAGGCCGTGACCGTTTTCGGCGGATCGATGGCTTCGGGGACGCTGATCACCATCTTCAGTACAGCCCCCGGTGGCGCCATGGCGTAACGCGAAACCCAGGCGACGAATTCAAGGGATTGTTCCGACAGAGGCGGGAAATCGGGTACGGCGGTAATGTCTTTCAGTTTGGCTTCGGCGACGCGGCCTTCGCCTTTATCCCAGACCACACCACGGGCCGTGCGGGGGCCCAAGGGAACATCAACGATATCGCCGGGTGAGAGAATCACGCCCTCAGGCACCCGGTAATCGTAAGCGCTGGCGAGGGGTAGGGGTAGTAGTACACCGACGCGCTCACCCACAATATATTGCGATTTTTCGCTGCTCGAACTGGTATCGTTCCCTGTCATGGTTTACACTTTAGCGGTTCTGGTTGATCGGTCGAGCGGGTTTTCCACCTTACCGGTGAAACAGGCGGCGTTTAATTCTTTTAATCCGGACGAGGGACGATGACAGGCAATAACGAGGAACAGGCGGCGCAAGCCATCAGCCAGGAAGATACGGACGAAATCGTGGACCTCAAGGAAGGCGATGTCATCCGCTACCTGCTGACCCATCCGGATTTTCTGGTGGATCATATCGAAATCCTGCGCCATATGGCACCCCGGGAGAAATGGACTGGTGAAGGTGTCGTAGATCTGCAATCCGTGCTGATCGACCGCTCGCAGGAAGCCATCGATGACCTGCGATCGGCGGCGCAGAATGTCATTGAAACCAGCCGCACCAATATGTCGGTGCAGTCCCGCACCCATGCCGCTATCCTGGCGTTGCTGGAAGCCGAAAGCTTTGAGGATATCGTTCGTATCGTTACCCAGGAATGGCCGCATACGCTGGATGTGGATGTGGTGTCCCTGGGCTTCGAGTTCGCCCGGGCGCCCTTCCCGGCTCTGGTCAACGCCGACATCAGGCAATTGCCCCTCGGCACCATCCGCCAGCTTTTGGGGGCTGATATGAATGTGCGCCTGTTCGACGAGATGATCGATGACGGAACGATATTCGGTGAAGGGGCCGGACTGGCGCATACGGCGGCGCTGTCGCGGCTCGAGGCCGGATTCGAGATGCCTCCCGGTCTTCTTGCCCTGGGCGCCAGGGAAGACACTTTTGGTCCCGGGCAGGGAACCGAGCTTATCTCGTTTCTCAGTTCCGTACTCGCTATCACGATTCGCCAATGCCTGACCCGCAGGCCCTGATCAATTCCCTTACGGCCGAACCGGCGGTTCGCCGGGCAGCGCAAGACTGGTACGCTTGGCTGGCCCACGAACGCAGGCTGTCGGAGAATACCCTGGATGGCTATGCCCGCGACCTGTCGGGTTTCATGGCGTTTCTTGCCGGCCATCTCGGGTTCCCGCCCGGCGTTCGCGACCTGGAAACCATGCGGAGCGCCGATTTCAGGAGCTACCTGGCCGATCTGGGAAACCGGGGATTGTCGAGAACGTCCACATCGCGGGCGGTGTCTACGCTGCGCAGTTTTTTCAGGTTCCTCGATCGCCGCGACATCCTGTCCAATGCCGCCGTCAATGCGGTGCGCACGCCCAAGGTTCCGAAGAGCGTACCGAAAGCGCTGGACCAGATCGAGGCCATGGAGGTCATGGACGCTATCGGCGAGCTGTCGGAAAAGCCCTGGGTGGGTCTGCGCGATACGGCGGTGTTGCTGTTGCTCTATGGCTGCGGTTTGCGTATCGGCGAGGCGCTGGGTCTCAACCGGTGCGACGCGCCCAGGGAAGGCGTCATGCGTATCCTCGGCAAGGGGGGCAAGGAACGGCTGGTGCCAGTGCTGCCCGTGGTGGTTGAGGCTGTCCGCGCCTATCTCGATGTCTGTCCCCATGACAAGGGCGACGACGGGCCGCTGTTCTTCGGCGTACAGGGAAAGCGTCTGAACGCCCGGGCGGTCCAGGAGAAGATGCAGAAGCTGCGAGCATACTTAGGGTTGCCGGAAACGGCGACGCCCCATGCGCTCAGGCACTCTTTCGCTACTCACCTGCTGGCCGGCGGCGGTGATCTCAGGACCATTCAGGAACTGTTGGGCCATGCCTCGCTGTCGACGACGCAACGCTACACGGACGTGGATTCGGCCCGCATCCAGTCCGTCTACGAGACGGCGCATCCCCGCGCTCGAGCGCGGTAATCAAGCAACGATACTTTTTTAAAATGGGGTGACTTTAACGAGTTGTCGTTTTCCAGCCGCCGTCAGCGTCATAGGCCAGCAACTCGCCGATTTCCAGGTCGAACATCCAGCCATGCAGCTCCAGCGAGCCATCCTGGACACGTTCACGAACCCAGGGGAAGGTCATCAGGTTGTCGAGTGAAACCTTGACGGCTTCCTTTTCCACATGCCGGTACTGCTCCTTGCCGCTCAGGCTGTCGTCGCGCGCCTTGTCGGCTATGGAGACCCAGGTGCTGATGAATTCCCTGGATTCTCCACCGACATGCCCGTCGCAGAGGCACTGGATACCGCCGCAATGGGTGTGTCCCAGAACGACGATATGATTGACCTTCAGATCCCGGACGGCGAATTCCAGTGCGGCGCTGGTGCCGTGATAGTGGCCGTCAGGTTCGTGAGGCGGCACCAGATTGGCCACATTGCGCACAATGAACAACTCACCCGGTTTCGCCTTGGCGATGATGGACGGATTGACCCGGCTGTCGGAACAGGCGATGACCATGACATCCGGTTTCTGACCCTTTTCGACGAGGTCACGGTAGAATTCGGGTTGTTTGTCGAAATAGGTTTCCCGAAATGACCGGAAACCTTCTATCAATCGTTCAATGGGCATGTTTTGTCGGCTTTTGCTTCTTTGTTTGAAATATCTGCATAGAGGGCACGATTAAAGAAGCTCAGCTTCCATGGCGGCATGACGGCCTGATTCGGTAATGGATACCTTGTTGAAGCCACCACCGAAGACCTTGAGTTCCGTCCACCCTTTGTTGCTGCATTCTTTCAGTGTGCGGCCAAGGATGGAATTCTCCTTGCTTTCATCAACGGCGATATCACCTGAAGATATCAGGAGTTCGAGAAGCAGAAGCTGTTGTGGCAGTATTTTGATCATTTTGTATTCCCGAAGTTATGTGCTGCAGTTCCCGTTTTGGCCCACGCCAGAATAATCTTTCGTAATCGCCTATGGCAACCATTTGCGGCAGTTTTGTGGCATAAGTAATTTATGCTTAATTTCAGCTATTTAGCTGAGCTCTTGCGAGACCAGCGCAACAGAAGGGGGCCGGCGGCAACCACCAGTCCCATCGTCAGGAACGCTTTGCCCCACGATGCGGGCTCGAAGCCCTTGCCCGTCAAATCCAGAACGATGCCGAAGACAAGGGGACCAAGGAATGCGCCAAAAAAAGCGATGGAGGAATGTACGGCCATGGTTGCCCCCCTGTAACCTTCCGGCGCGCTCACCACGGCGCCAGCCGTTACCGAGGCGGATTCCCCGGCTACCGTCATTGAGTAGAGGCAAAGCAGTATGACGACCACCCACAGCGGCCAATCAGCGGTGAAGCCGATCCCGGCGGCGACCAGGGCCGACGTGATCATCACCATGGTGATCCAGCGATGGCGTCCCAGTTTGAGGGCGCATTCGTTACCGAGGATACTGGCCGGCACGCCGAACAGGTTGATAAGCGCCGCAAGCATGGCGGCAGAGGCGGGCAGGGCATCTTCCGGGTGACGCGAAGCGGCGAACACCAGGAAGGCCACAGTCCAGGCGCGGAAGGCGAACAGTTCAAAATTATGAACCGTGTAGGTGAGCACGAAGCCCATGGTCTGCTTGCTCTTGAGCACGGGACGGAAATCCAGCAGATGGGTGTCGGGTTTTGTCGCTGCATCCGCCTTTCGCCGAGGGATCAGCAGGACGGCGATCATGAAAGCAAATACGGGGCCCAAACCCAGGAAAAGAAAAGTCGTTTGCCAGTCCGTTATATCGGCGATGAGCCCCGTTGCGACGATGGAAACGGATGCGCCGATCCCGAAACTGGATGTATAAAAAGCAATATTGCGGCTTTGCTTCGGGCCGCTCAGGAAATCGCTGAGCATCTTCAGTCCCGGCATGTAGGTGCCGGCGAGGCCGATGCCGCCCAGGGTCCGGAACGCCATGGCCGACCAGAAGCCCTCGGCGAACAGGGCGAAACCGGCGATGGCGATGGCGGAAATGACGGTGCAGCAGAGATAGACGTCGCGCGATGCGACACGGTCCGTCAGGCTGGTTAATACCACGACGGCAGCGACATAACCTGCATAGTAGATACCGTTGATCCAGCCCGCTTCCGTGTTGGAAATGTTCCATTCGGCAAAGAATTGTGGCAGCAGGGTGGGAAAGGCGGCGAAGCCCGTCATGCTCATGACTTCCGCAAGACAGATCACCACCGTGATGCGGAGGGTCGGGTTTTCAGGTATTGGATCTGCGGACTCGCCTGACATGGCGCGATCCTAACGCAAATCCCGAGTAATCTGGAACAGATTACGACGACGTATATGCGCAATACGTCAATAAGTGTAGCGCCGCCCTGTCCAGTTCAGGCGGCTTTCGCCCATTTAAGCGCTTCCGCCTGCTCATTGGTGTGGAAGTGGCGGACCTCGCCTTGCATCATGTAATTGGCCATGGTGGCGGACCATTCCTCCCATTTGGCGTCACCGACAATGGCGAGTTTCGACATGTCGTTCCAGTGCATGATACCGAAGGCCATGTCTTTCCAGGCGGCCAACGGCTCCCAGCCTTCAAAGAATTCCAGGTCGATATAAACCCGTACCTTGCCGTGCTTCTCGATAATCTTCTCGATATCCGGCAGGACAGCGTCGTAATCCTCGGCGCTCAGCGTGCCTGTCGCCTGGATGGCGATAAAATCATCCTTGGATTTGGGCAGAATTTTCAACATGCGGCCTCCTCCGGCGTTTTCGCTGAGTTTCAGGCGCACTTCCACATTCCCTGGCTAGTAAAGAGATAGTCAGGCTGCCCTCACGGTTTCAAGGGGTGTGGGGTCACATGTGTATGGCGCGTCCGCCGGCGCTCATGGCGGCTTCCTTGACGGCTTCGGGCAGGCCGGGGTGGCCGTGGCAGATGCGCGCGATGTCTTCCGCCGAAGCACCCAGTTCCATGCCGACAACGATCTCCTGGATAAGATCGCCCGCCGCAGGACCAATGATGTGCGCGCCCAGGATGGCGTCGGTTTCCTGTTCCGCCAGGATCTTGACGAAACCGTCGGTATCGCCGTTGGCGCGCGCCCGGCTGTTGGCGGTAAACGGGAACTTGCCCACATTATAGGCCGTGCCCGCTTCCTTGAGTTGCTCCTCCGTCTTGCCGACGGAAGCCACTTCCGGCCAGGTGTAGACGATGCCGGGGATGGCGCCGTAGTCGATGTGGCCCGCCTCGCCGGCGATGATCTCGACACAGGCGACCCCTTCTTCCTCGGCCTTGTGGGCCAGCATGGCGCCACCGATGACGTCGCCGATGGCGAACACGCCGGGTACGCTGGTCTGGAAGTTGCTGTCCACCTTGACGAAGCCTCGCTCGTCCATCTCGACGCCGGCCTCAATCAGACCCAGCTTGTCGGTAAAGGGCTTGCGGCCGATGGCGACCAGTACGACGTCAGCCTTGATCTTCTCCGACTTGTCGTCCTTGACGGACTTGGCGGTCAGTTCAACGCCCGTTGTTCCGGCCTTGGCCGCCGTGACGGCTGTGGAGAGCTTGAATACGAGGCCCTGCTTCTTGAGGATGCGCTGCATGTTCTTGGAAATCTCGGAGTCCATTCCGGGCAGGATGTGATCGAGGAATTCCACCACCGTGACGTTGGCGCCGAGCCGACGCCAGACCGAGCCCAGTTCAAGACCGATAACGCCGGCGCCGATGACCACCAGGTTCTTCGGAACTTTGGGTAACGCCAGCGCACCGGTGGAACTGACGATCTTCTTCTCGTCGATCTTCACGCCTTTCAGCGGCGTCACGTCGGAACCGGTGGCGATAATGATATCCTTGGTTTCGATAATCTCTTCCTTGGCGCCACGCTTGACGCCCTTGACGCCGACCTTGCCGGTTTCGATGACGCGGCCCGTACCGATCAGGTAATCCACCTTGTTTTTCTTGAACAGGAACTCGATACCCTTGGTCAAATCCTCGACGACCTTGTCCTTGCGGCCCATCATGGCCTTGAGGTCGAGCTTGAGTCCCGAGGCCTTGATGCCATGGTCAGCGAACTCGTGGCCCGCCATCTCGTAATGGTGCGAGGACTGCAACAGCGCCTTGGACGGGATGCATCCCACGTTCAGGCAGGTGCCGCCCAGCGAGCCGCGCATTTCCACGCAAGCCGTCTTCAGGCCCAGTTGCGCCGCCCGAATGGCCGCAACATAGCCGCCGGGGCCGCCGCCGATGACAACGAGATCGTATGCTTCGCTCATGGTTTCCTCTCCCGGGACCTAGACTTCGATCAGGATGCGCTTCGGATCCTCGATGCACTCCTTGATGCGCACCAGGAAGGAAACCGCCTCGCGGCCGTCGATGATCCGGTGGTCGTAGGTCAACGCCAGATACATCATGGGCCGGATTTCCACATTATCGCCGATGGCCATGGGGCGCTTCTGGATCTTGTGCATGCCGAGAATGGCCGACTGAGGCGCATTCAGGATGGGCATGGACATGAGCGAACCGAACACGCCGCCGTTGGAAATGGTGAACGTGCCGCCGGTCATTTCATCGAGGCCGAGCTTGCCGTCGCGTGCACGGCGGCCGAAATCGGCTATCTTGCCTTCGATGTCGGCAAAGTTCATTTCATCGGCGTCTTTCAGAACCGGCACCACAAGGCCCTGGGGCGAGCCGACGGCGACGCCGATGTTGTAATAGTTCTTGTAGACCAGCTCGTCGCCGTAAATTTCGGCGTTGACGGCGGGCCATTCCTTCAACGCGATCACGGAAGCACGAACGAACAGCGACATGAAGCCCAAGCGCACACCATATTTCTTTTCAAAACTTTCCTTGAATTCGGCGCGCAGATCCATGGCCGCCTTCATGTCCACCTCGTTCCATGTAGTCAGCATGGCGGCCGTGTTCTGGGCGTCTTTCAGGCGTCCGGCGATAATCCTGCGCAGCTTGGTCATACGCACGACTTCCTCGCGCGGGTCTTCGGGTCTGGGCGGGAGTTCGGCCGCCGGTGCGGGTGTTGGCGCGCCGACGGGTGCGGGTGCGATGCCGCCCTGCAGGTAACGGTAAACGTCACCCTTGGTCAGCCGCTTGCCAGGGCCTGTACCGGTGATCTGGGACGCATCGAGGTTGTGCTCGACAACCATCTTGCGCACGGCGGGTGACAGATGAACATGGCTGCCTCCTGGCGCGGGTGCTGCAGCCGGTGCTGGAGCGGGGGCAGGCGCAGGCTCGGGTTTTGCAGCCGGAGCCGGTGCGGGTTCCGGTTTCGCTTCCGGCTGAGGGGCCGGTTCGGGTGTGGGTTCAGGCGCCGCTTCCGCTGCGGGAGCCGCCGCCTCGCCGGCAGCGCCTTCCTCGATGGTCGCCAACAGTGCCCCGACGGCGACATCGGTGCCTGTGTCGGCAACAATACTGGATAGAGCGCCGGCAACCGGGGCGTTCACTTCTACGGTTACCTTGTCGGTTTCCAGTTCCACGATCGGCTCATCGACGGCGACGGCTTCCCCGGCCTTCTTGAACCAATTTGCAACGGTTGCTTCCGTAACCGATTCACCGAGAACCGGGACTTTAACTTCAACGGGCATCTGGACCTCCGGTCATGATTGCTCGATTTACCCCAAATATGTTCATGCTGTTAACCCGACGCCTTTTTCTTTGCCGTGGTCTTCTTTGGCGCAGGCGCGCTCTTGACGGAGACCCTCTTTCCCTTGGCCGCCGCTTTTTTGGCGGGCTTCTTGGCTGCCCGTTTTAGGCTCAGGGCGTCGTTGACGAAGCCGGTCTGCTCTTCGATGTGCTTCTTGAATGAGCCCGTAGCAGGTGAAGCCGCTGCCGGACGGCCGGTATAGGTAACCTTGTCGCCACCACGTCCCAGTTTCTCAAGGACATCATCCAGCGGGTCACGGACGAATGTCCAGGCGCCCATGTTTTTGGGCTCTTCCTGGCACCAGAACATCTCGGCATTTGGAAAGCGCTTCAACTCGTCGATCAGGGCGGCTTCCGGGAATGGGTAAAGCTGCTCAAGGCGCAACAGATAGACATCCTTGATGCCGCGTTTGTCCCGCTCTTCTTCCAGATCGTAATAGACCTTGCCAGAACACATGACCACGCGCTTGATCCTACTGTCGGGCGCCATCCGGCCTTCAACCTGGGCGTTATCCCAGAGCACCCTGTGGAAGGTCGTGTCCCCGGCCATTTCGTCCAGTGTCGAAATGCACCGTTTGTGGCGGAGCAGGGACTTGGGGGTCATCAGGATCAGCGGTTTGCGGAAATCGCGCATCAACTGGCGTCTGAGCACGTGGAAGTAGTTGGCGGGAGACGTGCAGTAACAGACCTGCATGTTGTCTTCCGCACAAAGCTGCAGATAGCGTTCCAGACGGGCGGAACTGTGTTCCGGGCCCTGTCCCTCGAACCCGTGTGGCAGCATCATGACCAGACCGGACATGCGCAGCCATTTGGCTTCACCGGAAGAGATGAACTGATCGATGATCACCTGGGCGCCATTGGCAAAATCGCCAAACTGGGCTTCCCACATAACCAGCATTTGCGGCTCAGCGAGTGAATAACCGTACTCGAAGCCAAGAACACCAGCTTCAGAAAGCGGGCTGTCGATAACCTCGAATGGCGCCTGACCGAACCGGATATTGTTGAGGGGAACATACCTCTCATCGTTTTCTTGGTCTGTCAGGACAGAATGGCGTTGTGAGAAGGTGCCGCGACCGCTGTCCTGGCCGGAAAGGCGCACCGCGTGGCCGTCCATCAGCAGCGATCCGAAAGCCAACGCCTCCGCCGTTGACCAGTCGAAGCCTTCGCCGGTTTCGAACATGCGCTGCTTGGCGGCAAGCTGGCGGGATATCCTGGAATGCAGGTTGAAATTATCCGGTATGCGGGTGAGCGCCGTGCCTATTTCCTTCAGCCTGTCTTCGGGAACGGCCGTATTGCCGCGCCGCGCATCGCCATAGGCCACCGTCATGCCGGCCCAGGAGCCTTCCAGCCAGTCGGCCTTGTTGGTCTTGTAGGAATCGGCTGCTTCGTAGGCCGCATCCAGGGTTTCCTGGATGTCCTTTTGCATGGCGTCGACGTCCTGATCTGTAACGACGCCTTCCTGAGTCAGCTTTTTCGCGAAAATATCGCGCGTGGTCGGATGATCGGAGATTTTCTTGTACATCCTCGGCTGGGTGAACATAGGCTCGTCGCCCTCGTTATGGCCATGCCGGCGATAGCAGATCATGTCCACGACCACGTCCTTCTTGAACCGCTGGCGGTATTCAATAGCGATCCGCGCACAGTGAACGACGGCTTCAGGATCATCGGCATTCACATGAAAGATCGGCGCCGCCACGATTTTGGCGACATCCGAGCAGTAAGGCGACGAACGTGAGAACCGGGGTGAAGTGGTAAACCCGATCTGGTTGTTGATGACCCAGTGGATGGTGCCGCCGGTCTTGTGGCCGTATAGGTGCGACAGATCGAAAGTCTCCGCCACGAAGCCCTGGCCGGAGAAGGCGGCGTCGCCGTGCAGCAACAGGCCGACAACTTTTTCGCGGTCGTGGTCGTTGCGCTGGCGTTGCTTGGCGCGCACCTTGCCCAGCACGACCGTATTGACGCATTCAAGGTGCGACGGGTTGGCGGTCAGCGACAGGTGAACGGAACGCCCGTCGAATACCCGGTCTGACGAGGTGCCGAGGTGGTACTTGACGTCGCCGGACCCCTGAACGTCGTCCGGATGGGCGGCGTTGCCCTGGAATTCAGAAAAGATCGCCTGGAACGGCTTTGACATGACGTTGGCGAGAACGTTCAGGCGGCCACGGTGGGCCATGCCGAGAACGATTTCCTCGACGCCTAATTGCCCGCCACGCTTGATGATCTGCTCGATGCCGGGGACAAGGCTCTCACCGCCGTCAAGGCCGAAACGTTTGGTGCCGGTGAATTTCTTGTCGAGATAGTGCTCAAACCCTTCCGTTTCACATAAACGCTGGAGAATGGCGACCTTGCCCTTATCCGTGAAATGGGTCTGGTTCTGGATGCTTTCCATGCGTTCCTGCAGCCAGGACTTCTCGGCCGGATCCTGGATGTGCATGTACTCGATGCCGATGGAACCACAGTAGGTGCGTTCCAGTATGGCGATGATCTCGCGCAGCGTGGCGCTTTCCAGGCCCAGCACATAGTTGATGAAAATCTCCCGATCCAGATCCTTATCCGCAAAGCCATAAGTGTGCGGGTCCAGTTCGGCGTGGTACTTGGGTTCTTCCAGACCTAAAGGATCGAGATGCGCATGCAGGTGACCGCGAACCCGGTAGGCACGGATCAGCATCAGGGCGCGAATGGAATCGAGGGTCGCCTCGCGGACCTTGGTGCTTGAGACTGGCGCCGCCATCATCTGAGGGATGGCGGTTTGTGCTTGCTGCATCTGTGACGACATCTGCTCGGAAATGGGCGTCAGGCTGTCTTCACCGACCACCCTGGCGCCGGAAGGGGACCAGCTGGCGCCGCGGCGTTCGGTGTTCAGAATCTGCGCCTCGTCCTCAAGATCGGCGAAAAACTGTTGCCAGCGCATATCAACGGACCCTGGATCGTCCAGGTAGCGTTCGTACAGTTGGGCGATGTAAACCTGGTTGCCGGCGTACAGAAAAGCAGTTGGATCGGTAGCAGTCATGAGCCTTCTGAATGCCGGTTTGCGGCATTCCCCCTACTTAAAAAATACACTCATATGTCTACGTTAAGACTAAATGCTTAAAACTAAAAGAAATTCGTTAAAAAAAACGCCATGGCGTTAACCATGACGTTTTTAAATCAATGACCTTACAGTTTTATTACCGATGGGAAAATATCACCCCATGGCTTGGGTCATGGTCTTGCCGATGGAGGCGGGCGAGTCGGCGACGTGAATGCCAACGGCTTTCATGGCCTCGATTTTTTCAGCCGCACCGCCCTTGCCGCCGGAAATGATCGCACCGGCATGGCCCATGCGGCGGCCCGGAGGCGCCGTCAGGCCGGCGATGAAACCGACAACGGGTTTCTTGGTGCCGGACGCCTTGATCACTTCCGCGCCGTCCTCTTCGGCGGAACCGCCGATCTCACCGATCATGACGATGGCTTCGGTTTCATCATCCTCAATGAACATGGTCAGACAGTCGACGAAGTTGGTGCCATTGACGGGATCACCGCCGATACCGATGCAGGTGCTCTGTCCCAAGCCGGCAGCCGTGGTCTGCGCCACCGCTTCGTAAGTGAGCGTGCCGGAACGCGAAACGATGCCGACCTTGCCGGGACGGTGAATGTGACCCGGCATGATGCCGATCTTGCACTGTTCCGGCGTGATGATGCCGGGGCAGTTGGGCCCGATCAGCCGTGTGTTGGAACCTTGAAGGGCGCGTTTGACGCGAACCATGTCCATCACGGGAATGCCTTCCGTGATGCACACGGCCAGTTCGAGGCCGGCGTCGATGGCTTCCAGGATAGCGTCGGCTGCAAATGGCGGTGGTACGTATATAACGGATGCATTGGCTTCCGTCTTGGCGACAGCGTCAGCGACGGTGTCGAAGACCGGCAGGTCCAGGTGAGTGGATCCACCCTTGCCAGGCGTGACGCCACCAACCATGTTGGTGCCGTAGGCAATAGCCTGCTCCGAATGGAACGTGCCCTGGGCGCCGGTGAAGCCCTGGCAGATGACGCGGGTGTTCTTATCGACGAGTACGGACATCAGTTGGCCTCCTTCACCGCTTTGACGATTTTCTCGGCTGCATCGCCGAGATCGTCGCCGGAAATAATCGGCAGGCCCGAGTCCGCCAGAATCTGTTTACCCTGTTCCACGTTGGTGCCTTCCAAGCGAACCACGAGGGGAACGTTCAGGCTGACCTCGCGAGCGGCGGCGACAACGCCTTCGGCGATGACGTCGCAGCGCATGATGCCGCCAAAAATGTTGACCAGGATGCCTTCCACGTTGGGGTCGGACAGGATGATCTTGAAGGCGGCCGTGACGCGTTCCTTGGTTGCGCCGCCACCCACATCGAGAAAGTTTGCCGGGTCGCCGCCATAGAGCTTGATGATATCCATCGTGCCCATGGCGAGACCGGCGCCATTTACCATGCAGCCAATGTTACCATCGAGCTTGATGTAGTTTAGTTCATGCTGGGCGGCTTCCGCCTCCATGGGGTCTTCTTCATCCTCGTCGCGCAGTTCCATGACGTCCGGGTGACGGTAGAGCGCGTTGTCGTCGAAGTTGACCTTGGCGTCCAGCGCGACCACGTCGCCCTCGCCGGTTACGACCAGGGGATTGATCTCGACGATGGAGCAGTCCAGTTCCGTAAAAGCCTTGTACATGGCGAGCATGAACTTGACGGCGGAACCGACCTGCTTGCCTTCGAGGCCAAGGCCGAACGCCAGCTTGCGGGCATGATAAGGCAGCATACCAGTCGCCGGATCGATGGAAACCTTGAGAATCTTCTCAGGCGTTTCATGAGCGACTTCCTCAATCTCCATGCCGCCTTCGGTCGACGCCATCATGGTCAGGCGTGATGTTTCACGATCGAGCAGCATGCCCAAGTAAAGCTCGCGCGCTATGTCGCAGCCGTCTTCGATATATAGCCTTTTCACTTCCTTGCCGGCGGGGCCGGTCTGCTTGGTAACCAGAACATGGCCCAGCATTTCAGAAGCGCTTTCACGAACTTCATCGATGGACTTGACGACACGCACACCGCCTTTGCCGTCCGGGTTGTCTTTGAAACGCCCGGCTCCGCGTCCGCCCGCATGGATTTGCGATTTTACGACGTATACCGGACCGCCTAGTTCCTCGGCTGCCTTTACGGCTTCATCGACCGTGTAGGCGACACCGCCCTTCAGGACGCTGACGCCATACTTGGAAAGAAGCTCTTTCCCCTGGTATTCATGAATATTCATTTCTTCCTCGTCTTCCGAAGGGCCGGTTCAACCATCAAACCGTCCGCTATGTGGTCGGTTTATTTTTTCTTCCTCGTTGGCGTTGTTTTTTTCTTAGGGGCCGCTTTCCTTGTTGTGGATTTTTTAGGTGCGGCGGCTTTCCGCTTGGCCTTGGCCATCAGGCTCTTCGTTACCTTGATCAGGCCCTTGACCGCATCGACGGAGCGGTTGAATTCCTTTTTCTCTTTCGCATCGAGCTTGATCTCGATGACTTTCTCGACACCGCCGGCGCCGATCACACAAGGTACGCCGACATAGATGTTTTTCTGGCCGTACTGGCCGGTCAGGTGGGCGGCGCAGGGCAGGACGCGCTTTTTATCCTTGAGATAGCTTTCCGCCATGGTGATGGCGGACGCCGCCGGGGCGTAAAAAGCCGAACCGGTTTTCAGCAGGCCGACGATTTCCGCACCGCCGTCCCTTGTGCGTTGGATAATCTTGTTCAGGCGTCCCTGGGTCGTCCATTTCATCTTGATTAGATCAGGAAGTGGAATGCCGGCAACCGTAGAGTAACGCGCCAGCGGAACCATGGTATCGCCGTGACCGCCAAGGACGAAGGCGGTGACGTCTTCGACAGAGACATTGAATTCTTCGGCCAGGAAATAACGGAATCGGGCCGAATCAAGAACGCCCGCCATACCGACAACCATGTTGTGGGGCAGGCCGGAAGCCTCACGCAGCGCCCAGACCATGGCATCCAGAGGATTGGTGATACAGATAACGAATGCCTTTGGGGCATAGCGTTTAATGCCGGCGCCCACACTGGCCATAACACTGGCGTTGGTGCCGATCAGATCGTCACGGCTCATGCCCGGCTTGCGGGCGATCCCGGCGGTTACGATAACGACGTCGGCGCCCTTGATGCCTTCGTAGCTGTTGACGCCAATGACGGAAGCATCGAAATCATCCACCGGCGAGGATTCGGCGATATCCAGCGCCTTACCTTGGGGCATGCCGTCCACGATGTCGAACAGGACGACATCGCCCAGTTCCTTCAGGCCAGCCAGATGGGCCAGGGTGCCGCCGATGTTGCCGGCGCCGATGAGAGCAATTTTGTTACGAGCCATGGAACGTCCCCAAAGTAGGTAATGTGAGAATTGAATCAGGCACTATATAACACCAACCCGCCCCATTAACACGGAGCTTTTGTGAGGGTAGGTTTCGTTATTCAATATGGCATAATGTATACCACAAAGAAGTTCAACCGCTAGATGCTTGTTATATAATCTTTTCCTTTCCTCTCTGGCTTAATCGACCGACGTTTCTTCAGAATTGGGTTTCCTTATTCGATAAACAATCCGCCAAGCGGCGCAGCTTCGAGTTTATGGTCTTCGCTCGGAATGTGCTCCATAGAGATGTATTTAGGCGATCGCATTTCCATAATTCGTGAAACGGTTCTCTGGAATTCAAAAGCGCCGTCTCCTTCCGGGTACAGGTTCTCCGGCGTCGCCTCGGCGGAACAGATCAGATTGACCTTGTCCTCATACATGGCGTCGATCAGGGTTACGAACCGCTTGGCTTCGTTCCGGCGTTCCGGTCCGAGGATCGGAATGTTCCCGATGATAAGCGTATGGAAACGGGATGCGATAGCGAGATAATCAGCCGGCCCCAGCGGCGCTTCACACAACGAAGAAAAATCTGTCAAGGCGACACCTTCCGCCGTTTTCGGAAAATGAATGTCACGGCCCTGGACCGTTATCGTTAACGGTTCCGCGATAGCACCGACGGTCAGCCGCGCAAAGTCTTCTTCCAGTTTCTTATCAGACTGTTCGTCAATAGGGGTGATATAGGCATCCATATGCTGGATACGTTCCAGCCTGTAATCCGTCGGGCTATCCAGTTCGATGACTTCCATCTTCTGTTTGATCAGTTCGATGAATGGCAGAAACAATTCCCGCTGCAGCCCGTCCTTGTATAGGTCATCCGGCGGACGATTGGATGTTGCGACGACAATAACGCCGGCTTCGAACATCGCCTCAAACAAACGGCCGAGGATCATGGCGTCGGCGATGTCGGTGACATGGAACTCATCGAAACACAACAACCAGGCTTGATCGACAATGACTTTTGCCAAAGACACGAGCGGGTCTTTCTTAGCCGTGACCTTGCCGGCTTCCTGGGCTTCGCGATAGGAATGAATGCGTCGGTGGACTTCCTGCATGAAAGCGTGGAAATGGATATGTTTCCTGTCCGTAATGTGGGTGCTGTTGTAGAAAATCTCCATCAGCATGGATTTGCCGCGACCAACGCCACCCCACATGTAAATGCCTTTGGGCGCAGGCTTGCGGCCACCGCCGAAACTCAGACGCTTGCTCCAGCCGCTTTTTCCCATCTGCTGGGCGTAACTTTTCAGCGCCTCTTCCAGTCCCTGCAACTGTCCGATGGCGTATTCCTGGCGTGGATCGGGCTTGATTTCACCATTCGTTATCAAAGCCTGATAAGCGCCGACAGGATCATTCGAAACGGTCATGGCAGCTTTCTACAAGTAAACATCCGACCGAATGATATGATACGGTCCAATTGAGGATCGTTCGAATCCTCTTTCGACACAACCAGATTGCTCCCCGGCGGTCAATATGGGACTCTGTTTGCGATTTCATTGAAGCAGGATAAATCTTGTCTCAGTGAAAGAGTAAATGAAGGTCGAGGCAACCAGTATGGATATCCTATTGGATCAGCAGGCAGAGATCAGATTGTCCGTGTTTCTGGGCTTGTTCGCCGCTATGGCGCTATGGGAAGTGATTGCCCCGAAGCGTGTTTTGATCCGCCCCAGAGGGGAGCGTTGGGTGACCAATATTCTGATGACAGCCATCAATACGGCAATGGTACGTTTTACCGTGCCCGTTCTGGCGACGGGTTCCGCCTTTATGGCGGCGGAAAAGGGTTGGGGCCTTCTCAACCTGGTATCCTTGCCGACATGGGTAGATATTGCCGTCGCCGTCATTGTTCTCGATTTGCTGATTTATTTCCAACACATGGTGTTTCACCGGGTGCCTGTGTTGTGGCGATTGCATCGGGTACACCACACAGACCTGGATTTCGACGTCACCACGGCGGTGCGTTTCCATCCTATAGAAATATTCCTGTCCTTGCTGATCAAGTCAGCCGCCGTTATTGCGCTGGGCGCGCCTGCGGAAGCCGTTGTCCTGTTCGAGATACTTCTGAACGGCACCGCCATGTTCAATCATGGCAATGTCCGCCTGCCAAAAGTTTTGGACATCCTGATCCGATTACTGATCGTGACGCCGGATATGCACCGGGTACACCATTCCGTCATTCCGTCAGAGACAGACAGTAATTTTGGATTCAATCTCTCTATCTGGGATAGGCTGTTCTCCACATACCGGGACCAACCCGCTGCCGGTCATCAGGACATGGTTATTGGTTTGAAAGAATTCCGCGAGCCTGTGGATTTGTCGCTACCTTTCCTGTTGATACAGCCATTCCGCAAAGAGGCTTCATAAAAGAACAACAATGGAACTGTTGCATACCAATCTATTCCGCGTAATATCTCTCCGATTATCCCGGGGGAGCCACACGTTTTGGCGGGATTGTAGAAAAGATGGATAAAATGACGCGTGGCTTCTGTTTTTTGTTGGAAGCGGCTTCGGTCCAGCGGTTTGTTTATGTTTTCGCTGCATTGTTAGTACTGTCATTCAGTGCAGCCGTTCCATCCGGCACGACCCATGCCCAATCACCAATATTGATCGGCCTGGATGCCGATATGTCCGCCGCCTCTGCGGAAGCGGGTGAAGCGATCCGCCGTGGTGCGATTCTTGCCATTGGCGAAATCAACGAGCAGGGTGGTCTGCTGGGTAGGTCATTGGAACTGGTCGTACGTGATCACCGCGGCAACCCGGCGCGTGGCGTCGATAACATACAAGAGCTTTCCGACATGCCGGACCTTTTGGCTGTGGTCGGGGGGCTTCACACGCCTGTTGCCCTGCAGCAGCTTAAATCTCTGCATGAAAAAAAGATCATCTATCTGGGCGCCTGGGCGGCGGGAACGCCGATTGTCGCTAATGGTTACGAGCCGAATTACGTGTTCCGGGTATCCGTTCGCGACGAATACGCCGGTGGTTTCATGGTCAAACATGCCCTTGACCATGACGTGAAGAAGCTGGGATTACTACTCGAAAGAACCGGTTGGGGGCGGTCCAATGAAAAGGCCGTGACAACAGCTCTTGCAGAGCGGGGATTGGTTGCAGCCGGTGTCGAATGGTTTAATTGGGGGATCAAGGATATGGGCGAGCAGATTGAGCGCCTGCATGCCGCAGGCGCCGATGGCGTTATCCTGGTCGCCAATCCGCCCGAAGGCCTGGCTGCTCTCAAAAGCATGGCGGCGCGGCCTGAAAGCGCCCGGCTGCCGATCATTTCCCATTGGGGGATCACGGGAGGTAAGTTTCCCCAACTTGCAGGCGACCTGCTTGATGAGGTTGATCTCGTTTTCCTTCAAACCTTCTCGTTCCTGGCGCCTCCGTTTCCGGAAAGGGCGGATAAGATCTTCGAACGGTATCGCTTGAGTTTCACAGAAACCAAAACGGTGGAAGATGTGATGTCACCACCGGGAACCGCTCATGCATATGATTTGATAAAACTGTTGGGTAAAGCTGTTGAAAAAGCAGGGAGTCTTGACAGGGCGGCGGTTCGCGATGCCCTAGAGCGGATTGAGAGCCATGAAGGCCTGATGCGTAACTACGCGCCGCCGTTTTCACCGACCAAACATGATGCCTTGGACGCAAGCGATTTTATCATGGCTCGTTATGGCGATAACGGTGTTATCGTTCCTGACAAAGCCTATAGTCAATAACCTTTTATTCAGGCAAACGAGCAAACAGGCATTAATCCGGAAATGAGCCGCAACTTGATTTCCAAAAAACAGAAGATGTCGGGTTATGTGCTGTGGCGCGTTCTGCCGTTGGCAGTCATCGCTATGGCGGCTATCGGCCTGCTTGTTCTATCGAGAACGGAAATAACGGTAAAAGAAACCGTCAACGAACGAATCAAACACCAGAGCAATTATATTTTTGAACGTGTCGATCAGCGTTTTAAAACAATTCATGATGAATTGGCCCTGTTGGCTGAGAACGACCTGATCTTGAACGGCTTGATCGACGCGGAAAGCCGTAATCTATACCTGCCGACCTTTTTCGTGTCGCTTCGTCTCGGTGGTCGTTTTGAGGCAAGGATTTCTCTATTGGATTACAAGGCGCGTGAGTTATTTCATAACGGCCTGTCCGGTGGGCCATCAGTCGACAGGAAAGAATGGATAGACGCCCTCGCCGAAGGAAAGGAAATACACTATTTTGACTTGGACGGCATCCTTATTGCGATACCGGTCATGGTGCATGGTTATGCCGAGGGCGCCATAGTCGCATCTTTCGAACCTGACATGGCTTCCCGTATTTTCGATACCGGTACAGCAGGCATTGGTATTGATGTTATCAATGGAGAAGGTGTCACCCTCTATTCGTCCTCCGACTTACTTGAGGAACACAGACACGATGACGAAACGGATGGCCTGATTGAGATACACCATGCCATACCCTTCTTTGAAGGCTTCCAGATCGTTACATCGCGGCATGAATCAGAGGCTTACAGAACGATCCACCAACTTCGGGAATTCCTGATTTATTCTGGCTTGGCGTCCCTTTTGGCGCTCATTGCCGCGATTGTTTTTTCGACCTATCTATCGTCCAGAGAACTGAGCAATCTTTCATCCCTGCTTGGCAGCATAACAAGGGCGGAGCACTTTAATAAACGGGTAAAGTCCAAAGGACCGGAGGAAGTCCAGGCGCTTGGGGAAGCGTTTAATTCCATGCTGGAGACCCTGCAGCACACGACAACCTCTAGCAGTTATCTGGATAACATCTTGAACTCGCTCAATGAGATTCTCATTGTGACGACACAGGGTGGCGAAATCGTCACCTTGAACCAGGAGGCCGAACGCTTTCTGGAATCTCGCAATCTGTCCCGGGAAACGAATATTGCCCTTGCCATTCGGGCGGACTGTTACGGCGTCGACCAGGACCCCTGGCAATTCCTTCGTGTCGTTGGTGGGAGTAAATCTCTTGAAGGCATCTATACGTCGCCGGACAAACCAATGAAAGCCCTGCTGTGGACCAAATCGCCGGTTCTGGATGATGACGGTTTCGAGGCCGGCGTGGCATACGTAGCGACGGATATTACCGAGCGCATGCAAATGGATCAGATGAAAACGGAATTCGTCTCGACTGTAAGCCACGAATTGAGAACTCCGCTGACGTCCATTCTCGGATCCATCAAGCTGGTTCAATCCGGTGCAGCCGGAGAGATTTCCGATAATGCAGGTGATATGTTATCCATCGCTCACAACAACAGCGAACGCCTGATCCGTTTGATCAACGACATTCTTGATGTGCAAAAGATCGAGGCTGGGCAGATGGTCATGGAAAGCGATCCAGTCGAGCTTCGCTCGCATATTGAAAAGTCGCTTTCGGACAATCAGTCATATGCCGAACAGTATGGCGTTTCATATGTGAATTCCTTGCCTGATGAAGACGTCTGGATCATGGCCGACGGCCATCGCCTGGATCAGGTGCTCGCCAACCTGATGTCCAATGCGGCGAAGTTTTCGAATCGGGGAAGTGACGTTCATGTTGAACTTTGCCGCTCCGGGGACAGCGTAATCATATCCGTGGAAGACAGTGGCGCCGGTATTCCCGAAAGCCATCGTGAATCCATCTTTGAGAAATTCAAACAGGTCGATGCATCCGATAGCCGGAGCAAAGGTGGAACGGGCCTCGGGTTGGCGATCACGAGGGATCTTGTGAAACTGATGAACGGTGAGATTTGGTTTGAATCCGCTCTTGGCGAGGGAACGACTTTTTACATCCGTTTCCCGGAATTAATCAGGGCAGATGAAAAAAAGTCGATAAGCGCCTGAACGGCAGATTATGAGTTACTGACGTTTCGCCAGGGATTCCTTGATCTGACCGATGGCCTTCCCGGGGTTCAGGCTTTTCGGGCAGGTGTTGGTGCAATTCATAATGGTATGGCAGCGGAACACCCGGAACGGATCGTCCAGTTCATCGAGCCGCTTGCCGGTGGCTTCGTCGCGGCTGTCCTGGATCCAGCGATTGGCTTGTAACAGGACCGCTGGACCCATATAGCGGTCACCGTTCCACCAGTAGCTCGGGCAACTTGTCTGGCAGCAGAAACACAAAATGCATTCCCACAAACCATCCAGCTTGGCGCGTTCTTCCTCGCTTTGCAGCCGTTCCCGGTTCAGCGCCGGGGTGTCCGCCTGCAACCAGGGCTCGATGGCCCTGTATTGGGCGTAGGGCTGGTTCAGATCGCAAACCAGATCCTTGATTACCGGCATGTGGGGCAGGGGGTAGATCTTCACGTCGCCCTTGATTTCCTGGATGGGCTTGGTGCAGGCCAGCGTGTTTGTGCCGTCGATGTTGAAGGAGCACGACCCGCATACGCCTTCGCGGCAGGAACGCCGGAAGGTGAGCGTTGAATCCATTTCCGACTTTATCTTGATCAGCGCGTCCAGGACCATCGGCCCGCACTTGTCGAGGTCGACCTCAAAGGTGTCGATGCGCGGGTTTTCCCCTGAATCCGGATCGTAGCGGTAAATCCGGAAACGGCGCACGTTTGTTGCGCCGTCGGCAGCCTTGTGCACGGCGCCTTCGGTGGGGCGGGAATTGGCGGGAAGGTTGAACTCGACCATGATCGTTAGCCTTTTCCTTAATAGACCCGGGCTTTGGGTTCGATGTATTCGACCTCGTCGGTCAGCGTATAGGAATGAACCGGCCGGTAATCGAGACGGACACTGCCGTCCTCATCGACCCAGGCGAGGGTATGTTTCATCCAGTTCACGTCATCGCGGTCGGGATAGTCTTCATGGGCGTGGGCGCCCCGGCTTTCGTGCCGGGCGGCGGCGGAATAGATTGTTGCCTTGGCGCAGATCATCAGGTTCTCAAGCTCCAGACTCTCCACCAAATCCGAATTCCAGATCATGGAGTTGTCTGCGACGGAAATATCCGCCATGCCGCTCCACACCTTGTCGATTTCATGACAGCCTTCTTTCAGGACATTGGCCGTGCGGAAGACGGCGGCGTTACTTTGCATGGCGCGCTGCATTTGCAATCGCAACTCGCTGGTCGGCGTGCCGCCCTTGGCGTGACGTAGTCGGTCAAGGCGCGCCAGGGCCTTGTCCGTACACCCGTCGCGGAAAGGCCTAAGCGGCGTGCCGGGCTTGATCAACTGGTTGGCGCGGATACCGGCGGCGCGGCCGAACACCACGATGTCCAGGAGCGAATTGGTGCCGAGCCGGTTGGCGCCGTGAACCGAGGCGGAGGCGCATTCACCGACAGCCATCAGTCCCGGTGAAACCGCATCCGGGTTGTCGATGGTAGGGTTCAGGGCTTCCGTCATGTGGTTGGTCGGAATGCCGCCCATGTTGTAGTGCACCGTGGGCAGGACCGGGATGGGTTCCTTGGTGGCATCGACACCGGCAAAGATGCGGGCTGATTCCGTAATGCCGGGCAGGCGCTCATGCAGCACGTCGGGGCCCAGATGTTCCAGGTGCAGATAGATGTGGTCTTTATCAGGGCCGACGCCACGGCCTTCGCGTATCTCGATGGTCATGGCGCGGCTGACGACATCGCGGCTGGCTAGGTCCTTGGCCGTGGGGGCGTAGCTTTCCATGAAACGCGTGCCCTCGGAATTGGTGAGATACCCGCCTTCGCCGCGGGCGCCTTCGGTAATCAGGCAACCAGAACCGTAGATGCCGGTGGGATGGAACTGGACGAATTCATGATCCTGTAGCGGCAGCCCGGCGCGCGCCACCATGGCGTTGCCGTCACCCGTACAGGTGTGCGCCGAGGTGCAGGAGAAATAGGAGCGTCCGTAACCGCCCGTGGCGAGTACAATCTGGTGGCCGCGGAACACATGAATGGACCCGTCGTCCAGGTTCCAGGCGACGATGCCTTCACAAGTGCCATCATCGCCCATGATCAGATCGAGAGCATAATACTCAACGTAAAATTCCGCATCATGCTTCAGGCATTGCTGGTAAAGCGTATGCAGAATGGCGTGTCCGGTCCTGTCGGCGGCTGCGCAGGCGCGCTGTACAGGCGCTTCACCGTAATTGCGCATGTGGCCGCCGAAGGGACGTTGGTAAATCTTGCCTTCGGCGTTGCGTGAAAAGGGGACGCCCAGGTGCTCCAGTTCGACAACGGCGGGAACCGCCTCGCGGCACATGTACTCGATGGCGTCCTGATCGCCCAGCCAGTCCGATCCCTTGACCGTATCGTACATATGCCATTCCCAGTGATCCTCGGCCATGTTGCCGAGCGCGGCGCCGATACCGCCCTGGGCGGCGACGGTGTGGCTGCGGGTGGGAAAGACCTTGGTTATGCAAGCGGTTTTCAGACCGGCGGCGGCCATGCCCAGCGTAGCGCGCAAGCCGGCGCCGCCGGCGCCGAGAATTACCACGTCGTATTTATGATCAATGACTTCGTAAGCGGCGCTCATAAAAAGTATTCCGTCTATCCGGTTAAGGCGACGCGGAGGATCGCCAGAATGCAGGAGAGGCCGCTCAAGAAAGTAGCGAACCTGACGATAAGAAGCACGGTGACCTTGGCCGTCTCGCCGTGGACATAGTCTTCGACAACGACCTCGAGACCCAGCTTGGCGTGATAAAACAGGGCGGTAACGAACGCGATCATCATGATGGTGTTGCCGTGCACGCTGAGCCAGGTCTTGAATTCACTGTGCCCGGCGCCATTCAGCGCGACCACGGAGAAGATAAACCACAACGAAAGCGGAATCAGAGCAATGGCGCTGATCCGTTGCGCCCACCAGTGCTGGGCGCCGGTTTTTGTGGAGCCCAGGCCACGAACACGGGACAGGGAAGAGCGCATTTCCATCGTTAATCTCCCAACCGGGTCAGGATGCATCCCCAGGTGGCGAGGCTCATGACAAGCGTGAAGAGGATAACGAACAGGCCTGAGCGGCGCAGCGTTGTCAGCTCAAATCCCTTGCCCATGTCCCAGAACAGGTGCCGGATACCGTTGGCTAGATGGTAATAAAGGGCAAAGGTGAACCCGAAAAGCACCAGCCAGCCGAACCAGGAGCCTATCAGCCACTGGGCGCGTGCGAAAGCATCCGGACCATAGGCTGCAGAAGCCAGCCAGTAGGTAAAGATGACAGTGCCCAGCGCCAGCGCAACACCGGTTATCCGATGCATGATCGACAATACGGAAGTGATCTGTGGACGATAGACCTGAAGATGTGGTGAGAGTGGCCTGTTTGTCGCAGCCATGTCCCCATCCTTTCGCTGCATGCGAATTTTTTTCCCTCTTATGTCATTGGTAATCTCAGACCATTGGCAAGTCAACGACGGGAACCCGCTTTCGGGAACAAAAATGTATTCGGCGGTGTTTGCTTAGTCATTGGTATACCACAAAAAATTTGCCGTTACCGGCCCTGACGTTGTCCAATTCGGTACGATGGTCGCTATCAAAATGCAATAACGTGCTTACCCTGATCGGGGAAAATGGCCGGTTGCACATTGGGATTTCCAAAAAGACGGTATCGCAAAGACTTATCAGGCCTTTCCCCTGGGGCTTGTGGAAAAGGTGTTGATCGATTGTGAGCAACCGGAAGAGTTATGCACAGAAATCGACAGTTTTAAGGGTTTTCCACGTTGCGACTTTTAATGGGTGGTTTCATGCTGCAAGGGTACGTGAATGCGTTGCTTTGGCTTTCTAGACTGGCCATCGGAAGTCTACGGATGGAGGATGACAAGGAAGGAGGCCATGCAGGATCGGGCGCTGGCATTCGTCAGTATTCGATCCGGCCGGGCTCTGCTTGTGAGTTTCAGGAGATTCTCCTGGGGTGAACGGTAGAGCAGGTCTGAACCGCACAAAACGTTGCATGGGTTTACCGGTTATTGGAACCTGCCCTGGCAGGATTTCGGCTCCAGTAAACGGAACGGCGACGATGACAATTGTTGTCGATCTCTGTTCCAGGAAGGTCGTAGCCCTCACGGGCTGACTTTATGTCGTTTAGCGGCGGCCCTTCGGGGCTGATGCGTCACGGCTCAAAAGTGATCTTTCTGTCATGCGGCGTTGCGAGGTAGGGTCACCGGCGCTGCATCAGGCTGTACGCATCGGCAGGGTTGCTCCTGTAGCGGTTGTGTCGAAGCGAATAAAGTTTGAGGCAGTTTAATCCGCACGCCCATCGAGAGTCGTTTCTCTGCCCAGGGTACGCTCGATGAGGTTGGATTTGGAAGCGAGAGGTAGCGCCTTCATGTATGCGGAGCCTGGCCGGCTCCAAGAGGTGTCAGGAGCGATGGTGTACGCCATAGCGCGATGCGGGTTTCCCAGGACCTGTATCCCTGACACCTCCTTCTCTAGCAAAAACTGATTCCAGCGACAACGATATTTTGTGTGTTTGACAAAATATTTGGCTACACCTTGTACCAGACTTGGCAAGTTGCCGCTGATGTCTGACTCATTCGTGAGTCTTTACAAGGGCTTGTGAATCGTCGAACGGCGGAATGGTCTTTTTAAGAATTTCTTCGCGGCATCAGCACGGAATAGTCGAAATCCAGCACAACGCCGGTTTCATACTCGCCGTTTTCATTTTTTTGCGGAAACGATTCGCAACTCTGATCCTTGACGGCGAGGGTGCGCAGTCGCAATGCGCCCAGATCTTTTCGGCCAGGTATCTCGTTGCGCTCCAGAATCTCGGACCAGGCATAGACGGTATCGCCGGCGAATGTCGGTGCAACGTGCCGTCCACCGTTGATGGCGACGATCCTGAAGGCGTTAGCAAGGCCATTAAATGATAATGCCCGGGCGAGACTGATGATATGGCCGCCGTACATCAGTCGCCTGCCGAATCGTCCGTCTTTTTCCGTGTGTTGGTTGAAATGAACCTTGGCCGTGTTTTGGTATAGCCGGGTCGCGGTCATGTGTTCGGCTTCTTCGATCGTCATGCCGTCCACATGGTCGATTTTCTCGCCCACCTCGTAGTCCTCCCACCGATGGGGGCTGCCGGCGGCGATATCGTCGTATCCGGCCATGTCCAGTTCATCCGGTATGACAAGCTGATCCACGGGAACGGCGTCGGGCAGGTCGGGGATGATGGTTTCCGGCGCTGTGCTGCTTTCATCGCGCTTGCGGACCATGACCCAGCGCACATAGTCCAGGATGGTTTCACCGTTCTGATTGGCGCCCGTTGAGCGCACATAAACGACGCCTGTCTTACCGTTGGAGTTTTCCTTCAGCCCGATGACTTCCGATGTGGTGGACAGGGTATCGCCCGGGTAGACGGATTTCAGGAAACGGCCGTCCGCATATCCGAGGTTGGCGATGGCATTCAGGGAAATATCCGGAACGGTTTTGCCGAACACCACATGGAACAACAGTAAATCGTCGATGGGTGAAGACGGAAACCCAAGGGCCTGGGAAAAAGCGTCGGAAGAAGTCAAGGCGAACCGGGAACCGTAAAGCGCCGTATAGAGGGAAACATCTCCACTATGAATCGTGCGCGGGGTCGCATGCCGTATCACTTGGCCCATGGCGAAGTCTTCAAAAAAGTTTCCCGGATTCGTCTTGTTCGCCATTTAAACAGTTCCTGTTTCTTACTCTGTGGCGGATGACATTTCTTCGATGGCTTCCGACAGGGCAACGGTGCGCTTGGCAGCTTCTACATGCAGGTTCTCGATCAGCTTTCCGTCCACCAGAACCACGCCCTGTCCTTCCGCTTGGGCATCGCCGAAGGCCTTGATGATCCGGCGCGACCATTCGACCTCCTGCTCGTCGGGGGCAAAAACCTCATTGGCCTTGTCGATGGTCTTGGGGTGGATCAGGGTTTTGCCGTCAAAGCCCAGTTCGCGGCCATGAATGCAGGAATGGTAGAACCCCTCATCGTCACTCAGGTCGAGGTGAACGCCATCGAGGATACACAAACCATAAGCCCGCGCCACCAATAGGCAGTGGGTCAGGCTGTAAAGCATGGGCAGGCGTTCCTTTGTATGGGCCGCATGCACGTCCTTCGCCAGGTCGGATGTCCCCATGACAAACCCGGCTGTTCGCGTGCTGGCAAGCGCTATACGTTCGGCGTGAAGAACACCCAGGGGTGTTTCGATCATGCACCAGATATTCAAATCATCCGGCGCACCGTTCTCGACCAGGACGTTTTCCACCATGCGGATTGCGTCGGCGCTCTCAACCTTGGGCAGGACGATGCCGTGAGCACCGGACGTTGCCATAGTGGTTATGTCTTCATAGCCCCACTCGGTTTGCAGGCCATTCACCCGCACCAGGAGTTCCCGCATGCCGTAGCCGCCCTCTGAGATGGCGTCGCAGATTTGCTGGCGCGCCACGGCTTTCTGGTCCGGCGCCACGGCGTCTTCCAGATCGAGGATCAGGGCGTCCGCCGCAAGGGTCCGGCCTTTTTCCAGCGCCCGAGCATTAGAACCGGGCATGTACAGCACGCTGCGTCTCGGTCTGATGTTATTTGCCATGGTTGCCAACTCCTCAGGATCGAAAGAAACGTCATCTGATTCTGGACACTATAATCACGGCTTCCGGTGTGGCAAGCTGGCGTACATGACAATTTTATCTATTCAGTCACACGTATCTTTCGGGCATGTCGGAAATGCCGCTGGCGTCTTTATCCTGCAGCGCATGGGCTTTGACGTCTGGCCCGTTCACACGCTCCTCTATAGCAACCATCCAGGCTACGGATCCTTTCAGGGCCGCATTATGGAGCCTGAGTTGATTTCGGATATCGTGACGGGCATCGAAACCCGGGGGGCTTTCGCTAATTGCCGGGCTGTTATCGGTGGATACATCGGTTCGGCTGCGACTGGCGAAGTCATGGTGGATGCCGTCCGGCGGGTGAAAAGGTCCAATGCCGAGAGCCTTTTCTTTTGCGATCCCGTCATGGGGGATAGGGACAAGGGGCTTTATGTTTCCGAAGACATCGTACGCTTTTACAGGGAGCAGGGCGGTCCTGCATCGGATATCCTGAAACCCAACGCCTTCGAGCTTGAAGTGCTCTCCGGTATCCCGGTCGATACTATGGACCGGGCCCTGGAAGCGACCTCTGTGCTTTTGGAACGATGGAACCTGAAAGCTGTCGTTGTTTCATCGGTTCCGGCTGGAGAACCGGCAAACGGGGAGGAGGTGAAAATTTCATGCCTTGCCGTTACGCCAGAGCGGGCATGGGCGGTGGATACCCCCTTGTTGCCGGTCGAGCAGAAAGGAGCGGGTGATGCCTTTATGGCGCTGTTTGTCGCACATTATATCAAATCCGGCGGCGATCTGGCTGTGCCCTTGGAACAAGCAACTTCATCTATTTGGTCATTGATGAACAGGCCCTCATCCGGAAAGGGAGAGGAATTACAATTAATAGAAGGGCAGGATAATTTTTCAAATCCGGCCCGATATTTCAGATCCAGGGAGATCGAGTTGTAACTGGAGTGACTGGAGATCTGTTCTCAAAAGAATTTTTGGTTGTTCGTGTTTTGCTTTGATAGTGTTTGGTAATCATTTGTTATATGGTTGAAGTCTTATAATTGAAGGGATGACGGGGAAGCCTGTTATAAGAAGGGGAGTAAATTCCAAAAAGTTTATATAATTCTGACAGGCATTGAGTTTGGGGCACGGCCTGTTATGAAAGAATAAGGGGGTATGCTCGTCAGCTCATGGGACAAGGGTATCTGTCAGAAATTGAGTTTCTTGTGGCGGAAGATAACGAATTCGCCCGCAAGATTGTGCGCGATATCCTAAAGGCGCTCGGTGCACGGCGTCCCCACTTTGCCCCGAATGGTGCAGAGGCTCTTGAAATTGTAAAGCACTACCCCATCGACGTTGCCCTTGTTGACTGGGATATGCCATTGGTTGACGGCATTGAGTTTGTGGATTTTATCCGCCATTCGGACGACAGCCCAAATCCCTTCCTCCCCATCATCATGATGACGGCGTATTCCGAACATCCCAGGGTTATCGAAGCAAGAGACAAGGGCGTTAACGAATACATGATAAAACCGTTTTCCGCCGCCCAGCTTCTGAAACGCATACAAATGGTGGTCGAGCACCCCAGACCGTTTGTCAGGACGGAGGCCTATTTCGGACCCGACCGGCGGCGGCGTATCAAATCCACCTATAAAGGTCAGGAACGCCGGGTAGCGAAGGATGAGGAATAGCTTCGCCGGATATCCTTAGAATCTGTAATGTTAATGCAAGTAAGCTGTGTGAAAAGTAGCTGCTTACAGATTCTGGTGGATAGTGTATCCCAATGGCGATGAACGGCTATGACAATGGTTCCGATGACCTGAAATTTCGCGCGTCCAAGGGTCAGCGAGAAGGCGGCGGCTATTTGTCCAACATTCCCTTTCTGGTAGTTGATGACAATGAGTTCGCCCGCTATATCGCCCGCGATGTACTCAAAGCCCTTGGCGTCCGCAAAATCGTTTATGCCAAAGACGGCGCCCAGGCGCTGGAAGTCCTGAAAACGGCTGATATCGATATCGTTCTTCTCGACTGGAACATGCCGATCGTGGACGGGATCGAATTTACCCGTTTCATCCGTACTTCCGATGACAGCCCGAACAAGTTCCTGCCCATCATCATGATGACCGGCTATTCGGAGCTGAGCCACGTCATGTACGCCCGGGATGCCGGGGTGACGGAATACCTGATCAAGCCCTGCTCGGCGAAACAGTTACTCAGCCGTATTCGTGCTGTTGTCGAGAACCCGCGGTCATTTGTTAGAACCGAGACCTATTTCGGTCCCGACCGCCGCCGTCATAAGAAAAAGAAATACGAAGGCAAGGAAAAGCGCGGCGAGGTTCTGACATCCCAGAAGAAGGGGGAGCCCGATAAGCTCGATATCCACAAGAAGGAGATGCCGCAGAAGGAGGTCGACAATTACTTCGGCGGCGCAAATGCTGACGAAACGAACGGGAAATAGTAATAACCAGCAAATCCCGAGCGGATTGTGTCAATCCGCGACGACGCATTTGCGAACAAAAAGAATCACTAAATCCCGAGCGGATTGTGTCAATCCGCGACGACGCATTTGCGAAACATAAAAGTGCTTACGCCGCCTGCTGGCCTTCCCGGCGGATCAGCTCTTCCGCGATCTGGATGGTGTTGAGTGCTGCCCCCTTGCGCAGATTGTCGGCGACAACCCACATACCGAGACCGTTTTCTACCGTGGGGTCCGTACGGATACGGCTGACGAAGACAGGATCTTCACCGGCGCATTCGGCGGGCGTGACGTAGCCTTCGTCCTGGCGGTGGTCGATGACGGTGATGCCAGGGGCGGCTTTCAAGGCAGCCCGCGCCTGGTCGTCGTCGATGGCATGCTCGAATTCCATGTTCACGGCTTCAGCATGGCCGATGAAGACCGGCATGCGCACGCAGGTGGCGTGAACCTTGATGTTGGGGTCCAGGATCTTCTTGGTTTCCACCACCATCTTCCATTCTTCCTTGGTCGAGCCGTCGTCCATGAACTTGTCGATGTGCGGAATCACGTTGAAGGCGATCTGCTTGGTGAACTTGCTTTTGTGCTTCTCGATAGGATCGTTGACGAAGATGCCGCGGGTCTGGTTGAACAGCTCGTCCATGGCTTCCTTGCCGCCACCCGATACGGATTGATAGGTCGCAACCACCACGCGCTTGAGGGTAGCGAGGTCATGCAAGGGTTTCAGCGCCACGACCATCTGGATGGTCGAGCAGTTTGGATTGGCGATGATGCCTTTTGCCGTGTGACCGGCGATGGCTTCCGGGTTGACCTCGGGCACGACGAGGGGAACGTCCGGGTTCATGCGGAAGTGCGACGTGTTGTCGATAACGACAGCGCCTGCGGCGGCGGCGCGCGGGCTGTGCTCGGCTGACACGCTGGCGCCGGGTGAACTCAGCACGATATCAACGCCCTTGAAGTCATAGGTCGCCAGATCCTGAACCTTAAGCGTCTCGTCCTCGCCGAGAGAAACCTCCCGCCCGACGGAGCGGCTGGACGCAAGCGCGACGACTTCATCGGCAGGGAATTCCCGCTCGACGATCATGTTCAGAAGCTCACGGCCGACATTTCCCGTAGCGCCGACAACTGCAACCTTGTAACCCATGGATAATCTCCTAATTTGCGGCCCTGATATGGAGAAAACCGCACCAAAAAGCAAGCCTTGAGAGGCGAAATTTTAACTTAACTCAGGTTTCAGCAACCCCCGGCTTGATCTGTAGCAACAGCATGCCCGAAATGACCAAGCAGACACCAAGGATCCGCACCGGGGTGATAGCGATGGGGCGGTAGCCGACCAGTCCGAAGTGATCCAGCAGCAACGACGAGATCATGGTGCCGACAACACCGGTTGAGACGAACACCGCCGCGCCGAGCTTCGGCGCAAGGGTTAGCGATGAAAACACGAAGGTTGCGCCCAGCAGTCCGCCGGTCCACGCCCACCACGGCGCGAACGTGGCGCCGGTGATCGATGGCAGGGGCACACGGAACAGCACGACCATGACAAGCAGGGCCAGGCTGGCGACGACCGTATTGGTCAGCGCCGCCAGCAGCGGATGGCCGAGATAGTGGGAGAGCGTGCCGTTGACCCCCGCCTGGACCGGATAGCCCATAGCGATGACGAGAACCAGCAACACAAGTACGGTCGTACCGACAGCCATGATCGTTTCCTTTTTCTTCTCAGTTCCTCAGGCGGCCTTGATCAGGACGGATCCGTCGTTTTGGGCAATGCCCAGATCCAGCCGCTTGGTCATGGGTATAACATCGCTGAAGGGGCATTCCATACGGACCGGCAGATCCGCCGGACGGTGCGTAAAGCCGTTGCGGGCGTAGAACAACACGGAAGGCGAATACGCCCACACACCGGCGCGGTAGTAACCGGCATGGTGCGCCATGCTTTCGGCCATCATCAGCATGATGCGGCCGTAGCCCTGGCTCTGGCAAGCGGGCTCGATACCCACGGCGCGGAGTTCCACTTCCCGCTTCCCGTCAAATTCGCCCATATCCTGCAAGCCCATGGTGCCGATCACGATACCGTTCCTGAGCAATACCAGCGGTGTGTAATCCGGCTGGTGCTGGTCCGGATAATCCGGGTCATAGGGTCCGATCTCATTTGCGGCAACATCATCCCAGATCGTCCGTTCCCGGATCGAATGATAGGCATTCCATTCCGCTTCGGTTTCCGGCGGACGTAACTCGAACCGCCCGTCGTTGGTCATCGCTATGCACTTCATTTTACCAATCTCCCACAACAAAAAAGCCCGCGGTGTGATCCGCGGGCCTGGTTCAATACGTATGTTACTTTACGTTCTGTTCAGACCCGCATCACCGTTTCGTCTTTACGACTACAATGGCTTTGGTGGCTACGGTAATGATGACGGCAGTAAGCGCGAGCGCAGCAGCAGACGCACCGGCATAAGCGGTGTTCCACAGGTCAAACATGGCTGCGTTTTCGATCATCATGCGATCATACCTATAGGAAGTTGCAATAGGGATCAACTGTTAACTTTTTAACCGACCCCCGAAGAGGTCCGATCAGGCTAGCTTGTCCAGCTCCATGATGATGGCTTCGCCCATGCCGGAAGTGGAGACCTTGGCCTTGCCGTCCTGCATGATGTCGCCGGTGCGGAGACCGCCGGCGAGCACGTTCTGGGCCGCCGTTTCGATCATGTCGGCGTCGTCGCCCATGTCGAAGGAATAGCGCAGGCACATGGCGAGCGAGAGGATGCAGGCGAGCGGATTGGCGATGCCTTGGCCGGCGATGTCGGGGGCGGAGCCGTGTACGGGCTCGTACAGCGCTTTCCTGCGGCCGCTTTCGTCCGCGGCTCCCAGCGACGCCGACGGCAGCATGCCCAGCGAACCGGTCAGCATGGCGGCGCAGTCGGACAGCACGTCGCCGAACAGGTTGTCGGTGACGATGACGTCGAACTGTTTCGGGTTGCGCACCAGCTGCATGGCGCAGTTGTCGGCGTACATGTTCTCGAGCGTAACGTCGGAATAATCCGCCGCGTGCAGCTTGCCCACGGTCTCGCGCCACAGCACGCCGGTTTCCATGACGTTGGCTTTTTCGACGGAATGAACCTTGTTGCCGCGCTTACGGGCAAGCTCGAAAGCGACGCGGGCGACGCGCTCGATTTCCGGCGTGGTGTAAAGCTGGGTGTCCACGGCGCGCTTGGTGCCGTCGGGCAGTTCGGTGATTTCCTTGGGCTCGCCGAAGTAGACGCCGCCGGTCAACTCGCGCACGATCAGCATATCGAGGCCGGCGACCAGATCGGTCTTGAGGCTGGACGCCTCCGCCAGGGCATCGAACACGATGGCCGGGCGCAGGTTGGCGTACAGCTCCATTTCCTTGCGCAGCGTCAACAGGCCCGCTTCCGGGCGGTGCTGGCGTTCTACGTTATCCCACTTGGGCCCGCCCACGGCGCCCAGCAGCACGGCGTCCACGTTCATGGCCTTGTCCAGGTCGCCATCCGAGAGCGCCGTACCGTGCGCGTCATAAGCCGCGCCGCCGACCAGACCCTCATCCACATCGAAGCTGACGGAACGGTGCTTGGCCAGCCAGTCGATGATCCGGCGGACCTCGGTCATGACTTCGGGGCCAATGCCGTCACCGGCGAGAATGAGCAGTTTCTTGTTGGCGGACATGGTTTTTCCTTATTGTCTTGATTGTTGTTTTGTCAGGACTTCACGCATACAGCCACGGCTGGCTGAGCTTCTGGTTTTCTTCGTACGAAGCGATCTTGTCCTGGCGCTGCATGGTGAGGCCGATGTCGTCCAGGCCGTTCAGCAGGCAATGCTTGCGGAAGGGATCGACATCGAAGCTGATCTCACCGCCGTCCGGGCCCTTGATGGTCTGGTTTTCCAGATCGACGGTCAACGTCGCATTGGCGCCGCGCGAGGCGTCGTCCATCAGCTTGTCCACGTCTTCGGAGGGCAGCCTGATGGGCAGGATGCCGTTCTTGAAGCAGTTGTTGAAGAAGATATCGGCGAAGCTGGTGGAAATCACGCAGCGGATGCCGAAGTCGGCCAACGCCCAGGGCGCGTGCTCGCGCGACGAACCGCAGCCGAAGTTGTCGCCCGATACCAGGATGGAGGCGTTGCGATAGGAGGCCTGGTTGAGCACGAAATCCCCGATCTCGTTCCCGGCATCGTCATAGCGCATCTCGAAGAACAGGTTCTTGCCCAATCCCGTGCGCTTGATGGTTTTAAGGAACTGCTTGGGGATGATCATGTCGGTGTCGATGTTGCGGATGTTCATGGCCGCGGCGACACCGGTGAGCGTGGTGAATTTTTCCATCGGTCTCTCTCCCCTTAATCCAGTTTCCGAACGTCGGCCAGCTTGCCCGTAATAGCGGCGGCGGCGGCCATGGCGGGGCTGACCAGGTGGGTGCGTCCACCGCGGCCCTGACGGCCTTCGAAGTTACGGTTCGATGTGGACGCGCAGCGCTCGCCCGGTTCCAGCTTGTCGGCGTTCATGGCGAGGCACATGGAGCATCCCGGCTCGCGCCATTCAAACCCGGCCTCGGTGAAGATCGTATCCAAGCCTTCTTCCTCGGCCTGCTCCTTAACAAGCCCGGAGCCCGGCACCACCATGGCGTTGGTGACGTTATCGGCGACCTTGCGGCCCTTGGCGATACTGGCGGCTTCGCGTAGATCCTCGATCCGCCCGTTGGTGCAGGAGCCGATGAAGACGCGGTCGATGGTTACGTCTTCCAGCGCCATGCCCGCTTCGAGGCCCATGTAATCGAGAGCGCGTTCGATGGAAGCACGCTTGTTTTCGTCCGCTTCGTCCGCCGGGTTGGGAACGTTGCCGGTGATGGGCAGCACGTCTTCCGGACTGGTGCCCCAGGTGACCTGCGGCACGATGTCGGCGGCCTTGATGACGACTTCCTCGTCATAGCTCGCGCCTTCATCCGAGGGCAAGGTCTTCCAGTAGGCCACAGCCTGTTCCCAGGCGCCCGCTTTCGGGGACATGGGACGGCCTTTCAGGTATTCGAACGTCTTCTCGTCGGGCGCGATCAGGCCGGCGCGCGCGCCGCCTTCGATGGTCATGTTACAGACCGTCATACGACCTTCCATGGAGAGGTTCCTGATGGCGTCGCCCGCGTATTCGATGACGTAGCCTGTACCGCCGGCCGTGCCGATCTTGCCAATAATGGCGAGCACGATGTCCTTGGCGGTGATGCCGGGGGCGAGATCACCCTCCACCGTGATCCGCATGTTCCTGGCAGGCTTCTGCAGCAGCGTCTGGGTCGCCAGCACATGTTCAACTTCCGATGTGCCGATACCGAAGGCCAGCGCGCCGAAAGCGCCGTGCGTTGCGGTGTGGCTGTCGCCGCAGACAATGGTCGTGCCGGGCTGGGTGAAGCCCTGTTCCGGGCCGACGATATGGACGATGCCCTGACGGATGTCATCCGTCTGGAAGTAGGGAACCCCGAAATCCGCGCAGTTCTTTTCCAGCGTCTCGACCTGGATGCGGCTTTCCTCGTCCGCGATGCCCTGGGAGCGATCAGTGGTGGGCACGTTATGGTCGGCGACGGCCAGGGTCGCTTCGGGACGGCGCACGGAACGGTCCGCCATGCGCAGGCCTTCAAAGGCCTGCGGGCTGGTGACCTCGTGTACCAGGTGCCGGTCGATGTAGAGGAGACAGGTGCCGTCCTCCTGGGTTTCGACAAGGTGGTTATCCCAGATCTTGTCGAACAGCGTGCGCGGTCCGGTCATTGAGAGGCTTACTCCTCGGCAGCGGCTTCGGGTGCGGCTTCGGGAGCGGCGGCTTCCGGTACAGCAGTTTCAACAGCCGCAGCCTTGGCGCCCATGTACTTCTTCTCGGCGATACGGGCAGCCTTACCGGTACGGCCACGCAGGTAGTACAGCTTGGCGCGGCGCACGTCGCCACGGCGGACGACGTCGATCCCGGCGATGGAGGGGGAGTAGAGCGGGAATACACGCTCGACGCCTTCACCGTAGGACAGCTTGCGAACCGTAAAGGCGGAATTTAGCCCGGCGTTCTTGCGCGCAATGCAGACGCCTTCGAATGCCTGGATACGCTCACGCGTGCCTTCGACGACCTTCACGTTGACTTTCAGCGTGTCGCCCGGTGCGAATTCCGGTACATCCTTGCCTTCGGTCAGCTTTTCGACCTGCTCTTTTTCGATCTGTTCAATAATATTCATCTTTCTCTTCCTTCGCTCCAACCGGCGGATGCTCCACCGGCACATTGGTCTTTCAATCTTCCTTCAACAGCCTTTCGGCTGTCAGCTATCTTCACCTTTGTAAGCCCGCCACAAATCGGGGCGGCGCTCCTTGGTTATTTCCTCCGCCTTGCCGAGCCGCCATGACTCGATGTTGGCATGATGGCCGGAAAGCAAAACTTCCGGCACCTCCCGGCCGTTCCATGTCTGGGGCCGGGTGTAGTGGGGATACTCAAGCAGCCCCACCTCGAAACTTTCCTCCGCCAGTGATTCAGCGCTTCCCAGCACCCCGGGTAGCAGCCTGACACAGGCGTCCAACATGGCCATGGCGGCGATTTCACCGCCGGAAAGCACATAATCGCCGAGGCAGATTTCCTCGACATCATGGGCTTCCAGAACCCTTTCATCGACGCCTTCAAAGCGTCCGCAGAGCAGCGACAAACCCGGACCTTCGGCCAGCTTCCGGATCCTTTGCTGGGTCAACGGCCGCCCTCTCGGCGTCAGGTAAACCAGCGGCTGATCGCGGTCCGTTTCCGACTTCGCCCGCTTGATGGCCGCATCAACCACATCGGGACGCATGACCATGCCGGGGCCGCCACCAAAGGGCGTGTCGTCCACGGAGCGGTGTTTATCGCTTGCGAAGTCGCGAATGTCCACCGTTTGCAGCGACCAGATGTTCCGCTCCAGCGCCTGGCCCAGCAGAGAGACGCCCAGCGGTCCCGGAAACATTTCCGGAAAGATGGTCAGGACGGTTGCCTGCCACGCCGTTTCCGCCATTTCGTCCGTCTCAGCGCCATGCGCCATGCTGTCGTTCCTCTGCTTTCCTTCTCTCTCAATCTTCCGGCCCTGCCTCTTCAGGTTCTTCAACTTGAGGCGGCGGCGGTTCCAGCAATCCGTCCGGCGGGTCGATAACGACCCTGCCTGCTTCTATGTCGACGACCGGTACGGCTTCCTTGGTGAACGGCACCATTACCGTATCGGTTTCCGTCTCCACTTCCAGGCTCCCGCCTGCGCCTGCTTCCAGAACCCAACGGATAACGCCCAATTCCTCGCCGTTAATCAGCTCCGCCTTCAATCCTATGAGGTCCGAATAATAGTATTCGTCCTCTTCCGTTTCGGGCAGGGCGTCCCGGGCCACAAACAGTTTAAGGCCCTTGACGGCGTCTGCCTGGGTGCGGTCGCCGATCCCGTCGAGCCGCACCAGAAGCTGTCCTTTGCCCTCGCCAGTGATCCGGCCGGTATAGCTGGCCTTGCCTGTTTCGTCGGTCAGTGGGCCATAGTCGAAAAGGGCTTCCGGGTCGGCGGTGAACGCCTTGACACGAATCTCGCCTTTAAGACCCCTGGCGCCGGTGACGACACCGACAAGAACGAGGGTTGAAAGATCAGGCACCGGTCATGGCGGAAAAGACAGGGCGCTTGGAAGCAACCTGCCTTATTCCGCGGCCTTTCCTTCGTCACCCTCTTCAGCGGCAGCTTCCTCGGCCGGAGCTTCTTCAGCAGCAGCCTCTTCAGCTGGGGCTTCTTCTGCAGCGGCTTCCTCGGCCGGAGCCTCTTCAGCAGCGGCTTCTTCAGCCGGAGCTTCCTCGGCAGCGGCTTCCGCTTCGGCGGCGGCAGCTTCCTCGGCGGCCTTCTTGGCTTCCTCTGCGGCAGCCATCCGCTCCAGGGTCTTGGCCCTCGGCTTGGACTTCTTCGGCTGTTCGCGAATTTCCGGTTTTTCCATCATGCCGGCTTCGGCCAGGAAACGCTGTACGCGATCGGACGGCTTGGCGCCGACGCTCAGCCAATGTTTGATGCGGTCTTCCACCAGCTTGACGCGTTCCGGGTTGTCACGCTCCAGCATGGGATTGTAGGTGCCGAGGCGTTCAATGAAGCGGCCATCACGGGACTTCCGTGAATCAGCCACAACAATGCGGTAAAAAGGACGCTTTTTCGCTCCACCGCGGGATAGTCTGATTGCTAATGCCATACTTGGTATCTTCCTTTTGGTTCGTAACGTGTTGATATCTTTTTGGTTTGGTTAAACGTGTCTTGAATTCTTTTAGCGTCCGGGCAGCATGCCTTGTCTCATCTGCCAGGCAACATGCCTGGGGGCAGTCCACCGGGCGGCATACCGGGCATGCCGCCAAGCATGCCTTTCTTACCCATCTTGCCCATCTTCTTCATCATCTGGCTCATCTGCTTGAACTGCTTCAGCAGGCGGTTGACCTCCGGTACGGACGTGCCCGATCCGGCGGCGATGCGCTTGCGGCGTGAGCCGTTGATCAGTTTCGGATTCTTGCGCTCCTTGGGCGTCATGGAACGGATGATCGCTTCCTGGTGCGCGATGGCCTTGTCGTCGATGTTGGCCTGATCCATCTGTTTTTTCATCTTGCCGATGCCGGGGATCATGCCCATCAGGCCGTTGACGTCGCCGATCTTGCGAAGCTGGCCTAATTGGTTCGCCATATCGTCCATGGTGAACTGGCCCTTCATCAGGCGCTTGGCCATTTCCTCGGCTTCTTCCTCATCGACGGCTTCACGCGCCTTTTCGACGAGACCAACAACGTCGCCCATGCCAAGGATAGAGCCGGCAATCCGTTTCGCATCGAAGGCGTCCAGAGCGTCCATCTGTTCGCCGGTACCCATCAGCTTGATGGGCTGGCCGGTTTCGGCACGCATGGAAAGCGCAGCGCCGCCTCGGGCATCGCCATCAACACGGGTCAGCACGATGCCGGTGATGCCGACTTTCTCGTTGAACTCACGGGCCACATTCACGGCGTCCTGACCGGTCATGGCGTCGGTGACCAGCAGCGTTTCAATGGGCGACGCGGCGTCACGGACAGCCTGGACCTCGCTCATCAGTTCCAGATCGATATGCAGGCGTCCCGCGGTATCGAGCAGGACCACGTCGAAGCCTTCCAGGCGGCCGGTTTGCATGGCGCGCTTGGCGATGGCGACGGGTTGTTCGCCGAGGACGGGGCTCAGGGTTTTAACGGCAGTCTGCTCACCGAGGACCGTTAGCTGCTGCTGGGCGGCCGGGCGGTATACGTCGAGCGAGGCCATCAGGACCTTTTTCTTGTCACGGTCGGTCAGGCGTTTGGCGATCTTCGCGGTGGTCGTGGTTTTACCGGAACCCTGCAGACCGACCATAAGGATGGAGACGGGCGGTGACCCGGCCAGGTTGAGACCTGTACCTTCCGGCGGCAGTTGCGGGGTATCGTCATCGCTGACTTCCTCGCCGCTCAACATGGCGACCAGGTGGTCATGAACGATCTTGACCACCATCTGGCCCGGCGTGACGCTGCGGATGACTTCCTCGCCGACGGCGCGTTCCTTCACCCCGTCGATGAAGTCCTTGACCACAGGCAGCGCAACGTCCGCCTCCAGCAAGGCGACGCGAATTTCACGCAGCGCTTCTTCGACATCCTTTTCGCTCAGCGCGCCGCGCTTCTTGAGCTTGTCGAATATGCCGCCAAGGCGTTCTGAAAGTCCGTCAAACATCCGTTCAAATCCATTAGTCAATCATGCAACGCAAAACGCACCAGTGCGCGAAACTCGCGGACTGGTGTTGCCCCGTAAGGCATGCCGATCTGGCATTGCATTGAGCGGGGCGGAAACTAAGGGGCTACGGCAGTTAAGTCAAGTCCTCATGGCAATGAAGACGGGGTGGTTCTGATGAACCGTTCACCGGAATTTTCGGTGGTTGGCCTTGAAAAGATTGCATATACAACTAATAAGAGTATATAAAATATTAATTACTACCAATGTATGTGATTGTGGTTCTGACCTGCGACTAATCAGAGGCTTATAAAATGAGGGAAAGTCGAATGAAACCGATGTTTAGGACCGTCACAGTTCCGGATAAAATTCAGGAATTGGCGGAGACAACAGTTGATAATGGTGATTCTGGTGGTAATTCCGGGTTTCCGTTGCCGCCGGAAATGCAAAGCCGTCCTGATGCCGCCGAGATACGCCAGTTTCTCAGCAATTATCAAAAAATTCCCGACCCAGAAGGCCGCCGCATGATCATGAACGCCGTTTTGCAGGCGATTGAAGAAGACACCTGACACCCTATTGGGTGTTATCGCCACGTACCAATCTCCTCTTTGTATCTTGACTGATCCCCTGATCGCTTCCACAACCGTTTTATGAGTACGGAACTGAAACTGATCTACTCGGTCGTGGAAGCGGCGGGCCTGAATGGCCGCGGAGCGTTTCATCCTTCAGCAGAGGATCAGGTCCCCGATTGCGGCTTTTCGGGCGGCGTCGGCACCGTCGTCATTGTCGGCAGTATCGGCCCCGGCATGTGGTCTCATTTCGAAGCCGGTCGGCAGGAAGAATCCGATCCCCTCGATCAATGGACCAGGCGGGTTCTGGCCGGGATTGTTTCGGATTTGCCGCCGGAGCTTGGCCCGGTCAGTTTTATCCATCCTTCCGACGGGCCGCCATATCACCCCTTCCAGCAATGGGCCATGCGGGCCGAAAGCCTGCATCAATCGCCCATCGGCCCACTGATCCATCCCGATCACGGGTTGTGGCACGCCTATCGCGGTGCGCTGATGTTTGAGCGGAAACTTGAAGCACCTGAACGAACCGAGCGACCCAATCCCTGCGACAGTTGCGAGGATAAACCTTGTCTTTCGACGTGTCCCGTGAACGCCTTCAAACCGGACACCTATGACGTCAGGGTATGCGCCGATTATCTGAAAACGCCTGAGGGTGATACCTGTCTCTCCGTGGGCTGTCTGGCCCGGCGCGCCTGTCCCGTGGGGCAAGATAAAGCGTATACGGAGGCCCAGACACGCTTTCACATGGGCCTGATCCGGGACAAGTACGGCTCTGTATAAGTAGTCCTGATACCTGTTTCGGGTGGACTTTCAGGTCATCCGGGACATATTGTCCCGCCATGAGCGAACTTGTGTTTTCAAAGATGCACGGCCTGGGCAACGATTTCATCGTTTTTGACGGCCGCGTGGACGATCCGGAATTGTCGCCGGAAGATGTGCGGGCCCTGTCGGACCGCCATATCGGTATCGGCTGCGACCAGTTGATCGTGCTCGAGCCTGCTCCCAATGGGGCGGCGGATGTGTTCATGCGCATCTACAACGCTGATGGTTCTGAATCCGATGCCTGCGGCAATGCAACCCGATGTATCGGAGCCATGCTGATGGGGGAAACAGGCGAGGGGCAAACGATCATTCAAACCGGTGCCGGGCTGCTGAATGTGGCGGCTGCGTCGAACGGTCGGGTCAGCGTCGATATGGGCCCGGTTTACACTGACTGGCAAACCATTCCGTTGGCGCGTGAATGCGACACCTTGAACCTGCCCATTGATTTAGAGGGATTGCCGAGCCCGGTTGCCGTGAACGTGGGCAATCCGCATATGGTGTTTTTTGTCGATGACGCCTCCATCGCACCTATCGACGAGTTAGGGCATCAGTTGGAATTGCACCCCTTGTTCCCGGAACGCACCAATGTCCAGATGGCTGAGGTCATGGGATATGACCGCATCCGCCTGAAAACCTGGGAACGGGGCGTTGGGCGGACCATGGCGTCGGGGTCCAGCGCCTGTGCGACATTGGCGGCCGCCCATCTGCGTGGTCTGACGGGTCGCAGCGCCGATATCGTCATGGATGGCGGCTCGTTGGGCATTACCTGGCACGAGGACAACCACATCATCCAGACCGGTCCCGCCGCCGTCAGTTTTACGGGTGTCGTTGATCCCGCCAGGCTGATCATGGGAGAGACACCATGAAGTCGTCTCACCCAAAGGTCATCACCATGGGATGCCGCCTGAATGCGTTTGAATCGGAACTGATGCGCCGCCACGGCGAGCAGGGCGGCTTGGATAACGCCGTCATCATCAATACGTGTACCGTAACGGCGGAAGCCGAGCGTCAGTCCCGCCAGGCCGTGCGCCGCGCCCGGCGTGAAAACCCGGAAGCGGAAATTATCGTCACGGGATGCGCCGCCCAGTTGGATCCCGAAGGCTTCGCCGCCATCCCGGGTGTCGACAGGGTTGTCGGCAATGCCGAAAAGCTGGAGCCGGAAACATTTGTTACGGGCGAGCACCCGGCTGTTGAGGTTGCCGACATCATGACCGTAAAGGAAACAGCGCCGCAGCTGATCGATGGTTTTGAATCGCGCGCCCGAGCTTTCGTGCAGATTCAGCAGGGCTGCGATCACCGCTGTACCTTCTGCATCATTCCTTATGCCCGCGGCCCCAACCGCAGCGTGCCCATGGGCGTCATCGCCGAACAGGTGCGCCTGCTCGCCGATTCCGGCTATGGCGAGGTCGTGCTGACGGGTGTGGATATCGCCTCCTATGGCGGCGACCTGCCGGGCAAGCCGTCTCTGGGCGAGCTGGTTCGGCGCTTGCTGGCCGCCGTGCCGGAATTGAAACGTCTGCGCCTCAGTTCTCTTGATCCTGCCGTTAGGGATGACGCCCTGTTCAAGGCCCTGGCCGAGGAAGAACGCCTGATGCCCCATCTGCACCTGAGCCTGCAGGCCATGGACGACATGGTCCTGAAACGCATGAAGCGCCGTCACCTTGTTGCCGATGCCATCGCCTATGTGGACCGCGCCCTGAAGGCCCGTTCTGATGTCGTCTTCGGCGCCGACCTGATCGCCGGTTTCCCGACGGAAACGGATGAGATGTTTGAGAATACACTGAAGCAGGTGCGCGACCTGGGTGTCGTCTACTATCATGTCTTTCCCTATTCGGAACGGGAAGGAACCCCGGCGGCGCAGATGCCGAGCGTTCCGAAGGCGGTGCGCAAGCAACGGGCGGAAGCGCTTCGTTCTTCCGGTGCTGCGGCGCTGAAAGGCTATCTCGACAGCCGTGTCGGTGATCTGACGGCGGTACTTCTTGAGAGGGACGGTTCGGGCTTTAGTGAACATTACGCACCGGTGCAGACGGACAGCACGGCCCCGGCCGGGACCGTCATCGAAGCCCGTGTTGATCATGCCGGGGATGACCGGCTTTTCGCCAAACAGGCAGCTTGACTACAAGAAGGAAAAACAAATATGGGTTGGTTGGATCGGCTGAAAGCCGGGTTGGGGCGGACCTCCGAACGACTGGGTGGCGGCATTGCCGATTTGTTCAAGGGCCGTAGAATCGACCGAGATACCCTTGATGAACTGGGCGATTTACTGATCACGTCGGATCTGGGCGTTTCCACCGCCTCGCGCCTGACAGAGGCCTTGTCAAAAAGCCGCTTCGATCAGGAAGTGTCGCCCGAAGAGATCAAATCTCTCCTTTCGGATGAAATCACCACCATTCTCGAACCTGTGGCGAAACCACTGGAGATAAACACCGACCACAAGCCCTTCGTCATTCTGGTTTGTGGCGTTAACGGGTCGGGCAAGACAACAACTATCGGCAAGATGGCCAAGTCCTACCGGGACCAGGGGCATTCCGTCATGCTGGCTGCCGGCGATACGTTTCGCGCTGCCGCCATCGAACAGTTACAGGTTTGGGGCGAGCGGGCGGATTGTCCTGTGATCGCCAAGGAACAGGGCAGCGATGCGGCATCCCTGGCTTACGAGGCCATCGAGCAGGCCCGTGATAGCGGCGTGGATGTCCTGATGATCGATACCGCCGGACGGCTGCAGAACAAGGCCAACCTGATGGAGGAACTGCAGAAGGTTCACCGCGTCATCCGCAAGTTGGACGATACCGCGCCCCATGCCGTTCTGCTGGTGCTTGACGCCACGGTGGGCCAGAACGCCCATTCCCAGGTGGAGACTTTCCGTGAAATGGTGGATGTCAGCGGCCTGGTCATGACCAAACTGGACGGCACCGCCAAGGGCGGTGTGGTTATCGGACTGGCGGAGAAATTCGGTCTGCCGGTTCACGCCATCGGCGTCGGGGAGCAGGCCGAAGATTTAAGGCCATTCGATGCCAGGGAATTCGCAGACAGCCTGATGGGCGTCGGATAAAACATCATGGGGGGTGTGGGGGCGACAATGGGGTTGGATATCTTTCTCATCGCCCTGTTGCTGATCGCGGCCTTTTCCCATGCGGCCTGGAACGCCGTCCTCAAATCGAGCGGTGACCGACTGTTTACCATGGCGACGGTCATGGGCATGGGAACGCTGGTCTATGGGCCGGTGCTTTTTTTCGTCGATGTCCCGCCTCTACATATATGGCCGTTTCTGATCACTTCGTTCCTGCTGCATCTGGGATACTTCTTTTTCATTTCCTACGCCTACAAGTTCGGCGACTTGAGCGCCGTCTATCCGATTGCGCGCGGATGTTCTCCCCTCATGGTCGCAGGTGGGGCTGCTCTGTTTGCCGGCCAGGTGCTGAGCCCGCTGGCGACGGCGGGCGTTGTGGTCGCCAGTTTCGGTATTTGCCTGTTTGCTTTCGAGCGTGGCTTGCCGACGCGCCACATCATGAAGCCCCTGATGATGGCTTTTATCGTTAGCTGTTTTATCGCTTCTTATACCGTCGTGGACGGCATGGGGCTGATCCGTTCCGAAACGCCTTGGGGTTATATCGCCTGGCTCAATTTCCTCGATGGTATTCCCATGCTGGTTTACGTGTTCCTGACCAGAGGCGAGGGGTACGTGCAATTTCTCAAGATCGACGGCCGCAAGGCGGCCATGGGCGGCTTACTCGCCATGCTGGCTTACGGGCTTGTGCTCTATGCGCTTTCCGTCGGTGGCATGGCGCATGTCTCGGCTCTCCGCGAAACGTCCGTGCTGTTCGCCGTCATCCTGGGTTCGGTCACGCTGGGTGAGAAGTTCGGGCCGATCCGCTGGGTTGCCGCCATCGCCATCGTCGCCGGCGTGACGGCGCTGCAAATATCCTAGATTTCCGCTGCCGCCCGGCTGGAAATCGCTTGCATACGTTTGTCTGTCGCGATTTCAGTCCCTATGTATTCTATACTGCTAAGAACACTCTTTCAGGAGACAGGCTATGGGAAACGCCGATGCACAGGCAATACATGATTTCTGGTTCGGCGCGCCGGAGACGGATGGCTATGGCGGCAATCGGGCAGAATGGTACAAGGCCAGCGATGAGTTTGACGATGCTTGTCGCCAGGCCATGTCGGAACACTACGGCCCGGCGCGGTCCGGAACTTTGGATGATTGGGCGGAAGAGATCGTTTCGGGTGTCGCCTTGTGCTTGCTGTTGGATCAATATCCTCGCAACGCGTTTCGGGGATCGACGCAGGCCTTTGAAACGGACGCCAAGGCCAGGCAAATCGCACAGCATATCATCACCCTGGGCCTTGATAACGACATGATCAAGGTTCAGCGTGAATTCGTCTATATGCCGTTCATGCACAGCGAAAACCTGGCGGACCAGGATTACTGCGTTGAGTTGTTCGAGAACCTGGGCGACGCCAATAATCTGGACTTCGCCGTTCGTCATCGCGACATCGTGCAGCAGTTCGGGCGTTTCCCCCATCGCAACGCCATTTTGGGACGCGACAGCACGGCGGAGGAAACCGAGTTTCTCAAGCAGCCGAATTCGTCGTTTTAACGGATTCAAGCGCCCTGTCCGGACGGGAAAGAACCTTGCCCAGGAATGGGCTGACGCTTTCGGCATCCATCAAATCGCCGGCAAGGGCCCAGACCTCATCGGCCATGTTCTCGCCGAGGGTGGGATATGCCAGGCCCTGGTACTTACTTTTGAGAGCTCCAGGCGTTAACGGCGTTTCAGGATCGCCTTCCGCCTGAACCGTCGATGACGCCAGTCGCTGGCCGTTTTTCAATTCGATGACAGCGCGGGCGAGGCGTTCCGCCGGGAAGCGCCGGTTGTATTCGTCGTCCTCGGTCACGATGACCCGGTCGGCAATTGCCAGTATATCCGGATCGTTCAGTCCGGTCGTAACCTCTTCTGCTCCACACTGGCCCTTGGCGAGGATGGCGGCAACGGGGAAGGGCAGGCTGTATTGCGCCTGCTCCGTCGTCGACGGTCTTGGGTGATCGAGGCGGCAGCCTTCATGGAAGGTGATGATCTCGACCTTTTCAATCATATCCGGTGTGAACTGGTGGGTGAGCTGTAGATCCTGGGTGGCGGCGATGGCGGCCTGCGCCCATCGGCAGACAGGGTATGGCTTGAAGTACTGCTCAAGGATCAGCCATTGCTCGCCCAGATCCTGCCAGTAGTCATCGCATTCTTGGGAATCGATGATCAGTGAAGGTGCGCCGGTGAATCCGTCTGCAGCCATGTAAGTCGAGGAAATGCCGGTCATGGCGCCCCAGCCGGAGCTGTCCTTGACCATGGTCGGATGATCGATACAGCGCATCATCTGGCTGCGCGGGCTGTGGTATTCGGCAATGCCCATGGCCTCGCGAGCCTTGATACTGTCGAGGCCGAGCAGGCGGCTGGCCAGGGCCGCAGAGCCTACGGCGCCCCAGGAACCGGAGGCATGGTAATCGGGAACGCTGGCATGCTGGGCTACCCCTAAGCGGCTACCCAACTCATAGCCGATGGTCAGCATGGTGAGGAATTCCTGTCCGCTGATAGGTTTCCCTTGTGCGGCGTTGGCGTCCGTTATAGCGAGAATGGCGGGCAAAGCCCAGGCGCCGATGTGGCCTTTCGTCGGTCGGTACCCGTCATGGCCGTCCAGACTGTCGATGCTCATGGCGGCGGCAAGAGCAGCCCCGCTAGGGCTGGATTGCCGTCCGTCGAAGATCAACCGCGATACGGGACCGGTTGCGCCCGCGCCGTAATGGCTGACGGCATGGTCGCATATAATACGCGTTGCGTCAGTCCGCAAGGCGCCGGCGGCGACACCCAGAAGGTCACGCAGGCAGGTGACCGCCATGTTCCTGACCTGAAGCGAGAGATCCTGCCACTGCGTTCCGTACAGGAATTCCAGTACGCATTCCGCACCCCGTTTCCCAGCCATGTCCGTCCTCCTGTTCCGTACGCTAGCTGACTTCGGAGTCTAAATCCTATCAGCACACAGGTTTCAATCCAATGAATTGAATTCAAGATAACCTGAATGGTTTTACGTCAACGGGTTGAGTAAGGAGAAGACAGATTGTACTGATCAAACCAGGATATTCAGGTAATAGCCGCGGGGAACGTCCGTCCGGGGCGGCTCGCTGGTGTTGAGCGCCCGTTCCATCTTTTTGACCGCGACCTGCTGTTCCGGCGTATCGTTTCCGCGGGAAACGTTGGCGCGAAGCTGTACTTCGTGCGTGGCACCGTAATTGGTCGGTCGCCGAACGGCTGTCAGGGTGGGCGCATTGGATGATTTGATCGCATCAGTCATGTGCGACACCCTAGGCTGGAATGGTTAATCGAAGGTAAAAACCATTCGCCCGCTTGTGGATAAAAACTCTGAGATAGCCTGAGGGGTCAGTAACCAGGGCCGCAATGTTCGACCGTTGGGGGCGCACCTGCCTTGTGTTGCTCCAGCGCCCATTTGACGCTGCTAAACGCCAGTTCATCCCAGGGGATTTCGTTCCAGTGAAACAGCGCCACTTCTGACGTTTCCTCACCAGCGGAAAAATCCGGTGTGATCATTGCTGCCCGGTGGATGACATAAAGTTGGCTGATATGGGGTAGTTCAAAAATGCCGATCAGGCCATTAACTTCGATTTCCACGTTGGCTTCTTCCCGGGCCTCGCGCACGGCGCCTTCGGAGGTGCTTTCATTCAATTCCAGATATCCAGCGGGAAAAGTCCAGAAGCCCTTTCGCGGTTCGATATCTCGGCGACAGAGCAATATCTGGTCATTGTACAGACATACGGCGCCGGCAATGATTTTTGGGTTCTGGTAGGCAATGTATCCGCAATCAGGACAGACCAGACGCTTGCGGTTATCACCCTCGGGAACTTTTTCAACGCTCGGCCCCGCCAGAGCGTCGGCAGGATTGGAGGATAAATGCTCTTTCATGGAAATCTATCAGGAGAAATATTGCTGCAAGCAGTCAAACGCTTAAATCGACGATGGTGCCCCGCACGGGATCTTGAGGTCCCTTGCCTTCAAAATCGGCTTCCTTTTCCTGTTCAGGCAGGGCGACAGCCGCCAGATTGCGTTCATGCTGCAATGACTGACGAATGGCTTCCTGCGTAAAATGGATTCCGACGGGGGCTGCCGGTCCTTCGATCATTGAAATCTCCTCAAAAATCGTTGGAAAACATAGCATAAAACTCCCGAAATAGGAAATTCACGCTCCCGTGAAAACCCGTTTCTCTGTAAAAAGCTAGATTCTTTAGTATGTTAATGGCAAATCTGTTTTGTGTTGCCCCAGAACGCTGCCGGTCAAGTATACTATCCGAGCAGTTGTAAATGGCGTAGTATGGGCGGCTGAATGTTAACCATTGTCGAAATAACCCGGACACGATGACCCAGGATTCGAAAAACGAGAACACATACCTGGATCTCCGCGCGCAGCAGCACGCGGAAAAGTCCTTTATGGGCGGGACGAGGTTGTCGACCCGAACAGCCCTGTTTTTCTTTGTCGGCGTCCTGGCCATGGTGGCTTTCGCTGCCATGTACTTCCATGCCGATCAGCGTTTGTCTCTGGCTCTCAATACCTGGAAAAACGCCCAGCGGGTCGCCGGTGCGGTTACGGAACTCAGCCGCGCCATTGATGATGTCAGGGTCTTTGACGCCAGAGTGCGCGAGTCTGGCGACCCCATCGCAACACAGGGTCATCGCCGCGCCGTTGACCGCGTTGGCGTGGCGCTTGATACGTTACAGCGCATTCCTCAGGCGGACACGATCCGTGACCCAATCATTACGACCCGTGACGCATTCGCCAATTACAGTTCGGAATTCTCAGTCATTATAGAAAGGCGCGCCAAGCTGGGAGTCAATCCGAATGCGGGCCTGAACGGAGAGCGCCAGATCATCGCAACAAAGATCAGAGAGTTGATGAACGCTAACGGGTTAAGCGCCCTGCTGGCTGAATTTGATATTCTTGATGCCAGCCCGGATGCCGATCCGCCACCTGTCGAAGCGGAAGCCCGGCTCGCAGTTGGCGAGTCTTATGAAAATCTAGGCAGGTTGCTTGAGCGGTCAACGGTAAGTGATGACGTGAAGCAGTCAATAATTGTCGAGTTGCAACGCCATGCCGCCGTGGTTGCCGCTATTCTGGATGTCAAGGCGGAGGCTGAAGAAGACATCCAGTCATTTGACGATATTCTTGATTATGTCGGACCAAGCTTGCGCGCCATAACCGATTTCAGCGAACAGTTCGGCCGCGCCGCACCGGCCGCCTTTGAAAGCGAGCACTTCCAGGTACGGCAATTGGTGGTTATCGGCAGCATCGCTATCCTCGCCTTCCTGATCCTGTTCGGCATTCTCATGTTGCGGAGCATCTCCAAACCGGTTCGCCGGTTGGCCGAGGCGACCTTGCAGTTGGCGGATGGTGACCGCGCCCTTTCCTTGCCTTTACGAGGCAATCAGGATTCCATCGGTGATCTGGCCCGGGCGCTGGATAAATGGCTCGATCATTTGGCCGAGATCGATCATCTGCGGGCAGAACTGGATGACGCCCGCATGCGCGCCGCCCTGGGCGCCATTGCCGAGGCCGTGGAAAAACCGCTTGAAGACGAAATTCCGGAACCCGATAGGGACTTGCCGACTGCTGAGGATGAGCCCGATCTGTCCCTCCCGGCAAAAGACGGGGAAACGGAAACACCGGAAACAACACCCCCGCCGGTATCCGAAGAGCCGCCATCCATGCCGCCTATGCCCACGTTGCCGCCGGAACCCACGGTGCAGCCGTCATCGGTCATGGCGGCGTCACAGGCCGCTTCGCAGATCAGTAGCCCTATCGGCAGTGCCTCGAAGCAGTTAAGCCAGTTCAGCGAATTCGTTACAGATGCCGCAAGGGATGTGGAGCGAACCGAAACCCTGATCCAGGCCCTGTCCGATACCACACGCCACATCACCGAGTTGGAAAGCTGCGTCGCCATGATCCGGGACGAAGCCAACCTGTTGGTTTTCCGCACCCCCAACCGGCCTTCGTCGCAGGACGATGAAACACTGGTTTACCTGCCGGGAGGGGAGCAGCAGCCATCCCAGGAAGGTCGCCGGTTTGATACTATCAGGCAGGCGGTGAACAGGGCTGAACGCTTAATCATCGCCGCTAGGGGTTCACTGGATACGGTCAATGTGGTGGCCCAGGAAATTGCCTCAACCGCTTCCTCACAAGCACTGGCCGCGACCAACAAACTGCTCAGTCAGTCCGAATACCTGCAAAACATGCTTGATGACCTGGTCCATAAGCTTGGGCCATCCGCCAAGACGGATAGCTTTACTCCTGACCTAACCAGGCAAGACCGGCAGGGTGACAACGACTAACTCAGGCAACGGATGATTTCATCGCCGCCACGCCAGGCAGTTCCTTGCCTTCGAGCCATTCCAGAAACGCACCGCCAGCCGTCGAGACATAGGAGAAGTCATCGACCACGCCCGCGTTGGCAAGGGCGGCAACAGTATCACCGCCTCCGGCGACGCTGAGCAACGACCCGGCTTTCGTCAGTCGGGCGGCTTCCTGCGCCACGGCGTTGGTGGCGGCATCGAAGGGCGTCATTTCAAACGCCCCCATGGGGCCGTTCCAGACCAAGGTCTTGCAGTCCGCAAGCTTGTCATTGACCGCAGCAATTGTCGCCGGTCCGGCATCCAGGATCATGCTGTCTTCCGGCACGGCATCCAAACCGACGGTCTCGTGGGGCGCGTTGGCGACGAATTCCCGGGCAACGACGGCGTCTCTGGGCAAGATAATCTCACAGCCATGATTGGCGGCGGCGTCCTGAATGGCTCGGGCGTCTGCGGCCATGTCTTTCTCACACAATGAAGCACCCACATCCATACCGTCGGCATAGAGGAACGTGTTCGCCATGCCGCCGCCGATGACCAGTACGTCGACCTTCTCCACCAGATGTCCCAGAACGGCCATCTTGGTTGAAACCTTGGCGCCGCCAACAATGGCGGCGACCGGATGTTCGGGATTTTCCAGCGCCCCTTCCAGAGCTTCGAGTTCCGCCTGCATCAGGCGGCCCGCCGCCGCCGGCAGCAGTTTGGCGATGGCTTCCGTCGAGGCATGGGCACGGTGGGCACACGAGAAAGCATCGTTGACGTAAATGTCACCTAGAGCAGCAAGGGCCGACGCCATGTCGACGTCATTACCTTCCTCGCCAGCATGGAAACGTAGGTTTTCCAGCATAACGACACTGCCTGGTGTCGCTGCATTGACAACGGTTTCGGCTTCTTCACCGATACAGTCGGCGGCGAATGGAACGTCCACCCCCAGGGCTTCCCCTAGGGCCACGGCGATAGGGCGTAGGCTCATGTCTGGAACGACCTGCCCCTTTGGGCGGCCGAAATGCGACAGCACGATGACGCTGGCACCCTTAGCGGTCAGGTCACGGATAGTCGGCAGCGTGCGATCAATGCGCGTGGTGTCTGTTATCCTGCCGTCATGCATGGGAACGTTCAGGTCGGTGCGTACCAGCACCCGTTTGCCGTTGACGTCAAGCTGGTCGATGGTCTTGAAGCTGCTCACGCTTCCTGTCTCCTGTCTTATTGCAGTTAAGAAGTTTACTGGCGAACTGCGATGACGGCGCCGGCGCCGATCATCACGCCCCCGGCGCTCCGGTTCATGATACGCATGGCGCGTGCGGAACGAAACAGGCGCCGGGACCGGTCGGCCATCCACGCATAACTGACCAGCACCAGGATCAGCATGCCGACGATGATGGAGGCGGCGATCAGGATATCCTGGAACATGAGGGTGCTAAGATCCAGAAACGTTGGCAGGAACGCCGTATAGAACACGATCACCTTGGGGTTGCCCAATGTCAGGGACAGCCCACCGATAAAATCGCGGAAGGGTTTTACGCCGAGAGACGAGACACCTTCGATAGGAGAAACGGGCGCACACCACGCCTTGATGCCCAGATAGATCAGATAAGCCGCGCCCGCCCAACGGACGAAGATGAAGAGTTCGCCGTAGGATTCGGCAATGGCGGCAAGGCCAAAGATCGCCAGCAGAAGATAAACCAGATCGCCGGCGACAATACCCAAAATAAAACTCATGGAGCCTCTCAGGCCATGAGCGAGGCCACGCGCAACGGTGGCAAGTACACCCGGTCCCGGCGTGGCCATAAGGACGAAGCTTGCAATGATCAGGGCGATGACGGTTTCGATACTCATAAGCTGCGTTATAGGGTGAAACACAGTCAATGACCAGACAGGGATAACGTGATGCCTGTGATAAATCCTAGAGCAGGTCATGTTTTCTTAGGCTTATCTCATGAGCCAAAAAAACATGTTCCTCTGCTCTATGATATAGAAAACGATCGGATTCACACGTTTCGCTGAAACGCGATGCGTTTCTGTCTAAACGTGATCCGATCTAAGGCGCTGCTTCTGCAGCGCGGCGGCGGGCTTCTTCGGCTTTTTCAGTTTCTCCGAGAACTTCATATGCCTGAGCCAGCCTGAGCCAGCCTTCGTAATCGTCGGGGTTTTCCTCCAGCCGATCCGCGAGACGTTGAACCATGGAGCGAATCATCTCCATCTGTTCGTCAGCGCTCATTTGCTGGGCGTTTTCGATATCTTCCTGAGACGGTCCCGGCGAAGCCTGTGTGGTGTTGGTGTTGATGTTGCTAGACTCGATGTCGGCATCCAGCGCCAGGCGGATGGCCTGTTCAGTGGGCGCGACGCTTGCCGGATCAACCCCAGCCTCGTCTGCAGCACGGATAATCTGCCGCTGAACAATATCGATCCAGGGTGCATCCGGCGGTGACAGGTGAAGCAGGTCGGTCCAGATCTGAAGCGCGCCGCTAAGATTACCCTGCTGTGCCGCTGCGACGCCGAAATAAAACCGGGATTTGGGGTCATAAGGGTCCACGCGTAACACTTCGTCAAAAATGTCCAGCGCTTCCGGTGTGATTTGGGAATCGCTAGCAAGAATCAGGGCTTCGGCGTATTCCGCCTTGGCCATAATGTCCCCGGTAATCTCATAGAGCTTGAGGAAAGCTTTCTGGGCTTCCAGATACTTTTCCATGGACAGGTAACTTCGCCCGAGTGTCGCCCAACCCTCTGGATCGTCAGGATTTTCTTTGAGGCGCGCTTCCAGTTGGGCAATTGCCTCATCGACGGAATGAGCGGATGAGGCAACGGTGGGAGCAGAGTCCAGATCGCCCCGTTCGGCATAGGGGAAATCAGGCGTATTCGGTGAGCCAAGTTCCAGATACAAAACAACCGCGCCGACGAAGGCGATCATGGACAGCGTTGGAATGACGAACCGGTTTCCGCTGCCGATCAGATGCGTCTGCTCGGTTTCCGCATCGACGGCAGCCAACAGACGCCGCTGGATTTCAATCCGGGCTGTCTCCGCTTCTGTTTCGGAAATCAGCCCACGTTCCAGATCGCGATCCAACTCGGCGAGCTGATCCCTGTAGACGGCTGCGTCATAGTCCTTTCGGGAATCGGCGCTGTCCTGCCTACGCCCCAGAAGTGACGGTATGACGAGGATGGCGAGCGTAATCGCGCTGATAATAACAATTCCGACCCAGAGCATCAGGTGGAACCTCCGGCCTTGTCATCGGTATCTTTCAACAGAGCTTCAATGCGTTCCTGTTCCTCATTGCTCAGCCCAACCGGTTTCTCGTTGCCGGATGCGACCGCTGTTCCGCTGCGCCGCCTGAAGATGGTGACAAAGGCAAGCAGCGCCAGGGCGACAATTAACACAGGGCCGAACCACAAGACATAAGTTGACGTCTTCACAGGCGGTTCCAGCAGAACGAAATCGCCGTAACGGGATACGATATAATCCATAACCTGTTCGTTGCTGTCGCCTTCCAGCAATCTGTCGCGCACCAGCACGCGCATGTCCCTGGCCAGTTGGGCATTTGAATCGTCGATGGACTGGTTCTGGCAAACAACGCACCGCAATCCGGCGCTGATTTCACGGGCCCGTTCCTCCAATGCCGGATCGTCCAACATCTCGTCAGGTTCGACGGCCAGAACGGGCATGGATACGCTAAACACCCAAACCAACGCGGCGAGGGGCAGAATGCGAAGAATGCTCACTGTTTTCGAAGCTCCTGCACCAGCGGATAGATGGTATCGTCCCATATTTCACGGCTCAGGGGGCCGATATGCTTGTAGCGGATGACGCCTTGCTTATCGACGATGAAGGTCTCCGGTGCGCCCGTGACGCCAAAGGCAATCGCGCCCTTTGAAACGGGATCGTCACCGACAAGGTCATAGGGATCGCCAAATTTCTTGAGCCAATTGGGTCCTGCGTCCGGGCTAACTTCCCGCCAGTCGATACCATGGATGGGAACATCTGAAGTCTGTTTTACTTCCATCAGGAAGGGATGCTCCACCTGGCAGGCGACGCACCAGGAACCAAAAACATTAAGCAGCGCAACCTCTCCCTTGAAGTCGGCGCTTTCCAGGCCCCATTCACGTGGTTCATATTGGGCCGGGTGCGACCGTCCCTTGATGGGGGGTAACTGAAAATCCGCCACCGGCGTATTGATCAGAACTGATTCCAGCTTCCGCGGATCCTTGGTCAAACCGACAGCGAAATAGATGGCAAGCACGCCGAAGATTACGACAGGCAGGATGAATATCAGCCGCTTCCGGGATGCGCTGGCGGGGATGGCGTTTTGCTCCGTCATGCTTCCGCCACCGTTGCGCCGGCAGGCGCCCTGCTTCGCTTCGGTGCGCCGACCCGGAAGCGTCGGTCACTCAGGCTGATACAAGCGGCTGCAGCCATGATTAGGGAACCGACCCACATCCAGGCCACCAGCGGGTTCCAGTAGATACGCGTAACGTATGCGCCTTCCGTGCCGTCCGGGTCGCCAATCACAGCGTAGAGATCCCCCATGAAGAGCGTGTAAATGGCGGCTTCCGTCGTCGGCATGGAACGGACGGGATAGCGGCGGTTTTCCGGGTTCAAGGTGGCGATGGTCTCACCGTCGCGCGTCACCGTAAAGGTGCCCTTGGTCAGGAAATAGTTTGGGCCACGACCCTCTTCCGCGCCTTCGAAGGTAAAGGTGTAACCACCGACATCGACGCTTTCGCCGGGGCTCAGGGTTTGGATGGATTCCTGTTTCCAGCCGCCCGCGCCAGCCATGCCGGCAACGGCGATAGCGAGACCTAAATGGCCTAGCGTCATGCCCCAGCTGGCCCTGGGCGTACGCGCCAGGCGCGACATCGAGGAGCCAAACGGCTCACGGAATAGACGGATGCGTTCCGCCAGTTCGACCAGCGTGCCGACGCCCAGCCATGCAGCCATAGCCATGCCGACAACACCCAACACGGGGCCTTCCGATGCATAGGCCCAAACGACGATGGCGGTAATGGCAGTTGCGATGAAGGCCAGCCACAGGCGTTTGAGCGCCAAACCGAGTTCGGCCCGCTTCCAACCCAGCATGGGGCCGACGGCCATGGCGGCGATCATGGGGATCATCAACGGAATGAAGACGGTATTGAAGTAGGGCGGGCCGACGGAAACCTTGCCGCCGTCAATGGCGTCCAGGAACAGGGGATAGAGTGTGCCCAGCAAAACAGCCGCCGTCGCCGTGGTCATGATCAGGTTGTTGACCAGAAGCGCACCTTCGCGGCTGACGGGCTGAAAGATGCCGGTATTACGCATGGCGGGGCCACGCCAGGCGAACAACGCCAGCGAACCGCCGATGACGATGATCAACAGGATCAGGATAAAGACGCCACGTGCCGGGTCTGTAGCGAAAGCGTGAACACTGGTCAGCACGCCGGAACGAACCAGGAAGGTGCCGAGCAGGCTCAAGGAGAACGTGACGATGGACAGGAAGATCGTCCAGCCCTTCATGGTGTCGCGTTTTTCCACCATGGTGGCGGAATGCAGCAACGCCGTTCCGGCCAGCCACGGCATGAACGAGGCGTTTTCCACCGGGTCCCAGAACCACCAGCCGCCCCAGCCGAGCTCATAATAGGCCCACCAGGAGCCGAGTGCGATCCCGCCCGTCAGGAACGCCCACGCCGCCAGCGTCCAGGGCCTGACCCAGCGCCCCCAGGCGGCATCGACCTTGCCTTCCAGCAGGGCCGCGATGGCGAAGGAGAAGGCCATGGAAAAGCCCACATAGCCCAGATACAGCATGGGCGGATGGAAGGCGAGGCCGGGATCCTGCAGTAACGGGTTTAGCCCTTCACCATTGGCGGGGGGCGGCACCATGCGATTGAAGGGATTGGAGGTAAACAGGATGAACAGGTAAAAGCCCATGGACACCAGGGATTGCACACCCAGCACCCTGGCCCGCAGGGTCGGCGGCAGGTTCCTGCCGAATTGAGCAACGGCAGCGCCGAAGATGCTCAGGATCAGCACCCACATCAGCATGGAGCCTTCATGGTTACCCCAGGTGCCGGAAATCTTGTAGATCATGGGCTTGTCGGAATGGGAATTCTGGTAGACCACGGCGAGCGAGAAATCGGAAACCATGAATGCCCAGGTCAGGCACCCGAATGAAACGGCCATCAGGAAAAACTGCGCCAGAGCGGCGGGCTTGGCGAAAGCCATCCAGGGGGCATGGTTGCGTGCCGCACCCGCAAGCGGAAGAACGACCTGGGCCGCCGCCACGAACATGGCGAGGATCAGAGCGAAATGGCCTAGCTCGGCAACACCCAGTTCCGTCATCACTGCGACTGTCCTTCCGAACCTTTCCATTGGCCGGCATCCTTGATGGCGTCGGCGACCTCCGGCGGCATGTAGTTCTCGTCATGCTTGGCAAGCACCTCATCGGCCATGAACACGCCGTTCACCAACTTGCCTTCCGTGACCACACCCTGTCCCTCGCGAAACAGGTCCGGCAAAATACCCTTGAACTGCACCGGCACCGAGTGGGCCGTATCGGTGACACGGAACATGACCAGCCCGTCGGCTCCCTGTTCGACGCTATCATCTTCGACCAATCCGCCGAGGCGAATGCGTTGGTCCACTTTCACCTTGTTTTCGGCGACGTCCGTGGGCGTACGGAAGAACACGATATTTTCATCGAAGGCCGTCAGCACCAAGGCAGCAGCGACGGCGATCAGAACGCCCGCGATGACGACGAATGTCAGGCGCTTATGCTTGCGTTTCACCGGAGGTTGACCCCTCAGTCTGTTGGGAAGATGGAGACGATGCGTTGCTTTCTGCGCTCAAGGATTCCAACGCCAGGCGGTTGGCCTTCAGGCTGCGGACGCTAAGATAAAAGACACCGATCAGCAGGACGGCGGATATGGCGAAGCTCGGCCACACGAAAGCGCCGTATCCGCCCATGTCAAGAAATGATGAAAGTGACGTCACGTTATCTCCGTATTTTCAGGCAGGCTCATTTTGTTTAGCCCCTTAATTATGAGTGCATCATAACGATTAAATAAGGCGTGAAAATGATCTGACGCAAAAAAAATTATTCACGGACACGCCAGGGCGCCTTGGACGGCTGCGACGGCTGGCTGGTCCAGTTTATCCTGGTTATAGACACCCCACCGGAATATGGCGTCGCTCATATCAGCGACGCTGGTGATCGTATCGGGTATGCACAACGTGCTCTGGTTCCCGGCCTCATAGGCATCCAGGTATCCTTTCAGGTACATGTGGCAGATTTCTTCCGAATCGCGCCCCGCTTCAGACTGGTTGCGCCCCTCCTGACAGACCTCCACCAGATCGCCGACCGTGAGAAACTGGATGCTAGCCAGGGACTGTCCGGGTGCGGCCAGCAGGCACACAATGCCGGCAAAGACTAGACGTTTCATTTTCGCCTCCAACGGTGAGTTATAGGGTAATTTTTCATAATCATTCTAATTTATGAATTGAGGAGGGAAAGAAAAAACGGGGCCCGAACATATCGGGCCCCGTTTCCCTGTTTTGCCCTTTCGGGGAGGCTGATCAGGGTTACTGCTGGTTGGCGAAAGCCTTCAACAGTTTTTCCATCACCGCCTGGTGCTGGTTGTTGGTCACCCAGCCAGGCGTGCTGACCTTGTCCCAGAATGCCTGGTCAACCATGTTCTGGTGACAACCCATGCACAGGCCGGTGCGTTCCATCTTGTCACGCATGTCCTGCGGCAGCGGGCTGGTCAGCGGCCAGTGGGAGCCAACGGTAACCAGTTGCTTGCCGTCCCGGGTCACGATCTGCGACAGGTCGTGATCAAGCGACGGTATGGCCGGTGACTGGACCTGATACTGACTCGGGATCGTCTCGCCCGTAGCCGTTTGCAGTTCCACGATCAGGTCGGTCGCCTGTTCGGTCAGGAAGCGACCATCCTCGATGCCGTAGCCGAGAGCCTTCGGATTGTCGTGACAGCTCTCGCACGTCCGGGCCCGGCGGCCTGCCGTGTGCGGCTGCACCGCAGCATGGTCGAGGCCCTTCGTGCCACCGGCGTCCGGGGTCATCCAGGTCTCGTTCCGGGCGACGGTGTTGCCGTCCTTATCGATCACCGTGGTGATGACCTGGCAACCCGGCATCATCGGGCTGACGCGGCCTTCGCCGTTAATACCCAGGGTCGGGGATTCCCAACGCAGGTAGGAACGGGTCTCGGAGACCTTACCGGCGCTCTTGACGCCATTGGTGCCAAGCTCGTTGTCGGCGGAAAGACCATCCGCGCCCATGGTGTTGGCGTTGGAGATCCAGTCGACATCGGTCTTGCCCTCCGAATAGTCCACCGTGACGTGGCAGCCATAGCACTGCGGCGCCCAGTCGGCATGGCAGGCATAGCATTCCATGCTCTCCATGTGCGCGCCGACCCTCGACATGGCGATCATGGCGTCCTTGGACTTCCAGGTCTTGTCGAGGCGGAGCTGTTTCAGCACCGGCACCTCGAAATCAAGACCGGAGGCCGAATGCAACACAACCTTCTTGCCGCTCTTGACCACGTTGCCGAAGGGATTGCCGCGGGCGGTCAGCAGGTAACCATCCTGCATCGGATAACTGGTGGCGAAGATGAATTCTTCCGGTTCATCCTCGGACAGGCCACGGGGCGTATCGCCGATATCCTTCTGGAATTCCTCGCCATGACCCAGCGGAAGTTCCCAAGGATACTTCTCAACCGTGCCGTGACAGTCTTCGCACTCGATTTCCACCTGCGCCAGTGTGGTGCCCGGCATGTTTCCGTCGCCATGCATGTCGATGGAAGTGTGGCAATCCTGACACAACAGACCGCCTTGAGGATTCTCCGGACGGCTTTCAACCTGATGATGCAGGTCTCCCTTGATCTTCAGGTACTTCTTGGTGTGCAGCTTGGGCTGTTTTCCACCAGACTCGTTGTAGGGTGAGCCATAAGGGAATTCCATGATGCCCTGATAACTGACACCGATACGCTTGCCGCGGTTATGGCAGGTATTGCAACTTTCCGTCGGAATGCCCGAGTAGGTGATGTCACCCACGGTGACCTTTGACTTCCGCGTGGCCTGCAACGTGTGAACCAGCAGCTTGCCCTGGACCGTCCTGTCTATGGTGGGATCGTTGCCTTCATACAAGCCTTCATTGGAATAGGGAACGTGGCACGACGAACAACCGGTGCCGCGGAAGTCACCCCGCTTTTCGCGACCCGTCACGCCGACGTGACAGCGTTGACATTGCTGACGCGAATAGGTGATGCCAGCGAGATTGGGGTGTGAGGAGACTTCGTTGACGTCAACTTCGGGGATTTGAGTCTGTTTTGACGGGAACTGATCGGGGTGTTCGGCGATCATGGCCGTCATGTAGCTTTTATAAGCATCCGTTCCGGCGATGGGTTCGGGGCCATCCTCGTCTTCCTGGGTGTAGTTGCCCCAGATGACCTTGTGGTCTTCCTGCAGGCCCCAGGACCACAGGTTGCCCTGCAGCTTGCCGGCTTCCGTGTTCATCAACGACTTGCGGACGCGTTCCGCATAATCGCCGTGGCACTGACCGCAGGTCTTGTCGGCGATCCACACGCTACCCGGATCGGGAAAGAACATGTCCGGTCCGCCGGAATCTGTCAGGTCCGCCGGCGCGCCGCTATGGGCTTCATCCTTGGTCAGCCCGCCCGGCGTTCCGCCGTGACACGTGACGCACCCGCCGGGATCCATGTGCTCCTCGGCGATGGCCTTGATCTGGTTCATCATCTCGCCCTGGGTGAACTCCTCGATACCTTCATGGCACGAGAGACAGCCTTTCTGGGCTGCGACATCGGGCGATACGTTTTCAGGAACGGCCGCTTGTGCGTTGACGGTGAATAGCAAGAACGCGCCAACCAGCAGCATAAACAGATGCTTCATTTTTCTACCCCTCTGTTTCGGTGCCTTATTATCGGCACCTGGCTACCAAGCCCCCCTTGGCCGCCATTTCCCGAGCAAAATTTTCTCGAGAATCGGAGTAGACGCGATTAAGAGGTTACCATAATAACCACTTGCGTAAATAAAAGATGTGTTTTTTCCGCACTGAATGTAGGGCTATTGGTCTTGTTTGAACAATATCAGCCATGCACCCGGCGTTGACGAATGGCGCGAATCTTTCCGGCCGTCACGTCCGCATCAATGCGGATGATCAGAACCCAGAGATAGAACAGCGTATAGCCCACGGCCATGAACAGCAGAGGCCACAGCATGCTGGGATGAATGGAAGGCCCGTCCATGCGGATAACGCTGGCCGGCTGGTGAAGGGTATTCCACCAGTCCACGGAAAACTTGATGATCGGTACGTTGACGAACCCGACCAGGGCCAGGATAGCGGCGGCCTTGGCGCCGCGTTGCGGATTATCGAAGGCGTTTGCCAGCGCCATGTAGCCGATATAGAGGAAAAACAGGATCAGCACCGAGGTCAGGCGCGCATCCCACACCCACCAGGTGCCCCACATGGGCTTGCCCCACAGCGAACCGGTAAGCAGCGCCAGAAAAGTGAATACGGCGCCCACCGGGGCGGTCGCCTTGGCCGCCACATCGGCCAGCGGATGCTTCCAGATCAGGCCCACGGCGGAAGCAATCGCCATGGATGTATAGCAGAACATGGCCATCCACGCGGCGGGCACGTGGACGTACATGATGCGCACGCTCTCACCCTGCTGGTAATCGGCGGGAGCATTGAACAATCCCAGATACAAGCCGACGCCGATTGAGAGCAGCGTCAGTCCGCCAATCCACGGCACCAACGGGCGCGCGATGTTTAAAAAGCGATTGGGATTCGCAAAGCGTTCGATCATGGCCATGATGGCGTTGTCCTACTCCATTGCCCGGTGAGTGTCCATAACCCAATAAGCCCTATTCAAGCGCCTGGCGGATGCCGGCCGCCGCAGCCCAGGGACACAGCGGCAGGGCAAGGGCCAGCAAGCCGCCCAGGATCAGGAATTGTGCCTTGATCTCGTAACCGCCGATGGCGCCGTCAACGGCGCTGACGCCGAAAATCAGCACTGGAATAAACAGCGGCAGGATCAGAAGCGACAATAGAACGCCACCACGACGGGAGCCCAGGATCAGCGCCGCACCCACGGCGCCCAGCAGGCTGAGCGTTGGCGTGCCCAGCGCCAGCGCCGCGATCAGGACCCAGAACCCGTCAGCGTCCATGTTGAGCAGGACCGCCAGCAGTGGCGCGGCGGCGATCAACGGCAGTCCCGTCGTCAGCCAGTGGGCGATAACCTTGGCCAAAACCAACACCTCAAGAGCGACCGGCGACAGGGTCAGCAGTTCAAGCGAGCCGTCCTCATAATCGGTCAGGAACAAGCGTTCCAGGGAGAGCATGGTGGACAACAGCGCCGCAACCCAGATAACGCCGGCGGCGATGCGCGCCAGAATGTTCGGTTCCGGCCCGACGCCAAAGGGAAACAGCACCACGGCGATCACGAAAAACATGACAACCATGAAGCTGTCCAAACCCTGGCGTAGAGCCAGGCGCAGGTCGCGATAGATCAACAGGATAAACCGCTCTGTCATGCCGCTTCGCTCCCGTCCTGAATATTCCTGGCCGCTTCGGCATAGGGGGTCAGGTCGAGCGTTTCGGCGCCCTCGCCCCTGATCGGTGCATGGGTGGAAATTACTGTCATGCCGCCGGCGGAGCGATGCTTCTCGATAAGCGTTTCGAGGGCGGCGACGGCATCCTTGTCCAGCGCCGTGGTCGGCTCGTCCAGCAGCCACAACGGTGCGGGTGCGGCGAGAATGCGGGCTAGCGAGGTGCGCCGTTTCTGACCGGCGGACAGGAAACGTGCGGGAACGTCGTAAAGATGACCGATTCCAAGCCCTTCCAGGGCTGCCTTGATGCGCTCATCGGCGCTATCCCTGCCGCCGTGCATTTCGGCCCAGAACTTCAGGTTTTCGGAAACCGTCAGCACCGGTTTGATGGCGTCATGGTGGCCGACATAATGCAACCGCCCGCCGTGGGCTTCCGGATCTTCACGGATATCTTCTTCCTGCCAGTTGATGAACCCCTGTTCGGGCCGCAACAAGCCCGCCATGAGGCGCAACAAGCTGGATTTCCCGCTGCCGTTGGGTCCAACCAATAACAGCATGCCGCCTGCCTCCAGACTGAACGACAAACCGGTGAATACGGTCCGCTCGCCACGCACGCATACTAGGTCTGATCCGGAAAACTGGTTCATGGCACCGGACCCTAGCGCAAGGTTTCAGGCCCGGAAAGGCAAAACAGGGTCAGGGCTTCTACAAACTAGCTTAGGGACGATTTGTTCTGGGCTTGACGAACACCACGAGAATGGCTGCGGCGCAGCAGTATACGGCACAGGCGACAGCAATGGCTTCCATGGTAACACCCGCATCGATGGCCCACCCCATCATGGGCGGCGACAGGGCCGAAGCCAGAACCATCAGTGATGTTCCCACGGCCTTGATGGCGCCCAGGTGGGTAACGCCATACAATTCAGCCCAAACGGCGCCGTGGGTTACGGCGCTGATACCGGACGTGACGCCGAGGGACACCATATAGACGACGGCAATCCAGGGGCTGGAGAACAGGGCCAGGAACACCAGGCCGACGGCCAGGGGCAGCAGTTCGATTCGAATGACCTTGATCGCACTGAACCGGTCCACGAGCAGCCCTGTGGTCAACGCCGCGGTGGTCTGACCGATGGCGAAGGCGACAAAAACGCCGGCAAACCAGGATAGTTCCCACCCCTTGACCTCGACCAGATGGACCTGATGAAAAAGGAATCCGGTGCCGATATAGGAAGGCGCCAGGATGGCCGGAACAAGAATATAAAATCGAGGATCCTTTAGCATCTGGCCGCGTGTCCAACCCTTGGACTCTCTGCCGTTTTCCCCGGCCAGGGTTTCTTCCATCAGGTTACGGTGGCGTTCCGTATGGCCTTTCAGCAACCACAGAAACAGGGGCGTAATGCCCACCAGGACGACAATGCTGATCATCATCCACATTTCACGCCAGCCGATCAGCGCGATCAGGGTAACGACGATAAACGGGAACACGGCCTCGGCGGCGGGGTAGCCCATGGCGGCGATGCTGATGGCCTTGCCACGGTGTGCATCGAAGTACCGCGCCATGCCGACGGTGGCGATATGGGACATCAGTCCCTGCCCGGAGAACCTGAGACCGAAGATCACAGGAAAAAGCCACACCACCGAACTGACGACGGACATGCCGAAGGTGGCGACAGCCATGCCGATACAGACCAGCAGGGTATAAAGCCTCAAATCCACGTCGTCGATTTTTCGTCCGGCCCAGAGCAGCAGGATGGCGCTGCTCAGCGTTCCGACGGAATAGATGCCGCCGAAATCGCCGTGGCTGAGGTCGAACGTGGCCCTGATCTCGGCGCCGGACAACGAGATGAAATAGGTCTGGCCGAACGATGAGAAAAAGGCCATCAGAAAACCGAAAGCCAGGAACCGAGGGCTAGTGATCAGGAACTGAAACAGATTCATAGGCGCGGATCATGCTGAATTAGCTATTCTTCGCAAACGAATTCTTCATGAAGCCAAAGCAAAAAAAAACGGCCGGTAGGGTTCCGGCCGTTTAAGTCTGGGCTCGATAGCCCGAGGGGGGACCAGAGAATGAGGGGGGAGAAGTTCTCTGGTATGGGTATAGACGAGGAGGTCTATGGTGATGAAGTTAGCCATCGATTGTGGCGACATTATGCCTCAATTGAGGTCATTTGATGGGAATTACGGAAATGAAACCAGCACCGGAATGCGGCGGCGGATATGCTTACGGTCAAGCCGTTTTTGGTGTTTTAACCCGCCGGTTGGTCAGCATGCCGATAACGAAGCCCGCGTTGCCGATAACCAGGACGGCGGCGGATATCGCCAGCAGCTTGGCGTATTTATGCTCCAGCCCCGTCAGCGGCGACATCAAGCTAACCATGCCGCCCGCTTCCACGTAATAAAGGACGGCGCCCGCCATGGCGGCAAGGAAGCTCAGGTAATAACTCCATAGAGGGATGCGCCTTGATCCGCCCCAGATAGAGAAGAAGATCACGGGGGCCAAATACATGGATGCGGTGCCGGAAACAGCGACGGCGCTGTACAAGTCCTTGGTGCCGCCGAACAGGAATACCAGCCCGCCCAGCATGAACAGCGCCATGGCGATGCGCCCGTTGCGTACGCTGGGGTGCGCCAGGGCCATGTCCGAAATGGTTAGCTTGGAGGCGCTGGAAAGCGTCGAATCGAGGGTTGATACGGCGGATACGATCAGCGCCAGGTTGACGAAGATCATGGTGTTCTCCCCAAGCAGTCGGGCGAGGGAAATCTGAAGCGTCTCACCGTCAAGCGAATGGATTCCGGCGAACACGCCAAGCAGGGAAAAGCCCAGGATACAGAGCATGCTGATCCACGCCGCATGGCCGAAGCTGCGCATGGTCGTGCGCCTGTCGGCAATCAGGCCCCTGTCCATCATCACCGGGTCGTGCAGCGGGTAGCTCCAGACCTGCAGGCCGGCGACGCACAGCAATATCCAGCCGGGACCGGCGGGATCGGGGCTGCTGGCAAGCGCCGCGCTCCACGACCACATATCGGTGGTAAACAGCATAACCAGCACCACGGCGAATACGGCGAGGAACGCCGACATCTGGAACACGTCGGTGCGGAGCGATGCGCTCAGGCCGCCCAGCATGGAATAGCCCAGCGTAAACAGCGCCAGCGCCACGATGGCGGCGACATAGGCCATCGTGCCCGTCTCGCCGAAAATGATGCCGATGACAAGCAGGTTCGCGAACACCTCGGACAACAGCCTGACGGCGATCACCACGTTGTAGCAGGCGACGCCGCCACGGCCGAAGCGGTCGCGCAGGAAGTCCTGGACGCTATCGAAGCCATGCGTAAAGCGGAGCGAGCGGATGATGGCCCCGCCGGTCAGGAATGACAGGTAATAGGCCGTATAGGCGAGCCCGCCCGCGATGCCGTAGTAATACCCCAGAATGGCGGCGGTCAGCAGGGAACGGGCGAAAATCCAGGTCGTGACCTGAGAGAATATGAGCGTCAGCAGGCCCGGTTGCCCGCCATCCGCCCGCCAGCCCCGGAAAAACCCGTTGGCGTCGATGGCGCGCGGCGCCAGCAAAAATGAAATGACGGCCAGCACGGCGATAGCGCCGAAAAACAGGGGATCCATAGGGGGTCTCCGGTATGTGAAAAAGTTGCGGTCTATTCGTTTTAGTTTTTGCCTGACACAATTGTTCCGCTCAAATCACATTCTGTTCATTAGAACGTTATTGAATAACGACTCAAGTGTGCGCTTGCGAAGAAAAATGCATGCATGGGCAGGTTTGCTCTACTATATAATGTTCAGCTAACAACGATACAATTGAGGACGAGGAGCCATCCATGCCCATTACCGGTCAGGACACGCTTAACACCCGCCGCACCCTGGATGTGAACGGCAAGGCATACGACTATTTCAGCCTCCGGGCTGCAGAGGAAGCCGGTATCGGCAACGTTGCTCAGCTGCCCAAATCGCTCAAGGTTCTGCTGGAAAACCTCCTGCGTTACGAGGATGGGCGAACCGTTTCTGTTGATGACGTGAAGGCCTGCGCCGCCTGGGCGAACGAGCGGACCTCGACCCACGAAATCGCCTATCGCCCGGCGCGGGTGCTGATGCAGGACTTTACCGGCGTTCCCGCCGTGGTGGACCTGGCCGCCATGCGTGACGCCATGGTCAAGGTGGGCGGCGATCCGCAGAAGATCAATCCGCTCTCCACCTGTAACCTGGTCATCGACCACTCGGTCATGGTGGACGAAAGTGCGTCTGCCACGGCCATGGACGTCAACATCGAGCGCGAGTTCGAGCGTAACGGCGAACGTTATACCTTCCTGAAATGGGGGCAGGGCGCGTTCGACAACTTCACCGTTGTGCCGCCGGGCACGGGCATCTGCCATCAGGTCAATCTGGAATACCTGTCGAAAGCCGTGTGGACCCAGGAAGAGGGCGGCAAGACCGTCGCCATGCCCGATACCCTGGTCGGTACGGACAGCCACACCACCATGGTCAACGGTCTCGCGGTTTTGGGCTGGGGCGTCGGCGGCATCGAAGCGGAAGCCGCCATGCTGGGTCAGCCCGTTTCCATGATCATCCCCGAAGTGATCGGCTTCAAGCTGACCGGCAAGATGAAGGAAGGCAACACGGCGACCGATCTTGTCCTGAAGGTGGTGGAAATGCTGCGCGCCAAAGGCGTGGTTGGCAAGTTCGTCGAATTCTTCGGCCCCGGCCTCGATAACCTGAGTCTCGCCGACCGCGCCACCATCGCCAACATGGCCCCGGAATACGGCGCCACATGCGGCTTCTTCCCCATTGACGACGAGGCGCTTAATTACCTGCGCGCCACGGCGCGCGACGCCGATACGGTGGCCCTGGTCGAGGCTTATGCGAAAGAACAGGGCCTGTGGCGCGATGCAGGCGAGGACGATCCCGTCTTCACCGATACGCTGGAACTGGACATTTCCACCGTCGAGCCCAGCATTTCCGGGCCCAAGCGCCCGCAGGACCGTATCGATCTTAAAAACGGCGCATCGAGCTTCGCCGGCACGCTGAAGGACATGGCCGGTGCGGATGCCCCCCGTGAGCAGGCGGTGGATGGCAAGGACTACGCTTTAAGCGATGGGGACGTAGTGATCGCCGCCATTACCTCGTGCACCAACACCTCAAATCCCTCCGTTCTGGTGGCAGCCGGTTTGCTGGCCCGCAATGCCGCCGAGAAGGGGCTTATGTCCAAGCCCTGGGTCAAGACCTCGCTTGCGCCGGGCTCGCAGGTTGTCGCCGATTACCTGGAAAAGGCCGGTTTGCAGGAGCATCTGGACACATTGGGCTTCCAGATCGTCGGCTTCGGCTGCACGACCTGTATCGGCAACTCCGGCCCGCTGGCCCCGGAAATCGCCGGCGCCATCGAAGGTGGTGACCTCGTCGCCACAGCCGTGCTTTCCGGCAATCGCAATTTCGAAGGCCGAATTAGCCCACACGTGCGCGCCAACTACCTCGCTTCGCCACCGCTGGTGGTGGCCTATGCCCTGGCCGGGTCCCTGACGGTGGATATGTTCAACGATCCGCTGGGCGAGGACTCTGATGGTAATGCTGTGTACCTGAAAGACATCTGGCCCTCCAACAAGGAAGTGGCCGACACGGTCCAGTCCTGCCTGGGTGCGGACATGTTCGCTGCCCGGTATGGGAATGTTTATGAGGGACCCAAGGAATGGCAGGCCATCAAGGGTGCTGCCGGCGGCACCTATGCCTGGGACGACAGTTCTACCTACGTGCAGAACCCGCCCTATTTCGAAGGCATGGGTGCGGAACCGGGCGAACCGGAGGATATCTCCGGCGCACGGCCGCTCTTGATCCTGGGCGATTCCGTGACCACCGATCACATCAGCCCGGCGGGCGCCATCAAGAAGGACAGCCCGGCGGGTGAATATCTCTTGGGCTATCAGGTCCGGCCCGAGGACTTCAATTCCTATGGATCGCGGCGCGGCAACCACGAAGTGATGATGCGGGGCACGTTCGCCAACATCCGCATCCGAAACGAAATGGTGCCGGGCATCGAAGGCGGCGTGACGAAGCATCAACCTTCGGCTGAGCAAATGGCGGTCTACGACGCCGCCATGAAGTACGCGGACGAAGGAACGCCGCTGGTCGTTATCGGTGGCAAGGAATACGGCACCGGCTCAAGCCGTGACTGGGCGGCCAAGGGAACGCGCCTGCTGGGCGTCAAGGCGGTGATCGTCGAGAGCTTCGAGCGCATTCACCGCTCCAACCTCGTCGGTATGGGCGTGCTGCCGCTGCAGTTCAAGGATGGCGAAAGCCGCGAGAGCCTTGGCCTGGACGGTACGGAAACCTTCGATATCTCCGGTATTGCCGGCAGCCTGAAGCCGCGCATGGATCTGAACCTCAAGATTATCCGCGCCGACGGCTCATCCGTTGAAACCACGGTACTCTGCCGCATCGATACCCTGGACGAGGTGGATTACTACCGCCACGGCGGCATCCTGCATTACGTGCTCCGACAGTTGATGGCATCTTAATAAACGACGTTATCCGTTTTGGGCCTGTTCCGCTTCGATCTCTTTCAAGCGGGCGATCCGTTTCCGGCCGTCCGCATCGACGGCGCTCAGAACGTAATAGACACTTGCCCGGCCCGTCGCAGCGCCTCCACCACGCTCACGCAACGCCTTGAAAACGTTCCGGTCGGCGCCGAGCTTTCCGCTCTTGGAGTGTGAGAACGGCATACACCATTGATGGATTGCATCCAGGCAGGCGAGCTTGTCGATCATCAGGCAGTTCGGATCCACGAATCCCCCGAAGGCAACATTGTAGATGCCCTTGTCCGGCCCGGTGGATTCCCATTCGTCGATGCAGATAGGTTGTTCCGTTTCAGGGTTGACGAACCAGCGGTCAGTGTAGGCCCAGGTCTTTCCCTGAATGACTTTCAACAGTGAAGGGAGATGGTCCTCTGCCCACCAGTTGTCGTCGTCCAGGTAAGCCACATAACGGCTGTTGGCGGCGAATGTCAGAAGGCTCCTGAGAGAACCGCCGTCATTGGTTGGGTGAATGCCACCGTTGATTTCCGCCGTGGAGTACCCCAGGTCAAGCACGGTGACGGCGCAATGGTTTGGACATTCATCCCGCAACCGGTCCAGTATCGCCCTGTCGCCGTCTGCACGGTCGATGCCGATCAAAAGCTGGATGCGGGAAACATTTATCTGGGAGAATACGGACCGGCCCGCCTTGAGCAGGCCTGGCCGAAGGAGCGTCGGCATGACAACGCTGACATCAAAGGGTATTTGCGGGTCGAAACCGTCCTGATGGTGGGTGAGCGCGCTCATCGCCTACCATAACACGTTCAACCGAGTACGGTGGCGATTTCCTCCGCTGCCCGGACACCCGACATAAAGGCCCCGTGGCAACAAGCCTGCGGGCCGACGATGGTGGCTTCGCCGGCGAAGAACAGACGATCATCGATGGGCCGCGCCAGTTCCTGACGCTGATGGGTTTGGCCCGGCCTGCACATGGCGTAGGAGCCGTGGGTCCAGGGCTCCGTTGTCCAGGCGGTGACGATGGAGCGGGTCACGTGCTTGCGGATATCGTTGCCGAAGACATCGGCGATGCAATCCACGGCAAAATCGTGACCGGCCTGTTGGCCCTGTTTTTCGAGCCAGACGGCGTGCCTGCCGCCGATGAAGGTGACGGCGGTGTTGAGGCCCATGACGCTGGCTTCAATACCGCACCCGTCGCCGTCGTCGTTCCAGGTCGTGTGATGACCCCGCCCGTCCGGACCGAACACGTCCTTGTCGAAGTGCACGCAGGTCTTGTTGAGCGTTCCCATGGGTATGTTGGTAAAGGCTTCCGTCTTCCAGTCGGGCAGGCCGGGCGTGAAGCGGATATCGCCCGCCGCTAGGATACCATTGGATACGGTGCTCAAAACCGCACGTCCGCTGATGGTTCCCTTCGGCGTTTCCACGGCGATATCTTCACCTGACCAGTCGATCGCATCCACGCGGGTGTTGAGGGAAACATCAATATCCTGTGCCCACTTGGCGACCAGATTGCCGTAGCCCTCAAGTATGGGAATGTCGGGGCCTTCCCAAAAACTGGCGACGTCCAGAGCCGAGAGTTGATCGATGTCCTGTGCGCATGACGCCGCCATGCCGTTCAGGAACGGCGGGGCGAACTCGTTTTCCAGATCGATCAGGTCGGCGATGGCCGCGTCTTCCCCTCTATCCGCGGCTTCCTGGATGGCCTTGTAACAGCTCTCCCGAAATTGATTATGCCGGGTCGTGTCTTCATCCGACAATGGTGCGCCGTTTCGGTGAAGCCGCTTGAATGTCTTATCGAACAGGTCGCCGTGTTCCCTGCCGATGACAACGCCAAGGTCATCGGCGATAGGAACGAAGGGATTGATGTCACCCTGATGCAGGTAGCTGCAGCCCAGATCGAACCAGATGTCGGGGGCTATCTCTTCCGAATATGCTCGACCGCCGATACGATGGGAGCCTTCAAGAACGATAAAATTCACACCACGGCGCTTCAGTTCCTTGGCGGCGGACAGGCCCGCCGCGCCGGCTCCGATAATGATGACGTCTGTTTCTGAGGGCATGCTTCCACCTCCCGAATTTACAGAGGTGAAGGGTAGGGAGGGGTACGCATAACCGGCAATAGCCTGTCTTGGCTAGTGCGGCAGAGAACAGGACTGCTAAACTGATTACGTGATGGTGGAGGCCGTGTGGAGGATCATCATGTCACAACGGGAACATATCCGGGCCGAACTGAATTTCCTGGTGCCCAGGGAAGAGTACAAGCATGTGCGTCCGGTCTATATCGCCTCCGAAGGTGGTGCGGATGCAGGCCTTTCCATGTCCGGTCAGTTCGAGATGATCAGCGTCGACATGCTGGACGCCCGGGCTGAAGCCGAGGCGCCAACGCTGGACCGGGAGGGTTTTGAGCTTGTGGATCACCACTCCGCCGTCAACGATTTCTACGACGATGACCAGGTCGCCACCGTCTATGAGACCGAAGTGCAAGATCTTGTAATGGCCGCGACGGGCGCTGAACGGGTCGTTGTGTTCGACTTTACCCGCCGGGGCGATTCCCGTGACATAAGGGGTGAGCGTCTGAGCCGCGAGCCTTCCAAGGTCATCCACAATGATTATACGGATGCCTCTGCGGCTCAACGGGTTCGCGATATCCTTCCCGAGGAGGCGGATGACTTGCTGAAGCACCGATTCGCCATCATCAACGTGTGGCGCGCTATCAACGTGCCGGCGGAAACCGCTCCGCTTGCTTTGAGCGATGCACGCACGTTAGACCCTGAAAACCTGATTCCCAGCGAACGCCGGGCCAAGGAGAGGATCGGCGAGCTGACGCTGGTGTCCTACAATCCGGGCCAGCGCTGGATGTACTATCCGAAAATGACACCCGATGAAGCCTTGCTGCTGAAAACGTACGATTCGGCTGATGATGGGCGATCCCGCTTCAGTATTCATGGGGCTTTCGACAATCCCGCCGCTTCACCGGACGCGCCGCCGCGCCAGAGCATCGAGGCGCGCACTTTCGCTTTTTTCAAGGACTAAAGAAAACTAATACGGGACGGAAAGGATACGACCATGGCCCTTTATGCCGATCTGATCTTAAGTAACGGTAAGATCGCAACCATGGATACGGCTACGCCTTTTGTCGAGGCGCTCGCCGTCAAGGATGGCCGCATTGTCGCCGCCGGGACGTCGGGTGCCATGCTGGAACTGGCCGGGCCGGAAACGGTTGTACGCGATCTGGCAGGCGCAACGGCCATTCCCGGTATCGTGGATAGCCACTGTCACCCGGACGGCACCGCACTGGAACTGGGCAGACACAAACTGGTGCATCCGGAATTCACCTCCATCGACGATATCCTGAAGGCTATCGAAAAGCATGCCGCGACAAGCGGACCGGATGACTGGTTCATGGGTAACGGTTACAACAATGCCCGGTTCGGCGGTTATCCGACACGGGAACAACTGGATAACGCCGCGGGCGGCTGTCCGGTGATCCTGTTTCGCATGGATGGTCATGTCGCCATAGTCAACTCCCGGGCCTTTGATATCGCAGGTGTGCCCGAAGATGTCGCCGATCCGCCGCAGGGCCGGTTTGACCGGGATGCGGAAACGGGGCGCCTGACAGGCGTGGTGCGGGAAGAGGCCTATTTCGTTTTTCGTGACATCTTCCGGGGGGATGCCACGGTTGCCGATTACGAGGACGGCCTGCCCAAGGTTTTTGACGATTATCTCAGCCACGGCGTGACCAGCGTCCACAACTCCGTCACCCGTACGGCAGTGTTCAAGGCGTACCAGAACCTGAAAAATACTGGCCGGCTGAACATGCGTGTCGGTGTCATTCTGAATGGCGATGATGACGAGGAGTACCAGAATGCGCTGGCTGCAGGCCTGCAAAGCGGTCTGGGCGACGAATGGCTGAAAATCATAGGGATCGAGTGGATTGCGGACGCCAGCGTCGGCGGCCGTACAGCCGCGTTCTATGAGCCCTACCAGGGCGAGCCGGACGTTGGTGAGCCGGTTCCCAACACGGGAATGCTGCTGTTTACCCGCGAGTACCTGGAACCCCGCGTGATCGCCGCCCACAAAGCCGGCCTTCAGGTTTGTGTGGAAGGTCTCGGCGACCGCGGCGTCGATTTCGCTCTCGACATGATCGAAGCGGCGCTGAAAGCCGAGCCACGCGATGACCACCGCATGCGGATCGAGCATTGCTGCTACGTGCCGGATACACAAATGAAACGGATTAAGGAACTGGGCGCCGTGCCGTCATCGGCAACCGGGTTCCTGCATGATCTCGGCGATCTCTATGTCCGTAATCGCGGGCAGGAAGCAATGAACAACATGTTCCGCCACCGCACTTACAACGATCTGGGCATTCCCGCGCCGGGCCATTCGGATAATCCCGTCTGTACCGTCAATCCCTTCAAGACCATGTGGTCCATGGTGACCCGTACGTCCATGATGGGCGATGATGGCGGCAGGGATGAGGCAGTTACGGTTGATGAGGCGTTGCGCGCCTATACGGTGCTGGGCGCCTGGGCCGGGCGTGAGGAGCACATCAAGGGCAGCCTGAAACCGGGCATGCTGGCGGATGTGGCCGTGTTGGATCGGGACATCTTTACCATCGATCCGGACGACATCAAGGACACGCAGGTAACGGCCACAATCCTGGACGGCAGGGTCGTTTACGAAGCATAACAAATCATAGGGAGTGCAACTGAGATACCATGAGTGAAATAACCAAAGCGGTAAACGGCGGCTGTTATTGCGGCAAGGTGCGCTATCAGTCCAAAGCGGTCGACCCCGCACTTATCCAGTGCCATTGCTCGCAATGCCGCAAGCAATCGGGGCATGGTTACGCCACGGCGATGACGAAATCCAGCGGCGTGACCATCGAGGGCGAGGATAACATGACATGGTTCCAGGCCTCGCCCGATGCGGAACGGGGCTTTTGTTCGTCTTGCGGATCGCACCTGTTTTGGCGCTCAACGAAGAATGACGATATGGCGATCCTGGCAGCAAGTATCGACGATACATCCGGCCTGAAACTCGCCAGCCACATTTTCGTCAACGACAAGGGTGATTATTACGACATCACCGACGGCCTGCCACAATTCATCGACTACGACACGCCCTATGCGGCGGATTGAGGCCTTTGAGTCGATTTGATAGCGCCAATGGCGGCCAGCAGGGACCCCAGTGAATAGGAGGCAATACCGATCAGCGTTGCTGGTGCGTAATCCACCCGGCCTTCTATCAGTTGTAGGGTGAAAATGATAAAGGGTCCAAGCGCTGTAATAGCACTCAGGGTCAAGGTGGAAATCAAATCGACGGCTTTTTGCACCATGTAAAGCGGCGGGATGAGCAGAATCAATCCGAGAGCGACGGCAATGACGATTTCGGAAACCTCCAGGGTTTCTTTCTGATCAATACCTAAAACGGCGCAACCTCCCGCCATCAGGACAAACATCGGCAGTCTGAGGCCGAGCACGGTACCTGCCCGGATACCTTTCCTGCTCAGGCGTTGAGAGAAAATGAGAATCCAGGTGAAGAAAATACCGTCGACGATTGCGAGCAGCACGCCAATGACGGCGATATCCTCTTCACCGCGAACAAATCCGGACTTGCCGGAAACGGTAATCCAGGCGAGATAGAGGATGCTGAAAAACAGCAGGATATTGCCCAGCGCTTCCGTTCTGTTGCGCATGTCTTCGCCTTCGCTGACCCCAAGCTTATGAAACACAAAAGTGGCGATGGGCATGGTGCCGGCGGAAATGGTGAATGTGATGGCGGGCTCCAGCAACTGAACGTGCAGCAGCGAACAGGTGAAGGTTACCACAGCGCAAATGTTGACTCCGAACAACGGTTTCGGATTGGCAAGAGCGCTTCGAATTTCCTCAGGCCGTGTGAACAAAGACCAGCCGACAAAACCAACTGATATTAGTCCGAAAACCATAAAGCCGAACTCGAAGGTGCTCATGCGCTGGAGCAGGCCGCCGAAATAGACGAATTGTGCAGATTCGAGGAAGACAAATCCGAGAGTCAAAATGACGCCCGACAAGGCCTTATTCATAAATTGTCCGTTCCTTGCGTGATTCAGGCGTTCAGATTGGCATACTCTAGCCTTTCCAGTGCAACTGCCAACCCCTTGCATACTGTCGCAAATTGGGTGGTTCTGTTCCTGCATGACCCGTCATAGGATAGAGCCGAATACAAGGGACAGGGACGGGAAAATTCATGCGCCATATCTATGATGAATCCGCATTCGACACCACAAAACCGGTTGGCAGTTGGTGGCTCGATTCCGCTGGAGAACCCGTTGAGACCACGGACCTGGCTGGAGAAGATAACGCCAACTGCGATGCCGCCATCATTGGCGCAGGGTATACAGGGTTGTCGGCTGCCTATCATCTTGTGCGCGACCATGGCATGAGCGTACGGGTGCTGGATGCCTCGTATCCCGGGTTCGGCGGTTCTGGCCGGAATGGCGGGTTTGTTAGCCATGGTGCGACCAAGCTGGGCTATGATGCCATGATCCGGAAAACCTCCCTTGAGGAAACCAAACGATTCATCGCGTTGCAGCAGGAATCCGTTGATCTGGTGACGAGCTTGCTGGAAACGGAGAATATCGACGCAGAAAAAACGGGCTCGTCAGTTATCGAGTTTGCCCACAAACCCAACAGGGTTCAGGAACTTCGAGATGGGGCAAACTACATGCAAACAACCTTCGGCTCCGACGCTGTGTTCATGGACAGGGAAGAATGTGCAGCGCACGGACTTGCCGGTCCGCAGGTTCATGGCGGGCTCAGGATGCCGGGTAATTTCGGTGTGCATCCGCTTAAATACGTGCGTGGGTTGGCGCGTGCAGCGCAGGCCCGCGGCGCGATCATTCACTCTGAAGCGCCTGTCGAGGGCTGGCGCAAGGAAGGCACTGATCACGTGCTGACGACTCCCAAAGGCGAGGTCAGGGCCAAGAAGGTCATCATCGGCACGAACGGTTACACGGCGGAAGACACCAACCCGGGGCTTGCTGGCCGTGTATTGCCCGGCCTGTCCAATATCCTGGTTACTAGGCCTCTGAGCGCCGAAGAACAGGTTGCCCAGGGCTGGACGACCACGGACACTACCTTCGATAGCCGCAAGTTGCTGCACTATGTGCGTCTACTTCCAGATGGGCGGTTCCTGTTTGGTGGGCGCGGCGGCTGGGATGCATCACCGGCGGGCAAGGCGCGCATGCGGGCCTATATGGAAAAGACGTTCAAGGAAATGTTCCCGGCATGGGCACACGTGGAGTTTACGCATTTCTGGAACGGATTTATCTGCCTGACCTATGATCTGGTCGCCCACATCGGCAATCCGAAAAACGACGAAACGGTATGGAGCGCACTTGCATGGCATGGCAGTGGTGTTGCCGCCGCAACGGGCGCGGGACGGTTGGTATCCCGCCTTGCTGCGGGGACAGCATCGATAGAAGCGGATGTGCCTGCCCTCATGCGGGGCGTACCGCCGCGGTTTCCGTTCCCGGCATTCCGGGTCCAATACCTTCGCGCTGCCTATGCCTGGTATCGCATCAAGGACGAGTGGCTCTAGCCTTACCGTTTTTCCATCAACTAGCGCATTGATATTACAGATTTCCTGCCTGTTTCACGTGTTCTGAAACTTATGGTCAACGATTGGTTAACTTCTTTAGGAGATCATTAACCATGAATGCTCCCAGAAAGGGTGCTCTCTCATTTTGTTATGAAGAGATGAAGACACGGGAATGGCCGAAGTTACCCTCACAGCCGCTGTGCGCGAAGTTCTGATCCAGAACAGGCAAACCAGTGATCAGATCGAGCAAACCAACAGCCGTCTTGCGACAGGCCTTAAAGTCGCCAACGCTATCGATGACGCAGTTGCGTTCTTCCAGAGCAAGGCCCTGAGCGACCGCGCGCAGGACTTCACCGAACGAAAATTCGATATCGACCAGGCAATCAGCTCACTGAACGCCGCCAACGACGGTATCGAGGCCATTGATGAAATCGTTCGCCAGATGAAGGGTATTGTCCAGACCATGAAATCCGCCAGTGAAACGCAACTGGAACAATTGCTCACGGATTTCAATAATCTTCGGGGTCAGATTGACCATCTGGCGACGGATGCTTCCTATCAGGGCTTGAATCTCATCAATGGTCTAGGTCAAACAGCCGTTATCGAATTCTCCGAGAAGGAAGGAAGCAAGATAACGGTTCGTTCGGTTGACCTGCGAGCCGGCGAAGAAGGTCTCGATATCGCCAAACTGACGACGGTTGCTTCGCAGTCATCCGTTGCCTCACAGGCGGCAATACAACATCAGGACTCTCGGACATCGTTTGCCTCTTCGGCGTCTCAGGCGTCGGTTTCTTCACAGGCTGCGGTTGCCTTCCAGAGCGCTATCGGCGCCCAGGTGTCACAGGCAGTCGTTGCTTCTGTTGCTGCGGTTGCGTCCAAAGGCCTCGCTGGCAGCAGGGCGTCTGTTGCGTCCGTTGTTTCCGTTGCTGCGCAGGTTGCAATCCCGACCCAGTCATCCGTCCCTTCTCAGTTGTCCGTAGCGTCCCAGGCCTCCCGTGCATCAAGGGCATCCAGAGAATCACAGGCCTTTGTTGAATCGCAGGCATCCGTGGCCTCACAGCCTTCCGTTGCCTCACGGGTAGCGGAAGGGACAGTTGCGTCACTGGCGTCACAGATGTCTGTTGCTTCCCAGGCGTCTCAGGCTTCTCAATCCAGTTTCGCCTCAAGAGCGTCCGCTGCATCGCAGGCCGCCATCGCCTCTCAACCGGCCGTCGCCTCTCAGCCCGCCGTCACATCCCAGGCAGCGGTTGTCTTTCGTCCATCCCGGGCTGCCGTTGCCTCGATAGCCTCCGGCACTTCTGCTGCGGCGTTGGCGTCCGTTGCCTCGGTCGCTTCGCAATTGGCTTACGCAGGACAGGCTGGAGTTTCAGCACAGGCAGGCGTTTCGAGTCAGGTCTCTATTGAGTTTCTCCCAACGCTGGCATCGCAGGCTGAGGTTTTCTTCCAGAGCGCCATCACAACACAGGCCTCTGTCGCTTCACAACCTTCCCAGGCATCCCAGCCTTCGTTTCCCAGCCGTGCCGCCTTGTCGTCTCTTGCCGCTGTGGCATCGGGAACGACAGCTACGGCAAGGGCTTCCATTGCTTCCGTGGCTTCCAGGGCGTCAATCCCTTCTCAGGAGTCCGTTGCTTCACAGGCTTCCCAAGGCACGCAGCCATCCGTTGCGTCACAGCCGTCGATCGCCAGCCAGCCCTCTGTCGCATCGCTACCCTCTGTCGCCTCCGTCGCTTCAAAGGCTCTTGCCGGAACGCGCGCTTCCTTCCCGTCCGTCGCCGCCGTTGCATCATTACCTTCTGTCTCATCCCAGGCTTCCGTGGCGTCCCAGGCTTCCCTTTCCCAGGCAGCCTTCCTGGCCGAAGGTACGGTCGTTACGGCCGGGGTTACGGGTGTGATCAACCAGATCATCAATGAGCTGGATAACGATATTGAAACACTGCGATCCAATGCGCAGGTTCTGGGATCGAATGTTTCCCTTCTGACTACTCGCCTGGAATTTACCGAAGACTACATCAACACACTGGAAGAGGGCGCAGGAAAGCTGGTCCTTGCCGATATGAACGAAGAAGGGGCGAATTCGCTTGCGTTACAGACCCGACAAGCGCTCGGTACCCAGGCCCTGTCTTTTGCTTCACAGTCTGAACAAGGGATCTTGCAACTCTTCCGATAGATGTCTGGCTATTGCTGGATTAACAGGGCTATCGTTCAGCGTCACAAACACGATAGAGGGGCATGTCCCATGAAACCGAGCACGACAGCCAGCCGAATGGGTGATCGGCCCATGTTGGGGATCATGCTGTTGATCGCCAGCCTGGTTGTCATGGCCGGAATTGGCGGGTTGGTGAAAGAACTGTCCGTTCACTATAGCCTCGCCCAAATTCTTCTGTTCAGGTTCGGTCTTGCCGCCCTGCCGTTTATTGTCATGTTGCCCCGGAATGGCGGGCTGGATGCGCTCAGGACCAGGCGATTGGGCGATCATGCCGTGCGAACCCTTTCCGGTATTTCGGCGCTATCCATGTTTTTCTATGCTATCGCAACCGTTCCACTGGCCGACGCCACGGCGATTGCCTATGCAGCTCCCATTTTCATCGTTGTGCTGTCCATTCCCTTATTAGGCGAAACAATCGGATACCGACGATGGGTTGCCGTCTTTATCGGGTTTACCGGAGTGCTGTTGATTGCGAAACCATCAGGGCCGACATTGGGCGATGGCCCGGGGCTTGGATATCTGGCCGGTATCGGATCGGCTTTTTTCGGCGCTATGGTCTCGGTGTTCTTGCGCCGGATGTCGACAACGGAACGGACTACCACCATAGCAATCTTTTATAATTCCACCGGTACGCTGGTATTCGGTGCATGGGTGTTGATGACGGGGTGGACCACACCTTCCACCCAGGATCTGCTGATGCTGATCATCCTTGGTGTTCTGGCAGGGCCACAGCAATATTTGCTGACGGTATCCTACCGCTATGCCGAAGCTTCACTGTTGGCGCCGATTGATTACATCGCCATGATCATTGCCGCCCTTGTGGGGTATATGTTCTGGGGGGAAATTCCTTCCCTGACGACATGGGCCGGTTGTGCTATCATCGCAGGGAGCGGTATTTTTGTGGCCTATCGAGAACGCTTGATCGCCGGTCGGAAATGATATTTTAAATTTTAATTCAATAAGCTTATTTTTGCATAACCCAATCAGAATGCCAGCGAGATATCATAATGACAGATTCTGGTGATAATCCCAGTGACGGCCAAGCCCCGGAAAAACCTGCTCTTACCGAACGCAGAGCGGAAGAGCGTCGTGACCATGAACGCCGTCACGATGATCGTCGCTCCGACAAGGACCGCCGACAGGGGCCGGATATGGACTGGGACGGGATAGAGCGGCGTATGGCCGAAAGACGGGCTATACAGGAGCGGCGGCAGAAAGAACGCCGGGAAAAGGACCGGCGGGAAATTGAAGCCATCATTGAAGAAGGCTGGCCGGAAAAGAAACAATAAAAAAATAACTTCCGCTGATTGCAGTTTTGAGGGGACATCAGGTGATCTTGTCAACATGGGTGACTGAGAATGACTGGGCGTATGAAATATACGACTTGGATTCTCCACCCGAGGAATTCAACCAGTTTGAAGGCTTTGTCAGTCTCTGGAACGACAAGCGCCAGGACGGAAAGCTGCCGGCCTGGCATGATTTCGATATCAACGACTTTGAAGGCTGGTGGGGTTGGGTCACGGTCATGGATCTGGACATTGCTCGCGAAAACGGAACCACGCACATTGATGCAACCTATCGCCTTTGGGGATCGAATCTGACCGAACTTCTTGGGCCTGACCTGACAGGTCAGAGCATCCGCAGCCGCGAGGCTTCCTTTGAAGTATTGGATAGCGGTTTCAGCCATCATGACTTCAAGCTGATCAGTAATATTGTGGAGGGACCTGCAATCGGATGTTCCAAGGGAAACATATTCTGGGAAAAACAGCGATCCTACGTTCCGCTGACGAATATCCGCATGCCTTTGGCCGATGACGGCCGTACAGTCGACAAGTTGATGAGCGTGATTAAACGGGGCGATCCTGCTTGAACCAACGGAAACAAGTTCAATAACGAAACCGGGCCATAATCAAGCCAGAAAGGCCGAAAGGCCCGAGGTTTCCCTTCGGGCCTTTCGATGGTGGGAACGACTGGGATTGAACCAGTGACCCCTGCAATGTCAATGCAGTGCTCTCCCGCTGAGCTACGCTCCCAATCTGGGTTAACCAGAGCGACCGCGTTGTACTGTTTTGCGGCGCACTTGGCAAGGGCGTGATTGAACAATTATACACGAAATGAATATGGAAAATAAATCATCTGCGTGGCACACTGGATTTCCCATGAAAGAAACGTAAGCTGGGCAGCAAGAACAACGATCCGGACAATAATAGTATACTGGAATTTCCCGTGTTCCCGGCGGGTGAGGCCATTACCATCCTCTCCCCGGAACAACAAACAGTACCGGTAGTCTTTGCCAGTCCCCACAGTGGGCGAACCTACCCGGACAGGTTTCTGGCGCAATCCCGGCTCGATCCCCTGACATTACGCCATTCCGAAGATGCCTACGTCGATGAACTATTCGACCGGGTTCCGGAAATGGGCGCGCCACTGATCACCGCCAATTTTCCGCGGGTTTTTGTCGACGCCAACCGCGACAGCAATGAGCTGGATCCGGCCATTTTCATCGATGAACTGCCGTCCGGTACCAATGAAAAATCGCCCCGGGTCAATGCGGGGCTGGGCGTCATAGCCCGGGTTGTCAGCGATGGACAGGAGATTTATGCGGAAAAACTACCCTACAGCGAGGCCCAACAGCGTCTGAACGAGTGTTACGAGCCCTATCACCGGGCCCTTCATGGCCTTGTAGATAACACCCTGCGGCAGTTCGGTACATGCCTGCTGGTGGATTGCCATTCCATGCCGTCGCGTCGCAGCCAGAATACGCCGTTCGCCGAAACCGCCGGTGTCGACCTGGTTTTGGGCGATTGCTGGGGGTCATCCTGTAACAGTTACATCACGAATATTGTCGAACGTGCAGCCCTGGAGCAGGGCCTAAGCGTGCGCCGCAATTCCCCCTATGCTGGTGGATTTACCACTCGCCATTACGGCCGTCCGTCCCTGGGGTGCCATGCTATCCAACTCGAGATCGATCGTGCTCTCTACATGGATGAAAAATCACTGGTACGCCTGCCTTCATTCGACGAACTCAGGCAAAAGCTAACGGCCGTTTCCCAGGCCATGGCCGAAATGGGCTGGGACCGGCTGGCGGCGGAATAGGAGTCGCCCTGTTGGCCTATCAGGAGACACCGGCAGGTGTGACGATACGCCCTGTCTCAGATACCGATATTCCGGCAGTAACGGAAATTTACGCCCACCATGTCCTTCACGGCAAAGCGAGCTTCGAGGAAACGCCGCCTACGCAAGAGGAAATGCAGCGACGTTCCAACGACCTGATCAATGGTGGTTATCCCTACCTGGTTGCGGAAAGGGGCGGTGTTGTTGCGGGATATGCTTACGCGGGGCCCTATCGCACACGGCCGGCCTACCGTTTCAGTGTTGAAAATTCCGTATACGTTGCCGACGGGCAGTCAGGCGCCGGTATCGGAAGCGCCCTGTTGACAGAGATTATCAGGCTTTGCGAGGAAAGAGGATTCCGCCAAATGATCGCCATAATCGGGGACTCGGGAAATGAGGGTTCCATCGCCCTGCATGCCCGGTGTGGCTTTGTGCATGCAGGGACGCTTAAATCCGTCGGCTTCAAGCATGGCGGCTGGCTCGACAGCGTGATCATGCAACGTTCTTTGGGGAACGGTGATAAAACCCTGCCCCAAGAGTGAAAATTGTTAAGGGTGAAATAACCTTTTTTCTGCTATGCTGTCGTCATGAGCAGGGATCAAGCGAATAAATCTGCAAATAGGCCTGGAAAACGCACCGTCGTCACATTGGCGGCGGGTATCGTATGCGCCGGCTTGTCATTGGCTGCCACACCTGTCCGGGCTGAAACCAATCTGGCGGCGGAATTCGCTGCGTCCTGGGATGCTTGTGCGGCCGCTACCTATTCCGTCGAACGGGAAACCAGAATACCCAGCAGTCTGCTGACAGCCATCTCGATCGTTGAATCAGGGCGCTATGACGCCATAAACAAAAGATCGGTTGCCTGGCCCTGGACGGTGACATCAGGCAAGGATCAATGGTACCTGGACAGCAGGGCCGAGGCCATATCGCACGTGAAATCCATGATCCGGAACGGCAAGCGAAACATCGACGTAGGATGCATGCAGGTAAATCTGTATTTCCACGGCGACGCCTTTTCATCTCTCGACCAGGCGTTTGATCCTTTAAGCAATGTGAGCTACGCCGCCAGTTTTCTTAATCGCCTCATGTCTTCAACGGGGGATTGGCTGACCGCGGCGGGCAATTACCACTCCTCAACGCCGGAATATCACAACAGGTACAAGGCCAAGGTTGTCGATACCTGGCGCGCCGAACGCCAGAATTACGCCGCCAACGCTCAACTTGCCTATAACCGGGCCGGTCTGTTGTTTGTCAATCCTGACGTTCCGCCTATTGACCAAGCGAGGACAGCTGAATTGAACGCTGCGTTCCAGCGCCGTCTGGCTGCCGAAGAGGTTGATGAGCAAGTCCAATCCGGTGCGATCAGCGGCACCAACTGGCAAATGGCGTACCTGAACCAGGGACAGCAAGCCGAACAACCCCAGTATGCACTGGGTGACAATTACACTCTCCTGGCGCAGGTCAACCGGGTACGCAAGGCAACAAACAGGAAAAAGCTGTTGGATGAACTGGCTCAACAGCATGAGAATATCAGCGCCGATAAACGTGCTTCTGATCTCGATAAATGGCGCAACATGTACTCCCAGGCCGTCAACGGCCCGTCGATGCTGCAATTGCTTTCCGGCGGTATGCAGTAAACAGGCATTTCATCAGGGCTCACGTCATGGCGACGAAACCCGGTAATCCCCTGATCCGCTCTATCCACCCCCCGATGCCGCTATAGGACTCAAGCGAAATGCCGCCCTGGTCCGCCACATGGGTATAGGCGAAGAGGGCGAGGTCGGCGATGGTCGGGCGCTCTGCCGCCAGCCAGTCATGTTGGGTCAGATGATCTTCCATAACCTGTAATGCTGAATGGCCTTTCTCACGCAATGCCGGCAGGTCCGCCTGCCTTTCGTGATCCGGGGGGAGGTGCCGCACAATAAACCGCGCCACGGCAACGGAAGGTTCGTGATTGTACTGCTCAAAGAACATCCATTGCAGAACGAGGGCGCGGTCCAGCCGGCCTTCCGGCCAGTATGGTGTGCCTTCCGCCAGGTAATAGAGAATGGCGTCCGATTCAGCCAGGTAATCACCCGTTTCGGTTTCCAGCAAGGGGATACGTCCGTTGGGATTCATGGCCAGAAATTCAGGGGTGCGGGTCTCGCCGGCCATGATGTCTTTTTCTATATACTCATACGGCTTGTCCAGCACGCTAAGCAGCAGTCGGACCTTGTAGCCATTCCCGGAGTCGGCATAATCGTAAAGACGTAGCATAAGAAAACTCCCCAATTCAGGACAGCCTAGCATCAACTCGAACATTAAACTTTAATGTTGATGGAATGAAGCACAGGAAATCTCATGCTTCATTATCTTCTTTCATGGATGGATAACGTTAAAAATAAACATCTAACAACCATGCCCCAAATTGGGGGATTGAAAGCCTGTGTTGGCAAGATAGAATATTAGCGATCTCTGTTATTGAAGAAGGTTGGGTTTCTTTCCAGATGAGAAAGATTTTCTCCGGAAAAAAGATATGTAACTGGCTTGGCGTCCTCGCGATTGTCGTCCAGGCATTCATGCCTGTTTGGCAGGCATATGCCGCAGTCGATGAATCGCCTGAAGTTCCTTCTGCAGTTGCCGAAATCTGCTATGCCCTGACAGAAGCAGCGGGCGAAACCCCGGGCAATCTGAATCATCCGTTCATTGCCTTCTGTGTCAATTGCCGTCTTTCGGCAATGCTGTGGCGGATGTTGATCCGTTTCTCATCAGGCAGGATTACTTCGTAACAGTTGGATATTATTCTTCCCAGGAAACCATTTGGGCGGACTTTCTTCAACATCAACGCCCGCCATCACGGGCGCCACCGGCCTGACTCTTCCAATAATCCGATAACACACTGATCACGAAATGGTCGTTCCGGCATAGGCGTCATACGTCTTTCGGGAACTCCTGTCGTGCTCAGCGAAAAAGATAAATAGCGCAAGGCGTGGGTAATGAGATGCCCTGTTGCCTCGTGCTCTGGAAGAGTATCAAAAGATGAAAACTAAAAATTTTAAGCCGCGGCGTTCGCGTTTGAACGCTTTAACCGGAATGTGTCTTGCAAGTGTCGTTGGCTGTGCATCGTCTGTAGCATTGGCTGAAGATGCCGTCACATTACCGGAAGTCCAGGTTAAGGGGCAGTCAATCAACCCGGCAATTATGGTTATCGACCGTGAATATCATAATGTTGCCCCATATACCGATGGTGGTGACTTCCTTCGCTCGGTTCCCGGCGTGACAGCGGGAAGAATAGGTGGGCATGGTCTGGAACCTGTCATCAGAGGGCAGCAGCAAAACCGGTTGAACGTCATTGGTGACGGCGCATTCCAGTATGGCGCTTGTCCTAACCGAATGGACCCGCCCTCGTCCGTATCCGGCATTGAAACGTTTGATGAGATTGTAATCGAACGCGGGTATCAGACCGTAACCAATGGTCCGGGTGGAAGCGGCGGGACCGTCTCCATGAAACGAAGTGAGCCACTATTTCTTTCCGGCAAGCCATACGAAGGCTCGTTCGGTGGAGGTGTGGATAGTAACGGCAGCCTTAAGGAAACGGCTTTTGAGTTGTCCATGGACCTGACAGATGGATATGCCCGCTTTAACGGTGGGTATAAGGATGCTGGAGATTACAAGGACGGCGACAATAACAAGGTTCGTTCTTCCTTTGAACAGCGCGCCGGCATGATTGAGTTCGGCTGGAGTCCGACTGAGGGCACGACTGTTTCCCTGTCCCAGCAATTGGAGCAATCACGCGATGTCCTGTTTGCCGGTGCCGGTATGGATACGCCTGAATCGAACACCGATGCGACTCGGTTTTCCCTTAAGCATCGCTTTAATGACGATGTTCTGAAAGCGATCGATATTTCCGCTTATGGGTCTTTCACGGATCATCTGATGGATAACTATTCCCTGCGCTCATGGAGCATGATGACCATGAAGACGGATTCGATCTCCGACACCGTTGGTGGTCGAATTGCCGCCGACCTTGACGTCGACGGCATAGATCTGACGGCGGGTATGGATATCCAGCACAATACGCGTGATGCGACCCGTTTCCGCGGGACATCGACGGAAAACGTTTCAATTGTTCATGCTTACATGTGGCCCGATCTTGCGATCCTGCAGACGGGAGTGTTCGCCGAGGGCGCCATGGCGCTGAACTCTGCTTCTAACCTGAAGCTTGGCGCCCGCTATGACTACGTGAATGCCGACGCTGACAAGACAAACAAGATCGCGCAGCCGAACGGAGCTACATCACGCACGGCGAACGACCTTTATAATCTGTATTACGGCAAACGCATGAAGAACGAGGCTGAGCATAATCTCAGCGCGCTTGCCCGTTTGGAACATAATTGGGACGGCGGGCTCGACACTTATGCCGTGATCAGCCGGAGTGTGAGGACCGCCGATGCTACGGAACGGGGCATGGCAGGCGATCATGCCACGGCCTCAAGTCGATGGGTCGGCAACCCGGACATTGATCCTGAAAAGCATCACCAGCTTGAGCTTGGCTTGGCGGCGGATGTCAGCGGTTGGGCGGTAGAAGCTTCCGCCTATCATGACTGGGTGAGCGATTTCATTTTTCGGGACAGGGCCAGGGGGCAGAACGGCATCCTGCTTTCCGACAGTGCGACGGTTTACCGAAACATCGACGCCAAGATCATGGGAGTGGAAATCGGCACTAGCACCCGTTTCTCGGAAAGCTGGGTGTTGAGCATGAACGCGGCGTATACACGGGGCAAGAACGATGATACGGGCCTTCCGTTGCCGCAAATTCCCCCGTTAAGCGCCATGATTGACCTGTCTTATGAAAAAACGGACTGGACGATCGGAACCCGTATTGAGACTTCCTTGAAACAGACGCGGGTGGATAGCGATACTGCGACTGGAAGCGGTCTCGATGTACGAAAAACCCCTGGCTATGTGGTGCCAAATCTGTACGCCAGCTACTACGGTCTAGAGCCCGTTGAAATCCGTTTCGGGGTGGATAACCTGTTTGATCATTCGTATGCCAACCATATGAACCGGTCGAACAGCTTCGATACGGATCAGGTTCAGGTCAAGGAACCGGGGCGGTCTTTCTATCTTCAGGTCAACGCCAGTTTCTGACCCGCAGGATAGAATGCCGATCCATTCACTCTCTACGGCCGGTCAGGCCGGGAAGTTTTTTTCCGGCATGACCGGTAATGTGCTGCTTGCGGTGGCGTTTCACGCCGCCGTGGGCAGCGCATTATGGCTTGGTGGATGGCAAGGTGAAGCCCGGCCAGCCTATCCCGTAGCCGATGTGATCATGATCGAGGTCATTCCTGCTCCTCGGGATATGGAAACGCCAGTGTTTCCCGTCGTTGAAGAAAATATTGCCCACGAACCGGAACCACAAAAGGAACCAGATCCACTGCCGGAGCCTGAACCTGAACTTGTACTCGAACCTGAGCCTGAACCAGAACCGGCACCTGAACCCGAACAAAAAGTAGTTGTCGATAACGTCCGGCCTGAAGATAAGGAAGAAAGCGTGCTCACCGACGTGCCGGTGTTTGAACTTCCTGTCAAGAAGCCTGTCCCAACGGATGTTTCGTCAGAAGACAAACCTATCGACACTGCACAGGAAACAAAGAAAACAGACCAGGTGCCGGATAGCCGTAAAGACAAACCGGTGTCTGCTCCATTATCCCGAAACTATGCTTTGCCCCGATTGCCGCCGGGATCACCGGCAAACGAGCAAGTTGCCCAGAGTTCCCCGTTACAGGCGACACGGGTAACTTACGCCCGTAATCCCAAACCATTATATCCGGAGGAAGCGCGCCGCCGCCGCTTGGAAGGGGTGGTCATGCTGTTTGTCACTGTTGGCATCGATGGCAGGGCGCTCTCTGTAACGATCAAGAAAAGCTCCGGTCACCGTATCCTGGACCGGGCTGCAAAAATGGCCATCACGGCATGGAGATTTGTTCCTGCAACAATTGGCGGCATACCCGTTGAGAGTACTGCGGAAGTACCCGTACGCTTTAGTCTTCAGGACACCTGAAAAGCCTGCTTGGCTGTTTCAAGCCCGCTGGCATTCTGCCTGACGACCGGTTAAAACAAACCGGGTCGATTTTAATGTTTATAACAGGAGCAGGGGCCATGGAACTCAGATCCTCAGGATCCGTTTTGCGTGAAATGATTGTCCTCGACGGAGCCGATGTATTGGATGTGGGTTCCGGTGACGGATCGCTGGTCAGGTATATGACCAAGCACGGCGCCCGGGTCACGGGCCTGGAATGCGGCCCAGCGCAACTGGAAAAGGCCCATTCCTTCGACCGGGAAGGCGAAGAGACATATGTAGAAGGCGTCGGCCAGGATATGCCCTTCGATAACGCCAGTTTCGATGCCGTGGTGTTTAACTTCTCGCTGCACCATATCCCTGAAGACTCCATGCTGCCTGCCCTGAAGGAGGCCGCCCGTGTCGCCAAACCGGGGGCAACCATCTACATAAATGAACCGATCGCCGAAGGAAGCGGATTCGAGGTCCACCAACCCATCGATGACGAGACCGAAGTCCGCGACAAGGCGCTTTCAGCTATTAAAGCGGCGAAAGAAGTCGGTCTGCGCCAGGAGAGGGAATTGACCTTCTTGACCCAGTATCACTATACGGACTTCGAGGAAATGAAGGATGAAATGATCCGGATCGACCCGACACGAAAGGCGCACTTTGAATCCATCGAAGACGACCTGCGCGCCGGTTTTGAAAGACTTGGCGTCCGGGAAGAAAAGGGCATGCGTTTTGACCAGCCGGTCCGCGTCAACATATTGAGGAAAGAATGACGGAACAAACGAATGAACAGGCGGAAAACCGCCGCAACCTGTACCCCGCGATAGAACCCTATAATACCGGAATGCTGTCAGTATCCGACGTGCATACGCTTTATTATGAAGAATGCGGCAATCCGGACGGCAAGCCCGTCGTCTACCTGCATGGCGGACCGGGCGGCGGTTGCAAGCCGAACTTCCGGCGCTATTTCGACCCGGAAGCCTATCGCATCGTGCTATTCGACCAGAGGGGTTGTGGCCGTTCCACACCGCACGCTTCGCTGGAAGACAACACGACATGGCATTCCGTCGCCGACATAGAAGCCTTGCGCGAACATTTGGGCATCGAGACGTGGCAGGTGTTCGGCGGTTCCTGGGGCTCGACATTGGCTCTTGCCTATGCCCAGACACATCCCGACCAGGCAACGGAACTGGTTTTGCGCGGCCTGTTCACGCTGCGAAAATCCGAAATTCAATGGTTCTACCAGGAAGGCGCCAGTCACATTTATCCCGACGTATGGGAAAACTACCTGGCGCCCATCCCCGAGGAGGAACGCGGCGATATGGTCGCGGCCTATTACAAACGCCTGACCGGCGATAACGAGGTTGAACAACTGGCTTGCGCCAGGGCCTGGTCGGTGTGGGAAGGATCGACCCTGTCGCTCCTGCCCGATCCCGGCCGTGAAGCGAGTTTCGACGAGGATGCTTTTGCCTTGGCCTTTGCCCGCATCGAATGCCACTACTTCATCAATGGCGGCTTTTTCGACAACGACGATCATATCCTCAAGAACATCGATAAGATCAGGCACATCCCCTGCGTCCTGGTGCAGGGACGCTACGATGTGGTGACGCCTGCCCGGACGGCCTGGGACGTTCACAAGGCCTGGCCGGAGGCCGATTTCCGGCTGGTTCCCGATGCCGGCCATGCCGGCAGCGAACCGGGCATCGTACATGAACTCATCGAAGCGACGGACAGGTTCAGAGATTAAGACACATATGGATCAGACAACAAACCTACCCGCATAAGCAACAAGCCGGACGGCAGCTACGATGTAGCTCTGCCGATCTGCTGCTTCCTCGATTTCAGTTTGGATTTGTTGGATTGCTTCTAGATCGCCGTCGGAAGAAAGTGTTCCCTGCTTAAGCAGGCGAATTTTTGCCATGGTAATTTTTTCCAAAGCCATTTCAATTTGGGGTTCCAGTTCGGCTCTTTCAAGTGCGCTCTGTGTTGACCAATAGCGTTGCTGGAGAAGAAATACAGATGATTCCATGGAGTCGACGATAGATTGGTCTGTTGCATCAGGGGCCTCAGCCATTATGTTGCCTCCTTATCGATCTGATTGCATTTTGTATTGTCATCATCGACCGGTAGCTTCAGAACGGGGCCCCAAACTGTGTCTTTGACCCATTCCTTATGAAGAGATTCAAGACGTGACTGACTCTTTGCCAGTTCCAAAATATTTTCATCCTGAGCAACATCCATGGCCTCGCCGATTAGAATCAGAAGATCATTCAGGGATGTGTCGTTAAACTTTTCTGCTGCTTTGACAATATTCCGCCCTGCCTTTGCGGCGACAAAAGACTGAGCAACAGCATCGGATACAAGTCTTCGACGTTCTGATATAGCGTCAGTCCATTCTATGACAGCCAAAGCTAACTTGGCCGCGTCGCCTGTTTCAAGAGAAGCGCTCAGTTTGCCAAATGCCGTCGATTCAGGTCCGGTAAGTGGAAACTGTTCTTCCTGCAGATTCTTGCCCATGATGGCTAGGTTATTGGAAAGGCGGGCGCCTAACTCCGCGACACAACTAATGACGCCTTTATCAATTAGAAAACGTCCGTCTGGCAGGCGATTTAAGGAAGAAGCAAAACGATCATAAGTGTTCCGCAAGTCAACGAACTGCACCTTAACAGAATTGGCAATTTTAATTGGCGCATTCATGCGTTCGATGGTGCTTTGAATACTTTTACGTAAGGAGCTGATATGCAATAGTCGTTGATCGAACTTGGCTTCATCTGTTGCGTCGTCGCAATCACAGATGTTCGGGTCACCACATACTTTCTCACAATACATTTTCTGAATTTCGCTTTGAACACCTTCGGGGGTGCTTCTGTTTTCATGCTTAGTCATTCTTGACATCGCAATAAACAGATTTTCATAAGCATCTACAGCTTTGTTAGCTTCCGTTTTGAACAGCAGAGAAGCGTTAAGGAGTGCTTGAGCCTTTTCCTCGGTGCATGCATTGAGCATTACTGTAGAAAAAAGGACCATTACCAAAAGTAAGGTTTTCGATGAGTATGAGTTTTTTATTCTCATTCTTACATCTTTCCTTTCTTTTTCAGGCCACTAGCACTGCTTGATTGCGGTGTTAATCGGCTTTCAGTCAACGTGACGATATTTTTTGCCAAACGCTCACTGAAACCTACAAGAAAGGCAATCGACCAGAAAAAATAGGTGGTTGAATCGGTGTTATCTACTTTGATAGGGAGAAAGCCGGATTTAATAGCGAAAAACACAAAGAGAGCAAAAGACATGCCGATGATCGGTCTGAAAAATCCGTTGATAAGCGTTAACAGTGGGTCAACAGAATGGTTTTGCGCATCCTCAGAAAATTCGTTTACCCGCACCATCATGCTAATGATGCTGCCTACAGCACCAAAAAAACCAACCATAACGATGACCTGTAAAGGAACATCACTTATATGAGTATTCTGTATTTCATCCCAAAAGACGTAAAGAATTGGAACACTCACATAAACAAACCCAACTAAACCTAATATCAGAATAATAGGGGGTGCGAGTTCTTGTAATCTATGTACGCGAAATGGAATGTGATCTGCTAGATTGTTGGAAACACTTTCCCTAATGTTTGCCGCTATATCTCCTCTTGCGGGCGTCATAGAGACAGCATCTACAGCAACTTCTAAGGTGTCTATTAGATGAGAATGATGTCTCAAACGAGGGTCCATCAAGATAGTGATTAGTTTCTCTGTTTCTGATTCTATCTTTTTACCGCCATTCCCTTTTTCAATTTTCGAAAGACGCTTGATAAGAGAATTGATCTTATCATTATTTGTTGTCCCAAAATCGTTTGTTTCAGACATCATGCACCTAATTTCTTAGCCAGATGCACCTGCGCTGACACCTAAGACGACTGTGACTGTTAAAATCATAAAAAAGACCATTGGTTAGATACCTCACTCAACGATACTCTTAAAAGTTTAATGATTTTATTTTATTCTATTATATAAAGAAATTTAAAAAACCATTTTTTGTTAAAGGTTATTTTTATCAACTATTTTCCCGCTTAAGGAGACTGATAACTTTTGGTTGTTTTCTCTTAATAATTCTATCTTTTGGTAGATGAACTCTTGCCATAAGTGAAAGATATTTATGTTAATATATAAAACCTTCTACTACGTCCGCCATGGCGAGACGGATTACAACAAGCAGGACCGCATGCAGGGATTGTTGGACATCCCCCTGAACGAGACCGGCATCGCCCAGGCCCACGCGGCGAAGGAACTGTTCCGGGATGTGGAAATCGGCTCCGTCGTCTCAAGCCCGCTTTCAAGGGCTTACAGGACGGCGGAGATCATCTGCGAAGTGGTAAAAAAGCCCATTACCGTCATCGACGAGTTGCACGAATGCGATCTGGGCGTGCGCGACGGTGATCTAAAGGAACAATGGTATTACGATTGGAAAGACAGCCGTATCACCATTGAAGGGGCGGAAACCTATGAGGAACTGGTGGTGCGATCCCTAAAGGCCATCAACCGGGCGCTGGAAGATCATCCCGGTCCCGTGCTGATCGTCGCCCACGGCGGCGTCTACTGGTCGATCAAGCGCCACGCAAACCTGCCTGAGGATTTCCGGCTGGCTAACTGTTTGCCTTTAAAGCACGAACCTTCGGCTAATGGAGTGGGGTGGACCGTAACCGCATTGGGCGGAGACCGTAAAATCGTCTGAGTGCTATCAGGAGCGCTTCCCCCGCGTCAGCGCCATCACAGCGCCACCCGCGATCAGTCCCCAGAACGCGCCGCCGATGCCGTAGAATGACAGACCGGACGCCGTCACGATAAAGGTGATGACGGCGGCTTCGCGATCGGCTGGCTCCTCGACAGCGCCCATCAATGACATGCCGAGCGTGCCCAGCAGCGCCAGGCCCGCCACGGCCTCGATCAGGATCGGCGGTGAGGCGCTGACGAACGCCGTGGCCGCCCCTGCAAGCAGGCCATAGACGATATAGGCCGCGCCCGCCGTGACCGCCGACCAATAACGCTTCGCAGGGTCGGGGTGGGCGTCTTCGTTGGCGCACAGCGCCGCCGTGATGGCGGCCAGGTTGACGGCATGGCTGCCGAACGGGGAAGCGAGAATGCTGATGATGCCGGTGTCGCGGAAAATGGGGCTGGCATCTGGCTTATAGCCATGCGCCGTCAGGACGGCCATGCCGGGAATGTTCTGCCCCGCCATGGTGACGATAAAGAGCGGCACCGCGATGCCGATAACACCGCCTAAGGAGAATTCAGGGGCGACAAACACGGGGTCGGGCCAGAGATTGCCGAATTCGGCCGTATTGACGTCCAGGGCAAAAACCAGCAGCAGGGCCATCGCAAGCACGGCTGCCGGGACTGCCAGCAATCGCTTTAACCGGGCGACGATGGCCCAGGTCAGGACGATGATGAGCCCGTGGACGGGAAATTCGGCAATGGCCCATGCCGGTGCGAGGCACAGGTCCAGAAGCACGCCGGCCAGCATGGCGTTTGCAAGCGCGCTCGGGATAGCCGCGACCCACCGTCCCAACGGCTTCCACAAACCGCTGAGCAGGATCAGTACGCCACACACCAGAAAGGAGCCGATGGCGACGGGAAAACCGCCTTCGAGCACGCCGATGGACGCCAGCAGGGCCGCGCCCGGCGTCGACCAGGCGATGGAAATGGGCATGCGGTTCTTCAGACTCAGGTAAATGCCCCCGATCCCCATGGCGATGGTCACGGCCATGAGGCCAGAGGCCGCTTCGGCCTGGGTAGCGCCGACCGCCGTCAGGCCCTGGAGGATAATGGCGAAGGCGCTGGCGAAACCGACGAATGAGGCCAGGAGCCCGGCGAATACCGCCTGAAGGGATACCGGGCCATGCATTGTCCTACCCCCAAAGATCCTTGTCCGGCAGGCTCACTTTACCGTCCGTGAAATCGAGGCCGTTTTCGCGATCCTGCTTCATCAGGAGCGGCCCGTCCAGATCGACGAACTCAGCATAGGCGCCGAGCAGAGTGGCGGGTGCCATGGCCAGTGACGTACCTACCATGCAACCGACCATGATCTTGAAGTCCAGTTCCCTCGCGGCGCGGGCGAGGTGAAGGGCTTCCGTCAAACCGCCGGTTTTATCCAGCTTGATATTGATGAACCGGTACTTCTGTTTAAGCGCCGGAAGACCGTCCGCCGTATGGCAGGATTCATCGGCGCAGAGCGGAATGGGGCTGTCGAAACCTTCAAGGCCATCGTCATCACCGGCAGGCAGCGGCTGTTCCAGCATCTCGACACCCAGATCAGCGAGGGGCTGGGCGACTTCCCGGAGGATATCCATCGTCCAGCCCTCGTTGGGATCGACGATCAGGCGCGACGACGGGGCGTTTTCCCGGATCGCCGCCATGGATGTTACCACGTTATCCGGCCCGAGCTTCACTTTAAGTAGCGGCGCATGGGCCAGTTCCTTCGCCGACGTTCCCATGTTTTCCGGCGTGTCGATGCCGATGGTTTCCGCCGTGACGTAAGGGGCATTCCCGGCAGGAATGTCTGCCATTTCCCAAACGCGTTTTCCGGCCCGTTTGGCTTCCAGGTCCCAGAGCGCACAGTCGAGCGCGTTGCGCGCCGCACCGGACGGCATCTGTGCCCTCAATTCCTCCCGGTCCATGCCGGCGGCGATGGCGTGTGCCTGATCTTCGATCTGCTCAATGACGCCTTCCACTGTTTCTCCGTAGCGGGGGTAGGGCACGCATTCGGCCCACCCCTTGATGCCGTCACCAGCCATCAGTTCCACCACCACCACATCGGCAGCGGTCTTGGTGCCGCGTGAGATGGTGAAAGGCTTGGCCAGCGGCCAGCTTTCGGAACGGACGGTGAGAACGGTCATGGCCGCTTACATTTTCTCCATGACATCGACGAGGGGCGCTACGCCGGTGCGTACAGGATCGACGGCGGGCATGCCGAACTTGTCTGAAATCTCTTTCAGATAGGCTTCGGCCTCGGCGTCCGACATCTTGGACGTGTTGAAAGCGAAGCCGACGACCTTGGCGTTCGGGTTGGTCAGCCGGGCGCAGGACTCGTTGAGAGCGACGCATTCCTCCAACGACGGCAGCGGCTGATGCGGGATGCCGCGCATGTGCTCGCGGTTTGGCTCGTGACACATGATCAGGGCATCGGCCTGGGCGCCGTGCAACAGACCCAGCGATACGCCGGCGTAGGAGGGATGGAACAGCGAGCCCTGACCCTCGATCAGGTCCCAGTGATCGTCATCGTTATCGGGTGAAATGGTCTCGACGGAGCCGGAAATGAAGTCGGCAACCACGGCGTCCACGGATACGCCGTCACCGGCGATGAAGATGCCGGTCTGACCCGTGGCGCGGAAATCGCATTTCATGGAACGATTCTCCATTTCCTTCCACACGGCGAGGGCGGTGAACATCTTGCCAAGCGAACAGTCGGTTCCGACGGCCAGCATGCGCTTGCCCGAGCGGGGTTTGCCGCTGGCGACGGGAAAGGCGCGTGTCGGATGGCGCAGATCGTAGAGAGAGCGGCTGTTGGCCTCTGCTGCGTCATGCAGCGCAGGCACGTCACCCAACTTGTTATGCAGGCCGGACGCGATATCCATGCCCAGTTCCATTGCGCGGACCAGGGTTTCGCTCCAGGCGTCGGAGATGATACCGCCCCGGTTGGCGACACCGACGACGAGGGTTTTCACGCCCGCTTCAGCTGCTTCCTCCAGCGTCATGTCCGGAATGCCCAGATCGGCGTTACAGCCGTCGAGCTTGAGCTGGCCCAGGCACCATTCAGGACGCCAGTGGACGACGCCCTGGGCTGTCTTGGCGGCAAGCTGGTCGGCGGCATCGCCGATAAACATCAGATAGGGAGTACGAAGGGACATGGCCAGTTTCCTTCAATCAGGTGGTTGCATTCAAAATTCGTGAGGGGGTTATCTCAGAAAAAAAGCACTGATTCCAGTAATCTTATGGCCAATAGCCGACGTTTTTTCCCCAATAATCACACCGTTTGTGTCATTGTTACTTCTGCATATACAAAAGATAGATTTTTGTGCGCTAGGCTTGGTAATGAAGATGATCAGCATCGTCCCGGAGTGTATTCATGCAAACCATCCTGGAAGAAATCGTTCCCGCCAGGAGGCCTTGGTCGGGCACCATCAGGGAAGGCGATACACTCGTCATTACGGATCTGGAGGGTCAGCAGGCTGTCGATTTTCTGTGTTATGACGCCAACAATCCGGCGGATCGCTATTCGGCGACCAATACCCTTAAAGTACAGGGAAACGTCTATATCGGCTTCGGCTCGGTTCTCTATGCGGACAGCGGCAAGGCCCTGATGACGGTGACGGAAGATACCGTAGGACGCCACGATACGGTTTACGGCTGTTGCTCCAATCCCAACAACATGCTGCGTTACGGCGTTGAGACGACGGAGTCGTGCTACGACAATTTCGAGGCCGCACTTTCAGAGCACGGTCTTGGACGAGATGCCATTGTATCCAACATCAACTGGTTCATGAGCGTGCCGGTCATGGAAGACGGTTCTGCCGGTGTCGCCAATGCAGCATTGAAACCGGGCAGCCATGTCGCCCTGAAAGCGGAAACGGATGTGCTGGCGGTGCTCTCCAACTGCCCCCAGATGCATAATCCCTGTAACGGTTACAACCCGACGTCGATCAAGGTAACGGTGGAGCGACCGGAATAGGGTTTCAGCAGAGCCAGGGTGCAAAATCTCTTAATTTGGCATTGAACTCCTGGAAACTTGAAACCCGCCCGGCTTCATAGGCCTCGCCGAAGGCCAGGTTGACGGCACGCTTCCAGGTGAAGCCCTCAAGGGCCTGGCGGCGGATGTCTGTTGATAGGTCATATCCGCCTTCCTCTAGTCTTTCCAGGACATGTCCATAAGCCCTGTCGGCCCGTTTCCAGGAGTCCGCCGCGTTAGTAATGGAATCAGGATGGACGCAATAGGCGTAAAAGGTCTTGGGAACAAAAGGTATAGGGCCGGTTCGGGAGATCACCGTCAGGTTGAAAATGACATCCTCGGCGAGGTCGACATCTTCCGGCCAGCCATCGGGGATGACGTCACGCGCGACAAGCGGGAACACAGGGATGCCGCATCGTATCAACGTCTCCGCATAGAGGGTAGGTGTCGTAACGGTGTCAGACAGGCTGACGATCCGTTTCCCTGTATCCGAGAAGGCAATGATATCGTCTGAAACGGCGCCATTGTCCGATATGACGGCTAGCAGGGCGTCCAGACGTCCGGGAGAAAAGCTGTCATCCGCATCCAGGGGGGCGATGTAACGGCCACGGGCGGATTTCAATCCCACATTCCGGGCAACGCCTGGCCCGGAACGGATTGCCGGGGAGTCGAGAAAAACAAGCCTGTCGTCATTGAGTGCGGCTTTATCAAGAACAGCGTGGTAATCCAGCCCGTCATCGGCGACGATGATGACCTCAAAATCGGCCTGTGTTCCTTCAAGGCATGAACGGACGGCTTTGGCAATGGCGCCATCCGCCTGAAATGCCGGGATGATAACAGAGATATCCATGATACCGGTTCCGTTATTCTACTTGATAACCAGGTCCAGCGGCGCTTTCGACAATCTCTCGCAGGTCTCCTCGGATACCAGGACCGTTTCCCCGGGACACATGGTCAGGCCGTTCTTGCTATCCAGGAGGATCATGTGCAGGAAAATGACCATGCCGGCCTGGAATTCCAGCGGATTACCCGCATAGAGCATGGGGTCGCCTGAGCCCATCCATGAAGGTGGATATTGCGCGCCCAGGGTGTATCCGCAGGCGTTCAACCGGCTTTCCCGGTATCCGGCGGCATCGAAGATACGAGCATGGGCATCGAAGACATCACCGAAGGTCCGGCCCGGGCGTACTTCCTCGCGGCAGGCCTGCAGGGCGTCGAGGCCGGCCTTGTGCATGTCGATATGGCGCGGATCGGGCGATCCGGTCAGCACCGTTCGCATCAGGCAGGCATGGTAATGGTGGCTAACGCCGGAAAATTCCAGTTGCACCTGATCATTTTCACCAATGATGCCATAACCCGCGAAGTTACGAACCATCATGGCGCGCGGACCGGCGCCGATGATGAAGCGGCTGGCAGTATAATCGCCGCCGGCTCGGAACTGGGCTTCGTGCATTGCGGCGAGAACTTCATTTTCTGGTACGCCGGGGGCAATGGCTTCTTCCGCTGCCTTTAGACCGATATCGGCAAGTTCCGCCGCCCGTTTGACGCAAGCAATCTCTACGGGGCTTTTGATCAACCTTAAGTGGCTCAGCATTTCGGAACAGTCTTCATATTCGCAAAAACCGTCCAGATGCCGCCGGACCATGTCCCAGCGTTTGCCAGTCAGGCACCATGCATCGGTTTCAATGCCAACGCGTGCGCCCGAAAGTCCTAAGTCGGTCATCATGTTTTTCAGGTCTTCGCCCGGGTCAGCGCCTTCCCGGTCAACCCAGATACGAATGTCCTCAATGACAGATGTGACGGCAGACTGGTGTTTGTCTGCGGATCGGGTCAACAGGGTGGGGGTACCGTCCCCGTCAATGATCATCCCCTGGAATTTCGAATACCCTGTGGTGTCATAGCCAGTCAGGTAATACATGGTTTCCTGGGAAAAGATCAGCAGGGCTTCATAACCATATTTTCGGGCGGCGCTGACAGCCTTGGCCCTCCTCTCAGCATATTCACTTTCATCAAAGTGTAGGAATTTCATGACTTTGGCCTCCCCGGTAATCGGTTACTAGGTTTATGAATCCTCCAGTGTATCGAGATAGGCTGTAAACTCAGGCGTTTTTTTAACAAATGACGCAAGGCAGACGATTTTTGAAACGGATTTCCCGTCATCCGAAATCGGCAGGCGAAGCCCGCAATAGAGAACGCTTTCGTTATTGTCCCTGACCAGTTCACTTCCTGCAAAAAACACAGGAACAGGATTGTCGAGATATTTATCCAATTGCCGGCGAATGAGTTTCTCGCCTTTCTGGACTGCCAGATCGTCAACCGACCTCCCCGTATAATCCTTGCCTTCGATTTCGATCAGCTTGGTGCCGATGAAGCGGTAACGGAAATCACGCGGATTATCCAGTACGTCGATGACGTACATTTTCGGCACCAATTTTTCCGGGAAGACAAAGAAATCGAAATCTTCCCAGGCTGGCGCAAAGCGCTCACCCCGCATCTCGTTCCAGGTTTTCAGGAACTCGGCGAGATCGGGAAATCGGGATTCATCCAACGGGCCGGTTTTGAACGTCAGCATGGGCGAACCATATGGTTGATATGGCTATGTGTCCATCATGCAAAATTGTGATTTCTCCGGATTTTCTACTGCGGCCGCTTCACCTGTCCGCCATCCACGGGCAGGTTCTGACCCGTAATGAAGCCCGCCCCATCGGATAGCAGGAAGGCAACCGTCTTGGCGATTTCCCCGACCGTGCCGATGCGTTGCATGGGATTCTCAAGCCGGGTTTCTTCCGGAAACGACAGGCTGTCGATATAGCCCGGCATGACTGAATTCATGCGGATGCCGGCTGTAGCGTAACGATCCGCATAGAGCTTGGTAAACGACGATACGCTGGCGCGCAGCACGGAGGATACGGGATAGCGCAGATCAGGCTGCAGGGCGAAGGCCGCCGTGATGTTAACAATTGAGCCCTTACCCTGTTTTTCCATGACCGGCGTCACCAAGCGACTAAGCCGTACGACAGGAAGCAGCAGCAGGTCAAAGCCCTTGAGCCAGTCTTCGTCAGGTATTTCAATCAGTTCACCTTTGGGCGGGCCGCCGGTATGAATGACCAGCGAGTTGATCCGGCCATACGCTTCCATGGTTTTTGCAACGAGCTCCTCCAGCGCTTCCGGCTGGTCGCATCCGCCGTCAACGCCGATACCACCCAGTTCCCCCGCAAGTTCCCTGGCGCTGCCGGTGGGTGACATGAGAGCGAGTTTGTAACCCTCATCGTGCAGTTCCCGGGCAATGGCGGCGCCCATGCCCCTGCCGCCACCGGTGACGATGGCGACTTTGCTGTCACTGGTCATCGTTGGGGTGCTCCTTTGCGATCAGATTTTAATCCGTTCGTTCTTGGGATCATACATGGGTTTCAACGACGCCTTGGCCGGGTAGCGCTTGCAGGCGACCTCGATCTCGTAAGCCCCCTCATTCACATAATCAGCATTCACACCGCCGTTGTCGATGGGGTTGTTCACGTATCCCATGCCGACACAGCCGCCTAGGGTATGGCCATACATACCGCCAGTGATGTAGCCGCAAATCTCGCCGTTACGGACGATGGGCTCGTTGTGATAGAGCATCACCTCCGGGTCTTCCATGAGGAACTGTACAAGCCGCTTGGATACGATGCCTGCTTCCTTCTGTTTCAGCAGCGCCTCACGGCCGATAAATCCGCCCGGCTTGTCGTATTTGACGGCGAAGCCGAGTCCGGCCTCAATGGGCGTGTCTTCATCTGCGATATCGTGACCCCAGTGGCGATAGGCTTTCTCGATACGCAGGCTGTTCATGGCGTGCATGCCCACATTGGCGAGGTTGAACTCCTTGCCGGCCTCGGTGAGGACTTCATAGACGTGAAGCGCCATATCGGCAGGCACGGTGAGTTCCCAACCCAGTTCCCCTACATAGGAAATTCTGGATGCCCGTACCGTTGCGTATCCAAGTTCGATTTCCTGGGACGTTCCAAAGGGGAAAGCCTCGTTGGAGAAGTCAGCCGGGCTGACTTTCTGTAGCAATGCGCGGGAATTGGGGCCCTGCACGTTGATGCCGGCGTAGGCCGCCGTGACGTCGGTCAGAACGGCATGATCGTCAGCACCGATATGGCGTTGCAGCCAGTTGAAGTCACGGGTGTGGCTGGAAAACGCCGTCATGATCATGAAGCAGTCTTCCGCCAGTCGGGTCACGGTCAGGTCGGCGGAGATGCCGCCCTGTTCGTTGAGCCACTGGGTATAGACCATCTTGCCCGGTTCCACCGACATGTCGTTGGCGGAGACATGGTTGATGACTTTCTCTGCGTCGCGTCCCTGCAGCAGGAATTTGGAAAAGGTCGAAATGTCCAGCAGGCCCACGTTTTCCCGCACGGCTTTGTGCTCGGCGCCGGAATACTCCAGCCACTTGGGCTTGCCGTAGGTGTAGTCGTATTCCGGCGTGACGCCTTCAGGGGCGAAGAAGTTGGGGCGCTCCCAACCACCGGCCTCGCCGAAGCAGGCGTTGGCGTCTTTCAGAACACCATAGAGCGGCGTGCGGCGGATGCCGCGGGCCGTCGTCGGCTGCAGAAACGGCCAGTGCATGGCGTAGAGCAGGCCCAGTGATTCCACGGTTCTGTCATGCAGATAGCTCATGTTGGACTGGAAGGACAGGATGCGTCGGGCATCAACATCCCACAGATCTGCCGGCGGGTGGCCGTCCTTGATCCAGTCGGCCAACATCTTGCCCGCACCGCCGGAAGACTGGATACCGGTGGAATTGAAGCCGGTGGCGACAAAAACGCCTTCGACCTCGGGTGCGGCGCCAAGATAGTAGCGGTTATCCGGCGTGAAGCTCTCAGGTCCGTTGAAGAAGGTCTGGATGCCGGCGGTTTCCAGGACCGGCATGCGGTGCATGGCCTTTTCAAGCATGGGCTCGAAGTGGTCGAAATCTTCCGGCAGTTCGTCGAAAGAGAAATCTTCCGGAATACCATCGCCGCCCCAGGGTTTGGCGACCGGCTCGAAGGCGCCGATCAGCAACTTGCCGGCATCCTCCTTACAGTAAAAGCACGATGACGGCTCACGTAGCACAGGCAGATTGCCGGGCAGGCCATCAATGGGTTCGGTGACGACATAGAAGTGCTCGGCGGCGTGAAGAGGTATGTTGACGCCGATCTGGCGGCCGAAATCCCTGGACCACATGCCGCCCGCGATCACCAGGTATTCGCATTCGATGTCGCCCTTGTCCGTCGATACCTTCGTGATGCGGCCGTTTTCCACCGTTGCGTCCGTAACCTTGGTGTTTTCCATGACGGTGGCGCCGCCCATGCGGGCACCTTTAGCCATGGCCTGGGTCACGTCGATGGGATTGATCTGTCCGTCGCGCGGTAGGAAAACGCCGCCGATGACGTCGTCGATGTTAAGGATGGGGTATTTTTCGGCCATCCATTCAGGAGTCACTTCCTCAACTTCAAGGCCGAACACGCGGGCCATGGAAGCGCCGCGTTGAAGTTCTTCCAGCCGTTCCTTGTCCGTGGCGACGGAAATCGATCCGTTCTGGCGCATGCCGGTAGCTTGGCCTGTTTCCTCTTCAAGGCCAAAGAACAGTTCGGCGGAATACTGGGCAATCTTGGTCATGTTCTGGGTCGCGCGAAGCTGACCCACCAAACCGGCAGCATGCCAGGTGGTGCCGCAGGTAAGTTGCTTGCGCTCCAGCAGGATGACATCGGTGATGCCGATCTTGGTCAGATGGTAAGCGACGGAACATCCGACGGCGCCGCCGCCGACAATAACGACCTGTGCACGGCTGGGAACGGTATCGGCCATAATTCTGTTTTCCTCTCCTGGACATTCCGGCCTATCTGCCGGAAACGGTTGTTGCGGTTAAACTAATAGGTTGGTGGCGACATGACCCACAAAACGGTTGCAGGGGCGTCGTCAGGATTGGCGGAACTATGGGGTTCAAGTCCGTCAAAGGTAATGCTGTCTCCGGTTTCAAGGATAAAGTGCCGCTCTCCGATCCATATTTCGAGGCGTCCTTCTATCACGTAAGCGGCTTCCTCGCAGGGTCGGGTGTAATTGGCGTCACCGGTTTTTGCATGCGGCGCATAAGTGGTCATGATCATTTCGAATCCGCCCCCCAAATTGGGCGAAAGCAGTTCTTCCGCCACGCCGGAGCCGGTGAACATCAGCTTCCGCCGGTCACTTCGGCGTACGACAAGATCCCGTTCTTCTTCCGGTCCTGTGGCTCCCCCTTTGAAGAACCAGCTTATCTGAACGCCAAGCGCTTCGGCGAATTCCCGAATCCGGTCAATGGGAACTGGCGAGATGTTGCGCTCTACCTGAGAAACATATCCGACGGACCGGCCTATTTTGTCGGCCAGATCCGTGATGGTCATTTTCTGCGCCTTACGCAGGTCGCGTATCTGTTCGCCGACGGGTACGCTATCCGTTCCATTCAAATCGGGACCGTGTACATCGGTTTCAGGGCTTTGATTTGAATTCAAGAGCTGATCAGTCATGGGCATTCCAAAAGTGAGGCGCGCAGTTTACTCAACAAAAATGAAAAAATGAAAGTGTTTTTTCATTTCTAGTAATAAACTTTACAACTCAGGCGTTGTCTGATGGCAGGTTGACACTGACGGTCAAACCGCCTTGGGGACGATTATTCAGGGTTATATCTCCCCCATGGGAGCGGACGATGGTTCTTGCAATGGCAAGTCCCAGCCCAATCCCGCCGGTATCTCTGGACCGGGATTGTTCCATGCGGACAAAAGGTTCGAACACTCTCTCAAAATCCTCTTCCGGAATCCCCGGCCCATTGTCGTCAATGTCAATGCGCATGCCAGTATCGGTTTGTGATAGCTTCACAGTGACTTCTCCGCCGTATTGAATGGCGTTCTCAACCAGGTTTCTTATGGCGCGTTTCAGCCCGAAGGGCCTGCATCGGAAGGAGAACGGGCCGGGATTATCAAACATAACAGGCCGGCCTAGATCCTGGAAATCGAGCACGATGCTTTCAATCAAGGCGGACAGGTCGACGTCCCGGGTTTCCTCGTTCGAGGCGTCTTCACGGGCAAATGCCAGCGTCGCTTCGGTCATGCGCTTCATTTCTTCGAGCGTTTCCAGGATTTTTTCCTTCGTTTCACCATCTTCCAGCATTTCCGCGCGTAAGCGTAAAGATGTCAGAGGTGTGCGCAGGTCATGGCTGATGGCGGCCAGCATGCGTGTCCGGTCATCGACAAAGCGCTTGAGCCTGTCCTTCATATGGTTGAAGGCTGCCGTGGTTTGGCGGATTTCAGCAGGTCCTGTCTCGTCGAGCGGCGGGATGTCTTCACCACGACCTAATGTTTCTGCTGCGCTTGCCAGGCTTTTAAGCGGACGCGTCAGCCGACGCAGCATAAGAAACGTCACCAGGCAAACGGCAATCCCCACAAGGCCAACTGTCAGAAGGGATGCTCGGGCCAGGCCCTGTTGCGGTCTGAAGACCCGATATTCGGCGTTCAGCCATTCGTAGTCGGATAGGCGGACGGAAAGTGTCAGGTTCGACGCATATCGCCCCTCACGCCAGTCCCATTCGGCAAGACGCTCACCATATTCGTCTTCATGATCATCGTGATCATCATGGTCGTATTCATGGTTATCGTCATCATCATGTTCGTATTCGTGGTCGTCGTCATCCTCCTCCTCATGCCAACGGCGTTCCGTGTGAAAGTCATCGTCGTCATCATGCCAAGGTCCATGATCGTGAGCATGGCGACGGAAGCTGTCATCATGCCACCAACGCCAGAAGCCATGCTCTTCAAAAGCCACCAGCACCTCGCCTTCGCTGCGTTCCAGCATTCGAGCCAATCTACGTGCGAAAAGGTTGGAAGTGTTGGCCGCATCAGCGGAATCCAGCGCACTTTCACGCTCCACACGGAAACGAAGTTGAAATGTGCTGGCTGCATCTGCGATTTTCTGGCGACGCTCGCCTGGCGTTTCTTCCAGCACCCAGAGGATAGAAGCCGTGCGGGCCATGATCTGATCGCGCTGGGCGGAGGCAATCGCGCCATATCGCTCGTCGGCTAAAATCAGGAAGCTAATGATATGGGCGATAATGAGAGCCGCCAGCAACGACAGCATCAACTGACCGCTCAGGCTGCGGGGGAAGAAGCGGCTGAAGGGGGATCGCTTCTCACTCATTCTTCTTTTACCTCAACCGTGAGAGAGTAACCGCCGCCCCAATGGGTCTTGATCAGTTCAGGCTTTTTCGGATTCTTTTCGATTTTTTTACGAAGCCGGCTGATCTGGTTGTCGATGCTGCGGTCGAACAGATTGGCTTCGCGTCCCCGGGTGATATCCAGCAACTGATCCCGGCTTAAAACCAGTCCGGGGCGTTCCAGGAAAGCGACCAGCAGCTGGAACTCACCCGTGCTGAGGGGGATGTCCACGCCATCCTGGCCGGTAAGCGCCTGGCGTCCCGTGTCCAGCACCCAGTCCCCGAACCGGAGGAGGTTTGACGACGGTTTCTCCCTGGATGGTGGCAAGGCCTCAGTGCGCCGGATAACCGACTTTATACGAGCAAGTAACTCACGGGGATTGAAGGGCTTGGTGAGATAGTCGTCGGCTCCCATTTCAAGGCCGACGATCCTGTCGGTGTCTTCGGCCATGGCCGTCAGCAGGATAATGGGCAGCCGCGTGTTGGCCCGCAGAACCCGGCACAGGCTCAGTCCATCTTCTCCTGGCATCATGATGTCGAGCACCACAAGGTCGATAGCCGCAGACTTGAGAGCCCGCCGGGCAGATTGCGTATTCTCGGCAAGCGTTACGCGATAGCCGTGTTCAACTAGATAGGCTTTCAAGGCATCCCGTATTTCCTGATGGTCGTCCACCACCAGCAGGTGCGGGCCTTCTGCAGGGCTGTGGTCATGCGTCTTCATGGGCCTAATATGCACATCTGGAAGACCAATGCCTGATAAAAAATGTATCAAAATGTATCACGTCCCCCAATCGCCACACTCGGCGACAATACAGGGGGTCGGTTGGCAAACTCTCGTGACATCTTTCCTGTTTATTGATGGCGTTCATTCGTTGCCCGGATCCTTCCGGGTAATGACCTCGAAGAAGATTTACTGGAAAGGATTTGAAAGATGGCTGACGAAAACAATACGGAACTGAATACTGAAAATACCCCTGCTGAGAAAAAGCGGTGTAACCGTAAGACCTCTCATAAAATCATGCTTGCTGGTGGCTTGGCTGTTGTCGTTGGCATTGCCGCTTTCGCCGGCGCTGCTCACTCATCTGGCTGGGGCGAACATGGATACGGTGAGCACGGATACGGCGGACATGGCCGGCAGGGCCACATGATGCAGATGTTCGATACGTTTGATGCAGACGGTGACCGCCGATTGACCAGAGCTGAAATGCATGACGCAAGGACCGCCCGTTTTAACGGTGCGGACAGCAATAATGACAAAGCCCTTTCCCTCGAGGAGTTTCAGGGTTTGTGGCTTGAATTCTTGCGCCCGCGCATGGTGGATAAATTCCAGATGCTCGATGAGAACGGCGATGCAAAGGTGACGGAGAAAGAATTCGCCAGGCCTTTCGATATGGCGCTGCGTTACATGGACCGCAACGACGACGGTGTGCTGGAAATGCGGGAAATGAAGCACAAGCGTCACTGGTACCACGACGACGATGATTATTATGACGACGATGACCGTTACGAGCGCCGTTATGGCGATGACGATGATCGCTACGAATACCGTAACAGAAATGATGATGATCGTTACGATGACCGCGATGACGATTAAGCCTGATCCCGTTTGAAACCGGAAAGGAGCAAACAATGAAGATCAGGGACCATGACAGTGGTTACGGTCTGGTTTCAAAATGCCTGCATTGGGCGGCGGCGGGCTTGCTCGTCGCCCTTGCAGCGCTTGGCTGGGCTGCGGATGATCTGCCCAAAACCGGCCAGTCGGGACTGATGGGGCTTCATATGTCGCTAGGGATTGGTTTTCTGGGCATCGTGAGCGCCCGCATCCTTTGGCGCTTGTGGCAGGGTTGGCCTGATTTCCAGGAAAGGGAAGCGTTTCTGATCGAGAAGATAGGGCGCCTAGTTCATCTTGTCCTGTTGGGACTCATGGTGTTGATACCGCTGAGCGGTTGGATGATCGTCTCCGCTGCAGGACATGATTTAACTTTCTTCGGATTGATTGCTCTGCCGCCGATATCACCGGTTAGTCATTTCCTTGAAGAAGGAGCGGAAGAGGTCCATGAGGTATTGGTAACCGTCATCCTCTTCCTCGCAGGTCTGCATGTTCTTGCGGCGTTGAAGCACCGCTTCATCGACAGGGACGGCGTGCTTCAGCGGATGACCGGCTAGCTATCCACCACTTCTTCCGAATTATCGAAGCGCGGCGGCGATGTTGCCACCATCGACGGTGACAACCGCCGCCGTGGTGCTTTCAGCGAGAGCCAGATCGACGAAGGCCTGCGCTACGTCTTCCGCTGTGACTTCCTTCTTTAGCAGATTGCCGCCCATGTAATCGGCCTCGCTCACGCCCCGGGCTTTTGACCGTGATGCGATCATCCTGTCATCCAACAGGCCGGAGCGGATCCGGTCCGCATTGACTGCGTTGGAGCGAATGCCGTCGCTCCCATGATCCAGGGCGTACTGACGCATGAGGAAAAGCGTCGCCGCCTTGGGCAGGCCATAGGGGCCGAAGTTCTGACCCGGATTGACCGCTTGTTTGGACGTGTTGAACAGCAGGCAGCCGCCGGTCCCCTGGGCCCGCATGATATCGACGGCCTTCTGCGCAACGCTTTGGTGGGCCCAGAAGTTGAGCTCGAAACTGTTTCTCAGCGTTTCATTATCAACGTCACCGATGCGACCCTGCCAGGCTGCGCCTGCATTGGACACCACGATATCGACGCCGCCATAGGTCTCGCACACCCAATCGAAAGCGCTTTGCACCGAGATCGGATCGGTGACGTCACAACGAACCGCCAGTCCGCCGATGGTTTCGGCGACACGGGCGGCGGCCTTGCCGTCCATGTCCAACACGGCCACTTCCGCGCCTTGCTCTTTAAAAGCATTCGCCGTGGCTGCACCGATGCCGGAGCCTGCGCCGGTCACTGCCACGATTTTACGTGCCAGCGGTTTCTCCATACCCTTGCCAAGCTTGGCCTGCTCCAGCGACCAGTACTCGATATCGAAAATGTCCTTTTCCGGGATAACGGCATAGGACCCCATTGCCTCGGCGTTCAGGATCACATCCACGTTGTTTTCCGCCAGATCGGCGGCCACGGCGGCTGCCTTGGCGTTGGCGCCCAGTCCAAACAGTCCCAATCCCGGAACAAGAATGATCCTGGGCATGGGGTCCAGTTCCGTCTTTTTTGTTTTCTGACGGGCGTTGTTTCGTTTGAAATAAGTGTGATAGGCGGCTTCGTAATCGGCGACAGCCTTTTTGACGCCTGAACTGAACGCATCCAGATTATCATGGGCAGGGGAAGGCACGATCAGGGCCAGATGCTTGGTGCGAATGACATGATCAGGCGTCACCGTTCCCTGTTGAGCGTAACGTTTCAGGTTCCTGCCATTCACGAAGGTGCGAATGTTTTGTGACGTGCGAAAGTCCAGCACCATGGGTTTGCTGTTGTGCGTCGTCGCTCCACGTAGAATTGGAGCGACTTCGGCCACGCTGGCGAGTTGTTTCGGCAGTTTGACGGCATGAATAGTCTTGCGGCGGTTCGCCTTGATGTGTTTTTCGGCCATGTTGACCAGTTTGATCATGCGTCCGTAAGCCTGTTTCGCCGTGCTGCCGAAACTGAAGATGCCGTGCTTGAGAAGAATCAGGCCCTCGACCTTGGGATTTTCATCGAACACTTGCTTGGCTTTTTTCGCCAGCGCAAAGCCCGGCATGATGTAGGGTACGTATCCCACCTTGTCTCCGAATACCTTGCGGCAGATCGCCTCGCCGTTTGGCTGGTCGGTGAGTGCCAGAACCGCATTGGCGTGGGTATGGTCGATGAACTTGTGGGGCAGGAAGGCGTGCAGCAGGGTTTCGACGGAAGGATTGGGTGAGGATGAATCCAGCAGGTTAACCCGTTGGGCATTCACCATGTCCTCATCGCTCAATTTCCTGAAGCGGATAATTTCCTGCAAGGGGGCGAGTCTGACGGCAGGCAATCCCGGCGGCTCGATGTCGCCCATGTCCCAGCCGCTGCCCTTGACACAGAGCACTTCCGTTTCTTGGCCCAGGAAATCCTTCGCCGTGGTCTTGACCGACGTATTGCCGCCACCGTGCAGAACCAGCTTCGGCTCGCCGCCCAGCAGGCGCGTCGTATAGACCCTTAAGGCAAGATCCTCGTTCACGCCCTCTTTTGCATAACGGCGGATGGCGGCTTTGGCGTCCTTGTCGGACCACAGATTCTTCATCAGGTTACTCGTATGTTTTGTTCAGGCAGTTGGTGGTGGCGTCAATCGCCAGTCGTCCGCCAATATAGCGGGTGCGTCCTTGATGCCAAGCCGCCAGAGCAGACGGGCATCATGGGAGCCGGTGGTGAAGCCGATGGGAAGGGCGCAGTGCAGGGTTTGGAATTGATCAATCAACGTTACGTCATTGATATCGTAACGGTGCTTGTAGGTATAATCAGTTTTCAGGACATGTTCTTTCAACATGCGCAGAAGTTCGCCGGCCTCTTCGTCCGCCATGCCTTCAATGCCGGTGGCAAATCCGGTGACAGCGTAGAGCGATTTGCGTCCCGTATGAGGGTGGCTGAGAACCAGCGGATGCCTGACCGGGGCCATCTTGTCTTGCTGTTCTTTTGTCCTTAAGGGCGGTGCGGCGGCCGTGGCGTAGCTGTCGCCTCCGGCCGTATAGTGATGCTTCACGACTAGCCCGTCGATGCGTTCTTTCGTTGCCTGATCCAGCTCCTCATAGGCCCCGTAGAGATCGCAGAGCAGGGTTTCGCCACCCTTTTCAGGCATGGCGACAGTGTAAAGCGAGATGATGCTGACAGGATTCTGCTCGTAAACCTGGTCCGAATGCCAGAAGGTCGCACCGTTCCTAACGCGCTCATCCTTGTCCCGTTCCTGCGTGTTGCCGATGGCCTCGATTTCCGGATAGCCGGCGAGGCGCAGGTGTTCCAGCGGGTGCTGGTCAGGCTTGCCGATTTTTTGGCCGAAAGACAGATAGGCGTCTTCGCTCAAGTACTGGTCCTTGATGACAACGATCCGGTGTTCGTAGAGCGCCTGCAAGAGGGCAAGAATGGTTTTGTCGGACAGGTCCGTGGCGAGATCAACTCCATGAACCGTAACACCGAACGATGCGCCTGCGATCGGTTTCAGTTCCATCTTCCCTCCAGAACTGACCTTGTTTTCAGTCTGCTTCTCTATTGTAGGAAGCCAGAAATTCGTGGTGTTCAGCCCGCCACTGTCTGAGCTTTATGATTTCCGTTAACGCCTTGCAGACAAACATTGGTGAAATCAGAATCAACACGATTGTAGCGACCATCAGAACCGTCGTGATATTGACTGCGCCCCCTGCTTCAGGCTGTTGACCGGTTTCCTGGCCCTTGATGACGGTAAAGCCGTCATCTTCATAGGACTTGATGACCTCCGCCGTTTCATCCTCGTCCACGTAGACGGTTTTCGGCGGTTCCTCGTGCGTCATGGCCTCGTTCAGAAGCCAGGCCCCTGAAGCAAGAAAAAGCAGGATAAGAACGCCAATGGCGATAAAGCGGTCCCTGATCTCATTGTCGAACCACTTCTCATGACCCTTGGACAGGATCAGGCGCAGATTATCGTCCTTGACCGGCAAACGTTGCATGGCGGCATCTTATCCGTAATGGCTGAAAAAGAAAACGGCGGCTCTCATTTAGAGGCCGCCGCTTGCATTTGTTTATCTGGACTTCGTCTACACGTCCGAGCCGCGCGAGAAGTGGAAGGACGCGCCTTCACGGATGCCGGACGGCCAGCGCGACGTGATGGTCTTGAGCTTGGTGTAGAAGCGCACCCCTTCCATGCCGTGGATGGAATGATCGCCGAACAGCGAATCCTTCCAGCCGCCGAAGCTGTGGTAGGCCACCGGCACGGGGATTGGCACGTTGACGCCGACCATGCCAATCTGGACGTTCTTGGCGAAATCCCGGGCAGCATCGCCATCGCGGGTGAAGATCGCCGTGCCGTTGCCGTAGGCGTGGTCGTTAATCATCTGGACGGCTTCAGCGTAGTCCTTGGCGCGGACGGTGGAGAGGACGGGGCCGAAGATTTCCTGCTGGTAGATGTCCATGTCCGTGGTCACGTTGTCGAACAGGCAGCCGCCGACAAAGAAGCCGTTTTCATACCCCTGCAGGTTCACGTCACGGCCATCGACGACGAGGTTGGCGCCCTGTTCGATGCCGCTCTCGATGAGGCCGAGGATCTTCTGCTGCGATTCACGGGTCACGACCGGGCCCATTTCGGAGGACGGGTCATTGTAGGGGCCGACTTTAAGATCGCGAACGCGAGGCGCCAGTGCTTCGATAAAGCGGTCGGCGGTTTCCTCGCCCACCGGAACGGCGACGGAGATCGCCATGCAGCGCTCTCCGGCGGAACCGTAGGCGGCGCCCATGGCGGCATCGACAACCTGGTCCATGTCGGCGTCGGGCATGATGATCATATGGTTCTTGGCGCCGCAGAGGGCCTGCACACGTTTGTCGTTGGCGCAGCCCGTGGAATAGATGTAGCGGCCGATGGGTGTTGAGCCGACGAAGCTGACAGCCTTGACATCCGGGTCAGTCAACAGCGCGTCCACAGCTTCCTTGTCGCCGTTGACGAGGTTGAATACCCCGTCCGGCACCCCGGCTTCCTTCAGCAGTTCCGCAATGCGAAGCGGGGCGGACGGATCGCGTTCGGAGGGCTTGAGGATAAACGTGTTGCCGCAGGCCAGCGCCATGGGGAACATCCACATGGGCACCATGGCCGGGAAGTTGAAGGGCGTAATGCCGGCGCAGACGCCAACCGGCTGGCGGGTGGAGTGCACATCGACGCCGTTGGCGGCGCTTTCCGTGAATTCGCCTTTCAGCAAGTGCGGAATGCCGCAAGCGAATTCCACAACCTCGAGGCCGCGGCCGACTTCGCCTTTCGCATCGGGGACCGTCTTGCCGTGTTCTATTGAAATCAACTCGGCGATTTCGTCGGTATGCTGGATCAGCAGGTCGCGGAACTTGAACATGATCTGCGCGCGCCGTGCAGGTGGCATGTGGGCCCAGGCTGGCAATGCTGCGCTAGCGGCCTCGACCGCAGTACGGACCTCTGCGGCGCTTGAGAGCGCAACCTGGGCCTGAACCTCGCCGGTTGCCGGGTTATAGACATCAGCCATGCGTCCGCTGTTGCTCTTGACGTGCTGGCCGCCAATAAAGTTGTGGTGTTCTGTGCTCATAATAGTCTTCCAGTTGCAGACCGGCAGCCCGTTGCCGCCGGTTCAAAATTCAATCGATTGATATCTTACTATAGGGCGAAGGGCCGGCTGCTTTCCAGCATGCCGACCCGTAACCGCATATTCATCGTCACTGACGATCAGATGGCTTCGAGGGTCTTGCGAAGCGTATCGATCATCTCGTCAACGTGACTCTTCTCGGCTATGAAGGCCGGGGCGACGATACCGGTGTCGCCGGTGAACTTCACGTGCATGCCGTTCCAGAACAGATCCTTCTGGGTCTGGGTGCCGAGAGCGCCCGGATTGCTCTTGGGCTTCAGTTCGACGGCGCCGAGCAGGCCGATGCCACGGATGTCCTTGATGCAGTCCAGGTCCTGAAGGCTGAACAGGCCGTCGAGGAAGTAATCCGACATGTTGGCAGCCGCCTCAAACAGGTTCTCGTTCTCGTAGGCGTCCTGAACCACGATACCGGCGGCGCAGGCAGCCGGATGGCCGGAGTAGGTATAGCCGTGGAAGAACTCGATGGCGTTTTCCGGTGCGGCGTTGCAGATGGTTTCGTAAACCTCGTCCTTGACGCAGACGCCACCCATGGGCTGCGAACCGTTGGTCAAGGCTTTCGCCATGGTCATCAGGTCCGGCGTGACACCGAACGTGTCTGCGGCAAAGGCGTTGCCTGTGCGGCCGAAGCCGGTGATGACTTCGTCGAATACCAGCAGGATGCCGTGCTCGTCGCAGATTTCACGCAGGCGTTCCAGGTAGCCCTTCGGCGGCACCAGGACGCCAGTGGAGCCAGCGACAGGCTCGACGAAGACGGCGGCGATTGTCGAACCACCATAAGTCTCGCAGAAACGCTGCAGGTCGTTGGCCAGTTCCGCACCGTTTTCAGGTTGACCGCGAACGAACAGTTCTTCCGGGCTCCAGGTGTGGCGCATGGTGACGACATTGGGCATGACGCCGGAGAAAGTTTCGCGGTTCTTGACCATGCCGCTCAGGGAAACGCCGCCGATGTTGACGCCATGATAGGCGCGTTCGCGGGAAACGAAGCGGGTGCGTTGACCTTCGCCGCGGGCCCGGTGGTAGGCCATGCACATCTTGAGCGCCGTGTCGATGGATTCGGAACCGGAGTTAACGAAGAACACGTGGTTCATGCCTTCCGGCGTGATGCGGGCCACCTTCTGGGCCAGCTCGAAAGAACCTGGTGTCGAGGTCATGAAGGGCGATGCGTAGTCGTTCAGCAGGAGCTGCTCATAAACCGCCTTGGCGATGTCTTCGCGGCCATGACCCAGCGGACAGCAGAACAGACCGGATGAGCCGTCGATAATGGTGCCGCCCTTGTGGTCGGTGAAATAGACGCCTTCGCCCTTGACGATCAGGCGGGGATTCTCTTTGAACTCGCGGTTCGAGGTGAATGGCATCCAGTGGTTTTCGAGATTGTTGGCGGTGTATTGCATGACTTGTCCTCCACTGCGGGGAAACGGGTTAAATTGTTTGGATGGTTTGCGGCGGAAATCGATTCTCCGCCATTCAATCCTGGCGAATAGCGTAGGGTTTTCGTAGCGTTTCCGATAGTGCCAGTTTTAAGATGTTTTTGATGCCAGATTGGTGTAGGGTCCGCGCCTATGCAGGATTTCATCTTCCATCTCAAACGGGACGGCTCCACCAGCATCCAGGCCGAATTGCGCCAGCAGCTTGTCGCCGGCATCCTGGGAGGTCAGATTCCCATCGACCAGTCCCTGCCGTCAAGCCGCCATCTGGCGCAACGCCTGAGCATATCACGCAATACGGTCAGCATTGTTTATCAGGGGCTGGTGGATGACGGTTATCTGATATCAAAGGAACGCCGCGGCTTCTTCGTCAATGAAGACATTCGCAAAGGATTGCCGCCCCGGGAATGGAACGCTGCGCCAACCCAATCGGATACCGTGCCGGAAAACGCACCGGACTGGCCGTCGCTTTACCGTATACAGCCTTCTAACCAGCGCAACATCGACCGTCCGGTAGACTGGCAGCGTTATCCCTATCCCTTCATCTACGGTCAGGTGGATAAGGATTTGTTCCCCATCGTCGAGTGGCGCGACTGTTCACGCCAGGCCCTGGGGCGCAAGGGTCTGGATGCCTGGGCGGCGGATTCCTACGAAAACGATGATCCTTTGCTGATCGAGCAGATCAGAACGCGCCTGCTGCCCCGCCGTGGCATTATGGCGGCTGAAGATGAAATCCTGGTCACGCTGGGAGCCCAGAATGCAATTTACCTGCTTGGCAGCCTTTTGATCCGTGATGGTGACGTGGTCGGCATGGAGGATCCCGGATATCAGGCGGCGCGTAACATCTTCCTTCTGAAAACACCCAATGTGAAGCCCATCGAGGTGGATGCCGAAGGAATGCTGGTCGACGGGCGCCTGTCCGATTGCTGCTATGTCTACACGACGCCAAGCCATCATTATCCCACCACTGTTACTATGCCGCTGGAGCGGCGGCGCAAGTTGATGGGAATGGCTTCGGAGGACGGCTTCGTCGTGATTGAGGACGATTACGAATCAGAAACCAATTACCTGTCGGAACCCATGCCGGCGCTCAAATCCATCGACCATGAAGACCGGGTTGTATATGTGGGAAGCCTGTCAAAGAGCCTGTTTCCTGGTTTGCGACTTGGGTTTCTGGTGGCGCCTCGAAATCTGGTGAAGGAACTACGCGCGCTGCGTCGCCTCATGCTGCAACACCCTCCCAACAACAACCAACGCACAGCAGCGCTGTTCCTGGCGCTGGGATATCACGACACGCTGATTAACCGCCTGCACAAGGTCTACCGTGACCGATGGGAGGTCATGGGCAGGGCGCTTGAAAATCATCTGCCTGGCATGGCCGAGGTGCCCTCTTTCGGCGGCACAAGCTACTGGGTCAGTGGGCCAAAAGACCTCGATGCGGAAGACCTGTATTATCGGGCGCTCGATAAAGGTGTCGTCATGGAGCCAGGCAACATGACGTTCGCCAGCCTCAATCCGCCAAAGAACTACTTCCGTCTGGCCTTTTCCTCCATTGCCGCCGAGAAGATCGAACCGGGGGTCGAAATCCTGGCGGAACTGATCAAGGCAGAGAAAAATCGATAGGGCTTACTATTCATGCCGACCCGTTTATTTAAGGAAAATGAAACGTGTTCGTCTTTATGGTGACTTGAATTGTTAAAGGGATTAGCTGAACCCAAGGAATCCTGATGGACATCAAATTTCCAACCGGAAAGATGGCTACGTTTCCGCGATCAACCATCACGCCGGGCAGAGTGGGGCTGATTGGCATTTCCAGTGATCATGAACACGTTATGAAGGTTGAAATCGCTTCAGACACACGCAAGGAATTTGATTTGCGGGGCGAGGCCAACATTATCAAGCTTTTGAATGACAGGAACTGTCAGACCTGTCCCGAACTGATTCATTTTACGGAAGTTTCCGGCCGGGAGCTTCTACGTGACTTCTCCGAGCAGCTTCAGTATGCCGATGTCTTTGACGCCGATAAATCCTATCCCGTTATGGTATTGCAAGGGTTTCCTCCAATGATGCCCGTCTGCACCCAGGATATTGCCATGGCCATCATTGAACAAAAAAACCTGGGTGTCTGGCATGGCGATATAACGGTCGAAAACACGCTGATTGATTCGACTAACAACTGTATCAAGTTCATCGACTACGATCAGGCAATCCTGTTGGACGAAGAAAAGATCCAGATGGGGAACGCTGAATATTTTGACTGGCTAGACCAGGATGCAAAAGACCGGTTTGGACATTTCGGTGTTGATACCTTTACACACAATCTGGAGGTTCCGCGTAAGGAATATTTCGATGCTTTCCTTGATGGCGACAGCTTCGATATCGGGAAGACTCTGCTTTTCAAGTCGCAGGAAACGACCTTGGATCCGAACAAGATTTATCATTCATTCCGCTACGAGGATGTTTATGCCGAAGGCGAGAGAGGACTCGACAATCGTATTGGGCTGCTTGATGAACTTGAAATGGTTCCGGGTGAACAGGTTCTTGATGTGGGGTGTAATGCCGGGTTGCTGTGTCATTATCTGTATGATCGGGGGTGTGATGTAAACGGTATCGATATCGATGCTTCCGTTATCAGCGGCGCCAGGATTATAGCCAATATCATCGGCAAGCCGGAAATCAGGTTCAATTGTCTTGATATCGATAACGGTGGGTTGATCGGGCGCTTTGATACGATCTTTCTATTCTCCGTTATTCACCACACGAAGCATCTTGAGCGCAATGCCAGGATGATCGCCGATAGCTGTGAGAGGTTGGTGATCGAATGCCGGCTCAATGAGCGAGGCGCCAAGCCTGTTGGCGGATCATGGATTGAAACAACTGTCTGGTCTCATGACTCGGTAGATGACTTGGTTGTTGGTCTCGAAACACTTTTCCCGGGGCTCAAGCATCATCGGACACTGGGTCAGGGAGATCGAGACCGATACATGTTTGAATTCCGAAAAGATGTGTAAACGTCGTCGTGGCATAACTATCACGCGTTAACGCCTGAACGTAAAAATTCGTCAAATCTGTTGGATTCGACCTGATTTTTCCCTAACCTTGCCCAATCTGGACCATACCAGATCATGGCATAAACATGTGCCAATAGCGCCAATCCGGTTGCTGCATGACTTAGGGGAGAACGGTTCATGCGTGACGCCTTGTTCCAGGTCGAACGGGACGGTCAGTCCAGTATTCAAAGCCAGATTCGCAAGATGCTGGTATCCGCTATATTGAATGGCCAGTTGCCCACGGGCGAGCCTCTGCCCTCGAGTCGGCGAATGGCAAAGAACCTGGGCGTTTCCCGCAATACGGTTATCCTCGCTTATCAGGCTCTGGTGGATGACGGCTATCTGCAATCCCGTGAGCGTAGCGGGTTTTATGTTGATGACTCGATCCGGGAAGGATTGCCGCCCAGCCCTAGGGATTTGGCGGCCCACGGTGTCGATATGAACGGGGAAGCGGCTGCCTCCTCGATCGACTGGAATGCGCGATTCCGGGTTCAGCCCGGCCATCAGGAAAACCTGAACAAGCCTAGGGACTGGCAGAACTATCCCTATCCGTTCATTTACGGTCAGGTCGATCAGGGATTGTTCCCCATTGCCGCCTGGCGGGAATGTTCCAGGCAAGCGCTGGGACGCAAGGGTATGGATGCCTGGACTTCTGACGCCTATACCCTGGATGACCCCATGCTGATCGAACAGATCAGGACACGGCTGTTGCCCAGGCGTGGCATCCTGGTAGGTGAAGACAATATCCTGGTGACGCTTGGCGCGCAAAATGCTCTTTACATGCTTTCGAGCCTTCTGATGCGGTCTGAAACCGTGGTCGGTATCGAAAATCCGGGATACCCGGATGTACGCAATATTGTTGGCCTGAAAACGGAGAATATCCGTCCTATTGAGGTGGATGGCGAAGGCCTGCCGCTCGATGACAGGCTTGAAGGTTGCGATTATCTCTACACCACGCCCAGTCATCAGTTCCCGACCACGGTAACCATGCCCATGAGCCGCCGCCGCAAGTTGCTGGCGGAAGCGGAGAAACGCGATTTCGTGATCATCGAGGACGATTACGAGTTCGAGACCAATTACGTTTCAGACCCCACGCCGGCGCTTAAGTCCCTGGATAAACTGGATCGGGTTATCTACGTCGGCAGCCTGTCGAAGACTTTGTTTCCCGGACTTCGGCTGGGATACGTGGTCGGGGCCTCCGCCCTGATCGATGAACTGCGCGCACTGCGCCGCCTGATGCTACGTCATCCGCCAAACAACAACCAGCGAACGACGGCGCTGTTTTTAGCCTTGGGCCATCACGACTCGCTGATCCATAAACTGCACAAAACCTACCACGCCAGATGGGAGTGTTTGGGCGCGGCCCTGTCCAGGTATTTGCCCAATATGTCCGATGCGCCATCCTTCGGTGGTACCAGTTTCTGGGTCAGGGGGCCAAAAGGCCTCGATTCAGGTGAGTTGGCGGAACAGGCTCTGGAAGAGGGCGTCATTATTGAGCCTGGGAGCGTCTGTTTTGCCCAGGTTCCGGCGCCAAGGAACTATTTCCGCCTGGGCTTTTCTTCCATTCCGCTGGAACGCATCGAGCCTGGTATCGAGATTCTGGGCCGTCTGATCCGGGATGGAGCCGGGCGAAAAAGACGCTGATTGATAGGTTATGGTAGAAGAAGAATCTTTCTGGATGGGTATTTATAAAAAACTGGACCTATACCATCCTCACAAGGCGCAGTATTTCCAGCGTATCGAACATGGAAAAATTGCGCCGTGAGCGCTTGCAGGCAGGAGTACAGATCATGACGAAAATGACCACGGAAGAAGCTTTCGTAAAAGTCCTACAAATGCATGGCATTGAACATGCCTTCGGCATCATCGGCTCGGCGTTCATGCCGATTTCGGACCTGTTTCCGAAAGCCGGTATCAAGTTCTGGGATGTCGCCCACGAAACCAACGGCGGACTGATCTGCGACGGCTATACCCGTTCTACCGGCAAGATGGCCATGGCCATCGCCCAGAACGGCCCCGGCATTACCGGTTTCGTTACCGCCATTAAGACGGCTTACTGGAACCACACCCCCATGCTGCTGGTCACGCCCCAGGCGGCCAACAAGACCATCGGCCAGGGCGGTTTCCAGGAAGTGGAACAGATGGCGTTGTTCAAGGACATGGTTTGCTATCAGGAAGAAGTGCGTGATCCTTCCCGCGTGGCCGAAGTGCTGAACCGGGTGATCTCGAAAGCGCAACGCTTGTCTGCGCCGGCTCAGGTCAACGTGCCGCGTGATATGTGGACCCACGTTGTCGACATCGAACTGCCGCAAATCGTCAACCTCGAACGCCCCTCGGGCGGCGAAGAAGCCGTTACCGAAGCCGCCAGGCTGTTGTCAGAAGCCGAGTTCCCGGTGATCCTGTCCGGCGCGGGCGTCGTTATCGGCGGCGCCATCCCAGCCTGCCAGACGCTGGCCGAACGGCTCGATGCGCCAGTCTGTTCCAACTATCAGCACAACGACAGCTTCCCGGGCAGCCACCCGCTGGCCTGCGGTCCGCTGGGCTATAACGGTTCCAAGGCTGCCATGGAACTGATCGCCAAGGCCGACGTGGTGCTGGCGCTCGGCACGCGCCTCAATCCATTCTCGACCTTGCCGGGATACGGCATCGATTATTGGCCCAAGGACGCAAAGCTGATCCAGGTGGACATCAACGCCGACCGTATCGGCTTGACCAAGAAAGTCACCGTCGGCATCTGTGGCGACGCCAAAAAGGTTGCCGAAGGCATCATGGCCCAGCTCAGCGACAGTGCCGGCGACAAGGGCCGTGACGACCGCAAGGCACTTATTCACCAGACCAAGTCGTCGTGGCTGCAGACCCTGTCCAGCATGGACCACGAGGATGACGATCCCGGCACCACCTGGAACGCCGAAGCGCGTGAGCGGGATTCCGATTTCATGTCGCCGCGCCAGGCCTGGCGCGCCATTCAGGTGGGCTTGCCGAAGGAAGCCATAATTTCGTCGGATATCGGCAACAACTGCGCTATCGGCAACGCTTATCCCACCTTCGAACAGGGCCGCAAATACCTGGCGCCGGGGCTGTTTGGCCCTTGCGGTTACGGCTTCCCGTCTATCATCGGCGCTAAAATCGGTAACCCGGATACACCTGTGGTCGGGTTCGCCGGTGACGGCGCCTTCGGCATATCCATGAACGAGATGGGCTCCATCGGCCGTGACGACTGGCCGTCCGTTACCATGGTCATTTTCCGCAACTACCAATGGGGTGCGGAAAAGCGTAACTCGATCCTGTGGTACGATAACAACTTCGTCGGCACCGAACTCAATCCTTATCTGTCCTACGCAAAGGTTGCCGAGGGCTGCGGCCTCAAGGGCGTAACAGTAAAGACCCAGGAGGAACTCACCGCTGCGCTTAAACTGTCCTGTGAAGAGCAGCAGAAGGGGATCACGACCTTTATCGAGGTGGTCCTGAACCAGGAACTGGGCGAGCCCTTCCGCCGCGACGCCATGAAGGCGCCGGTCGAGGTGGCCGGTATCGATCCGAAAGACATGCGTCCGCAGAAAGGCGCCTGATAAAGCGTTATGTCTGATTGCATCCTCGTCCTGAACGCCGGATCGTCGAGCATCAAGTTCGCGGTGTTTCAGGGTGGGGTTGCCACTATCCGGGGGCAGATTAGCGACATCACCACTGCCGCCGAATTCTCTGCAAGTTCGCTGAAGGAAGAGAGCTTAAACTCAGGCGGATTCGAGGAAAACATCACGGATCATGCCTCCGCCCTTGCCGGATTACTTAGTTGGCTGGAAGGAAGAGCCGATCTTCCACCCATTGACGGTGTTGGTCATCGCGTGGTTCACGGCGGTACGGATTTTTCCGAACCTGTTGTCGTAACGGGCGGAACATTGGAACGGTTGGAACGGCTTGTTCCGCTGGCGCCGCATCACCAGCCCCATAACCTGGGCGCGATCCGCGCGGTATCGGATGTGTGGCCTCATGTGCCACAGGTCGCCTGTTTCGATACGGCCTTTCATGCCAACCAGCCTGACGTCGCTGCCGAAACCGGACTGCCAACCGAATACACAAAGGCCGGTATCCGGCGTTATGGCTTTCATGGACTGTCCTATGAATACATCACACAGGTGTTCGCAGAAAAGACCGGCATGCCTTTACCGGATCGCTTGGTTGTCGCTCATCTCGGGAACGGCGCCAGCATGTCCGCTATCCAGGGGGGTAAGAGCATTGCCGCGACCATGGGGTTTTCCACCGTTGACGGCATCGCCATGGGAACGCGCTCCGGCGCTGTCGATCCGGGTGCGCTGATCGAGGTGATGCGCCGTGACGGCCTGGATGCGGACGGATTGGAAGACCTGATCTACAATCGTTCCGGCGTGCTGGGATTGTCGGGAGGCCTTTCGTCGGACATGCGGACGCTGCTGGCATCGGGTGAACCAGAAGCAACTAGGGCTGTGGATTTCTATTGCTACAGAATTTGCCGAGAACTGGGTTCTCTCGCCGCGGCGCTTGGTGGTCTGGACGCCCTCGTGTTCACGGGCGGGGTTGGAGCCAACGCCGCTCCGATCCGCAAGCAGGTCTGCGGCGGTGTAGCCTGGCTCGGCATTACGCTGGACGAAACTGCCAACGAGCAGGGAAATGTCCGGATTACAGAGGAAGACAGCGATACACACGCCTATGCCTTCGATACGGATGAGGAGTCCGTCATTGCCGGACACACGGCCCGAATTCTCAATGACTAGGGATTGTCATCCAATTTCAGCAATCATGCCCGTGTAGGTCGGTTGCCAGCCAAGATCGCGCTTTGCCTTTTCGCCGCTCATTTGCTGGTCGAGAGTAGGTCCCTCGGCCCATTCACCATGCTCCTCGATCAATCCGGCAACGCCTCGCTCGACATGGTCCGTTTCAAGCCCGTATCGCCGGGCGATGGCGTCCGCCATGGCGAAAACTGGAACGCCTTCCTCGGCGGCAATATTGTAATGCTCACCGGGCATTCCTTTTTCAAGCGCCAGTCGATAGGCAACGGCCAAATCCAACTGATGAACAACGGGCCAACGTGTATCAGGCGATCCCCAGGTTTCGATGCGACCGTTTTCTTCGGCGCTATCCAGATAGCGGGTGATAACACCGCCATCGCGGTGGTAGACCATGGCCGGATGGATAACGATGCCTTCGAAACAATCGGCGTTGATGATTGCTTTGGCGTTTTCCACCATCCAGGAAAAGACCGGCATGGGATTGAAGGGGCTTTCTTCGATAGCGACCGTATCGCCAGTGGCGCCATAGAGCCAGCATCCGCCTGTAAAGATAAATCGCAACTTTCTTTCCAGTGATTTACCTTCCTCGATCAGGGAATGGATCAGGCGTCGATCAACATCGCCCATATCGTCACCGAAGGTCGTCGCCACATGAATGATGGCGTCAACGTCATGGATCGCATGCCGCCAGGGATCAGGATGGATGATATCTCCCCGTATGACACTAGCGCCCTTGGCTTTAAGTGTTTCTTCGGACTTGTCAGAGCGCGCCAGGGCGAGGATGGAATATCCGTTTGAGATCAGTTCATCTGTAACGACGGAACCAATGCTGCCGGTCGCGCCGAGTATCAAAACCCGCATGATGCGTTTATTCCTTTATTTTATTGATAGCTAGTCAATGTGGCAGCTGCAGCATGCCCGGTTCGTCACCGGGATGGTCATAAGGATCCCATGCGTCCCCTGCGCCTTCCAGGAAGTCGACAACTTCGTTAATGAAGACGTCCGGGGAAATGGTGCTATCCATCTCGTTACCTTCAGAATCTTTCAGGCTGAGCAGGGGGGAAATCTGTTCAACGCCCGTAAACGTCCATGCATTGTCTCCTGCTTCCTGTTCGCTTAAACGGTCTGCGAGGGGATTGAGGTCGGCCCGCGGCATAGGCGGGGCGCTGATGAACTGAACCCAGCTTTCATATCGGTAACTGAGTGAATAGCGGTTTCCTGTTATCGTCAGGATACGGTCGCATTCGGTTGCGTTGTTAATCGCCATGGGATGATAAGGCTGATCGCTGCGCCGCGCCCGAGCCTGGTCAGCATCGGTCCGCAGGTCTTCAGAGACACGAACCACGCACAGGGAAACATCCGGAAATTCCTGCAAGGTAATCGCACCATCCGCTAGGGCCTTATCGGTTCGGCTTAGGAACATCTCCTCCGGTCTCCACAGCTCCTCAAAAGCGTTCGGATGTTCGATCATTGGCTTGATGCGAGGCAGGATTTCCCTGAACAGGTCGCCGCACATGTCATCGTAATCCTTGGCGAATATTGCCTTGTCCAGGGGAGATACGGAGGGGTCGCCGAACGCCAGGATCGTAAAGGCGATGCGGGCCGCCCAACGGTCACGGTATGTGGAAAAATCACCGGCAGTGGCCGCATCACAGATGACCTCGCGGTAATTCTGGGCAAACTCGGGATCGAGCAGAACAAAGATGCCGAGCGTCGCGTCTTCGTCAAAATGATCGCCGGTCACCATAGTCGTCGGGACATGCATGGTGGGCGTATCCAGGTACTTGAAAACGATGTCGGTGGAACTATCGTCTTTCAGGTTCTCAGGCGTACCGCTCTTGGGCCAGTGTGACAGGGTGATCAGAGTCCCGTCCTTGGCGGCGCCGTCCACCATGATGTTCGGCTCACCATTGAGCTCCTTCCAGGGAGTGTACGTGTGCTCGGCAATCTGTGTCATGATCTCACCCTTTTTCTAAAGAAAATAATTTATAAATAAAAAATTTTAAAAAATAAAGATATTTTTTAATCAACTGATCTCCACGGATAGTACCATAATCGTCTTGCCCCGGTAACAGGTGGCGGCGTACTTTGTGCTTCATTCCAAAATCCCGGAAAGGGAAATCGATGACACATTGCCGACATGACTGGACCGCGGAAGAAATTCAGGACCTCTATGACCTGCCTTTCATGGATTTGCTGCACCGCGCTCACACGGTACACCGTGAAAACTTCGATCCGAACGAGATCCAGTTCAGCTCCCTGATGTCCATCAAGACGGGCGGCTGCCCGGAAGATTGCGGTTATTGCCCGCAAAGCGCCCACCACGGCGCGGACTTGCAGAAGGAGCGCATGGCCGGGCTTGAGAGCGTCCTGTCGGAAGCCAGGGAAGCGAAAGACCGCGGCGCCACCCGCTTTTGCATGGGGGCGGCCTGGAAGAGCCCCAATGATCGGGATTTCCCCGCCGTGCTGGAGATGATCCGCGGCGTCAAGAGCCTCGGCATGGAATGCTGCGTGACGCTGGGCGCACTTTCCGAGCAACAGACCCGCGATCTCAAGGATGCCGGGCTGGATTACTACAACCACAACCTCGATACCTCGCGGGAGTTCTACGGTAACATCATCACCACGCGCACCTTCCAGGATCGCCTCGATACCCTGGAAAAGGTCCGGGACGCCGGCATCAACGTCTGCTGCGGCGGCATTCTGGGGCTTGGCGAGGGGGAAAAGGACCGCGTTCGTCTGCTGATGGAACTGGCCAACCTGCCGCAACATCCCGAAAGCGTGCCTATCAATCTTCTGGTACGCGTCAAGGGAACGCCGCTGGAAAACGCCGATGATATCGACCCCTTCATTTTCGTGCGTACCGTGGCGGTGGCGCGGATCATCATGCCGAAATCCTATGTGCGGCTGTCTGCAGGACGCGCCTCCATGGACGATTCCACGCAGGCGCTTTGTTTCTTTGCCGGCGCGAACTCCGTATTCTTCGGTGAAAAGCTGCTGACCACGCCCAATGCCCAGGCGGACAAGGATACGGAACTGCTTGAGAAGCTCGGTCTGCGGCCCCAGGAACTTGATGCGGGCACGGATTCAGGTGCAGTGGCTGACGAAACTGTTTCCGGACAGGCCGGGCATGCCCGATCCGCTTGAGTGAAATCCAATGTCTAAAGATCTGATCGTAACGGGTACCGATACGGGTATCGGCAAGACTGTTGTCTCGGCCATGCTGACGCTGGGATTGGGAGCAAGCTATTACAAACCTGTTCAATCGGGTACGGAAGAGGAAACCGACCGCGACGCCGTCAAGCGAATGGCGGGCCTGGGCGACGACCGGGTGCTGGAAGACGGCGTCACCCTCAATCCGGCGCTTTCGCCCCATCGTGCTGCCGAACTGGACGGAATCGAAATCGACATTCAGTCCCTGCGACCCGACATCCGGGAAGACCGCACCCTGATCGTGGAAGGGGCGGGTGGGCTGCTGGTGCCGGTAACGAGAGAGTTGCTCTATATCGACCTGTTCGCCCAGTGGAAGCTGCCGGTGGTGCTGTGCGCCCGGACCGGGCTCGGCACCATCAATCACACGCTTTTATCGTTGGAAGCCCTTCGCAAACGGAACATCCCCATCATCGGTGTCGCCTTCATCGGTGACGACAACCCCGATAACATCAAGACCATTTCAGAGATGTGGGACATAAAAGTCCTGGGCCGTGTACCCATGCTTGATCAAATCGATTCGGAAACCCTGCAACGGGTCTTCGATGAGTCTTTCAACGCCGGTGATTTCTGACTTTCACCCGACTTGTATCTTTTCTACCGCCCAGGGCGCAATGGCCTGCAACTTGTCTTCGACCAGGCGCTCCGCAGTGGTGCGGGCATCTTCGGTGATGCGCTTGGGCAGTGTGCCGTATTCCCCCTCACGCGCCACCATGTAAAGCGAGCGGCTTAAACTGCGACCCGGCAGCGGCATGGCGGTGAGCGATGAAATATGACCAACCCCGTGGATCAGGCAGAGCGGAGTCGTGATGGCCCAACCCAATCCACCGGCGACCATGGCGAAAACGGACTCGGTGCCGTCGAATTCCAGGGATTCAGGCACCGTGATGCCACCCTGTTGCAGATAGCGTTCGATCTGTGCGCCGATCAGGGAGCGCACGCTGTAACGCACGAATGGGTGATTGCGCGCCAGGTCCTCAAGGCTGGGTTCCCTGATGGCGACGGCCATACGATTGGGCATGACCAGGATGTACTGTTCCTCCATAACCTGGTGGCGCTCAACGCCGCCCAGGTTGTTCATGGGGTCCGTGGCGATCATGAAATCCAGTTTACGCTGGATCAGATCGTTTCCCAGGTTGGGCGAAATGCCGGACCACACGCTCAGGTTCTTGGCGTAGTTCCGCATCAGGCGGATCAGGCCGGGACCGGCGGTGGCGGCGAAGGAATCGATCAGTCCGATACGAACCGAGGGCAGGGTGGCTTCGCCGATGTCGCGCACACTGGCCTGCAGGGCCTCGGCCTGGTCCAGGATTTCCCGCGCTCGGTCCATCAGTTCGTAACCGGCCGGGGTCGGCCGATAGGGCCTGACCCGCCGTTCCACCAGCGGCGCGCCGAGATCGATTTCCAGTTTCCGGATCGTCTTGGTGACCGCCGGTTGGGTCATGCCGAGACGTTCGGCTGCCGTGGTCATGGAGCCGTTGTCGACAACGGCGAGGAACACCGTCAGGGATTTCAAATCGAATGCAAGAGCAGTCGTGTTAACTGTCATTTCTGATCCGTGGCCTGTACAGGTGCAATCAGAATATAACAAAAAAGAATAAAAAACATGAAATATATTCATGCAGGATAATTATACGCCACTTGGCATAGAGTGCGGCCTTCGCAGGAATACTCTCGGATGGGATGACGTAACGTGAAAAAGTATTCTTTTTTCAGTCTGGCGCGGAATGCGCTCGACTATCACGAAAACTGGACGGAAGCCTGGCGTAGCCCGGATCCCCAGCCCGAATATGACATTATTATTATTGGCGGCGGCGGCCACGGCCTTGCCACGGCGTACTACCTCGCCAAGGAACACGGCCTGAGCAATATTGCCGTGATCGAGAAAGGCTGGCTCGGCGGCGGCAATACGGGCCGAAATACGACGATCGTCCGCTCCAACTACGCCATCGAAGGCAATGCGCACTTCTATGAAAAAGCCATGGAGCTGTGGCGCGGACTGACACAGGACCTGAACTATCATGTCATGTTCAGCCCCCGCGGTGTCATCAACCTGGCCCATAACGACGCCCAGGTCGATGCCTTCCAGCGGCGCGGCAATGCCATGCGTCTGAACGGCATCGACGCCGAATGGCTGTCGATCCGCGAGATCAAGAAATACGCCCCGTTGCTCAACACCTCGAAACATGCCCGCTATCCCATCTACGGCGGCCTGATCCAGCCCAAGGCCGGTACAGCACGCCACGACGCCGTCGCCTGGGGCTATGCCCGCGGCGCGGACGCCCGCGGCGTAGACATCATCCAGAACTGCGAAGTCACCGGCATGAAGATCGAGAGTGGCAAGGTCGTCGGCGTCGAAACCACCAAGGGCTTCATCGGCGCCAAAAAGGTCGGCGTCGCCGTCGCCGGTCACACCACGCAGATTTTCGACATGGCCGGTATCCGCCTGCCCATCGAATCCCATAAGCTGCAGGCCATGGTGACCGAACCGGTCAAGCCGGCGCTGGATACGGTCGTAACGTCAGGCGCAGCACACTGCTACATTTCCCAATCCGACAAGGGCGAAATGGTGTTCGGCGGTGACCTGGATTTCTATAATTCCTTTGCCCAACGCGGCAATTACCCCAACATCGAGCACGTCGTAACGGCCGCTTGCGAACTGTTCCCGGCCTTCAGCCGCCTGCGTCTGATGCGGACCTGGGCGGGCATCATGGACATGTCCATGGATGGCAGCCCGATTATCGGCAAGACGCCGGTGCAGGGGCTCTACATCAACGCCGGCTGGTGCTACGGCGGCTTCAAGGCGACGCCGGGCTCCGGCTGGGTATTCGCCCACACCATCGCACAGGACAGGCCCCATGCGTTGAACGAGTGTTTTTCGCTCGAACGCTTCGAGACCGGCTACGTGCTTGACGAAAAAGGCATGGGCCCCGTGCCCAAGGCCCACTAAGGGGAGGAGAAAAGATATGCGTATTAATTGCCCCTGGTGCGGTGAAAGATATCTGGCGGAGTTCTCCTATCAGGGCGACGCTACCGTTGAACGACCGACCGATCCCGATTCCGTCAGCGACGCAGAATGGTACGACTATGTCTATCTGCGCGATAACCCGAAAGGTTGGCATGATGAAATCTGGCAGCACATCCAGGGCTGCCGGAAACATTTCAAGGCTCGCCGGAACGTTGTGACACACGAAATCGCCTCCACGGCGCCCATGACCGGTGAACTGACGGGAGGTGACAAATGAGCCAGCAGGGATATCGTAATTCTGTAGGCGGTCTCATCAACCGGTCCAAGCCGGTATTGTTCCGCTTTAACGGCAAGCGCTACCGGGGATACGAAGGCGACACGCTGGCCTCGGCCCTGCTTGCCAATGGCGTTCACCATATCGCTCGCAGTTTCAAGTATCACCGGCCACGCGGCATCATGAGCGCAGGCGCGGAGGAGCCTAGCGGTATGGTTCAGTTGCGCTACGGCGAGCGGACCGAGCCCAATATCCGGGCCACCCAGGTGGAACTCTACGACGGTCTCGTCGCTAACAGCCAGAACTGCTGGCCGACAGTGGACTTCGACATCAGCTCGATCAACAACGTGTTCAACCGGCTGCTGCCGGCAGGTTTCTATTACAAGACCTTCCAGTGGCCGAAGTCGCTGTGGATGACCTATGAAAAAGTCATCCGCCATGCCGCCGGTATGGGCAAGTCGGCGACGGAACCCGATCCCGATTACTATGACCACATGCATGCCCATTGCGATGTGTTGGTGGTTGGCGCCGGTCCTGCCGGCCTGATGGCGGCCAAGGCTGCCGCCGCATCCGGTGCTCGCGTGATCCTGGCCGACGAGAATCCGTCCTTCGGCGGTGCTCTCAGGGGCCGTAAGGAAATGATCGACGGTAATCCCGCCATGGACTGGGTTGACGCCACGACTGCGGAACTGTCGGCCATGGAAGACGTGACGCTGCTGCCGCGCACAACGGTCGCCAGCTATTACGATCACAACATGCTGGTCCTGAACGAACATACAGGCGATCACCTACCCACGGCGGAAGGCCCCACACCGCGCCAGCGCATGTGGAAGGTCTGGGCCAAGCAGGTCGTTCTCGCCACCGGTTCCATCGAACGCCCCATGGTGTTTGGCAATAACGACAAGCCAGGCGTTATGCTGACGTCCGCCGTTCAGGCTTACGTCAATCACTATGCCGTGAAACCGGGCAGGAATGCGGTTGTGTTTACCAACAACGACAGCGCCTACAGGGCTGTCGAGGATATGCGCGACGCCGGTATTGGCATTGCTGCTATTGTCGACAACCGTAAGGAGCTGAGCGCCGCCGCCAAGGCCGCGAAGGACAGCGGTATCGAGGTTCTTGCCAACCACGTCGTCTTTGCCGCCATGGGCTGCAAGAAAGTCTCCGGCGTTGAGGTCATGGAACTGAACGATGCCGGTGATCACCTGCAGGGCGAATTACGCAAGATCAAGTGCGATCTGCTGTGCATGTCCGGCGGCTGGACGCCGACGGTACATCTGTTCTCGCAAGCCCGCGGCAAGCTGAAATGGGACGACGAACTGACCACCTTCGTTCCCGACGTTTCATTCCAGCAGGAACGTTCCGCCGGAGCATGCAAAGCTACCTGGGGAACGGTCGATTGCCTTAAAGACGGCGCCGAGGCCGGCGCCGAGGCAGCGCGCGCAGCCGGTTTTGACAATGCAACGGTGCCCGCCGTTCCCTCTGCCGACGCTACGGGTATCGGAACCTTGCGGCCCATGTGGCGCGTGCCGCAACCGCCGCACACGCATATCAAGCGGTTCGTCGACTTCCAGGACGATGTTGCATCATCCGATGTTGCACTGGCAGCCCGGGAAGGTTACCGCTCGGTCGAGCATACCAAGCGTTACACGACGCTGGGCATGGGTACGGACCAGGGCAAGACTTCCAACATCAATGGTCTGGCGATCCTGTCGGAAGAGCTTGGAAAACCGGTTCCCGAAGTGGGCCATACCACGTTCCGCCCGCCTTACACGGCGCTCACCATGGGTTCCATCACGGGGACCGAACGCGGCCATCACTTCTCGCCCACGCGCCGTTCCGGCCTGCACGACTGGCACGCCGAAGCAGGCGCGACCTTCGTTCCCGCCGGTATGTGGATGCGCCCGCAGTACTATCGCCAGCCGGGCGAAACCATGTGGGAAGCAATCTATCGTGAAACTGTTCACGTGCGCACCCATGTGGGTATGTTCGACGTCTCGCCTCTGGGCAAGATCGACATCCAGGGCAAGGATGCGGCTGAGTTCCTGAACCGCTGCTACATTAACGGGTTCGGCAAGCTGGCTGTCGGCAAATGCCGTTACGGCGTCATGTTGCGCGAAGATGGTATTGTATTCGACGACGGCACCACGTCGCGTATCAGTGAAAACCATTTCATGATGACCACAACGACGGCTAAGGCCGCCGCCGTGTTGCAGCATCTCGAGTACCTGTTGGATGTGGTCTGGCCGGAACTGGATGTGCATGTGGTTTCGGTGACCGAGGAATGGTGCGGCATGGCCGTAGCAGGACCGAAGAGCCGCGAGTTGCTGTCCCGCGTCACGGATGTTGACGTTTCCAACGAAGGCTTGCCGTTCATGGGCGTCGTTGAAGCGGATGTTTGCGGCGTTCCGTCCCGTATCTATCGCATCAGCTTCTCGGGCGAGTTGGCTTACGAAGTCGGCGTTCCAGCCGACTGGGGCCGCCATGTCTGGGAAGGCCTGATGGAAGCAGGCAAGGACCTGCAATGCGCGCCATATGGTACCGAAGCCATGTCGATCCTGCGTATTGAAAAAGGCCACACTGTGGGCGGCGAGCTGAATGGTCGTACATCTGCTGGCGATCTTGGCTTCGGCGGCATGCTTTCGACCAAGAAGGCCTTCATCGGCCAGCGTTCGCTGAACAAGCCGGCGCTCACCGACCCTGAGCGCAAGCAACTGGTCGGTCTTAAATCCGTGGATGGCAAAAGCCGTATTCCCAGGGGGGCACAGATCCTCAATAACCGAGACGAGCAGCTACCTGCTCATATGATCGGTGAGGTGACGTCAAACTGTTACAGCCCCAATCTCGAGGAATACATTGGCCTCGGCATCGTCAAGCGTGGCCAGGAACGTCATGGCGACAGGGTCTGGGCGGTGTCACCGCTGACCAAGCAGTACGTGGAAGTCGAGCTCTGTAGTCCTCACATGTATGATCCGGAAGGGGAGAGGCTCCGTGGTTGAATTAGCTGAACGCCGCTCCGCATTGGCTGCGGTTTATGAAACAGGTCTCTTCGGTGCTGATGTCATCGGGGAACCGGGTGTTACGCTGGCGGAACGCCGCCCGTTGAGCATTGTCCATATCGCCGGCAAAGCCGACGACAAGGCATTTACCGATGGCGTCAAGAAAGCCTGCGGTTGTGATCTGCCCACCGAATCCTGCACGGTTTCATCGTCGGACGACCTCTCCATTGCCTGGCTCGCACCAACGCGCTGGTTGGTTGTGGCGCCGGACCGGGGGCCGGGTGTGTTGGAAAAGGCTCTTCGCGAGGCTTGCGGCGATTCAGGCGCTGTTATCGACGTCAGCCACGGCCGCACCGTGATCCGCATTTCCGGGCCCAACGCCCGTAATGTGCTGATGAAGGGTGCGCCGCTGGATTTCCACAAATCGGTCTTTACGCCCGGAAAGACGGCGCAGTCCGCCATTTCACAATGTGGCGTGGTCCTTGTCTGTGTTGCGGAGGACGCCTTCGACCTCTACGTATTCCGCGGTTTCGGGCAGCACATGTGGGAATGGATTTGCGACGCAGCCCGCGAATACGGCTACAGGGTTTCCGATACGGTCTCCGGGTAATTACCTCCCAGTGTTGATACCTCAACCTGAAAGCGGGCGTTTATCGCCCGCTTTTTTCTTGAAGATTCATGTTCCTTTTTTCAGAGAATTATGAGATACCCCACGCACTTCTTAAAAGTTGGGGGCAGGTTGGAGTAATTCACTTACAATTTGAGAGAGCACGCGTTCATAGACTAAAGGGGAGTATCATGGCGCAAGCAGAAAAAATCGTAATGGAAACGAACGAGTATGTTGATTTCTGGAATGAAGTCCTCGTTCCCAAATTTATCAAATACAAACACGTTCTCGTAGGCGGGCTGAGCAATCACAGTGAAGCGATCCTTCCGAATCTTGATGTCCGGATTGGCGACAAGGTCGTCGATGTGGGCTGTGGGTTTGGAGATACCGCTAACTATTTTGCCGAACGGGTTGGTGAAAGCGGCGTCGTGGACGCTATGGATTGCTGTGACGCCTTTATGGAGTTCGGCCGCAAGGACGCGGAAGAACAGGGCATCACCAACGTCAATTTCATCGAAGCGGACGTCCAGGCCTATCCGTTTGAAGGGGAATATGATTTCTGTTTCTCCCGCTTCGGCACCCAGTTCTTTGAAAACCCCGTCATGGGTTTGCGCGCCATGCGCAAGTCGCTGCGCCCCGGCGGCCGCATGACCATGATTGTCTGGCGCACCATTGACGATAATCCGTGGCTGGGGCTGCCCAAGAAGATCATTCTCGATTACCTGCCACCCTCCGGTGAAGGGGCCAGAACCTGCGGTCCGGGACCGTTTTCCATGGCCAATCAGGAAATGGTGACCAAGCAGGTTGAAATCGCCGGATTCACGGACATCGAGTTCAAACGCGTCGATGCTTCTCTGCATGTCGGCAATGACCTAAAGGATGCTGTCGATTTCCAGCTGGCCCTTGGCCCTGCGGGCGAAGTTTACCGTGAAGCTGGAGACCTGGCCCTTGAAAAGCATGATGAAATCGAAGCGGCCCTTGCAGAGGCGCTGAAAGATTTTGCAACCGAAGACGGCTCTATCATCATGGACTCAAGCTCCTGGGTGGTCAGTGCTGTCAATCCCGGTTAGGAGAAGCGGCAACAAGGTGAAATCCTGATCATTTCAGGGGATTTTCATGTTCAAACACCGTCGTGCCACATATGATGCGGCGGTGTTTCTTTTGCCCGTTATTCATAACGTACCATCCAGTCAGTTTGGAAACCCATGGTCAGTATCGACGATCCCGTAACGCTCGCCCTGATTGCCGCCATCATGGTTGCTGCAGGAATGGTGAAAGGTGTGACGGGTCTCGGGCTGCCGCTTGTCAGCATCGGCTTCATGTCCATTTTCCTGCCGATCAGGGAAGCGCTCGGCATCATGATTCTGCCCCTGATGCTTACCAATATCTGGCAGGTGATTGACGTCAAGGGCGACCTGAAACCACTCAGACGCTTTTGGCCCTTACTTGTCACCATGCTGGTTTTTCTAGGCGTCGGTGCGCAGCTTGTGGTTATCCTGGATGCTTCCTGGCTGTATCTGGCCGTTGGCGTCATGGTGTCGGTGTTTACGGCCCTTGGCCTTCTTCATCCAACGCTTCGGTTGGCGCCGAAAGGCGAAATCCCCGTCGGTGTCGGCATTGGCGCCCTTGCCGGTATCTGCGGCGGCATGGGTGGGATCTGGGGGCCACCTATCAGCATGTACCTGATCGCACTGGATTTGAAAAAGAACGAGTTCATCGGCACCGTCGGGTTGATTTGGTTCCTGGGTTCCATTCCGCTGTGTGCCTTCTATGCCGTGAACGGCATCCTGGGCATGCATAACGTTTTCTATTCACTGGCGGCTTGTGTTCCGGCTTTTGGCGGTCTCTGGGTAGGCCAGCATGTACGGCGGCGTATCCCGCAGGACACCTTCCGAAAAGTGCTGATGGGGACGTTGTTCGTGATCGGCCTAAACCTGATCCGCAGGGCTATATTCTAGGTCTCTCCCATGATGCGAAACTTGGAAGATAACGCACCCGATCCTTCAACTGCCCGGCGCAGGGGGGCGCGGGATGCCATCGGCGCACCGGTTCTGGTGCTGGCCGCCTCCATGGTGGGCTTCGGGTCACTGGCCAGGGAAAGCGGCCTCGACCTCTGGACCACCATCGTAACCACCATCGGTATCTGGGGCCTGCCGGGTCAGATGGTGATGGCGGAGATGACGGCGGTGGGGGCTCCCCTGTTCGCCATTGCCGCTGGCGTGGCGGCGGCCAATGCCCGGTTCCTGCCCATGACCCTGGCCCTGACGCCGCTGCTCAGCGAGTGGCGCGTCCCCATGATCAAGCGTTTGTTCTTTGCCCAATTCGTAACCCTGACACCCTGGGCCGCCGCGTTGAAGCTGTTCCCCGCCATGCCGCACGAGGAACGTGTGCCCTATTACGCGGGGTTTACTGTGGTTTGCCTCGCGGGTGCGACTGTTGGAACCGCTCTTGGGTTCATTCTGGCTGGTGAGTTGCCGAGGCCGTTGACATTGAGCCTCGTTTTCCTGAGCCCAGCCTTTTTCGCCATGGTGTTTGCCGACGTTCGCCAGCGCGCCGGTGTCATGGCGCTGGTTTTCGGCGCCCTGCTGGGGCCAGTCCTGCACGGCGTATCGCCGGACTGGGGTATTCCGGTAACGGGCCTTGTGGCCGGTTCCGTCGCATTCCTGATCGATTTGAAGTTGCGTAAACGCCAACTCTCGGGGGATCAGGTATGAGTACAGCCTATGCCCATCTCTGGCTGATTGTCGGGGTTTCCGTGCTCGCCACGTATGTCTGGCGGGCCGCCGGTATGATGATCGCAAGCCGCCTGCACCCCGATAGCCCGTTGTCCAGATGGTTCGCCTGTGTCGCCTATGCCGTGTTGGCCGGTCTGATCGCCCGCATGATCGTCATCCCTGAAGGCGCCCTGGCGGATGCGCCGCTGCCAGACAAGCTGATCGCCATCGCTTGCGGATTTGCGGTCTTTTTCTTGGGCAGACGCAGCACGCCGCTGGCGACGCTGGCGGCGTTTTCCGTGTTCGCGGCCATATCCCTGTTGCGTGCCCTCTGAGGGGCAAATTCCAGTCATCCAAACACCAGTTAATTTCATCGTGATTTGGTGTTCGTGCTTCTTGACCGCTCAGGTCCGCTGGATTTACCGTGCGATAGCTCAGGGAGATCAACAATGAAATCACATGTCCAGGTAGCCGTTATCGGCGGCGGTGTCGTCGGATGCAGCGGTCTTTATCATCTGACCAAGATCGGCTGGAAGGACGTGGTCCTGATCGAGCGCAAGGAATTGACATCAGGCTCCACCTGGCATGCGGCTGGCGGTTTCCATACGCTAAACGCCAATACGAATATGGCGGCGTTGCAGGGCTATACCATCAAGCTCTATCACGAACTGGAAGAAATCAGCGGCCAATCCTGCGGCCTGCACCATGTCGGCGGCCTGACCATCGCGACCGATAGCGACCGTATGGATTATTTGAAGGCAGAACACGCCAAGCACAAGCACATGGGGCTCGACACACGGCTGGTGGGGCCGGAGGAAGCGGGGGAAATCTGCCCGGTAATAAACACCGATGGCATTGTCGGCGCCATGTACGATCCGCTGGATGGCCACCTGGATCCGTCGGGCACCACCCATGCCTATGCCAAGGCCGCCCGGATGCAGGGTGCTGAAATCTATCTGCATACCAAGGTCGAGGACCTGAAACCCAGGGGCGACGGAACCTGGGATGTGATCACTGAGAATGGCACTATTCATGCGGAATACGTGGTCAATGCCGCAGGTCTGTGGGCGCGGGAAGTTGGCGAGATGGTGGGTGTTCGTCACCCGTTGCATCCCATGGAGCACCAGTACCTGGTGACGGACGATATTCCGGAAGTCTACGAGCGCGAAACAGAACTGCCGCATGTCATGGATCCCGCCGGCGAGAGCTACTTCCGTCAGGAGGGGCGCGGCCTCGTGCTTGGTACTTATGAGCAGAAGTGCGAGCCCTGGGCCGTGGACGGCACGCCGTGGGAATTCGGTCACGAACTGCTGGCCAACAAGCTGGACCGGGTTGAGGACTCGCTTGAGATGGCCTATCACCGTTATCCATGCCTTGCCGAGGCCGGCATCAAACAGGTCATCAACGGCCCGTTCACCTTTGCTCCCGACGGCAACCCGCTGGTCGGGCCGGTGCCGGGCCTGCCAGGTTACTGGACGGCGTGCGCCGTCATGGCGGGGTTCAGTCAGGGCGGCGGTGTCGGCCTGACACTTGCCGAATGGATGGTGGAGGGCGAACCCAGCCGCGACGTGTTCGCCATGGATGTGGCGCGCTTTGGTGACTACACCACCAAGCCCTATACGCGGGTTACGGTGATTCAGAACTATCAGCGCCGTTTTGCGGTGGGTTATCCGAACGAGGAATTGCCTGCTGGCAGGCCGTTACGTACCTCACCGGCGTATGGAATCTGGAAGGCGCAGAATGCCGTCTTCGGTCACGCCTACGGCATGGAGGCTGTGAACTACTTCGCCCCTGAAGGCGAAGAACCCTATGAAACGCCTACCTTCCGGCGGTCCAACGCTTTCGACGTGGTGGCGGAAGAATGCCGTGCGGTTCGCGAGGCTGTCGGTATCAATGAAGTCCACAATTTCTCCAAGTTCGACGTCATGGGACCTGAGGCCGAAAGCTGGCTCAATTATGTCATGGCGGGCCGAGTGCCGGAGGAGGGCAGGTTGTCGCTGACGCCCATGCTCAGCTCCAGGGGCAAGCTCGTCGGGGATTTCACCATCAGCCGGCTCGGGCCTGAACATTTTCAGTTGAATGCTTCCTATGGCTCACAGGCATTCCATATGCGTTGGCTGGAAGATCGCCTGCCGGACAACGGCGTTAGCGTTGAAAACGTCTCCGATTCCCGGATCGGTTTCCAGATTGCCGGCCCCAACGCTCGTGAATTGCTGTCGCGCGTTACCCGTGACGATGTTTCCAACGAAGCCTTCCCGTTCCTGGCCGTGAGAAGAATGGAAGTAGGCTTGGTGCCGGCGATCGTTTGCCGTGTCAGCTACACCGGAGGGCTGGGTTACGAAATTTATGTGGAGCCCCGCCATCAGGTGCAGCTCTATAACGCCCTTGACCAGGCGGGAATGGATCTGGGACTTAAACCCTTCGGCATGCGTGCCATGATGTCTCTCAGGCTGGAAAAATCCTTCGGCTCCTGGCTCCGGGAATTTAAACCCGACTACACGCCTGCGGAAACCGGACTGGATCGCTTTATCAGTTTCAGGAAAAACGATTTCATCGGACGCGATGCCGCTGTGGCGGAAAAAGAAAATCCGCCTGCTCGCAAGCTGGTCACCTTCGTTGTCGATGCGCTGGATGCGGATGTCGTGGCTGATGAGCCGATTTTCAAAGATGATGATGTGGTCGGGTTCGTCACCTCGGGCGGGTATGCGCACTATTCGAAGAGGTCCGTCGCCCTGGGTTTCGTTCCGACGGACATGATTGCCGAAGGAGAGGAATTCGAGATCGAAATCCTGGGAGAAAAGCGCCCGGCGAAAATCATCACAGAGCCCCTGTTTGATCCGAAATCAGAGCAGATGCGGGGCTGAATCCAGGGTTGCAAATACAATAGAATTCATCCCGACACGGCGCTTGCAGGGCCCTTGCGAAGGGGTCACAATCAGGTTCTCGGTTAACATTATGGGAGCCTGTCATTATGCGTTTTCTGGTCTTGCAACATCACGTCCTTGAGCATCCGGGTATCTTCCGGGATTTCATGGCCGAGGATGGTGTGGAGTGGGATGCCGTGCAGTTGCAGGATGGCGAAACGATCCCTGATCTGGACGGATATGACGCTCTCTGGGTCATGGGTGGCCCCATGGACGTGTGGGAAGAGGACCGCTACACGTGGCTGATTCCCGAAAAAGTGACCATTTTTGATGCGGTTATAAAACGGAATATGCCCTATCTGGGGTTTTGCCTGGGTCACCAGTTGCTGGGCGAAGTGGCCGGCGGCAAGTGCAACAAAATGGAACAGGCGGAGGTCGGCGTCATCGATATTTCCCTGACGGAAGACGGTGCTACCGATCCGTTGCTGAAGGGATTCGATCCCGTTCACAAGGCGGTACAATGGCATGGCGTCGAGGTTTCGGAAGCGCCGGCCGGTTCAACAATCCTTGCTTCGACCGATGATTGCCGAGTTCAGGCGCTCAGGGTTGGTGATCTTGCCTGGGGTATCCAGTATCATGTGGAAGTGACCAAGGACACCGTTCCCGAGTGGGGTGATATTCCCGCCTACAGGAATGCCCTTGAAAACGTGCTAGGCAAAGGCGCCATGCCGGGCTTTATCGAGCAATCGGACGCCAACATCGGCGATTTCAACCGCCATGCCCGTATCCTGTTTGATAACTTCATGGATATTATCCGTTGATGGACAATCCGGCGTTAACTGACCGGGCAAGGTTCGAGCCGTGGTGGTGGGAAGCCGCCCCGCCGGCAAGAGGGCATCCCGTGTCCCTGCCGCAGGAAGTTGATGTTGCAATTGTCGGCGCCGGGTATGCCGGTATAACGGCCGCCCTGACATGCGCCAGGGCAGGACGCTCCGTGGCCCTGATTGACCGGGAAGCACCGGGATTTGGCGCCAGTTCCCGCAACGGCGGCATGATCGGTAGCGGTCATAGGGTGGGCTATGATGACCTGTCGCGGCAATACGGCGAGGAGGTTGCGGAAGAAGTCCTGCGCGAAGGGCTGCGTTCGCTGGATTACACGACCAACCTGATTGCCGATGAAAACATCGAATGCGATTACAAGCGAACCGGTCGTTTCCGCGGCGCCTGGAGCAAGGCCGACTATGACGCCATGGGGCGCGAGATCGAGTTTCTCAGAAAGAAAATCGGGGTACAGGCTCACATGGTTCCCCGGGAAGAACAGCATTATGAGGTCTCGACAGAATCTTATCACGGTGGTTGCATCTTTTCCTCCCACGGCGGATTACATCCTGCAAAGTTCGTGCGGGGGTTGCTGGACAAGGCTGTTTCAGCAGGCGTTCAGGTAAGTTCGGGTACGTCCGTTGCCGCCATCAAACCTGACGGCACGGCCTTTTCCGTGCAGACGACAGGGGGGACGTTACGCGCCGGTGACGTCATCATTACGACCAACGGTTACACCAGGAACACGGTGCCGTTTCTCAGGCGAAGGGTGATACCAATCGCCAGTTATATGATCGCGACGGAACCCTTAGGCCCGGACAGGGTCAAATCCATGATCCCCAATGGCCGGATGATTGTCGAAACCCGTTCCCAGCATTGTTATTACCGGCCTTCACCGGACGGTGAACGCATATTGCTGGGAGGACGGGCGGCGCTCAGCCACATCGATCCGGCCAAGAGTGCGATCAAGCTGAGAAGCCTGCTTGTCGGGCTGTTCCCTGAGCTGGAAACCATGCGGGTCAGTCATTCCTGGCTGGGAACGCTCGGGTTCAGCCAGGATCACCTGCCTCATATAGGCAAAACACCCACCGGTATTCACTATGCTCTCGGGTTTTCCGGCTCTGGCGTGGCCATGGCGCCCTATCTGGGGTGGCGGGCAGCCAACAAGGTGCTGGGCACGGAAGATGGCGATACGGCTTTTGACAGGATACGCCATCCCGCCGTTTTGCTGCGAGATTTCGTTCCTGTCGGTTTGCCTTTGGTGAATATGTGGTATCGTATCAAGGATATGATGGAAGGATCGTAAGCCATGTCGGAGATTTTCAAAGCCGCCTGCGTCCAGAATTGCGCCGGCAGCGATATGTCGGCGACCCTGGATCGCGCCGCAGAGCTGACCCGCCGCGCCCGTGATGAAGGCGCCGACCTGATTGCCGTTCCGGAATTCTTCGCCTGCCTGAACGTGGACGATGCAGGTCTGCAAACCGGCGCCGTGCCGGAAGACAAACATCCGGCGCTGCCCATGTTTCGTGACCTGGCGCAGGAAACAGGGGCGTGGCTGCTGCTCGGTTCACTCGGCATCGATGACGGTGGTGAACGCTTGAGAAACCGTTCCTTCATGATCGATCCGTCTGGCGCCATCCAGGCGCGTTACGACAAGATCCACATGTTCGATGTCCAATTAGGCAACGGCGAAACCTACAAGGAATCAGACGTTTTCGAGCCCGGTGACAAGGCGGTGCTCGCCCCGACCCCCTGGGGGTTGCTGGGCATGAGTGTGTGCTACGACCTGCGCTTCGCCTATCTCTATCGCGACCTTGCCCAGGCCGGGGCCAGTTTCCTTTCCGTGCCGGCAGCCTTCATGCGGACGTCTGGAAAGGCGCACTGGCATGCCCTGTTGAGAGCCCGGGCCATCGAAACCGGCTGCTATGTCATCGCGCCCTGCCAGAGCGGTCAACATGGCCGGGCCATTACATATGGTCATTCGCTTATCGTCGATCCCTGGGGGGCGGTGCTGGCCGAAGGACATGACGAGGAAGAAGATGTCGTCTTGGCCGAAATCGACCCGTCCAAGGTTCTTGAGGCACGCTCGAAAATTCCCGCGCTCGAGCATGATCGTCCTTATGATGCGCCTGAACGTATTTCCGTGACGGCCCTCGCCGGTGAATGACTGACTTTTTATACTATTCCGATACTGTCTAAACCGGGATATGGGATGGCATAGATAATGGCTGTAGCATTTTCCCCTGCCTGAATGCCGGACAGCCGTTTCTGTGCCGGTGATCAAAACAAAACAAGGCTAACGGGAGGAAACAATGCAGACCTATCTACGCGATCATATCGATTGGGAACAACCCTTTCCGGCCGAGGAGTACGCCAGCCGTCGCGCACGCGTTCGCGCCGCTCTGGCGGATGCCAACCTTGATGCGATTTTCGTCACAACACCGGCCAACATCACATGGCTGACCGGCTACGACATGATCTGGTATCACCTGCAGAACCTCACGGGTTTGCTGGTGCGCGCCGATTCAGATGATACCGTCTTCTTTGATTCTTCAGCCCATACCACCATTATCTCAACAACGCCGGAAATCCCGGAAGTTCTCTACGTGGATGCCGCCGCTGTATCCGGAACGGTTGATGAGGCAATTACTGCCGTGGTCGGCGGTATTGCGGACAAAGGCCTTGGCAAATCCCGCATCGGCCTCGAAATGTGGGGGTATTCGCCCCATGCGTCAGTGATGGAGGGGCTCGCCACAGCCCTTCGCGACGGCGGCGCTACGGTTGAGGACGAATGGGCATTGGTCGAGAAGCTCCGCTTTATCAAGTCAGACCTTGAAGTCCAGCATGTCCGCAAGGCCGCTGCTATCGCTGATGAAGCCATGGCCGCAGCGCGGGATTTCATCAAGCCCGGTGTCATGGAAACGGAAATCGAGGCCGTTATCATGGGCAGCATGATGAGTAACGGCGGCGGATATCCCGGCATCCGCACCATGTTGGGCAGCGGTCCCCGCGCCGGAACCCACCATAGTTCCCCGACACGGCGCAAGATCAAGCAGGGTGATCTCGTGTTTGTGGATTTCTGCGGTGTTCTTGACCGCTATCACGTGAACTGCAATCGCACGTTCTCCGTGGGCGAGCCGGATTCCCGCTGGACCGACCTGATGAACAAGGCGGCGGGGACCATTGATACGGTCCTTGCCGAAACCAAGCTCGGTGATCCCATCAGTTCTGTCGATGCCATCGCCCAGCGTTACATCGACGAAGCGGATTTGAGAAAATACGTCTGGTGGGTCGGCGGCTATGCCCAGGAAATCGCCGTGCCACCGGACTGGTGTGGCAATCATTGGCTGAACACGCGGTTCGAAAAGATCGGCGACCCGCCGCTGACACCCGGCATGGTATTCAACCTGGAAAACCAGTTCGACGTCTGGGAGGACTGGCCGGGCGGAAGCGGCTGTGCCTATATCGAGAGCCTGCTGGTCACCGAAAACGGGCTCGAGGTGTTATCGAAGCTGCCGCGGACATTGACGGTAGTATAAGCCTTTATAAGTAAAAGAAAAAATAAGGGAGACCAAACCATGACGGATGAAACCCTGCGGGTGTACTGGCATGACGATGTTCTGCTGCATGACGGCGGCCCCAGCATCCTGGAAAACGACCCGCCTGATTACATCGTGTTGCCCGAACCCCATGTGGAATCGGCCATGCGGGTCCAGAACATCAAGGGCATCCTGGAAAAAGGACCGCTCAGCAGCCGTGTTGAGTGGTGCGATGGCCGGGCGGCGACGGATGAGGAAATCCTTACCTTCCACACGCCCGCTTACCTGGATGAAATCAAGGATGCGAACAACAATCTGCCGGTCCGGATCGACAATTTCGGCACCATCATGAACGAAGGCTCCTACGAGGCCGCTATGGCGGCTGCGGGCACCACGCTGGAAGCCATGAACGCCGTGATGACCGAGCCCGGCGGTCCGGTCTATTCCCTGGTTCGCCCACCGGGACATCATGCCCAGCCGACCATGGGCGACGGCAACTGCATCTTCAATAACCTGGCGCTTGCTGTCGAACTGGCCTGCAAGCAGGGCGCGGACAAGGTCGCCGTGATCGACTGGGACGTTCACCACGGTAACGGCACACAGACCGGTTTCTATGACCGCGATGACGTGTTGACCATTTCGATCCACATGAACCACGGTTCCTGGGGCGACAATCATCCGGAACTGGGGCTTGCCGATGAAATCGGCGTTGGCGCCGGGGTCGGCTTCAACAGAAACGTTCCGTTACCGTATGGAGTCGGTAATGCAGGCTACGAAGCCGTGCTGACAGATCTGTTGACGCCGCTGATCGACGATTTTGCGCCTGACGTGATCATCATTGCCGCCGGCGAAGACGCTAACGCCTTCGATCCCAACGGCCGCATGGTCGTTACAATGGATGGTTACAGGCGATTGGGGCTGATTGCTCGTGATCTCGTGGACAAACACTGCGCCGGGAAAATGCTGTTGGTGCAGGAGGGCGGCTATTCGCCGACCTACACAGCCATGGCGGCGCATGCCATGCTGGAAGGTGCGCTTGGCATTTCAGACGCCTTGCTTGAGGACCCAATCGGTTACTATCCGGACCGCTCGGAACATGGCATTGCCGTGCTGCCCGACATCAAGGCCGAATGGGACCGCGCCATTGCAGCAGCCTGACGGCGCGCGCCTGAAAAAAGCAATAACGCGTTGAAAAAACTGATTTAATCGGGTTTTTCGCTACGGTATACTCCTGCCCTGACCAGATAAGGCCTGAGATACCATGAGCGAAAACTCCGATAAAAACGCCAACGATACCATGCGCGACCATTTCCTGGGGTGGCAATGCCGGTTGCGTGAGCATTCGATCCGCAAGCTGAACGGCGAGCCGTCCCCGGGCATGACGCCGGATATTGCCGTTGGCGACAGCGGCACGGGCTTTGGTGGTGTTCGGGTTCTGCTGGTTCTTCATGACCCTGAGCGGCATACGCCCGAGATCAAACACATGGTCCGTAAGACCCGCGATCCGAAGCAACGTTACGAAAACGCGCTCAAGTATTTTTCGGAATCCTATTATCAGGACAGGAAGAAATTTACCGGCAGCCTGACGGCGTTGTTTACACCAGGTTCTGATGCAGCCAGACGCCTGATCGAAGCCGGAACCGCCACCCTGGTTTTCGATGAAAAAAGCCAGCGTTACGTCATACCAGCCAGTGTTGAAACGTTGCAAGATAGCGACCCCGATTGGCAAGCGACCTACTGGCATAATCATCTGTACAATCCCAAACTTGCCGGGGACAGCATCGTGCTCCGGTTAACGCCTGACTGGGCGAACGCCAAGGCCGACCCGCCGGTATATTGATCCCACATGTTTGCGACTGATCTTATTGCGGTCTCCAAATCCTCTGACTAGTATGGATTGTATGGGGATTCCCCGAGAGGTTAACGGGAGCAGACAATGGCGCAGGTACATCTTGAACGGAATGAAACGCCTGAGGGCAGCATCAACCGGGTCATCCTCGATAGGCCTGATAAGCTGAACGCGTTGAGCGATGAGATGGTCAAGCAGTTGAAAGACGCCGTTGATCAGGTGCTTGAGGATGAGGCGCTGCGGTGCGTCATTATCACGGGCATCAGTGATCGTTGCTTCTGCGCCGGTTCCGATCTCAAGCAGTTAAGCGAACTGACGTCCGGATCGGCGGGCGGTTTTCTTCGGCACACCCATGATGCGCTTGCAGCCGTTCGGAGTATCCCCGTTCCCGTGATCGCCCGTATCCAGGGACCCTGCATGGGCGTCGGTATGGAGCTGGCGGCGGCCTGCGATTTCCGGCTGGCGACGGCGTCGTCCCTGTTCGCCATGCCGAAAGTGAAGATCGGTATTCCGTCCGTCATTGAGGCGGCGTTGGTGGCGCGGATCGTCGGGCCGGGGCGGGCTTCCTGGCTGATGCTGACCGGTGATAACATTGACGCACAACGTGCTTATGAGTGGGGATTTTTGGAAGAAATCGTTCCCGACGAAGCGGCTCTTGATGCCTCCGTTGATCGCGCCGTTAAGGGGATTCTCGAGTCAGGTCGCCTGGCGGTCAGTGCTCAGAAGCGCCTGTTGCGTTCGTGGGAGGATCTCCCGCTCGAACAATACGTCGAGGAAAGCATCCGCCCCTTTGCCGCGGCGCATGCATATAACGAGCCAGGCGAGTTGTCCGCAAAGGTTATCGAGCGCCTGAAAAAGTAAATTCGTTCCGGATTTTCATTCATGAGCGATTCTGCCGTTCCCATCCTGGAGACCGACCGTATTCGGCTGCGTGGTTGGCTGGAAAAGGACTTTGCACCCTATCTGGCGCTCGTATCCGATCCTGATCGCATGCGCCATGTCGGAGCGGGAGTCATGACGGAAACCGAAGCGCGGGATGAATTCCAAGCCATGCAGGTTCAATGGCGTGAAAGAGGCTACGGCGTGTTCGTCATAGCGGAATTGGTGAGTGACAGGCCGCTCGGCTTCACGGGGCTGTGGGAATCACCCATGCTGGACGAGCCGGAATTGAGCTGGTCACTGTTTCCCGGGTGCGAAGGGTTTGGCTATGCCAGCGAAGGCGCGGCGCTGGCCCGGGATTGGGCATGGCGGAAGAAAGGGATAGGGCCGCTCATGAGTCTTGTTCATCCCGACAACCGGCCATCACGCGGCGTCGCAGAACGACTTGGCGCCGTGATTGAGCGGGAAAGCACCTGGCTCGGAAATCCGAGGCTGGTTTATCGCCACACAGTGTCAGGTTGAATTAGTAAAGGTAGCGCCCTTAACCATACTTGGGTGGTTTTAAGGGGTATTTCAGTATTTTAGGTGCGGGAATCCCTTCCGGTTTGGGTGTCTTTCTGACAACCTTTTTCTGGTTATCCGGTTCCGGATGCTGCCCGTTCCTGGCGGTGCCGGGTTCATTCTTATCGTCACGTTTCATCGATTATTCCGTTGTTTCACTTTTCCTGCCTTGCAAAAAGAACATGGGTGACATGATTTCTTAGCGATTCTCACCGAACGCGCTTGGAGCTACAAATTTCGCATCGGGACCGCAGGACGGTCCAATCAATTTTTCTTTATTGAGGAGATACTGACATGTTCTTTTTTGGCTCTCAATCTGACGTTATGAACCGCGTACTCGGTTCCGTTGTCGCTTCTCTCTTCATCCTGACGATCGTTCTTGAAATCGTCAGCTAAGCGAATAGCGCAGCAAACAGATTTACCCTCTCTGTTTAGAATTTTGGTAACGGCCCTGGATAAGGGCCGTTTTCTTTTGCCGAAACCCTGAAAGAAAAAAGCCCCAACCGTTTCCGATTGGGGCTCAAGTTGGCTGTCACAGGTTGTCGTCTTAGAATTTCCTGTACGCCTGACGCAGCTGAACCAGCGGGTGGTTCGGCGACATCTGGAATTTGATCAGCAGTTCCCGCGCGATCATATCACGGTCCTGCTGGTTGTCCGGAAGATCGATGTCATCGGGAATGGATACCCAGCCGTTGATGTTCCTGTCGAACACCGCAGGGTTGCCTTCCTCGTAGCCCATGTGGACATCTTCCAGCCAGTTGAGATCTTCCCATCCCATGAGTTCCATATATTTGGAAAGGAACGGGGTGATGCGGTCGTAATCGGGGACCAGGTTCACATCGTAACGATAGCCGATGTGCTGACCGATTTCTCTTTCGCGTTCCGAATCCAGGCCGTCGCCCCTGATAAACTGATCGACGTCCGTGAGTTCAGAACCTTTGTATGACGTTCCAGCCATCTTTTGGTCTCCTCCTTACAGGTGGTGATAGTCCTCGACACCGACAGTGTATTCGGTGCCCGCGAGCGGGACGCCGGCCATAGCGGATGCTTCCATGGTAAGCGCCGCCAGATCTTCGGGTTCGAGGCTATGAATGTTGGTTTTACCGCAGGCACGGGCCATCATCTGCGCTTCAATGGTCAGGCAGTGAAGGAAGTTGTAGACCCGTTCAGCAGCGGCATCGGGATCGAGACGCTTGCGAAGCTCGGGGTCCTGCGTCGCAACGCCGACCGGGCAGCGGCCTGTATGGCAGTGGTAGCAGTAGCCCGGTTCCGCACCGACTTCGTTGATGTAGTCGGAACCCTCGATCGCCTTGTTGCAGTTCAGCGCCATCATCACCGAGTGGCCGATAGCAATGGCGTCCGCGCCCAGGGCCAGAGCCTTGGCGACGTCACCACCGTTCCGGATACCGCCGGCGTAAACGAGGCTGATTTCACCACGCTTGCCGAGGTCGTCGATGGCGCGGCGAGCCTGGCGGATGGCCGCCATACCCGGGACACCGGTTTCCTCGGTAGCAAGGTGCGGACCTGCGCCGGTGGAACCTTCCATGCCATCGATGTAGATGGAGTCAGGATCGCACTTAACGGCCATACGTACGTCGTCGTAGACACGCGCCGCACCTAGCTTCAGCTGGATCGGAATCTGCCAATCCGTGGCTTCACGGATTTCGTTGATCTTCAATGCCAGATCGTCCGGTCCCAGCCAGTCAGGGTGACGGGCGGGGGAACGCTGGTCGATGCCGGCGGGAAGCGAGCGCATTTCAGCAACCTGGTCGGTCACTTTCTGGCCCATCAGGTGGCCGCCGAGGCCAACCTTACAACCCTGTCCGATGAAGAACTCACAGGCGTCCGCGAGCTGCAGATGGTGCGGGTTGAAGCCGTAACGGGACTGAATGCACTGGTAGAACCACTTGGATGAATAACGACGCTCATCCGGGATCATACCGCCTTCGCCCGAACACGTTGCCGTGCCGGCCATGGTTGCGCCACGGGCCAAAGCGGTCTTGGCCTCGTAGGACAGAGCACCGAAGCTCATACCCGTAACGTAGACCGGAATATCCAGTTCCAGCGGCCGCTTGGCGCGCGGACCGATAACGGTCTTGGTTTCGCATTTTTCCCGGTAACCCTCGATCACGAAACGGGTCAGGGTGCCCGGCATGAAGGTCAGCTCATCCCAGTGTGGGATTTTCTTGAACAGCGAAAATCCACGCATCCGGTAACGGCCCAGCTCCGACTTGATATGAATATCGTCGATAACCTCGGGCGGGAAGATGAAGCTGTTACCGAGACGGCTGGTGTCGCGATCGATCTGCGACTTTCCGGCAGCTTTTGACATGTCTTTGTTTCCTCTCAATCTTTCCGGAGCCTTAGAGCACGATTTTCTTTTCGTGCGGCTCGAGGTTGTCGTAGTTCCAGAGCTGGCGACCGGCGACAATCTTGGTGAAGTGATCGACGCCTTTTTCCGGCATCATTTCATACTGGGTCAGCTTGCGCGTCAGCCAAGCCTTGTCCAGGTCGGTCAGCTCGGCAGGAACGGCGTCAACACCCAGGTCCTTGATTTCTCCGCCGACATAGATGGTGCCGTCGTACATGGAATCGCCCAGGTTCTTGCCGGCGTTGCCGCAAACGACCATGCGGCCGCGCTGCATCATGAAGCCGGAGAAGGCGCCCGTATCACCACCGACGATGATGGTGCCGCCCTTCTGGTCGATACCGGTACGCGAACCGACACTGCCCTTGCAGATCAGATCGCCGCCACGAATGGCCGCACCGAAGGTAGAACCGGCGTTCTTGTCGATAACAACGGTGCCGGCCAGCATGTTCTCGCCGCAGGACCAACCCACACGGCCCTGAATACGGACGTTGGGGCCGTCGATCAGGCCAACGCCGAAGTAGCCGAGGCTGCCTTCGAAGATCAGGTTCAGGCGCTGCAGGATGCCGACGCCGATGCCGTGTTTGGCGCCCGGGTTCTTGATCACGATGGTGCCGTTTCCGGCTTTCATCAGTTCACGGATCTTCTCGTTGATAGCGGTGGGATCCATATCCTGTGCGTCGAACTCGGCGCGTTGGTTGAAGTCTACCTGGTCGACCCACGGATACTCGAAGTTTTCTTCCTCCGCAGCCTTGAAGTAGATTTGCTGGGTACGCCCGCTGAGCTGCTCGTTGTGCAGCCCCATGTCATGCGAGCGTTCCTCGTGTGCGTCATTTACGCTTGCCATACCCGGACCTCCTCATCGTAAGGATCATAGGTGTCGATTTCGTGGGGGATCATTGCGCGGATGGCGACTTCTTCCGAAGCCAGCGCAACGATGTCGTCGCTTTCAAACAGAACCAGTGGCTTCGCAGCCATGGTGTCCTTTGCCATGCCGAGGCAATCAGCGGTGGCCACCACGTAGGTGAACACGCCGTCAATTTCTTCGATGGACTGACGAAGCGAATCCTCCAGCGAGTAACCGTTGTTCAGCTTGTCGGCTGTATACACGGCCAGCAGCTCGGAATCGCAGTTGGACATGAAACGATGACCCCGGCGTTCCATTTCACGACGCATGATCCAGTAGTTGGTGATCTGGCCGTTGTGAACGACGGAGATGTCGTTGTAGGGATAAGCCCAGTAAGGGTGGGCGGAACGGATATCCACGTCAGACTCGGTCGCCATACGGGTGTGACCGATGGCGTGCGTGCCCTGGAAACCGGCAAGGCCGTACTGGTTGGAAACAACCGTTGCGTCGCCCAGATCCTTGATCAGTTCGAGGCCACGGCCAAGCGACAGGATTTCTGCGCCTTCCAGCTCCTCGACATAACGGGCCATGCTTTCCAGGTCCTCGTTGGAACCGTCGAAAGTGAAGCGGTAGCGGAAGGCGTATTCCGTCGATTCGTGCTCGTCGGAAACTTTCGCGCCGCGTTCGGCAAGACGTTCATCGACTGCCTTGCGGCGGTCGCGAATCTCCTGATGAATTTTGGAACCGGTTCCGAGATCTTCTTGCTCGGCTACCTTGAACCGCATGACGAATTCGTTAGCGGCGTCCGCCGGCTTGCCATAAATGGCCAGTCCGGTGGAGTCAGGACCACGGTGCTTCAGTGACTGAAGCATCGCAGTCATTTCCGATCCGATGTCCGAGGTCTTTCCCCGGTGGATCAGTCCGGCAATGCCACACATGCCTGGTCTCTCCCTTAATAGTTAATACAGTTTCACAGGTTGATAGGTATCCGGAGGCGGGCGTACCCGCCCCCGGGGTGTTCTTCCGGAATGCCTTACGGCAGGCAATCCCAGTAGGTGTTGAGGTCCCAATCGGTGACGGTGGCGTTGAATTTCTCCCACTCGTCGCCCTTGTAGTGCTTGAAGACCTTGTACATGTCGCCCGGCATGGCCGACTTGATGACTTCGTCCTTGTCGAGACGCTCAAGCGCTTCGCCAAGTGACATGGGCAGCTTCTTGACCTGCTTGCCGGCTTCCATGGCTTCATAGATGTTGCGTTCTTCCGCTTCGCCCGGATCGAGCTTGCGGGAGATGCCGTCATCGAAGGCCTTATAAAGACCGGCGCCCATCAGGTACGGATTCACCATGGAATCAACCGAGCGGTACTCGAAGCGACCCGGAGCCGAAACGCGCAGCGCGCATGTCCGGTTCTGGTAGCCCCAGTCGGCGAACACCGGCGCCCAGAAGCCCGTGTCCCACAGGCGGCGGTAGGAGTTAACCGTGGAGGAACCGAGAGCCGTCAGTGCGCCGAGGTGATCCATCACGCCGCCGATGCTCATCAGGCCGACAGGACCCGGCTTGTAGTCGTCGATCTTGGGGTCGGGCATGAAGTGGTTCTTGCCGCCCTGGCGATAGGCGTAAACGCCGTCCATGCCCGGTTTCTTGGAGGCATGAGGCGTGTTGACGACAACATCCTTGCCGCCGGACCAAAGCGATACGTTGTGGTGGCAACCGGAAGCCGACACGCCCATGAACGGTTTGGACATGAAGCAGGCGATCAGGCCCATTTCACGGCCGACCTGGGCGCAGATCTGACGATAGGTGGTCAGACGGTCAGCATTGCGCAGTACATCGTCGAACATCCAGTTCAGTTCGAGCTGACCTGGGGCGTCCTCGTGGTCGCCCTGGATCATGTCGAGACCCATCTGCTGGGCGTATTCGATCACCTTCATGAAAGCGGGGCGCAAGCTTTCGAACTGGTCGATGTGGTAGCAGTTGGGCTTGGAGAAGCCGCCGTCCGGCATGCCGTCTTCGCCTTTCTTCAGCCACATCATTTCAGGCTCGGTGCCGGCGCGCATGTGCATACCGTGTTTCTTCTCGAATTCCTGGCTGATGCGACGCAGGTTGCCGCGACAGTCTGCGGTCAGGAAGGTGCCGGCATCTTCCGGCTCTTCACGGTTGCGAAACAGGGTGCAGAACACACGGCCAACACGCTTGTCCCAGGGCAACTGAACGAAAGTTTCAGGATCGGGAATGCCGACAAGTTCGGAGGCTTCCGGACCGTAGCCGATATAGTCGCCATGGCGGTCGATGAACAGGTTGGCGGTGGAGCCGTATACAAGCTGGAAGCCTTTTTCAGCGACGGCTTCCCAGTGGTCGGCGGGAATACCCTTTCCGACGATACGGCCGGTAACGGATATAAACTGGAAATAAATATAGGTGACGCCTGTCTCTTTGATCTTGTCACGGACTTTTTTCACCAGTGCGGCGCGGCCAGGCGCGTTCACGTATTTGGTGATTTCCATGTTCTTGACGTCTTTGCGCTTTCGCGGCGCAGCCTTCTTGGCAGCAGATTTCTTTGCAGCTTTTGCCATGAGTGTGACCTCCCTTAACTGGCAAGGCGTTCCGGTTTTTCACGGAATGCCGTGTTAATGATCGACAACCAATTTTGAACCAATATGATGATTCTGTTTATATTTAGAAGATTTGCCGTCAAACTAGAGTGTGTCTAAGTTTTATAAGCGTAATCCACGCTATTATTGTGTGCACAGTTTTATATTCGTTGCAAATGGTTTTTTTAAATGGTATTAAATTGGTTCAACCAATGAGAAGGTCATGAACCAGATAAAATCATTCGACCCGGCGTCCGTAAACGGCTCCAGCGGCAGTTCCGCCAATATCGCTGTCGAACTGCGCCAGGCTATTCTCATGGGTGATCTGGTCTTCGGTCAAAAGCTGCCACCCGAACGCGCCCTTGCGGAACAATTCGGCGCATCGCGTAACACGGTCCGTGAAGCGCTTCGTCAGCTTGAAGAAAACAACCTCGTGGCCAGGCGTGTCGGTAGCGGCACTTTTGTCGTTTACCGTGACAGCAATGACCGCGATGATGCCGCCGATGCGACGAGCCCGCTGGAACTGATCGAGGTTCGATTCGCCGTCGAACCCAACATGACACGTCTCGCCGTGCAGAACGCCGGAGCCCGGGATCTGGAACGCCTGGGAGAAGCATTGAGCCGGGTTGAAAGTGTCGGAAATGACCCCAAGAAGTTTTCCAGGGCGGATGAAGCTTTCCATCTTTGCCTGGCGGAATGTTCCCGCAATCCCCTGATGGTCTGGCTGTATCGCCAGGTAAACGAGGTGCGCGGCAACACGCTGTGGTTTGAGGCGCGCGAGAAAATTCTCACTCCTGAGCGCATCGCCGAATACAACCGCGAGCATCGACAGTTGTATGAAGCCATCCGGCGGCGGGAAATGGATAACGCGCTCAAGCTGATCAACGATCATCTGAATGACGCAAAGACGGACCTGATCGGCGCAAATGACGTCGCCTGAATGGCGGTCGCCTGTTTTTATCTTTCAAGCATAAGCCTTATACAAAAAGGTGTTTTATCCTGTTGGATATTCCTTTAGGGATACATAATTAACTGACAGGACAAAGCGCATCCTCAAGACATCCAATATATAAACAGTATGGGGTAGGCTGTAGTGGGCGATAGTAAATCAGAATTACAGGATCCACATGATCTTGCCGGAGACAAGGACAACCGGCTGGAAGTCGCGATCGGTGGCGAGGTTCGCCAGTTCCGGCGGCAACAGGACATGACGGTTGCCGAGTTGGCCAAAAGCGCAGGCGTTTCCACCGGCATGCTGTCCAAGATTGAAAACGGCATCACGTCACCTTCTCTCTCAACCCTGCAGGCCCTTTCCAAAGCATTGCAGGTACCCGTGACGGCTTTTTTCAGGCGGTTCGAAGACGCCCGGGAAGCAACATTCGTCAAGGCGGGGGAAGGCCTCAAGATCGAACGCCGCGGCACCCGCGCCGGGCATCAATATGAACTGCTGGGGCATAGCGCCAGTAAAAATGTGGCGGCGGAACCTTATCTGATTACCCTGACGGAACAATCAGATGTCTTTCCATTGTTCCAGCACGGCGGGATCGAGTTCATCTATATGCTTGAAGGCGAAGTCAATTACAGGCATGGGGAGAACACCTATGCCCTCAAGCCAGGAGATTCCCTGTTTTTTGATGCGGACGTACCCCATGGACCGGATGCCCTGATTGAGCTTCCGATCCGCTTCCTGTCGGTCATTTCCTATCAACGGCAGGGCGATGGATAAGCGGATTTTTGTCCGGTTTTATCACTTTATTTAATGTAATAAGAAAAAATAGGAATTTTCATCTCATTCAACAACGTTAACTGGGATTGATTTTGTTTGAGACCTCTAGTAGAGTCCCGAACTCATCAATTTACCACCATTGACTGGAAGGGTGCGTATCATGTGTGGCATTGCTGGAATCCTGTTTAAGGGGGATCACCGGAACCTGACGGCCGGCCAGGCATTGATCAATATGCTTGATGGTTGCCAGCACCGTGGCCCCGATTCAACGGGCTTTGCGCTGTATCGCGAACCGCAGGTCGGCGAGCTTCGTCTGCGTTTTTTCGTCGGTCACGGCGTAGAGGCTGAAACGACCGTTGAGAAAATCAAGGACAAGTTGGTCGAGTGGAATGCGGAAGTCGTCGATGAAGCCGTCGTCGGCCCCACTCATACGTTCCTGGTCCGCTTTGACGGCGATGTGCAGAAGTTCTCCTACGCCATGGAGCATGTCGCCAAGCTCGTTTCCATCGGCGAAAGCCTGGACATCATCAAGGATATCGGCGGCGCCCATGATGTGGATAACGTTTATGACGTTAACTCGTTCAACGGCAGCCACGGTATCGGCCACGTGCGTCTCGCCACCGAATCGGACGTGAAGCCTGAAGCCGCCCACCCCTTCTGGGCCACCGGATTTGCCGATGTCGCCATCGTCCACAACGGCCAGATCACCAATTACTGGAAAATGCGACGCCGGCTTGAAAAGCGCGGCTTTGAATTCCACACGGACAACGACAGCGAGCTGGTCGCCGTTTACCTGGCCGATAAGCTGAAACAGGGCAAAACGCTGAAAGAAGCCCTGAAAGGATCCATCGAGGATCTGGATGGCACATTCTCGTTCCTGGTTTCGACCAAGGACGAGATCGGCTACGCCAAGGACCGTCTGGCTGCCAAGCCGATGGTCAAGTTCGAAGACGAAGACATCATCGCCATTGCTTCCGAAGAAGTTTCGCTGAACAAGCTCTTCCCGGGCATGGCTCTCAACACCATGGAACCACCCCCAGGGACATACGACACATGGCACAAGTAGATCTTGCTTCGATTTCCGTCACCGAAGCCAACAAGCTGATCCGTCAGTACGGTGAGGCCGGTGAGAACGTGGAAGTCCTCAACCCCGATGCCCGCCACCATATCGGCGTCGGCCTGACACACCCCATCAACGTGCATGTGCGCGGTTCCGCCGGGTATTTTTGCGGCGGCCTGACGGACGGCCCCAATATCATCGTCGACAATAATGTCGGCTGGGGCCTGGCGGACAATATGCTGGGCGGCTCGGTGGTCGTTCATGGCAACGCGGGTGCCATTGCCGGTGTCGCCATTCGCGGTGCCGAAGTGGTCGTGCACGGCAATGTCGGTTCGCGCGCCGGCCAGGTGATGAAGGAAGGCACGCTGCTCTGTCGCGGCAACGCCAACTTCATGGCCGGTTACATGATGTATGGCGGCCGGATCATCATCCTGGGCGATTCAGGTGACAAGGTGGGCGAAGACCTGACAGGCGGCGCGATCTACGTCGCCAGCAAGGTGCAGGCGCTCGGTTCTGACGCCGAAGTAACTGATTTGCCCACCGAAGAGCTCGAATCCATCATGGAGTTCCTGGACCGTTACGAAATCCCCTTCAAGGGCACGTTCCAGAAAATCCAGAATGCGGGCAAGAGCCTGCGTTACAAGACCGTCGAACCCAGGGTTCGCAACATTCCGTTCTACACGTTTTCTGGGGAATCTGATTACTGGAACCAGAAAGTTCAGGAAGACATCCACGTCAAGGCGCAGATCGGCCGTTACCGCATTCGCGGCTATGGCGCGGCGCGTCCGCTGCCGCACCTGGGCGATATCGCCTTCAAGAAAGACCTGTCAGCCGTCAACCCTGACGCCAGCGTGCTCGAACGTGTCAATCTGGCAACCGAAATCGGCGGTGACAGCGGTGCCGAGCCCCTGAAACTGTCCATGCCGGTGATGATCGCGCCCATGAGCTATGGCGCACTTTCAAAGTCCACCAAGGTCGCTCTGGCGACGGCGTCACGTCTTTCCGGAATTTCCGAAAATACCGGTGAAGGCGGCATGTCGGACGAACAGCGTGAAGAGGCCGAACAGCTGATTTATCAGTGCTTGTCGGGCCGTCTGGGCTGGAACATCCACGACATGCAGCGCGCCAACGGTCTGGAAATCTACATTTCGCAAGGCGCCAAGCCCGGCCTGGGCGGTCAACTCATGGCCAGCAAGGTGACCAAGGAAATCGCTACGATCCGTGGCATTCCGGAAGGCATCGACCTGCGTTCACCCTCCCGTCACCCCGATGTGCTGGGTGCCGATGATCTGGTCATCAAGATCGAAGAATTCCGTGAAGCAACCGGCTATCGCATTCCCGTTTCCGTCAAGCTGGGTGCGGGCCGTGTCCGCGACGACATCAAGATCGCCATGAAGGACGGTTTCGATTTCGTCGAACTGGACGGTTTGCAGGGCTCCACCGGCGCTGCCGGCAACGAAGTGCTCGAATACGTCGGCATTCCGACGATCTCTGCCATTCAGGAAGCCCTGGATGCGCTCGAAGAGATTGATTGCGCCGGCAAACTGCAGATCGTGCTCATGGGCGGTGTCAAGGACGGCGTCGATGTGGCCAAGGCCATGGCGCTCGGCGCCAACGCTGCCGCGGTCGGCACCGGCATCATCATCGCCGGTGGCTGCATTGCCTGCATGCAGTGCCATGTCGGGTCCTGCGTCGTTGGTATCGCGACCCAGAATCCCGAACACGAGAAGCGCTACAACACGGCTGTGGAAGCGCGCAACATGCACCGTTACCTGGAAAGCATGCGCTGGCAGATGGCGGCGATCGCCGATGCCCACGGCTATACCGATATTAAACAATTGAACCGTAACGACCTGGTTGCCCTGACGCCCGAAGCCGCGGAAATCACCGGACTCCCCTACGAGCCCGGATACCGTGACACGCAACCTGCGGCAGCGGAATAAGGAGGGCGGAAAACATGTCATCCGACGTTTACAATATTAACCGTATCGAGCCCGGTTCCGGGCCGGAAGGGTTCAAGGACGATGTTGCGTTGGAACATTACGTTCCCGCACCTTGCCAGGTAGCCTGCCCGATTGGTACCGACGCGCCTTCCTATATCGGCTATATCTGGGAAGGTAAGATCGAGGAAGCCTTCGAGGCGATCACGGCGACCAATCCGTTCAGCTCCATCTGCGGCCGTGTCTGTGATGCGCCGTGTGAGCCGGCCTGCCGCCGTACCGATTCGGACGGTCCTATCGCCATCCGTAACCTGAAGCGCTACGTCATGGACAAACTGGGCAAGGATTTCCGGCTGCCCACGGTTGAAGTCAGCCAGTCAAAGACCATCGGCATCGTTGGCGGTGGTCCCGCTGGGTTGACCGCGGCGCAGGATCTGGCTGAAGCCGGTTACGAGGTCCATGTCTATGAAATGACCGACCGCCTGGGCGGCATGATGAGTTGGGGCATTCCCAGCTTCCGCCTGCCCGAAGGCACCATCGAGGAAGATATCCAGCGCATGCTGGGGCATTGCCCGGGTATCAAGGTTCACCTGAACACGCCGCTCGGCAAGGAGCATGGCGACAACGGCGTGACCATCGATGAGCTGAAGAAGCGTCACGACGCCGTGCTGCTGACCATCGGCGCCTGGTGGGGCAAGTCCATGAACGTCGATGGCGCAGACGACTCGCGCGTGGTCGATGGCGTTGGCTTCCTGCGGCGTGTCAACGCCGGCGAGCGTCCTGAAATGCCCGAAGTCGTAACCGTGATCGGTGGCGGCGACGTTGCCATGGATGCCTGCCGTGCGGCAAAGCGTTTGCCGGGTTGCAAGGACGTCAAGGTTATCTATCGCCGTGGCCCCGAAGAAATTCCCGCCCGTAAGGACGAGCTGGAAGGGGCCTTGAAGGAAGACATTTCCATTACCTATAACACCCAGCCTGTTGGCGTCATCGCCGATGACGATGCCGGTGGCATCAAACTGCGTTGCGTTCAGACCCGCCTGGGCGAGCCCGACGAGGACGGCCGCCGCCGTCCCATCGAGATCGAAAACAGCGAACACGATGTCGACTGCGGTATGGTAATCATGGCCATTGGCCAGCAGTCCGAAAGCAAGCATCTGGAAGATGCCGGCCTGATGGATTGGGACCGGGTAAAAACCGATTGGGACTCCATGCGTACGGACGATCCGCAAGTGTTCGCCGCCGGCGACGGCGCGTTCGGCGGTTCAACCATCGTCATGGCTATGCAGCACGGACACCGTGCCGCCTATTACGTCAAGGCCTTCCTGGAAGGCCGTGAGAACCCGGTTCCCTACCGTACGCCGTTCAGGACGCGTAACGTACCGGTGGCCCAAGATCCCGAATGGGAAGTCATCAACCGCCAGGAGCAGGATTTCCATGGCCTTGGCGACGATCCCGTGTCGTTCCCGGAAATCGAATCAACCTACGACGAAAAGTCGGCTAAGTGCGAAGCCGCCCGTTGCTACCGCTGCGATGTGGAAACCGGCGCGTCGGACTATTCGGTTCACAGCCGCGAAGACATCTTCGTCATGGCGCGGACGGCGCCGGAAGACGCCCGGACGCAGAACGCCATGCTGCACCAGCGGTTGCACCTGCGCGACAATCCCTATCCTGAGGATCATCCGCCGGTGTTCGAAGATCTCGTGTTCCTGCCCGCAAACCTGTCACGCCTGGTGATCGATCCGTACCGTGATGCCTGTAACGTTACGACGGACATCGCCGGCAAGCTGACGATAGCATCGCCGTCACTGGTTGCCGGATTTGACAATGCTCCTGACGAGGTCCGCGACGACGTTGCTGCCGGCATCGCCAGCCACGGCGGAGCATATATTGGCAAACGCGCTCTGTCAGCAGACGGAACCTGGATTCAGTTACTGGGATCGGGTGACACGCCGGACGCCTCGGCTTCGGGGTATGTGGCGATTGACGCTACCGACGACCTTGACGCCATCAAACAAGCTGCAGGCAGCGACAAGCTTAGCGGTATGGTGGTGAGCCATGACGGTCTTGAAGCGTCGATCACCAAGGCGCTCGAGGCTGAACTGGACATGATCGTCCTCGATGGCACAGCCGCCTCCGGCGGTATTGCCGGTGAGTGGAGCGAACTTGGCTCACGCTGCGATCTGGAATTGCTCCGTGATACCATTGCCATCATGCGTGGCATGAATCGCGAAGAGGACCTGGAACTGCTGTACATCGGCGGTCTGAGGTCCGGAACCGATATTGCCAAGGCAATCTCGCTTGGTTGCCGGGCCGGAATCCTCGGCGTCGCCGCGGCCATGGCCGTCGGCGGTAGCATTGAAAACGGTGGCATGTCGTTCTACGCCGACTATCACGCCGACGACCGCAAGACCGGCATGGCTAATCTGTTGCAATCGGCCTCCGGCGAAGCCTCGATTATGGCGCGCTGTACCGGCAAGACGGACGTGCATAACCTTGAGCCTGAGGACCTTCGTTCGGTCACCATTTCAACGGCCCGGGCCGCGCGTATTCCACTGGCCGGCACCCACCGGTTCCTGGACGCGGCCGAATAAGGCAGTGTATATGGTCTGTTGACGGATAAAGAGGCGGTTCACGAGCGTGTTCCGCCTCTTTTTTCTCATAATCAACAGGCTGGATTCAGAAGGGTAATGGTTATAGTTTAAGGAAACTTTTTTTACCGGTTGGGGCGGATGTGTCGACACCTCTACCACGATAATTTTACCGCAACTCAAGATACTCTAAACGACACCAAGACAGGGAAGGAGACCTTTTCATGGCAGTCGATCTGGCGAAAGTCGCCAAGGATAAAAAGATTAAGTATTTTCTCATCAGTTTCGTGGACCTGTTTGGGGTTCTGAGAGCGAAACTCGTTCCTGCCCGCGCTATTGGCGACATGCAGCGTGAAGGCGCCGGTTTTGCCGGTTTTGCATCCTGGCTCGACATGACACCGGCGCACCCGGACATGTTCGCCGTTCCGGACCCGGACAGTCTGATCATCCTGCCCTGGAAAAAGGAAGTTGCCTGGGTTGCGGCTGATCTTTACATGGATGGCAAACTGGTCGAGGCTTCGCCGCGCGTTGCGCTCAAACGCCAGATCGAAAAGGCTGCAAAGGCCGGATATTCGTTCAAGACCGGCGTCGAATGTGAATTCCATCTGATCAATGAAGACGGCACGCAACTCGCCGATTCACGCGATATTCAGGAAAAGCCCTGCTACGACCAGAGTGCGCTGATGCGCCAGTACGATGTGATTTCTGAAATCTGCGATTCAATGATGGCCATTGGCCTTGGCGCCTACCAGAACGACCATGAAGACGCCAACGGCCAGTTCGAAATGAACTTCGAGTACGATGATGTCCTCAAGACCTGCGACCGCCATGTCTTCTTCAAGTACATGGTCAAGCAGATCGCCGAGAATCACGGCCTGCGCGCGACTTTCATGCCGAAGCCGTTCATGAACCTGACCGGCAACGGCTGTCACATCAACGCTTCGCTGTGGGACAAGGCTGGCAAAAAGAACCTGTTCTATGATCCCAAGGGTGAACTGGGGCTTTCCAAGCTCGCCTACAATTTCCTGGGCGGCGTTATCCAGAATGCCGAGTCGCTGTGCTCGATCTTCAACCCCAACGTCAACAGCTACAAGAGGATCAATGCGCCCCGTACCACGTCTGGCGCAACATGGTCGCCAAATACCATCACCTACGGCGGCAACAACCGGACCCACATGGTTCGTATTCCGGACAGCAATCGGATCGAGTTCCGTCTTGCCGACGGCTCCATGAATCCGTATCTGGCCCCGGCGGCGTTGCTGGCATGCGGCCTCAAGGGCGTCAAGGACAAGGTCGATCCCGGCAAGCGTATCGATCTCGACATGTACGCTGAAGGTCACAAGGTTCGTGGCGCCAAGAAGCTGCCGCTGAACCTGTTGGACGCGATCCGCAAGACCGACAAGTCGAAATTCGTCCGCGACGCCATGGGCGATGAGCTGATCAACGCCTACGTTAAATTGAAGCTGGAGGATTGGACCAGCTACATGGGCCACTTGACCCAGTGGGAGCGTGATCACACTCTGGATTGCTGATCATTACCTCTCTATAGGTTGTAAAAGCTTAAGGCCGGTTCGTTCTTGACGATCCGGCCTTAATCGTTGTTAGGTACCGCATGGAGTACACACGGGAATATGCTCTGGAACAACCTTTGTTCGATTCTACCGGAATCGACAAACTTGTTGCAGTCGCCGGCGCCGACGCCGTCGTCAATTTGGCCGAGATTTTTGAAACCCAGGGCCGGGAACGGTTAGAGCGTATTCGCGAGGCCATTGAAGGTAATGATCTTTCCGCCATTGAAAGTGAAACCCATGCACTCGGTAGCAGCGCCGGAACATTCGGCGCCATGCGGATGCATGTTCTCTCACGCGCTGCGGAAGCAGCAGCCGAAGGCGAAGAAGCGGATCTTGCGCTCTCTTTAAGCCGGGAGATTCTGGAAATAGCTGATGAATCTTTCAATCTGGCATCGACCTATGTTTCCTCCCTTCCAGAGGGTGAGGTACAATAACGCCCTTGATTTAGGTCAACGCCGAGCGCTTACGGGCTGCGTATATATAAATTAAGCGGTTGAGGCATGTTTTTTCCGGTCAAGAAAAGGATGACGTGCGTGAATAGACCGCAGGGAGGTTGGAGATGAGTGCTACACTGGACGTGCTGCGTGATGAACATCGGAAGATGGCCAAGTTGCTGACGATCCTCAATCGCGAGGTTCGATCCTTCAATGACAACAAGGCTGTCGATTTCGAGTTGGTGGACAGCATTCTGGAATACAGCCTGAACTTTCCCGATGCCTGTCATCATCCCAAGGAAGACGTAGTTTATCGTCGTTTATGTGAACTGGACTCAGAGGCGGCGAAGGCAGTCGGCAATCTGGCCGAGGAACATGAAGAACTGCATCAACTTACCAAGCGGTTCGCCATCGCCGTAGAAAATGTCCTGAAGGATCAAACCCTGCCGAGGGACTGGTTCACGGAAATTGCCGAAGATTATCTGCGATTCCTGCGCCGGCACATGCAAATGGAAGAAGTCGTCTTCTTCCCGGCTGCCCAGCGTGCCTTGTCCGATGAGGATTGGAAGGCTGTCGATGATGAGGTTTTCAACAAAACGGATCTGTTGTTCGATGATCAAACGGATGAGCGTTTTGAGGCCTTGAGAAAGGCGATCATGCTGGGCGAGGGTGACCCTGATTAGGCCGTTTCTAACAACCTTTTTTCCATTGTAAACGTAGCGGCAGGAATGTATCGCTGTGTCAGTGCCGATTATCGTGACGGCGCCAACCCGGGAAATACGCTGACGGTGGGATAATGCAGATCAATAACCTGGATGACATCGTGGAATCGGGCCTGTGTGCGGGTTGCGGCCTTTGCGAAAGTATTGCGGGGCGCGATGTCGTCGAGATGAAAATCAGCCCGGCCAGGTATATTCGCCCGCAAACCAGGACACCTCTTGATCAAAAGACCATGGACACGATCCGTCAGGTCTGTCCCGGGCTTACCGTGACGGGACCTGATGCCGCCCAACCCGGCCCGACCGGTAAGACTCACGACATCTATGGACCCATCGTTTCCATGCACCGTGGATGGGCGGGTGATGAGAAGACCCGTTTCAACGCCGCTGCTGGCGGATCCCTTACCGCCCTGGGAACCTATTTGCTTGAAAGCGGCCAGGTAGAGGCCGTCCTGCATGTCAGGGCATCGACGGAGAATCCCATTCTGACCGATACGATTGTCAGCACGTCGGCAGGTGACGTCTACAGTGGCGCCCAGTCGCGCTATGGTCCCGCTGCCCCGCTAACCCAGGTTCACCGGTTGCTGGATGAAGGGCGTATCTTCGCCGTGATCGGCAAACCATGTGATGTGGCGGCGATCAGAAATCTTGGACGGATCGACAGTCGTGTTGAAAAGCAAATTCCCTACTGTCTGACCATCTTTTGCGGCAGCGTTCCCAGCCTGAAGATGCCCGCCGATATGGCGGCGCATTTCGGCGTGGATGAAAGTGAATTGAGCTTGTTCCGCTGGCGGGGCGAGGGTTGGCCCGGCACGACGCATATGGAAACTCGTGACGGCCGCTCCTTCGATCTGAGCTACGATCAGTCCTATTATGAAACGGACGTGCCCTGGTATTACGATGCCCAGTTCCGTTGCAAGATTTGCCCAGATGCTATCGGTGAAACAGCCGACGTATCATGTCCCGATGGTTGGATCATGGAAAACGGCAAGCCTCTTCACGAGGAAGCACCGGGCATGAATGTGGTTATCGCTCGCACGCCCAAGGGTGAAGCTTTGATCCGGGATGCGGAGGCCGCCGGTGCCATGGTGCTGGAGCCTTTTAGCATTGCGGAGCTGGAAACCATGCATGCCGATCATATGCCGCGCAAGGTAAGTTGGCCTGCGCGTATGTTAGGCTTGCGCCTGGCCGGGCAACCTGCCATGGAGGTCAGAAGATACAGGAAACTGAAAGCTGTGTTGGCAGCAGGACCCGCTTTTTTCTTCACCGCGATGTTCGGCGCCTTTAATCGGGCCCGCAAGGGTCTGAGCCGTGAAACCGGGTTCAGGAACGCTTAAACGAATAGGCAGGACGCCATGACCCATAATCCGCTCTACATCATCGACGGTCTCCAGTACTGCAAATGGGATCGCGAAATATTCGAACAGATGCGCAAGGGGCGGGTGACGGCGGTTCATGTCACCATCTCATACTGGGAAAATTTCCGCGAAACCGTTGCGAACATGCAGGAATGGAACCGGATGTTCGAGGAGTACGGCGACCTGATCCTGCATGCCCGGACAGCAGCAGATGTGCGCGATGCCGCGGCGGAGGACAAGACCGCCATTATCTTCGGGTTCCAGAACTGTTCGCCCATGGAAGACGATATCGGGTTGATCGAAGTGCTTCACGATCTGGGCGCCAGGTTCATGCAGCTCAGCTATAACAACCAGAGCCTTCTGGCGACGGGATGCTATGAGACCGATGATCCCGGCATTACCCGTTTCGGAAAGCAGGCAATCAAGGAAATGAACCGTGTCGGTTTGGTGATCGACATGTCGCACAGTGCCGAGCGCTCGACCCTGGAGGCCATCGACCTGTCCGAGCGGCCCATTGCCATTACCCATGCCAACCCGTCATTCTGGGAGCCAGCGCTCCGCAATAAATCGGACCGCGTGTTAAAGGCATTGGGGGAAAGCGGCGGCATGATCGGCTTCAGCCTGTATCCCCACCATCTAAAAAACAAATCGGATTGCCGGTTAGAGGACTTCTGTGAAATGACGGCTCGGGCCGCCGACATGATCGGGGTCGAGCATATCGGTCTCGGTTCGGACCTGTGCCAGGGTCACCCTGATTCCGTGGTGACCTGGATGCGAAACGGAAGATGGACGAAGGAAACGGATTACGGCGAAGGCTCCAAAAGTTCCCCCGGCTGGCCTGACGCCGTCCCCTGGTTCAAGGATAACAGGGATTTTACCAACATTACCCAAGGCTTGCTGGATGTTGGCTTCAGTACCGATGATGTGGACAAGATCATGGGACTGAACTGGTTACATTTCTTTGAACATTCGTTTCAGCCACCTTCTGCCTGAGGGGCAGGGGATAAAAGGGGATACGTAATGAACAGTTTTCAGGCATCCGAATTGACATTACGACCGCCTGAACAGGTCATGTCGTCGGCTCGCATCGGGTCATTTCATCCAACACGCATCAGCTTCGTGCGATCCCTCGTTCGCCGCATGGCGCGGGAAAACTGGAAGATCGACCGACCGGTGTTCGAGTTGTCGGATGAAGGCTACGGCCATGTCGTCTATCGGGTTCAGACACCGGCAGGACCTGTCAGTCTCGTCTGTTTTTCCAACGAGCTGGATGACGAGGACAGGACGGACAGGGTTATCGCCGAGCGTTGGGATTCGGCTTTTACCCTGATTATCGGCGAGGCGGACGAGGCAACAATCAAACGGTTGCGCGATAATGCGCCCTTGCAGGAAGCCGGACGTTTTCAGCCGGGCGATGTCGTTCTGTCCCGAGCCAACAAAAGTATGCGTCTGTTTTCCCACTTCGTGGACCGGCTTTCATCCGGTGAGCAGCCGGATCTCGCTGAGGCGTTGAAGGTCGGATACCTGATGAGAACGACGGCGGTTTACGGCAACGGCAAACTTGGCATGTCCGATCTGGCGCACGTGTTCTCTGGCGGCATCTTCCACCGTCCCTACGAGGCGGAAATGCTGGCGGTTTACCTGATCCGCCAGTTTTCCTTCGATCTTGTCGATCACATTGCACTGTGCAGGAATGCGGCAGAAGCCGTTGAACTGGATGACGAGATCAAGCGTGCACTTGGCGTCGGGAATGCGACGGGTCTGGGTATGGCGCCGTTCCTTCTGGGCCACCCGACGCTTTTCAACAACTGGATACTGGCCCGTGAAACCGCCCTGTCGCGGGTTCGCGCCGTCGAAGAGGCCGATGACAAAAGCCGGGCTCTCTTTCTCTCGCTCCTTGAACGTGTTCGGCGATATGTGGATCAATGGAATACCGACGATCCCCATCAGATGGCGGAGATCAAAACCCTGAGGGGAGAGCTATCAGAACTCAGCAAGCGGATCGATGAAGACGAAACCCTGCTGTCCAGGGAACAGCCCTGGGATTGTCTGGTCCGTGAGGCCGAAGCCGGCGGCAGCCTAGAGTATCAGGAGCTTATGGTCAGCCTGCTCATTGAATTGTACCCTGATCTGGTCGATGCTTTGGAAGATGGCATGGGATCGGACGAGCGGACGTTGACGAACCCGGCCATGAACCTGATGGATCTCAATACGCTCATCGAATCCGCCTATGGCTGGGCGCTCGGTACGGACTATTCCCGGCCCGAAGCGCAGCATTATTTCTGGTACCGGTCTGAGGAAAAGGAAGAGCCCCGTCTGGGTGAGCGTTGGTCGGAGCCCGGGGCTGGGCTGGAAACACCCATTGGTGTCGCCCGGGACGTTTCGGCTCTGCATGACGCCCTCAAGGAAGTGCCTGAAGATATCTTACAGGCCACCAATGTGGCAGTGTTCCTGATTGATAATCCTGAATACCGCCGGATCGTGACGCGTATCCAGACGCTGGCTTTTTACCCTTATGCGGAAATCCATGACAACCTGCTGGGCAAAGGCTGCCAGCCCATTGACTTGCTACGTTGCAAACTGAGCCTGTTCGGCGCCAGCAAGTACGATCCCAAATCCGACCGCTGGACCCGGGTTAATTTCTTCCAGGGCGCGCCGCTACCGGATCAGTTCGACGACCAGATGGCCCTGGACTGGGCTTTCCCCGTCTTTGATGTCAGTGAAGGGGGTGCGTGATGCGGGCGTCCCTGTTTGAAATATGGAAACTTACCCAGCGTACACTTGAAGGCGCCGGCGTTCCCGACGGCCATGACCGGGAGGGGGCGTTTGCCGTTCAGTGGCTCACGGAACACGGCTTTCCGGGGTTTGCCATGTTCGATGAGTCAGCCCCGAAATTGGCAGGTCTATGGAAGTTGTCCATATCCGGAAACACCGAGTTAGAAGCGTCCGGCGCACCGCTCGTGTCCTTTGGCGCTGATGCCATGGATTATTGTGCTGCGATTGCGGAAAGCTCCGAAAACGGGGAAGCCAGCATTGTCGTGCGCAATACCCGCGGCCCGGGGTTTCTGATCCCATATGCTGCGCGGCGCTGCCTGAATGCGGGCGCCTGCCGTATTGAATGGACGGACGGTAAGGGGCATGAATTTTCGGTTATTGTCGCCGGCCCCGAAACGGTATGGATTGACTGTGTTTCCGATAATGCAACTGATCCTGAACAGGCCCTGTGTGACGTGACAGGCACTGTTGACGTCACCATTACTTTTGACCGAGACGGCGCTGACTTACGGGCGGAAGATGATGCGCCTGAAGGAAAGTTGTTGTCGCCGGCTACCCTGAAGGAGCGGCATATGCAATGTCTTGCAAACGGTATTGAGGTAGACCAGGCCTTATGGGATAGAATGCAAAAGACGGCCCGTGTCGTTCTGGTTCCCGCAACTGAATTGTCGCGGGAAATGGGCGCAGGGGGCGGTGACGCCAACGATTAGAGACGGCTCCATTCGGGAGGGGAAGCAATTAATGGGTGAATACAGGCTGGAAGCTGACGTTGCAGCGTTTATCGAGAAGTCCCTCGCTGCCTTTGACGACGACTCCGCCGGCATGGATGCCGAGGAGCAGCGCCGCCGCTATGCTGCTTTGTGCCAGTCCTTTGATGCGCCCCGTCCCATCGGCCTGACGGTTCAGGAAGACATGGTGGTCGGTGACGGTGGCCCTATCCGTATCCGTATCTACCGCCCGGAAAGCACCAGGCCTCTTGGCTGCCTGGTCTATTTCCACGGCGGCGGCTGGGTCGTCGGCAACCTCGACAGTCATGACGCCATTTGCGCCGAAATCGCCCATCGCGCCCATGTGGTCGTGGTCGCCGTCGATTACCGCCTGGCGCCCGAGCATCGCTATCCGGCTGCCCATGAGGACTGCTGGCGCGCCTTAAGCACGGTCGAGGCGTCGCCTGAGAGTTTCGGCGTGGATCGCCAGAGGATCGCCATTGGCGGCGACAGCGCCGGGGCCAATATCGCTTCCGGCCTTGCCGTCAGGGCTCGGGACAGGGGAGACCTGATTATTGCAGGACAGATCCTGATTTACGGCTTCTTTGGCGGCAGTGAAAGCCTGCCTTCCTATACGGAGTGCAGCGATGCGCCCATGTTGTCCACGGCGGATGTCCACGCCTACCATCAGTTCTATTTCGGTTCTGAACGGGCGCCGAAGGAGACTCTGGCGGGGGCCCTGAATGCACTCAATATGGATGGCCTGCCGCCAGCCTTTATCCAGGCTGCCGAATACGATCCTCTGCGCGACGATTCCCTTGAATACGCCCGCCGTCTTGGAGAAGCGGGCGTGCCGGTGGAACTGCATGTGGAATCAGGATTGGTGCATGGATTTTTACGCGCCCGTCATGTGACCCGGAAAGGGTCAGCCGCTTTCAACCGCATTTGTGACGCCACGCGGAGAATGCTGAGCGCATAGACAGACGTTCAGTCCACCAGCGCATCACCCCGCAATCCTGCCCTTTCCAGGTGAATGGGCAGTACCCGGCCATATAACTGACGCGTGCGTTCCGGGCTTCCTACCATGCCGGGCTCGGCGACATAAGAGAAGATGCCCACATAGCGGGGCCTGTTCCCTTTGACCGGCGTCACTCGGTGAAGGGCGTAACGCCCCTTGAAAATCTGCAGGTCGCCCGCTTCCAGATTGAGCGTTTTGACATCGCTCATATCACCATCGAGGATAGCCTGGACGTCCTCGTAATTCTCGTCATCCGATGTACGAAGCCATGGGCAGTATTCAAAGGCGCCACCCTCATGGCTGTTCTGGATGGCCAGCGTCACGGTGTAGTTGTTGGTGTCGAAATGCCAGGGGAATCCTTCTCCTTCCTCGACCATGTTGATGATGACGTCAGCCAGGGGATCGGCGTAAGGGTAGAATGAATCTTCTTCCAGCGCGTCCTTGATGAAAGGCGAAAAGGGGGACCATTCGTATATGGCGCGGAGAATACTTTCTGGCCCGAAATTATCTGCCGGGATGAATGCGTTCGAGCGGTCGTAGAACCGGCGCAAGGGATGACTTTCCGGCAACTCGGGATGGTCCTGCGTGAAATAGGCGTTGGTGCGGTTGAAGCTGCGGTGCCCGTTGGCAGCGGCGCTGTCGCCTTCGGCGGTCAGATCATCCATACGGTCCGGTCGGACGAACTCTTTCAGGACGGCGCAGCCATCAGCAGTCAACTCGGCGCGCACACGGTCAAGCAGGTCTTCCCTGGCCGGACCATCTTCGTGGATGGGATAACGTTCCGTATCGATATAGTTCAAGGGATCGGGCGTCATGGCGTTTACCCCAATAAAAAGCCGCAACGATCAGGCAAGATTAAAACCAGTTTTTTGTTCACGGCAACTGAAATCTGGTTACCCGTCAATCCGGGTATAGCCCCGGTCCGCTGTGGGCGGATGGCCGAAGAAGGCGCTGTAGCTCTGCGAGAAATGAGCCGCTGAGCCGAAGCCGCACCGGAGGGCGATTTCCAGCATGGGCAGCGCTGTCTGGCGTACCAGGGTGCGGGCGCGTTCCAGCCTGAGTTGCCGGTGATATCGTGCGGGCGTCGTGTTCATCCATTTCCTGAACAGGCGTTCCAGCCCGCGGGTGGAAAGACCCACCCGGTTGGCGATTTCCAACACGGCCAGCGGCTCTTCCAGGCTGTCGGACATGAAATCGATGGCGCGACTCAGTTTCGGGCTCCGGACCATGAGGCGTTCAGCGACACTCTGGCGCTGTGGCGAATGTGGATCTCGCATGCCTGGATAAGTGAATTCATCGGCAACATGTGTCGCCAGTTCGGGACCGTGTTGCAGGCGGATCAGATGCAACATCATGTCCAGGCTGGCGGTTGCCGCCGCCGCCGTGAAACGGTTGCGGTCGATCACGAATATATCCTGAACTGCATCCACTTCGGGGAAAGACTCGGCAAAGCTGTCCAGAACCTCCCAGTGGATCGTCGCCCTATAGCCATCGAGCAGACCAGCCCGGGCCAGAATGTGCGCACCGGATACGATGCCGCCCATATCGGCGCCATGACGCGCCTGGCGCTGTAACCATACCAGTACCGGCTGGGGGGCGGCATGCTGGGGTGTTTCCGAGGCGCAGACAACGATCATCGGGAGGGACGATACATCCCAGATAGCCTGGTCCACCAGATGCGCCTTGCCGTTACTGGCTTTTACCGGTTCGCCGTCGGCGCTGAGAATGACGGGGTCATAGAGCTTGCGCCGGGTCACGTCATTCGCCTGGCAGAGCGCATCGAGGGCTGAGGAAAACGCAATCATGGAATAGTTCGGCAACAGGAGGAAGCCGACTTTCTGGATACTGCCTCTGGGCGCATCGCCAAACATGTGGTGAAATCCCCAAGTATTTAGAATTTACGTCGATAAAATATAATTAGAATACGTAAATTTGAAAATACCGTTTGAACAGGTTTCTATACTTTTCGGCAATGGCGTCGCCCGTCGAGGGCGGCAAAAGGGTCAATTTATTCTTATCTCTGGGAGGCATTATGCGTCAGAAACTCATCCTTACCTGCGCCATCACGGGCGCTGCAGACAGCACCGGTAAAAGCGACAAGGTTCCCGTCACGCCGGAACAGATCGCCAATTCCGCTATCGAAGCCGCCAAGGCCGGCGCCTCGGTGGCTCACATCCATGTCCGCGATCCGGAAACGGGCAAGGCTGCGCGTGATCCCAAGTTGTTTTCTGAAGTGGTGGATCGCGTTCGCTCGTCCGACACCGACATCGTTATAAACCTGACGGCCGGCATGGGCGGCGATATCGAGATCGGTACGGAAGAGAAGTACATGGACTTCCATGAGGAAAATTCCGACATGGTCGGTCCCATCGAGCGTCTGGCGCATGTCGAGGACCTGCTACCGGAGATTTGCACGCTCGATTGCGGTTCGCTCAATTTCGGTGACGGTTCCACCATCGTCATCAACACGCCCGACATGCTGCGCATCATGGCGAAGAAAATCCAGGACTTAGGCGTCAAGCCTGAGATCGAAGTCTTCGACACCGGCAACCTTTGGAACGCCCGCGTCATGTGTGAGGAAGGTCTGATCGACAGCCCGCCGCTGTTTCAGCTCTGCCTCGGCATTCCCTATGGTGCGGAAGCCACGGCCAAGCATATGAGCGTCATGGTGGATTCCTTGCCTGAAGGCGCCGAATGGGCCGCTTTCGGCATCAGCCGTCACCAGATGCCTATGGTTGCCCAGGCTTGCATTTTGGGCGGTCATTGCCGCGTCGGTCTGGAAGACAACCTGTATCTGGAAAAGGGCGTTCTGGCGACCAACGGACAGCTTGTCGAAAAAGCCCGGAACATTATCGAGCTTCTGGGCTCCAGCGTCATGACGCCGCAGGAAGCGCGCGATCATTTGGGCCTGAAGAAGCGCAACTGATCCAACCAAGCGGATTTAGAAATTAAGGAATAGAAATATGTCGGAAGTAAAAACAGTCGGCATCGTCGGCTCCGGCGTGATCGGCGCCGGTTGGGCGGCCAGGAGTCTGTCACGCGGCTATGATGTTATCGCCACGGACCCCGGTCCGGACGCAAAGGCTATCATGGAAAGCAAGATCGCCAACGCCTGGCCCGCTTTGGTCAAGATCGGCTGGGCCCAAACGCCAGAGCCGCCGGCATTCACGTTTACCGATGATCTGGAAGAAGTTGCCCGTAAGGCTGACTTCATTCAGGAAAACGCCCCCGACCGGCTGGACCTGAAGCAGAAAATCTTCGCCGACATGGACCGCGTCGCCAGGCCGGACGTAATTCTGTCATCCAGCTCGTCAGGACTGCTGCCTTCCGATATTCAGGATGGCCTGACGCACCCGGAGCGGGTTGTTATCGGTCACCCGTTCAATCCTTCCTACCTGTTGCCGCTCTGTGAAGTTGTCGGCGGCAACAAGACGTCGCAGGAGGCCAAGGACCGCGCCGGTGCGTTCTACGAGACCCTCGGCATGCATGTGCTTCAGGTCCGCAACGAGATCGACGGCTATCTGTCAGACCGCCTGCAGGAAGCTATCTGGCGCGAAATCCTTCACCTGGTGAAGGATGGCGTGGCGACCACCAGCGAACTGGACCAGGCCATCACCTACGGACCCGGTTTGCGCTGGGCTCTCATGGGCGTCAACATGACGTTTACGCTGGCCGGCGGCGAGCAGGGTATGCGCCATATGCTGGAACACTTCGGTCCGGCGCTGGAATTGCCGTGGACTCACTTGAAAGCGCCGGAACTGACGGAAGACCTGATCGACCGCATGGTCGAGGGAACCTCTCAGCAGGTCGGTAACCGCAGCATTCAGGAATGGGAACAGATTCGCGACGATTGCCTGATCGGCATCATGCAGACCCTGCGTCAGTTCAACATGGCGTCCGGCAAGACCATGAACGATGACGAAGCACGACGCCTTGTGGACAATGCCGCCGCCCTTCCGGCATGGAAGGAAGGCGATACAGTTCCTGCACCGCTCGACGAGTATCGCGGCTCGGTCCATCCCAACTGGGTCGATTACAACGGCCACATGAACGAGGCCGCCTATCTGGAAGCCTTCGGCTGGGCATCGGATATCATGTTCCGCTACGTCGGCATCGACGAAGCCTACAGGGCTTCCGGTAAATCCGTCTACACGGTAGAAACCCATATCAATTACTTCAAGGAAGTGGGCGTGGGCGAGCCATTAAGGGTCACCACCCAGATGCTGGGCGTGGATGACAAGCGCTGGCATTTCTTCCATCACATGTACCATGGCAGGACCGGTGATCTATTGGCGACCACGGAACAGATGCTATTGCACGTGGACATGAACGCGTCAAAGGCCAGCCCGTTCGATCCCAAGGTCAAAAAGGCGCTCGACGCCCTGATGGAAGCCCACAGTGGACTGGAAACGCCGGCCCAGGTCGGCCGTCAGATGTCCGTCAAATCCTGACGCCGGGAGTAAAACACCATGCAGTTCGGGTTGACCGAAGAACAGGCCATGATCGTCGAAAGCGCCCGCGCTTTCGTTGAGAAGGAGTTGTCCCCCTTCGAGGAAGAAGTCGAGGCTACGGATACCGTGCGCCCCGAAGTGCTGAAGCAGATCACTGACAAGGCGCTGGAAATGGGATTCTACGCCGCCAACATGCCTGAGGAATTGGGTGGCGGTGGGCTGGATGCCGTGTCGCTGTGCCTGCTGGAACGGGAGTTGGGACGGGCGAGCTTCGCCCTCCAATACGCTGTGGCGAGACCCAGTAACATCCTGCAAGCCTGCGTCGGCGATCAGGTGGAAAACTACCTGCTGCCAACCATCCGGGGCGAGAAGGTGGATTGTCTCGCCATGACCGAGCCCGATGCAGGCTCCGACGTACGGTCCATGAAATGCCGGGCTGAACGAGATGGCGACGACTACGTCATCAACGGCATCAAGCATTTCATCTCCCACGCTGACGTGGCCGACTACGTCATTCTTTTCGCCGCCACGGGCGAAGAGGAAACGCCGAGGGGACCCAAGAAGCTGATCACCACATTTTTGGTCGATAAGGGAACGCCCGGTTTCGAGGTGAAGCCTGGTTATAAATCCGTTTCGCATCGTGGCTATCACAACTCAATCCTGGAATTTGATAATTGCCGCGTGCCGGCGTCCCAGGTTCTGGGAGAGCCGGACAAGGGCTTCGACGTCGCCAACGAATGGCTCGGCGCAACGCGCTTGTCGGTTGCCGCCATGTGCATCGGCCGCGCCCAGCGCGCTTTCGAACTGGCTACAGAATGGGCGGCCACACGCAAGCAGTTCGGCAAACCCATCGGCAAAAACCAGGGGGTGTCCTTCAAGCTGGCCGATATGGCTATTGATATCGAGGCCGCCGAACTGTTGACCCTGAAAGCAGCCTGGAAACTGGATCAGGGAACGGCCGAGGATCAGGATTATGCCATTGCCAAGGTGGCTGCGACGGAAATGCTGGGTCGGGTTTCCGACGAGGCAATCCAGATTTTCGGCGGCATGGGGCTGATGGCCGATCTGCCGCTGGAAAGGATCTGGCGTGACCATCGGGTCGAGCGTATCTGGGACGGCACCAGCGAGATTCAGCGCCATATCATTTCGCGAGCTTTACTGCGGCCGCATGAGGCATGATTAAGAATGGAAACAAAACAAGAAGTCGATATTGAACGTCTGAAGCGGTATTTACGGCCTCGCCATATTGCCATTCTTGGCGGTGGCTGGTCAGACACGGTCGTCACCAAGATCAAGCAAAGCGGCTTTGCCGGTCCGGTATGGCCGGTCAATCCCAACCGGGAAGAGCTGAGCGGCATTCCCTGTTTCAAGTCTATCGATGACTTGCCCGAGGCGCCTGACGCAACTTTTGTCGGTGTCAACCGCTATACATCCATCGAAGTGGTGGACAAGCTGAACCGCATGGGGGCGGGTGGCGCATTGTGTTTCGCTTCCGGTTTCGCCGAAGTGGGCGAGGAAGGCAAGGAACTGCAGGACCGGCTCGTCGAGGCCGCCGGGACCATGCCCATACAGGGGCCGAACTGTTACGGCATGATCAATTACCTGGACGGCGTGCCCCTGTGGCCGGACGAACATGGCTGCAAGAATACCGATGAGGGCGTCGCTATCCTGTGCCAGAGCGGCAACATCGCTATCAGTCTGACCATGGGCCAACGGAGCCTGCCCATTGCCTATATCATTACCCTTGGCAACCAGGCGCAGCTCGATGTGTCCGATTTCATTCACGCCATGCTGGACAATGACCAGATTACGGCCATCGGTATCCTGATCGAGGGAATCAACGACATCCCAGCCTTCAGCCGCGCCGCCCTGCGTGCGCTGGAAAAGGGCGTGCCCATCGTCGCCATCAAGTCGGGCCGGACGGAAGCCGGGGCAGCGATTACAGTCAGTCACACGTCGACGTTATCGGGATCCGATGACAATTACACAGCGTTATTCGAGCACTTGGGTATCTATCGCTGCTATTCCTTGCCGGGGTTCCTGGAGGCGCTCAAGTTCCTGAATTTCGCTGGCCCCCTCCCTGGTAACAAGGTCGTCTCGCTAAGCTGCTCCGGCGGCGAGGCGGCCCTGATCGCCGACACCAAGGAAGGCATGCATCTCGACTTCCCGAAGTTCACCGACGACCAGCGCACGGCTATCCGCGCGACGCTCAACGACCTGGTGTCCATCTCCAACCCGTTCGATTACCACACCTTTATATGGGGCAAGGCTGACGCCATGGAGGCGACTTTTACCGAGGTCATGCGCTGCGGTCAGGACGTCACTATCATGATGATGGATTTCCCGAAATCCGGCACTTGCGATACGTCTTCATGGGATGTGGGAACCGGGGCCTATTTCAGGGCCAGCAAGACGACTGGATGTCTGGGCGTGATCATCAGTTCGTTGCCGGAAAGCCAGCCGGAAGAGGAGCGTGAGAAATTCATCGAAAACGGCATTGTTCCCATGCAAGGAATTGACGACTGCCTGCGCGCCATCGAGTGCGCCGCCTGGATCGGTGAACGCCAGCGTGAAGCGCAGGCCGGTCGTGTGCCTTTCGCCATTGCCGATATTGCGGATGTTGACGGTCACGATGCGCAAACGCTGGACGAATGGGAAAGCAAGCAGGCGCTTAAAGGTTTTGGCCTCAGTGTTCCCGAAGGCCGTTTGGTGTCCGTTGCCGATGCACCGTCTGCAGCTGAAGAGATCGGCTTTCCCGTAGTTGTTAAGGCGGTAAGCAACGAGCTCACCCACAAAACGGATGTGGGCGGCGTGGCGCTTCATCTGCATGATGCAGAAGCAGTCGCCGAAGCCATTGCCGACATGGCGCACCTTTCCGACAAGTTCCTGGTTGAACGCATGATGGCTGGCGCCATAGCAGAACTGATCATCGGCGTTGATCGCGATCCCCAGTTCGGGCCGGTCCTGGTGGTCGGCGCAGGCGGCGTCTTTGTCGAGTTGTTGCGCGACAGTCAGACGCTGTTGCTGCCCTTGAGCCGGGAAAAGGCGGTTGAGGCCATTGGCGGGCTTAAAATCGCCAGCCTTCTCAGGGGCTATCGTGGCGGCCCTGCCGGAGATTTCGACGCAGCCGTGGATGCGGTGATGGCCGTTGCAGCTTATGCGGACGCCAACCGTGACAAAATACGCGAACTGGACGTCAATCCCTTGCTGGTGTTCGAGAAAGGGGCCCTGGCCGTTGACGCTCTTATTAGAACAACTTAAAATAGTATAAATCAACAATACACTTATAGGTAGCATTATGTCTGATGATCTGAACGTTGTGCGGAATGGTAAAATCCTCGAAGTCACGATGCAGCGTGGCAAGGCAAACGCCATTGATTCGTCAACATCCCGTGAAATGGGAAGAATTTTTGCTGATTTTCGGGATGATCCGGACTTGCGCGTTGCGATCATTACCGGCGCCGGGGAGAAGTTCTTCTCTGGCGGCTGGGATCTGAAAGCTGCTGCCGCTGGCGAAGAGGTCGAGGCTGATTTCGGTGTCGGCGGCTTTGCGGGCATCAGCAACCTGCCGAATATGAACAAACCGATCATTGCCGCCGTCAACGGCTACGCCTGCGGCGGCGGATTTGAACTGGCTTTGGCTGCCGACATGATTGTCGCCGCTGATCACGCCCAGGTTTGGCTGCCGGAGATTTTCGTTGGCGTCGTCGGTGATTCCGCCTGCTTCAGACTCACCAAGCGTCTGCCCCGAGCCATTGCCATGGAAATGCTGCTGACCGGACGCCGCATGGACGCCGAAGAAGCTTATCGGTGGGGTCTGTTCAATGCTGTTGTGCCGATGGATCAACTCATGGACAAGGCCCGTGAATATGCCGATATGATGATTGCCGCCGCACCCTTGTCGTTGGCGGCGACCAAGGAAACCACCCGCCTGGCTGAGAATATGTCGCTTGAGGCGTGTTATGAAACACAGAAGGCTGGCGGTTTCCCCATGTACAAGAAGATGCTTGATTCCGAAGACGCCATCGAAGGTCCACTTGCCTTCGCCGAAAAACGTGAACCCAACTGGAAGGGGCGGTAAGGCGGCGTTTCAGTTGCTCTTCACTGAGACCGGGGATACCTTCGCCTCATGCAGTTAGAGCTTGAAACGGCGCGCCTGATCCTGCGCCCCATTACCCTTTCGGATATTGACCTGGCATTGGACCTGTTTTCCGATCCGGACGTGACCCGGTATGTACTGGGTAACATGAAGCCTGAAGAAATAAAGCGTGATATGCCCATGTGGATAAGGCGGGGTGGTCCCGATGGCTGTTTTGGCGTCTGGTGCGTTTCAGTCAAAGAAACTGCTGAAAAGATCGGCACCGGTGGTCTGCTGCCCCTGCCGATTGAGGCGGAGGATACCGAGTGGGACAAGGTTATCGAGGGCGTCATGCCGGAAGGGGACATGGAAATCGGCTATATCCTCAAACAATCCGCCTGGGGTCAGGGCTACGCGACAGAAATCTGCGCTCGCCTGCTGCAATTCGCCTTTGAGGAAGTGTCACTGGAAGAAGTCGTCGCCACATTCGATGACGGGCATGTGAAATCCCAGAACGTATTGGAAAAATGCGGATTCCGTGACCACGGCCGACGGTTTTGTTATGCGGAGGATTCCATTGATTACAGGATTACCCGTAAGGAATGGATTGCACACACGATGTGACTAACAAAGACGGAAACTAATTGGGGGAGAAAGAAATGTGGCCGGATCAACGCATACAGGAACTGTTCGGAATAGAACTGCCGATCATTCAGGCGCCCATGTCGGGCTCAAGCGGCGTGGAAATGGCAGCAGCCGTCAGTAATGCTGGTGGTCTGGGGGCTCTCGCTTGTGCGGCCATGGATACAACTGAAATCGAAGACGCTGTCGAAGGTATGCGTACGAATTCCAACAGGCCGTTCAACGTCAACTTTTTCGTCCACACGCCTCCTGAACCCGATCCCGCATTGGACCAGGCATGGCTGGACAGGCTTGCGCCCTACTATTCAGAGTTGGGCATAACGCCACCTGTGGAGCTTTTCGTTGGTTCCATCCTGCCTTTTGACGAGGACAGGTGCCTTTTGATGGAGAAAGCAAGGCCAGCCGTCGTAAGTTTTCATTTCGGCCTGCCGGAACCGGCTCTTGTCGAGCGCCTGAAAGCCGTAGGATCAAAGATTGTCAGTTCAGCGACAACGGTTGCGGAAGCCCGTTGGCTGGAAGAGAAAGGTTGTGACGCTATTATCGCCCAGGGTTATGAAGCGGGCGGTCATCGCGGCATGTTTCTGAGCGATGACATCGCGACCCAGACAGGCGCTTTTTCCCTGATTCTCCAGATTGCCGATGCTGTCGGGGTGCCGGTGATTGCCGCCGGCGGTATCGCCGACGGGCGTGGTGCAGCAGCGGCTTTCGTGCTGGGCGCCAGCGCCGTTCAGGTCGGCACAGCCTATCTGTTCACGGACGAAGCGACGATCCCCGATATCTACCGGAACACGATTACGAATGCAGACGGGCTACATACAGCTCTGACAAACGTTGTTTCCGGCCGCCCTTCCCGATGCCTGATAAATCGCTCAATTCAGGAACTGGGGCCAATAGCACCGGAGACGGCGACCTTCCCGAAGGGCTTTCACGCCATGTCAGAGTTGAAGAAAGCATCGGAAGCGGAAAACAACCGGGATTTCAGCGCCCATTACAGCGGCCAGTCCGTGGGCCTTGGCCGTGCCATGTCGGCAGAGCGCCTGACTCGGACGCTGGCGAAGGAAACTCTTGAACGATTGAAGGAAATGGCAGCCGTCTAGGCAGGACGTCTCAGAACGTCAATGCTTCACCACCGGATTGCCATGCTTGATCCAGTCGAGGATACCGTCGGCCACGTTATAGACACTCTCATAACCGCCCTTCTGCGTCATCAGGTCTGCAAGTACAGCCGTGCGGTTACCGGTTCGGCAAATCAGGATGACCGGTTCCTCGCGTGAGACAAAATTCACCAATTCACCCGGAAAATTGCGGCGCAGGTTACCCTTTTCATTGAAGGCTGTGATTAGCCTGCTGCCCTCAACCACGCCTGTCGCATCCCATTCATCCTGGCGGCGAATATCGACGATCTTGATGCCTTTTGCCAGCAACGCCTTCAATTCCTCATTGTCGATATTGGTAAAGGCCGGTGGCGTGAGAGCAAGCAATTCAATTTCAAAAACCAGCGTTGAATTGGGTGGGATGAGTTCACCCGCACCCCGTTTGCCGTAGGCCAATTCGGGTGGAATGACGAGCTTGCGTTTGCCACCGATTTTCATGCCGGTTACACCCTGGTCCCAACCGGAAATAACCCGTCCCTGACCGAGAGTGAATTCAAAGGGTTCGCCCCTGTCGATGCTGGAATCGAATTTGGTCCCATCTTCGAGCCAGCCCGTGTAATGAACGCTAACCTTGTAACTACGCTCGGCGGACTCTCCGTTGCCTACATAGATATCCGTAATTTCCAGTGAACCTTGAGAGGCCTCGACCGGAACAGCCCACTGAAATCCGAAGAGAAGGGCGATAACAACTAAATTGCGGAACGTAAAAGCAGGCATGGGATCCTCGTAACGTGCTTGGCTGATGATTATCTAGGCGCTTCAAAAGCCGGATGCAAGGATAACAATAAACCGGGAAGTATTGTAATCACATGGCTTTGAACAGGGTTATTATGTTTATCCGGTATTGCCCATCCTCCCTGTCCATGTCCATATAAGATCGACAAAAACCTTGAGGAACCTTCCATGAGCTATGCGAAAATTGCTGAAACGATCAGTTCCGGCGGCACGGTCATACTAGACGGCGGTATCGGTACGGAACTGGAACGTCGCGGTGTCAAGATGGATGAAAGCACCTGGTGCGGCTCGGCAACGAAAACGAACCTGGAAGAACTGTATGGCGTGCACCGGGCTTATATCGACGCCGGAGCCGATATTATCACTGCCAATACCTATGCCTCCTCTCGTATCATGCTTGATGCGGCGGGGATCGGCGACCAAGTTGAGCAAATAAATCGGACAGCCGTCGAGACGGCGCTCAAGGCGCGTGATGATTCAGGCAAAAAGGATGTGGTTGTCGCAGGTTCCATTTCTCATGTTATCCCGGTACAGATCGGGTCGCATGTTTCAGACCCGGATATGGTGCCCGATCCATCGGTTTACGCCAATGCATTCAACGAACTGGCGGAAATCCTTAAAAACTCAGGTTGCGAGATGATCCTGCTGGAAATGATGTTCGATCCAGAACGTATCCGATTTGCCGTTGAAGCCGGGCTGTCGACGGGCCTTCCGGTCTGGGGCGGTCTGTCATCCAGGCGCTCGGAAGACGGCTCGATCATCTCTTACCTGCAAACCGAAGAACTGCCGTTCGAGGATGTCGTACGGGCGGTTGCCGGTTATGATGTGGAACTCATGGGCGTCATGCACTCGCCCTCCGATGTGGTGGCCGATTCACTGGATATCGTTCGCAAGCACTTTGACGGCCCGTTGAGCGCTTATCCCGATTCCGGGCATTTCAAAATGCCGCACTGGATTTTCGAGGACATCATTTCGCCAGAGGACCTGCAGGATTACGCCCGCCAATGGCAGGCATCCGGCGTGCAGGTGCTTGGCGGGTGCTGTGGTCTGTCACCCGAACATATCGCTGCCTTGTCCGAGTTGAAGACCTGAACTCAGCTATAGTGGTATACTTTTAAAGGCGTTCGCATAACCGGATTTGTCATGTCGATTTCCGCCGTTCTCGGCCCCACCAATACAGGCAAGACCTATTACGCCATGGAGCGGATGCTGGCGCACCCATCGGGCATGATCGGTTTTCCCCTGCGTCTCCTTGCGCGTGAAAACTATGACCGGGCCGTAACCGTCAAGGGTGTGGACAAGGTTGCCCTGGTGACGGGTGAGGAAAAGATCCTGCCGGCGGGGGCCAAGTATTACCTGTGCACGCTTGAAGCCATGCCGCTTGATCGCACCGTGGATTTTCTCGCCATCGATGAGATACAGATGTGCGCCGATCCCGACCGGGGGCATGTGTTCACCGACCGACTGCTCCATGCCCGAGGAGAATCGGAAACCGTTTTTCTGGGCGCCGACGCCATGCAACCGCTGATCCGGAAATTGGTGCCGGACGTTGATTTCAGGTCCCACCCGCGCCTCTCGAAGTTGAGTTACAGCGGCCATACCCGCATATCCAGACTGAAACCACGCAGCGCAACGGTCGCCTTTACCGCAAATGACGTTTACGCCATCGCCGAACTGGTGCGACGCCAGCGTGGCGGCGCCGCCGTGGTCATGGGCGCGCTCAGCCCCCGTACCCGGAACGCCCAGGTCGCCATGTACCAGGAAGGCGATGTGGATTTCCTGGTCGCCACCGACGCCATCGGGATGGGCCTCAACATGGATGTGGAGCACGTGGCTTTCGCCTCGACGCGCAAGTTCGATGGCCGCCGGTTCCGCCAGCTGACGGCGGCTGAACTGGCCCAGACGGCGGGAAGGGCCGGGCGGTACACAACTGATGGCACCTTTGGCACCACGGGCGATGCCGGGGCGCTGGATATCGAAACCATCGAGCGTATCGAGAACCACGAGTTCGATATGCACCGTCAGATCTACTGGCGAAACCCGGACATTGTCACCAACACGCTGAACGCCCTGAAAAACAGTCTGCGTATGCCGCCCCAGACGGAAGGCCTGGTCCGGGTCCGCGAAGCGGACGACGAACGCGCACTGAACGAACTGACCCGCGATCACGGTATCGAGGACATGGCGGTCAATCCGGACGACGTGGCGCTGTTGTGGGAAGTTTGCCAGATACCGGATTTCGAGAAGGAATGGACCATCGGCCATGCCCGCCTGCTGGACAGGGTCTATCGTCACCTGATGGCGGGCAGCGGTGGCTTGCCGATCGACTGGATGGCCGACCATGTGGCGCGCATCGATCGCACCGACGGGGATATCGATACCCTGTCGACCCGGATCGCCCGGATCAGGACATGGACTTACATTTCTCATAAAAGCGAGTGGCTCGACGATCCGTTGCACTGGCAGGGTCGTACCCGGGAAATCGAAGACAAGCTTTCCGATGCCCTGCACGACCGCCTGACCCAGCGTTTCGTCGACAAGCGCACCGCCATGCTGATGAGCCGTCTCAGGGATTCTGACAGCGAATTGATGGCCGCTATCCGTGCGAACGGCGAGGTCGTGGTGGAAGGTCAATATGTTGGCCACATGCAGGGCTTGCGTTTCATTGCCGATGACGCACGGTTCGCCACGGACCGCAAGACTCTGGCGTCCGTCGCCGGGCGTGTGCTGAGAAGCGAGGTCCATCGCCGCATCGAAGCCCTGCAAGCGGCGGCGGACAATGTGCTGGAATGGCGTCCGGATGGCCTGATCTGCTGGCAGGACGAGCCCTTAGCCCGGGTCAAGCGGGGTGACGCTATACTCACGCCGCGTCTTGAACTGATGCACAACGATTATCTGGAAACGGAGGACCGCGAAAAGCTCCGGGGGATCCTGAACGGTTGGCTCAAGGACAAAATCGCGACCATACTGAGCCCGTTGCTGACAGCTTCAGGAGCCGATATCAAGGGTGCTTGCCGCGGCCTTGTGTTTCAGTTGGTCGAGGAGATGGGCGCCATCGAGAGATCACGGGTAGACGAACAGGTGGAGGCCCTGAGCCGTGAGGACCGTAAAACACTGAAATCATTGAGTGTTCGCCTGGGTCGTACGGCTGTCTATATGCCGGGATTGCTCAAGCCTGCGGCGATAACCTTAAGAGCCCGACTCTGGCACGCCTGGAACGAGCCCAAGGTTCCCCTGGAAACGCCGCCGGACGGACGCATTACCGTCGAACTGGATTCCAGAAGCAATATGCGCCTCCAGCGGGAATTCCTGAACACCATTGGTTACTCCGTTTTCCGGGTCGAGGGCGGGTCCATCGCCGTTCGGTTGGACATGGTGGAACGGATTGCCGGGAAAGCGTGGGCGTTGGGACATCGCAAACCGTTCCCCATGGATGAATCCCTGATGTCCTTTGCCGGCGCCGGCGAGGAACGAACGGCGGCAATCCTGCACGGGCTTGGCTTTACATCGCGGGAAAAAGATGGTGTTCGCCTGTTCAGGCCGCCACGCATCAGGGCGCCCAAGGAGCAGAAAAAGCCGGATACGCAGAAGGCAAAGGGCAAACGCTCGAAACGTCGACCGTCATCTAAACCGGAAAAGGATTACAGCGATTCACCCTTTGCCGTCCTGAAGCAGCTTTCGGGGAATTCATGACGGTCGAGACGCTCCGCATCGATAAGTGGCTATGGTACGCGCGGTTTTTAAAGAGCCGAACCCTTGCCGCAGCCCTGTGCGGTTCCGGCAAGTTGCGTCTGAATTCGGAACCGGTGCGTAAATCCCATCAGGTGCTTCGTGTGGGTGATGTGCTGACTTTCCCCTTGGGGCCCTATATCCGTGTCATCCGCGTTGAGGCCTTGGGCACACGCCGTGGACCGGCCAAGGAAGCCCAGTTACTCTATGAAGACCTTGACCCGCCACGGAAAAGCTCCGGGAAGAAGGACGAAACGGGTTCTCTGGACACGCCTGTCGGAAAGCGGGAACGGGGAAGCGGACGACCGACCAAGACCGAACGCCGGGCTCTGGACCGATTGCGTTCTGGTGATTGAGATTGGACGATGTTCTGCGATTTAACGGTCTTGCCGCATCGGGTGGGCCATGATAGGTGAGCCTCATGATCAGTAGAATTCGTACCTTGTTGTTCGGCGGCGAGCCAATACCGGAAGCCAGTGCGGACGAAGAACGCCGCGCTGTTACGGCGGCGCTGCTGGTGCAGGCGGCATTGATGGATGGCGACTTCGCCGAATCCGAACGGGTGGTCATCGTTAGGTTGCTGACAGCGGAATTCGGCCTGGAATCGGAAGAAGCCGATACGTTGATTTCTGATGCGGAAGAAGCCGTCCACAATTCAAGCCAGTTGTTCGGTTTTACACGTGCGGCCAGCGCTCACCTGGACCATGAAGACAGGATTGCCCTGGTGGAAATGCTGTGGCAGGTGATCTATGCGGACGGGGTCGTCCATGATTACGAATCGAACCTGATGCGGCGTATTGCCGGTCTGCTGCATGTGACAGATAGGGAAAGTGCTCACGCCCGTCAACGTGTCACCCAGAACGGATAAAGCCCTTATAAAACGATGGGTTGCCATGTGCGCCATAAGGCATTAAATGGGGCCAATATATCTGTGCGGGCATGCGCGTTTGAACGAGAACGGAGAATGAAATGACCTACATCGTCACGGAAAACTGTATCAAATGTAAGTATCAGGACTGTGTCGAGGTCTGTCCCGTCGATTGTTTCTACGAGGGTGAGAACTTTCTGGTAATCCACCCGGATGAATGCATCGATTGCGGGGTTTGCGAGCCCGAATGTCCGGCGGATGCAATCCTGCCTGATACAGAGCCGGGCATCGAGAAATGGCTGGAAATCAACACCAAATACGCAGAAGAATGGCCGAATATCACCCGGAAGGGCGATTCGCCGGCTGATGCGGACGATTGGAAGGATAAACCCGGTAAACTGGAAATGCTGAGCCCCAATCCGGGCAAAGGCTCCTAAATCAGGGTTTTTCCGGTACAATTGTCCCTATTTTAGGGTTATCCCGTAAAAACATGACGCAAGGGGCTGTTTTTTCTGCCTTTTTGTGATATATTGCCATCATGGAAAATCAGGAATGCCGGTCGGGTGGCCGGCATTCATGTGTTTGTGGTTTGGCGGCGCGCCTGAACAAAAAATGGCAGTTTTCCGCCGATCCCTGGCTAAAGGATCCCGACACCGCAAATCGCTCTATCCTGTTTCTTGGGTATCAAGGCCGGGATGGGGGAAATGCGGGACGGTTTGAAGCCTAGGGAAAAAAAGTTGCAACGGAGTAATAAGTTTTATGGCTGAAAAACTGGCTTTTAAACCCGGAGAATTTGTCGTCTACCCAACCCATGGCGTCGGGCTGGTGGAAGCTATCGAGACGACTGAAATCGCGGGTGAAAAACTGAAATTGTTTGTCATTTCTTTCGACCGTGACCGCATGACGCTGCGGGTTCCCGTAGCGAAGGCGACGGCTTCTGGCCTGAGAAAACTGAGCTCCAAAAAGCGCATGGAAGATGCCCTTACCACCTTGAAGGGGCGCGCCCGGGTCAAGCGGACCATGTGGAGCCGCCGTGCCCAGGAATACGAAGCCAAGATCAATTCCGGCGATCCGGTTTCCATTGCGGAAGTCGTTCGTGATCTGCACCGCAACGTAGGCCAGCCGGACCAGTCTTTCTCTGAGCGCCAGATTTATGAGGCTGCCCGCGACCGCCTGGCCTGTGAAGTGGCCGCCGTCGACAAGACAGATATGGAAAAGGCGACCATCAAGTTGGAAGAAATACTGAACGCCGCCTGATTTAATTTTTATTCAGGTAGATATGAAAAGCCGGAGCGGATGTTCCGGCTTTTTTTATTCCAGACTTCTTATAGCCCGGAAAGTCACTCCATGATCAGCTTGACCCGCTCACCGGCCGGATAGGCATCCTTCAGGTGGTTGGTGTTGATCAGGTTGAACCATTCATGACTGAATTCCCTGATCGTCATGCTTTCGGACAAGGTTTCCGCCGTATCTCCTTCCGATGTGTCGACGACCCTGATCCTGAGCGGTTTGACCTTGGCTGCTTCGGCATAGCTCAACCTCTCGAAGCTATAGGTCATCCGTTTGAGGCCCTCCGCCATTTGGCTGAAAAGCTCGGTCGGAGTCAGGAACACAAAGCGAAAGATTTCATCTGACTCTCCGCGGATGGCTATCAATCGGATATCGCGCTGGCCTTTCTGAGTCATCTTATTAAGGCTGCCCGTCCAGGCGTTCATCCCATTGATATTGATCTGTTCAACATTGCGTAGGTCCAGTTTGCCTCCCCATCTGTCAATCAGATAGCGTCGAAGATCGATAACGCTTCGTGCTATATCAGGGTCTTCCATGTCAAAGATGGCAACAGTGCCATTCTTGTGACGGGCGAGAACCTGGGACGGGGAATTGAAGAGAATAAAGCCTGCAGGCACGGTGAACTTGAATCGCAGATCCTGGTGAACGAATTCCCGACCCCGGCGGATTCCCTGTTTCGGATCGTCGCCGAAAATCATGGTGTCGATGTGATCCAGGAACCTGTCCCGCTCGATCCGGGTTGATGTGGTTGCGCCATTCGAGGCCAATTCAATGGCTTGGGCGATGCGCTCCGTCGTGCGCGGATGGGAGGAACGGAAGTTGAACGACTCCTCGCCCGTCGGGGTGCCGGTCATGGCGGCCTGCAATTCGTCATGGGCCTTCATCTTTTCAAAGAAGGTTTTCATGGCGTTGGTGTCGTATCCTGCCCGCCCCAGGTAGCGGACGCCGAGCATGTCCGCCTCAAGTTCCTGCTCTCGGGAATAGCCGCTCAAGACGGCTTCCGCGCCGACGGAAAGCAAATCTGCAGTCCCCCTGGGCGCACCGTAGACACTACCGATAATGCTTGCGATGGACATGCCGATGTTGGCGACCATGGCCTGACTGTAGCGTTCGGCCGTATGGCGTGCTGTTACGTGACCAATCTCGTGGGCGATGACGCCGGCCAGTTCGGCTTCGTTCTCCGCCAGGGCGATCAGGCCTCGGGTGACGTAGACATAGCCACCCGGCAGGGCGAAGGCGTTAATCTCGTCGCTGTTCAGGACCGTGAAGCGGAACTGTTCGTCGGGCAATTCCGACACTTTCACCAGACCCGTTCCCAACTGGGCGGCATATCCGGCTACCTGGACCTCGTCGTAGGCGCCGCCGAACTGCTTGAGAATCTTGGGATGCTCCTCGGCGCCGATGCGCTTTTCATCTTCCGGTGACATGAAAGCCGTGAAGCTTTGCTCGCCGGTGGCCGGATTGACCGTGCAGGCGGCAAGCATGTGTAAAATCGTCATAACGCCAAACAGGGCGTAAAAACGGCGGAACTGAGGATAAACCCTGATCATGTGGCAATTATGAAAAACCGTAAAAAACCGTGCAAGCATACTTTTTGTAGGCTGCATAAAGACCAAGTGGTCATTCGATTACTTCGACCTGTTCGGGGTGTGTCAGGTTGATCATGGGGCCGTTCATGGATTTGAGCCAGCCCCGCACCCTGATCTTGTGGTTTTTCAGGGCCATCACATCCATGCCGTCATCCCGGAACAATCGCAGGGCCTTGCCTTTGATGGTCAGGGTGAAATCCGTACGCCAGTCATCAGTGAAATTGATGTACGTGGTTTTGCCAACCTCCGCCACGTCGAGCACAACTCCTTCAATCAACTCGAACCGGCCGATGTAGTCTTTCGCGTCATCAGACGTCCTGATGCCGTAGAACGGGTGTCTCCAGATACCCCGTTTTGCACTTCTGGCCGACCTTTCGATTTCCAGCATCTGCCCGACCACGGCCCGGTTATCGGGGAAGCTGTAAACCCGGGCCATGCCTCTCTCCAGCATGTCACCCTGAACCCATAAGCCGTCATCTCGTTTCAGATGCGCCAGTACCCGACCGTGGCGATCCATGCGACGGCCAGCGAAATACAGGATCACGGATCTGTCTTTCAGCAATTGCTCCAGAACGGATTTCGACAATTGCCCGTAGGGCCAGGTTTTGAAATTTTTGCGCCCGAGAGGAATTTTCGGCGCTTGGACGCCGACAAGGCGAATTTCATAAGCCCCATTTACCGGCGGATCGATGCTCACCGTGTCTCCGTCAATAATGCCGATGACAGTTGTTTCAGGGCCTTTGGACAGGGAATCCCAGGGCTCCTCCGCTTGGGCGCCCGTGCCGACAAGAACCATAATTAGCAACAGGCAGGCGAGACGCGCGGTCATTCGTCAAATCCCAGCCGCTTACGTATTGCCTCCGGCGTTTCACCGCTCAGGCGCAGGTCGTGCAGCGTCGAAGCCTTATCCCGCTTGGCGAAACGCTTTCCCGCTTCATCCAGTAACAGGGGGTGGTGGTAATACTCTGGCCTATCGAGATCCAGCAGGGCCTGCAGCAGACAATGGATATGGCTGGCGCTAAACAGGTCTTCTCCCCGGGTGACAAGCGTTATGCCCTGCAGATGGTCATCCACGGTTACGGAAAGATGGTAACTGGTGGGCGTATCCTTTCTCGCAAGGACCACATCGCCGAAAATTTCCGGGGTAGCGGGTTGCTCGCCCCGTTCATGATCCACCCATGCCAGGGGGCCCGTCAGTTTAGTTGCTGCTGTCATGTTTAGACGCAGGGCGTGTGCCTCACCCACCTGGAGGCGTTCAGCACGTTCTCCAGGATCGAGAGCACGGCAGGTGCCGGGATAGATCGGTCCGTCCGGACCGTTGGGAATATCGTGTGGCGCGTGGCCGGCTTCCTCGATTTCCCTCATGATGTCCTTGCGCGTGCAGAAGCAGGGATACAGCAGACCCATCTCATCCAATCGCGACAAGGCGTTCGCGTAATCTGCCATGTGTTCGGACTGGCGGCGCACCGGTTGTTCCCAACTGAGCCCCAGCCAGGCTAGGTCGTCGGAAATCGCCTGCTCGAATTCCGCCCGGCAACGCCCCGGATCGATATCTTCGATCCTGAGCAGGAACCGATCGCCTTTTTCTGCGGCAAAAAGCGCGGAATAGGCGTGACCCAGGTGCAGAAATCCTGTCGGGCTGGGGGCGAAGCGGGTGACTGTTGTCATATCGGGAAGGCGTTTCAGTGTGTTTGTAAAAACTTTGTTTCTCTATGTATCACAAAATCTTCATGAAGTAGATATTTGGCAAATGCGTACAAGATGTTGTATGGTGCTTCTTGTGAACACCTGAAAATTGCCCGGAGGGTAAGGCAAATGACGGTTAGAGGGGTAAGTAGGCCATGAACGCGGCGTCGGCAGAAAGCTGTCCGGCGCTTGTGCTGAATGCGGATTTCCGCCCACTCAGCTACTTCCCCCTGTCTCTCTGGTCATGGCAAGACGCCGTCAAGGCGGTGTTCATGGCCCGCGTCAACGTGGTTTCCGAGTACGACCGAACGGTTCATTCGCCTTCGCTGGACATGCGGCTGCCTAGTGTCATTGCGCTAAAAGAATATGTCCACATGTCCCGGCGTCCGGCCTTCACACGGTTCAATGTGTTTCTGCGCGACAGCTTTGCCTGTCAGTATTGTGGCCACCAATTGGCGGCTGAAAACCTGACCTTCGATCACGTCATTCCCCGCTCCCGCGGTGGGCGCACGAACTGGGAAAACGTCGTGGCGGCCTGTGCCCCGTGTAATTTGCGCAAGGGTCATCGCATGCCAAGGGAGTCCGGGATTAAGCCCTTTAGAAGGCCCCACCAGCCCACCAATTACGAATTGCAGGAAAACGGACGGGGTTTTCCGCCAAATTACCTGCATGAAAGCTGGCGGGATTTCCTGTATTGGGACACGGAACTCGACTGCACGTAAGATGCGGTTTGATAGCCGCAGAAAACTGCCAAAAAATTCATGAACAGCGCTTGACGGCGTATCTTTCGTGGCTATACTCCCGCGCCATTCCCGCAAACGCGGATTCCGGGTGGAATTCCCCCGGTTTCCCGGCCCGGCCAAAACGGCCGGAACAAGCCTGAGCGGGACACGAAGAGCCATAATCCCAAGGCCGCAATAACAACCGGATCAACGAGTGAAAGGATCGTGCAAGCCATGAGCAAGCGCATCGCATCGAAATACAAGATTAACCGCCGTCTCGGCGTAAACCTTTGGGGTCGCGCCAAAAGCCCCGTCAACATCCGTGAATACGGCCCCGGCCAGCATGGCCAGCGCCGCGCCAAGAAACCTTCCGATTACGGCTTGCAGCTGAACGCCAAGCAGAAGCTGAAAGGTTATTACGGCAATATCTCCGAAAAGCAGTTTCGCCGTTATTATGACGAGGCCTCGTCCCGCAAGGGCGACACGTCCGAGAACCTGATCGGTATCCTGGAAACCCGGCTCGACGCCGTTGTTTACCGCATGAAATTCGTGCCTACCGTGTTTGCGTCGCGTCAGTTCATCAACCACGGCCACATCAAGGTCAACGGCAAGCGGGTTAACATCCCGTCCTATCGCGTTCGCGAAGGCGACGTTATTGAGATTCGCGAAAAATCCCGCCAGATTCCGTTGGTTCTGGAGGCGGTTGAATCTCCGGAACGCGATGTGCCGGAATACATGACGGTCGATTACCGGAAAATGCAGGGCAGTTTCATGTCCGTACCGAAACTGGCCGATGTGCCTTATCCGGTTCAGATGGAGCCCAATCTTGTGGTCGAGTATTACTCCCGCTAAAGAATTGGTTAGTCTTCCCAATTGGAATGCCCGCCTGATTCGGCGGGCATTTTCATTTTCAGAGCTTAAATTGACGGGTTTCGAAAAATCGAATGAAATCAATAATTTGATTTTTTTTGATTATATCCTTTTGGGGCTATGGAGTTCGTGCTTTAATTCGGGTTAGGATTTATCCGAACAGGGATGTGCGCCTGCCTGCTTTAGGCCACAATTCTGTATAAAATAAACACTATCACATAAACTGACAGGAAACGGGGAGACCCATGAAAATCAACGCTAAAGAATTCAAAAACAAAATCGTCAATGGCGACATGACCCGCCGGGAGTTCACCAAGACCCTGGCCGCGGTTGGCCTGACCACGGCGATGATGCCACTCGTTCCCGGCAAGTCCAAGGCTGCCGGCGATGTCAATTACTTTACCTGGGGCGGTTACGACGACCCGGCATTCTTCCAGAACTTTGAGAAAAAGCACGGCGGTCTGCCTGATTTCTCCTTCTTCGCCAGTGAAGACGAAGGTCTGGCCAAAGTCCGTTCCGGCTTCAAGCCCTCCCTCGGTCACCCCTGTTCCGATACGTTCCCGCGTTGGGTGCGTGCCGGTATCACGGAAGGTCTCGACAAGTCCCGCCTGGAACATTGGGGCAACTTGTGGCCTGAACTGACGAGCCTTAATGCTCAGTATGACCCGGACGGCAATGTCCTTTTTGCTCCGTTCGACTGGGGTAACTCGTCCGTCGCATTCCGCACCGACTTGGCGCCGGAATACGTCGACAACCATACCTGGGCGATCCTGTATGATCCGAAGTATGCTGGCCGTCTGGCGACCTATAACGCGCACGGTGGCCAGGCTGCTGTCGCTGGTCTTGTCCTTGGTCACCCGGGTGAAAGCCTGTGGAAACCCAATGATGAGCAGATTGCCGCTCTCCGTGAACTGATGACCAAGCAGCAGCCGTTGCTTCGCTACTACTGGGATGACCAGACATCGGCTGAGCAGGGGCTTGCCTCCGGCGAGCTGGTAGCATCCTATGCCTGGAACGAAGCGCCGGTCCGTCTGAAACGCGCTGGTGTGCCGGTCGAATACATGAACCCGAAAGAGGGTATCCTGTTCTGGGTTTGCGGCCTGACCAAGTTCAACAGTGAATATGGTATGGGCAACGATGATGCTGTTTATGACATCGTCAACGAAATGCAGTCACCGGAAGTCGGTAAATACGTTTACGAGGAATGGGGCTATGGCCATTCCAACGTTGGTGCCTTCGAAATGGCTGATCCCGAAATCCTGAAGGAAGTCAACCTGTCCAATCCTAAGGAAATGATGGACGGCGGTGTATTCTTCCAGGATATCCCGGATGACATCAACACCAAGCTGAACGCCATGTTTGAAGAGGTCAAAGCCGGTATCTAATCAAACATTGCTCCTTGAAAAGAATGCCCCGCCACACAACTTATGTGGCGGGGCGTTTTTTATGGCCTTTCTAAGATTATGAGGGCATAGTCCGCTCAACATATCCGACTAGTTTGCCCTGAAAGGGATAATGAGACTCTATGGAAAACATACCTTTCGGCCGTCCAGGCAAGTTCTACCGCGGTAATCTGCATACCCACTCCACCAATTCCGATGGAGCGTTCTCGCCCGCAGAAACCTGCCGCATGTATAAGGAAGCCGGCTACGATTTCCTTTCGTTGAGCGAGCATTTCATGGAGCGCTTCGACTATCCGATTTCCGATACGCGCGACCTGCGCGATGATGACTTCACCACCCTGATCGCTGCCGAACTGCATCAGGGATGGATGAAGAATGATGACCGCTGGCATTTACTTGCTGTTGGCCTGCCGGTGGACTTTGAAAAACCGTACGATGGCGAAACGGCGGCCCAGATCGCCCAGCGGGCCGCCGATACCGGGGCCTTTATCGCTCTGGTTCATCCTTCCTGGAACGGCATGACCGTGGAAGACGCCAAAACCATCGATTGCGCCCATGCCGTCGAAATCTATAACCACGGTTCCAAGGTCGAGGTCGAGCGGGGTGAGGACTGGCCGTTCTGCGACATGCTGCTGAATGAGGGCTGGCGGCTTTCCGCCTATGCCACTGATGACGCCCACGCCATGACGCATGACGCCTTTGGCGGCTGGATGATGGTGCATGCCGAGGAACTCTGCCCGGACGCTCTGCTCGAATCCATGAAGGCCGGCCGCTATTACTCATCAACAGGACCTGAAATCCACGATCTGCGTATTGAGGACGGAGAAGTCTATATCGAATGTGACCCCGCAAGCGTCATTTCCGTGCAGGGGCGTGGATCGCGCTCCGATAAGGAAATGGGGGACAACCTGACCAGCGCCAGGTTTTCTACCGAGAAGTATGAGGATGCCTATATGCGCCTGACGGTAACGCAAGCGGACGGCAAGCGGGCCTGGACCAATCCGATTTGGTTCGACTGACTTTATTGTTGAATTTGCGGATATCTTAAAAAAAAGCGGCTGAGATAAATCTCAGCCGCCGGAGTAAGGGAAGCGTAGAGGCTTCCTAGTCAACTTTACAAGCCATTCAGTTATCAGTCGTTTGTATGCTCGACGGAACCGTTGCGTACTTCTGTTCGTGCCTCAATCCGAGGTAGAGGCTTAGGCACATAACGATCAAGACGACTGTAAACGGCAATCCAACGGTGATGGCAGCCGCTTGGAGGGCCGTTAAGGCATCCGACCCGCCGCCAAACAACAGGGCTGCAGCAACCAGACCTTCGATCACAACCCAGAAAACACGCTGTACGACCGGCGCGTCGACTTTCCCGCCGGCTGTAATAGCGTCGATCACCAGCGAACCGGAATCCGAGGAGGTAATAAAGAATACCAGGACAAGGATAATGCCGACAGCGGAGGTAATTGTCGCGAGAGGCAGGTTTTCAAGCATCTGGAACATGGCCAGTTCTACCTTGTCGAGTCCGCCTGCGAGAGCACCGACGCCGTTCTGTATCTGGTCTAGGGCGGAGCCGCCGAACACGCTCATCCATACCAGGGTGACCAGCGTTGGCACCAGCAGCACGGCGATAATGAACTCCCGCACGGTCCGTCCCTTTGAAATTCGGGCAATAAACATCCCGACGAAAGGTGACCAGGAAATCCACCAAGCCCAATAGAAAACGGTCCAACCCTGCATCCAAGCCTCATCGTCACGACCGATCCAGTTACTGTAGGAAAAGATATCACCGACATAACCGACCAGAGTCGTCCCAAGGGTGGAGAAAATTGCTGCGGTTGGCCCGACTAACAGAACGAAGCACAGCAACAACAAAGCGATGCCCATGTTGATGTTGCTCAGAACCTTGACGCCGCCATCCAAGCCACGCAGAACGGAAAACAAGGCGATTGCTGTGACGATGATGATAATCGCAATCTGGGTGGCAATGCCGCTGTCCGTTCCGAACAGAAAGGACATGCCGGCGCTGGCCTGCTGGGCGCCGAAACCGAGCGATGTTGCCAGGCCGAATAATGTCGCAAGAACGGCGACCGTATCTATCAGATGACCAAACGGTCCCCATGAGTGATCCTTGATCAGCGGATAGAAAGCTGATCGTATCGTCAGGGGAAGCCCTTTGTTATAGGAAAAGAAAGCGAGAGACAGGGCAACGACGCCATAAATTGCCCAAGGATGAAGCCCCCAGTGGAACATGGTGGCGCTCATGGCCTTGCTGGCGGCTTCTGCCGTGTTCGCCTCAACGCCGAGCGGTGTTTTGTACCAGCCGGTGAAATAGGCCGTTGGCTCGGCGACACTCCAGAACATCAGACCAATGCCCATGCCCGCGGCAAACAGCATGGCAAACCATGATAGAGTGGAAAATTCAGGTTTCGCGTCATCGCCGCCCAGGCGAATCTTCCCCACTGGAAGAACGATAAGCAGCAGGCAAAACAGAACAAAGATATTGCCGCCCACCATGAACAACCAGTCGAAAGCCCCGATGGACCACCATTTGGCCCCGTCAAAAGCCCCTTTGGCGGCTTCGGGCGCCATCAGGACGCCGATAACGAAAAGAAGCACCAGTCCGGCGGAAATCCAGAATACGGGATGATGAACATCCATGCCCCATCTCTGGAGGTTATCCTGCCCGACGGAATATTCCGTGTCGTATGTCGTGCTTTTGTCAGTCATGATCTTGTTCCCCATTTACCCTAACAATGAATGGCCGTTTAGCGGTTATGCAAATGTATTGCCGCCTCAAGCGCCTCGTGTGGCACGGATCGGCATTGCAATACCGGTCAAGTTGTTATTGGTCATCGAAGAAGAATGAACGACTGCCTATCAGGCTTATGTCCCCATCTTGACGTCAATTCCCCCTAGACGACGGTTCCAGACTGAATTGGAAGCAGGCATCGTTATGTCAAAAATTGGACCAAAATTGGTTCAGTTCCGACACAAGAGAGAATAGTCTATTCCGGAAGCAGGGCAGAGGGGGGATGTTTGGGGATCAGTACCCCGCATCGAGCGTCATGATATCGGCGTAAAGTTCAGGCCGGCGATCCCGGAAAAAGGCCCATGTGTCACGCTCCAGCCTTACGGCGTCCATGTCGATGGTGGCGGTGATCACGCCTTCCGTTTCCTGGTCGGCCTCGGCGACCAACTCGCCGGTCTGGTCCGCAATGAAGGAGGACCCGTAGAAATCGATATGGGTATCGTTGAAGTTCTCGCGCCCGATCCGGTTCGACGCCACGACGACGACCGAGTTTGCCGCGGCGTGACCTTGCATGGCGCGTTGCCATTTCCGGTTGGATATGGGCGCATCGCCGGTGATTTCGCTGCCGATGGCTGTGGGATAGAGCAGGATATCGGCGCCTTGCAGGACCAGGGAGCGGGCGCATTCCGGGAACCACTGGTCCCAGCAGATACCGCAACCAATGCGGCCCACGGCCGTGTCCCAGACCTGGAAACCCGTATCGCCGGGATTGAAATAGAACTTTTCCTGATAGCCGTGGCCGTGGGGGATGTGAGATTTCCTGTAGACGCCCAGGCATTCTCCGTCCGCATCGATGATGGCAAGCGCATTGAAATGTGCATTATGCGCTTTTTCGAAAAAGCTGATGGGCAGGACGACGTTCAACTCCTTCGCCAGGGCCTGGAAGTGCTCGAGCACTTCGTTGTCCTCAAAAGGCCTGGAAAGGCTCAGGTGTTCAGGGTTCTCCTCCTGGCAGAAGTACAGGTTCTGGAACAGCTCCTGAATCAGCACGATATTGGCGCCTTTTCCAGCGGCGTCCCGGATCAGGGATTCCGCCTTTGCGACATTCTCTTCCGTGACGGCGCTGCACGCCATCTGGGTGGCGGCAAGGGTTACGTTGTCCATGATGTTTCTCCCTTTACTTATTCAGCCCCATCGCCGATGCAGGCATTTGTTGTGTGATACACCCGACGCCACCGCCGTCCACGGCCATGGCGGTACTGGGTACGCCGACGATCTCACGGCCCGGGAACAAGCTTTCCAGTTGCCGTAACGCCGCCTCGTCTTCCTTGGAGCCTAACAGGGGCATGATGACCCCGCCATTGACAATATAGTAATTGAGATAGGGTACGGGGTAATAGCTAAAACCATCGGGACAGACGTAGGGCAGCAGATCGACTTCGATGATCTCCAGTTTGCGTCCTTTTGCATCTCTCGCCTCTTTTAGGCGCCGGCGGTTTTCCTCGGCGCCGGGATGGTTGGGATTGATCGGGGACGGCGCCGTCTGGAGGAGCACCACGCCCGGTTCGAGAAACTGGCAATTGTTATCGATATGACCATCCGTTCCGGCGTCCTCGACCAGGCCATAACCGAGCCAGATTACTTTTTCGATGCCGAGCGTGTCATGCAATTCCCGTTCAATCTGTTCTCTGGTCATGCCCGGGTTACGGTTGGGGTTCAGCAGGAATTGCTCGTTGGTGATGAGGGTGCCTTCACCGTCGACGCCGAAACCGCCGCCTTCCAGTACCATGCTGGAAGCAAAACATTCGGCGCCGGTCGCAGCAGCGATGCCTTCAGGGACCTGATTATCCATTTTATCGGGAAACTTATTGCCCCAACCGTTGAAGACGAAGCTGACCAGGCCAATACGGCCATCCGGGTGGGTGACGAAAACCGGGCCGTTGTCCCTGATCCAGCCGTCGTCACAGGGTATTTCAAGCACGTCGATGTTGTTGTCATCGGTGAAGACACGCTGCGCTTCATCAAAATCTTCCGGATCAGCGACGACCGTGCAGGGCTCGAAACGGGCAACAGCGCGCGCTACGGCGGC
>CAYFMQ010000004.1:231860-236957 GCA_964344255.1 uncultured Thalassospiraceae bacterium
ATGCTCCTCGCGAACCATGTCCAGATCCCAGCGGTAGCCAAGGGGATTCCTGGCCCAGCCAACGAAGCTGCGTTGGTGGGGGCCGAAGCGTGCCGGCATGGTGAAGCCGGCTTCGTAAGGCCGAAGGGCGTTTGAAAGATCGGTGGCGATATCCATTTCAGATCTCCCGTGATTGTGTATTTGGAACCGCTACGGGTTCGGCTCCGGTAACGCACACCCTAATGGCAGGGGAACGTAAGAGTCAACAAAAAATGAACGAACGTTCATTCAAATATAGTGACATGTCTTTCATGTATGCTATTCTGTTGCAGATTCAATGAATTGGCATGAGGCAAACTCGGATGAACCAGATCGCTCCTAAACGCCGGGTGGAAAAAAAGGCGCTAAGCCGGCAAAAAATTATTGATGCGACGGTGTCCTGTATTGCTAAGCATGGATTAGCGGGTGTGACCATCAGCCGGATTTGTACGGCTTCCAGTGTCGCCCGCGGGATGGTGAATGCGCATTTCGACAGTAAGGAAAACCTGTTGTTGGAGGTGCTGAAAAGCATCGCCTCGGATTATCAACGGGCCGTTGGTGATGCCGTGGCAGGTGCGGGGGATAACCCGGCTCAGGCCCTGCGTTCAGTTATTGTTGCCGAAACGTCATTCTGGACGCACAGCCATGAGGAATCCTGCGCCTGGGTTGCTTTCCGGGCTGCAGCCCTTAGCAACGCCGCATATATGAAATTATGTGGACCGCGTGAATCGACGATATTCGACCTGCCGTTAAACCTCTGTGAAGCGATGACTGAAAAGGGTGGATACGATAACGCAAATCCGGAACAGATCGCCCGTGGTCTTGCGGCTTTGCTGGAAGGCTTATGGTTCGATTGGGTTTCCTATCCGGATGCGTTCAATCCTCAAACCGCGAATGAATGCTGTTATGCTTATTTAAAAGCATACTTTCCACGCCATTTTTAAAGTCATGACACGTTCCCCCGCGCACTCTCATGAATACGCCGGCTTGAAGTTGTCGGGAAGCTCTATATCCGGATCAAGAACCCAGGAACGGAACGCCTCGATCCGGGGATCGGCTTCTTCCCTGTGGGCGGATATCAGGTAATACCCCATATCCACCCTGTAGGAAGCGTCAAAGGGCTGAACCAGCCAGCCGGCGGCGAGGTCTTCCTCGACAAGCAGGGAACTGGCCAGCGTCAGGCCGTGGCCCTGGATGGCGGAGATGATGGCGTATTCCTCCCAGGGGACTTCGATGCGGTCCTTACAGACCACTTCTTTCAACCCGGCAGCCTCGAACCAACGGGACCAGATGGCCCGATCGACGTAGAACTGCTCCGGATTACGGTCGATCAGGGTATGCCAGCGTATGTCGTCAGGCGTATGCAAGGGGTGATCGCCTTCCAGCAACCGGGGGCTGCAGACGGCGATGATATCTTCATGGTCTATAATGGTATCGACCCTGAGACCGGGGTAGTCACCTTTGCCGTAACGAATGCAGATATCCACATCACCCTCCCGGGGGTCGGCAACTTCATGGGTCGGATCAATGCGGATCGGAATGTCCGGATGTTTCCTGCGAAACCGTTCCAGCCTGGGTATCAGGCACCGTCCGCCGAACGTGGGCTCCACCGAAACCACAAGCGGTCCTTCGCGCCGTCCAGACTGGAAGGACTTAACGGCGTTCCGCAAGCTGTCAAAAGACGTCTGCATGCCGGGCATGAGGGCGCGTCCGGCTGGGGTCAGCTCGATGCGGCGGTGGTGCCGCTCGAATAACTGACAGCCGAAGAAAATCTCCAGGTCGGCGATCAGGTGCCCGACAGCGCTGGCGCTGACGTGCAGTTCTTCTGCCGCATCCTTGAAGCTCAGATGCCGGGCCGCCGCTTCGAAGGCGCGCAGCGCATTGAGCGATGGCATGACGAATGAAGGTGTACTCATAGCGGAATATTTCTCCTGTTAAACAGGAGAACATCTCATTTGCAGTTAGTCAATATCTCGCATACATAAGGGCCATCAACCAATTACAGTGTATTAAAACTCTTGTTAAGAAGGAGAAGGAAAATGAAAAAATTTGATGTAGTCGTCGGTTTCACCGGCTCCGAAGTGGAACGCGCCGCCCTGGCTACAACCGTTTTTCCGGTAGAACCGCGGTTTGAGCGCCGGTTTGAGCAGAAACTGATAAAGGATTTACCCGGATCGGCTATCACCTTGACCCGCTAGTTCCACAACGCAGGGAAATCACCTCAGTTCAACCTGCTGACACTCCCGCAGGTAAACAAAAGGCCGCACTCCCTTCAGGGTGCGGCCTTACTTTTTTCCGATGTGGAGCGGATCAAGCGGCGAAGTCGACGCCCTTGTCTTTCAGAACCTGTTCCAGTTCGCCGGATTCATACATTTCCCGAACGATGTCGCAACCGCCGACGAATTCGCCTTTGACGTAGAGCTGGGGAATGGTCGGCCAGTTGGCATAGGCCTTGATGCCTTCGCGGATCTCGCCGTCCTGCAGCACGTCGATGCCTTTGAACTTGACTTGCAGGTTGGAGAGCAGCGTGCTGACGGCGGCGGAAAAGCCGCACTGCGGGAACATCGGGCTGCCTTTCATGAAAAGCACCACCTGGTTCTCATCGATTTCCGACTGGATACGGTCGAATACGGGGTTATCGCTCATAATGGTTTCCTTCTAAGATAAATCTCTTATTCCGATCTGTTTATGCCCACGCCTACTCAGGCGTAGACGTCTGGAGCGCCAGGGCATGCAGTTCGCCGCCCATACGACCCTGGAGGGCCGCATAGACAAGCTGGTGCTGCTGCACCCGGCTCTTGCCTTCAAAAGCACTGGAAACAACATGGGCGGCATAATGGTCACCGTCGCCGCGCAAATCCTCGATGGTGACGTTCGCGTCGGGCAGGGCTTCCTTGATCAGGCGCTCGATTTCACCGGCTTCCATGGCCATATGTCATTTCCTTATGCTTTTATAGAGCAGGTCATGTTTTCTTGGGATCACTTCATGGGCCAATAAAACATGTTCCTCTGCTCTAAGTTATTCAAATCGATCGGATTCACACGTTTTGATGAAACACGATGTGTTTCCGTCTAAACGTGATCCGATCTAGATGTTCCTGGTGCAGGATATGGCCTCTCAGACCGCTGCCGTCAACCCCAAGGAATTTATGGATTTACCGGAAATCGACAGACAGTCGCCCGCCCCGATATTTGAGCCGGAACGGGCGGCCGTTCATTGAGAGGGGTGGCGTCGTTCAGACGCCTGTTTCCGGTTATTTAGCCGAAATCTTGATCTTCTTTTCTTCCGGCGCCTCTTCCGGGCGTTTCGGCAGCGTGACTTTCAGCACGCCATCTTCAAAGAGCGCTTCAGCGGCTTCTTCATCGATGCTCTTGGGCAGGCGGAAGGAGCGCATGAACGAACCGTAACGGCGTTCTTTCATGTGGACGTTGTCTTTTTCCTCGTCCGTTTCGCTCTTTTTCTCACCCTTGAGGGTCAGTACACCGTCTTTCAGCGTCAGATCGACATCTTCTTCCTTCATGCCCGGCAGTTCAGCCGTGACCATGATCTTGTCGTCTTCCTCCGTGACGTCGACGTTGGGCATCAGATCGCCCGTGTCGGCGATGGTGGAGAAATCAGGCATCCTCGGAAGCGCCGGAAACGGCCTCGTGGTGAAGAAATCGTCGAACAGCCTGTCCATTTCCCGACGGAAAGCAACGAACGGATTTTCATGGGGTTCATGCTTCGCCGGAACAGTCTGTTCAGCCGTTTCCTTCACGTCTTTTCTGGCTTCTTTGATCTTGGTGACGTTCATCATTACCTCCATCGCTAGAGTAAAGGAAACGATTGCAGACATTCTTGAGATCTAGGCGAAAACCCGTGAGACATTCTCGCAAATGCCCACACATAAACTCTAAAGCAATCTGGCTTTAGAGCCATGATGTGGGTCAAACTGTGGGTAAAATTTCTAGGGACGGAGGCGTCAGCCGGCCATATACCCCGGCAACCAGCCTTCATGGGCGGTACGCAGTTCCGTTAACGCAACGCGGCCCCGTTCCTGCATGTCCACGTGAACGACGATGTCGGCGCCGCCGGTTTCGCCGATAATCAGCGCCGGAACGTCGGCTGCCTCGGCCGCGCTCAGGATGGCTTCGGCGTTTTCCTTCGTCGCCGTCAGGATGTAGCGCGCCTGGTCCTCGCCGAACATCCAGTCGTTCAGGGGGCATTCATGCACCATGTTGGGCTCGATCTTGCAGCCCACTTTTCCGGCCAGCGCCATTTCCGCGACGGCGACCAGCAGACCGCCGTCCGAGATATCATGACTGGCGGTGACCATGCCGCCCAGGACCTGCTCACGCACGAAATCGCCGTTGCGTTTTTCACGTGACAGCACCAGCGGCGGCGGCGCATAGACCTTGCCGTCCTGTCCGGCGAGCGAAAGATAGATGCTTTGACCGATATGACCGAAGGTATCGCCGATCAGGAGGATAGTGTCGCCCGCTTCCTTGAAAGCCAGCGTTACGGCCTTTGATACGTCCTGGATCAAGCCGACGCCGCCGATCACCGGTGTGGGCAGGATGGCCTGGCTTTCGGTTTCGTTATAGAGCGACACGTTGCCCGATACGATGGGGAACTCCAGCGTCTTGCAAGCCTCGCCCATGCCCTGAACACAGCCGACGAACTGGCCCATGATCTCGGGCTTTTCCGGGTTGCCGAAATTCATGTTGTCGGTGCAGGCAAGCGGCGTGGCGCCGGTCGCCGTGATGTTGCGCCAGGCTTCGGCCACGGCCTGCCGTCCGCCGGCGACGGGATCGGCCAGGCAATAGCGCGGCGTGCAGTCCGACGTGATGGCGAGACCCTTGTTCGTGCCGTGGACTCGCACCAGCGCCGCATCACCGCCTGGGCGGGCCACGGTATCGGCCATCACCATGTGATCGTACTGTTCCCAGATCCAGCGCTTTGACGCCAGGTCCGGCGTCGCCAGCATGGCTTTCAGAAGCTCTGTCGGCTCCATCCTGGAATGATCGCCGAGTACGGTGGCGATGTACTCCGCCTGTTCCGTCTCAACCCAGGGACGGTCGTATTCGGGCGACGCCTCG
>CAYFMQ010000005.1:0-101027 GCA_964344255.1 uncultured Thalassospiraceae bacterium
CGAAATGGCTGCCCTGGATGCGTTTCTGGCGCATCCACACGAAGCGCGCGTCCATGGTCAGGTTGTAGCCCGTGGTGCCGGCGCAGAATACGACCATACCGCCCCGCTTCACCACGTTGCAGCTAACCGGGAAGGTGGCTTCACCCGGGTGCTCGAACACGAAGTCCACGTCGTTGCCCTTGCCGGTGATGTCCCAGATGGCCTTGCCGAATTCGCGGGTCGCCTTCATGTAGTCGCCGAAGCCTTCGCCGTTCACTTCCGGTAGCTGGCCCCAACAATTGAAATCGTTGCGGTTGATCACGGCCTTGGCGCCGAGCGACATGACGAAGTCGCGCTTGGATTCGTCCGAGATCACGCCGATGGCGTTGGCGCCCGATACGGCGCAGAGCTGGACCGCGAAGGAGCCAAGCCCGCCGGAAGCGCCCCACACCAGCACATTATGGCCGGGACGCAGGATGTGCGGACGATGGCCGAACAGCATGCGGTAGGCCGTCGCCAGGGTCAGCGTGTAGCAGGCGCTTTCTTCCCAGGTCAGGTGCTTGGGGCGCGCCATGCACTGGCGGTCCTGCACGCGGCAGAACTGGGCGAAGGAGCCGTCCGGCGTCTCGTAGCCCCAGATGCGCTGGGAGGTGGAGAACATGGGATCGCCGCCGTTGCATTCCTCGTCATCGCCGTCATCCTGGTTACAATGAACCACGACTTCGTCGCCGACCTTGAAGCGCTTCACCTTGGACCCCACGGCCCAGACGATGCCGGACGCATCGGAGCCGGCGATGTGGAATTCCGCCTTGTGATAATCGAAGGGGGAAATGGGCTTGCCGAGCGCCGCCCACACGCCGTTATAGTTGACGCCAGCGGCCATCACCATGACCAGCACATCGTGGCTGTCCAGTTCCGGTGTGTCGACCACTTCCACCTGCATGGCGGTGTTGGGCTCGCCGTGGCGTTCCTTGCGGATCGCCCAGGCATACATGCATTTCGGCACATGGCCCAAAGGCGGGATTTCGCCCAGCTCATACAGGTCTTTTTCAACCTGTCCCGGATGCAATTCGATCACTTCGGCTGCGTCGCTCATAATGATAGTCCTTCCCCTAAGAAAAGCCCGGTAATAAAACTCTCATGAATTATTATTAACCATGGATATTTTATTTCGCAATGCACAAAAATAACAAATGTTTCAAAAAAAACTTGCTAACGCGTAATTTTATTTCCAATTTCAATGGATTGGAGTAACAATTTGGTCGTATTTTGGGTGAGTGCGAGGGTCGAATGACAAAAGATTTCGCAAATGCAAGACAAAATAGTGCACCGCAACGTGACAGGCCGTGGCTGTTCCGTACCTATTCCGGGCACTCATCTGCCAAGGAATCCAACGCCTTATACCGGTCGAATCTGAAAAAGGGGCAGACGGGACTTTCCGTCGCTTTCGACCTGCCGACCCAGACGGGATACGATTCGGATCATCCGCTCGCCCGGGGTGAAGTGGGCAAGGTGGGCGTGCCCATCTGCCACCTGGGCGACATGGAAACCCTGTTCGACGGCATTCCGTTGGGGGAAATGAATACTTCCATGACCATCAACGCGCCGGCGGCGTGGCTGCTGGCGCTCTATATTGCGGCGGCGGAAAAGCAGGGCGTGGCGCGGACGGAATTGAGCGGCACGGTCCAGAACGACATCATCAAGGAATACCTGTCGCGCGGCACCTATATCTTCCCGCCGGGACCCAGCCTGAAGCTGATCGCCGATACGGTGGCCTTCACCTACAAGGAAGTGCCTAAGTGGAATCCGGTCAACGTGTGCTCTTATCACCTACAGGAAGCGGGCGCGACGCCGGTGCAGGAGCTGGCTTTTGCGCTGGCGACCGCAACGGCGGTGCTGGATGCGGTTAAAGCGTCGGGCCAGGTGCCGGACGCCGATTTCGCCACCGTGGTGGGGCGCATCAGTTTCTTCGTCAACGCCGGCATCCGCTTTGTCACCGAAATCTGCAAGATGCGCGCCTTCACCGAGCTGTGGGACGAGATCACGGCTGAGCGTTATGGCGTGGAAGATCCCAAGATGCGGCGCTTCCGTTACGGGGTGCAGGTCAATTCGCTGGGGCTGACCGAACAGCAGCCGGAAAACAACGTCTACCGCATCCTGCTCGAGATGCTGGCCGTGACCCTGTCCAAGGGCGCGCGGGCGCGGGCCGTACAGTTGCCCGCCTGGAACGAGGCGTTGGGCCTGCCGCGCCCCTGGGACCAGCAGTGGTCCTTGCGTCTCCAACAGATCGTGGCCTATGAAACCGACCTGTTGGAATACGCCGATATCTTCGATGGCTCCCGGGCCATCGAGGAAAAGGTCGCAGCGCTCAAGGTCGAGGCCCTGGCCGAACTGGACGCCATCAACGCCATGGGCGGCGCTGTGACGGCCGTCGAGCAGAGCTACATGAAACGGCAGCTTGTGGAATCCAACGCCGAGCGGTTGGCCGCCATCGAGCGCGGCGACCAGGTCGTCGTTGGCGTCAACAAATATACGGAAACGGAAGAAAGCCCGCTCACCACAGGTGACGGCAGTTTCCTCGCTATCGATCCGGCGGTGGAAGCGGAGCAGATCGCCCGTCTGCAGGCCTGGCGCGACGGGCGGGATCAGGCCGCCGTCGATGCGGCGCTTTCGGAACTGCGAAGCGCTGCGAGCGAAGACCGCAATATCATGGAAGCCTCCATCCAGTGCGCCCATGCGGGCGTCACCACGGGTGAATGGGGGCAGGTGCTGCGTGACGTGTTCGGCGAATACCGCGCGCCCACGGGTATCCAGGGCGCCGGTGCGGCATCCGTCACCGACATCGAAACGGCGCGCGAGCGGGTCGGATCGGCTTCCGACAAACTGGGTCGGCGTCTGAAGATGCTGGTCGGCAAGCCTGGCCTGGACGGCCATTCAAACGGCGCCGAGCAGATCGCCGTGCGCGCCCGCGATGCGGGGATCGAGGTGGTCTATGAAGGCATTCGCCTGACGCCTGCCGAAATCGTCGAGGCGGCGCTGCAGGAAAACGTCCATGTCATCGGCCTTTCCATCCTGTCGGGCTCGCATATCCCGCTTGTCACCGAAGTGCTGGAGCGTATGAGGACCAGGGGGCTGGACGACGTGCCCGTTATCGTCGGCGGCATCATCCCGCCGGAAGATGCGGAAGAGCTCGTGAAGGCCGGGGTGGCCCGGGTCTATACGCCCAAGGACTTCGACCTCAACGCCATCATGCAGGACATAGCCGGGATCGTGGAGGCGGCGGCTTAAGCCGGTTTCCGGAACACCAGCGTATAGCTCATGGGGAAGCCGTCGACCTGCTTTTCCACATTGAACCAGGTGTTGGAGATGTGCTCCGGGCGTTCCACGAAATGCTCCACGTTTAGGCCGCTGTTGACCCCGGCCATGATGATTTCCGCCATGGTGTGCAGGAAGGAAACCGTCGGTTTGGCGTCGTATTGTTCGCGCTGATAATAATCGAGGCCGCTTTCGTCCACATAGGGCTGCTTGTCGAAATAGGATAACTCGAAGTCCACGGGATCTTCCGGCCCGCCCACGAACATCATTTCCAGGACGGGATGGTGTTCGTAGATAAACAGGGCGCCGCCGGGCCGCATGATGCGGGCCAGCACGTTGAAGAAGTCCTGCAGGTTGGGCATCCAGCTGATCACGCCGATGGTGATGGTGACGATATCGAAGCTTTCATCATGCTCCGGGCCGATATCGTAAATGTCCGTGCAGACGAAATCGATTTCAGCGCGCTCCTCATCCGACAGCGCCGCATCGGCCAATTCATCGGCCTGCTGAACGAACCCCAGCGCGCCGTCAAAACCGACGCAGCGGCCCGCGCCCATGCGTTTTACACAAATCAGTTCGCGCCCGTTGTTACAGCAGACCTGGGCGACATCCTTGCCTTCGACATCAAGGGTGTTTAGCACGTCGGATTCGACATCGTTCAGAACGGTAAAATCGGGATCCTGAAAGGATTCGATCAGGGTTTCCTGATTGTGCTTAGCGTGAATGGGCGCGACCTGTTCCCATGCCTCCCGGTTTTTGTCGGTAAACTCTTTCATTCTGATGCCATCCCCATTTCTGCTTTCCCAAGAGTGTGAAACATATGGGCTGCCAGTATATAAGGGCAAGCGTCATTTCTGTCCGTCTTCCGCCCACTCCACAGCCAGTGCCGCAGGTATAACGGAAATCTTGCAGCACACATGTTTATAAAGTAATATCTTTATTTATAGAAAATTATTTATATATAAGCGGATGGAAGCACAGCAATTCAACGCCGGATGGAAAGACCTGCTGGACAAACGGCATGCCGCCCCGTTGTTTGTCATGTGTCTTGGTGTTTGGCTGCATGCTGCCGATGGTCTCATGGTTTCGACGATCATGCCGGATATCATCAGAGACATCGGCGGTGCTGCATTCGTTGCCTGGTCCTTCGCCCTCTATGAAATCGGCTCTATCCTTGCTGGAGCATCTTGTGCATTGATAAGCCTGAAATACGGTCTCAGGGCCTCCATGGTTGGGGCCGCTCTCCTTTATATGACAGGATGCCTGATCAGTGCGGTGGCGCCGGACATGATGATCCTGCTGTCGGGAAGGCTTATGCAGGGATTGGGTGGCGGCGGGCTGATTGCGTTGGCGCTCGTCGCGGCGAGCCGGATGTTTTCCCGGGAGTTGCTGCCCCGAGCCATGGCCGCCATCTCCATGATCTGGGGCACTTCGGCGTTCTGCGGACCGCTCGTGGGAGGCGTGTTCTCGGAGCTGGGTTACTGGCGTGGCGGATTTTATTTTTTTGCTGTCCAGGCAATAGGCCTCGTGGCATTGATCCTCATTGTCTTAAGGAAAATGGATCATCGGGAAACATCGCTTGCTTCAGGCAACGTTCCCCTCCTGCGACTCGGCCTCCTATGCGCCGGGGTCGTGGCAATCGCCTCGGCCGGCATCAACGTGTCGCTGGTCACATCGCCGGCCTTTGTCCTGTTAGGCGTGTTTCTGATTATCCTGTTCCTGCGTCTTGACGGTAATAGTGGCGACAGGCGATTACTGCCTTACGAACCCATTGCCCTGCGAGATGGCGCCGGCGCCGCGCTCACCATGGTCTTCTGTTTCACCGTATCAACCATTGCATTCAGCATTTACGGCCCCCTCCTGATGGTAGCGATTTATGGCGCCTCGGCCCTGGTGGCAGGGATCATTCTATCGCACTCCTCCGTCGGCTGGACGATACTGGCGCTGTTGGTGTCCGGCTCAACGGAAAAGAACGACAGGCGCATGATCGCCATCGGCATGATCCTGTTAGGCCTTTCCGTTACCGGGTTCATGGTCGTCCTGCCGGATGGCAACCTGTGGCTGATTGCTTTTTTCGCTTTTCTGGAAGGGGCCGGCTTCGGCATGTCCTGGGCGTTCATACTGAGGCGGGCGACGGCAATTGTCGAAGGCGGGGAAAAAGACCGCGTCGTTGCGGCCTTGCCGACGGTTCAGCGGGCCGGATACGCTTTTGGCGCCGCCTATCTGGGGATTGTCGCCAATGCCACGGGCATTACGGATGCCATGACGGTCATTGAGGCTCAGAACGTTGCCTTCTGGCAGTTTGCAGCGCTGTTGCCCGTTGTCGTCCTGGGGCTGTTGGCGATGATTGGGTTTTACCGCACGTCTGCATAACCGGTAACCCTGAGAATTCTATCAGATGTAAAAAAATTGGCGTTACGACCGGGGGATACGCAACGCCGAGACTAAAGGGCTGGCTTATTATGATTTACGGGGAAAGTTCTATGAACACCGTAATTTGTGCTCAGGCCGCCCAAGGAATGTGTTTCTTGCGTTCATGAAGTGCCGCAGCCTTGCGGGCAGGGCCATAGCGTTTCCATAAGGATTCTTCCGCTTCGGCGTGGGCCATCGCTGAAATCACTTCCTGATGGACACCCACGACCTGGTCGGCGGCCATGCAATCGTGGACAGTGAAGCTGTTGATTTTATCATCAAACCTGACGTGATAGCGCATCGTGACCTCCTGTTGAGTTCAAGGATGAAACCGTCTGTTAGCCTTAAGCTATCACGCGGACGTTTAAGGGAGATGATGGTTTGATGACATTTCCGAGACACACGCTGCCTGGCCCTGTTATATGATTGCGTCGGGCCTTCGGAGCAGTCATGAACCAGAGTTTGTATGAAGGATTGGGACAAGCGGCGCGGTGCATCGGCCGCCCGGATTTCTATGACGCACTGCTTGATGTGTTGAGTTCGGGTATCTCATGGGAATCACGGGCCGTGGTGCGCTATTCCCTCTACGCGCCACCGGAATACCTGAATGAGGAGGGGCTCGACCCTGAGCTGCTGGCGGTTTACCTGCGCGGCTATTATCGGGCCGATCCCTATTACAGGCTGTTCCGCGAAAACCCCCGCTCCGGCGTGATCAGCCTGACCCGGCATCTAAAAGGCCGCGATGAGAGCCCCTATGTCATGATTTACGCCTCTCTCGCCGGTTGGGCCGATGAACTGGCCGTTATGTTGCCAGGCCATGGCGGCATGGCGATCGGCTTGTTCTGGGAAACAGAAAAGGAGCCGTTCGGCGAGAGTGAAATCGATGCGCTTGAACAGATGTATCCGCTGGTCTCAGGCCTGCACGAAGCTCACGTTTCGCGCCTGATGGATCACGTGGGTCAGGGCTTGCAGGGCGACGGCATCGAGCAGCTGCATGCTGTAATTGACCAGGGCGGGCAGGTCGTTATCGCCAGTGACGGCTGGCCCCGGTCGGATCGAGCTCTGAACGACGACGTCAAGGCTCTGATCAACCAGGGTGGTGGAGATTACCAGTGTGCGAATGGCGGACTGCTTCATGGTGAACTACTGGCGGATGACTTTGCCCTGGCGCCGGGGGGATGGTTGGTTATCTATGAAGCGGGTGGTCCGGCGCCGGAGCCTGTCTCTCTCGATCAGGCCGTCAACGGGTTCAGGGAAGGCGATCTGACCCCCCGGGAACGCGAAATCGTCGGCCTGATCGTTTCGGGGCTTTCCAATGCGCAGATTGCTAGGGAAATGAACATCGAGGTGGGCTCTGTTAAGAACCATCGGGGGCGGCTCTACAAAAAACTCGATATTTCCAGTGAACGGGACCTGTTCAGGATGTTCCTGGATTATCTTGTCAGCTACGACTCCGTTTAAAATCAATACCTTGAAGTGTTTAATCAGTGGTGACTGCGGCCACCATTGCGAGAGATTATCCGCTTCGGGTAGCTTCGCATTATCAAACCCGGGAGTTTGGGTTAAGATGGCTGAGGAGGAGAACGTAATGACGGTTATCAACCTGACGCATGATTCACTGGAAAATTTCGATGAGGATCCGGCTGTGTCGCATACCTTGCCGGGATATTACTACTATGATCCGGACATCTATGCGCGGGAACTGCCGGCGATCTTCTACAAGACGTGGCTCTATGCCGGTCATGTTTCCCAGCTGGCCGAACCCGGCGATTATCTGGTGCGGGATATCGGCGACCAGAGCGTGATTATCCTGCGTGATCGGGACGGCGAATTGAAAGGCTTTCACAATGTCTGCCAGCACCGGGCCCATCGCCTGCTGGAAGGGGAAGGCCGGATCAAGACGCTGATCTCGTGTCCCTACCACGCCTGGGCATACGATTTCTCGGGCGATCTCAAGCGTATTCCCGGCGAGGAACACACCGCCGGGTATGACAAGGGCAAAATGTGCCTGAAATCCGTGCGCGCGGAACAGTTCATCGGTTTCGTCTTTTTTAACCTGGATGCCAATGCCGAGTCGCTGTCGGCGCAAACCGGCGACATGGAAAAGGAATTCCGCTCCTTCTGTCCGGAACCGGAGAAGCTGAAGCGCGGCTATACCAAGACCTATGATGTTAAGGCCAACTGGAAGAACGTGATCGAGAATTATTCCGAATGTTATCACTGTCCGCCGGCGCATCCAACACTGGCGCAGAACGCCCTCGACATGACCGATTACCAAATCACGGTGAACAAGGCCTATCATCACCACAATTCCGGTAACCGAGGCGAGGCGCAGGGTTACGACTTCGATCCCGGCTCCGCACCAAGAGCCTCCGAGTTTGGCGGCTGGTATCTCTACCCCGGCGTTTCCTTCGAGTTCTATCCGGGCGGCAAGCTGACCGTTTTCCATAACGTGCCAGCCGGACCGGAACAGACAACACAGAACCTCGAATGGTATTTCGAAGGGGACGCGCCGACAGAGGAAGAACAGGCCGTCATTGAATTCGTCGATGTGGTGCGCCGCGAAGATTTCCCGCTGGTGGAAAGCGTGCAGAAGGGCCTGCACAGCCAGGGTTACGACCAGGGGCGTTTTGTTGTGGATGATGAACGCACCTACATCAGCGAACATGCGGTGCATGATCTGCAATTGAAGGTCCTAAAAGCACTGGGCGAGATCGATTGATGGGATGTCTGGACCGGCGTATCGCCGTCATCACCGGCGGAAGCCGGGGTTTGGGCCGGGCCATGGTGGATCGCTTCGCCGCCGAAGGCGCCACCGTCATTACCGGCAGCACCCGTGAACCGGATGAGCCTTTCGCCACCGGCATTACATGGCAACAACTGGATGTCAGCGATCAGGACAGCATCAAAGCCCTGCTTACCCGGGCCGTGGATGACCACGGCCGACTCGATATCCTGGTCAACAACGCCGGTATCGAGATTGAGGAAACGGCAGAAGCCTCATCAGACGATGACTGGCGGCGCATGAGCGAGGTGAACATGCGGGGTGTCTTCGAGGCGACCCGCTCGGCCATTCCCATGATGCGGGCGAATGGGGGCGGGGCCATTGTCAATCTCGGCTCCATCAGCGCCTTTTTATCCGACCCGAACCTTGCCCTCTATAACGCCTCCAAGGCCTGGGTCGTCGGTTTCACGCGCTCCGTCGCCGTCGATCACGGCAAGGACGGCATCCGCTGCAATGCCGTTTGTCCCGGCTGGATCATGACGGATATGCTGATGCAGACATTCTCTCAGGCCGCGGACGTGGATGCCGCAATCCAGGACGCCATTGACCGCCATCCGCTGGGCAGGCTCGGCAGGCCTGAGGATATCGCCAATGCGGTTCTGTGGCTGGCATCGGACGAAGCGTCATTCGTATCGGGGACGACACTGACTGTGGATGGGGCTTTAACGGCAGGGGCGCCCGTCGATCCGGGAAGCCACGGTTAGGACACCTAAACCTGAATAGTAATCAGGCGACAGCCTTTTCCTTGCCGGGGAAGAATACGGCAATGGGCTTTTCGTTTGCGTAGCGTTTGGCGTCCGGATTCTCGATTTCGGGTTTCATGGCCTCCGTCAGGTAACGGATGATCCCGCCCTGGAATTCGGGTTTCACCAACGACCACGTGACATAAACGCCGGCGCTTTCGTAATATTCCTCGATTTCCGGATCATCGATTTTAGCGTCAAGCGTCGTCGCCAGGTCTTTCGAAACGCCGACAAACAACCATTTGGAAGCGGCGCCGCCGCTCCAGATAACATAGATGCCGGAAACGCCCTTCAGGCTCTCGGCAACCGTATCGACAAACATCAGGTTATGGAATCGACCCTTAGGGTTGCGGACCCATTTGATATCGGCAGGAGGGCCGATCTCTTCTTCGTCGTTTTTCCCCAAGCCAAACATGTTCTCTCCAGATCACTCCAGTTTAAAAATTCTCCCCGGCGGCACCTGAAAATGCTTCTTCTTCAAAGAAAAATCTTTGTAATCAAAGCACTATATTAAACAGGTTAAAATTGTATGAAGTCAACCGTTTGGCTTGTTTTCTTGAATAAGGTCTCAAGCGCTGCGGTGTAAATGACGGCCGGGCCGCTCACCGGTGGCGGCGCCGTTTTCCCAGATCCAGCGGCCATTGGTCATGACACGGGATATACCTTCCGCAGGCTGGACCGGGTCATCGAAGGTGGCGCAGTCACGCACGGTCTCGGGATCGAAAAGCACCAGGTCCGCGCATGCGCCCGGGCGAATGGCTCCTCTGTCTTTCAGGCCGAAGACACGGGCGGGAACGCCTGTCATCCGATGAACGGCGGCTTCGAGACTGAGAACGTTTAAGTCGCGAACATAACGGCTCAGCACCCGGGGAAATGTTCCCCAAAGGCGCGGGTGCGGTTTCTCGTCGTGGGGCAGGCCGTCAGAACCGATCATGGTGTCGGGATAGGCCATGATCCGCTTCAGGTCCTCTTCATCCATCTGGAAATAAATGGCGCCCGCCGGATTCAGCCGGTCGCAGGCTTCCTCTTCGCTGATGCCCCATTCGTCCGCAATGTCGGAAAGGTCCCGCCCGGCCATTTCAGGATAAGGTGTGCTCCACGTCACCATGGTGCGCTCGGCGCGGGCGATGAACACTTTTAACAACACCGTCGAACTGGCGAGATAGGGATATATATCCAGATTCATGGTCATGTTTTTACGGGCTTCACCGATCCGCGCCAGGGTTTCCCGGGAGCGGCCGTAGTTCTGCTGACCGCATGTCTTGTGGTGCGAGATGACGGAAGGAATAGTTGCAGCGCAACCGATATGAACGGTCTCATCAATGGCGTCGAGGACGTCATCTTCCTCATCGCGCATGTGCGTAGTGTGCATGCCACCGTAACTGGCGGCGACTTTCGCCAGTTCGACAACCTCCTCCGTCGGCGCGGCAATGGCCGTCGGATAAGCCAGTCCCGTCGACAGACCTGCATATCCGGCCTTCATGGCCTCTTCCAGCATGTGGGCCATACCGTCGATCTCGACCGGTGTCGCCGGGCGATCCAGGTCATCCATCACAGAGGCGCGCAGGGAGGAATGACCGCACAGCAGGACGGCATTGGTGGCCGCTGGCGCCTCGGCCAGCGCGCCGGCGTAATCTTCGGCTGTAGCAAATCTGTACCACTCCCTGTCACCTAGCAGGTTCATGGGAGGCGGCGGGTCTTTTTTGCCGGAATAAGGGGCGAGGCTGACGCCGCAATTCCCGGCGACCACGGTGGTGACGCCCTGGCTGACCTTGGGCGTCATTTCCGGGGTTTCCAACAGCATCCTGTCGTCGTGGGTGTGGACGTCAATGAAACCGGGCGCAACAATCATTCCAGTTGCATCAATGGTTTCCATGGCTTCAAGTCCGCCAAGATCGCCGATGGCCGTAATGCGGTCTCCCGAGATACCGATATCCGCTGCGAAGGCTGCTGCACCGGTTCCGTCGATGACGGTGCCGTTGCGAACAACGATATCGGCTTGGCCATTGCCTGACGATTGGCTCATTCCCGGGACTCCAGAGCCTGTTCGACCAGGGTGGCCCAGTAACTGGCGCCAATGGCAAGAATATCGTCGTTAAAGTCGTATTCCGGATGGTGCAGGGGGTGGACGCAGGTTTCATCTCCCTGTCCGATCAGGATATAGGCGCCCGGTTTGTTTTGCAGCATGTAGGAGAAATCCTCGCTGCCCATGATGGGCTGGGCGTTGTCGTCGACGTTGTCGTCGCCGACGATGGTGCGCGCCGCCCGGGCGGCTGTTATCGTTGCCTCCGGGTCGTTGACGGTCACCGGATAGCCTTCCTGGAAATCAACGTTGATCGTTGCCCCGTGAGCCTTGGCGATGCCGTCACATATCTCATGGAGCTTGTCGCGGATCAGCAGGCGGGTTTCCTCATCGACGGACCGTAACGATGCTTCCAGCATGGCCGTTCCGGGAATGACGTTCCCGACGGTTCCGGCATGAAACTGCGTGACGCTGACGACGGCGGGACTGCCCGGAGTGATGGAGCGGCTGACAATGGTCTGAAGGGCATTGTGAAGTTGTACGCCGATGGCGATGGGGTCGATCGTCAAATGGGGCCAGCCTGCGTGACCGCCTTCGCCCGTTATGGTGATCACAACGGCGTCCGCAGCCGCCATCAGGCCGCCCGGGCGGATGGCGAATTGACCCTTCGGAACGCCGGTGTAGTTGTGCATGCCGAAGACCTGGTCGCAGGGAAATTTGTCGAACAGGCCCTCTTCCACCATGATCCTCGCGCCGCCCGCATTTTCTTCCGCCGGCTGGAAAATGAAATTAACGGTGCCACTGAAATTCCGCGTTTCAGCCAGGTAACGTGCCGCGCCCAGCAGCATGGCCGTATGGCCGTCATGGCCGCAGGCGTGCATCATGCCGTCATTCACGGATTTGTAGGGAAGACCGGTTTCCTCGTTCATGGGCAGGGCGTCGAGATCGGCGCGCAGGCCGATGGCCCGTTTCGTCTCGGCGCCGGCGCCTTTCAGCACGCCGACGACACCCGTCCCGGCCAGGCCCGTATGGACCTCAATGCCCCATTCCTCCAGCTTTTTGGCAACGATCCCGCTGGTGCGAATTTCTTCCAGACCCAGTTCGGGATAGGTGTGAATATCCCGACGCCAGGATTGCATGTCGTCGTGGAAATCGGAAATTCTGGTGATCAGGGACATGCTGTTTCCTTGTCGGTCAGTAATTCGCCGGTCATTCAGATATGATCGGCGCTGTGGCCGCTTTCAACCATTCAGCAGTTTCCTTGTCCAGTCCCGGTAACTGATTGACGCGAACCCAATCATGATAATCGTTCAGCCAGGCAAGTTCCTGCTTCTCCATCAACTCAGGCGCCACCAATCGACGGTCGATAGGGGCCTGGGTCAGGGTCTCGAAACAAAGGGACGGGTTTTCGCTCTCGTCTTGTCCTTCGACTTCAACGACCGCGACAAGGTTTTCAATCCGGATGCCGTACTCACCCGTTTTATAATACCCCGGCTCGTTGGATATGATCATGCCGGGGATTAGGGCGACGTTATTGGCGACCTTGGAAATCCTGTGCGGGCCTTCGTGGACATTCAGGAAGCTGCCGACGCCGTGGCCGGTGCCATGGTCATAGTCAAGGCCAGCGCTCCAGAGAGGCCGACGGGCAAAGGGATCGAGTTGCGAGCCCGTCGTCCCAACGGGAAACCGCGTTGTGGCAATGGCGATGTGTCCGCGCAAAACCCTGGTGAAATTTTCACGCATTTCCTCGCTGGGATTGCCGATCGCTATCGTCCGGGTGACATCGGTAGTGCCGTCTGGATACTGCCCGCCTGAATCAAGCAGAAATAGCGAACCCGATTCCAGAACGCGATTTGTCGCTGGATTGACATGATAATGAACAATTGCGCCATTAGGCCCGGCGCCGGCAATGGTCGTAAAGCTGAGTCCCCTGAGTTTGGAACTTTTTCTCCTGAATTCCTCCAGCTTGTCGGCGACTTCCAATTCCGTGAGCGTGTTTTCCCGTACGGCCATATCCAACCAAGCAAGGAATTCAATAAGCGCTGAGCCATCCCGCTGGTGGGCATTACGCATGCCTTCCAATTCGGTTTCATTCTTGATGGCTTTCGGCAACAGACAGGGATCTTGCGCCGTTATAATGCTTGCTCCGGCTGAACGTAGCCGTTCCGCGATCCATTCAGGGTCAGAATCGCCGCTTAGCCGGACCCGGGCCTGTTGTTTGCCCAGATGCTCGAGAACATCCCCCAGTGCACTTGGATCGAACCGTTTGACGCCTTCGCCCAGATGCTGGGCAAGATCATCAGCCGGTTTATCCGGATCGACAAACCAGTCGACACGGCCGTCGTCATACAGGATTGCAAATGACAGGGGCTGCGGGGAATAGGGCAGGTCGGAGCCACGAATATTCAGCAGCCAGGCTATGGAATCCGGCGCCGAAATAACGGCTGCAGCCTGATTCAATTGCTTGAGCGAAGCCGCAATTTCCTGGCGTTTCTCCTGGGATGACTGACCTGCGTATTCGATGCCATGGGCGCTGATCGCTCCCTTGGGCGGAGAAGGGCGGTCAGCCCAGACGGCGTCGACGGGGTTGACGGCAACAGGTTCTAACCTGCCGCCGGCCTGTTCAGCCGCTTTGCGGTATCGGCTCAACTGATTGGGGGTGGTCAGCCAGGGATCAAAGCCGATGACCTGTTCTTTTCCCAATTCCTGCTTGATCCAGTCGGTCGCCGGTTCATTGATGAGGTGCTGATAAACAAACAGCGCTTCCGGCACCTCGTCCTTGACCTGTAGTGTGTAGCGGCCATCGATGAAAATGGCGGCTTTGTCTTGCATTACGATGGCCAGTCCCGCCGAACCGGTGAATCCCGTCAGCCAGGAAAGGCGTTCAGCCGAGGGAGGCACATATTCGCCTTGGTGTTCGTCGGCCCGGGGTATGAGAAAGCCATCCAGCTTTTGGCGTTCCATCTCCTTGCGGAGGGCAGTAACGCGTTCAAGGATTTCATCCGGCGAAGGAACAGGATTTTCTTGTTTAATAGATAACGACATGGTTTTTCCGGGATGTCTTGTTGGCCTTGGAAACAGAGGCTATGGGGCTTGAGCCAGCGGCGCAATCCCTTTCCTGTGCAATCATGTGTAGAGACTAAGTGACAAGGTTACTTTCAGTTATGCGTCAGGTGCAATGCTGCGGTGCAACATCAGCGCTACTCCCTGTCGCCGCTTCGGTCTAAATTTGTTTCAGCCAGACGGAAGGGCGGCGAGAGAAGGATGCCGTGATCCGTCTTATCGAAATTTTCTTGGTACAGGAAAACAGAAAATGATGGATGTTTACTCTGACACCCGCCAGTGGTCGCTGTACTCCGAGGACATGATTCGGCGTCTGGAAGGTTCCCATAGCTTCGTCGCTGGTCAGGCTCCCGAGTTCGGCACCCTGGTAAGCCGCCTCACGGCCAAGATCGTTGATGGTGTTGCAAGGTGGATTCGCCGCAACAGGATCGAACTCGAATTGAACGCCCTGAGCGATCATATGCTTGAAGATATCGGTGTTGAGCGTTGGCAGATCAAGGAAATCGCCAAAACGTTTGCAAGTTCGGAAGTTCGCCGCGAGCGTATCCAGCGCCAGGCTGTCAAGGCCGCCCGTATTCTTGAAGCTGCCGAAGCCGCCAAAGCGGCTCGGATCAAACCTTACATTCCGGCGATTGCCGCACCGATCGTCTCCGTTGCCGTTGCAAACGACGACCAGCGCAACATCGCAGCTTAAGGTTGGTTTAGAACCGGTTTCCCTCTCCCTGTCACCGGTCGCACGAAAAGAACGGTATTGCCTTGACGCCATACCGTTCTTTTTTTGTCTTCGTTTACGAGATCACTCTACGGAAACGTAACCCAGCATCGACATGCAACGGTCAAACAGGACCCGGGCCCGTTTGTCGATATCAGCTGTAATCAGCATGGTGTCGACGCTTTCACCTTCATCAAACGTGTCGTCGCCTTGGGCGAACATCTTGTCTTCGGCCTCTTGCTCGGCTTTTTCCCTGGCTTCCCATTTGCACTGGGCGGCATCGACACCCCATTGATCGGCAGGTATGTCGGGATGGGTCCATTTTGTATCCCTATAGGCGCACCCGGCAGTCAGGAGGACCGCAAGGACTAAGGCGGAGAAAACAATTGGTCGAAAAACAGAACGGTTGCTTTGAGAAGGCATGTGTGCATTCCGGAAAGTGAAAGAACATTCGTATGTTATCACCCGGGTAAGGGAACCCCAAGCCCCGGGATTTTTACATGCCGGGTTTCAGGCACGCCTTGAGGAAGGCAACCGTATCATCCGAATCCCATTCCGCTTCGCCGACGACCGAGCCGACTTCGTTGCCTTGCGCATCGATCAGGATTGTTGTCGGTAGCCCCGCGACCTTGGTCGCTTTGATGAGCGCCATCTTGCGATCGATCAGGATGTCGAGGTTCCCGATGTTGTTGGTTTCGTAAAATTTGGCCGCCATTTTCTCTCCGTCACGGTCCTCGTTGACGGCAAGGACATCGATGCCGGTCCCTTCGAGTTTGCCTTTCAGACGATCCAGGGCAGGCATTTCCGCAATACAAGGTGCGCACCACGTGGCCCAGAAATTCAGCACCAGCGCCGTCCCCCGGTAATCTACGAGACGGACTTCGTCCCCGTCATGGGTGTAAAACGCCGTATCACCAATAGGTGTAGGTGGTGATTTACCAATATAATTATGAATGCCGGCTTCGACGGCGTCCAAGGGATCGCAGGATGGATTATCTGCGCTTGCAAGTGATGGCGTAATCGCCACAATCCCGGCGTAAATGAACGTTATAAAAGCCTTGGCCGTAAGTTTGATGGGTAATTTACGGCTTGCAGGTTGTATCCTTGATAACATTGGCTATGGTGACCCGTTCATTGAGCAATATTGAAGTGAAATAACGCCGGTTATGGTCAGGCGTGCAAGTATATAAAACAAAGCTTAAGACGAAAATAAGGCGTTATTTAGGATCAAGGAATGACGGACAAGACCAAGAAATCGCGAGCGGATACCAGCACCATCTGGGGCGGACGCTTTGCCGCCGGTCCCGATGCGTTGATGGAAGCGATAAACGCGTCAATCGACTTTGACAAACGTCTGTATGCCCAGGACATACGGGGCTCAAAGGCGCATGCCGCCATGCTGGCCGTGAACGGTATTATCGACGCGAAAGACGAGGCCCAGATTCAACAAGGACTGGATACGATTCTCGGTGAGATCGAAGCCGGAGATTTTAATTTCAGTGCGGCTCTCGAAGATATTCACATGAATGTGGAATCGCGCCTCGCCGAACTGATCGGCGATGCCGCCGGGCGTTTGCATACGGCTCGGTCTCGCAATGATCAGGTGGCGACGGATTTCAGGTTGTGGGTGCGTGACGCCATAGACAGCCTTGACCAGGAATTGCAGCGTCTTCAGTCCGTGATGATCGGCATGGCGGAATCGCATACCGATACCGTGATGCCCGGTTTTACCCATTTGCAAACGGCCCAGCCGGTCACCTTCGGCCATCATCTGCTGGCCTATGTGGAAATGTTCGGCCGTGACAGGGGGCGGCTTTCCGATTGCCGCAAGCGCCTGAACGAATGTCCACTGGGCGCTGCGGCCCTTGCCGGTACGTCGTTCCCCATCGACAGGAACATGACGGCTTCCGATCTGGGCTTCGACGGGCCCATGCGAAATTCCCTGGATGCCGTGTCGGACCGGGATTTCGCTCTGGAATTCCTCAGCTCGGCGTCCATAACAGGTATGCACCTGTCCCGGTTGGCTGAGGAAATCGTGATCTGGACGTCGGAGCCGTTCCGCTTCATCCGGTTATCGGACGGTTTCTCCACAGGCAGTTCCATCATGCCGCAGAAACGTAATCCGGATGCCGCCGAACTGGTCCGCGCCAAGGTGGGTCGTATTATCGGATCGCTGAACACCCTGCTGGTCGTTATGAAGGGGCTTCCGCTCGCCTATGGCAAGGACATGCAGGAAGACAAGGAACCCGTATTTGACGCCGCGGAAACCCTGGGGTTGTGCGTGGCCGCCATGCGCGGCATGCTGGAAGGCGCCGAAGCCGACAGCGACAGCATGCTGGCGGCGGCAAGCAGCGGCTTTACGACGGCGACTGACCTGGCCGACTGGCTGGTGCGGGTTCTCGATATGCCGTTTCGGAACGCCCACCATGTTACCGGGGAGCTGGTTAAAATGGCGGAACAGCGTAGCGTCGGCCTCGAAGACCTGTCGTTGGAGGACATGCAGGGTGTCGAGGCCGGGATTACAGCCGAGATATTTGACGTCCTCGGTGTCGAAAATTCGGTGGCGAGCCGGGTCAGTTTCGGCGGAACGTCGCCTGATAATGTTCTTTCGGCCGCCAGGAACGCACGAAATCGTTATCTTGAAGGACTAAACGATGACGGCTAAGCGCAGTATAATGAAAACCTGCCTGATGCTGGGGCTGGTAATCATGCTGGCGGCAGGGTTGTCTGCCTGTGGCCGGAAAGGTCCCTTGGAAAAACCCGAAGGATCCACATATCCAAAAGAATACCCGACGGAATAGTCTGGACTGAAACATGGATCATTTCTCTTATCAGAACGGCGAACTGTTCGCCGAAGGCGTGGCGCTCCGGACCATAGCGGAGGAAGTGGGAACGCCGTTCTATTGCTATTCCACGGCGACCATGACCCGTCATTTCCAGGTTTTTCGGGATGCTCTGGAAGGTTTGGACGCCACCATCTGTTACGCCATGAAGGCGAACGGGAATATCGCCGTGCTCAGGACGCTTGCGTCGCTGGGCGCCGGGGCTGATGTGGTTTCCGGCGGCGAGATGCAACGCGCTCTGGCGGCGGGTGTGCCGGCATCGAAGATCGTCTTTTCCGGCGTTGGCAAGACAGATGCAGAACTTGCGGCGGCCATTGACGCCGGGATCATGCAGGTCAATGTGGAATCCGAACCAGAGCTTCATGCCTTAAGCGCCGTAGCTTCGGCCAAAGGGGCAGAGGTAAACGTATCGATCCGCGTCAATCCTGACGTTGATGCGCAAACCCATGAAAAGATCACGACTGGCAAGAGCGAAAACAAATTCGGCATTGCCATCGACAGCGCCCGGGATGTTTGTGAGGTGACGGCCGGCCTTTCCGGTATTCGCATCGTCGGCGTCGCCATGCATATCGGCTCCCAGTTGCGTGACCTTGAGCCGTACCGCAAGGCCTACGGTAGCGGTGTGCAGTTGATCCACCAGTTGCGCGAGGACGGCCATGTCATCGACCGCATCGATCTGGGTGGCGGACTGGGCATTCCCTATTTCGAGGACGGTGAGGGCGATGACCTTCCCTCGCCGGCGGACTATGGCGCTATGGTAAAAGAGGTCATTGGCGATCTCGACTGCCGTGTCATTCTTGAGCCCGGCCGCGTCATCATGGGCAATGCGGGTATCCTGGTGGCAAATGTGATTTATGTGAAGCAGGGACCGACCCGTCGATTCCTGATCGTGGATGCCGCGATGAACGATCTGCTCAGACCCTCGCTCTACAGCGCTCACCACGCCATTGAAACTATCCTGCAGCCGCCTGCCGGCGCGGTCTATGAACCCGTAGACGTCGTCGGTCCGATCTGCGAATCCGGTGACACCTTCGCCAAGGACCGCATGCTGCCACCCGTCGAGGCGGGTGAATTGATCGCATTCAGGAGCGCCGGCGCCTATGGGTCGGTCATGGCATCCAGCTATAATGCCCGGCCGTTGGCGCCGGAAGTCATGGTCAACGGCGATTCTTTCGCTGTCATCCGCCGCCGGATGGATGTCGCCGACATGATGGCCTTTGAAAACATGCCGGATTGGCTGGAGCGGGACAATGCCGAAGACCCGCTGGTCAAGGAGGCTGCGGGATGACGGCTCCGGGCCCCGGTCTGGATACCCTGGAGCGGCGAGTCCGCCGCCATTTTTCCCGTATTGTTCCTTTTGCCTGGGCGGCCCTTGTCTGGGAACGGCTGTGGCCCCGCCTTTGGCTCGGTCTGACGATTCTTGGCCTGTTCCTGGCCCTGGCGCTGTTCGATGTGCTTCCCCTGCTGCCTTACTGGATGCATATCCTGTCACTGGTAGGCTTTGCCGCGGTAATCCTCTGGACGTTCTATAGGGGATTGCACACATTCCGGATGCCTTCCGGACAGGAAATCCGCATGCGTATCGAAAGGGACAGCCGGCTGCCTCATCATCCCCTGACGGTGCTGGAAGATGACGCCATTTCCGGTTCGAATGACCCTGCCGTCATGGCCCTGTGGCACGAACACAAACGGCGGGCGGCATTAGCCAGCGATTCCCTTCGCGTCGGTCTGCCTTCGCCCGGCGTGTCCCGGTTCGATCCCTTCGGAATGCGCGCCGCCGTCGTGTTGTTGCTGGTCATCGCCATCGCTGCCGGTTCCGGTGATGCGGCTCAACGCCTGGAACGTTCCCTGTTGCCTGAGGACACGGGCTTCCTGCTTGATACCCGTGTCGATATCTGGGTGACGCCGCCGACCTACACGGGATACCAGCCTTTCCATGTCTCCTTGAACGCGGCGGAAGCCAGGGCGTTGGCGAGATCGGAAGAGGAATCAGCAGAGCCGCTGGAGGTGCGCACGATTCCCGTTGGCAGTACGCTTCTGTCGCAAGTCGGCAGCTCCGAAACGCCTGTGCTGTCTTTGCCGAACCGGGTGCTGGATTTCGACCCCATCCTGTCCTCCGAGACGGGGAATGGCGTCTCAGGCGACGGATACAGACTTCAAACCACAATCGGGACGGATGATATTCTTGATGGCGTGGGAAGAATCTCGGTCAAGGTCGATGAGCTTGATATCGTTTCCTTGCCGGTTCGGATTGTCGGTGACGCCATCCCCAGGATCGACTACACGCAACCGCCCGGAAACGCCGGAAGGGGACGCTTGAATATCTCCTTCATCGCCGAGGACGACTTCGGCCTGGGTACGGCGACGCTGGTCATCCGCAATTCTGAAATTTCCCCGGAAACCGGACAGGGCAACACGGTTCGTCTCAATCTTCCGTTATCAAACAGAGTCACATCGCGCAGCAGTGCGCGTGCTGCGCCGATCAAGCTTTTTGCCGAGACGCTGAGCATCGAGACGTCCGTAACACGCGACTTGAGCGAGCACGACTGGGCTGGGTTGCCGGTTCAGATGTGGCTCGAGGCAACCGATTCCCTGGGTCAGAAAGGCCGTAGCGAAAATTTCCCCATGATTTTGCCTGAGCGTTTCTTCAATCATCCCGTCGCCCGGGCATTGTCGGAGTTCAGAAAGCGCCTCGTCTCGCCGAAGGATGACGACATCGTAGACGTCATTGCCGGGCTGGATGATGTCTCTTCAAGGCCGCAACACTTTCACCATGACCAGGTCGTCTATCTGGTTATGCGCGTGGCGCGGGCCCGTCTGGCGCATGATAATTCCTCCGGCGCAGAACGGGCGGGGGTGTTGAAGTCGATCCGTAAGATGATGTGGAAGGCGGCGCTTCGGATCGAGGACGGGGAATTTGCCCTGGCCGGGCGTGAATTGAATGACCTCCAGGAAGAGCTGGAACGGGCCCTGAAAGAAGGGGATTTTTCAGAAGAGGTCGAGAACCTTTTGGACTCCCTCGATAAGGCACTGGACCGTTTCCTGGCGGCGCTGGATGATCAGCTGGCGGAAAAGGGCATGGATGATCTGTCCGATATTCCCGGCCTGTCCTACATGCAGGAAGAGGATCTGAGGCAGATGATCCAGGACGCACGGGAACTGGCCCGTACCGGGTCGCTTGCCATGGCGGAGTCGACCCTGGCGGAATTGCGTAACCTTCTTGATGCAATCCAGTCCGCCATGTTGTCGGACCAACCAATGGACCAGTTCGCCGCCATTCGCGAATTGATGCAATCCCTGGCCGGTGTATCACGTGACCAGCAGGGATTGCTGGACCAGACGTTCCAGGAAATGCGCAAGGACAGGGGCGGTTACGGTGAAGGCGATATTCTTGAACAACCCCTTTCCGGTGATCCTTTGTCCGGCGATCAGATGCAAGGGCAACAGGGCACAGGCGGAGAATTGCCAGGACAGGGTCCTAACGGTGAACCGGGTAACCAGCTCACCAGCAAACAATTGGCCGAATTGCAAGAAGAGATCAGGAAACAGTTGAGCGGCCTGATGATCGACCTGGACCTGATGATCGGCATGTTGCCTGAAGGCATGCTGGAAGCCAAGAAAGCCATGAAAAGCGCGGTGGAATCACTTCAATCCTCTGATCCTGCCGGCGCCGTAGGGCACCAGGGTTCCGCACTGGAAGCCCTGCGCCGGTCATCGGAGCAAATCGCCGAACAGATCGCGCGCCAGCTTCGCGCCCTGCCGGGGAACATGCCGGCATCGAGCGGCACCTTGCCGGGAAGCGCCAGCGACCCCTTCGGCCGTATGGGTGGCGGCGCGATCGGATCGCAAATGGACAGCGGCTCGGTCAAGGTGCCCAGCGAAATTGAAATGCAGCGCGTGCGCGAGATTTATGAGGAGCTTCGCCGCCGCGCCAGCAATCCGGACCGTCCGGTTGTAGAGCGCGAATACATCAAACGCCTTTTACGGCAGTTCTAGAATTTTTTGAATAACGACCTTAAAGACGGAAGATACATGCCCCACGCCGAGCTTAAATTTTCAAGTGATCTCGACATCGACGCCGAAGCGGTTCTGCGTGATGTTGAGGAAACCATCCAGCGGCACGACAGCGGCGCCGGCGCCTGCAAGGGCCGGGCTTATCCCTGCGAGACATTCAGGCACACCCACGTCCTGCTGGACATCGCCATGCTGAGCAAGCCGCACCGCGATCAGGCTTTTACGGACAGCCTGATGCAGGACCTGGAAGCGGTGGTGAAAAGTCACCTGAAACAGCCCTGCGCGTTTTCGATGTCACTGGAATACAGCCCCGATGATGTCAGATTCGGCGCTTATGTAACGAACATGCATACAGTCTAGGGGCTGTCAGGGCGCATGATGTCCAGTTTTGACGTAAATCAGGCACCCTTCGGTGCTGAAAGGCGCGTGCTCGCTGCCGTTGGGGTTGCGTAACCAGGTTCCTTGCGGATAACGTCCGTGCTCGTCTTCAAAGGTTCCTTCGAGGACCAGGATTTCCTCACCTCCGGGGTGGGCATGACGATGAAACCGGGTTCCCGGTTCCCACTTTACGAGGGCGACGTTTTCCGTGCCGAACTGGTGCAGGGACATGACGGACAGGCCGTCCACCAGGCCGGGAACCCAGGGCGTGTTTTTGGTGTCGAGGCGTACGTAATCCTGATCGTCCTTTTCCATTTGCCACAACTTGACGAAGATGGTGCAGCCGGTCTTGCTGAAGGGGCGGTGTTTGCTGCCAATGGGGTTGCGGACGTAGGAGCCGGGGCCGAAATCACCGTAATCGTCGGAGAACACGCCCTCGAGAACCAGGAACTCCTCGCCCCCGGCATGAACGTGAGGTGAAAATTCACTCTCGGCCGCATAACGGACTATGGATGTCGCCCGACCGCTCTCGGCGCTTTCCCGCTCCAGCATGCGGCGTTCGACGCCGGGTAGGGGGCTCTTGGTCCAGGGAAGCGCATTGGTGTCGATGGTTACGGATATTGAAAAATCCATATTGATGTTTTCAGCCATCAACATTTTTCCTCTCGGCTTGGTGCATGGCAATTCTCAAGAGCTACTTAGATGGTCAGGTACGATTGAAACACAAGACGTCACAGTTCATATAAATGTGATCAGGCCAGCTTGTTCAGTTTCGATATCAATTTTGACGGGTCGGGGTCATCGAGCAGATGTTTTTCAAACTGCAAGGCGGCCCCGCCGCTATATGAACGGGTAACCCGGCCTGAAAGCTCCCCAAGGGCCTCCGAATGAAGCTCCAGGAACTGGCCGTTATCCACCACGGGCCCCTGTAGGGATAATGCCATGCCGCTTCTGGATACGTCCCTGGAATGCGCGTGATATGTGTCGCCGGTTTCCGTGGTGATCTTAACCGGCTCCTTGTACGGGTAGCGATCATGCCGGGCCTTGAAATCAGTTTTCTTTGCGTCCATGCCTGTTTCCAGAGTTTGCAAAAGGAAAAAATGCGGCTTCGCCGTTTCAGCCTAACACAAGGTGACGAATTGCGGAAACGGACAGGGCGCAGGGCAGGTCCGACGGAAGGTTCAAATTATCAAAGGATGTCCTTAAAGGGCCGTAACTATTCGCCCGTATCAGGACGTGGCTCGAAGGTGACTTCCAGGCGTCTTGCCAGCGGAGAGGGCTCGTCGATCCTTATCGAGAAACCAAGAACTTCGCCCGCCGGAATTTCTACCTTCCCGGGCTCCTGGATCACGGACTGTATTTCTTCGCCTTCGGCGCTGAACAGCAGGGCCTTGATCAGGGGCACCGGTTTCGGTTCATCCTCAATGTTAGCGATGTTGCCGCTGAGTACCAGGAAATCAACCCCCTCGCTTGAGCCACGCTCGGAATTCACATTACGGATTTCCAAACCGTCGCCCAGGGGAGCGCCGAGGCCGACCATTTCATAGACCATGCTCATGGCGGGGACATATTGCAGGACCATATCGCGGAGGAAGATCATACCAGCGCCGAGGCCGCCGAGAAGGATGATGACGATAAGCAGGGCAATCAGGCCACCCTTGCCTTTCTTTTTCGCTTTTTTGGATTTTCTCTTTCGCCCGCGTCGGCCTGTAGGCGCTTCATCCTCATCATCGTCTTCGCCGATGTCGGACGTCAGGCTTTCAGGCAATGGTTCGGGGTCAGGTATATCCTCTATATCGGTGAAGTCGCTTGCCTCGCCATCTTCACTGGACGATTCGACCATTGAGCCGATGCCGTCGCCCGCCTCGTCTTCGTCAAACAGGGAATCCAGGTCGTCCTGTGAAAGGTCGGGTTCTTCAGGCGGCGTGATCTCTCCGGGTATGCCCTCCGCTGCCGCCGGATCCGGTGCAGGCTCTGGTTCAGGCACCGGCTCAGGCTCGGGTTCATCGATGTCGATGTCCTCGATCATTTCCAGCGCTTCTTCGACGTCATCCTCATCTTCATCCGATTCGAACAGGGCGTCTATCCCTGCCGTCAGATCAGGTATGTCATCGTCATCGTCTTCTATGCTTTCCGGAATCGGCGATGGCATCGGTTCAGGAGCCTGGCCCGCATCGGCGGGCGGATAACCGGGTGGCGGATATCCGGGCGGCGGATACCCCGGTGGTGGCGGATAACCGGGCGGCGGATATCCGGGATAAGCGCCGGGCATCTGGGGTGGCATCTGCTGATATTGCTGTACGGCGGGCTGTTGCGGAGGCGCGGACCGGGGAACGACAACCGGTTGTTGCAACCATTGATGCTTGCAACTGAAACAGCGTACTGTCTTTGGCGTTTGACCAAAGGACATCCTGTCTACAGAAAATTGTGTCCCGCAATTAGGGCAGGTGATAATCATGCGAGCCCCGCCTTGTTTTCGTTATGATATTTTATAGGCGGAGGCTGATTCGATGGCAAGCGGCGGTAAACAGTTGATTAATCTTGTTTTCCGTTAATTTTTGCAAAACTGGACGAAATGCAAGGTGTCGTGCCATTGTTGCAGGGTGATATAATAAGTGATTCTTAGCGCCAGTGAGGTCAATTCTTTCCGGTCATGAGCGAAAAAAACGACGATTTCGTAGTGCGATTCGAGAATGTAGGTTTGCGCTACGGCCTTGGTCCGGAGGTCGTGCAGGACATTTATTTCGGGCTGCGCCCCGGCTCTTTCCATTTTCTTACCGGCGCCAGCGGTGCGGGCAAGTCATCCTTGATGAAGCTCATGTACCTCGCCATGAGGCCGTCACGCGGCACGATTTCGTTGTTCGGACGTGATGTTGCTTCAATGGCACGCGGCGAGTTGCCGTCGCTTCGCCGCCGCATTGGCGTGATGTTCCAGGAATTCCGGCTGCTCAATCATCTGACGGCCTTCGACAATGTCGCCCTGCCTTTGCGGATCGCCGGCACGAAAGAATCCGAACTGCGGAACCATGTTGAAGAACTGCTCGCCTGGGTCGGTCTGGAAAATCACATGAAAGCCCGCCCGCCGACCTTGTCCGGTGGCCAGCAACAACGTGTCGCCATCGCCAGGGCGGTTATCGCCCGGCCACGGTTGTTACTGGCGGACGAGCCGACGGGGAATGTCGATGACCGAATGGCCTATCGATTGATGCACCTGTTTGAGGAACTGAACCGTCTGGGCACCACTGTCCTGATCGCAACCCATAACCAGCAATTGGTCAAAAGGATGGGGCATCCGGTGATGCATCTTGACGCCGGCAGGCTGCAGGCCCCTTCAAACACCGAGCAGGCGCCTGACGATAAAGCGGTGCAGGAAAGTGAAGCGCCATTGCCGTATGACCCCGAAATACTGAATTATTTGTAACCTTGCCGCCGTAAGACGGTTGGCTGAAATGAGAATCGAACCCGATGTTCCGCAGAACGGACCTGCCCCTAGATCACGACGCGCACGCCAGGTTCTTGCCGTGGCTGATCGCCTTTATGGTTTATCTCGCCATTTTGGCCCTTGCCGGCGTTTTGGTGGTCAACAAGGCCGTAGAACGTTGGGATTCAGGCATCAGCGGAACCCTGACGGTCCAGGTCATGCCCTCTAAAGAAGGCTCAAATTCAACGGCCCGTGTCATGGATGATGTCATGAACGTCTTGAAGACGACGCCGGGTGTGATCAGCGCCCAGGTCATGTCCGATGACAAGATTCTCGAATTGCTACAGCCCTGGCTTGGTGATTTGGCCGGAAATGCCGATCTTCCAATTCCGCAATTGGTTGACGTTTCCATTGATCCGGATGCAGGCGTGGATGTGACTGCCCTGGGGCGGCGGTTGGCCATTGCAGCACCCGGCGCTACCGTTGATGACCACCGGGTCTGGCTGGACCGGTTGGTGCGGTTACTGAAGACCATTGAATTGGTTGCGGTGGGAATTGTCATCGTCATTTGCCTGATTACGATTGGAACGGTGGTTTTCACAACTAGAACCGGCCTCGCAATCCACGGTGAGGCCATTCAGGTGCTTCACCTAATCGGCGCCCATGACGCCTATGTCGCCAGACAGTTCGCTGGACGCGCCCTGCTGCTGGGCCTGAAAGGCGGAATGATCGGTCTGATCGTCGCCGCCCCGACATTACTGGCAGTCGGCTACTTCGGCGAGCGCATGCAATTTGAAGCCATGCCGGTAACAGGGTTGACCCTGCCGCAGGCTGTTGCCCTGGCGCTTATGCCCCTGATCGTCGCTTTTATCGCTATGCTGACGGCTCGGATCACGGTGCTTCGGACCCTGGCCAGGATGCCGTAGCAAAGGTAGCTTCAGGATGTCCACCGCACCCCTGTCACGGCGACGGCGCACGAAGCGCATCTATCTGCTGCTGGTTCTTTTGGTCCTGAGTATTGCCGCCACCTGGACGATCGGACTGTTTAGGTTTGCTGAAGCCATACCCGTGGAAACGGCGTCGATGACGGAAAGGACGGATGCCATCGTTGTCTTGACGGGTGGCAGCGGAAGGCTTGAGGCGGGCCTGGACCTGCTTGTCGCGGATGCCGCGGAACGTCTGTTCGTTTCCGGCGTTTATCAGGGCATCGATGTGACCACGCTACTCGAGATTTTCCGCGAAAATCCGGAGGATCTGGAAACCCGCGTCGAAATCGGGAACGCGACCAACACCCGGGAAAATGCATCCGAAACGGCCATATGGGCCGAGAAAGACAAGGTAAGCTCCATCAGGCTGGTCACAGCGGCCTATCATATGCCGCGTAGCATTCTTGAGTTTCGCGCCGTTATGCCGGGGATCTTGCTGCTGCCCCACCCTGTTTTCCCGGAGCATGTAAAAAGCGACTGGTGGCTATGGCCTGGAACGGCCGGACTGGTTATCAAGGAATACAACAAGTACATATTTGCGTGGTTCCGGATCAGGTTATCGTATCTGTTTCTCAAACCGATGAACTGACCGCTGGAAAATCCTGAAAGAGTATATCTGATCACATGCATGCAATCCGATCCCTTGTTTACGACATCCTGCAAACCGTTATAACGGTCATGTTCCTTATCGTGTTTCTTATCCTTTTGGTGTTGCCGCCGGCATACCTGCAACAGGCCATACATATGTGGGCCCATACCATGCGGTTTCTTTCCGTTTATGTCCTGGGTATGAAGATCAGGGTCCGGGGGCTTGAAAACATTCCCGAAGGAGCCGCCCTGGTTGCCTCGAAACACCAGTCTGCCTGGGATACGGCTGTGTTCTTTATCTTCTTCCCACGAGCCGTTTATGTCCTGAAGGAAGAGCTTCTGAAACTCCCCTTGTGGGGGAGATATGCCCTCAAATATGGCGCCGTCGCCGTTGACAGGTCTGGTGGCGGTGCGGCGCTCAAGAAAATGCTTTCGGAAACGAAATCTCATCTTGCCAATGGCCGCTCGGTGATCATCTTTCCGGAAGGCACCCGTGTGCCGCCGGGGCGGCATCACCATTTCCACCCCGGTGTTGCCGCCATTTACAAATCGGTCGATGCGCCGACGGTGCCGGTTGCGCTGAATTCCGGGTTGTTTTGGGGAAAGCGTTCTATCGGCATGAAACGGCCGGGGACGATTACAATCGAATTCCTGCCGGTGATTGAACCGGGACTTGATCGCAGGACGTTCATGGAGTCTTTGCAAAACAGTATCAACGACGCGACCGACCGTCTGGAAGCCGAAGCCCTGGCGGAGTTTCCGCACTTGAAATTGCCGCCCCGGGAACCTGATTCAGAGGAAAAAACGCCATAACATCGGCAAAACGGGTCAGTGGATAACCTTGTGAATAGAATTTGCCTCTGAATGTGGGTTCTTGCCTGTGAATAACGGGCAAAACTTCCAAAAACGAGAGGATATTTGGCCCAAATCCCCATAGGGATCGGGAAAAGGCTGTGGAAACATAACGAGAACAAACTCTTGACCCAGAAAGTCCCTCGGCGTACTCTTCTTCCCCTGGTTTTTATTGAAAAACAGTAGCATACCGTTCGGCTAAGGCTGATTTCATGCGGCATACAGGCCATAAGACGGTATTCGGGGGAAACCGGTTTTTGTACCCATGCAGGGCATGAAAGTACGGCCGGGTGATTTTGATAATTATGGGTTGATGAGGCTATCGGAAACGGTCATGACGCAGGTAGCGCCGATTTCACAACAGATTTGGGACATGAAATACCGCCTGAAACGCGCGGATGGCTACCCTGTGGACAAAAGTATCGATGACACCTGGCGCCGCGTGGCTAAAGCACTGAGTGAGCCTGAAGCCGATAAGGCCTTGTGGGAGAACAAATTTTTCGAGCTGATGCGCGACCTTAAATTCCTGCCTGCCGGTCGGATTATCTCGGGCGCCGGTTCGGACCGCCGTGTCACCCTGTTCAACTGCTTTGTCATGGGAGACATCCCCGATGACATGGCGGGTATCTTCGACAGCCTGAAAGAAGCCGCGCTCACCATGCAGCAAGGCGGCGGGATCGGATACGACTTTTCCACGCTTCGCCCCAAGGGAGCGCTGGTGGAAGGCGTCGGCGCCGATGCCTCCGGGCCGCTTTCCTTCATGGATGTCTGGGACGCCATGTGCCGGACGATCATGAGCGCCGGTTCCCGACGGGGCGCCATGATGGCGGTGATGCGCTGCGACCATCCGGATATCGAGGCCTTTATCGAGGCCAAGCGTGAGCCGGGGCGTCTTCGCATGTTCAATCTCTCCGTACTGGTAACGGATGCCTTCATGCAGGCGGTGAAGGAAGACGGCGACTGGGATCTTCAGTTCGACGGCACGGTTTACAATACCGTCAAGGCGCGCGACCTGTGGGACACCATCATGCGTTCGACCTATGCCTATGCGGAACCGGGCGTCATCTTCATCGACCGCATCAACAGGGCCAATAACCTGGGCTACTGCGAAACCATTCACGGAACGAATCCCTGTGGCGAACAACCCCTGCCGCCTTATGGCGCGTGCCTGCTGGGTTCCATTAATCTGGCCCGGTTCGTCGAAAATCCTTTTGAGGAAAGCGCCGGAATTTTGCTGACGGAACTTTCCCAGGCCGTCACGACGGCCGTGCGCCTGATGGATAATGTCATCGACGCCTCGGGCTTTCCCCTGGAGCAACAGGTCCATGAAGCCAAGTCCAAGCGCCGTATCGGTCTTGGCGTAACAGGGCTTGCTGATGCCCTGATCATGTGCGGGGCCCGTTACGGGGGCGCCCAGGCGGTGCGCCTGACGGAAACGTGGATGGACACCATCCAGCGTGCAGCCTATCTGGCGTCCGTCGAACTGGCGAAGGAGAAGGGGGGATTCCCCTTGTTCGATGCGGAAAGCTACCTGGGTAACGGCCACGTTGCGACTCTGGATGAGGATATCCGCGACGCCATTGCCGAGCATGGCATCCGCAATGCGTTGCTGACGTCGGTGGCGCCCACCGGCACCATCTCGCTGTTTGCCGACAATGTGTCGTCGGGGCTCGAGCCGGTATTCAGCTTCAAGTACACCCGCAATGTCCTGATGCCCGATGGCGAGCGCCGTTCGGAAGATGTTTCCGATTACGCCTATCGTTTGTATCGCCGCCTGCGGGGCGAGGACGCCGCACTGACGGACGCCTTTGTCGATGCCCAGGTGTTGGCTCCCAATGATCACCTTGTCATGCAGGCCGCCGTTCAGAAGTACATCGACAGCTCCATATCCAAGACAATCAACGTGCCGGAAAGCATTTCCTTCGATGATTTCAAGGACATCTACATGCAGGCCTACGATTTGGGCTGCAAGGGATGCACGACCTATCGGCCCAATGACGTTACCGGGGCGGTGCTGGAAGCCAAGCCTGAAGCGACTGCGGCTGATCAGGCGGAGCCGGAACTGCCCCTGAGCGACGCCAGCGTATCGGCGCTGCCGGTGGATGAAGGCGATTCAGGGGCCGTCGTCTACATGACCCAGCCGCTGGACAGGCCCGAAGCGCTGCCGGGTGCGACTTACAAGGTCAACTGGCCGGAAAGCGATCATGCCATCTACATCACCTTGAACGACATCATCCAGGACGGTCGCCGCCGCCCGTTCGAGGTCTTCATCAATTCCAAGAACATGGAGCATTACGCCTGGACCGTTGGCCTAACGCGTATGATCTCGGCCGTATTCCGACGCGGCGGTGACGTATCCTTCGTGGTCGAGGAACTGAAAGCCGTGTTCGACCCCCGTGGCGGGCAATGGATGGGCGGCAAATATATTCCGTCCCTGCTGGCGGCAATCGGCGGCGTTATCGAGCGCCACATGATCGATATCGGATTCCTGAGTGCGCCCGGCCAACTAGCCAACGAGGCTGACAAGAAGCTCAACGTTGTCGGCCTGGACGGCGGGTTCGGCGGCGATGACGGCGGTAATCCGGGCGATGGCGCTTCCGGAAATCCTGGCGGTGGTTCGTCCCATTCCTTGTTCCGCCAGTGCCCCAAATGCGGCCAGCCCTCGCTGATCAGGCAGGAAGGTTGCGATACCTGCACCAGTTGCGCTTATTCCAAGTGCGGTTAGCACGTATTTTACCAAGTGCGGTTAGCACGTATTTTACCAAGTGCGGTTAGCACGCAATGGAACAAGTGCAGGTGAGGTAAGGTAAGGCCTGCGTTTCCTATTTTTGTAGATCAGAAGTTTGATGTGGACCGGCGTATCATGTCGTTGGCGCCGGTTGATTGGGTCACAAGCGAATCAAAATATTCCTTGATTACTTTTTTATCGTTGCCGAGTTGAGCAACGCCCAAAAACTGGTTCATGGTTTGCCCGTCATTCGATAACGGCAACCTTAACCCGATATAGATGCTGAATTCCTTCCCGGAATTCTTTTCCTCGCCATTGCTCATCACGTAGAATGTCGGTTTCGGATCGCGATAAAAAGCCTCGAACCTTTCCCTGGTAAGTTTGGCAGCCTTGGGTGGTTGATAGTCGTCAACCGACTTCCCGGTCAGGTCATAACCTTCCAGATCGCAAAAAACAGTCCCGAAAAACCGGTAGCGGAAATCCAGGGGCTCCGGAATGATATCGACGAGGATCATCCGCGCGATCAAATCCGGAGGAAAGGCGAGAAACCCCAATTGATCCCAACTGGGAGCAAACCTGTCACCCCGTTTTTCATTCCAGATATCGAGGCATGCTTTCAATTCCGGGTACAGGCCCGGATCGAAATCATCCGCCTCATAGGTCGGGTAATTTATATCCATATTTTTTAGCAGCTTGAGCGAACCACCGACTCATTTACATAAACATCATATCAATATTAGATTTTAAGCAAAAGGATATACGCAGGAGGCGAGACGTAAGTGTATAGAAATGGCTGTAAATCAAGACAGTGATAGACGTAATGCGTCAATACGTTTATCAGCCTAACTTTTGAAGTGCATTCCTGCGTTCAAGGCTCTCTTCCGGCCAATATTCGCTGCTGTCATAGTATGCCTCGACTGCGGGCGTCCCCTCCGGCAATTGAACCCAAGGCAGCTTTGATCGCGTATAGATATGGATATCCGGCTCAATGCTGTCCGGGTCGTCCAGGGTGCCGACACGCACAAAGGCGACGGCGTCGCCGGCGCCGGCGTAATGACTCCAGAGTGCGACCCGGCAGTCCGGACAGCGTACGACAATCTGCCCCTTGCCGCTTTCGGACGGCGTTTCCACCGGTTCCGGTTCGCCGCGGACGACGATCACATGATCGGATTCGACCATGGCGTTCAGGGCGAAGGCCGTGCCGGTTTCGGTCTGGCACGACCGGCAATGGCAGCAGTGCACGAACATCGGCTTCGCCGTCATCCGGTAGTGCACGGCGCCACAAGCGCAACCGCCTTCCATCATGAAATCGTCCCCAGTCATGGCCGGTATCCTTCCAATCCGTCAATCGTTGTCAATAATGTCCAATAAAGGCGTAAGCTGGTGCTCGAATTTTTTCCATGAGTCGATGGAGCCGCTATAGAGAGGCTGGCGGACCTGAACGGCGCTTGCCGTGTTGACGTTTCGTTCGGTCTTGTGGAATTCGAGGCAATCGGGATGCCAGTCAAGATCGCAATAATCCAGCAGGTCCCGGACATTCGGCTCCATATCCTGGACCAGGTTTTCATAGCTTACATGATGGACAAAGCCGGGCAGGGCATTCTCCCAGTGCGCCATTGTTGTGCGGTAGAGGTTGTAGTACGCACCCAGTTCTTCCAGATCGTTGCTGTAGAAATGACCATCGGCGAACAGGTTCTTGTAAATGGACAAACACGTGTCCATGGGATTGCGCCGGCAATGAACGACTTTGGCCTTGGGCAGCATCAGCTTGATCAAGCCTACCTGCAGGAAATTTCCCGGCATCTTGTCGGTGATGCGTTTTGCATCAGTAGAATATCTCCGCAGGTTCTCAAGATAATACCCGGCCATATTGGTGAAGCTCTGGGCTTCCATGCGGGCAAGGTTTTCCGGATACCGGTTATCTTCGCTTAAGGTCAGGGCATGGACGAGATCAATAGCAATGGACAGCTCTCCGGCGCCGTACACATCCGGGTGGCTGGCGAGGATCTGTTCAACAAGCGTCGTGCCGGAACGGGGCATGCCAACAATGAAAATCGGTGTCGTGTCCTGAACGCCGGATCCTTCAAAGCGGCCGAACAGTTCGTCCGTGAATGTCCGCTGTACTCGGCCTATATAATCGGCTTCGGTCCCGATGGAAAAATCGAAGGTCTTGCGTTTCAGAGTATTGCCGGTTCTGTAGAATTCAAACGACTTGTCAAAATCACCTATGTCCTCGTAGGCCTTACCGAGAGAAAAACACATATACATTTTTTTTTCTTCCGCCAGATCTGCCCTGGCGTAGGTTTTTTCCATGGCGCGGACATCGTCATCAACGGCGTCAAACCGTTTGATGCGGGACATCTGGCGGTGAATTTCCGCTTCGTCGGGACTTAGTTCCAACGCCTGCCGGTATGCCTGCATTGCTTCGTCCAGTCGGCCGAGATTGTGAAGAACCTTGCCCAGGTTGCGGTACGCCAGCACGTACCGGGGGTTGATGGCAATGGCTTTGCGGTGGTGGCTGATGGCCTCGTCATGCTGGCCCATGTCATCGTAAATGTTGCCCAGATTGGTATAGGGGTCGGCATAATCGGGTTTTAACTCGATTGCCTTGTTGAAGCATTGTGTGGCGAGGTCGGGACGCTTTCCCTGCTTAAGAACGGCGCCCAGATTGTTGTACGCCTCGGAAAAACCGGGATTGAGGTCAATGGCCTTTTCAAAGCACGCCCTGGCTTCCTCGTATCGGGCCATGGCGCGATAGACTTCCCCCAGGTTGTTGTGGGCGTCGGGGAAGTCGGGTTCATGGGAAATGGCTTGGTTAATCAGTTCAATAGCTTGCTCGCTTTTGCCGGTCTGGTGAGCAATCACGCCAAGAATGCAAAGTGTGTCAGCCTGGTTCGGCACCTGTTCGAGGATTTGCCGGCAGAATTTTTCCGCCGTACCAAGGTCGCCATTGGCGTAATATGTCTTTGCGGCTTGTACGGCGTCGGAAAGGGATAAATCCTTTGCCGCTCCCTGCAAGCTTCCCGTGCCGGCTGGCTTTGTTGACTTTTTCGCCATTTTACTCTGGCGCCGTCTTTCCGATCTGTTCAAGAATGTCCCCTTTTTATTGCTAGCTGGCTTTATTGTCTGGGCAGGTAGTCGTTGGACCATTTCAGGATGATGTTGAAGCTGATGGATATACGTTTGTCCTCGCTCAGATTCGGGTGGACAAAATGCATCAGGCTGGACGGCCACAGCATCAACAATCCCGGCTCAGGCAGGACGGTATATTCCGGGTCTACATAAGGATCGTTGCGTATGGACTGCATATTGAAGCCGGTGCGCGGATCGTAGAAGGTAATGGAGTTTGGCCGAATGTCTCCACGTTGCCTGGAACCGGAACGCTTTGTCGGCACCTTCACGTAGTAGGTTCCGCTTAAATAGCAATGCGGATGGTTATGTGTGTCATGGTAATCCCCGCGCCGGTTGACATTGGCCCAACCGTGTATCTGCCAATTTACGGGAAAATCGATACCGATGGCCTGGAGGTATTCGATGATTGTTGCATTGACTTGCTGGCGCAGCCAGTTGGTGGCTGGCTGGTCTATTTCAAAAGGGTTGTTGTCCTGGTAATCCGTCGTCAAATCGGCCGATGTCCTGTCCCAGTCCATTACCAGTTTCAGCAGTTCCTTGTTTGGCGCCTCGTATTCGGCAAGGGTTTTACGCACCAGCTTTGTGGGCCACAAGTCAAGGATTTGCATGCTTCCTGAGGCGTCGTTGCTCACGCTACGGGTATCTCCCTGTTTCCATGCCAGTTATACCCTATTACCCGTATCTCTTTCATATATCCAATGGTTTCCCATTATTAGCCCTACGAATGGTTCCGGTCATTCTGCTCGTTATATTAGATTTTTTAAAAATTGTCGGTCAATTTGGTGGTATACTCTCTACCGTATATTTGAAATTTCAGGGACATTATTGGATTAGAACAAGCGTTCTTGGGGGTGTATGCCTCACGTAAAAAACCAATAATTTAGAAAACCATTGAGCAATCCTGTAGGCAAATCGACAGAGTTTTTATTCAACCATGATGCGGTTATCGCATTGATGGTGAACTCCGGCTTTTACCGCCATCGCAACCTGCGGAACAGCCTGCAGCAGGCCTTTGTCAAAAACCGGAGCATATCCGACTGGAACAAGCTCACGATAGCGGCATGGGAGGTGCTTTACTTCCTGATCGAGAACTACATTGCAGGCACTGTTATTGGCGTTACGGATATCCCCTATGCGACAAATCTTTCCGCCAGTACCGCCAGAAGGGCGTTGAGAAAACTTGAACAGCTGGAGATGGCGGTAACCGAATCCGATAGCGATGACAAGCGTCGTATCATCACCGGTCTATCTCCCCAATACAGACCGGTCGTGGATGAATTCATCAAAGGCTATGAAAACGGTTTTGCCGCTCTCATCCAACGCCATGACAAACAGGAAAGACTGGCTGCCCAGCATGCCCTTGAGCGGACCAAGGAAGAGTTGGAAGAACATGAGGCCATGCTCCTGCAGGCCAACAAACTGGCTTCGATGGGCCATTGGGTATGGGATGACATAGGCGATAAATATCTCTTCGTTTCTGAAGAAAATGCCCGGCTCCATGGCATGACGATCGAAAATTATATGAACAGAAACAATATCAGCTATTTCGACGATGCCTTTGTTCATCCGGATGACAGGGGATTTTACCGTGAGCAGGTTGTGGAGGCAGACCAGAATTATGGCGGTTACGACATCCGCTACCGGATCATAACGGCGGGAGGGGAGCTCAGATATGTCCGCGAAATTTCTCAGCCTGTCCTCAATGAAGAAGGCGTGCTGGTTCGCTCGATCGGCACGACGCAGGATATTACGGACTATGTCATGATCGAACAGGCGCTCAGGGAAAGCGAGGGCCGTTTCAAGCAGTTGCTGAATATTTCCTCACAGTTGATGGGCATATACTTACCTGATGGATCAAGGGTTTATGTAAATCGTGCGTATTCTGAATTTACCGGAAAATCCGAACAGGAACTCCTACAGGAGAAGGCGGGCGGGGAGCTTGATCCTGAAGAACTGAAAGTTTTCCGGAAATTAATTTTTCAGCTATCGCCGGATCAACCAACCGTTCAGCAGGTCTTCAGAATGACAAGGTTCGATGGCGAGGAACGGGATGTCCTCTGGGTAGATCATGGGCGCTTCGATGAAAAGGGAGTGCTGGTGGAGGTACACAGTATCGGCCACGATGTCACAACCGGGAAGTAACGACTTAATCGATCCTGCTGTGGCGCCCCTTTATGCCTAGGTGGCTGAGGATCTAGATCTTTTCAGGCCGTAAAGATTTCGCCCGCCATTTATTGAAGGTATTGAGATTGTCCTCTAAACGGCAATCCGGGCTGATCAGTGAGACATAAGCCAGACGCCCCGCCATGCAACCGGCGACGTTCCGTTTTTCCCGCTTCAGGGAACAGGTTTCCTTGCTTTTGCAGATCGTCACACAGTTTCTTTCATAAAGGGACAAGGAAGCGGGAAAGTCTCCGCTTAGAAACTGCACCCAGATTTCATCGGTAATGCGTTCGGGCACGGTCTAACATCCATGGTCCTGGATTAACGTTTGACGCCTTAATCACAGGCCGGATTCTTGTTCCTGGCTGCTTTCATTTTTGCTGTAGGATCGGGTTAACATCCAGGCAACGCCATATCCAACGATGGAGCCGAGAAGCATGAAAACATACCGGTGATTGAGTGTTTCGCCCAGAATGCTGAACTTGACCATATCGCCCAGCCCAAGACCGGCGATCGCTCCAAGAGCAGCTCCGACAACCAATGCAAGAACAACCATTAGACTCTCCCCTAATAAGCGCTAAAGAAGGCCATACAGTGGAATGTATGGTTGAAATAGAATAGTTAAATTGTAACCAGAATGACCGGTAATATTTTTTACCGCCCTTCTCGCCACCAGGCGCAAAAAAGGAGGGCGATGATCAGGGTGGCGCTCAACCACCACGGCAGGAGCGGAATCTCAGCAACACCCGACACCATGAATGCGTTGTTTTGGCGTAACCCGATCCAGTCCGTTCCGGATGCCTTATGCGTCGGTTTGACGCGGCGGATTTCCGGCATGGAGTCGGTAAGCCAGAAAACGCCAGCTCCGGTTTTTGCGGCAACAGGCCCCAGAACGTCGGCGGTTGCGCGGAGGTCCTTGTATTCGAGGGGATTGAGGGAGCCAACGGCAGCCAGAGCGGTTAACTCTCCGTCATCGACCCTGTAAACGCCGGGAGCCGATACCGGGTAACGCCCCACGCTCTGGCCGGGAACGGTTTCTTCAAGCAGCAATTCGTCAATGCGACCTGTCGGAGACGTAATGCTTACGCTCGCCGGTGGCGCCTCCAAACTGCGTCGGGAAATTTCCAGCATATCCTGCTGCACGACGGCGCTTAAGCGTTCTTCTTCCAGGGCCGGTTCCTTCATCAGCCAATGGGCCAGACGCCTGACCAGTTCCGCCTGTGGTCCACCCCCGTCAAACCCCCGGGCCCATAGCCATATATGATCACTTGTCAGGACGCCGACCCGGCCGTTCTCTACCCTGTCGAGGGTTAAAAGGGGTCTGTTCGCCACCCCTTGCATCAGAATGGAGCCGGACCGGTTGATGGTCTCGACCTGCCTGAGCCACCGTCCCCAATCAGGCGTATGAGCGTTTCCCGGATCACCGGCCAGGGATGCATCCGATAGTCCCGCCGTCACCGGATGGCGCAGGCCCTTATCCGTCAGGCTGGGTTGGAAGGCTTCTTCAATGACGTTCCCCGTCGGCCTGGCTGGCAGCAGGGGGCCAATCGGCGTTTCATAAAGGCTCCTCTTGCCGGCAAATTCCGGTCCCATGGCGACAAGGATTGCACCGCCTTCACGCATGTAATTCCCAATATTGCGAAAATATCGGGGTGTCAGGACATGGCGCACAACATACCGGTCAAAAACGATCAGGTCGAATTCATTGATCCGGATGTCGAACAACTCAAATGTCGGAAACGAAATCAGGGAGAGTTCCTTGATTGGCGTGAAATCGCTTTTTTCCGGCGGACGTAAAATCGTGAAATGGACAAGGTCGACAGCGGGATCGGATTTCAGCAGGTTGCGCCACATTCTTTCTCCGGCGTGGGGTTGTCCGGAAATCAGCAGCACGCGCAACCTGTCGCGTACGCCGTTGATTGTCGCTACGCCTGTATTGTTGATGAGGGAAAGCTCCCCTTCGGCGGCTTCTGCCGACAATTCGATGACCGATGTATCGGCATGTTCCAGCTTGAGGCGGAAAGACGTGGTGCGGCCCGGCCGGGCCTCGATGGAGCCTGCGTGTTTGCCGTCAATGGAAAGCGACACTGTTACGGGATGGATTGTAACATTTGGTCCGGCCGTTTGTTCGACGCGGAACGTCATGTTTATTTCCTGACCGACAAGGCCATAGGCCGGAATCTTCTCGATCACCAGCCGCCGGTCGAAGGATTGTTTTTCGCCGCTGATCAGGGTGTGTATAGGCCCCGGGGGAAGGGCCGAAAGAATATCAGGGTCATCGGCATCGTGGACTTGCCCATCCGTTATCAACAGGGCGCCGGCGAATCTGTTGGCGGGAACTTCGGCCGCGGCAAGCGCCAGGGCCGAAAGCGCGCGCGTACCCCCGTCATTGTTTGTGTCGTCCATTTCAATGATCCGCGTTTCAAGGCCCGAATGCCTGTCGAAAGCATCTCTCACTGTTTCGAGCGCTTGGTCGACCTGTTGCAGGCGGTTTTCGACAAGCTGGCTGGGGGAACGGTCAACAACGACAATGGCGACGTCATCCTGGGCAACGCGTTGTTCCTGTTGGTGCCTGGGTCCGGTAAGTGTCAGGATGATGACAGTGGAGATCAGAAGACGGAGTATGCTGCCGCTGGCGTTCCTGACAAGCCCGAGAACGCCAAGGAATAGCAAAACCCCGCCCAGGACGATTATGTATTCCCAAGCTATGACTGGAACGAAGGATAAGCTTAGTACGCTGTCTGACATCATCTATCCCGCATTCGTTTACTGCCCCAGCCGGTTCATGATGGTTGGCAGATGGACCTGGTCGTTCTTGTAATTGCCAGTCAGGACATGCATCACCAGATTGATTCCGAAACGGTAGGCGTATTCCCTCTGCCGCTCGCCACCCGGAATTGCGGCGAATAGGGGCTGCTTGTTGGCGTCGGTAGCCCAGGCCGCAGTCCAGTGATGTCCGCCGGCTATCACGGGTGAAACGCCATCGTTGATTCTTTCTTCAGCAGGAACGACCCAGACCGGGCTTCCCGCCCATCGTCCGGGAAATTCGCTCAGAAGGTAGAAGGCGCGGGTCAGAACATGGTTGCCGGGAACCGGCATCAGCCTGGGAATATCCAGCACGGTTGCAAATTGCCTCAGTTGTCTCGGGTTGCCGGCGCCGCTGGGATCCTGGGTGTCGAACAGGATGGTGCCGCCGTTCGACATGAATGTGTTGATGCGGTGAGCGGCCAGGGCGCTGGGCACTGCCGTGGTGTCGGTAATCGGCCAGTAAATCAAGGGATAAACTGACAGTTCATCGGTCTCGGGGTCGATGCCAACGGGCGGCGCCAGTTCGACGGATGTTCTTTGCGCCATGTAATCACCAAGCGAGGTAAGCCCTATCCGGCTTATGGCATCGGTTTGTGGATCTCCCGTTACAATGTAGGCAATGCGTGTATGGTTCGCGGCTTCGATGATCTGGTTGTCAATCAGGGTGCCAGTCTGGTCCTGAGCCAACGCCTGGGTTGGCATGACGCTAACGGCAGTAGCAAGCAGCATGGCGGCAGATGCCTGCGAAGCCCGGGATAGGGTAACCCCCTTACCGCGCATCCACAGGCTGATCACCATATCCAGCCCCAGCATCAAGGCGGCGGCCAGGAAGAACCATTGGGCAAGGGAGCGTTCTTCCGATTGAGTGTAAATGTCCCGGTCGATGATATCCGGTATGCCGCCAACGGCCTGCAACGGGGCTAAGTGGGAAGAAAGGTTCAGGGCGCGTTGTGAATCCTTTTCGCCGTAAAATCCGGGCGGATGGCGTGGCGATGGCGGGGATAACTCAAAACTGCCGCGGCTCAGGGTTACGGCGGTTTCAGGCGGCGTTGTCAGGTCGCCGAATCCGTCCAGTGTGCGTTGGGGGGGCATCAGGCCACGTGCGCTATCGCCACCCGTTCCGACGCCGCGGCTGATTTCCGTGATCCGTTTCAGCATATCGACGAACAGTCCGGACAGAGGCAGGTTGGACCATTCGGCATTGGCTGTAATATGAAACAGAACGACTGTTCCCTGCTCTCGGGGTCGAGCTGTGACCAGGGGCGTGCCATCGGTCAGGCTTGCCCAGGTAATATCTTCAAGATCAAGTGAGGGTACAGCCAGAACCTGGCGCTTGATACGCACATCCTTGGGAATGATAAGGCCCTGAAAGGGGCTGCCCTCTGAAAATGGCGCTATGGACGCCGGTCGCCGCCATGACATGGCGCCGCCGATGGCCCGGCCGCCGGAACGCAGCTTGACCGGCAACAGAGATAACATCTGAACCTCACTGTCGGGCTGTAAGCTGATTTCAGGATTTTTGGCTTCTTCGTTCAGGGCCGATTCGACCGTCAGGGTTGATGCAGCGCTTGGTTGACTGACCGACACCCTGTCCGGCCCGAGCGAAGCAATCCGCGGCCCGGCAAAAATGACCAGCATGCCGCCACGTTCGACCCAATGAACGAGGTCATCATGATCGGCCTTATTTAACGGCGCGGGATCGACCATGATCATAACGGCCGTTTCCCGGTCAAGCAGGTCTTCAACGGGACCGCTTTGAACGTCGGTTACGGCCTGCAAGGCGCGGTCCAGGTAATACTGCCCGCTGAGCAGCGGCTGATCTTCACCGATACTGTCCGTGCTGATAAGCCCAACCGGGCGTCTTCTCCAACGTTCGTCGAGCAGGACGACGGCGCCCGCCGAGCGTTCTCCCTCAATGCGAAGCAGTTCAATTCGGTTACGTATCTCAAGGGGGATGTCCATGTCGGCTTCGGAAATCATGTCGCCTTCCCCAAAGGTAGCGACGGTCTGGCCGATGACACGGTTGTTGTCATCGTAGGCGATGATGCTGACCGCATCTACCTTTCCGGGGCGGGCGCGACGAACCGGGATGATGAAGTCCTCGCCTTCTTCAAAGGGCGGGAAAAGAGCCTTCGCCTCATTTCCAGGTTCGGGAAGGACGAGGGTTACAGGGCCGAATCTCGCCAGCGCTTCAAGAAGCCCGGGAAATTCTCCGTCACCGGATTGCAAGCCGTCGCCAAGCCAGATAATCCTTCCTGCCTTTTCCAGGGATAATTCAGGAGCCAGCAGCGTCTTCAAGACAGATGACCTGTCTGTCTGCCAGGGCTTGGGACGCATGGCCCGGATGGTTTCAAGGGCGTCCGTGGCGCTCTGGATGCCGGGATTGGGTGGTGTGGCGGTTTCCGACGTCGTCAACAACAAAATGCCGCGCCCCTGCCTGTCGGCCTGGAGGGCAAGTTCCTCCATGTATTCGACGCGCGATGTCCAGTCATTGGCCGCCGTCCATCCATCATCCACGATGATGATATAAGGGCCGTTCGATTGGACCGTCGCCTGGTGGTTCAGGGTTGGCGACGCCGCCCCGGTTATTAGCAGCGTCACCATGGCCAGGCGGAACAGCAGCAGCCACCATGGATAGGAATGGCTGGATTGATGAGACGACCGGACCTGCATCAGCAACCTGATGGCCGGGAACCGAACCTGTTGGGGGCGGGGCGGCGTCAGCCTAATGATCCACCAAACCAGAGGCAGGACAAGCAACCCGAGAAATGCAATAGGGGTCAAAAATGACAATGCGCCCAAGCTTACCATAGGCGGCGCCCCTGCTGGTCGGAGAGCGCCAGGTACAGCATCAGCAGGACTTCTTCAGCCGGATGGTCCGTATGATGCGTCAGATATCCCCAGCCCGATGACTGTGCCGCCGCTTCCAACGATGCACTGTGGGTTTGCCAGATTTCCGCATATTCGTCGCGAACGGTTTCGATGCCGTCAAGAAGAACCTCGCCGTCATTCTCGCAACCCCTGAAGAGCATCCTCCCGGAATAGGGGAGGCCTTCTTCCGCCGGATCGATGATTCTGACCAGATGCCCGCGTATTCCCTTGGCGCTGATGGCTTCGAGACCGGCTCTGGTCTGCTCGACCGGATCGAGAAAATCGCCGAACAGAACAATACAGGCGTCGCGAGGGATAGGGTCGTTTATGGATGATATGCTCTGTCCGGAGACCTGTGGCGTGCCGGCATTCTTTCCATTGCCGGCGCCCTGTGAGAGCAGGGCGGCCATTTCCAGCAAGGCGGCCCGTCCGGTGGACGGCGGTCGGTTGTGACCGCAAAGCGCAACGTGCTCGCCTCCCCTGATCAATAGAGCCGCAAGGGCCAGCGTCAGCAATGAGGCCCGGTCCGCCTTGGTCGGCAGCTCTGCCGATGAGCTGTAATCCATGGAACCGCTGGCGTCCCGCCATAGCCAGACGCTCTCTGCTGCCTCCCATTCCGTTTCCCTGACGTAGACAGGTTGGGATTTTGCCGATTGCCGCCAGTCGATCTGTTGCACGGAATCTCCTGGCTGATAGCGCCGGAACTGCCAGAACGTTTCACCCTGGCCAACGCGGCGGCGGCCATGAACGCCTTGCGAAACCGTGGCGGCCACCCTTTCGGCGGCAACCAGCAACGGCGGCAGGTCGGCGCCAAGTTCTTCTGCCCGGTGGTGAATGTCTTCGGCTGTGGGTGTCGGCTCGTGGCTCATCTATTTTATGCAATGCCGTCGCACATACGATCAATCAGTTGCTCCAGATTGACGCCTTCGGCACGCGCGGCAAACGTCAACGCCATGCGGTGGCGCAGGATCGGGTGGGCAAGGGCTAGCACGTCTTCTACGCTCGGCGACAACCGGTTGTCCATGACGGCGCGGGCGCGAACACCCAGCATCAATGCCTGACTGGCCCGTGGGCCGGGCCCCCAGGAAACGTGATGGCGAATCTCTTCAAGAGGTGAACTCTCCGGGCGGCCGGACCGGACCAGCCTGAGGATTGCGTCTATGACGCTGTTGCCGACCGGGACATGTCTGATCAGGCGTTGCGCTGCCATAAGGTCATCGGCCGACAGGACCGCTTGCGGCGTGACCGTTTCCGCGCCCGTGGTGTCGAGCAGAACCTGGCGTTCGGCGTCTTGATCCGGATAGCCCACGTCAATCTGCATGAAAAACCGGTCAAGCTGCGCCTCGGGAAGGGGGTAGGTGCCTTCCTGTTCCAGCGGGTTCTGAGTCGCAAGCACATGGAAGGGCTGCGGCAGGTCGTGATAATGACCGGCGACGGATACCCGGTTTTCCTGCATGGCCTGCAGCAACGCGGATTGCGTTCTGGGGCTGGCGCGGTTGATTTCATCGGCCATCAACAGTTGGCAGAACACGGGGCCCTGGATGAACCTGAAGGATCGCTTGCCGGTCTCAGATTCCTCCAGAACTTCCGAGCCCAGGATATCGGCGGGCATCAGGTCGGGCGTACACTGAATTCTGCGCTCCTGAAGGCCGAAAACGACACCCAGCGTTTCTACCAGTTTTGTTTTTCCCAGCCCCGGCACGCCGATCAAAAGTACGTGACCGCCTGCCAGTAGCGTGATCAATGTCTCTTCAACCACCTGGTCAACGCCGACGATAACGCGGCCTACGGCGGTGCGGGCCTTGCGAAGAGAGTCGCCAATCTGTTCAATCTCTGCGACGATTGCATCCGGATTTGCCGGGTTTTCGGCGGTTTTAGTGTTTGTTTCTTCTGCCGGTACGTCCAAGGTCTGTGCTCCTTTATCGAATACCTATATTGTGAATATAAATAGGCTTCTCTGCAATCGGTTGAAATATGACAAATTCAAAAGAAGACAATTCAGAGAATAATAGCATATTGAGCCTGGATCGGAGTCTGGATGGTGGACTGACGGCTGCAAAGGCTGGAAATACCGTTTCAGGACTCGCCATTGACGATCTGCCGGAAGATATGGCCGGACTTGCCGCCAAGCCCGGGCGGGAGTTCTGCGGGGAAATCGATATGCGGATCGGCACCGACGGCGCCTGGTATTATCAGGGTTCGCCCATCGGTCGCAAGGAACTGGTCAAGCTGTTCTCCAGCGTCATCCGCCGCGATGACGAAGGCCGTTACTGGCTGGTTACGCCGGCTGAAATGGCGCGTATCAGGGTTGATGACGCCCCGTTCACGGCTGTTGAGTTGATAACCGAAGGCTCGGGTGAAGACCGCGTTATCTCCTTCAGGACGAACGTGGACACGGTTGTGACATTGGACGAAGAACATCCCTTGAGGATTTCCGAGGACATGGAAACCGGCGCGCCACGACCGTATATTACCCTTAAGGACCGGCTTGAGGCCCTGATCGTCCGTTCCGTTTTCTATCATCTTGTGGAAGAGGGCGAGATGATGGAAGTGGATGGAGCCGAAGTTTGGGGCATTTGGAGCAACGGTTGCTTTTTCCCCATCGGGCCGGCCGGTCATGTGGAGTAGATAACGGATGCCGTCACTGTCTGTAACACTGGATTTAATCGATATTGAAAGTCGGATTGCGGACTATTGGGACAAGCCCATCGACAACGAACCCCAGGTGGTCAATCCCCATTTCCTGGTAAACGAGCCCCTTCGGCCAGCCGCCGTCCTGGTCCCCATCATCACCCGTGAGGAAGGGCCGACGGTCCTGTTTACCCAGCGCACCGATCACCTGGAACATCACCCGGGTCAGATCAGCTTTCCGGGCGGACATGTGGAGGAAGGCGACAGAACACCTGAAGAAACGGCGCTCCGGGAAACGGAAGAGGAAGTGGGTCTCGACCGTCGTCATATTGAGGTTATCGGGCGGATCGACACCTACCTGACCAGCACAGGTTTTTCCGTCACGCCGGTCGTTGCGCGGATTACGCCGCCCTTCGATATCAGCCCGGATCCGCATGAAGTGGCGGAAGTTTTCGAAGTGCCGCTTTCGTTCCTGCTGGACCCCGTTAACCATCAGCGTGAAACACGTTTGTTCGGCGACCAGACATGGTATGCCTACGCCATGCCCTATAACGGATATCATATCTGGGGCGTGACGGCGGGGATGGTCAGGAATTTCTATGAAATCGTGATGGATTCCGTCATTACACTTGAAACCGACAGTAAGGGTTGAGAGGCAGGGGGGCCGCCAATGTCACGCGTTTTCATTCAGATCATCCTGCCGCTTATCGCGCCCCTGGCGGTCTACATCCTGTGGCTCTGGTATGCCCGAAAGCGCGCCGAAACCAGTGGCGACGAGCCGCCATCCTTTACCAAGGGGGCGGCGTTCTGGGCCATTCTGGTGGGATTCGTGCTGACTCTTGCCTCGTTGGCCTTCCTGGCGGCAACCGGTGGGGTTTCGCCGGATGCGGGCACGTACAATCCGCCCCGCTTCGAAGACGGCAAGGTGGTGGGGCCCAGTTGGGATTAAGTGTTGGGATCAGATTAATACATTCCTCGCTGGTTTATCAGGCGGACGCGCCGGATACGTCGGTATAGGTATGGAACATGCGCCGGTACTGGCCCGGGGTCAGGCCGGTTGTGCGCTTGAATAGCCGCCTGAAGAATGTCGGGTTTTCATAACCGACCGCGTTGGATATGTCCTCGAATGAACTCTTTTCCGTTTCGAGCATCTGTTTGGCTTCTTCAATACGCAAATTCTGGATATAGCCGATCAGGGATGATCCGGTCGCTTTCTTGAACCGCCGTTTCAGGCTTCTTTCCGGAATGCCGGATATGCCGACGGCGTCCGTTACGGCGTCGGCTTCCCGATAGTGTTCGGATAGCCAGTCTTCGCAGCGCCGGACTGCGGAATCAGCATGAGGTTGGTGACGCACGAAACTGGCGTAAGGAAGTTGCCCTTCGTCGTGCAGTTTCAGGAGGTAAGCCTTGGCGATGTGCAGCGCGTCGCCAGGGCTGCAATGACGCGAGATGATGTGAAGCGCCAGGTCGTGCCAGGAACTGGCGCCGCCTGCGGTAACGATCCGCCCCGACGGGTCGGCAAAGGCAAGGCTTGGTCCGGGCTGGAAATTTACGTCCGGAAACTTTGTGCGGAACAGATTCTCGTAACCCCAGTGCGATGTTGCCTCGCGTCCTGAAAGAAGACCGGTTGCGGCAAGCATGACGGCCCCGGAGCAGGCCGAATAGATCGAACTGCCGCGCTGGTAACATCTGCGAACCCAGTCAATCAGGTCAGGGTATCGCCCCTTCATGTCGTCATCCGGATCGAGCCACAGTTCCGGCAGGATGATGATATCGGCCTCAGGGTCGTCTTTGATACTGAATTCCGGCGCCACAGGAATGGCGTTGCCGCAACTGAATTGTTCTTTCGTTGTGGAAACGATGCGGGGGCGGATCATCTGGCGGGGAGATTCGTTTCCGGAAAGCGTCTGCCACAGGTTGCCGGTGGCCGAGAGCACATCAACCATACCGTAGAGGGCCGATCCTGCCGTTTCAGGAACGGCGACGATCAGGGCTTCGATGGGGTTCTGAGATGCTTGGGACATATATGAATTCTCGTTTTGTGGCATAAACAGTCCTTTTTTGTCAAAAATCGATCTTATGAAAATGAAAGTCCAGCATTAAATTCCTCCTCGTCCGCCATCCAGGCTGTTCCGGCCGGAAATGGCGCGAACGAATTTTTTCGAGATATAGGAGAAGACTAATGACGACGAACGCAGCAACAGCTGAAAAAATTGACGTGAGAAACGGCCTGGATCTGGGCCAGATGTTTGCCACCCTTGATGCGATCAAGGCCGATACGGGCCTGGCCAGATTCCAGTTCCGGGCAAAGAACAACTGGATCGACGGCGGCGCCAACAAATCGACCATTCGCGATTTTTACGGCGCCGGCCGTGAAGACGATTCCCGCGAAACCGATTTTGAATTCACCAATGGCGAGCCGCCGGTTCTTCTCGGCAACAACGAAGGCGCCAATCCGGTCGAATTCCTGCTGCATGCCCTGGCCGGTTGTGTAACCACGACATTCATCCTGCATGCTACGGCACGTGGCATCACGATCGAGGAGCTTTCGACCGAGCTTAAAGGAGACCTGGATTTACGAGGCCTGCTGGGCATGGACGAAAATGTTTCTCCCGGATACGAGAGCATTAACATCCGCATGAGCGTGAAAGCGGATTGCTCGCAGGAGGAACTCGAAGACCTGTTGGCCTTCTCAAAAGCCCACTCCCCGGTTTGCACGACCGTATGCCGACCGGTTCCGGTCAACATCGAATGCGTTGCCGGCTAATTCAAGGCTACGCACATCCTGTACCGATCCATTGCTTCCTGTCGCCTGCTTGCAGGCGACAGGAAGCAACAGGAGAAAATCAATGGGTATGATTTCCACCAAGACCATACGGGCTGTCCTGGTCCTGTTGTCGCCTGTTACGCCTGAAATCAGGTTGGATGCGACGGAAGACAAGGTGGTCGCCGATAGCCATGAAGTCGATGCCTGGATACGGCAGACGCAAACTGCAAACGGTTTCACGGATGCGCCGCTTTAAAAGTGTTTAGGATGGACTCGTTCCATCCTTCTCGCTTTGCCAAGCCTGTGCCTGAGCGAAGCGTTCGCGCAGGTAGGCCATCTGTTCGTTGACGGCCTTTTCCGCCTTGTCCGGGTCGCGCGAGTCGATGGCGCGCAGGATCTTTTCGTGCTGGCGGATGATCTTGTCGCGCTTGCGAAAACGGAAGATCACCAGGTTCTCCACCGGCTGCAGGGCCTCGATCACGGTGAACATCTGGAACTGCAGGACGGGGTTTTTCGTGGCGTCGACAAGGGCGCGGTGAAAGCGCACGTCAGAGGCGCAGAAATCCTCATCGCTTAAGTTCTCGTCCTTTTGCAGCTCGATTTCCACCGCCATGCGGTCGAGTTCGTCATCCGTGCGGCGTTCCGCCGCCAGCCGGGCACAGACCAGTTCCAGTTCGTGCCGGGTTTCGGCGATGTCTGGCAATTCGAATTCGCCCATGCCGACCATCAGCGAGACCGCCGACTTCAGGTCGTCGATCATGTCATCCTGGCTGGGGCTGTTGACGAACGTGCCACCCGAGGGGCCGCGGCGTGAGCGGATCAGGCTTTTCGCCGCCAGCCGTTTCAGGGCCTCGCGGATCGTCGGGCGCGAGACGTTGAACTGGCGCGCCAGTTCCTCTTCCGTGGGCAGCTTGTCGTTGGCTTTCAGGGTTCCGTTGGTGATGGATTCCTGAATCCGCTCGGCAATCTGCACGGCGATACTCTGCGTCACGATGGGTTCGTATTGTGTCGTCATCGTCCTTACATATCACATTTTCTGAATAATTCATCTATTTGTTTGACAAATATCGAAAATAGGTAAAAAACCGCATCAACGAACACAATAACCCTTTTAATCCCGTTTATTTGGTGAGGTCTATCATGAGTGACAATGCCCCAGAAATCTGCGCCCTCGGCGAAATGCCCGAACTGGGCGTCGTGCCGGAAAAGATGCACGCCTTCCTGGTGCGCCAGGACCGCTTCGGCGAACCCAAGGACGCCTGGCAGCGTGAAATCATCAACACCCCGGAGATCGGCCCCAAGGACGTGCTGGTCTACGTCATGGCGACGGGCATCAACTACAACAACGTCTGGGCGGCCCGCGGCATCCCCGTCGATGTGATCAAGGATCGCCAGAAGAAGGGTGAGCCGGAAGATTTCCATGCCGGCGGCTCAGACTGCTCCGGCATCGTGTGGGCTGTCGGCTCCGAAGTCACCAACACCAAGATCGGCGACGAGGTTGTTGTGCATTCCGGTTGGTGGGAACCCGATGATCCCTGGGTGTTGTCCGGTAAGGATCCCATGCTGGCGCCGTCCACGCGCATCTGGGGCTACCAGACCAACTACGGCAGCTACTGCCAGTTCGCCAAGGCCCAGTCGCACCAGATTCAGAAAAAGCCCAAGCACCTGAACTGGGAAGAATCGGCGTGCTACATGCTGTGCGCTTCCACGGCCTACCGCATGCTCATGGGCTGGAATCCCAACATCGTTGAAGAAGGCGATGTCGTGCTGGTCTGGGGCGCCGCCGGCGGCCTGGGCTCCATGGCGCTGCAGATCACGGCGGCCCAAGGTGGCAAGCCCATCGCCGTGATCTCGGATGAAGACAAGCGCCAGTTCTGTCTCGATCATGGCGCTGTCGGCGTGATCAACCGCAACGACTTCAGCCACTGGGGCGTCATGCCCGACACCAACAGCCCGGAATGGGGCGAATGGATGCAGGGCGCACGCGCCTTCGGCAAGGCCATCTGGGACGCCGTCGGCGAACGCAAGAACCCGAAAATCGTCTTCGAGCATCCGGGCGAAGCGACGCTGCCGACCTCCGGCTTCGTCTGCGATACGGGCGGCATGGTCGTGATCTGCGCCGGGACCACCGGCTACAACATCACCATGGACCTGCGCTATCACTGGATGATGCAGAAGCGTCTGCAGGGCAGCCATCTCGCCAATGACGACCAGGCAGCCGCGGTCAACGAACTGGTCATCGCCGGTAAGGTCGATCCCTGCCTGTCAGGCACCTACAGTTTCGATGAAATCGGCCACGCGCACCAGTTGATGCACGAGAACAAGCACCCTTACGGCAACATGGCGTGCCTGGTGAATGCGACGGAGAAGGGCCAAGGCGCTTCCTGACCCTTCCGGTATTAGCACACAGATCGGAAACCCCGGGTGTTAAGACATCCGGGGTTTCTCTTTATCAGCGTGCTTTCAGGGCGGCGGCCAGCAGGTGTTCCAGATGGGAATCGTGGATGCCGATCTCGCGCAGGTGCTCAGCTGTGTTCTCCAGGTATTCCAGGCACGGCCCTGCCGTACCGTGGCCCTGGTGGATCAGCCGGACGGCGTCTTCCGTTTCCAGCTTGCCCGCGTACTGGAAGTGGTTCCGGTCCGCGACAAAGGCCAGCGAACGCGTGCGCTCCGGGCCGATTTCGGTTGCCACCATGCGGGGGATGTAGACCTTGTTGATCATTTCCCGGGAATACAGATAGGCGACGACGTCGTCTACATCGCGGGCGGCGACTTTCAGGGCACGGCCCTTGCAGCACCCGCCCCGGTCGAGCCCGAAGACGAGGCCCGGGCGTTCCGGGGTGCCCCGGTACTGATGGGAAAAGAGGCAAAGCCGACGCGAGTAGCCGCGCAGCAGGGCGTCCTTGACCTCGGTATGGGGGAAATCCGGTTTCCACATCAGCGAGGCGTAGGCGAATACCCAGAGGTCCTTGCCGTCAGCGCTGGTTGGAATGGCAGGTGTCATGGCCGTATTTTGCGTCTATCCCTGCCGCGTCGCAAGGGCAACGCCGATTGCGGTAATGCCCATGCCGATGATCGCCAGAGCGCCCAGGGTCTCGTCAAACAGGAAAAAGGCCATGATCGCGGTGCAGGGCGGTATCAGGTAAAACAGGCTGGAGACCTGTGACGCCGCCCCTCGGCGGATCAGGGCGTATAGCAGCGTAAAGGTTCCAATAGACATGACGCAGACCAGCCATGTCATGGCGATGATAAACTCGGTCGCCCAGACCAGTTCGCGGGTTTCAAGACTGAAGGCGAGCAGCCCCATGACGCTCGCAGCAGCCGTCAACTGAATGGCCTGGTGGCCGCGCAGGGATTCACCGGCGCAGAATTTTTTCTGATAGAGCGTGCCGGCTGAAATGCCCAACATGGAGATAAAGCAGGCAATGAATCCGGCGCCATCTCCCGACATAATGTCGATGTTGAAATCAAGTTTCTGCCCAATGACCAGGGCGACACCGGCAAATCCGAGGATCAGGCCGGTCCATTGCCGCATGGAAACCTTCTCGCCCAGAAACGGACCGGCAGCCAGGCCTGTGACAAGAGGCTGTAACGAGACGATAAGCGCCGAAATTCCAGCCGGCAGGCCGTTGTCGATGGCCCAGAAGACGCCGCCCAAATAAGTGCCATGGACCAGGATACCAACCACGGCGGCGTGAAAAATTCGTATCGGCGTATTTGGCCAGCTAACCCTGAAGATCAGGCAGATGGCGACCATCAACAGGGCGGCCAGCGCAAACCGGACGCCCAGGAACGTAAACGGTTCGGAATAGGGCGCCCCCAGCTTTGATCCGAGAAAACCCGTGCTGAACAACAAGACAAACACCGCAGGCAACGGGTCTCGCCAAAATGGATCATTGGCATCGCCCTTGTCTTCAGCAGGCTTGTCGTCGGGTGTGGGCATAAAATGGATTTCCTGAAAGCAGATACATCGACCCCCCGTGTATAGGCCTGAGGCCAGGACTGCAATGACCTATTCTGCTTAATCAGGGTTGACGCGCCATCAAATGGGTGGTCGCCTTGACGGGCATGACTGATCCTTCGCCACAAACAACCAGCCTTTCCACCAGGGCTCGCAAGCTTTGGCTTATAGCCGGCTTAAGTCTGTTGGCGATTGTGGTGATCTATTCCATTTACTGGTGGGTTGTTTCGAAACGCGCGCTCGATGCCCTCGACCTATGGGTTCAGAAGCAGCAATTGGCCGGGTATGCGGTCCAGTGGGACGGGTTGCGCGTTTCGGGCTATCCGTTCCGGCTGGTGGCGGTTATGGAACAGCCAGGGGTCGTAAAGGTCCCGGATGGCGCGGTGAATGAGCAACTGGCATGGTCATGGAGCGTTGATGCCCTGACCCTGTCGGGCCACCCGTGGCAGTGGCGGAAACTGCGGATAGAAGCGCCGGGGCGCCATCGGGTCGAATTTTCTGAAAACCTCAACGAACCGGCCCGGACGGTTTTCCTGGATGCTGGCGCAATGGTGATCGATGCAGCCTTCATCAGGGGTGGTCATATTAAAGAGATAAAGATGGCGGGCAGCGATCTGGTTTTGGAAGAAAACCAGCGCATGGTTTCCCAACTAGGAAAACTGTCGGGTGAACTGAGCCGGATTGTTCCTGCCGGCGCCGAGGCCGATGAAAGGACAAAATCCGCCGCCGCAACCATCGATCTTCGTAACCTCGACATTCCGGTGATCGATGAAGCGCTGGCCCGCGTGGTGGGTACGGTTGTCCGGCAGGCGGCGCTGAAATTGGAAATCTACGGACTCCTGCCGGTTGACCTGACACCGGGCTCCCTGTCCCGCTGGCGCGATCAGGGCGGCGTTGCGGAAGTCCGAAAGGCGCTCGTCGATTACGGTCCCCTGAGCATGGATGCAGATGGTACCCTGGCGTTGGGCAAGGATCTGCAACCCGTCGGCTCGTTCGTGGCCCGTTTGCAGGGGTATTCCCAGGCAATCGATATGCTTGAGGGAACCGGCCTGATCGGTGGCGGAGACGCTCTGGCGGCCAAGCTCGTGCTCGGCGCCATGGCGGAAACGGATTCCGTGACGGGTATCAGCCATCTTTCCGTTCCCATCACCATTCAGGACGGAACCGTATATGCGGGGCCGTTGGCGTTGACCAGAATGCCCCCGGTCGAGTGGTAGCTAACGTAAAAAACCGTTTCCTGCTATAATCCGCGGATGAGACACAGCTTCCGTTGCCTGTCGGGTGACAGGATTTTTTGTACCCTGCGAAGGCATGCCCGTTTGCTGGCGTTCGTGGTTGTCTGTGCTACCTTCCTGCCATTGCAGGCCTTGGCAGATGAAGCGAAGCCAGCTGGCCCCTATCTGGTTGGGCGATTACTGATAGCTGCCGACGGGTTGCAGGACCCCCGGTTCCAGCAATCCGTAATCCTGATCCTGGAACATGACCGCTCGGGCGCATTCGGTGTAATCCTCAACCACTTGATCGGCGAAGGGCCCTTGGGAAGCCTGATCGAGGGATTTGGCCTGAATCCGGACCGGGTCGATGAGGCCGAGATGTCCAGGGCTGTCAGGTTGCACAGTGGCGGGCCGGTGGAACCCGATACTGCAACCATCGTCCATTCCACGGATTACAAGGCCGCTTCGAGCATCGATGTAGGGGGCGGTCTTGCCTGGACGTTGGACTCCTCCGTGCTCGATGCCGCCGCAGCCGGTCGTGGGCCTGAAAAAATGCTGGTGTTTATCGGCTATGCGGGTTGGGCCCCCGGGCAGCTTGAAAGAGAATTCGGCCGGGATGACTGGCTGGACGCCTCGGCCGGGTCGGAGTTCGTCTTTGATACGCCGGCGGCCGATATGTACGATGCGGTGCAGGACAGCGCCGGGCTGTCGCTGTAGAAATCCCAATACCCTCTCAGAGATCCTCTTTTAGGCCCACTTGACCCACGTCATGGCGCAAAAATCGCTGGGTTTTAGAATCAATGCCCAGAAAGCGAATGAAAGGAGGTTGTGTCATGTTTAGCAAAATTTCCGTAGCAACTGATGGCTCGCCTTTGGCTGACAAAGCGGTTCAAGTGGCTTCCGAATTGGCGTCCAAGTGCGATGCGGACCTGACGGTTTATCATGTTCTGATGCACGGTGAAGCCCCTGAAGCCTTGCGCCAAATGGCCCAGGTCGAACATCTCGTTGAAAACAGGCCCCCTCAACAGGTAGCCGTCGGGGATATTCCCTCGCAGATGATGAGGGCCAGCGCCGAAGCAGACCTTCAGGCGATTGATGACCAAATCCTCATGGTCATGGGTGAGAAGATCGTTGAGCGGGCGAAACGCTTAGCTCAAGACATGGGCGTTAAATCCGTCAAGGGTGAAGTCCTTGGTGGGGATAATGCCGATGCGATCGTGTCTGCGGTTCAAAAGGATGGCTCGGACCTTGTTGTCCTCGGCACCAAGGGGCATGGCGCCATCGAAGGCGCGCTCATGGGCAGCGTATCTCAGAAAGTCACCCGAGATGCAGATTGCGCCTGCATGATCGTGAAGTAAGGCCGGGAACGGGATTAATTAATCCTGTTGATCCTGATGTTCGAAAATGGATGTGTAACCTGCTGACCAATCAGGTGGCAATCGCAGAGTCACAGGGTCGTGGCGGGCATGTGTAGGCCGCATACCCCTGACGATGGTGCCGTGGTGGCTGCTGGGGTAGGCGGGCGTCGTATAGGGCAACGCGTCTGACGCGTTATAACCCAGAATGATGATCGGCCTTCCCCTTGAACTGTCGTTTCGTTTCGAACCGTGGACGGTAACCCCGTGATGGATGGTGACGGTGCCTGCCGGGCCCGTCAATTCCTGGGCCGTGTCCAGAGCGATTTTGCCGTGATCGGTTTCGTCGATAAAGCCCGTCCATTCGCCATCTGGTCCATAATGATCGAAAACCGGCCCCAAGTGAGATTTGGGAATAACTTGCAGAGGGCCCTGTTCCTCCGTGACATCTTCCAGGGCGACGAGGACCTGCATGAGCGTCAGGTTCGTGTGGGGGTAAAAGGGAATATCCTGGTGCCATTTGACCTCCTGACCGCCCTCCGCCCATTTGAAATTGCTGATGCACTCCCGGAAGGTCACATCGGGACCGACCAGGTCGGCAACGACATCCGGCAAAATGCTATTGACGGCGAAATCCCAGAAAACAGGATCGAGGTCGTCGAGAAAGGCAACACGCCGGAGCCTGGGTGTCTCGGCACTGTGTCCGGTTTCCAGATCGAAAGTGCCATCCGATTGAGTCAGAGAGCGGGATCGCTCAACGAGATTAGCCATTGCCTTTCTCAGTTTAGAGAGCCAGTCATCGCCGATCATGCCGGGCAGACAGAGGTACCCTTCCTTGTGATAGAAGTCCTGCTGTTCCGCCGTCAGTACATGATCAGTCAATGACGTGAACCCCCCTCGGGAAACTGGTCAGGCATTCGTTGCCGTTTTCCGTGACACGGACGGTTTCGCTCATTTCCATGCCCCAACCGTCCATCCACATGCCCAGCATGACATGAACCGTGTTGTTGGGCTCCAGCACCGTTGCTTCGTTGGCGCGGAGGCTGATGGTGCGTTCGCCCCAATCGGGTGGGTAGCCCAATCCGATGCCGTAGCCGATGCGGGATTCCTTCTTCAGGCCATAGCGTGAAATAACGCCGCGCCAGGCCGCTTCCACATCGCCGGCGGTAACGCCCGCCTTCATCATGTCCAGTACGGCCTCCAGGCCTTCTTCGACGGCCTTGGCGGTGTCGTTCAACTCCTTGGGAGGATTTCCCAGGTGCACCGTACGCGCGAGACCGACGTTGTAATGGCGAACGGCGGCGGAAAGTTCCAGGGCGCAGGTTTGACCGTCCTCGAACGTGTCCTCGGTCCACATCAGGTGTGGGGCCGACGCCGTTTCACCAGCCATGATCAATGGGCAGAGCGATGTGATGTCGCCGGCGATCTCCGGATGGCCGGACATCTGAACCTTGAAGAGTTCGCCCACGGCGTCGCATTGGCGCACGCCGACGCGGATAACCTCGCGGGCGCGTTCGTGGACTTTGGCGGCGATCTCCGCCGCCATGCGCATGTAGTTCAGTTCCGTCTCGGACTTGACGGACCGGATCCAGTTGACCAGCGTGTCGGCGTCGATGAACCGGGCGTTGGGCAGGCCTTTTTGCAGGCAGGCAAAGGCCCGGGGCGAGAAAAAGAAAGTGTCTGATTCATAGCCGATGCGTTTGCCGTCCCAGCCCAGGTCTTTCAGGTAGTTGGCGATCCAGTCCATGGGGTGGATATCGGTCTTGTGGACATGGTCTTCGGGGAAGCCGACCACATATTCAGGCGGCATATGGGCTGTCAAACGTCCACCCACTGCATCCATGGCGCGCCCGATCCAGTAAGGCTCGCCCTCCTCCAGGGAAAGCGCCACGATCTGCGGCGTATAAAACGACCAGCCGTCATAGCCGGTGAGATAATTCTGGTTGGGAACGTCCGTAACGATCAACGCATCCAGGTTCAGTTCCGCCATACGGGCGCGAACCCTGGCGATCCTCGCCTGGTATTCCTCCTTGCTGAACGGCGGTTTGATCATGGCTTGGCCTTTCGTGCAGGGAGGGAGAGGGGAACGGTCAGGTTTTCTGATCTTCCGGCGTATGCTGCTTCGCTTCGATGATGCTACGTCGGACGGACCGGGTGCGTGTGAAGATTTCCTGCAACGTCTCTCCGTCATGCTGACGGACGGCGCGTTTCAGCATGGTGAGGTCTTCATCGAAGCGTCCCAGCATCTCAAGCACAGCGTCTGAGTTTTCTACGAAGATATCGCGCCACATCACCGGATCGGAAGCCGCGATTCGGGTGAAATCGCGGAATCCGCTGGCGGAATACTTGAAGATTTCCTGTTTCAGGTCATCACCGAGTTGGGCCGCGGTATCAACGATGGTGTAGGCGATCAGATGCGGCAGGTGCGACGTGATGGCTAGCACCTTGTCGTGATGGTCCGCATCCAGGGTTTCCACGTTCATTCCGGCGGCCTGCCACATGGCCGTTATCCTGGCGATAGCTTTTTCATCCGTGCCGGGCTCCGGCGTGATGAGGCAGAACCTGTCGATGAACAATTCGGCGAAGCCAGCTTCCGGCCCTGAATGCTCGGTTCCGGCAACCGGATGACCGGGCACCAGATGTACGCCGTCCGCCAGATGCGGCGCAACGTCACGGAGCACGCATTTCTTGGCGGAACCCACATCGCTGACAATAGCGCCGGGTTTCAAGTGCGGGCCGATGGTTTTGGCGACGGCTTCGTAAGCGCCAAGCGGCGTGCAGATCATCACCAGGTCGGCATCACGGACAGCTTCCTGCTGGTCCAGGGTGACATGGTCCGCAAGACCGAGTTCCATGACCTTGTCCAGCGTCGCCTGGGTTCTTGCGGTGACGGTGATGTGTCCGGCGAGTCCGTCGCGGCGCATGACTCGGGCGAGGCTCGAGCCGATCAGCCCAATACCGATAAAGGTGACACGGTCAAAAAGCGGCGTATCAGTATTACTCATGGGATGACCCCGCCTGGTCAGATGGGTTTGATTCAAGAAACTCGCCGATAACATGAACGACGGTGCGCATTTCGTCCATACGGCCGATGGTTATGCGCAGCCATTCCGGCAGGCCGTAACCGGCCATGCGGCGCACGATAATGCCGTGCTGTTTCAGATAAGCGTCACAGGCTTCCGCATTACGGCCTTCTTCAGCGGGCAATCTGAGGAGGATGAAGTTACCGACGCTGTCGGTCAGCTCAATGCCGTGATTGTCCAGCTTGCGCAGTTCGTTGACGGTCCAGTCGCGAATCTTCAGGTTCTCCTCGCGCACCATGTCGGTGAATGACGTATCCTTCAGTGCCGCAACACCGGCGGCCTGGGCGGCGGCGTTGACATTGAACGGCCCCCGGACGCGATTCAGCACGTCGGCGATTTCCTTCGGGCAGTAACCCCATCCCAGGCGCAATCCGCCAAGGGCGTGGATTTTGGAAAAAGTCCGCGTCATCACGACGTTGTTGGCGCGATCCACCAGTTCGCTGCCGGCGCTATAGTCATCCCGGATCACGAATTCGGCGTAGGCGGCGTCCAGAACCAGAAGGACATCTTCCGGCAGGCCCTGCAAAAGGCGCTCCACCTCCGAATTCGACAGGTAAGTTCCCGTCGGATTGTTTGGGTTCGCCAGAAAGACGATTTTCGTGCGCTCCGTTACATGGGCGAGCAGGGAGTCCACGTCGGCTGTCAGGTCGGTTTCGGGCGCCGCTACCGGCGTTGCCCCGGCAGCCCTGGCGCTGATGGCGTACATCAGGAAGCCATGCGCGCTGTGCAGGACTTCATCACCGGGGCCCGCATAGGCGTAACACAACAGCGACAATATCTCGTCGGAACCGGCGCCGCAGACGATGCGGTCTGCATCAAGCCCGTAAAGCGTCGCAAGCTCCTGACGCAGACCGATTGCGCCGCCGTCGGGGTAGCGATGAAGTTCTCCCGCCAGGGCCATGTAGGCCTCCATGGCCTTCGGGCTGGGGCCGAAGGCGCCTTCGTTGGAAGACAGCTTGATGGTTCTGCTCTTTCCTTCGATGCCGGATTCACCGCCCACATAGGGGGCTATTTCCATGATACCGGGCCGGGGTCGGGGTGATGTCATCAGTGTGCTTTCAGGGTTGTGTTATGGAACGGTCCAATCAGGAGACCTTGCGGGCCGTAAATCCTTTGTCGGACTTCCTCCGGTCTGCCGTGTCGCGGGGTTTCCTGCGGCGGTCAATGCCACGGCGGACCGCAATCGATGTATTCATTTCGGTCTCCGTCAGCGGTTGCGCATAAGCGCCGAGCCAGACCAGTTGATCGGTGTCTCCCTCCAGTCGCTCCAGGACGCCTTCAAGACGCTTGTCATTGCCGGCAACAAATCCGTCAAGCTCCACCATGAACAGCCTGTAATCCCCGCCCAGCATGGACCAGTCCATGACCAGGCCGGCGTTCAGGCCGCAGTTATTGAATGCCGATTTCAACCGTGCGCTGCTGATCTGGCCATCGACAGGAAAAGCAAACACGGAGGTGTCGCGCCCGGTTTCTGTCGGCGGCGCTTTGCTTATCACCAGGGCATCAAGTTGCGAACCGCGTGCGTTACTGCGTCCGGCAAAAGGCAGGCGGCACACGATCATAGGCCGGCCCTCTTCGCCGTTTGCCAGATAGCGCCACCAGATATCGTCGGAATCCCGGACCGGAAAGGGCAGAACCCCGACGGTGGCATTCCCGTTGGAAACGTCTTCGATGACGGAAACGGCGTTCTGGTGACGGATCATCGGGGAAAAGGAACCGAAATGATCCCGCGCCAGATCCATATAACCGTCATTCTCGTTCGGCGCCTGGACGGCAATGAAGAAAGGCCCTTCCAGCATCAGGGTGCCGGAGATCAATTCCCGCCACATCTGCAGGATGGTGTATTTGGAAAAGGAACCGCGGTGCCGTTCGGCAAGGCGGTATAGAATTTCCGCTTCCCGGGCCGGGCGGTACTTGGGCTGGTCCGGGTCCTTTGCATGCCTGACATGCTCCACAATAAGGGCGCGTTCCATCAACAGATCGTGGATTGAATTGTCAATCCTGTCGATCTGCGCCCTTAGGTCATCCAGTGAAGGCTTCTTGTCAGCCATTTAGGTCAAAATCCCGGTGTCTTCAAAAAGTGTGTGCAAACACTGTATTCTAGCGGGTTTCGTGGCTCTTCCACGCATAAAATTCCATCTGAAATCAAACGGTTCGGACCCTAATCGGCTGAACCGGATAAATCAAAGAAAACCTTGGATTTTAATCAACGATTTTGGCGGGGAAGGCGGTTGTCGACAACGAGCCTGGCGGCGGGTTTGGCGCCATTTCTGGGGCTGTTCCAGGGAACGCCTTCGGTTGTTATAGCGTAGCGGCGTTTTGCCACTTCCGCGTTCGGTTGACCGGCATAGAGCTGTTTGCTGGCCTCGGTGATGAGCACGCCGCCGAAGCGGGAAAAAGCGGTTGAGCCGACTTTTTCCCAGGCGGTGCACGAAGACATCAGCATCCTTGAATCGATCGGCGGTACGAAAAGCGCCGTTTCCGTCGATATCGGCGTAAACATGGTATCCCGCAACAGATCAGACAATTGGCGACCGGAATAGGGCCTGCCGTTGCCGAACGGCGTTCGTTCCAGTCTGGCCCAAACGCCCCGGCGGTTGGGGGTGACGACCAGCAATTTGCCGCTGCCGGCGAGGACACGCCATGCTTCCCTTAACAACGGGCGAACCGGTTCGGCGCTTTCCAGGGCATGAACCAGCAGAACCCTGTCCATGCTAAGGTCGTCAAACGGTAGTTCCATTTCATCCGTCAGGACCGTCAGACCGTCACCGTCGGGTGGCCAGTGAAGAACGCCCTGGCCGGCGGGCATGGCGGCGATGGTGCGCTCGGCCTCTTCCATGAAAGGCCTGAGATAGGGCGTGGCGAAGCCGAGCCCGAGGACACGCATGCCCGTTACATCCGGCCACATTTTTCGAATGCGGAGCCGGATCATGCGGCGCGCGACCTTGCCTATGGTGGATTCATAAAAATCCCGAATATCAACGACATCAGTCCACATAAAAATACTTTAACACATAGAAGTAGGGCTGCGGCAATGATAGGTTAGGAAAAGTCCGATAGCCAAGGGGGGCCCCATGAAACTCTGTTACTCGTCGACGTCACCTTATGTACGCAAGGTTTCCATGACGGCAATTGAAACCGGCATGGACGACAGGATCGAAAATATACCCTTTTTTCCGGTCGGCCCGGCGACGGGGGTGGCCGAGTACAATCCGCTGGGCAAGGTGCCGGCGCTGATCCTCGACGATGGCTCGGTTCTCTATGATTCCCCGGTTATCTGCGAATACCTGGACGATCTTGCGGGCGGGTGCGGCTTGTTTCCCAAATCCGGCCAGGAACGCTGGACGGCCCTGCATCTCCAGGCGCTGGCAGACGGCGTGCTCGATGCCGGTATCCTGATCCTGATGGAAAACCGCCGACCCGAGGATGAGCGATCGCCGGACTGGATCGAACGACAGATGCAAGCCATGACGCAGGGTCTGGACGTTATGGAGAGCGAAGTCGAAAAGCTGGGCGAGGATGTGACCATCGCCCACATAACCTTCTGTGCGGCGCTGGGCTGGATCGATTTCCGGCAGGTTATCGACTGGCGCGATGGCCGCCCGGCTCTGGCCGACTGGTATGCCGGTTATTCCGCCCGCCCGTCCGTCATGGCGACGGAACCGAAAGACCCTGTGTAACCTGAGGGGCTGACAAAAAGGCAAAAAAAACCGGACAGATCGTCCGGCTCAGTTTAGAGAGATTTGCAGAGAGGGTAATTGCCGCTAGCTCATCGCGGCGAAAGCTATAGTGACCAGTCCGAGGACCGATCCGACCAACATGCCGGCACCTACTTGAACCAAAGAATGAGTAGCGCTTGTAAACATGTTCATTTCCTCCAGATGGGGTAAATGGGGTCTTTTCATGTAAATAACGGTACCAAAAAGGCATACGGCTGCATGTGATGGTGATCACATGGTTAAAATTTTTAGTTAATTTTACGTAAAATACGATTTAACCAATTGTTATTTAAGTAAATTTTGATTGAAATTTTTTTGAGAAATTTCCCCAAATCCCGGACGTTTGGGGCATAAATTTGTATTCAGATTACGTTGGCTTCCATGACCGGGGTGTTGTTGATAACCCTGTCCAGGCCAAAACGGCTGAGATTGAGGCTATCAAACCGGCCAAGCGTGACCAGTTCCGATACGGCCCTGCCGATGGCCGGACTTTGCTGCAGGCCGTGCCCGGAAAATCCGTTGGCGAAAATCAGGTTGGGAATATCCGGATGCGTGCCGATGATCGCGTTCTGGTCCAGGGTGTTGTAGGCATAAAGCCCGGCCCAGGCGTTGACGACCTTGATGGCTTCGAAGGCGGGCACACGATTGGCAAGAACGGGCCAGATGTTTTCGTCAAAAAATCCGTAATCCACCTCCAGGTCCGTACAGTCGGCGTCGTGCGCCGGGTCCGGTGATATGCCACAGATGTAGCTTTGTCCCTCGGGCCGGAAATAGGCGCCGGTGGGGTCCACGGTGAGCGGACATCCTTGCGGGCCTTCGCGGCAGTCAAAGACAAAGACGAAACGCTTGCGGGGGTGAACGGGCAAATCCAACCCGGCCATGCGGGCAATGTTCAGGGCAAAGGGCCCGGCAGCGTTAATCGCCATGCCGCAATTCAGCGTCTGGCCCGAAGCGAGGCCGACGGCGGAAATCCGGTTGCCGTTCTTTTCAAGGCCGCTAACCGTGTCTTCCAGGTAAACGGCGCCCAGGTGCCGGGCCTTTTTCCTGAACGCCTGTAACAGGGAATAGGGATCGGTCCAGCCTTCGTGTGCGCCGCCGAAGCTGCCGGCGACAATGTCATCGCAATTGAGCCAGGGAAACCGCTGGCGAAGGGCGTCGGTTTCCAGGAATGCCGTTTCAGCCCCCTCGGCGTGCTGGATGGCGACGTTGTTTTCCAGAACGGCCTTGCCTTTCTCGCTCGCCAGCAGAAGGTAGCCATTTGCGGTGAAGGGTAACCCAGGGGCGTCACCGTCGACGGTAAAGTTTTCATCCGCATTGCGAAGGAACGTCATGGCGAATTGCGACATGCGGATGTTTTCGGGCGTTGAGAATTGCTGTCGGATGCCGCCGGCGGACCGGGCGGTGGAACTGTCCTGATAGGTAGGGTCGCGCTCGATTACCGTTACAGAGCCGGTAAAATCGGGGGAAGCCATCAGGAAATAGGCGCACGCACTGCCGATGACGCCGCCACCGATGATGACAATGTCGCTGGTTTCAGACATGGAACGCCAGCCCCCCTAGAAAAGAAAACGGCTCCGCATCCTGTTATGAACGCGGAGCCGCATTTTGGCAATGTCGGGTCCTCTTCGGGTCAGGTCAGGTACTGACCGCCGTTCGCCGTCAGGGTCGATCCGGTGATGAAACCGGCGTCATCGGATGCCAGGAAGACGACGCAGCGGGCGATCTCTTCAGCCTGTCCCAGCCTGCCGACGGGAATTTGCGGGATGATGACTTCGTTAAGGATTTTTTCCGGAACGGCCATGACCATCTCGGTGCCGATGTAACCGGGTGCAATGGCGTTGACGGTAATGCCCTTGGAAGCCGTTTCCAGCGCCAGCGCCTTGGTGAAGCCCAACTCGCCCGCCTTGGCGGCAGAATAGTTGGTCTGACCGAACTGTCCTTTCTGGCCGTTGATGGAACTGATGTTGATGATCCGGCCGAAACCCTGCTCACGCATGCTGTCGATGACGTTGCGGCAGGTGTTGAACAGTCCGTTCAGGTTGGTGCCGATGACGGCGTCCCAGGTTTCACGGTCCATTTTGTGCAACGGCTTGTCGCGGGTAATCCCGGCATTGTTGACCAGGACTTCGATGGCGCCAAGGTCGTTGGTGATCTGCGTCATGGTCGCCGTCGTGGCATCGAAATCACCGACATCGAACTTGTAGACGGCAATGCCGGTTTCTTCCTTGAAGGCGTTGGCGGCTTCGTCATTACCGGCATAGCTGGCGGCAACGGTATAGCCTTCGGCGGTTAACGCCTGGGAAATCGCTTTCCCAATTCCTCTGGTGCCACCGGTCACCAATGCAACACGTCCCATACTTTCTCTCCATTAAATGCCTAATCAGGCAGGTTTTGTCCCCATTTTTTTTTGGTGTCAGGCGCTTCTGCGGCGCCCTGACACCGAAACATCAATCATGAGGATCAGTCGCGTTCAACGCACATGGCAATCCCCATGCCGCCGCCGATGCACAACGTGGCGAGACCTTTCTTGGCATCCTGTTTCTGCATTTCGTAAAGCAGGGTCACGAGGACACGGGCGCCTGATGCACCGATGGGGTGACCGAGCGCAATGGCGCCGCCATTGACGTTGACCTTGTCCGTATCCCAGCCGAGGTCCTTGTTCACGGCGCAGGCTTGCGCGGCGAACGCCTCGTTGGCTTCAACGAGATCCAGGTCTTCCTTTGCCCAGCCGGCTTTATCCAGCGCCAGCTTGCTCGCCGGGATCGGACCAGAGCCCATTACGGCGGGATCGACGCCGGCGGTCGCCCAGGATTTGATGCGGGCGAGGGGCGTTGCACCTCGTTTTTCAGCCTCTTCCGAACTCATCAGCACCAGGGCGGCAGCGCCGTCGTTGATGCCTGACGCGTTACCGGCCGTAACCGTGCCGCCGTCTCGGACAAAGGCCGGACGCATGCCGGCGAGGGCTTCCACCGTGGTGCCGTGCTTCGGGTGCTCATCGGTATCGACGACGGTCTCGCCTTTACGCGTCTTGATGGTCACAGGCACGATCTCGTCGGCGAACTTGCCGGCGTTCTGGGCGGCTTCCGCCTTTTGCTGCGAAGCGGCGGCGAATTCGTCCTGCTCTTCGCGGGTGATCTGCCATTTTTCGGCGACGTTTTCCGCCGTGTTGCCCATGTGATAGCCATTGAAGGCGTCCCACAGGCCGTCCTGGATCATGGAATCGACCATTTCCGCCGGACCCATTTTCGTGCCGTTTCGCAGGTGAACGACGTGCGGCGACTGGCTCATGCTCTCCTGGCCGCCGGCAACGACGATGTCGGCGTCGCCGAGCTTGATGGCCTGGGAACCCAGCGCGACGGTGCGCAAACCGGAGCCGCAAAGCTGGTTGATGCCATAGGCCGTTTTTTCCACCGGGATACCGGCGCCGATGGCGGCCTGGCGGGCGGGGTTCTGGCCGCCACCGGCGGAAAGAATCTGTCCCATGACCACTTCGTCCACATCTGCGGGATCGACGCCTGCACGTTCCAGCGCGGCCTTGATGGCGACCTCGCCCAGATAGCTAGCCGGCACGCCGCTCAGCCCACCGTTAAAAGCACCGATTGGCGTCCGCGCCGCGCCAACAATGACTACATCACTCATAATTCTCTCTCTCCATCTGGCCCACTGGCTGATTACATCCGTGTGACAGACGGCAAAACGCCACCTGCCGCAGCGACAAGTGTTTCCTTGGAAAATATGGGATTTCCGAGGAAACGTTCATTTTGCTGCACTGCAGCAATATCGTGACCTAAAAAGAAAAGAGTGTCAAAACGGAATCATTAATTTTTCATGATTTTTTCAAGCCAGGCCACCATTGGATCGATCAACAAGTCTTTTGACCGCCGGCCCACCACCATGCCGATATGCCCCGTATCGACTCTCAGGGTTTCGCTGTCGGGCAGGGCGTCGGCCAACGCCGTGGCGGAAGCTGGCGGAACGATATGATCGCGCCCCGGAATAAAGGAGAGGGACGGCGTGTTGATTCGCCCCGGTGTGACGGGCCTGCCGCCGACCAGCCAGTTTCCGTTCTGCGGGCGGTTTTCAATATACCAACCCTGCAGACAATCGCGCGCCGCCGGACCGGAGAGAGGAATGCCATCATTCAGCCAGTCTTCCAGCGAGACGAATGATTTTGCATTGGCCGAGTCGGGCGTCATCCTGGCGAAGCGCTGGAACTTGTCCAGGGTAAGCCAGGGATCCAGGCTGACAAACATGGCCTGCAGGACATCGACGGGCATCACGCCCATGATCTCAATCAGCGTGTCGAACTGGGGCATCATCGCTTCAAGCATGCGGATTTGCGCTTCATGTCCGGTATGGAAGTCCCAGGGCGTCGCCAGCAGGATGAGCGAAGAGGTTCTGTCGGGTAGCCGCTCCGCGAGCGCCGCGGCGAGCAAGCCGCCCATGCAATAGCCAAGCAGACAAACGGGGGAGTTGTCATGCCGTTCTGATACATAGTCCAGGAGTGGCTCCAACCGGTCCGTTATATAGGCGCTTAAGCCAAAGTCCTTTTCCTCCTCACCCGGCGAATCCCAATCGATGACATAAGGATGATATCCCTGCGCCGCCAACTGCCGCAGAAAGCTGTTGTCCTGTTCGAGGTCGAGAACGTAATAGCGATTAACCAGGGAGGGAATGACTAGGACCGGCGGGGCCTTGCTTGCAGGACCGATGCCGTAATCAAGCAGCCTTGTCGTACCGAGGGACTGGACGCATTCACCTGCATCCACCCGATGGCGAGGTGCCTGCCTGTAGAGACGGACGCCATCGGCGAACAAGCCTATCCTTTGGGTGAGTTCGGCCTGGACCGAGCTGGCTACGAGGTCTGGGTCGAACGGTGCGAAGGCTTCCGCAAGGTCACGCCCCTTTTCCGCCAGTTCCGGCTTCCAGGGCAGCGATCCGTTCCTCAAGTTGTTCAATGCGGCGATGGAGCTCATCGACAACATTGTGGTCAACGCCAGATGAAGCGGTAACGGTCGGGGCCCCGGTATTTCCGCCATCATTGTTTCCTCCATTCCGGTCATTGCCCTCCTCATTCACCGATGCGGCTTGCATCGCGGTAAGGGATGCCATCGCGGCGGCGCCTGCATTCATCAGTTGAACCGTTTGCGCCATGACGCCGGCAAGGGCTTCGTCCGATGCGGCGCCTGCCAGTTGCTGTTGCCACAGGTCCACATACTGACGGGCAAGGCCGTTCAGGTCTCCCTGATCCCCAACCCCTTGTTCACCATCCTCTCCGGATGGCGGCTCGGACATTTTTTTTCCTTTTCCAGTCATCCGCATACCGCTTGTTTTTCCTGTTTCTACTATAACCGTCATATCGCATCTGCGTAAGAATTCCTTATCCGGCTTATTGCAGCTGCGTAACAATTCGTTGCGGCGCAATATGTTTCGCGCTACCAATATCCTGGATATTGCTTCTATCCGGACCTTTAAGGGCCGGAATAATGAATCGGGAACAACATGAAAAAGGACCTGATCCACAATGGCTGACAAAAATGATGAGACGGCGCAACAGCCGATCACCATCAAGAAATATGCGAATCGACGTCTCTACAATACGGCGACGAGCAGCTATGTGACGCTGGATCATCTTGCCGAAATGGTGAAAGAAGGCGTTGAGTTTACCGTCTATGACGCCAAGACCGGTGAAGACATTACACGGTCGGTCCTGACCCATATTATTGTCGAGCAGGAAAGCAAGGGGCAGAACCTGCTGCCGGTCAGCTTTCTCCGTCATCTGATCAGTTTCTATGGCGACAGCCTGGAAGCCGTGGTGCCGAAGTATCTTGAGCATTCCATGCAATCCTTCGCCCGCAATCAGGAAAAGATGCGGGACTACCTGCAGGATGCCTTTGGCGGACTGACGCCGTTTTCAGCCTTTGAAGAGATGGGAAAGCAGAACGTCGCCCTCTTTGAATCGGCCATGAAAATGTTCACGCCGTTCTACCCCGAAGGCGAAGACGCCAAGGGCCAGGGAAATGGTTCTCAGGGAAATACGGCTTCCGGTAACGGAAATATCGATGCCGGGCAAAAAGATGAGGCCGACAACGGCGACATAGCCTCTCTCCGGGCGCAACTGGAAGCCATGCAGAAACGTCTGGATGAGCTTAGCTGATCCTGGTGCGGAGAACAGGACTGTTAATAGTAGGAGCAGGCAAATCACGGTTTGCCTCCCATTAAACGATTTGCCCTACACAATTGATTCTTTTTAAGAATCTATACATTTTGCTAAGAAATCACTGTTAGCCTCATTCAGTTATCAACCAGACGATAAGAGAAATCATGGTCAAAACTGTGTTCTCGCGATCCGTGAAGGCCGGAGAAGTAATTTTCCGGATGGGAGAACGCGGCCGTAACGCCTACATCATCGAGAAGGGGCGCGTGGAAGTTTCTTTCACCCGTGACGAGGAAAAGATTTTCGTTGCAGAACTGGGTGAAGGGGAAATTTTCGGCGAAATGTCCATGATCGACGATGCGCCGAGATCAGCTACGGTGACCGCCCTTGAAGATACGGAACTTGTCGTCATTCAACGTTCCCGCTTTCAACGCCCGCTCTCGGCGAGCGATCCACTGACGAATATGCTCCTGAGAGTGGTGCTGGCCCGTTTCCGGGATGCTCAACATCAAATTTCCGGGTGGAAAACCACAGATGGCGATGCCATCGATCCTGCAATGGAGGAAATCAGGAATCTCGCCCTTTATCGCATCAAGACGGAAAAGGACATGCGTCAGGGGCTGGATGCAGAAGAATTCATCCTGAATTACCAGCCCATCGTTAATTTGGAAAATGGTCACATCGCCGGTTTTGAAGCCCTAATGCGATGGGTGAAATCTGATGGCAGTTTCGTTTCGCCGGCTGAATTCATTCCCCTTGCGGAAGAAACGGGGTTGATCGTGGAACTCGGACGCTGGGCGCTTGAGCAGGCCATCAGTGACCATAAGAAATTCTCCGCCCGGTTTGTTGAGTCGTTTCCCGACATGCCACAGCCGTTCATGAGTATCAATGTCTCTGGTCTTCAGTTATCGGAGATGAGCGAGATCGGCCAGATAGAGAAAATAATCTCCCAAAGCGGCGCCGACCCTTCCCATATCAAACTTGAAATGACGGAAACGTTGCTGGTCGAAGACCCTGATTACGCAGCTGAGGCTTTAAAACATATAAAGGAACTCGGCGTTTCCATCGCCATCGACGATTTCGGCACCGGTTACTCCAGCCTCAGTTACCTGCACCAGTTCCCGTTAGATACGCTGAAAATCGACAGGGCATTTGTCATCAACATGGAAACGTCTGAAAACAGCAGCCGGATCGTCCACAGCATCGCCAATCTTGCCCAATCCCTTGAAATGGATATCGTCGCAGAAGGCATCGAAGAAAAAGCCCAGATGGATGAACTCAGGGCGCTCGGTTGCCACTATGGTCAGGGATACTATATGGCCAAGCCCTCGGAAGCGGATGTCATTCTCGATCTGATCGACCGGAAGCAGGTCTGGTAATTCCAATCCTGCAGCCTGAATTAAGGTAGATCCCTGGCGACCCTGAAGCCCAGCCAGTAGCTGTTGACGACAACCGGGTTCTTTGCCCGGTAGGATGAGCGGGCGACCTTTTTGAAATAATAGAACGATCCGCCACGCATGACCCTGAGCTTGCAATCACCGTCGGTTCTGGCGGAGCCGTCGGCGGGCGCGCCTTCATGGGTCGGGTTCCAGCAATCCGCCGTCCATTCGTAAGCGTTGCCAACCGTATCATAAAGCCCGAAAGGGTTAGGCTCGAACGAGCCCACCGGCGCCGTGCTGTGTGCGCTCCATTCGCTGCCGCAATCCTTGCAGTTCGCCCTGTTTTCCCCGGCGTCATCACCCCAGGGGAAAGTCGTCACCGTGCCGCCGCGATGGGCGTATTCCCACTCCGCCTCGCTGGGGACGCGGTACTGAAGTCCGGTCCTGGCGCTAATCCAGGCGATGTATTCTTCTACGTGATTGTAATTGACGTTAATGACCGGACGGTTGCCACGGCCCCATGCGTGATCGTCGGGATCGATGCTACAGCCGCCTTCATCCAGGCAGACCTGCCACTGATCGAAGGTGACCTCGAAACGGCCGATGGCGAAGGGATTGGAAATCGTCACCCGGTGCGGCGGGCCTTCCCTGGGAATCTTTCCGCCCAATCCCATAATGAACAGCCCTGGCGGGACGACAACCAGTTCAGGGCAGTCATAACAATCCTTGAAGACGGTTCCCGGTTTGAGTCCATCCTGGGCCGCGGCATGGCCGGTTATAGCCACGAAGATGCCGAGCGTCAGCAGGGCGATAACGATAAAACGGCAGGGGCGTGAAAGGTGTTTCGTTATCATGACCATTCGTCCGGTTGTATCATCCAGGGATTATCAAAAACATATGTCTCTAAAGTAAGGCGGAAATATGATCGGTCAACTATCGGCGTCATCCAGGCGTTTTTCGGCCCAGCGTGCCGCATGGCGAACGATGCCGGCGTTGTCGTCAAGAAGGCTTCTGATAAGGGCCAGCAGGTTTTTCTCACCACTGTTCCCGGCGGCAATCAGGGCGTTGCGGACCATCCGGTCACGTCCGGTCCGTTTGATGGGAGAGCCGGAGAAGACCTGTCGGAAGGCGGCGTCATCCAGGTCCAGCAAATCGGCGAGCCGGGGAGCCGTCATTTCCGCCCAGGGCAGGAAAGCCTGCTCACGGACCGGTTTGGCGTATTTGTTCCAGGGGCAAACGCTGAGGCAGTCATCACAACCATACAAACGATTCCCCATGTGCGGCATCAGTTCCGGATCAATGTCGCCTTTATGCTCGATGGTCAGGTAGGAAATACATTTCGTGGCGTCGATCCGGTAGGCATCGTCCAACGCGCCCGTAGGGCAGGCCCGCTGGCATTTGTCGCAACTGCCGCAATGATCCGCTTCCGGCATGTCCGGGGCCAATTCGAGCGTGGTGAAGACTTCCCCCAGGAAAAGCCACGATCCGAAATCACGCGAAACGAGATTGGTGTGTTTCCCCTGCCAACCGATCCCGGTGCGCGCCGCCAGCGGTTTTTCCATGACCGGCGCCGTATCGACGAAAACCTTCACTTCGTTCCCGAAACGCCCGGCCATCCAGCGGGCCAATGCCTTCAGGCGCTTCTTGACGATGTCGTGATAATCCTTGCCCTGGGCGTAGACGCTGATGGCGCCCCGCGTTGAACGCTTATGAATGGCGAGCGGATCGACGCCGGGCGCATAATTCATGCCCAAGGTGATAACGGACCGGACCTCCGGCCAGAGCGCAGCGGGAGATGACCGCCGCTCCAGGGTCTCGGCCATCCAGGTCATGTCGCCATGCAGGCCCTGGTTGACGAAGGAGGCCAGCGCCTCAGCATCCGTTTCTCTCAAGGTGGCGTCGGTAATGCCGACGGCATCAAACCCGAGCGACAGGGCGTGCTTGCGAATTTCCTTCGACGCCTGCCCGGGCGAAAAATCTGTTGCGAAAGGGGTATCGATATCCGTCACTCAAGTGACCTCAAACGTTGTTTGCAGGGTTGTTCTAACATAACCGTTTATGTCCGGCTGTCCCATCAGGGATGTTGCCTGGGCAGGTTAGGTGAAGCACTCTCTCGCGTCGATTCCGATACGATGATATTCTGGAATCCGACCTGTGATTCTGAAGCCGAAATTGCGCAAAGGGGAGCCCGATGGACGCCATAGCCGGAAAACCAAATGTTGAAGCCCTTGCTTCGTACGCGACAGCGGACGACATGGTCCAGGCGCTGAAGCCACGCGAACCGGTCTACTGCCTGTATGAAGACCGCCTTAAAGCCGTTGCCAGGCGCTTTGTCGATGGTTTTCCCGGCAAGCCCATGTTTGCTGTCAAGGCCAACCCGTTTCATGCCGTTATCGACGCCTTGTGGGATGCAGGCATCCGCTGTTTCGACACGGCCAGCTTGCCTGAAATCGCCCTGGTGCACGATAGGCACCCGGATGCGGAACTGTTTTATATGGCGCCTGTTCGGATTCACGGCACCGTCCGCGACGCTTTCGATAAATACAATGTTCGTAATTTCGTCGCCGATCACCCAAGCGAAGTGGGACGTATTCTGGATGAGACCAATCCGTCAGAAACGACGGTGTTTATCCGCACCGCGGTCGCCAATGAAGACGCCATTTATGATCTGTCGACAAAGTTCGGCGCATCGAAGGATGACACCCTGGCGATGATTGATACTGTCCAGAAAGCAGGAGCCGAAGCCGCGTTGGCCTTCAACGTGGGGTCCATGGTCATGGACCCGGCGTCTTATGAATCCGGCATTGAGATTTGCACCGACATTCTGAACAAGACGGGCGCTTCGATCCGCAAGCTTGATATCGGCGGCGGTTTCCCGTGGGCCTATCCCGACATGGCCTCGCCGGAGCTTGAAGCCTATTTTGACCGTATCGCCACCGCCAAGGCGGAACTGCCGCTGGCGGACAACGCCACGGTGTATTGCGAGCCGGGTCGTGCCCTGGTTGCCGACGGCATGTCCCTGGTGGTTCAGGTGCTGCTCAGAAAAGGCAACAGCATTTACTTAAATGACGGCGTTTACGGCAGTTTTTCCGAAAACAACATTTCGCACGGCGATGTCTGGTATCCGACCAAGATAATCCGCAACGACGGAACCCAGCCGGAAGGCGCTGCCGAGATGATGACCGTTTTCGGACCGACCTGCGATTCCCTGGACAAGCTGCCCAAGCCGGTACCCCTGCCTAGTGATATCCAGGAAGGCGACTGGATCGAGATCGGCACCATGGGGGCCTATTCCAACTGCGTCAGGACGGCGTTTAACGGCTTTTATCCGGATACGTTCGTGTCGATAACGGACGGCGTTCCGCCTGAACTTTGATGTTTCAGCCGCACCCCCGGTAAGGAGCTATCTATCCGCGCCCCCGGTAAGGGGTTGTTTAACCGCGCCCCCGGTATGGGGCGACTCCCTGGTCTGGCGCCCACACCCCGGCCGGCGGCTCGCCGGTCTGATAGAACACGTCGATGGGAATACCGCCACGCGGATACCAGTATCCGCCGATACGCAGCCATTGGGGTTCGAGAAGGTTAATCAGCCGCTTTGCGATACCGACGGTGCAGTCTTCGTGAAAGGCGGCGTGGTTGCGGAAGCTGTGCAGAAAGAGCTTCAGGGACTTGCTCTCGACGATGGTCTCATTTGGTACATAGTCGATGACAAGATGGGCGAAGTCCGGTTGTCCGGTGACCGGGCAAAGGGAGGTGAATTCCGGGCAGGTGAAGCGGATGACATAACCGGTGCCCGCCTGCGGGTTAGGCACCGCTTCCAGTTTGGCCTCTTCCGGAGATGCCGGAATATCGCCGCCACCGCCCAGTTGGGTCAAATTCTCGTAAATGTTCTCGCTCATGGCCTATTGCATAACGCAAGCACCGGTCCCGGTCCACCACCATGAAGAATCTGAAACATTTTCATTTCCCCTTGATTGAGAACACGGCTACCCTGTTACCGCTGATTTGATTAAGAAACGGAGACGTCATTTGAGCGATGTTGCGAGCCTCAGCGAAGCGGAAATAGCCGCCTATCACCATGATGGATTGGTCATCCCTGATTACCGGTTACCGGACGATGTGTTGTCGGCGATGCGTTCGGCCTATGACGAACTGTTGGAAGCAAACAAGGACGTGCCGGGCCTCGACCCTGACTTCATGCTGGGGCCGCACCTGGAAAAATCGGGAGCTCAGGGTGTCATCGGCAGCAGGAAATGGCTTGAGTTCGCCAGCCATCCCGACATCGTCCATATGGTCGCCCAGGTTGCTGGCGAGGACCTGATCCTGTGGGGCACCACACTGTTCGGAAAGCCGGCCTTTACGGGCAAGGCGACAGCCTGGCACCAGGACGGGGACTATTATCCGATTGAACCGCTTGAGACGGTTACCGTGTGGATAGCGCTCGATGATTCCACGAAAGAAAACGGCTGCATGCAATTTATCCCCGGCTCGCACAAGGAGAGGCGGCTTTTCCCGCACCACTGGGATGATGATCCGGCGCTCAACCTGCGCCAGGTGATCGATGCGGAATACGCCCCGGAAGACCAGGCCCGCGATATCGAGTTGAAGGCCGGGCAGTTATCCATCCACGATGTTTATCTGGTGCATGGATCGAGGGCCAACACATCGCCCAACCGCAGGGCCGGGTTCATTTTAAGGATCATGCCGGGAACGTCTTATTACAATCACCACAAGGGTTCTGGTAGCGATAATCCCAGCCATGATTATACCGGTCGGGCCTTGTTCCTGTTAAGCGGCCGTGACCAGACGGGACGGAACGATTTCACCATCGGACATTGATGAGGGCCTGATCCGTTTAGGTTGATGAAACCTAAACGGTGAATCATCCCCTAAGCATATGTAATTGAGGGCGATTCACGCATTAGGTGGATCACAAGGTGATTCAACCTAATACGATCGCACTCTAGTCCAAGAACTGCAGCCTGGGCGGTTTGTAAAATAGGAACAGGGTGGCCAGAATCGGCCCGATCACGATCAGATACATCGTCGGCGCCAGGGTGAGGTTGCGGATACTGATATTCTCCAACCCGAGCATGGAGACCTGTAGGCTCAAAACCACGGCTGACGCGATAATGACCCGCCGTGACTGGTTCCGTCGGGTGAACCCTCCGGAAAGAATAAAAAACAGACCGATCAGGCAAAATGCGAGAGACGCCAGGGGCGATGTCAGCCGTTTGTGCGCCTCGACAATGTACTTGGCGTGATCATGTTCCGCTATATGAGGATGAGTTCTGACATCGAACAGTTCCACAAGGGTCATCTCTTTCCGGTCGGGTCGCAGGGAAATGCTCTCTTCTCTCTTGTCATCCATCATTAGCGTATAGCGGTCAAAAAACAGAATGGAATAATCGTTCGTACGCTTGTCCAGCACCTGCCGGCTGCCGTCGAACATCACGATCTTGGCGCCTTCGTTGGTTTGGATAACGGAGCCGCGCTTGGCCATGATGGTAACGGGCGCTTCCGCTTCAGTCTGGTCGTGGACGAAAATGCCGCTCAGCATATTGTTTTCGGTTCTTTCGCGAATATAGACCGTCGAATTGTTGCCAACCGAATTGAAGGTGCCTTCCTCCAGCAGAACCTGGGAGATGTTGTGGCGGATGTGCCATTTGAGCTTGCTGAAGATCTGGTAGGATTCAGGCAGCAGGAAGATGTTTATGGCATAGGTGAGAATGGTGACGGAAACGGCCAGGATGATAGCCGGTTTCGCCAGTTGCAGGGGGCTCAGGCCTGCTGCGCTCATAACCACCAGTTCCCTGTCTGCCGTCATTTTCGAATAGAAAAACATCACCACCAGAAACAGAGTGATGGGAAAGATGATCGGCAGGAATTTCGGTACGAGCAAAACAGTAAGCTGAAACAGCATGCCGACGGTAGCGCCCTTGTTGACGATCATTTCGACAAAGTTGAGCGATTGCGTCAGCACGATGATGGCGGTCAATGCCAGTGACACAAACAGGAAGCCAACGAAAAGCTGGCGAAAGACGTTACCGGATATCTTGTTTATCATTGCTTATAGGTGGTTATCTGCCTGCGGCTCAATAATGTATATATGCAGCCGATATCAAGCTCTAATTCCGACTCCGTCCGATTGTCCCATATCCCTTCTAAATGAACAAACTTTCCTGTTAACATGCCGTGATGAAACGGCGATACGATTCTTTGCTGAAGGTGGCATCCGTGGTTACGGTGGTCGCGGGCATGTTGCTTGGTCTGTCGGAGGCTGCAATCGCCAACACGGAACGCACCTATCCCACGTTGTGGAATTCCAAGGAAATCAAACGCGACAGTCTGAAGCGATTCAAGCTGTGGACCAAGGCGCTGGACCGGATCGAGCTTGAGGAGCCCAGGCCCGGGGATATCTGCCCCGATCCGATGATGTCGCCGTTCCAGCAGTGCCACTGGTACGAATACGTCAAGACCTTGAAGGACCGCACGCGTGAAGACCAGATCAGGGTCGTGAACCTGAAAGCGAATCAGCGACGCTATGTTCAGGATCCGGTTAATTGGCAGGTACCCGATTATTGGGAAAGTCCGGGTCAGTTCCTTCAAAAACAGGGCGATTGCGAAGATTACGCCATCGTCAAGTACATGGCGTTGCGGAAGCTGGGGTTTTCGGCGGAAGAGATGCGCATCGTGGTGGTGCGGGATTTGAACCTGGGCGTAGCCCACGCCGTCCTGGCCCTCTACCAGGGCGATGAGATCATCATTCTGGACAATCAGGTCAAGAAACCCGTCGCGGCCGACCGTATTTCCCACTACCGCGTCGTCTATTCCCTGAACGAGAACCACTGGTGGGAACATAAACAATAATGTTCCGGCAAGTCCTGTGATCCGTTCTATTAAGTGAACTGGCGATCCGAGGTAATGTCCTGGTAGAGCCTGATCTGCGCCAGCGGATCGTCATAGTCCACTTCGGACAGCTTGGCGAACAACGCCCGCCCGCCCCGGTTTTCGAGATAATGGACGAGCGCCATGACGACCTGACGGTCAAACTTCACATCGGCATCCGCCATGATGATGTCCGTCGATTGCTCGATGGACAGGGCCTCGCGGTAGGCGCGCTGGCTGACAATGGCGACGAAGGTGTGGGCGACGGCAATGACGCGGGCCGCCATCAGGATGTCATCGCCTTTCAGGCCGTCTGGCGAGCCGCTGCCATCCCAGTGTTCGTAAATCTGGCTGAGCGCCTCGTGAACCGGCAGACCGAAGTCGATGCCCTCGAGGATACGGATGGCTGCCTGTTTGGATGTTTCGATCAGGCCGCGCTCGCTGTCATCCAGTTCGGCGGGTTTCAACAGTGTGTCCTCCGGTACGAAGGATTTCCCGAGGTCGACCAGCAGGGCGACAAGATCGATGGTTTCACGCTCTTCTTCCGGCAGTTCCAGGGCCATGGCGATGCCGGCGGCGATCTCGGCCACCAGGGCGGTGTGCAGCATGACATAACGGTCTTTCTGATCGGCAATGGCCGCCAGCACGCCGGCCAGCTTGCGCAGGGCGGATTTCCTGTCGCGGTGTTCAGAGAGGAAGCCCGTCAGGTCGTCCATGACCATCAGAACGCCGGGGGGATAATCCTGATCGCCCTTCAGGGGAACGTGGCTGACACGGTAGATCTTGGCGCCGTCCTGTTCTTCGAAATCATAGATCCTGGTCTCCGGAAGGTGGTTCTCCATGACCCCCTCGTTGGTTGCCGTAAAGGCCTTGGCGCGGACCGGACCGAGGGTGGCGAACATCGATTTCCCCATCATGTCGTCGGGGGTCATGTTCGCATTCTCGGCGGCAATCTGGTTTGCGAACGTATAGACACCGTCACGGGTAACCGCGAAGACCTGGGCCAGTTGATGATCCGCCATCACGCGAAGGAACTTGGACAGGTTCTGGTGCCGGGCCAGCGCCTTGCTGGTCTCCTTGAGCGCCCGCTCGACCCGGATGGACGTGCCCCAGCGCCAAAAGGCGATGATCAGGACAATGACGAATGCCGTCAGCAGGACGCCTGAAATCTGGATGCTGCGCAGCCGCTGATCGGACGCCGACAGGGCTTCCTCGGTATCGATCTTGTACATGAACACCCAGGGTGTTCCGGGAACATTGCGGCTGATGACCAGGACCTCCTTGTTGCGGTAATCCTGGCGGATGGCGAAACCGCCGGGATGGTTGATGGCGAAGGCGGCCGCCAGGGACGGTGTGTTCACGTCCATGACGTGGTTCAGCGCCACGGTTCCGTCCTGCAAGGGTGATAAATACTCGACCAGGTTGCCGGATTTCCTGACCAGCGTGAATTCCGCCGTCGCCTCGACGGAGCCCGGGTGTTCAAGCAGGATGAACAGTTCTTCCTCGATCTCCTTGATGCCAAGCAGCGTGCCAAGCCGTTCGGCGCCGGATTTATCGTCATGGACAGCAAAAACGGAAACGGCAAACCCTGCTGTCGCCGTGCCCTTGACGCCGATGTGCAGGTCAATCAGGGACCGCTCATTGCCGGACAATACGGCGGTGTTTTCCTTCAACATATCTTCCACTGGCGGCATGGACCTGGTGGCGATAACGGGCCTGCCTTTATTGTCCAGCAGTGCGATACCGGCAGCCCCGACGCGGCTGACGTTGGCGTCGACGTCAGGGCCGCTCAGCTCACTGACAAAGCCGCCCCGATGGGCGACGACTTGCAGAAGATTGATGAAGTAAACGCCTTCAACCGAGAGGATCTGTTCCAGTTTCACCGGATCGCCCGACGCCTCCAGAATGTCGGTGGCGTAATTCTGCAACGAGGCGTTGTCTGCCAGTTCCGTCAGGTGGCCGTACTGGATTTCCAGCCAGGTCTGAAGCGCCGAGACACGGCTGCTGGCGATAATGCCCATGTGGGTCTGCCATGTGCGCAGGTCGCGTTCCCGTTCTGCTTTCAATAACCCCTGAAGCCCGGCGTAGGCGCCAATGGCGATCAGCACGATGACGGCCACGGCGATCCATACCCTTGCGGGCATGCCCCTTGCTATGACGGGTTGTTCGCCGTGTTCAGCCATGCCGTTACCTGGCGAGCATGTCGCCGATCAGTCTTAAACGCCCGATCGCATCCGGGTTCGCCGGTGGGCGGCCGGGCGAGAGTGTATCCAGTACGTCCATACCGTATACCACTCTACCCCATACAGTATAGCTTTGATCAAGGGACGGCGCTTCGCCGAGCGTGATGAAGAAGGCACCGTTTGCGCTGTCGGGATCGTCGGCGAGACGCGACATCCCGACGGTTCCCCGAACGAACGGCGTGTCGGTTATTTCCGCGGCCAGGGGTGGCATGGCGGAGGCGGTTTCCTTTATTCTTTCCTGACCGGTTTCCGCGGCGTAACCGTGCCTCACGAAATCGAAGGTCTGACCGTCATAGGCGCCGTCGCTCACCAGCTCCGTAACGCGCGCAACATGGTTCGGCGCAAGATGCGGCAGCATTTCGATGAATATCAGACCCTTGTCCATTTCCATGACCAGCAGGTTGTCGACATTCACCGCCGGATTGCTGGCGCTGACCTGCGCGACAGCCTGTTGTGTTTCAGCCTGTGAAGAGGAGCCGGAGGTTGCCGAAGAAGCGCTTTGGGAATTGGCTGGCTCGACATCGGAAAGGGTTGCGAGCATATTGGTAACGGCGGCGGTCATGCCAACGGACGGCGTGTCGCTCAGGGATGTATTTCCATCGGCGTCCACAGCGTAGGACTGTCCGGCCGTCACGACCTGTACGCCAGCTTGGGACGACACCACGACGGCGCCTTCCTGGACGCTTACCTCGGTTTCCGTATCATCGGCCAGGACATCGAATTCCGTGCCGCGAATACCGATATCCGCCATCGGGGTGTTAATGGAGAAATCCATGGCGACGCCGGCGGATTTGAAGTGAAGAACACCCGAAGCCAATGTGAAGGAGCCTTCGACGATCCCCCGGTTTGTCTGATACACCATGAAATCGAGAACCATGGACGAGTTCTCCCCCATGGACAGAACCGACTCATCCAACAGGTCGATCCGCACGGCGCTTTCGCCGCCCGTGATGATCCTTTCTTCATAAAACAACGCATCGCCACTGCCGAGACGCTGGTTGTTGCCTCTGCCGAAGACATCAAGGACGGCGATGCTGACGACGCCGACCTCTTCGGCGGTTGCCGCCGACGCCTTCTCAGGCAAAGAGGAGAAGCCAAGCAGGAAAAAAACGATCAGAACGGCAATGCCCCGAACGTGTGGGGGGAGGGCATTTCGTCTCTTCAGGTAGGTGGTCGGCATATGATTTGTCATCAAATGCTCCAGAATTTCTTCGCCTTACAAATTCAAAGTTACCCAAGAGCGATCAGTGTTCCGCAATAAGAGTGCCAGATTATGAATTTCTAACGATATGGAATCGTTGACTTATTTTTGGCGCCGGAATCACACCAGGGGGAATTTTTTGACAATGCACGGCAGTATTTTCCCATCGGCAGATACGACGAAGCATATCAGATTTCGTCTGTTACAGGAATGCCGGGGGTAATGGGATAAGAGTTTTAGGTTCCGATCTCGGGGATATCGCCGCTCGCGTATTCGGCCCTGAAGGCTTCGCGGAAAGCTTCGAAGCGGTTTTCGGAAATGGCGTCGCGCATCTGGGCCATCAGTTCCTGATAGTAGTGCAGGTTGTGCCAGCTCAGCAGCATGAGGCCGAGAATTTCCTTCGCCATCACCAGATGATGCAAATAGGCGCGGCTGTATCCCGTGCAGGCAGGGCAGGAACAGTTTTCATCCAGCGGCCTGGGATCGTCCTTGTGGCGGTTGTTCCGCAGGTTGACCTGGCCGCGGCGGGTAAAGGCCTGGTTGGTGCGGCCCGAGCGGGTCGGCAGCACGCAATCGAACATGTCGATACCGCGGGCGACGGCGCCGACCAGGTCTTCGGGTTTTCCCACGCCCATCAGATAGCGCGGATGATCCTGCGGCAAATGCGGCGTGGTAACGTCCAGCGTGGCAAACATGGCTTCCTGACCCTCGCCGACGGCCAGTCCGCCGACGGCATAGCCGTCGAAGCCGATGTCGTTAAGGGCTTTCGCCGATTCTTCGCGCAACTCAGGGATGACGCCGCCCTGGACGATCCCGAACAGGCCATAGCCGTCGCGCGGCTGAAAGGCGGCCTTTGAGCGTTCCGCCCAGCGCATGGAAAGCCGCATGGAGGAGGCCGTCTGCTCCTCCGTGGCCGGGAAGGGGGTGCATTCATCCAGCACCATGGTGATGTCGGCATCCAGCAAGTGCTGGATTTCGATGGACCGCTCCGGTGTCAGCTCATGGTACGAGCCGTCGATATGGGAGCGGAAGGTCACGCCGGTTTCCTCCAGCTTGCGCAGGTCGGTCAGGGACATGACCTGGAAGCCGCCGGAATCGGTCAGGATCGGACCGGGCCAGTTCATAAACTCATGCAGCCCGCCCAGTTCGGCGATGCGTTCCGCGCCCGGCCGCAGCATCAGATGGTAGGTATTACCCAGGATGATCTCGGCGCCGGTTTCCCTGACAGATTCGGGGCGCATGGCCTTTACCGTCGCCGCCGTTCCGACAGGCATGAAAGCCGGCGTTTCGACGTTGCCGTGAGCCGTTGACAGTCGTCCGCGCCGGGCGCCGCCATCCTGATTCAGCAGTTCAAAACCGAGGCCTGCCATGGGTCCGTATTCTCCGATCAATTTGCGGCCTTCTGGATAAACGTCGACGGCCCCCAGTGCAAGACACAGGGCTGCCTGTGACCTGGCTGAGGGCCGTCTTTGGTGTGGCGCATTGGGCTGTTCAGATCACAAAGTGCGGGCAGGCTTCAGATTCCCTGAGCGGCCCAAGGCGCCTTATGAATTCCACATTCGGTTTTATCTAGTCCGGACCAGCGTCCGCTTCTGGTTCCGGTTTCGGAGGTCGGCAGGCCCGTGCAGGGATGGCAGCCGACGGAGGTGAACCCTATTTCTTCAAGCGGATGACGGGGCAGGTCATGTTTCGTGAAAGTTGCCTGGATGCGTTCATTGCTCCAGGTGGCGAGCGGGTTGATTTTGAAATGGCGGCCGTCATGCTCGACGACGGGCAGCGTTTCCCTCCCACCGCCGTGGAAGCGCTTGCGTCCCGTGATCCAGGCGTCGAACCCGCCCAGGACGCGCTGCATGGGCAAAACCTTGCGCAGGTGGCAGCAGGCGTCCGGATCGGTCTTGTGCAGCGTATTGTCCGGGTCGTACTCCTGCAGATGATCATTGTCCGGACGGATAATGCGAACGTCTTTGAGGCCGAGATGTTTCTCCAGCTTGCGTTGGTATTGTTCTGTCTGTGCGAACAACATGCCGGTATCGAGAAACAGGACAGGCGTATCCGGCGCCACGGAAGCGACAAGTTGAAGCAGGACGGCGCTTTCCGTGCCGAAGGAGGACGACACGGCGATCCGCCCCGGAAATGCGTCATGGATCACGGCGTCCAGGAACTTTGTATCCTGCAGGTGACCATAGGACTCCCACACCGCCCGCGCCGGGCCCGGCGGCGGGAGCAGGTTTTCTTCAAGGGTCGTATCAAGTGGCATCGGTTCGACTGTGAGGCGCTGCGTACAAGTTCAACGGATTATGCCGATAATATATGTGAAAAAATGTTAATCACAAGAAAAAATGTAAAATGTAAATATATTACATATTAATAATGTATTATATTGAATTTTCAGAATATATCCGTCAGGCCCGTTCCAGCAGACAGGCGTCACCATAGGAGTAAAACCGATACTCCTTCCGAATGGCATGGGCGTAAGCGTTCTGCATGCGTTCCAGCCCGGCAAAGGCGGATGCCAGCATGAAAAGCGTCGACCGGGGCAGGTGGAAGTTGGTCATCAGGATATCGACAATCCGGAAATCATAACCGGGGGTTATGAAAATATCTGTATCGCCCAGGAACGGCTTGAGCGTGCCGTTTGGATCCGCTGCGCTTTCCAGCAACCTGAGCGCCGTCGTGCCGACGGCGACGATCCTGCCGCCACGGGCCCGTGCCTGGTTGATGAGGTCTGCGGACTGTTGGGTAATCTCCCCCCATTCCGCATGCATGCGATGGCCGGATGTGTCATCCGCCTTGACGGGTAGGAAAGTCCCGGCCCCGACATGCAGCGTAATGAATGTGCGTTCAATACCCTTGTCGTCCAGGCTTTCGAACAGGCGCTTGGTAAAGTGTAGTCCCGCCGTTGGCGCAGCCACGGCGCCTTCCCGTTTGGCGTACACCGTCTGGTAATCCTGCCTGTCAGTTGTATCCGGCTGTCCGTCACTCTTATTGTTACGGTGGATATAGGGCGGAAGCGGCATAGCGCCATGCCGGTGCAGGGCCAGGGTGAGGTGCTCTCCGCTCCTGTTGAAGCCGAGCGCCGTTTCCCCGCCGTCGAATTTCTCCGTAACGGTCGCGAAGAACTCGCCCTCATCGTCTTCAGCAAAATGAATGCGATCACCGATGGCGAGCTTGCGTGCCGGGCGAAGGAACGCGCGCCAGCCATCGGGACTGTCGGCCTTGTGCAGGGTAACCTCGATCCTGGCGCCCAGGCCACCTGATGCATCAACCTTATGACCGGCAAGCCGGGCCGGAATGACCTTCGTGTTGTTAAAGACCATCAAATCGCCGGGCTGAAGGTGGCCGGCCAGATCAAGCACACCCTGGTCCAGAATGTCGCCGGACCTGGGAACCACCATCATGCGGGCGGAATCCCTGGGTCGTGCGGGGGCCTGCGCAATAAGTTCGGCGGGCAGTTCGAAATCAAACAGGTCTACTTTCATGGCGCGGAAACTAGGGGGTGGAGACGCATTCAACAAGACTGTTTTGAAGTGCGTCCGAATGTGTGGGATAGTTTTACCCTCGGCGCCGCATGGTCGGCTGTCGAAAGCGCAAACCAAAGGGAGGATACCCATGCGGCTGATTATTTCGATTTTACTGCCCTGGCTCGGATTTTTTACCATTGGCCGCCCGCTGGCTGGTTTTATTTGCCTCATTTTGCAGATCACGCTGATCGGGTGGATTCCGGCGGCCATCTGGTCCGTCTACGCCTTGAGCCAATACAATACGGACAAGAAAATCGCCCAGGCCGGCATGTCCATGGGGGGTGGCGATTCCTCAGGGGATGAAAACTGATGAGTCGCCGCGTTCCGCCGCCCGGGTCCATCAGCGACGAAGCGAAAGCTTACCTGGACCGTGAACCGGTTGAATCTGACTGGCCGGAAACGCCGGAAGAGTGGGTCGAGATGCGGGCCGCCGTCAGGGAAGGGTTCACTGCCGCCAGCCAGTTCGTCTATGACGCCTATGTGGACCGTATCGAAGAGGAGTACATCGACGGTGTACGGGTCGAACGGGTTATCCCGAAATCACGAAGCGCAGCGGCTGACGGCAAGGCGCTCATGTACATGTTCGGCGGCGGCTATATTTCCGGCAGTCCCTGGGAGGGGCTGACCCTCAGCGCGCCGTTAGCACATCATCTGGGTATCGAGGCCTGGGCCGTTGATTATCCTTTGGCGCCGGAAAATCCCTATCCTGCCGCCGTTGACGCTTCATCGACGGTTTACCGGAACTTATGTAATGTTTACGGCGCCGGGAACCTGGGACTCGCAGGCGATTCCGCCGGCGGCAACCTGACGCTGGCGACCACCCTTCGCGCTCTTCAGGAAGGATTGCCTCCACCGGCGGCCCTGGCCTTGTTTACGCCCTGGTGCGACATGACGGACAACAGTGACACTCTACGTTCACTGGATGGGATCGATCCTGATCTCTCTTTTGAATATGCCATGAAAGCCTCTGATGCCGTTGCTGGAGGCCGGGATAAAGCGGACCCCGCGTTGTCACCCGTCTATGCCGATTTCCCCGAGGCGTTTCCGCCCTGCATTATTTCAACCGGCACCCGTGACTTATTGATGAGCGATTGCGTGAGGCTGCACAGGGCGCTCAGGCGCGCAGGCGTGCCGGCGACGCTCAATGTATGGGAAGGCATGTGGCACGATTTCGAGTTTTATCCCGATATCCCCGAAGGTCAGGAATCCCTGTCGGAAATGGCCGGTTTCCTCGCCGCCTGGCTGGATATCGACGTTTAGGATCAGAATTCGCTCTAAAACTCGATATCCATGGCGATTTCCTCGATGCCGGCGCGGGCGCATTCGTCATCCAGTTGACCCGATGGCGCGCCCGAAACCCCGATACCGCCGACAATGCCGCCTGCAGCCTCAATGGCGATGCCGCCACCGACCATCAGGGCATCGGTGACGAAACGGACTCCGGAGGCTTCCTGACCTGCCTGGGTGAATTCGGACATTTCGGTCGTGGGCGTGCGGAAGCTGACGGCTGTATAGGCCTTGCGCCTGGCCGTATCGGGGGTATGGGCGCCGGCATAGGTATCGCGCAGGATAACCTGGACATTGCCGGCGCGGTCCACAACGGCGACCGTTACCTGCATGTCCTTTGCCCGGCAGGCCTCAAGCGCGGCCTGTGCCAGCTTCAACGCCATATCAGAAGACAACTGGGAAAAGGTGACCACGCCTTCAGCTTGGGCGGTGGAGCTAAGCCCGAGAAGAAGGGCTCCCGTTGCTAACATCTTTGTCCAGATTTTCATCCCTCATTTCTCCTTTATGTTTTTCCCCAGCTTCAAATGTCCTTGTCTTTATCGGGTGATTCCGCTTCCGTGGCCTGTAAGTTCACAGGCAGGACGGACAGCATTTCTCCGAGCAGTCCCCAGAAATGGTCTTCACCAGGGTAGCCCAGGATACGCCCGACTTCCCGGCCGTCGTCAATGAGGACAAATGTCGGCGTATAGATAATGCGTTTGATGAAAGCGTACTCTTCCGGCAGCGGCGTAATGATGTCATGGCGGCGCAAGGGTGCGTGGCGGCCCTCATCCGTCCGGTCGTAGACTGTGCCAATATCTTCATCCCATTGCTCACACCATTCGCATCCCGGCTGCTCGAACATGATCAATTCGGCGGCTCCGCTCTTATCAAGGGGCGCGATCGACAGAAGGGCGATAAACAAAAGTTGTAAAAGCGGTTTCCGCATCGGTCCTGAATACAATTTACTAAATTAGAATATGTGAGTTTATTTTCTTTATGACGATAAATCCATAAATCTGTTGCGGTGGTCTGAACTGCGTCAAAAAAACCGGTTTTTTTCAGTTCCCTGCATGCGGGTAAAGAATGAATTTGGCTATTTGTCCGGTTGCAACCGTTATCGGGACCGGCGTTCATATTTTGGTATGACGCCTCTCTGATTTACTGGATTCAGGGTTTTGGACTGCGAAGCCTTACATTTGAACAATGTAAAGAAGCGTCCACATGCCTTGATATAATTGGATGATTTTTAATGTTTATTCGATATTGATAATTTATCTTATTTGAATATGATTAAGCGACTTATATCTGGAGAAGCAGAATAAAAATAAGAATGGCGAAGCCACAAAGACTTTCTGTTGCTCCTGCTTGAACAAGGAGGCAAGCATGAAGTTAAAACGGTCAATCATTGCCGTTCTGTCGGGGGTTGCCGCGGTGGTAGCGTTGTATGCTGCACCCGTTACGGCCCATGACTACAAAGTTGTGAATGGCGCAATCAATGAATCGCTGACGGGCGTAGCCGGAGATCCGGCAAACGGCAGAAAGGTCGTTATCCATCGCAAGAAGGGTAACTGTCTGGCCTGTCATCAGATGCCGATCCCGGAGCAGCAGTTCCACGGGGAAATTGCTCCCCCGTTGCATCATGTCGGTAGCACCTACACGGAAGGCGAAATTCGCGCCCGTGTCACCGATATGAAATTAATCAATCCTGATTCTTTTATGCCGTCATTCCATCGGAACAAGGCGAACCACGGTGGCAAGCCCTTGCACCGGGTTCTGAAGAAATTCAAGAACAAGACAATTCTCTCGGCCCAGGAAGTCGAGGACATCGTCGCCTATCTCGTGACGCTTAAGTAAGCGCCAGGTTTTAGATTTATCGGGCGGTTGAACCGCCTTTGTTGGAGGAAAAGTTTAATGTCGAAAGAATTTGTAAAGATCGATGTCACCCGGCGTGATGTCCTTGCTGGCGGTACTGCCGCCCTGTTGGGACTGGCCGGCGTGCTGTCGGCCAGCGGCGCTGCGAAAGCGGATGCTGCTGCCACGCAGGCGTTGATTGACAAGATCACTGGTGGCACGGCGCCCCAGAGCGGTCGTGTCATGCTGGAAATGCCGCAGATCGCTGAAAACGGCAACACGGTTCCCATGTCGCTTTCCGTTGAAAGCCCCATGACGGATGCCGATTATGTCAAAACCGTCCATGTGTTTGCCGAAGGCAATCCGACGCCAGACGTCGCCAGCTTCCATTTCACCCCCATGAGCGGTAATGCCTCGATATCCACCAGGATGCGCATGGCGAAAACCCAGGACATTGTCGCCGTTGCCGAAATGAGCGACGGATCGATTTTCATGGATCGCGTTCAGGTCAAGGTCACCATCGGTGGCTGTGGCGGCTAAGCGGTAACAGGAGATAAGAAAATGGCAAAAGCAAAAGCACGTATCAAGGCTCCCAAAAGCGTTACCGCCGGCGAGCCCTTTGAAATCAAAACCCTGATTTCCCACAAAATGGAAACGGGTCAACGCAAGGATAAGAAAACCGGTGAAAAGATTCCCCGGATGATCCTCAACAAGTTCTCGGCCAAGTTCAACGGTGCTGAAGTATTCAGTGCTGATTGGCATCCGGCAATTTCAGCTAACCCGTTCATGGCTTTCTACATGGTCGCAAACGAAAGCGGGACGCTTGATCTCACCTGGACCGATGATAACGGTGAAGTTTTCGAGAAATCCAAGGAAATCAAGGTCGGCTAATCAAGCCGACGGGAGGCTAATGGAATGTTACGTAAACTATTAATAATGGGTGGACTGGTTGCCTTGGGTTTTGCATCCAATACGCCTGCTTCGGCGGACGGTGCGTGGGGGAAATTCCAGGCCGGTGAAATCCGCAGCGGTTATACCTACATGACGCCTGAATCGCAGGAAATGCAGGATGACGATTTCGCCAACCCTGCCTTTGTCTGGTATGACTATGGCGAGGAACTGTGGTCCGATGTCAATGGCGCCGCAGGCAAATCATGTGCAAGCTGTCACGGTGACGCCAGCGCCGATCAGAGCGGCCTGACGGGCATGCGGGGCGTTGCGCCCCGGTATCCGGTCTATGACGAGCGGACCGGCAAGCCCATCGTTATGGAACAGCGCATCAACCGCTGCCTGGAAGAAAACATGCAGGCGGATCCCTACAAGTGGGAATCCAAGGAAATGCTGTCCATGCTGATTTATGTGAAAAATCAGTCAAAGGACATGCCTGTGAATGTGGATATTTCCGGCCCCATGAAGCCGTTCTATGACGCCGGTAAGGCTTTCTACTTCAAGCGTCGCGGTATGCTGGATATGTCATGTGCGAATTGCCACATCGACAATGCCGGCAACATTATCCGCGCCAATACCCTGACCATGGGTATGGTAAACGGCTTCCCCGTTTATCGCCTGAAGTGGCAGAAGCCGGGCACCGTGCATCGCCGGTTCTCTGGCTGCAACAAGCAGGTCAGGGCGACGCCATACAAGCGCGGCTCCGACGAATACGTCAACCTTGAGGTCTTTTTGACCCACCGGGGCAACGGTCTTGTGATCGAAACCCCGGCAGTCAGAAACTGATCTGAAATCTGACTTTTGACCTTTGGGGGGGCGTCTGTTGGCGCCCCCCCGACTATATTCAACTCAGGTACTCCGAAAATGATGAACAGACGTGATTTTATTCAGGTAACGGCGGCGACGGCCGCCATGATGGGCGGTTCCGCCGTTCTCGGCCGTGCAGCGGCCGGACAGTCGATTACCCAGGATGACCTCCTGCAATTCGACTCTCTCGGACAGGTGACGCTCCTCAACTTTACCGACATTCACGCCCAGCTCGTGCCGCTTTATTTCCGCGAGCCCTCCATCAACCTGGGCGTCGGCGAGGTTCATGGCCTGCCGCCGCACCTGACGGGCAAGGAGCTCCTGAATCATTTCGATCTCAAGCCTGGCTCTCCGGAGGCCTATGCCTTCGCCTATGAAGATTTCGCGAGTCTTGCCCAGCAGTATGGACGCGTCGGCGGCGTCGACCGCCTGGCGACGTTGGTCAAGGCGATTCGGGCCGAACGCCCCGATAACACACTGCTGTTTGACGGCGGTGATACCTGGCAGGGTTCCTACACCGCCCTGGAAACCCAGGGCGAGGACATGGTCGACGTGATGAATGCGCTCGGCGTTGACGCCATGACGGCGCACTGGGAATTCACCTACGGAACCGACCGTGTGCTGGAACTCATCGACAAGCTGAACTTCCCCTTCCTGGCCGGTAACGTCCGCGATACGGAATGGGAAGAGGAAGTCTTCGATTCAACGGCCTGGTTCGACCGGGGCGGCGTTCGCATTGCCGTCATCGGCCAGGCCTTCCCCTATACGCCGGTAGCCAATCCGCGCTACATGATCCCTGCCTGGTCCTTCGGCATTCAGGAAAAACTGGTCCAGGAGCGCGTCGATAACGCCCGCGCCGAGGGTGCGCAGCTTGTCGTGCTGAACAGTCACGACGGCTTCGACGTGGACCGCAAGCTGGCGTCCCGCGTCAATGGCATCGACGTTATCCTGACAGGACATACGCATGACGCCATTCCTGCCGTGATCGAAGTGAACAATACGCTTCTTGTGGCCTCCGGTTCGCACGGAAAGGTCCTGGCACGGCTGGATCTTGACGTTGGCGACAGCGGCGTCAAGGCGTATAGTTTCCGCCTGATCCCGGTGTTCTCGGACGTCATTGCGCCGGATCCTGAGATGGCGGCGGTCATCAAGACGATCCGCGGCCCCCACGAAGCGGAACTCAACCGTGTGCTCGGCCAGACGGAATCCCTGCTGTATCGTCGGGGCAATTTCAACGGCACTTTCGATGACCTGATCTGCCAGGCGCTGATCGAGGAAAGGGATGTCCAGATCGCCCTGTCGCCCGGTTTCCGGTGGGGCGCATCGCTGCTGCCGGGTCAGGACATCACGGTCGATACGGTTTATTCCCAGACGGCCATTACCTATCCAAACGCCTACCGCGCCGAAATGACTGGCCAGTTCCTGCATGAAATCCTGGAAGACGTTGCAGACAACCTGTTCAACGTCGATCCCTATTACCAACAAGGCGGCGATATGGTTCGTGTCGGCGGTATGTCCTATGAGATCGATATCAGCGAATCCATGGGAAGCCGCATTTCCAACATGACACTGGCCGAAACCGGCGAGGCGATCGATCCTTCCAAGACCTATACGGTCTCCGGCTGGGCCTCCGTCAACGAAGGAACCGAGGGGCCGCCGGTCTATGAAGTGGTCAAGAATTATATCGAACGCAAGAAGACCGTTAATGTGGACAATGCGCCGAAAATCAAGGTAACCGGCGGTTAATTCGATAAACGGAAAGGCGGTTGCCGATGGAAGGTTTTGACGTCACGTATCTGGGGGCTTTCGCCGCCGGCATTGTCAGTTTCCTGTCGCCCTGCGTGTTGCCGCTGGTGCCGCCTTACCTGTGTTTCCTGGGCGGCGTGACGTTCGAGGAACTGTCCCAGTCCGGGGAAACCCAGGAAGGCGGATCACCGGCCAGGGGGATCGGCAAACAGGTTGCCCTGTCCTCGGTAACGTTCGTGCTGGGCTTTGCCACGGTGTTCATCGCCCTTGGCGCCACGGCGTCCTGGGCGGGGGCTTTTGTCGGCGAGCATCTCGAAACCCTGAGCATGATCGCCGGCGTCGTCATTATCGCTCTCGGGCTGCATTTCATCGGTATTTTCCGCATCAGCGTCCTGTTCCGGGAATTCCGTCTCCATGTCGCGGAAAAACCGGCGGGTCTGCTGGGCGCCTATGTCATCGGGCTTGCCTTTGCCTTCGGCTGGACGCCCTGCGTGGGACCGGTGCTGGCGACCATTCTGTTTATAGCCGGAAACGAGTCTTCCGTGATGAACGGGGCGGCCCTGCTGGCTGCTTATGCGTTAGGGATCGGCCTGCCGTTTATCGTGGCGGCGCTGGCTATCGGGCCGTTCCTGGGCTTCATGCAACGGTTCAGGAAGCATCTCGGCACCATGGAGAAAATAATGGGCGCCTTGCTGGTGATCACGGGCCTGCTGTTCGTGACGGGCGGGTTCGGCGAGATCGGCTTCTGGATGCTGGAAATGTTCCCTGCCCTGGGCCAGGTCGGATAAGGATTCCTCCAATTCAAGGGCGGATATAGATCCAGCCTTCCAGGGTCCGTTCGACGATTTCGGCAATCCCCGCCTGGACATAATCAACCCCCTTGATCAGGTCCGCCGGACTGTGGTCCGTTGCGTCCATGGTGTTGCCGCAGGCGACGAATTCCACTTCGTATTGCAACAGGCTGTTTATACGGTCCTCTACGGGCGATTTATCCTTGTACAGGGCCTGCATGCCGTATCCATAAACAATGATGGCGATGCGGACGTTATCCATGCCGTAGAACTTCTGAAGATTAACGGCATTGTAGAGCACGTTGTTCATGTCCTTTGGGTCGCTGGACGTCAATTGCAGGATAATCTTTCGCGGGTCGTCGAAGCTGGGGGGCGGGTCCGCCAGGATGGTTTCCTTCGCCTGGGCCATAGGGGGCGCCGACAGGCACATCATGGCAAGTGTGAAGATGATCCAGGAAATGCGTTTAAGGTTGTTTATCATCATCATTCCTTATGCGTTGGGACGCGGTTCTGAATATGTGTGAATCAACCGCTCATTGGGGTATCCGGTGCTTGAGACTATCGTGATTGAGGCGGCTCAAGTAGTTTCTGGTGGTCAATTTTCCGTTACACCCTACACAGCGTAAATAAAACATTTTATAATATTCGAATGTGATAACTTGCAAATATACCCTTGGGTTTTGCGGTTTATTTTTAATGCCATCAACAGGTGAGGTAAAAATGACAAAGGGTAAGGAAAACCCCGGTTTTGACCGGCGCACGTTCTTGGGAACCGCTTTGGCGACATCCGGAGCCGGACTACTTGCAGGTATCGATCCTGCGAAGGCTGCTTCGGGAGGAACGGCTTCATCGCCTGAACTGGATCATTCCACGGTTATTGAAGATGGCGGCAAGTATACGCAAAGCTGGTTCCTGGAAAGTTTCCTTGAACTTGCCGATGATCTGGAGGAAACGACGGCGAACGGCAAACGTCTGGCCGTGATCTGGGAGCAGAAAGGCTGCCCCTATTGCCGTGAAACCCATCTCGTCAATTTCTCGACGCCTAAAATCCGCGATTGGGTGCGGGAGCGTTTCGAAATCATCCAGCTGGATATCTACGGATCACGCGAAGTCGTGGATTTCGACGGTGAAGTGCTGGAAGAACGCGCATTGGCAAGAAAAGCCCGGGTGATGTTTACGCCAACCTTCCAGTTTTTCCCTGAGACCCTGGGCGAGATCGCCGGGAAGAGCGGCACGGAGTCGGAGGTCTTCCGCATGCCGGGGTATTTCAAGCGATTCCATTTCCTTTCCGCGTTCGAATATGTTCATGGAAAAATATACGAGGAAATGGATTTTCAGCGCTACATTCAGGCCAGGGTCCAGCGGATGCAGGATGCTGGCGAGGAAATAAACGTCTGGTAGACGCTACACCCAGGCCTCTTTCAATTTCCTGTCCGCCTTACTCGGCAGCACTGCAGATCGGTTCATCCGATTTGCTGCAGTACAGATCATAAAGAAGGCTGATAATTTCCCGAGCCTCGTCACTGGCGAGGGAGTAATAGATCGACTTGGCGTCACGTCTCGTATCGACAAGATCTTCGGAACGAAGACGTGCCAGTTGCTGCGACAGCGTGGGCTGACGGATGCCGAGGCGAGCTTCCAGGTCGGAGACATTCATCTCGCCTTGGGCCAGGCTGCACAGGATCATCAGCCGGTTTTCGTTTGCTAACCCTTTCAGAAAGGTGGCTGCACCCCTTGCATTCGCCAGCATTTCTTCCGGGTTCATCATGGCTTGCGTAGCCATATCTCTACCCCTTTTTGTCTTTGCCCCCAGAGACATTATTATAATTAAGAATTGGCTAATATATCAATTACGAATATATGTTTAAGCCAATTAGATCAATAACGAAAGTATTTTTTCAAAAAAATTGTACTTTTTATAAAATAACATTATTATTTGTGTGAAATATATATGAGCTTGAAATAAGCTATAGAAGGCTAGATTAATGCGGTTTTTCCGATCCGATGGCCAATTGTTGCACGATCCGCAGTCCTTCATGGTGCGGGGCAGGATGGTGGCTTCTCAGGATAGTCCGGAACGGGCGGCCCTGTTCGAAAAAGGCGCCCTGAAGGCCGGATTGGAAAAATGCGATTCGCAAAGCTTTCCGTTTCTCGCCAAGGCAAGTGTTCACAGCGCCGACTATCTCGATTTCCTGATCAACGGTTATGACGAATGGAAGCAACTCGACGGGGCGGCGTCTGAAATCATCGCCAATGTCAGCCCGTCCAGGGAAGAAGCCGGCTATCCGTCTTCCATCGTCGGCCGCGCCGGGTGGCATCTGGGGGATCATGCCGCGCCCATCGGTCCCAATACGGCGGTCTCCGTCATGGCGTCGGCGGATGTTGCGCTTTCTGCGACCCATGATGTGCTGACCGGAGCCAGGGAAAGTTACGCCCTGTGCCGTTCTCCCGGCCATCATTGCTCCCGCGACCAGGCGGCTGGGCACTGTTTCCTGAACAATATCGCCATTTCGGCGGCATCGGCCCTGCAGGCGGAGCGTCGTCCGGCGATCCTGGATATCGATGTCCATCACGGCAACGGGACGCAGGATATCTTCTATGACCGCGCCGACGTGTTGTGCGCATCCATTCATGCCGATCCGGACGATTTCTATCCCTTCTTCTGGGGGCGCAGGAACGAACGGGGCAAGGGCGACGGAAAGGGCGCCAACATCAATTACCCCTTGCCGATTGGGACGCCCGAAGATATCTGGCTGAAGACAATCGGAGAAGCGATCAGGCGCATCGACACCTATGGTGCGGATATCCTGTTTGTCGCTTTGGGCCTTGACGCTTACGAGCACGATCCCCTGGGCGCATTCAAGGTCTCGACGCAAGGCTTTGCAGAAGCAGGCCGGCAAATCGGCGCCATAGACCGGCCCATCGTCCTGGTCCAGGAAGGCGGCTACGTATCCGATGCCCTGTCGGATAACTTGCGGGAATTTTTGCTGGCTTTTCAGCAATCTCGGCCTTAGGTGTCTTTATAATAAAAATCGGGAGGATATGGGGGCATGGCCAACCGCATTGTTCTGATCGAGCACGACCATACGCCGGGCGATGACCGCGCCAGCGCCCATCTGTCGGCAAGAGGGTTCGATCTGGACTGGCGCTATCCCTTCGCCGGTGACGAACTGGCTGGGCCGGACGAGGGCGTGGCGGGAACGATTCTCTATGGCGGAGCGTTCTGTGCGCCGGAAACGGACAAGTATCCTTTCATGGCTGACGAGGCGCGCTGGGTCGAACGGTGTATGGCGAAGGGCATTCCCGTTCTGGGATTCTGCCTGGGCGGACAGACCATCGCCCATGTGCTTGGGGCTTATGTCGGGCCGCCCGACGTGGAATGCCACGAGTTCGGCTTTTATCCCTTGGTCGTGACCGAAGCCGGGGAACGCTACATACCGGACGGCCTTGTGGTGACGCAGGCCCATTTCCACGGGTTTGACCTGCCGGTGGGTAGCGAACTGCTGGCGAAAAGCGAGCTATTCCCCCATCAGGCCTTCAAATACGGAGAAACCACGTTAGGGTTTCAGTTTCATCCCGAATGCCACCTGGACATGTTCAGGCGCTGGCAGGCTCAGGACTGGGGGCATTGGGGCAAGCCCGGGTGCCAGACCCGTGAAGAACAGGACCGCCAGGGTGAACAGCACGATGCTCGCCAGGGCGAATGGCTGCGCCGGTTCCTTGATGACCTGTTCGGTTTGCCGGTGGCCGGATCGCGAGTGGCGTAAGACGCATGAGATTACCGGATCACGCCAAGGGCTTGTTGCTGACGACGGCGGGCGTCCTGATCCTGACGCCGGACAGCCTGCTCGTGCGCCTGATCGAGGCCGATCACTGGACCATCATGTTCTGGCGCGGGCTGTTGAGCGGCATTTTCATTCTGGTGGCGCTTGCCTTCGTCTATCGCGGAAAGTTCCTTGAAAACATCTACGCCATCGGCAAGCCGGGCATCGCTTTCGCGATTATCTTCGGGCTCGGCAATGTTTGTTTCGTGATCAGTGTGTTCATGACGACGGTGGCCAACGTGTTGTTTCTCTATGCCTCGTCACCGCTGATATCGGCGGCGCTGTCGCCCTTATACCTGAAAGAACCGGTGAGCCGTCCAACCTGGATCGCGATCATCGTCGCCCTGTTCGGTGTCGGCGTAATCGTTTCGGGCAGTGCGGAACGGGGCGGTCAATCGTTGCTGGGCGACGCGCTGGCGCTGGGCGCATCCATCTCCGTCGCCGCCACATTTCTGATCGCACGCAAGCACCGCGACCGCAGCATGGTGCCGGCCATGGGCTTTTCCGGCTTTGCGACGGCTGTCATCGCCCTGCCGTTCATATCCTCCTTTGCCGTCGGTGCGGGAACGGAGATTCACACGTTCCTGATCGGCTTTATCGTCGCCGCCGCCATGGGATTGATGATAATCGGGCCACGTTACCTGCCGGCGCCGGAGGTCGGCCTGCTGCTGTTGCTGGAAGCCGTTATCGGACCTTACTGGGTTTATCTGGTGCTGGGCGAGGATCCCGGTTCCAGGGCGTTGGTCGGCGGCTTTATCGTCATCATGACGCTGGTCGTGCTGAACAGTTACTATCTCGTACGTAACAGGGGAAAGAGATCATGATCATCAAGGATGTAAGAACATTCGTCGTCGCCAACCCGCCGCCCCATTTCGGCGGTCTCTACTTCGTGTTCGTCAAGCTGACCACGGACAGCGGCATCGAGGGCTTCGGCGAGGCCTATTCCGTACCCTTCCACCCACACGTAGTGGCCCGCATGGTGGAGGACGTGTGCGAGCGCCATGTCATCGGCCGTGATCCGTTCAAGATCGAGAAGCTGTGGCGCCGGGTCTATTCCAGCGGCTTCACCCAGCGCCCGGACGTTTCCATCTCCGGCGTTCTCAGCGGTATCGAGATGGCGTGCTGGGACATCATCGGCAAGGAACTGGACAAACCGGTTTATGAACTGCTGGGCGGACGGGTTCATGATCGCTTGCGGTCGTATTCGTATCTTTACCCGAAAGACGGCGACAAGACGAATGTCTATGAAGATCCGGACCTGGCGGCGGAGCGCGCCGTGGAATACGCCGATAAAGGCTTTACCGCCGTCAAGTTCGACCCGGCCGGCCCCTACACGGCCTTCGATCCCCACCAACTGAGCCTTGAACACCTTGAACGGTCCGAGAAGTTCTGCAAGAAAATCCGCGAAGCTGTCGGGAGCCGGTGCGACCTGCTGTTCGGCACCCACGGCCAGATGACGCCCGCCGGCGCCATACGCCTCGCCAAACGGTTGGAGCCTTACGACCCCCTGTGGTTCGAAGAACCGACGCCACCCGAGAAGCCGGAAGACATGGCGCTGGTGGCGCGGGCGACGTCTATCCCCGTGGCGACGGGTGAGAGGCTGACCACCAAGTATGAGTTTGTACGCGTTCTGGAAAACCGCTCGGCGGCAATCCTGCAAATGGCGCTGGGCCGGGTTGGCGGGCTGTTGGAAGGCAAGAAGATCGCCGGCATGGCGGAAGCTTTCTACGCCCAGATCGCGCCGCATCTCTATTGCGGCCCCATCGAGGGCGCGGCCAACGCACAGTTGAGCGCGTGCTCGCCCAATTTCCTGATCCTGGAGAGTATCCAGGACTGGGGCGGCTTCCATGCGGAGATCCTGAAAAAACCCATGCAGTGGGAAGACGGTTACGTCATTCCGCCGGAAAGCCCGGGCCTTGGCGTCGAGTTGGACGAAGAAGTGGCCGAGGCCCACCCCTACGACGGCCAGGCCCTGCACCTGGACATGGACCCGGAGCCGTATTCGGGGAATTAAGACGTTCCTTGTTTTGATCGAGGTCATTCCCGGGCCTTGGCTTCCGATCTAGGGTGGCATTCTAGCTAAATGAACACCAAAAGGGATCGATGGCATGGTAAGCAAGGAAAAGCCGGTGCGGACCGTCATCATGGGCGCGGCGGGCCGCGACTTTCACAATTTCAATATGGCCTACCGCGACGACCCCATGAGCCACGTCGTCGCCTTCACGGCCACCCAGATTCCCGATATCGCCGGGCGGCGCTATCCGTCCGAGCTGTCAGGCCCGCGTTATCCGGACGGCATCCCGATCATCGAGGAAGACAACCTCGCTGATTTTTGCCGGCAGGAACAAATCGAACGGGTTGTCTTCGCTTACAGCGATATCAGCCATGACTATGTCATGCACAAGGCTTCCCTCATCCTCGCCGCCGGGGCCGATTTTGTCCTGCTCGGGCCCGAGCGCTCCATGCTGTCGGCGAACGTGCCGGTCATCGCGACATCCGCCGTCAGGACCGGATGCGGCAAGTCCCAGACGGCGCGCTGGCTGTCGGGTCTGCTGAAGGAAAAGGGCATGCGGGTCGCCGCCATGCGCCATCCCATGCCCTATGGCGATCTGGCGCGCCAGTCCGTGCAGCGCTTCGAAACGCTGGAGGATCTCGCCGCGGCAGACTGCACCGTCGAGGAACGCGAGGAATACGAGCCCCATATCGCCGTCGGCAACGTGGTTTACGCCGGCGTCGATTACGCCGGTATCGTCGCCTTGGCGGAAAAGGAATCGGATATCATCCTGTGGGACGGCGGCAACAACGATTTTCCCTTCCTACGTCCGGACCTGCATATCGTCCTTGTCGACCCTTTAAGAGCAGGCCATGAGACGACCCACTACCCCGGCGAGGCCGTGCTGCGCATGGCTGACATCATCGTCGTCGCCAAGTCCAATTCCGCTTCGGATGCCGATGTGCAACGGGTGACGGAAAGCGCGGCGCGGATCAATCCGGAGGCGACGATCGTCAGGGGCGCTTCGCCGGTAAAGGCGGACGATCCCATCGCTTTAAAAGGCAAACGGGTGCTCGTGATCGAAGACGGTCCGACCATCACCCACGGCGGCATGTCCTACGGCGCCGGGTATGTCGCCGCGACCCGCGCCCAGGCTGCCGAAATCGTTGATCCCCGAGCCGCCGCCGCCGGTGACATCAAGGGCGTCTATGAGCGTTTTCCCCATATCGGGCCCGTGCTGCCCGCCATGGGCTACAGCCGGCATCAACTGGATGACCTGCAGCAAACGATCAATGCGGCAGACACCGATGTGGTGGCGTCGGGCACGCCATGTGATCTGGGCGCACTGATCGAGATCGATAAACCCCTTATCCGGGTTCGCTATGAATTCGAGGAGGTCGGCGCACCGGCTCTAAGCAACCTTGTCGAGGAATTTCTCAGTAATCGCTAATCGCCCCAGAGAATGTCACTGTCTTCATCGGTGATAAGCGTTCCGGCTTCGCCGGCCAGGATGGTGCCGGCGTCCTCGAGACAGCCAATGCCGGCCACGCCGCCGGTTAGGGCCACGAAATCGCAAGCCGCCTGCACCTTTGGCGCCATGGAGCCGGGCGCAAAGGAAAACGCCTCGAGCACCTGCGGCGAAGCGCGTCGGATGGGGCGGGCATGGCTTTCCCCCCAGTTTTCCATGACGGCTTCAATATCAGTCAGCATCAGAAGGGCGTCGGCTTCCAGTTCGGATGCCAGCAGGGCGCTGGCCCGGTCCTTGTCGATGACGGCCTCGACGCCCTGGAGATAGCCGTTCTGGTCGCGGACCGTGGGGATTCCGCCGCCGCCGGCGCAGATCACGGTCACGCCTTCGTCCACCAGTAACCGTATCACATCCAGTTCCAGGATGTTCACGGGGCTGGGCGAAGGAACGACACGGCGATAACCGCCAGAGCCCCCTCGTGGTTCTTCCGCCATGCGCCAGCCTTTTTCCGCCACCAGTCTATCAGCCTCTTCTTTGCCGTAGACGGGACCGATCGGCTTGTCCGGGTTGTCGAAGGCCGGATCGGCGGGGTCCACCTCGATTCGCGTCAACAATGTGACGATGCTGTCTTCACGGTCCAGAACATTGCCCAGTTCCTGCTCGATCAGATAGCCGATCATGCCTTCGGTTTCCGCATCGAGAACGTCCAGCGGGTACGTTGCTTTCGGATCGTAGGCTGCGCCCTGCAACGCCAGCAGGCCGATCTGGGGGCCATTGCCGTGGGTGATCACAAGCTCGTTTCCAGCCGATAACGGCGCCAGGGCCTGGGCCGCCATCATGATGTTGGCAAGCTGGTTGTCCGCCGTCATGGCCTCGCCACGGCGCAACAGAGCGTTCCCGCCCAGGGCTGTAACGATGCGCATGACTCAGGTTCCGGACATCATTGGATCGTAACCCGCCGTCAATTGTCCCCGGCAATCGCCGCCGCCATGATGCAGAGGATTTCGAACATCATGTTGGCGCCGGTAACGCAGGTAATGCCCGACGGATCGTAGCACGGCGCTATTTCACTAATATCCGCGCCGACGATATCCTTACCCTGCAAGGAGCGCAGGATAACCTGCATGTCGCGGGGCAGGATGCCGCCGATTTCCGGCACGCCGGTGCCCGGGGCATGGACCGGGTCCAGGCCGTCGATGTCGAGGGTCACATAGACTGGTGCGTCGCCCAGGGTTTCGTGGATTTTCTCGATAACCTTGGCGCGGCCCATCTCCTCGTACTCGTCCATGGTGATGATGGTGAAGCCGGCGTCATAGCCGTACTGAATATCGTGCTCGGTGAAGCGGCTGCCGCGCAAGCCGACCTGGATAATGTTCTCCGGCCGGATCAGGCCTTCCTCGTGGGCACGCCGGAGGAACGTTGACCGTGGTGCCGCAGAGCTCGTCCAGGGTGTCCGGGTGGGCGTCGATGTGCAGCATGCCGACGGGCTGGTCCTTCGCGATACCGCGCAGGATCGGCAGCGGAATGGTGTGGTCGCCGCCCACGGCCAGGGGCCGGATGCCGGCGGCATGGACCTGTGAGAAGAAGTCGGTGATCTTGTCGATGGAATCATCCAGATCCAGCGGATTCACCGGCGCATCGCCGAGGTCGGCCACGTTGCACAGATCGAACGGCTTGATGCCGCTGGTCGGATGGACACGGCGGATCAGGCGGCTGGCTTCGCGAACGCCGGCGGGACCCTGCCGGGCGCCGGCGCGGAAGTTGACGCCGATGTCGAAGGGAACGCCCATCAGGCCGATATCGATGTCTTCCATGATCTCATGGCGCTTGGTGCGCATGAAGGTCGCCACATCGGCGAACCGGGGCGTGATGGAGGCGTCTACCTGATGAAACCGTTCGTCCGTTGCCATGTCTGTCTTCCTTTGTTTCTCGTTGTTTCTTGAATTTTTAAAGCGGATCACCGACGGTGAGATGCGTGCCGCCGTCGATCACCAGCAACTGCCCGGTGATGCCGCGAGCATTGGTGGCGAACCATAACACGGCTTCGGCCACGTCGTCAGGCGAAACGATACTATCCAGGGGCGCGATGCGTTTCACCTTGTCGCGGAAGGCGGCCAACTCAGCCTGATCGTATTTTCCGGCCAGCCATTGGGTATCGACAAATCCCGGACAGATGGCGTTGACGCGCACTTCCGGGGCCAGCGTGCGGGCCAGGGAGAACGTCAGCGTATTGAGCGCGCCTTTTGAAGCGGCATAGGCGATGGAGGAACCGATGCCGGAGAACCCGGAATGAGAGGAAATGTTGACCACGGCGCCGCTGTTCGACGCCTTTAGCAAGCCGGCGGCGGCCCGCGTCATCTGGAAGCACCCGGCAACGTTGACGGCGAAGATGTCATCGAAGTCTTCTTTGCTCAGCCCTTCCAGGTCTTCCGCATCGACGAACCGGGTCATGCCCGCGTTGTTGACCAGAACGTCCAGTCGTCCCCATTTATCAGTAATGCTGGATACCATGCGGCGGCAGTCGCCGTCGGAAGAGATATCGCCCTGAACGGTGATCGCTTCGCCCCCGTCGGCACGGCATGCCGCCGCTGTTTCCTCAGCGCCTGCTTCGTTGTTGTTGTAGTTGACGGCTACATTGAAACCGCCCCGGGCGAAATGCGCCGCGCAGGCTGCGCCGATGCCGGATGCGCTGCCGGTGACGAGGGCGACGGGGCGTTCGGAAGAGTTGTTCAAGCTGGTAGATCCTCCATCCTCTCAAGATGTGCTTGAGACGATGGCACCGCGCCCTTGCTGCGGTCAAGGCATGTTTCTCCCCTGACCGCCAGTCTGGTTATGGAAGTGAAAGTTGGGTGCTTAAGCCGCCGCTTCGGTGCCGATACCGCCGAAGTACGCTTTCTGGCTCTTGAGCTTGCCCAACAGGGAATGGATCAGTTCAAGTTCCGAGTGCGCATCCTTGTGCTTGGGCTGCCGGTCGTTCTTGGCGCGGCCAGTTACCGCACCCAGTTCCCGTCTCAGGCACTTTTCAAGCAGATCGATATCCTGCGGATTCAATTCAACGTAACTGTTGTTCGCCATCATACGTCCCCCATATCCAGACGTTAATCACAGGTGAAATGGTATTCCTGACAGGAAAACGACGCCACATCCGTGCAGGTAGTTAGCGAAACTATTATGGGTAGGTGCGACCTACCTGTTCAGGTAAAGGCGTTAGTGTCTTTGGTCTTAAACAGACAGCCTTGCCCTGCAATCATGCTACAGTCGTCCCGTGATGAATCTGCTTTATCGTCATAAACCGGGGCTGTTCGTTCTGGCGCTCCTGGGCTTGCTCTTCGCCGGTCAAGCCGCCGCAGACCAGCCGGCGCTGAAACTCGGACTTCCCATCGACTGTGCGTTGGGCGACGACTGTTGGCTGGTTAACCTCGTCGATCTTGATTCCAGTGGTGGCGCGAAAGACCACCATTGCGGCAATAGCACGTATGACGGCCACAAAGGCACCGACTTCGCTATCCGCGATCTCCGGCAGATGGCTCTGGGCGTCCAGGTTCTTGCATCGGGTGAAGGCGTCGTCGCCGGCATACGTGACGGCATGCCCGATGTCAGCATTGCCGATACCGGGATGGAGGCGCTGGCCGGCAGGGACTGCGGCAATGGCGTCGTCATCCGTCATGGCGATAGATGGGAAACCCAATACTGCCACATGCGCCAGGGCAGCGTCCGCGTTTCTAAAGGAGACCGGGTTGCCGCCGGTGACGTTCTTGGCCTCGTGGGCCTTTCCGGCAGGACCGAGTTTCCCCATGTCCATCTGTCCGTTCGCCATGAAGGCAGGATTATCGATCCCTTTACCGGCCTGACACCCAATGAAGGAGGCGTTGGCTGCGGTGTGGATACAACGGAAGGTGGCCGGAAAAGCCTGTGGGCAGATACAGACGTCTTTGCCTCAAGCGACTCGCTGACGGCCATCTATTCCCTGGGGTTTTCTGGCGTCAGCCCGAACATCAAGGCCATCCGCGCCGGTTTGTATGAAGGTGTTGCGGTTTCCGCCGATGATCCGGCGCTCGTCGTCTGGACGGACATTTTCCGGGTCGAAAAGGGTGACGTCATATCAATCAGTCTTATCGCCCCGGACGGTTCCGTCATGGCGCAGCATTCCGCCACGCCCGACAGGAGCATGGCGCGGCATTATCTTTTTGCGGGGAAGAAACGGAAGACGGCGAAATGGCCTTCCGGGCGGTACAGGGGGGAAGTCACCGTTACCAGAAAGTCCGAAAATGGGGAGCCGGTAACGATTCGTGAGTCAAAAGACCTGGTCATTCCCTGAAGCGTCAGACCCCTTCGGTTTCTATTTTGAGGATTGAGCCGCAATGCTTGCAGTGGACCGCATCCGGGTCATGGCGG
>CAYFMQ010000005.1:101037-176594 GCA_964344255.1 uncultured Thalassospiraceae bacterium
CACTCCGGACATTTGTATTCCAGTTTATGGGTGCGGAAGATGGCCTGCACGAGCTTGAGAAACAGTCCCACGCCGAAAATCATGATGAAAACGGCCAGCAGCCTGCCCGTTGAACCTTCCAGGGTGATATCGCCAAAGCCGGTGGTTGTCAGCGTCGTGACCGTGAAGTACAGGGCGTCCACGTAGTTCTTGATCTCGGGATTGACGTTGACTTGCAGCACGTAGACCAGGGCCGTGACGAAGAAAATGAAAACAGCCAGGTTAAGGACGCTGTGGACGATTTCTTCATTATTGGCGAAGAAATGGAAACGCCCCCGAAGGTCGTGAACCATGTGATAGGACCTGATCAGCCGTAAGGATCGAATGATCCGCAGGAACGCCAGGTTTCCGGTGAAGGCAGGCAACAAAAGGCTGGCGATGACGACGATGTCTGCCAGCGCCACCGTCATGAAAATGTAGTGGAACTTGCGCTTGGCAATCCATAACCGGGCCAGGTAATCGATCGATATGACCGCCGCGATGAGGAAATCGACAAAGACGATCCACGAAGGCACGTTGATCATGGAAACGACGATGAAATAACTGATGATGACAAGATCTAACGCTAGAAGGGCATAGCGAAAATGACGCGCCCGTTTGCTCCTGCCGTTGTAGAGCGTTTTGAGGGTGGCATGAAGGTCGTGATTGTGCCGTTTCGGCATCTTTGCATTTCCTTCTTTTCAAGCACGCCCAAGGCAGATCATATCTAAACCAGGTTCAAGAACGGTGGAAAATCAGAGCAGGTGCCCGTTCTCAACCAAGTCTGATTCCAATGACTTCAGCGTCTTTCCAAGACGTTCCAGCAGGTCGTCGCATTCATCCCGGGTGATGGTCAGCGGCGGGGCGACGATGAACCAGTCGCCGAAACGTCCGCCGCTGGTGCGCCGGGAATAGAGGATCAGGCCATTGTCGAGGCCGTGAATGCGGACCCGGTCGGCGGCCTCCGATTGGGCGGGCAGCGATTCCTTGCTTTCCTGATCGGCAACCATCTCCACCGACATGAGCAATCCCAGCCCGCGCACGTCGCCGACAATCCGGGATGTTTCCTTCATGGCTTCCAGGCCAGTGCGTAGATAAGCGCCCATCTCCGCAGCGTTACCCATCAGGTCGTTCTCGACCGTGTAGTCCAGCACCGCCAGCCCTGCGGCGCAGCACACCGGGTTCGCCGTGTAGGTATGGGTGTAGTCGAAGCCTGTCTTCTCCGACATGGCGTCCACCATGTCGGCCGGCGCCAGCATGGCGGCGAGCGGCACGTAGCCCGAGCCCAGGCCCTTCGCCAGCACGGCGATATCGGGCAGCGCATCGGGCCAGTGATGGGCGGCCAGGAACTTGCCAGTGCGGCCGGTGCCGCTCATGACCTCGTCGAACACCAGGTAGATGCCGTTTTCCGTGCAGATCTCGCGCACGGCTCTGAAGAAACTTTCATGCGGCACGTTGCAGCCCGTCGCCACGCCGCCAACGGGCTCGATCATGAAGGCGAGCACGTTTTCCGCCCCCAGTTCGTGAATCTTGCGCCTGAGTTCATCGGCGCAGAACATGGCGTAGCTTTCCACCGTGTGGTTTTCGGGCAGCCGGTAGGTGAAGGGGGACGGTATCTTGGGTGAATCGTCAATGATGCCGTCGATGAAATCGACGATACCATCGTCGCCGCTCCATGCCAGCGAGGCGAAGGTGCCACCATGATAGGACGGCATGCAGGTGATCACGTGGCGGCGCTGTGGCTGGCCTGAGATCAGCGCCTGCTGGCGCAGGAACTTAATCGCGATTTCGTTGGCTTCCGAGCCGCCGGACGCCAGGCAGACCCGCTCGAAGCCCGGCCCGGCCAGTTCGGCGATCCTCGCACAGATATCGATGTTGGGCTGATTGCGCGCCACCCGGGCGTAGGCGAAGTCCATTTCCCTGACCTGTTTCGCCATGGCGTCGGCCACGGATTCGATGCCATGGCCGATATTGGAAACGATAGGCCCGGAAGAAGCGTCGATATAGCGGTTGCCGTCCGTATCCCACATGTAGATGCCTTGCGTCCGTTCGATCATCGGCAGCGGCACCTTGACGGCGCGGTCGCGGCCGAAGAACACGTCTTGCGGTCCGCCTTCGGCGGGCAGGATGGAGCCGGGGACGCCGGATTCCGGCGACGGGGTTACGGTTTCATCTGGCATTCAGATCAGTCCTGTTGAAGTCATGCGTTGATCATGAGGCCGTCTTGGTCCATGAATGACAAAACATTAAGGGAGAAGTCATGGTGGAAACAAGCATTACCCTCGATGACGTCAAAGAGGCGCGGGAGTCGATCCGGAATCACGTGCGCCATACGCCGCTGGTGCCGTCCCAGGGCTTGAGCGAGAAGGCGGGAGTCGATGTTTTTCTCAAGCTTGAAACCATGCAGGACATCGGCGCGTTCAAGATCAGGGGCGCGACGAATAAGTTGCTCAGTATGACGGATGATGAGCGTTCCCGGGGCGTCGTCGCCATCTCGACGGGCAATCACGGACGCGGCGTCGCGGCGGCGGCGAAGAAGCTGGGCGTCAGGGCCGTTATCTGCATGGGATCGCTGGTGCCGCAAAACAAGATCGACGGCATCAAGGCTCTGGGCGCCGAGGTCCGCATCATCGGCGACAGCCAGGACGATGCGGAAGTGGAGGCCAAACGCCTGATCGAGGAAGAGGGCATGGTGGAACTGCACCCCTTTGACGATCTTTATGTCACGGCGGGGCAGGGAACCATCGGCCTTGAATTGCTGGAAGATCTTCCTGACGTCAAAACCGTGATTATCCCCTTGTCCGGCGGCGGCTTGGCGGGGGGTATCGCCTTTGCGCTCAAGTCCCTGAAACCCGATATCCGGATCATCGGCGTTTCCATGGACCGGGGCGCCGCCATGATCGAGAGCATACAGGCCGGAAAACCCGTGCCGGTTGAGGAGCTGGCGACGCTGGCGGACTCCTTAGGCGGCGGTATCGGTCTGGACAACAAGCTGACCTTCGATCTGTGCCGCGATTATCTGGATGATACGCTGACGCTTTCCGAGGATCAGATCGCCTCGGCCATGGCCTATCTGTTCCTGGAAGAGCGCCTGGTTGTGGAAGGCGGCGGGTCGGTTGGCGTCGGCGCGATCCGGGAAGGCCTGATCGATAATCTGGAAGGTCCCGTGGCCGTGATCGTCAGTGGCCGGAACGTGGATACGGCGAAACTGCACGGCATTATCGCCAAGGAACTGGGGGAGTAATAAAAAATGCCTGAAATGCTGATTTTGACGGAGCAGGAATTGCGGGGCTGCGTCGGCCTGGATGCGGAGGCACTTTCGGCCGTGAAAGGGGCATTTAGCGCCTTGGCCGTCGGCAAGGTGGTGATGCCGCCCATCATGCGCCTCGACGTGCATGACCATAACGGCGAAATCGATGTGAAGACCGCCTACATTCCCGGCCTCGACAGCTTCGCCGTCAAGATGAGCCCCGGGTTCTTCGATAATCCCGCCATGGGCCTGCCGTCGACCAACGGCCTGATGGTGCTGTTCAGTGCTCATACCGGTCTGGTGGAAGCCGTGTTGCTGGATAACGGCTACCTGACGGATGTGCGGACGGCGCTGGCGGGTGCCGTGGCGGGTAACTGTCTCGCGCCGGAAACCATCGACACCGTGGGTGTCATCGGCACCGGCTGCCAGTCGCGCCTGCAGGTGGAGGCGCTCAAGCTGGTGCGGGATTTCTCCCGCGTTCTGGTCTGGGGCCGCGATGGGGAAAAAGCCGAAACCTGCGCCGCCGATATCGCCGTAACGCTGGGCGTCGAGACCGAGGCCTGCGGCGACGCCGAGCAGGTGGTCGGCGATTCACAGGTCGTGATCACCACCACGCCGTCGAGTGAACCGCTTATCAAGGCTGAATGGCTACATCCCGGCCTGCATATCACCGCCATGGGATCGGACGCCGAGCACAAGAACGAGCTCGATCCGAAGATCGTGGCTGCCTGCGATCTTTTTGTTTGTGACACACAGGCGCAAAGTTCCAGACTGGGCGAGTTGCACCATGCCCTGGAAGCGGGCGTGGTGGCGGCCGACATGACGGCGACGGAACTGGGGCAGGTGGTGACGGGTCAAAAGCCTGGTCGCTCAAGCGCCGACGACATCACGGTCTGCGATCTTACAGGCACCGGGGCGCAGGATACGGCCATCGCCCGGCTGGCCTATCAGAAGGCCACGGCCGCGGGATCGGGTTCGGCGTTCAGGAGCTAGTGCCGATGAAAATCACCAATGTGACGACTTTTATCATTCCCCCGGAGCCGACAGCCGACGGCTGGTCGGAAGGGTCACCCGTCGTGTTCGTGAAGCTGGAAACGGACGAGGGACTGACCGGCTGGGGCGAGGCCTACGTGTTTACTTACCGCGAGAAGGCGATCCGGGAAATCATCGTCAACCTGGGCGAGGCGGTGAAACAGATGCCGAACGCCAGTCCGCGCGCCTTTCGCGATAACATCGCCAAGCCCATGGATACCAAGCATCCCGGCATCGATTTCTCCTCGGCCGTCAGCGCCGTTGAAATGGCGCTCTGGGATTTGCTGGGTAAGCAGACGGGCCTGCCGCTGCATGCATTATTGGGCGGTGCGCTGGTCGAGCGCATCCCGCTTTACGCCAACGCCTGGGACCAGCCCGTGCAGAAGCCGGAAGCCATTGCCGAGCGCTGCGCCGGAATGCGCGAGGAAGGCTACTTCGCCGTCAAAATCTACCCCCTGCGCCAGCCGACGCTGTCCGATGCGGAGGCCTGCGTGCGCCTGACCCGCGAAGCCATCGGGCCTGATGCGGACATGATGCTCGATTTCGCCATCCAGGAGGAACCACGCCATGCGGTTGAGGCTGTGCGCCTGTTCGAGCCCTACAATCCCTACTGGATCGAGGAACCTTTGGCGGGCGACGACCTGGATGCCCTGGCCGAGTTCCGCGCCAAAACGGACTGCCGCGTCGTCACCGGCGAACGGCAGTCGGGCAAGCGCCATTACCGTAATGTATTAGACAAACGCGCGGCCGACATTCTCAATCCCGATATCGCCGGGGCCGGCGGTATCCTGGAGATGCTCGAAGTCGGCGCCATGGCGCAGGCCCATTCGGTGATGATGTCGCCTCATTGCTGGGACAGCACGACGGTGGCCTTTCACGCCATGCTGCATGTCTGCGCGGTGATGCCGAACGCCATCTATGCGGAGCTATTCTACGATTATCTGGCGCTGGGCGATGTGCTGGCGAAAAACGGTTACGCCATCGAGGACGGCTACGCCAGCCTGCCGCAGAAGCCGGGGCTGGGGGTCGAGATGAACGAAGAAGAACTGGTCCGGCGCGCCGTGTAGGCAGGTTACTCCGCCGCTTTTCGCGGGCCGTTTTTGTAGGTCTCCATCAAATCCCCTTTGCAGGCGCCCGCTTGGGCGACATTGGCGTCCTTGACGGGGCCGAAGCCGCGCACCTGTTCGGGCAGCGAGGAGATCTGCACCGCGGCGGCGTAATTTTGCGCATTGAGGGTATCCAGCATGGCCGTCACCGAAGCGCGGTAGTCCTCAATCATCTGCCGTTCCGCCTTACGCTCGGCCTGGTAGCCGAATATATCAAAGGCCGTTCCCCTTAAGCCCTTCAGGGCAGCGAGCAGCTTCATCGCCGGTTTCATCCACGGCCCGAAGGTCTTTTTCCGATAGCGCCCCGTCTCAGGATCGCGCGCCGAAACAAGCGGCGGCGCCATGTGATAGCGGAGCGTGAAGCCGCCTTCGAACTGCTGTTTGAGCGCGGCCTCGAACCGCCCGTCGGTATACAGCCGGGCGACCTCGTATTCGTCCTTGTAGGCCATCAGCTTGTAGAGGTTCTGGGCGACCGCGCGCGTGAGGCCGTCCGAGCCGGGAACGACGGCCTGCTCGCGGATCCTGACGGCGGCTACGGTTTCCTTGTACCGGTTTGCATAAGCGTCGTTCTGGTAGAGGGCGAGGTCGCGGGCCAGATGGTCGATCATCTCGTCGAGCGTGCGTTCCGTTCTTTCCTCAGTTTCGGTCATAACCGTGATTCGTTCCGGATCATGGGCGATGGCGCGGCCCCAGTCGAAGGCCCGGATGTTGAACGCAACGGAAACGCCGTTCAGGCGGATGGCTTCGTGAATGGCGTTCAGGGAAAGCGGGATCAGGCCTTTCTGCCAGGCATACCCCGTTTGCAGGATGTTGGCGGCAATGGCGTCACCGGTCAGAGCCTTCGCCATTTTGTGGGCGTCGAGGCTTAAGAATCCCTCCGGTCTGGTCGAGGCGGTGATGGCTTCCCTCAGCTGTTCCTCGGGATAGGCCAGGTCCGGCAGGCGGGTGAAATCGGCGATCATGGTCCGGTGCGTGCTCACCACGGCTGTGGACCGGTCGGGACTGAGGCAGGGCAGAGCGACGGCGCTGGCGGCAGCCACCATGTCGAAGCCTAAAAGCAGATCGGCCCGGCCGGGGCCGATGCGCGTGGCGCGCAACTCGTCTTGTGATCCGGCAAGACGCAGGTGGGTGAAGACAGCGCCGTTTTTCTGCGCCAGGCCGGCCACGTCCAGCACCGAAACGCCTTTGTCTTCCAGATGCGCCGCCATGGCGAGCAGCCTGCCGACGGTGACCACGCCGGTGCCGCCGATGCCGGTGAGCAGAATGTTGCAGGGTTCGTCCAGAGCGGGCAGCGCCGGTTCCGGTATGTCCGCAGCCGTTGTTTCGGCGGCTTGGGCTTTTTTAAGGCTACCGCCTTCGACGGTGACGAAGGCCGGGCAGAAGCCTTCCACGCAGGTGAAATCCTTGTTGCAGGCGGACTGGTCGATCTGGCGCTTGCGGCCCTGATCCGTTTCCACCGGGCTCAATGCGACGCAGTTGGAGACGGCGCCGCAGTCGCCGCAACCCTCGCACACCAGCGTGTTGATGAAGGCGCGGCGATCAGGATCAGGGTGGAGGCCGCGTTTGCGCCGGCGCCGTTTCTCCGCGGCGCAGGTCTGGTCGTAGATCAGCACCGAGACGCCCGGCCAGTGCCGGATGTCTTTCTGGACCTGATCGAAGTCGTCGCGGTGGTGAAGCGTGGTGCCGGGAGCGAACGCCTCGCCGATAGCATACTGGTCCGGATCTTCGGCAACCAAAGCAATCCGCTCGATCCCTTCGGCGCGCATCTGCTGGGTCACCATGGGGACCGTCATGGGGCCGTCCATGGGCTGGCCGCCGGTCATGGCGACGGCGTCGTTGTAGAGGATCTTGAAGGTGATGTTGGCGCCGGATGCCACGGCGGCGCGGATGGCGAGCGTGCCGGAATGGAACAACGTGCCGTCGCCGATGTTGACGAAGATGTGCTCCGTCGACGTGAACGGCGCGCGGCCCAGCCAGTTGGCGCCCTCGGCACCCATCTGGGTGTAGGTCATGGTGTCGCGGTCCATCCACGTCACCATGTAATGGCAGCCGATCCCGGCGGCTGCCTGGGAGCCCTCGGGCACGGTGGTCGAGATATTGTGGGGACACCCGGCGCAGTAATAGGGCAGCCGCTTGACGTTGCTGGCGAGGGAGGAAACCCGTTCCGCCCGCGCTTCGATGGCGTTGAGCGTTTGCGTGGTATCGATCGCAATCCCGTGCGCTTCAAACCGTCCGGCGAAGACACGGGCGATCAGGTCCGCGTTCAATTCGCCCGTTTGCGGAATGGCTGGTCTGCCGTCCGGGTCCTGCTTGCCGGTAACCCGGGGGCGGGTGTCCGCCGGCTGGTGATAAAGCAGTTCCTTAACCTGCGGCTCGATCACCGGGCGCTTTTCATCGACCACGATAATCTCGTCGAGTCCCTGGGCGAAATCCCCCAGCCCCTCCGGCTCCAGCGGCCAGGGCATGCCGATCTTGCGCACCCGGATGCCCAGTTCATGGGCTCTGGAGTCATCAATGCCCAAATCCTCCAACGCCTGCAGGGTATCGAGCCAGGCCTTGCCCGCCGCCACGATGCCGATCCTGGCTTGCGGCGGATTGACAACGGTGCGGTCGATTTGATTGGCCCGCGCGAAGGCCTTGACCGCCGGAATCTTGAACTCCTGTAACCGGACTTCCAACCCTTCCAGGGGATCGGGCCAGCGAATGTGCAGCCCGCCTTCGGGCGTTGCGACATTATCCGGCGTAATGATCCGGACCCGGTTCAGGCTTGCGTCCACTGAAGCCGCCGAGTCCATGGTGTCGGTCAGGGATTTCATGGCGACCCAGCAGCCTGAAAACCGCGAAAGAGCCCAGCCGGTCAGGCCGTAATCCAGCAGTTCCTGCACGTTGGATGGCGCCAGAATGGGTATCCAGGCGTCGATAAGGGCGTATTCGCTCTGGCTTGGGATGGTCGACGACTTGCCCGACGGATCGTCGCCGGCCATGGCCAGCACGCCGCCCGTGGGGGATGTACCGTGCAGGTTGGCGTGGCGGAAGGCGTCGCCGGAGCGGTCCACACCGGGGCCCTTGCCGTACCAAATGGCGAACACGCCGTCATAAAGGGCGTCATCATAGAGGTTGGTCTGTTGCGTGCCCCACACCGCCGTGGCGGCCAGGTCCTCGTTGACGCCGGCCTTGAAGTGGATGTGGTGGTCCTCGACCATGACCTTGTTGCGCCAGAATTCCATGTCCACGGTGCCCAAGGGCGAGCCGCGGTAGCCTGTCACGTACCCCGCCGTATTGAGCCCCGCCGCCAGGTCGCGGCGGCGCTGCATCATGGTCAGGCGGATAAGCGCCTGCGTGCCGGTGATAAAGACCCGTCCTTCATCGAAGGTGTATTTATCATCAAGGCTGACGGATTTCAGCGGCATGTCAGGCGGGCTTGTTCTATTTCCTGAAGTCGGGGTACTTGCGTTCCACCAGGCGCATCAACGCCGGCCACTGGTAATCGCCGTGCAGACCGGCCTCGGGTTTGCCCCAGTCCATCAGGGGCTTTGCCGCCTCAGGGGATATCTCGATCACGTCGTCCGTGGCGTGCAGGATGTCGATCTGAATCTTGCAGGCCGCCTCGAACATGTAGTGATACCAGAACACCTCCGCCGCCGTGCGCCCGGCGGCCAGAACGCCATGGTTTTCCAGCATCAGCAGGAAATTGTCGCCCAGGTCCTTCGCCAGCAGTTCGCATTCGTCCTCGGCGGCGGTCACGTCCTGATAGGGATGATGGGAAATGGTGCCGAGAATCTCGCAGGCATGCTGGGACAAGGGGCGCAAACCGCCTTTCATGGCCGAAACCGCCATACCGGCGCGGGTGTGGGTATGCATGAAAAAGTTTACGTCGGGGCGGGCCTTCAGGGCGCTTGAATGGATCAGGAAACCGGCGTTGTTCTTGACCCGCCCGTCGCCTTCGTTGACCATTTCGCCATCCCAGTTGAACTTGCTCAGGTTGGACGCCGTGATCTCGTCGAACAGCAGGTCGAAAGAGTTGAGCAGGAAATGATCCGGGTCGTCCGGGATGCGGGCGGAAAAGTGCGTCGCCGTGCCGTCGGTCCAGCCGTAGTGATGAGCCAGGCGATAAAGCGCCGCTAGCTCAACACGGGTGTCCCATTCCTGTTCGGAACAGTCGGAAAGGACGACGGAAAACGGGTCGTTGCTGGCGGTGCGCGCCATTGCATTGCTCATGTCAACTTCTCCCAAGTAACGGTTTTAAGATGAGGCCCGGATATCTGATCCCTAGCATACTGCGATCCTGCACGGGCGGCAATTGGACTGATGCCGCCACTATCCTGTATTTTTCCCTGGATTTATCCACGTGTTTCCGAAAAAGGTTTTCGGGCGGGCAATTGCGTTTTACATTTGACCCATCAGTTTTACCGTCTGGGGTGGCGTGTTTCATGAAGCGCAAGATAACGATGATATTGGCTGCCGTCCTTGTCGGGATCGGAACGATCCTGGCGGCGACCGGCGCATGGGCGGATTTCCGCATTGAAAGTATCGACAACGATTTCCAGGGCGAAATCGAGGCCGCGGCCGATGAAGACAAGTATCTGGTTTTGTTTTTTCACCAGGCCGGCTGCCCTTACTGCGACAAGATGCGCGCCCGCATTCATCCCGCGCCTGACGTGATGGCGTATTACAGCGAAAATTTCTACATGATCGAGTGCAATATCAAGGGCAATCTCGATGTCGTGACCCCTGAGGGCGAAGAGATGACCGAATCCGAATTCGCGCGCAAGATACGTGTGCGGGCGACGCCGGTGTTCATATTTTACGACAGGGACGGCCAACAGGCCCTGCGCACCACCGGCTATCTGGACGAACGGATGTTCCTGCTGGCGGGGCGTTACGTGGCCGATGGCGTGTACCAGACCGGCGAGTCCTTCTTCCGTTACGTTCAGGAAGCCAACTAGATGGGCATAGGTTTGAGATCAGGTCTTGAGCCGGGTCTGAAATCGGACCTTAAATCAGGCCTGGCGAAAATCATCCTGGTTGCCGGCCTCCTGGTGTCACCTCCTGCATCAGCGGATATGATACTTTCACCCCAGGAGCTTCTGCAGGCCATCAATGCCAACGGCGCTGCCGCCATCAACGCGGCGATGGCGGACATCGACATTGCGCGCGCCAAGCTTGACGAGGCCGGCGCGGGCCTAATGCCCAAGGTGACCCTGTCCGTGACGGGACAGTTCATGCAGTCTGCCGCCCATGAGCGCTACCCCGACGATAAATCCGAATCCTACGGTATGCTTGAAGTGGTCCAGCCGCTTTACGACTTCGGCCAAAGCGCGAGCGAGCGCGATGCTGCCGGCATGAGCCTCGCGGCCACCGAACAGAAAGCCGCCCTGGCGCGCAACATGGTGCTGCTGGAAGGCCTGGCGCTGTATTACGACCTGCACGCCTCCGAACTGGAGGTGCGCGCGCTCCACGAGGCGCACACCTCGGCTTACCTGCAATGGGACCGCGCCAAGGAGAAACTGGCGCTCGGCCGCGCCAGCGAGATCGACGTCGCCGAAACCCTGGCGGACACGGAGCAAACGCGGCTGACGTTCTACCGCGAACGCTCACGCAACATCGGCTACCGATTGCGCCTGGAAGAACTGACGGGTCTTGAGTTCAACGATGAACTCATCGCGCCGCCCAAGCCGCCGCAGGCAAAACCGGCGGAGGTTGAGCGTGAACCGTTTCTGCAGGCCGTTATGGCGGGCAATGAGGATATCCAGGCGTTGAGCAAGCAGGCCGACGCCGCGGGTCTGCGTCGCGACGGTGTCGGTGCCTGGCCGTCGCTGGATGCGTTCGCCAACACCGGCTATTCGACCCGTAATTTGCGGGGCCGCAACGATTACGCCGTCGGCGCGCGCTTGTCCTGGCCGTTGTTCGACGGCGGCGTGACGTCGGCGAAAAAGACCCTCCTGGCGGCGGAGCAAAGCCGTATCCTTACGCTGCTGGAAGTCAGGAAAAACGCCGTGCGCCAGAAGGCGCTGTCCCTGTTGCGTGATCGTGATGACGCCTATCAGCGCATCCTGGCCGCCCTTGCACAACAGGACTTCACCTACAAGTACATGATACAGCGCCAGCAACTCTACACCCAGGAACGGGTGGCGGACCTGGGTCACGCGATGATCGAGCATACCGCGTCGGAGGCCGAGCTGGTCCGCGCCACAGGGGCTTACACCATGGTTCTGGCGAACATCGCGGTACTGTTGGGCGAAGGCCCGGAACGCGGCCTTGATCCGGACCTGCTGGCCCGCTTCGTCAGCGCCGAGGACGGCGGCGATTTCGTGCCCAAACCCGGCACCGGCTTCGGCCAGTCCGATGAGGACGAGTTCAAGCGCCAGGACGAGGTACCTATACCCTCCGCGCCGGAAAGCGTCCCCGTGCCAGCTGTTGAAGAGGTTCCCCTGCAATGATGAGGAGATTACCCGTGAGAACCCTGCTGATTGCAATCGCCATGGCGGTTTTGACCTTGAGTTCGACGGCCGCGATGGCGGCGGACCGCGCACTCGGCTTCGCCGTCGGCGGCGTGGTGGCGGAGGTCAAGGTCAAGGTCGGCCAACGCGTAAAGGCTGGCGACGTCCTGGCGGTTTTGGACTTGCGGGCCTTCCAGGCCGAAAAGCGCGCCGCTGACGCAGCGCATAAGGCCACCAAGTCGATCTTTGATATCGCCGTTCTGCGCCACACCCAGACTGTGGAATTGTTCGACGCCCTGTCGGCTTCGGCGGAAGACGTGCAAAAGGCGGAGATCGAACGCGACACCGCGCTGATCACCTACGAAAACGCCCGGCGCGACGACGCAATCGCCCAGTGGAATCTCGACCGCGCCACTCTCAGGGCCCCGTTTCCAGGCACCGTCTCCGCCGTGCCGGGCTATCCGGGGCAGGTTGTGACCCTGATGTCATCGCCGGTCGACGTGGTCGTCATCAATGCGGAGTAGGGCTGTTCTCTATAGCGGAAGCAGGTCTGTAAAGAGACCTTTGTGAGCCAATACTGCATTTGGTGCTATAACCGGAGGGTGTCTTTAAGGCTGAAACGAAAGATACCCCAATGCAGGAACCTTCATTGTCCCAATATAACAGTAAGGGATTGACGGTCACCGCGAAAAAATACTTCCTCGCCACTCGGCCAGCTTTTTTGACTGCGCCTGTCTTGCCGTATTGCGTTGGTGCAATCTGGGGCGGGCTGGCTGCCGGTCACTTTGATTATTCGATCTTTGGTCTGGCAATGCTGGCCATAATTTCCGTGCATGCCGCCGCGAACGTTCTGAACGACGTCATCGACGAGCGTACTGGAAATGACACGCTTAATACTGATCGAATTTTCCCATTCACAGGCGGCTCGCGATTTATTCAGAACGCCGTGTTGAGTCCAGGACGCATGATGGCCCTGGTGAAAGGGTTGTTGGTTGTGAGTGTTTTGTTGGGCGGTATTCTTGTCGTGTTAAAGGGACCGGCTGTCCTCTTCTTTGGTCTCTGCGGGGTGGCCTTAGGTGTCTTCTATTCCCTTCCACCGGTCAGCTTAAGCGCGCGGGGATTGGGTGAAGTGAGCGTAGGGCTAGCGACCGGACTGCTGCCCTTGGTCGGTGGGAGTTGGTTACAATCGGGCGGGGTTGACCTTGACGTTCTAATGCTGTCCGTTCCTGCCAGCATGTGGGTGATGGCGATTTTACTGATCAACGAGTTCCCCGACCGCCGCGCTGATGCACAAGTTAACCGCAACACCTTTGTCGTCCGATTTGGCGTTGACTCAACGCGTCACCTGTATGTCCTGCTGCACGCAGTTGCCCTGACGGCGCTCGGCGTTTTGACCATTGTGGGATCGTTGCCCATCTGGGGCATATCGTATCCTGTATTGATGATGATAGCCGCTGTCATGGCGGCTAAACATATTTCCGTAACAACTGACGCCAAGGGGCTGCGACAAGCGATCATCGTAACGTTGGGGCTGCATGCTACAGGGTGTATGTGGCTAGCGGGAACGATTACAAGTCTATTCTTTTCCGAATGACCTTTATCAGGCCTCTTTCTTTTCCTTCAGCGCTGCGAGGATCTTTTCGGGCGTGATGGGCAGGTCCCTGATCCTGACGCCGACGGCGTCGTAAATGGCGTTGGCGAGCGAGGCGCTGACCGTCGAGGTGACGATCTGCGACACCCCCTTGATGCCCAGCGGCCCGGCTGGGTCATAGGTTTGCACGAGGACGGTTTCGATCGGCGGCATGTCCGCCGCGGTCAGCAGCTTGTAATCGACCAGGTGATGATAGTAGGGCTTCCCTTCCTCGTCATAGCGGAGGCCGGGCTCCACCGTCGCCAGTCCCAATCCATGGTGGAGATCGCCCTCAACCTGGCCCTCGGTCAGCGACGGATTAATGACCGTTCCGCAATCGACTGCCGCTACGATCTTGCCGATTTCGAATTCTCCGGTCTCCTCGTCCACCTCAACATCCAGTGCGACAGCGCATACCGGATAGGCGACGGCGCAGCCCGGCGGCTTGAAGTATCCGTTTTCGTCCGCCAGGTGCGTATCGGGATTGAAGACAGCCGTAGCGATCATGGCGTCGCCCTTGGCTTCATAAATGTGCTCGGCGACGTCAGCCAAAGGCAGCGATGCGGCAGGGTTGTCGGCCGAATAGATGCGCTGGTTCCCGATGCGTAGTTTCTGTTCGGGAACGGAAAGAAGCTCGGATGCCGACTGCAGCAACTGATGTTTGAGTTTTTCCGCGGCCATTTCGATGGCCTTTGCCGTGAACAGGCTCCCCCTGTTGGCGTACTGGCCCAAGTCATAGGCTGCTGCGTCCGAGTCGCCGGAATGCACCGTCACGCAGTCGTAAGGCACGCCCATAATTTCCGCCGTGACCTGCGCCATGGCCGTATCGTACCCGACGCCGATTTCAACGCCTCCGGCGATGACATCGACGCTGCCATCGACGTTCATCTTGACCGCCGCCGTCGAAACGTCCGAGTTGTTGTAATAGACGCCGCGCATGCCGCTTTCGCCGAACCCGGTGGCGACGCCAAAACCGGCGTCACCGGATTTGGCGCCGTCCCGGCCAAGCTTATCCGCCGCTTGTTCGATGCACTCGGATAACCCGCAAGAGCCCAACAAGCTGCCGGCGACGGTGACGTCACCCTGGCGGTTGGCGTTGTTCAGGCGGAATTCGACCGGATCGAGGCCAAGTTTTTCAGCAATCATATCGATCTGGGATTCGAGCGCAAATCCGACCTGGGGGCCGCCATAGCCCCGGTAGGCGGAGCTGACGGCGGTGTTCGTCAGCACGCCGTAGCCATCATACTTGTAGTTTTCGATCCGGTAGTAACTGGATCCTTTCCAGCCCAGGGATTCCAATACGCCATCCGTCTGCGCGGTATAAGCGCCGCCGTCAATAATGGCCGTGACATGGCGCGTGGTGATCTTGCCGTCCTTGACGCCCGTCTTGATGGTGATGATCGAGGGATGGCGGACGACCGTTGCCGTGAACTCCTCCTGGCGCGAAAACAGCAGTTTTACGGGCCGGCCAGACTTCCTGGAAAGATAGGATGTGATGACGTCGACGGGGAAAATATCCGTCCGGCTGCCGAAGGCGCCGCCGACGCCGACCCTGTTGACGCTGACCCTGTTGAGGGAAAGGCCTGTCGCTTCGGCCAGCCACTGCCTGACTTTGTGCGGCGACTGGGTCGAGGTCCAGACGGAAAGATGATCACCCTGTTCCCAGCTTGCGACGCATCCGTGTACTTCCATGCAGACATGGCATTGCCGCTGCGTTTCAAAGGTGTCTTCGAACACATGGTCGGCCTCGGCAAAACCCTTGTCCGTATCGCCGTACTCGACGTGGGCTTCCAACGCGATATTCGTTCCCTTATCCTCATGCAGGATGACGGCATCCGGCTTCATCGCCTCTTGAGGATCCAGGACAAATGGCAGGACTTCGTAGTCTACCTTGATGAGCTCAATGGCGCGTTCCGCCGTCTCTTCATCCAGGGCGGCCACGGCGCAGACTTCGTCACCGACATAACGCGCCCTGTCGTCACATAAAGCATACTGATCGGCAAATTCCGCCAAACCGATCTTATAGGGCTCGATGTCCCTGAAGGTGATGACTGCCTTCACCCCCGGCAGCTTCTCCGCGTCCGAGGTGTCGATGCGCCGGATGATTGCGTGGGGGTGCGGGCTTCTCAGGATCTTGCCCCACAGAGCATCGGGGATCTTGACGTCTTCCATGTAGAGCTCCCGGCCCGTTACCTTGTTCCAGGTATCGGTGCGCGGCATGCTCTTGCCGACGACTTTGTAGCCTTCCTCCTGGTCGCTTTCCACGGCGGATGCGAAGCGCTTTTCGTTTCCTGCGTCGTTCATGCGCCGTTTGCCTCCTGCATCTTTTTTGCGGCCTCAAGCGCGGCGTCGATGATCTTGGCGTACCCCGTACAGCGGCAGAGGTTGCCGCGCAGGTAATGGCGCACGTCTTCCTCGGTAGGGTCCGGGTTTTCTTCCAGCAGCGACTTGACCGTCATGATCATGCCCGGGGTGCAGAATCCGCACTGCGCGGCGCTTTTTTCAACGAAACTCTGCTGCACGGGGTGCAGGTTCTCACCGTCGGCAAGCCCCTCGACTGTCGTCACGCTCCGGCCGTCGAGGTCGGCGGCAAGGCTCAGGCACGACAGCACCGGTGCGCCGTCGAGTTGGACGGTACAGGCGCAACAGTCGCCGGTGCCACAGCCGTACTTCGTTCCCGTCAGGCCGAACTGGTTGCGGAGCACCGAGAGCAGGGTGTCGTTGGGCGATACCAGGACTTGCCGTGTGTCGCCGTTCACGGTGATCGCTACAGACTTTCGGATATTTTGTTTCGTCTCGCCGGGAATGTGGTTCATTCGGCATTCCCCCTTGCCAGGGCGTTGGTGATGGCGCGCTTGACGGCGACGCTGGTTAAATCCATCCGGTATGCGGCCGTGGACCGCAGATCGGTAATCGGGCTGATCGCTTCGAGAGCAATCCTGGCGGCCTCATCAATGGTGTCATTGCTGACGTCACGGCCTTCGAGAAACGCTTCCACCGCAAATGCCCGCAAGGGAACCGGCGCCACGGCGCCAAGCGACAGTCTCACGTCCCTGAACTTTCCGTCATCCATAGACAACAATGCGGCGACGGAGACTTTCGCCAGATCCTCCGCCGTGCGGCTGAACCTGACAAAGCTCGAACCGTAGCCCTCGGGCAGGGCGGGGGCTTTGGCGCGGACGACGATTTCGCCGGGTTTGATGTCGCACGCGCCGGGGCCTGAGTAGAAATCGGTCAGCTTGACCGTCCTGTTCCCATCGGCAGAGGCCAGGTCCAGTTCGGTGTTCATCGCCATCAGGGGCGGCAGCAGGTCGCCGGCCGGCGAGGCGTTGCAGATGTTGCCGCCAAGCGTCGCCATATTCACGACCTGGACGCTGGCGAACTGGGAAGCTGCGTCTTTCAGCAGGGGGTAGCGGTTACTGATGTCGCCGGATTTCTCAAGGCTGCGGACAGTCGTGAGGGGGCCCAGTTCGAGACCGTCCTTGTCGCTGTAGCGGATAAAATTAAGTTCGGAGAGCCGGTCGATGGAGATAACGGTGTCAGCCGTCATGCGGCCGGATTTCATGTCCACCAGGACATCGGTGCCGCCTGCGAGGATGCGGGCCTTGTCACCATGCTCCCCGGCGAGCGCCAGCGTTTCTTGCAATGTCTCCGGGCTGAAAAACGTAAAGCCCGGCAGAACCCTCGTGGACATGGTTGTCTCCCAGGTAATCCATATAGCCGTCTTGGCCGATGATACTTGAAATCCGGGCTTTGCAATACCCCCTTGAGCGGTGGAGAAATCGGGAAGAGTACCGTTTGGCCCTGCTTGCTGATGTCCGGTCTCCTCATGAGGGGTTGAATATGATATTATGTATCGCACGGACCCTCGAAGAGGAGTGATATCCGTGATCTTACGCACTATTGCCAGGTCGACCGCCGCTTTTGCCTTCTTGCTTGGCATGATGCTGATCACGTCCGTTTCCGCCGCCGCCGAATCAGCATGCACATGCCGCTATGATGGGCGCTCGCTTGTGGAAGGGACTTGCATCTGCATCATTACGTCGAGCGGTCCGAGGACCGCCTGCTGCAACAAGGTGCTCAACAACACGGCCTGGGTCTTTACCCGCAATGACTGCGCCATTGCGTCGGTCCCGGAACGCTCGGTGCCGCAGACCCGGGTGAATGGCGATACCGCCCAGTCCCGGCCGTCCCATACGCCTCTCCAGACGAGCATGAACGCTGACCCGGTCCCGGGATATTGAGCTCCGCCTGAAAGGTAGAGTTTTCCGGATATGCGTGACGTATCCCTCACAACAATGTCATGCCGGGCGCCGATTGAGCTGTTACCCGGCTCCGGCAATGCTCCTCGAAGGCGCTGAGGATGCGGGATTTTCGCTCCGAGCGCATGGTCACGAGGCCGAGCTTCATGGGCCGATGGTCGCCCTTGATGGGCACATAGCTCAACGGCTTACCGTCGGGCGCGTGGATGTTCATGCTCGGCACGTTCAGCAGCCCGTAACCGAAACCGTTCGCCACCATGGACCGCACCATGGGAAGGTGCTGTGTCCGCTCGGCGATGGTTGGCCGCAGGTCGGCGGTCTCGAACAGCGAGAGGAAATATTCGCGGCTGAGCGGCAGGTCGAGCAGGATCAGCGGCTCGCCCGCCAGGTCTTCGAGCGCTACCGACTTCCGCCCGGCATAGGGGTGTCCGGGGTGAAACAGGGCGTGCGGCGGCAGGTCCAGAAGCGGCTCGAACGCGATGTCCTGCGGCACGTCGAGGTCGTAGGTGATGCCGACGTCGATTTCCGCGCGCCGCAGCATCCGGATCAGATCCGCCTGGTGGGCTTCCTCCTGGCGGAACTCGACCTCGGGATTGGTGGTTTCAAAGTCATGGCGCAGTTCGGGAAGCACGAAGGAGGCGAGCGTGACCAGGCAGCCGACGGTGATGGGGCCGCGAACCTGTTCCGAAATGTCGTTGGCGACGTCATGCAGCGCCCGGGCGTTCTCCAGCAAATCCTTGGCCGCCGCGTAGAACCGCCGCCCGCCCGGGGTCAGGGAAAGTCCCTGGGCGTGCTGACGCACGAACAGCTCGATACCGAACGCGTCTTCAAGCTGGGAAATCGCCGCCGAGATCGACGGAGACGAGACGTTCGTTTGCTCGGCGGCGGCGGCAATGCTGCCCGCATCGCCGACCGCGACGAAGTATTCCAACTGGCGGAGGGTGAACCTGAGCGCCATCGGCCCCGTTAACTGCCGGTATCTTTCAACGGCATGTCTCCGGCGCTACCCTCTTCCGGGGACCGGTAGGCCCTATAGCCATGCTGGATGGAAATCTGGTCCGCCAGGTACTTGGCGTCGTGCCACACGCCCCAGATGAAGGAGGACCCCCGCCTGGACAGCCAGGGTAGCCCCAAGAAATAGACGCCGGGCTCGGACGAGACGCCGCGCTGGTGCTTCGGCTTGCCGTCTGCGTCGAAGGCGGCGACCTTCAGCCAGCTGAAATCGAGCGCGAAACCGGTCGCCCAGATAATCGAGGTGACGCCGGCTTCCGCCAGGTCCAGCTCAGATAAGGGATTGCTGACGCAGTCGGGATCGGGTTCCGGGTTGCGGGCCTCGGGCTCTTCCGGCAGGTCAAGGCCGTTGCGGGCGATAAAGGCGTCGGCCTCGTCCAGCACGGACAAATAATTGGCGTTGCCCTGGGTGATGTTGTCCGCAAGGTCGGCGGCGAAGCTCACCACGCCGTCCTTGTATGTCTCCGTGCGGCCGACGAGGGTCATGCCCTCCGCCGCCAGACGTCGGAAGTCGATCGTATGACCGCCATAGGCGCCGCTCACCGCAATGGTGACGTGCTCGGTACCCGGACTGGGGGTCTGGGCGTCCCACAGGCCGAGGACGCCGAGCCACCAGACGAAGTCCCGTCCCCGGTAGCGGCGCGGCGGACGGTCGTGCGGCCCGACCGAGAGGTAGACCTGTTTGCCGGCGCGCATCAGTTCATCGGCGATCTGTACACCGGACGATCCGCCGCCGACTACCAGGACCGCGCCGTCGGGCAACTGTTCGGGGTTGCGGTAGGCATTGGAATGGATCTGCATGACGCCTGACTCTTCCGGCACGATGGCCGGAATGATGGGTTTCTGGAACGGACCGGTCGCCGCAACCACGTTGTTGGCCTCGATGACGCCATCCGACGTTTCGACGCGGAAGCCGGGCTGACCGTCATTCCTGGTCACTTCCCTGACCTCGACGCCGCAGCGGATGGGCGCCTTGATCTTGTCGGCGTAGGCGACGAAATAGTCCGCGATGTCCTCTTTCGGCACGAACTCGTCGTCGCCGAAAGCGTCAAACGCCATGCCCGGAAAGCGGTCATGCCAGGCCGGTCCGTTGGCGACCAGGGAATCCCACCGTTCCGAACGCCAGCGTTCGGCGATGCGGTTGCGCTCCAGGACGAGGTGTTCCACGCCGCAGTTGCTCAGGTGCTCGCTCATGGCCAGACCGGCCTGGCCGCCGCCAACAACGAGAGTGTCTACTTTTTCAATCGACATTTCCGGATCCTTTTCCTGCAAGTAACAGTGTTTCCAAATGATGTGGCGCAAGACTAGGGGATGCGAGTAATTAGTTAAAATAAAATATAATAAAGCATTGATTAGGGTATTTCTAATCAATGCGATGAGTCAAGCTGTGGGAATTCAGGAAACTCACAGCACATCAAGCGATGAGCAAACGCCTACGGCGGCATGCGCATGATACCTGGTTCCTGAATGTGCAACAGAAACAGTTAGCGGCTGGGAAAACGCTGCCGCGGCGCCGTCCCCGGTGCGTACATCAATTCGAGCGCAGGATTTGTGAACGGGTGTATTCGAACAGGCCGATGTCTTCCAGGAAGAACGCGTTCAGGTTTTTCAGTTCCGACAGGTGCTGTTTTCTCTCGGCCCGGTCCTTGACCGCATCATGCAGTGCTTTGACAGGGTTCCTCAGGCGCAAACCGGCAATTGAGAAGCTATTTATCTGTCCCATTTCAGTTCCCCTTTCAACTAAGTAAACGTAACTTGATATATTCGTTTACCTCATGATCTCTCCCCATAAAATAAGTCGAATATCGGGAATACGTTAGTCATTTGATCTAAACAAAGAAGTTAGATAAACTTACTTCATAATGCAGAGCTGGCTACCCTCTTTGAATGCGTTACGGGCCTTTGAGGCGGTGTCGCGTCATCTGAGCTACCTGAAAGCGGCGGAAGAGCTTCACGTGACACCCGCGGCGATCAAGCAACTCGTCAAGAAGCTTGAAGACGCACTGAATACATCGCTTGTGAAGCGCGAAGGCAGGGGTATCGCCCTGACCGAAACCGGGTTGATGGCTTTGTCGGACCTCAATAACGGATTCAGGCTTCTTTCCAACGCCGTTGAGACTATGCGCGATCCCCAGGGGCGTCATACGTTGACGATAACGGCGGAGCCATCGTTCGCCATTGCCTGGCTGATCAAAAGGATCAATTCGTTCAAGCGCAGAAACCCCGAAATCGATGTCCTGATCGATTCATCCATGCGGATCATGGATCTGGACCGGGAAAAGGTTGATATTGCGATCCGATACGGCGTGGCGCCGGCAAAGGATCAGGTCCATCACCGGCTGTTTGACGATGAAATCCTTGCTGTTTGCAGCCCGGCTCTGGCAAGCGGCCCGCCGGCAATTGAGACATTAAACGATTTGGAGAATGTTTCGTTCATCCACATGGACATCGGCTACATGGAGCAGACATCACCGGCCACGCAGCGTATGTTCGACTGGCAAGGCTGGCTGGAGACAATCGGGGTCGGTCATATCAAACCCAGCGGCGGATTGCGCTTTAATGACTATAATCTGGCAATCCAGGCGGCCATCGCCGGTCAGGGCATGGTGCTTGGGAGCTGGCCCATCGTGAAGGACGCCATTGAAGCGGGCCTCCTGGTTTCTCCGTTCAAAGAGAGAGCAACGTTCGATGTCGGATATGATGTCGTGACGACAAGGGAGGCCGCGAAAAATCCGGAAATTTCGGCTTTCGTCGATTGGATCCTCAATGAAATCAAGAGCTGAAAATCGCCCGGAAAAATACAGGGAAATAACAGGGAAAATACCTGTGTTGGCTCATTTGCTGAAATTCTTGCGTCGCCATAGACATGTCCGGGGGAGAGCGGAAATGAGCGGCTGTCAATGCGATTTAGCTTGACAAAATAGGTAAAATATCCTATAATTCAGGTTTATTATCCTTCATTGTAGGGGGTAAGTATGCTTGCTTCAATGCGCCTCTGTTTCTGTACCTTTGCGTATGACACCGGTGTCCGTTTACCCCCGTTGAAGCCTGTTCGCGTGGCTGGTTTTTGGGCCGGGTGGGTAGGGGGTGGGATTCGACATGAGTCTACAAATGTCTACAAAAGTCTACAAAATGATAAATATCAAATACTTACAGAACCGTTTCTGCGGGTTTCAGAGGCATCAATCCGGGATTTTTGGAAATGGATGTCTACAAAAGTCTACATTTTTCCGGCGCCGGGATTTGGATATTTTCGGGCGATCCCCACCCTGCCGGGTGGGTTGACTCAGGTCATGGCTCCGGAAAACGGCTGATCGTATAATTACAGAAAGTAAGTAAACTTTAACCAGGAGTGTGGGTTATGGCTGACACGAATATTGGACTCCAAACGGCTAATGCTTCCGAGCCTGATGTTACGTTGACACCCGGCGCGGAAGGTATCGTTGAACTGCCATCAGGCGTCGTTCTCGGCGCCATGGAAATGTCCCGTGAAGGCGCGGATCTGGTGATCGAAGCCGCTGACGGCCGGACGATCTTGGTCGAAGGGTATTTCGACGCCGAAACGCCGCCCGATCTTGTCGGCGTTAACGGCGAACGGGTAAACGGCGGCGTTGTCGAGAACCTGGCGGGGCCCGATACGGCGGCGCTTACGCCGACGGACCTGACGCCGGAGCCCATCGGCACGGTGCATACCATGAGCGGCAATGTCTTCGTCGTCAGGGCGGACGGTACCCGCGTCGAAGCGAACGTCGATATGCAACTGTTCCAGGGCGATGTGCTTGAAACCCTGGACGACGGCGCCATCGGCGTCGTGCTGATCGACGAGACGTCTTTCTCCATGGCCGAAAACGGCGTCATGGTGCTCGATGAACTGATCTACGATCCCGCGGAGCAGGAAGGCAGCATGTCGCTGTTCATGATGCGCGGGCTTGCGACGCTGACAAGCGGCATGATCTCCAAGACCGATCCGAACGGCATGGTGATCGATACGCCGGTCGGTACGGTCGGTATCCGCGGCACCCAGATCGGTATCGACCTGAGCGAGGGCAACACGATCTCCCTCTACATGATGGAAGAAGCCGACGGCTATGTGGGCGAGGTAACACTTACCACCACGGGCGGTATTATCGTCATGAACGAGGCCTATCAGGTCATCGGCGCGGCCGCCGGCTCGGCGCCCGACTTCATGCCGTCGACGAGCGCCAGTGAAATCACCTCGACGTTCGGCCAGACGCTGGTTCACCTGCCGACGGTGCATGGTTCTGCCAATGATTATTCCACGCAGGAGCCAGAAGGCGGCGGTGAGCTTGAGGAAGAAGTGCCCGAAGAAGATGTTGCTCCCGAAGGCGAGGAAGAGGCTGAAGTAGAAGCTGAAGCCGAAGCCGAAGCGCCACCGCCTGTAACCCAGGTGGTGACGGAAGAGGTCGAAGAACTGGAGACCGTTGTCGAACCTGTAATTGAGGTAGAGGAAGAACCCGTGGAACCGGAGCCGGTTGTCGAAGCAGCGGCCCCGCCGCCACCCGAACGGCCGGAAACGGTTACGGAACCCGAACCGGTTGATCTGGGACTCGCCCTGAATACGCCGCCGGTTACCTTCGATGAAACGGTTTCGACCCGTGAAGACGAGGCCCTGAGCGGTCAGCTTGTCGCAACGGATCCCGACGCGGACGCCTTGTCCTTCACCCTGGAGGATGGCGGGGAACCGGAGAACGGAACCGTGACCCTGAATACGGACGGCAGCTACACGTACACGCCCGATCCGAACTTCTCCGGAACCGATACCTTTACCTATGCGGTCTCGGACGGCCGGGGCGGAACCACAACGGCGACGGCGACAATCACGATCGAGCCGGTCGGCGATGCGCCGGTTGCTTCCGATGTGGCGATGGCGGCTATCGAGGACGGCGCGGCGATAACGGGACAACTTGTCGCCACGGACATTGACAGCGATATCCTGACCTTTGCCCAGGTGGGTACGTCAATCGCAGGACTGACCATCAACGCGGATGGCTCCTACATTTTTGACCCTGGCGAGGGTTATCAGGAGCTTGGCGTCGGTGAAACGGCTGCAGTAACGTTTACCTACGAAGTCCAGGATGAAACGGGTCTGACCAGCCTTGCAAGAGGTACGGTGACGATCACCGGCACCAACGATGGCCCAAGGGCATATGTAAGTGAACTTGTAGCGATCGAGGACGCCGGCGCGATGACCGGTCAGTTGCGCGCCATGGACATCGATGGCGACGTGCTGACGTTTGCCCAGACCGGCGAAGCGGTTCCCGGACTGACCGTCAACGCGGACGGCTCTTTCAGCTTCTCCCCGGGCGAGGGCTATCAGGAACTCGGCTTCGGTGAGACGACACAGCTGACGTTCACCTACGAAGTAACGGATGAAAACGGCGCTACCGCTGAGTCCACGGGTATCGTAACGATTGCCGGCACCAATGACGGTCCTATCGCCTTTGAGGGCGCACTTGGCGCAGTCGAAGACGCAGGCGCCGTTACCGGTCAATTGATTGCCACGGATATAGACAGCGATGTGCTGACGTTTGCCCAGACCGGTGAGGCAATTCCCGGACTGACCGTTAACGCGGACGGTTCCTACAGCTTCAATCCGGGCGAGGGCTATCAGGAACTGGGCGTCGGCGAGACGGCATCGGTGACCTTCACCTACGAGGTGACGGATGATGTCGGTGCAACCGCCGAATCCACAGGTACGGTAACCATCGTCGGCACCAACGATGGCCCGGTTGCTTCCGAAGCAACGATGACGGCCGTTGAGGACGCCGGTGTTGTTGCCGGGCAGCTGATCGCCACGGACGTTGACAGCGAAGCTCTGACCTACGCCCAGGTTGGCGCGGCGGTCGAGGGCCTGACCATCAATTCTGACGGTTCTTATAGCTACGACCCCGGCGAGGGCTATCAGGAGCTTGGCGTCGGTGAGACAGCGGCGGTAACCTTCACTTACGAGGTGACGGATGATGCCGGCGCGACCAGCCAGGCGACCGGTATGGTAACGATTGTCGGCACCAACGATGGCCCTGTTGCTTCCAACGTAACGTTGACGGCCGTCGAGGACGCCGGCGCTGTCACGGGTCAGCTGATCGCCACGGATGTTGATAGCGACGTCCTGACCTTCGCCCAGACGGGTGCAGCCATCGAAGGCCTCGTCATCAATACGGACGGGTCCTACAGCTACAACCCGGGCGAAGGATATCAGGAACTCGGCGTCGGCAAGACGGCGCAACTGACCTTCACCTACGAGGTGACGGATGACGCCGGCGCGACCAGCCAGGCGACCGGTACGGTGACGATTATCGGCACCAACGATGGTCCGGTTGCTTCCGACGTCACACTGACCGCCGTTGAGGATGCCGGCGTCGTCGCGGGACAACTGATCGCCACGGATATCGACAGCGAAGCCCTGACCTACGCCCAGGTAGGCGCGGCGGTCGAGGGCCTGACCATCAACGCCGATGGCTCCTACACCTACGATCCGGGTGAGGGATATCAGGAGCTCGGCGTCGGCAAGACGGCGCAACTGACCTTCACCTACGAGGTGACGGATGACGCAGGCGCAACAAGCCAGGCGACTGGTACGGTGACGATTGTCGGCACCAACGATGGTCCGGTTGCCTCCAATGTGTCGCTGACGGCCGTTGAGGACGCCGGCGCCGTTTCTGGTCAACTTGTCGCCACGGATGTGGACAGCGATGTCCTGACCTACGCCCAGGTGGGTGAAGCAATCGAGGGTCTCGTCATCAATACGGATGGCTCCTACAGCTACAACCCGGGCGAAGGATATCAGGAACTCGGTGTCGGCGAGACGGCGCAACTGACCTTCACCTACGAGGTGACGGATGACGCCGGTGCGACCAGCCAGGCGACCGGCACGATTACGATTGTCGGCACCAACGATGGTCCGGTAGCGATTCCGGTCACGATGACATCCCTGGAAGACCAGTCCCTGAGTGGTCAACTGGTTGCTACGGATGTCGATCAGGATGTCCTGTCGTTTGCCCTGGCTGAAGGTGGGGCGCCTGAAAACGGTACCGTGACCATTAATCCCGACGGCAGCTACGTCTATACGCCGGATGATGATTTCCATGGAACGGATGAGTTCACCTTCACCGTTTCCGACGGCAAGGGCGGTGTAACGCAATCGACTGTTTCCCTTCAGGTCATGCCGGTTGCCGCGACCCCAGTGCTGACGGTCAGCGATATTTCCGTCGGCGGTGGCGGCGGCGGACCGGGTGATATCATTATCGGCACGAGTGGCGACGATGAACTTGCCGGTACAGGTGGGGATGATCTGATCATTGCCGGCCGTGGCGATGACGTCATCCACGGCGATACCGGTGCTGCCGGTGAGGTTGGCGACATCCCGCTCGATATCCAGATCGGCCTGGAAGAAGGCGAACTGATGGCGGGTGTGGAAATCTCGCTCCAGGGTGTGCCCGAAGGGGCGACGCTGTCCGCCGGTACGGATCAGGGCGGTGGTGTCTGGGCGCTCGATCCGGGCGACCTGGATGGCCTGACCATGACCCTGGCCGACGACCATGTTGGTGATTTCAGCCTGACGGTCGAGGCGACTCACAGCGATACCAACGAAGAGCTTGGTGTCACGGACACCGCAACCAGCTCCGCCACGATCAACGTCACCGTCGGTGATGAAGCCGCCGGAGGCGACGACCTGATCTTTGGCGGACGCGGCGAGGATACGGTCTTTGCCGGCGGCGGTGACGATACGGTCTACGGTGGCCAGGGAGAAGACGAGCTCCATGGCGGCGCCGGAGACGACTTCCTGGACGGTGGAAAAGGTGAAGATGTCCTTGTCGGTGGCGCCGGTGACGACTTCCTGTCGGGTGGCAAGGGCGACGATGTCCTTGTCGGCGGCGCCGGTGATGATGTGCTGGTCGGCGGTAAGGGCTTCGATGAATTCATCTTCAGCCTGGATGCCGGTGAAGACGTGATCGCCGATTACAAGGCGGGTGAACTGATCCGCTTCGAGGGTCCTGAGTTCTCCGAAGCCGAGCCGGTGATCACCTCCAACGGTGACGGTGGCGTATCGATCGCCTTTGGCGACCAGAACGTCGAGGTGACGGTCGACAACGTCGACCTGAGCCAACAGAGCTACACGATCACGCCAGGTGATGACGGTATCACCATCACCTTTGACGACATGGAGGGCTGATAAGTCGAGGCCTTCTAGCAGGCAAAGCCCATATTGAGCTTGTCGAGCAGCTTGAGCCATAGCCCGCGCTTGCCGCCGTTACGGTCGGCGCGGGCGAGCTCATGACGGGTCAGGGTGACGCCGATCCAGCGGATGGGCTCGGGGAACCAGTTCATGGCCTTCTTTTTGACGAACTGCAGATCCAGGATGTCGCTGGGCTGGTAGCCGAGCAGTTCGAGGCCGATGCGCGCGCCAAACCGGGTCGCACCGACGCCCAGGCCCGTATAGCCTACGGCCCAGGCGACGCGTCCGCCGAAGCCCGTGCCGGGCACCATGCAGAACCGGGTCGAGGTTGCGATGATGCCGCTCCAGCGGTGGGTGAACTTGACGCCTTCGAGCTGTGGGAAGGTTTTCAGGAATTCCTTCGCCAGCTTCTCGAACCGGGCCGTGTCATCGGCGACGCCGAAATCCGTTCGGGCACCGTAGTAGTAACAGACCGAACCGCCGCCCCCCCAGGTGATGCGGTTGTCCTTGGTGAGGCGGTAGTAATGGAACATGTTGACCTCGTCGGTCATGGCGTGACGCGACTTGCCCCAGCGGATGGACTCCAGTTGCGCCTCATTCAGGGGTTCGGTGGCGATCTGGTAATCCCACACGGGGATGACCTGTTTCTTGATGGCTTCCAGCGTGTTGCGGAAGGCGTTGGTGGCCATCAGGACCTTGTCGCTCCGGACGCTGCCTTTGGCGCAGATGGTGCGCATGCCTTTACCGTCGGGGGTGAGGTTCATGACCGGGGTGCCTTCGTAGATGCGCACGCCGAGACTGAGCAGGGTTTCCTTCAGGCCCCAGCAAACGCGGCCCGGGTGTACAACACCGTCTTCACCGTCCCGCCGCCACAGTCCGGCCAGGTAGGTGGGCGAGTTGACCTGATCGCGAACACCGTCCTCGTCAAACCAGACGACATCGCTGCCTGCGGCTTTTTCCGCTTCGTATTGTTCGCGCAGGTCCGATACAGCGGCCGGGTCGAGGGCGACGGTCATGACACCGGTTTTCTCGTAGTGGGCGTCGATGCCGTAGCGCTCCAGGGTTTCGAGGTATTCGCGCAGGTTACGGTCGCCCAATTCCTGCAGGCGTTGTTTCTCGCCGGGGAAATGATAGTCCGCGTTGGTTGCGCCGTGGGTGAGGGTCGCTTCCAGAAAGCCGCCGTTTCTTCCCGAGGCGCCGTCGCCGATAAAGGTCTGCTCAACGAGAACGACATCGAGATCCGGCATGCGTTCTTTCGCCTGCATGGCGGCCCACAGGCCGGTGAAACCGCCGCCGACGATGAGCAGGTCACAGTTTGTTTCACCCTCCAGCGGCGGCAGGGGCTCCGGTTTCGTCTCATCGTCAAACCAGACGGGCCGGTAGACGGAGTCTTTCAGGGCTTCGATGTGGGGAGGATTCGAGGGCATGAATTTATCCGTGAACTAATCATTTTCCGGATCAGGCTTGTCGAGAAACTCGAGGGCCTGATGATTGAAAAGCTCTAACAGGAAACCGAGAGACGGTGAATGGCCAAGAATGGACGGGTTTGTTTCCATGCTGATGGGCTCTTCGTTCCTGATGGAATGGACGAGAGGGTGAAGATCGTTTGTCAGCGTGAAACTGTGATTGTCGACGCCCAGATGGAGCGTATCGGAAGAGGTCCCCGTTAAGGCCAGCTTGACATAGGCGGGCTTGATAAGCTTTGCGCCCTGTTTCAGGCATGATTCAAATGCTTCAAGGGTAAGCGGTTCTTCCCTCTCGGCATAATCGGCGAAGTCCTGATGGGAGGATTCGGTGAAGAACTCGACAAGCCACTGCGTGAAGTCGGGAGAGGTCAGGGCGTTCCCCAGCATGCCGCGCAAATCATCGACGGCGTTACCGCCGATCCGGTATCCGGCGCTTGCGGCATCGAGGCCAAGGCCCGTATAGCGACTGTCCCTGTCTTCCTGTTCAGAAAGATACTGGCTGTAGGCGCTAAACAGTTCGGAAAGCTTCGGTCCCAGGAAGCCGACGGAATAGGTCATGGCGCTTTCAATCGTCACGCCTTCATGGCCGAAGCGGGGCGGCACATAAAGTACATCACCCGGGTGTGTCTCGACCTCATCGCCCTCAAACCCGTTTTCGAGGATCCGGAGATCATGGCCCTGGATCAAGGTTTCATCCTGGATGGGCTCCCGGCCAACTGTCCAGCGGCGGCTTCCCTGACCCTGGACCAGAAAGACGTGGTAGTTGTCGAGGTGGGGGCCGACCGTTCCGTCCGGGGCGGAAAAGCTGACCATGACATCATCCATCAGCCAGCGCGGCGCGAAGCTGAAGACCGGGAGCAAGGTGGCCGTGCCGGGATGGAACTGTTCGACGTTCTGGATCATCAGCGACCAGTTTTTGTCGCCGGCGGCAGCAAAGTCCTCTTCGTTAAACGGCCCGAAACGGCAAAGCCATTCCCTCGGCTCGCCACGATTGGCGATCATCCGGCAGCGGGCGTCCTGGTCCATGGCAAGCGATGCCAGTTCATCGGCGGTGATGAGGTTTCCAAGAATTTGCTGTTCTATACCGCCCCGGACAAGAAAGGGGCGACGGTTCCAGTATTGCCCGTAGAAAGTATCCCCGTCGGGCAGGGTATCGAGGATCGTTATTGCGGGGTTCGGGCTTGATGCTGTCATGGGGATATGGTTCAGGTTGTTGTTGTGCGTGATAATATATAGAAATTATTTTAACAAACACGCCTGATATTGCTAAATTAAAGAAAATACTTTAAAAATAGGACATGACCGATTCTTCCAATAGAGAGCAAAAACGCCTGAAGGGCAGGCGCGCCGTTATCCAGGCGCTGAAAACCGGCGGGCCGATGACCGCCCAGGCGCTCAGTGAACAACTCGGTGTGACCGCCATGGCGGTGCGGCAGCATTTGTATGATCTTGAGGACCAGCGCATTGTCGCCTTCAGGGAACAGGGCCAGGGCGCGGGCCGTCCCGCCAAGTACTGGTACCTGACGGAAGCGGCCGATCGCTTTTTCCCAGACGGCCATGCCGATCTGGCTGTCGGTCTCATCCATACGGTCCGTGCTGCTTTCGGCGAAGAGGGTATCCAACAACTGGTTGCCGTCAGGACAAAAACCCAGAAGAAAGCCTATGCGAAGCGCATGGTTAGCTGCAACAGTGTCCGCGAAAAACTGGAAGCACTGGCCGATATCCGCCGGGACGAGGGTTATATGCCCGATGTTGAGACCACCCCAGATGGTGATTTCCTGTTTCTTGAACGCCATTGTCCCATTTGCTCAGCGGCACAGGCTTGCAGCGGGCTCTGCTCTTCCGAATTGGAGGTTTTTCGGGATGTTTTGGGGGACGGCGTCGAGGTTGAGCGGACGGATCACATCCTGGCGGGCGCCCGCCGGTGCGCCTATCGGGTTCATCCTTTAGATAACTAGCGGAGATTGCCGGCCATGAATCTTCTTAATCTGCCTCTCCGTATCCTGGCAAGGCAGGGCCGCTGGTTTGCCCGCGGCGCGGGGATTTTAGCAGCTGGCATCGTTTTCGAATTCACCCGGCGTCATGATCTTGTGCAATTGCCCGGCATGTCCGAACCCTATGAGATCGGGCCTGTCGATCCTTACTGGATGAGCGCCGTGAGTTATCTGGCGGTTACGTGGTTTCTGAAGAAAATCCTGCGCGCCTTTATCAGGGAAGCCGGCACGCATATTGGCAGGGTATCAAGAGGTGACTGGTTTAAACCCTGAAAGATAAATCACTGGGATTGCCCGTTAAGGGCTTCATTGAGGAATTCACAGACCTCATTAATCTCAAACGGCTTTTCGATATAGCGATAAAAAGACACGTCTTCACTAACGCCGTTTTTGGCCCGCCAAATGGAAGCGCTGATCGCAATGACCGGAATGCCGCGTGTTTCCTTTTTGCGTTGCAGGATTTTTGTCGCTTCGACGCCATCCATACCCGGAAGGTTGATATCCATCAGGATAACATCGGGTTGATGCTTCTTTGCATACTCGATGCCGGAGCGGGCCGTTTCAGTCACTTGTAACGTGGCATTCGGAATTGAGGCAAAAATATTATTCATCAAGATGATGTTTGACGTGTTGTCCTCAACATACAGGACAAGATAACTTGTGCCGGGATCGCCAATCGGGCTCCTCAAGTCAACGAAGGTGTCGCTCGATCGCCTCCTTGGATGTTTCGTGTCAGTTGGTTTCGCAGATTTTTCATCTTTTGCTTCCGGCAGATCAATCCAGAATGTGCTGCCTTCTCCAAGTTCGGATTCAAATCCCATATGGCCATTCATCAGGGTGACGAGTTGCCGGGTTATCGTCAGGCCGATGCCGGTTCCTTCAACGTCTTCGGTCTGCTTGCCAAGACGCTCAAACGGTTCGAAAATTTTTCGTTGTTCTCTTTCAGAAAGCCCAATCCCGGTATCATTAACGGAGATACGAACATATCCGCTATCCTGGGCTTCGGCATCTATCGTGATGCTGCCGGCTGCCTTGTTGTATTTCACGGCGTTCGACAGCAGGTTCAGAAGGATTTGTTTCAGGCGCGTGTTATCGGCGCGTATCTTCGGCAAAGTCTTGCTTGCAGCCAGGTTTGTCAGTTCAATCTGACGGTCCATCGCTGTCGCCTCGGCAATGCTGGCGCATTCTTCAATGGCGTTGGCGAGATCAATCGTTTCAATGGACAGGTCAATACGGCCCGATTCGATTTTTGCCAGTTCGAGAACCTCGTTGATCAGATTAAGCAGATGCCGTCCGCCGCGTTTGATAAGGTCGACACTTTCCTGTTGTTTGTCGCTTAACGGCTCCTGCGGATTGTATTCCAGCATCTGGGCAAAGCCGAGAACGGCATTCAGAGGGGTTCGCAGCTCGTGACTCATGGAAGACAGGAATTCCGATTTTGCCCTGTTGGCCCGCTCGGCTTCGTTTTTTGCCTGAATTAACTGTTCTTCCGTCTCTTTTTGCGCCGAGATATCCCGGATTAGTCCCGTGAAGGAGACTTTGCCGCCAATATCGTGTTCGCTAACGGATAAAAATGCCGGAAAAGCCGTGCCATCCCTTCGCTTTGCTGTAACTTCACGTCCAAGGCCAATAACTCGGGCCTTCCTCGTCGAAAGATAGCGTTGCAGATAGCTATCGTGATGTTCGGCATCATTTTCAGGCATCAATATACTGACATTCTGCCCGATTACCTCATCAGGTGAATATTGGAACTGGTCCACTGCCGCCTGGTTAAACGTTTGGATAATGCCTTCAGAATTGATGGTGATGATCGCTTCGACGGCATTTTCCACAACGGTCCGGTAACGCGACTCGGCATCGACTTGAGGCGTGATATCACGCGTTGTCCCGCGATAGAAGGCAATTCCACCACTGTCATTCATGATAGGAGCAGCTTGTTCCAGCAGATGTAGGACAGTCCCGTCAGGACGGCAGAATCGGTACTGCGCTTCATAGCCTTCTTGGGCATCGGCAGCATCCTCATAAACCTTGCTGATTCTGCCTCTGTCATCAAGATGGATAAACTGCAGGTAGTTGGCATAATCGCCGAGCAGATCGTCTAAGGAGACGCCGAGCATTTCTTTCGTATTCGCAGAGGCGTAGACCCACTGGCTGAGACTGTTGTCCGATTCCCAGTTGCAACTGTGAGACATAATCTCGGCCTGTAGGAATCGCTGTTCGTTCAGGCGAAGCTCTTTCTCAATATCCAGGGCTCGTTTGGCTGCGTCACGTCGTTGAGACAGGCGTGTGACAACAATCGGTAGTATGTCCTGGTAGATGTGATCGCCTTCCAGGGGCAGGCATTTCTGTACCCCTAAAACCAGGGCTTCGGATATTACATCCGTTGCCTTGGGATCTGTTATCAGGATGAGTGCTGGTTCTTCAGGATCTATTGCAAGCTGGCGACAAACTTCAAGGCCACTCATATCTTCTATATGATTGTTCACGACAACAAGGGGATACGGTGATCGATTATAAAGCGAAACACCTTCCGTTCCTGATGCTACATGATCAACAGTATAGCCTTCTTTATTCATTGACTGCTTGAACAGCGCCGTATTTTGGGAACTGCTGTCAATAAACAGAATTCGTTTGTTGGATAATTCGCTCATGCACTCAGGGTCAGTCGATTCGTTGCGCCGTCTTTGAGATAGAAAAAACACTTATAGTTATATTGAACTCCTCATGAGCATGCGTATATAACCATAATGTGGTTATGGATTAAACAGTAAAATGTAATGAACTCACACTGTTACACGTTATGAACTAGTTCAAATTTTATTTATGGCAGTTCAAACAAAAGTGCCAATGACAGCAAGTGAATCCCCCATATCAACCAATCCGGGAAAGTGACGTCCGGCCAGAACGCCACTGGTCTGGGCGCGATACTCGTCAGGCGTACCGCCGGACCGATAAACGTCATGAACCTTGGCTATGACGTCGCCTTCCTTGACGTTGTCACCCAGATCGGCACACATTTCCAGCAGGCCTCGGCTTTCGCTGGTAATAAAACAGCCATCGCCTGAAGTATCCAGATTAACAGTCGCTTGGGAATCTATATCACCTGCAAGGATACCCATGTGCTTCAGGATGTTATCTACCCCCCGTTTTGCGATTGATGCTGAGTAAGCCGTAGCCGATCCGCCACCTCCCAGTTCCGTGGAGACAAAAATCTTGCCCATGTCTTCCGCTGCGGTGTCGTACATGCCGACGGCATCCAGTTCCTTCAACATCATGGAGTACGGCGCATTGAAAGCCTGCATGGCCGCGACGCATTTTGCTTGTTGATCTTCATCTTCAAGCACGTGTGCAGCAGCAAAGGGAACGAAATCCAGGGTTTTCCCTCCGGCATGGATATCGAGAACAAGATCGGCCATTGGAAGAAGGGAGCGTTGAAAGTAATCGGCTATTTTCTGTGTAGCTGAGCCGTCCGGCTGGCCCGGAAAGGCGCGGTTCATGTTGCCGCCGTCGATGGGTGACGTTCTGCGCCCGGCCAAGAATGCCGGATAGTTCATCATCGGAATCATGATGATTCGCCCTGTCACATCGTTCAGGTTGATGGTTTGCGCCAAATTCATTAGGGCGATGGGACCTTCGTATTCGTCCCCGTGATTAGCGCCGGTCAACAGCGCGGTCGGGCCATCACCCCGGCGTGCAACCGTGATGGGAATCATAACAGCGCCCCAGGCAGAAGCGTCATGGGAATGAGGCAGTTTAAGAAAGCCATGCTGAATGCCATCAGCATCGAAATCGACAGTGGCAGAAATCGGATTATCGCGCATGATGTCTCCCTCGTTAATCCTTGACGACCAGTTCACGGGGAACATTCGCCAGAAGTTCTGGGCCGTTCTCCTTGATGATAATGCTTTCGGTTATTTCCAAGCCCCAGTCTTCCTGCCAAAGCCCGGTCATGAAATGAAATGTCATGTTTTCTTCCAGGACCGTCTTGTCGCCGGGGCGCAGACTCATGGTTCTCTCGCCCCAGTCCGGCGGATAGGAAAGCCCGATGGGGTACCCTGTCCGATTGTCCTTGGTGATGCCGTATTTTTTCAGGACGGCAAAGAAAGCGGTGGCTATATCTTCACAGGTATTACCTGCGCGGGCAGCTTCAAGACCCGCATCCATGCCTTCAAGAACGGCTTTTTCTGCATTCAGGAAAGTCTCCGTCGGTTTACCGAGAAATACCGTGCGTGACAGCGGACAATGATAGCGCTTGTAACATCCGGCGATTTCAAAAAATGTGCCTTCACCCGGTTTCATGGGCTTATCGTCCCACGTCAGGTGAGGCGCTGAGGCATCCGCACCAGACGGAAGCAATGGAACGATGGCGGGATAATCCCCGCCATGGTCATCAACACCCCGGATTCCTGCATCGTAGATGTCAGCAACCAAATCGCATTTTCGCATTCCGGCTTCTGTTTTTTCCCGGATGCGGGCATGCATTTTTTCGACAATCCGACCGGCAATCCGCATGTAGTCAAGCTCCGTTTCCGATTTGACGGCGCGTTGCCAATTCACTAGGGCCGTAGCGTCCTTTATCGTTGCGTTCAGAAGGTGTTTCTGGAGCGATAGATAGGCTGCGGAGGAAAAATAATAATTTTCAAGCTCGACTCCCACGTTTCCTTTTGCCCATCCACGATCTGCCATGATTTGCGAGAGGTAATCCATGGGATGCCGTTCAGTCGACATGACATAGTGATCGGGATAGCCGATGATCCGGTCATCATCCATGTAGACCCTTAGAAGGGCGCCGTTACCATCCTGCGAGCGTCCAAACCAGACTGGGAGTTCTCCTTGGGGAATAATGACGCATTGATGGACGTAAAAGGACCAGCCGTCATAGCCGGTCAGCCATGCCATGTTCGAGGGATCGGTTACGATCAGGCAATCCAGTTCCTGCTTCGCCATGGCGTTCTGAACGCGGGTGAGGCGGTCTGCATATTCTTCGCGGGAAAAATCCAGAGCAATATCGGGCATGGGCTATTCCGTGAACTCTCAAAGGTTGAAGAAACCGTACCTTCAAGTCTTTCAGGATTCAGGTCAAGCCTTGCTGGTTCAAGACAATGCAAAAGCGGTTTTCTTGCATACGGTCCTGAGCGCGAAGTTGGATCGAATGCGGGAAACATTAGGCAGGCGGGAAAGGTATTCTTTATGAACACGCTCGTAATCAGCGGTATCTGACACGACGACCCGTAAAACATAATCCGAATCACCGGACATCAAATAGCACTCCATTACTTCAGGGCAATGGTCGACGGCTTTTTCAAAGGCGTTGAGATTCGCTTCGCTTTGAGATTCCAGGGAAACCTCGACAAAGATATTCGTCGGTTTCCCGATCGCCTTTTGATTGACCAGCATGGCGTACCCTTCAATGACGCCGGCTTCTTCGAGCATCCGTACCCGCCTGAGAGTGGCGGAAGGTGACAGGTTTATACTTTCCGCCAAGTCCGCATTGGACAGGCGCCCGTCCCGCTGGAGATTTTGGAGAATCGCTCTATCTATCGCGTCTAGATCAATCATTGGTATTTTCTTCGACTAAACATATTTATTTAGAAAAATTATTCTATTTTATTGCTCAACGCCATAAGGATTCGCAAGCACATTCTGTTCACTTTCAGGTACATTTGTTTAATCAGTTTACTGTGCGGATAATGAACGTGGTTCAAACGTGTTTCTTAAAGGGGAATTGTCATGCTGATCGGTGTGCCCAAGGAAATTAAAAATCACGAATACCGGGTCGGTCTTGTACCCGGCAGCGTTCGTGAACTTGTCCATCATGGCCATTCTGTCATTGTCGAAACCAATGCCGGAGGCGGTATCGGATTTTCCGATGCCGATTATGAAGCTGCCGGCGCTTCCATCTCAGGTGATGCCGCTGACGTGTTCGCCAAGGCGGACATGATCGTCAAGGTCAAGGAACCCCAGGCTGGTGAGCGCAAGATGCTTCGGGAAGGTCAGATTCTCTATACCTACCTTCATCTGGCTCCCGACCCCGATCAAACCAAGGATCTGGTCGAAAGCGGTTCCGTCTGCATCGCCTATGAAACAGTGACCTCGCCATTCGGCGGTTTGCCGTTGCTTGCGCCCATGTCGCAGGTTGCCGGACGGATGTCCATTCAGGCGGCGGCCCATTGTCTTGAAAAAGCCCAGGGTGGCCGGGGTGTCCTGCTTGGCGGTGTGCCGGGTGTCGAACCGGGCAAGGTCGTTATTCTAGGCGGTGGCGTCGTCGGCTCCAATGCGGCCTTCATGGCGGCAGGACTTGCTGCCGAGGTGGCAATTCTCGACAAAAACCCCATGGTCCTCGATCACCTGACAAACCGCTTCGGCAATCAGGTTAAAACAGTCTATTCCACGCAGGACGCTTTGGAACGCCTGGTATTGGATGCCGATGTTGTCATCGGTGGTGTTCTGGTGCCTGGTGCGGCTGCACCGAAACTGGTGACGGCGGAAATGGTCAAGGAAATGAGGACGGGAAGCGTCATTGTCGATGTCGCTATCGACCAGGGCGGTTGTGTGGAAACGGCCCATGCCACGACCCATGCCGATCCGACCTATGTTGTTGACGATGTCGTCCACTACTGTGTCGCCAATATGCCCGGCGGTGTGGCCAGGACATCGACGTTCGCCCTGAACAACGCAACCCTGCCTTTTGCCATTGCCTTGGCCGACAAGGGCTACAAGCAGGCATTGAATGACGATCCCCATCTTCGCATGGGTCTGAACGTTCACGAAGGCAAGATCACGAACGAGCCGGTCGCCCATGATCTGGGATACGACTTCGTGCCTCCCGAAGACGTGCTGGCAGCGTAATCGCAGACGGTCCATTTTATAATGGACGTCAACTCTGGACCGGAGGCTTCGTCTCCGGTCTTTTTTTGTCTCGTTTTTATCCGCATGACTGTTAATGTCTGAGACGGTCATTCCGGTGGCGAGTAGGAAGGGGGGCAGGAGTTAATGCCAGTATCATTGGAAAATGTTTCGTTTCGACAGGCGGCGCCTGATGATGCTGAACTGATTCATTCAATGATTGCCGACTTGGCCCGTTATCAGGAATCCGAAGATGACCATGTAAGCGAACCGGACGATTTCAATCAGCATTTATCGAAAGACCCTCCGTCATTTTACGGCCTGATTGCTGAACAGGATGGCGCACCAGTGGGGCTAAGCCTGTTTTTCCCGAGTTTCTCCAGTTGGCGGGGCGCTCAGGGCGTTTACGTTCAGGATCTTTATGTCTCCCCTGACTGCAGGGCAGGGGGGCTGGGGAAGCGACTGCTTATGGAAGTGCTGCGGTTTGCCCACGATCGCTGGGGGGCGGTTTACCTGCGTCTTGCCGTGTATGATAGTAACATGACGGCACATGGTTTTTATGAACGTATCGGTATGGCGTGGGCCGCAAAAGAACGTATCTTCCAGATTGACGGGGACGACCTGGTTGAACTCAGGGAAAATGGCAAAGGTATAAACGAGGGAGAATAATATGCCGCTGGATGATGATTTGCTGGGGTCGCTCAGGGATGTAGTGCGCGATCAGCGTGACCAGGCCGTGCAGTTTCTTTGCGATCTGGTGAAAGAAGGAAGCCTGCTGGGGCAGGAGCAGGGCGCCCAGGATATCATGGCGGAACGGTTCGGCGGCATGGGGCTCGCCGTCGAACGTTTCGATGTGGACTTAGATCAGATCAGGAACCTCCCCGGATTTTCCCCGCCCGTTATCGATAATTACAGCGGGCGGGAGAACGTTGTCGGCATTCACCGCCCGAAAGGTCCTGCTGCGGGGCGATCCCTGATCCTCAATGGTCATATTGATGTTGTGCCGACAGGTGATGTGAATTTGTGGACCAATCATCCCTTCGATCCGGCAATACGTGACGGCAAGGTGTTCGGCCGCGGCAGCGCCGATATGAAAGCGGGCATCGTCGCTTACTGCATGGCCTTCGAGGCTCTTCAGTCCCTGGGGCTTCAACCGGCGTCGGAAGTGATCATGCAATCGGTCGTGGAAGAAGAATGTACGGGAAACGGCGCGCTCGCCTGCCTGGCCCGCGGGTACAGGGCTGATGCGGCCGTAATCCCGGAGCCATTCCATCAACAGTTGATGACGGCGCAACTGGGCGTCATGTGGCTGAGCGTTCATCTGACGGGCAAACCTGCCCATGTTCTGGACACCTCAGCCGGGGTAAATGCCATTGAGGCAGCCTTCGCTATTTTCGATAACCTGCGCGAGGTCGAGACGGAATGGAACCTGCCTGAAAACCGTCATGAGCTTTATTGTGATCATGATCACCCTGTTAACTTTAACCTTGGTAAGGTGACAGGTGGTGACTGGGCATCCACGGTGCCATGTTCGGCATCCGTCGATGTGCGTGTCGGGTTTTATCCCGGTATGGCTCTTGAGGATGTCCGAAAGACCCTGGAAGACAAGATCGCCGAAGCCGTTGAAAAGGATTCTCGCCTGAAGGGCGTGAATGCCCGCGTGGAGTATCGCGGTTTTCAAGCGGAAGGTTGCGTCGTGGACCAGGAAGGTCCGTTGATGACCTCCCTTGCTGTAGCACATCGCCGCATTACCAATGCGCCGATCGAAATGCATGCCTCCACGGCGACGACGGACTGCCGTTTCTTCGAGCTCTATGGCGATACGCCGGCAACCTGTTATGGCCCGCAAGGCAGCGACTATCACGGCATTGATGAGTGGGTCTCCATCGGCAGCATGATGGAAGTCATTCTGGTGTTGGCGGTATTCATGGCGGAGTGGTGTGGCGTGGAAGATAGGGTTTGAGTCTAGCTTGGGCCCTGGCGTAGGCGGGAAGGCAGAAATACGAGAGAGAGGGAAGTGAAATGAGCGATCCGACAGGCACCATACTTGAGAACCAGCTTGCCTCGACCTACTGGTGGGGTGTTGCGACACTTTTCAGGTGCGAGCTGGAAGAAGACCCGGCAAATGTTGATATTGCACTGGTGGGGGTGCCCCATTCCAGCGGGAACGGAACCACGGAGAGAGACCAGCATCTAGGCCCCAGAGCTGTTCGCAACGTTTCCGCCGAGTATCGCCGCTTTCACCGGGAATTCAAAATCCACCCATGGGATATGTGCCGGATACGTGATATGGGCGATGTCCTCATGCCGCGAGCCATGCACAATGATGACACCATCCAGGATATTGAGACATGGTATAGAAAATTGGACGATGCCAAGGTTTTCCCCGTGTCCATCGGTGGCGATCATTCCATTACCCTTCCGATCCTTCGAGCCATCGCCGGGCCTCAGTCCAGCTTGACGGGTGAGCCGGTCGCTGTCGTGCATTTTGACGCACACCATGACTCCTATGCCGTTGCTGAAATGGGTGAAGATCATTTCCTGGGGAATCGCGAATGGGCCGGCGCGTGGGCGAAGCTAATGGCCGACGAAGGGTTGGTCGATCCTTCAAAAGTCATTCAGGTCGGAATGAGAGGCCATGGCATGACGGATGTCGACGGCATTGAAAGCTATGAACTGGGCTACCGCGTCATTGAGAAGGATGAATTCGACCGGATCGGCATAGACGCAGTCGTCGATGAAATCAGAAAGCGCGTCGGCGATACACCACTCTACATAACTTTTGATATGGATGTGCTGGACACAACCGAAGCGCCCGGTGTTTCTAACCTTGAGGCGGGTTATCCGGGGATGAGAATGTACGATGCCATGCGTGTGCTTCATGGTCTCAAAGGATTGAATGTCATTGGCGGCGATGTCGTTTGCCTGATGCCGACCAAGGATCATCCCAACAACATCACCGCGATCAACGCTTCGGTGATCATGTTCGAACAAATTTCCCTGATTGCCGACCGTCATGGCCAGCATGGAACTTGAGTGTATAGATGGATTTAAGACTCGCCCAGCGCCACAGGCTTGCTGGCGGCGACTTCCTCGCGGGAGAGACCATGCAGTTCATGGGGAAAAACCAGCCAATCGTCGGTTTCGTGAATAAAGTAATCGGGTGTGCACTCCACCTTTCGTTTGGATGGTTTGTAGTACACGGTTGCGATTTTGATGACCTCTGGCGTGTTGCGGCGGGATAGCTCGCTGATGCGCTCGATTACCGCCTGGATGCTGCGGCCTGAATCAAAAACATCATCCACGATCAGCAAGGAATCACCGGCGTTCACATTCTCAACGATATAGTGGAGGCCATGAACCCGGACCTCGTTGCGCTGTTGCTCGATACCGTCATAGGAGGATGTGCGGATGGCGATGTGATCGGAAGGATAGCAGTGAAATTCGAGGATTTCCTGGACGGCGATGCCCACCGGCGTGCCGCCGCGCCAGATCCCGACGATGTAGTCTGGATGAAACCCGTCTTCCATGATCCTGAGGCCCAGGCGAAAGGAGTCGTCGAGCAGTTCCTGGGCTGAAATGAATGTTTTTTCGACCATAACGGCCCCCATATACCTGCCGTCATCATCGCATGGTTGGCTTCTCGATCAAGAGGGAAACCAAATAAAATGGCGCGGACCGAAGCCCGCGCCATTGAAAGGATGATGATCCGGTTAGGTCAACCTTCCCGAAGATAATCCTTCATGGAATCGTCCAGGCAGTCTTTCCACGGTGTATGGTGATTCGGGGCCTGCTTGCCCGAAAATACGGATGTATGGGAAAGATTGCGGAAGGTCATGATGTCTTTCTTCTTGTTCTTCTTCCATTCGAAGAACGCTTCATTCATGCCTTCGATATCGAAGCTCGGGTAATCCGTTTCATCGATAAGTTCCTGAACATAGGCGCCCTGGTAACGGATGGCGTAGTAATCATCCTCACCGGCGTCTTCACGTTCGACGCGTTCAACGACATCGGCGGCCCGGGCATCACGATCCGGCACGGCGATCTTGCCGAGAATGATGTCACGAACGTACCAGGCTTGCGCATCGAACATGTTGAAGGTGAACCACTGATCCTGCATGCCAAGGTAGAACAAATTCGGGTTATCGACCCAGACCACGCCTTTGTAGAGATCAGCGGTTGCCAGGCGGTTGGCCGTACGCAGTTTCAGGCTTTCTTCCATGAACGGGAAGTGGTGGATGTAGCCCGTGCACAGGATGACGGCGTCGACTTTCTTGGAGGTGCCGTCCTTGAAGTAGGCCGTATCGGCATCCATGTGCGTCAAAATCGGCACTTCCTGCCAGTTATCCGGCCAGTCATAGCCCATGGGCGCCGTACGGTGGGAAACGGTGACGGACTTGCAGCCGTACTTCCAGCACTGAGACCCGATGTCTTCGGCGGAATAGGATGTGCCGATGATCAGGATGTCCTTGTCCTTGAACTCCAGAGCGTCACGGAAGTCATGGGCATGAAGAACGCGGCCGCCAAATTTCTCAAAACCTTCATAATAGGGAACATTCGGGGTGGAGAAGTGTCCCGTTGCACAAATGACTTTATCGAATTCTTCGGTGGATTCCTTATCGTTCGGCAGGTCATGAACGGTAACGGAGAATTTGCCGGTGCTTTCGTCGTAACTAACACGGCGTACGGCATGTTCGAATTTGATGTATTTGCGAACATCGGCCTTCAAAACCCGGCCTTCGATGTAATCGAAAAGAACCTCACGTGGCGGGAAGGAGGCGAATTCCTTGCCGAAGTGTTCGTCGAACGTGTAGTCGGCGAATTCAAGACCTTCCTTCGGGCCGTTCGACCAAAGATAACGGTACATGGAGCAATGAACCGGCTCGCCATACTGATCGACACCGGTACGCCATGTGTAGTTCCACAAGCCGCCCCAGTTGTCCTGTTTTTCATAACAGACGATTTCCGGGATTTCTTCTCCCTTTGCAGCGGCGGATTGGAAGGCCCGCAATTGTGCGAGACCGGATGGCCCGGCGCCTAGGATTGCAACTCTTGTCATATTTACCTCCTGGTTGAATAACTAAAATTGCTCTAATATCAAAATGTTAAACATGTTTTCTTGTAAGTGACTCATTCGTTATGAACGGGGTCGCTTTTTCTCCGGATCATAAAACGGGAACGGCACGACGGTTGCAGGCAAACGTTTGCTGTGTCCGTCCAGTTTGCCGACTTCCACTTCCGTGCCCGGTTCGGAATGTTCGATCGCCATACGGCAAAGTGCGATATTCTTTTTCAGGACAGGCGAACGCATGGCGCTGGTGACGACACCGACCTGATGGCGCCCAACACGGACACAATCACCGTGTGCCGCCGGCTCGTCCCCGACGAGTTCAAGACCGACCAATTTCCGTTGCGGCGTTTCCTTGCGCTTGAGCAGGGCGTCCCGGCCGATAAAGTCCTCGTTCTTGGATTTAAGCGGAACGGTAAATCCGATGCCCGCCTCAAAAGGATCGGTTTGATCATCGAATTCATAACCGGCAAAGATCAGCCCGGCTTCAATGCGCAGCATGTCCAGTCCCGCCAGGCCCAACGGCAGCATACCTTTGGGTTCGCCTGCTGCCCAAACGGAGTCCCAAACATCGGGGCCGTCACTGGGGTGACAGAAAATTTCGTAGCCAAGTTCGCCTGAATATCCAGTGCGGGAAATCATGATCGGAATGCCCTGATCATCGCCAATGCGACCGTAGGAGAACCGGAACCAGTCCAATTCGTCCATGCTGGCCTGATGCGGTGGTATCCAGATAACTTCTTTCAGGATTTCCCTGCTCAAGGGACCCTGGACGGCCAGATTGTGCAACTGATCCGTCGATGATTTGACTCGGACGTTCTTCAGCCCCAGTTCGGCAGCCTTGTCGCGTAACCATTCGCCGCCGTAATCACTGCCGCCGATCCAGCGGAAATTGTTCTGTCCCAGCCGGAACAGGGTGCCGTCATCGATCATGGTGCCGGTGTCGTAACACATGGCCGTATAGACGACATGGCCATCCGCCATGCGGCGGACATTCCGGGTCAAGCATGTCTGCAACAGGGTTTCAGCGTCCGTTCCGAGGACCTCAAATTTACGGAGTGCGGACAGGTCCATAACAATGCATTTTTCCCGTGCCGCCCAGTATTCGGCGATATTGCCGTGATTTGTGTAACTGTTAGGAATCCAGAAACCGTTGTATTCAGCGAAGTCTCTGGTTAGCGCCGACGTGCGGGCGTGAAATCCTGTTTCCTGGGTCATGGCAACTTCCGAATCTGGTCGTTTGCGGAAACCGATAGAACGTTTGAAAGTTTTCTCGGTTGTGTAGGTGCGGATATGAATGTCCGTCGGATTCCAGCCATTGGCGGGGCCGACGTCATCCGGGCATGAAGAGTTGACGCACACGAGATCCGTTAATGCCCGGAGTAACACATAATCGCCGGGCCGGGACCACGGTTCATCCAGGTAGAACTGGTGCGCATCATCAAACATCGTGTTGTAAAAGAAATTCATGGCCATCCAACCCGGTCTCGGAGCAACGCCGTAAGGATCGAGCGCCTTGTTGAAATTCTCCGAACAGTTTGGATGTCGAGGATAGCCGATATCGTCATAGTATTTGGCCGAACAGGCGACCGAGAAAGCGTCATGACGCATGCAGTGGTCCTGGACAACTTCCAGAACCGGTTTCATATCATGGTCGTAGTATTTGGAATGCATGCCGGGACCGGGGTAGTCATTTGCCATCAAGGCCCGGGTGGACGTCATGTCGATGCTTCTTTCGAGACCTTTATCCAGGGCATCCAGGCGGAAAGCCTGGAAGTCGGTGCATTGCTGACCCTGCACGTCGATAATCTGGATGTAATCGCCGGCTTTCACTTCATAAGCTGTCGCAGTCCCCTGGTAGATGCGAAAGTCATGGTTGGGGTCGGCCAGAGGATCCGGCAGGATTATGTCACGTTCACCCAACGGTTTTGCCCGGGCGATCCTGACCTCGATTTCCGTTGGCGGGTTCTGTTCATCAACCCGCATGGGTGCGCCCGGCGCCACGATGACAAGAATACCTTTTTCAACGACCTGAAGATTGGCGTGCTCACCCGCTTCGCTGTCGGGGCCGAAGAACCGGCAGGAACGCGCCTTGTCGAGATCAGCGCCCATGCCCGAAAGCCGTTCTCCAAGTGCATGGTTGTTTGATGAGCGAGACAGCCAATCGCGAATGCCTTCGCCATTTCCGCTTGGGGCGTTCTCAAGGATTTCCGGTTGATGAGACCAATTTTGACCAAATGCAACCAATTCACAAATCTGGCCGCCTTCCACATCCATCAGGGATATCTGGTCACCAGCCTCTACGGAAACGGTAATAGCGCCATCACCGGGCACGCGATACCGTTCGGTCCCTTTTGGAAGCAAGGACGACCAGCCGGGCCACACAATTCGTTCTCTCGCCGAACCGGCGTTTATAATTTCAGCGCTGTCCATAAAAGCGCTCCCTGAATGGTAAAGGCCTGTTTTGAGCCATTTTTTTGCCGCCCTCAGGTGACATCTTTATTGATGCCTTATCGACCCAGCAGCGGATGACAGGCATCCTAACAAAAGGTAGCATTTGGGTGCAAGTGGTAAAATTTGGCATGCTTTGGTTGCATGAGAACTCTGGATCGGGTTACAGTATGCCGTGGCTATCAGCTGAAATCTATGCACCTTGATTAAGTCACTGAACAAAAAGGAAATGGGTGTGGATAAAACCCTGCAGGACATCACGCCGCCCTGGGAAACCGGCGATCTGACAAACAGGCCCTTAACCAGTGAAGTCAAGTCGCTGGCGACTGAATGTTTCACCAGAATCTGCCGTGACCAGTATTCCTTTGGAACCCGCCTTCCTTCCGAACGACAGTTGGCGGAAGAATTCGAGGTGTCCCGAAATTCGGTTCGTCAGGCCCTCGATCTGCTTGGCGATTACGATATTGTCTCCCGCCGGCCCGGTAGCGGCACCTTTGTTTCTTTCCGTCCTGCTGAAACCGAAACCCGCGAAAGCGGTTCATCCATCGTTGATGGTTTTCTGGGACTTGATGAGATCGCCGATGTCACGGGGCCATTGGACCTGAACGTGGTGCGAACGATTCTTGAACCTGAAATTGTCCGCCTTGCCGTTATCAACATGTCGGCGCGGGATATCGCCCGCTTGAAGGAGATCATCGGAAAGCTGGAAAACATCACAACGAATGCGGCTGATTTTTCCCATTGGGATGAACTTTTTCATCTTGAGTTGGCGAAAGGGACACACAACCCGCTTTTGATTGCCACCTACACGCTGATTAATCACGTGCGTCGCCAGGCCCACTGGGCGACGACGAAGGAAAAGACCCTGTCGCCGAACCGGATCAAGGAATACAGGAAAATGCACCGTTCGATATTCGACGCCATTGAATCGAGGGATATCGAAAGCGCCGTCGAATTCGTCAAGCTCCACATGTCCACGGTTCATGAAGACCTGATACGGGGCGCTTAATCTTCCTTAAGTGATATCTTGAGGATGTTTATCCGGCCATGGACAGAAAGCCCGGACGCTGGTCCCACATCTGTCCAAGATCACGCATGTGTTTAAGCAATATCTCATTGTGATCGTCCCACCAATCCGGCACGGACTTAAAGGCGACAATCCTGGCCTTGCCGTTTTCAATACGTACAACGGGCCAGTTGCCGACCAGGGCATTATTAATGCCGAATAGTTCCTTGCCCCACCAGCGCGCATCGCCAAAAACGTTTTTGCTGACTCCTCCGGCTTTCAGGGCAGCGAGAACCGCCAGGGGATCAAGCGTGCGAGCCGTTTCCACGGCTTCACGCCAAAGTTCGAGAATGGCGAAGTACTCCCATGACACCGCGCTCCAGGTTCCGGGAAATCGTGTGTTGAATTCTTTGTAGAAGGCATTGGGCCGCGTAAAATTGACCATGGAGCTGTTCAGGATGGGATCATCGAAGTCAGGGAACTGGAACAAGAAGCCTTCCATGAATTCGACGCTCGTCCGTCTGACGATTTCCGGATAATTATCCGCCGTACAGGAAACGATCTGGCCCTTGAATCCCTTTTCAAAGGCGCACTGCGTCAGGGCGTGCACGAAGGGCTCGTAAGCCGTGTCCCAGCACAGGATATCCGGATTGCCTGCCATCATGCGCGAAACGATGGGCTCGACATCAACGGTATCGCCGGGAAATATTACTTCGTCGAGCAGGTCAATCCCAGCCGCTTCAAAAGCGGACCTATAGGTTGCGATCGAGGGAAGACCAAGTGAATCTTCCTGGGCGCACAACGCCGCTGATTTCATCTCCGGGTGGGTTTCGCTCAGCCAGTCAATAGCGGTCACATTATAGATCGGATGAACTTCACACGGTGCGACCAGATAGGGCGTATCGGGTGACAAGTCACTGGGAAGCAGGGTGGTAACAAGCATCTTGTGCTCGTTGACGAAGTCCTGCACGGCCGGAAAGGTATCACCGCCCAGCATCATGATCAGGCTGACGTTTTCTTCCAGGACGAGTTTCTTTGCCCCTTCGAGCGCTTGGTCAGGGTCGTAGGCATCGTCACAGGCGACAATATCAACTTCATGAGACTGGTTGCCGATCCTCAAACCGCCTTCCGCGTTGATCCAGTCCGCCCAGATGCGGCATCCATCGAAGCCGGGTTGTCCCCAGGCCGCCAGGTCGCCGCTCAAAGGCGCCAGTATACCGATCTTCGCCTTGCCTTTCTGTTGCAGGCCGAGCGACGGCATTCGTGCGGTGACGGCTAGGGATGCTGCGTTGCTGGTCGTGGACACGTGATACGGCCTGCCAAAGAATGATCAAAAAATTTTGTTTAGAATATGCACTTATATCAAAAGCAAGAATGCAATGTCATATCTAAAAAAATAAGATCTGGTCAGGCGGCGCAAAGGCCAATGGCCATGGCCGTTGCGGCCACCGTCGGATCGATCACCGGCAGGCCGGAATCCTGTTCAAGCTTTTCACGGTATGGCGTCATACCGGCACAGCCCAGCACCAGAACGTCCGCACCGTTCTTCTTTAGTTTTTCCGCTGCTCCCAGCATGCGGTCGTAGGTCAGGTTGGAGGTCAGGATTTCAACGATGGGCAATTCAATGGCTTCGGTTCCGGCCAGTCTCTGTTCCAGCCCGAAGGATCGCACGAGTCGAAGCTCGCTGTTCTTTCCTTCGGCCGTTGTCGAGACAATGCCGTACCTTTCACCGCGGTTGATAGCCGTGGCGATACCGGCCTCGCAGATGCCGACAACGGGCCTGTCGGTGATTTCCCGGGCAGAGTGGACGCCCGTATCGGCAAAACAAGCGATGACGAAGGCCGAAGCTTCGGTGTCATTGTTCACGTAATCGCAGATCGGGTCGATGACGCTGTCCACGTCGCGTTGCGTTTCAATGCCGTAGGGCGTTCCCTCCAGATTGACGCAATCGATCTGAACGCTTCCCTTGGCGCGCAACGGTTCAACGGCCTGGTCCATATGGTCCGTGAAATCCTTGTTGCTGTTCGGGTTGATAACGACAATCCGGGTCATGTCTCGGTTCCTTGCTTACTCGATTATCCGAACTAAAACCGTGAATAATCAATATCCTTGTGCCGGTCGAGATTTTTATCAACCCCCGGCATGGGATACTTGAGACCGGTCGCGCAGTTGTAGAGCACAACTTGGTCTCCCGGGTTGATCCTGCCATCCCGTAACGATTGCTCAAAGGCTGCGTAAGTCGCAGCGCCTTCGGGGCAGAGCAAAATACCTTCATCGCGAGCCAGCTTGTCGCGGGCTTCAATGATGGAGTCATCGTCAACGGCGATGGCGAATCCGCCGGATTCCCGGACGGCGCGCAGGATGAGGAAATCTCCAACGGCGACGGGGACCCTGATTCCGGCGGCAACGGTATGGGCATTTTCCCAAAGGGGTGCGTGTTCTTCGCCGTCTTCAAAGGCCTTGACGATCGGGGCGCACCCGGATGCCTGGACGGCGACCATGCGGGGGCGTTTCGATCCGATCCAGCCGATTTTTTCCAGCTCGTCGAAAGCCTTCCACATACCGATCAGGCCCGTACCGCCGCCAGTGGGATAGAATATGACATCAGGTAGCCGCCATCCCAATTGCTCAGCAATCTCCAGTCCCATGGTCTTCTTGCCCTCGATGCGGTAGGGCTCTTTCAGCGTGGACAGGTCAAACCATCCGGCAGCCTCCTTGCCGTCGCCGACGATCTTGCCGCAGTCATTGATCAAGCCATTTACCCTGAAGACATTTGCGCCCTGCAATTCGATCTCGCGTACATTCACGTCCGGTGTGTCTTCCGGGCAAAAGACCGTAGATCTGATTCCCACCCGGCTGGCATAGGCCGCCATGGCGGCGCCAGCATTGCCGTTCGTCGGCATGGCGAGATGGTCCAGCCCCAATTCTTTCGCCATGGAGACGGCCAGCGCCAGCCCGCGGGCCTTGAAGGATCCTGTCGGTAGACGGCCTTCGTCCTTGACGATGAGGTCACATCCCTTTCCGGCAGTTTCGTTAAGCCTGATCAGAGGCGTCATGACCTCGCCGAGGCGGATGATGTTTTCTTCCCGGCGCACGGGCAAGAATTCGCGGTAGCGCCAGAAGCCACCGGAACGTTGCGCCAGGGTTTCCTTGTCGATAGCGTTTGCCAGGGCTGACAGGTCATAACGGACAAGCAAGGGCCTGCCTGCTGGGGAGAGGCCGTGTATCGTATCCGCCTCGAATGTTTCTCCGGTCATTGAGCATTCAAGGTTTGTTACAAAAGTCGGCAAGTCGCGGCCATTTTCAGGCGTCATGGAACAGGTGCCCCGCAAAGATAAACAATGAGACTTATTCTGGATGGATCGTAATAGTCGCGCAATCTGAATTAGCGATACTTATCACGGTCAAAATAGGTAATTTTTTCAAGCATGACGCCGTCGTCGCTGGTCAGGATATAGGCGGAACCCTGCAGGTTCGCGCCGTGCAATTCCCACCATTCCCAGTCCGTCAATATACCGTCCTTGTCCTGGCGCATCTCATGACTGAGCGACCATTCGTTGGTCGAGCCCAAGGCCCGGGTTCGCTCGTCCCATCGCTTCATATAGGCGGCCAGGCCCGCCTTGGTGACGGGTTCCGGCTCCGCCGGATCGTCAAATATAAAGTCATCCGTGACCGATGAGACGAGCTTGTCGGCATTCAGTTCATACCAGCCCTCCATATAACGGGCCCGCAAAGCGAAGCGTTTTTCCATGCCTGCCTTTCAGCGTTGCCATATCAGAGGGTACAGATCCGTCCCCAATCGGTCACCGGGTTTCAGGCCGGCTTCCGTCATGACCTGGGTGTGGTCCGGGTCCATCCCCCAGGAGCGGAATTCAATGCGGACGTCATCGCCACACCACTTGGTATTGAAGACCCTGAGTTCTCTGTCATCATCCAGTTGACCCGATCCGCCATGGATTGTCCTTCCGTTGAAAACAAGGCAGTCGCCGGGCTCCATATCGAAACTTACCGGTTTGTAACGGTCGAGATCGGCGTCGATATCCGGCAGAAGTTCAGCATCCACCCCGGAGAAATCAGAATGGGGCACGTCGTCGCCATCAGGATTGTAGGCGCCAAAATCGTGTTGGCGGTAAACCTCGGCCCAGCGGTGTGAACCGGGCACGACGGCAAGGGCGCTTTTCGCTGCTACGGGGACCAACGGCATCCAGATGGAGCATGTCTCGAACCCCTTGACTGACCAATAGGGTTCATCCTGGTGCCAGGGCGTGCGGAACTGGGTGCCGGGGCTGCGGCAGAACACGGCGTCGAAGAAGAAATTGACCGAGTCTGATTGCATCAGTCTTCCGGCTATTTCGGCGCATGGGCTTTCATAGACAAATTGCCGATACTCCGGCACGCGTAACCAAGCCTGGCTGTCGTAAAAGGTCGTCCTCCCGGCATCGTCCCTGTCCCAGTAACGGGAGCGATTTGTCGGTGCATTCAGGCTGTCGTCCAGCCCCTTGTCGAGAAGCTTAACCCATTCAGCATCGAACATGCCTTTCAGCATGACGACGCCATCCTGATCGTAGGCTTCTATTTCATCATCGGTTATGGAACGTGGTAACTCTGTGTTCATTACGGTCATTCCCATTTAACGGCTGATTTCCACTGTTAATCATAAACAACCAAAATTGTGTCGAAGCGGACCAATTTTTCAGCGCGGAAGGGTATTCCGATCAATCAAGCCGTAAAATGAATAAAATTTGTCATGACGGCTTCGGTAGGCAATATGCCGCCACTTATAGTAACCAGTCGTCATTCTCCTTGAGGATAATGAGTGTAGGCCCTTTTCTGTGGAGCGCTTCCCGGATGGATTTTTTAAAAGACTCTCCGTCCTTGATCAAAATTCCGGGACAACCAAACGATTCGGCCAATTTCAGAAAATCCGGATTGCGCGGCGTGACGCCGATTGTCGGAATATTCCGTTTCACCATGCCATCCCGGATCATGGCGAAAGCGTCGTTGTCCCACATGATGATTGGAATCGTCAGCTCTTCCTCAATGGCGGTGGAGAGTTCCTGGACGGTGAACATGAAACCTCCGTCGCCGACAAGGGCAACCACCGGGGTATCCGGTTTGGCGATCTTCGCGCCAATGGCGCCAGGCAGGGCACAACCCAGCGTTCCATAACCGGCAGGATAAAACCACGTTCGCGGATGATTGACCGGCATGGCTGGTGTTCCTGTATAGACCACCTGCGCAATGTCACCCATGATCACCGTTTCAGGGGGTAGTTCCTGGCGCAGGATTTCAAGCGCCTTGATATGCTGTTGTTCGACCGGCGTATAGGCGGCCACCTGTTTTTCCCGAACGGTTTCCAGTTCAGCTAATGTCGTATCCCTGCGGCTGAGCGTTCCACGGTTTTCCAACTCAGCGCTAATCATGTCAGCCGCCATGCCAGCATCGCCGAGAACGGGAATAGTCGCCGGGAACTGGTCGTTGAACCGTTCCGGGTCGATATCCACACGGATAACCTTGCCGTTCACCGGCATGTCATAAATGAAGCTATCCGCTTCGGCGATTTCCGTGCCGATGGCGAGGATGACATCCGCTTCCGAGATATGATCCTGTACAACCGGGCTGATAACGCCGCCGCTCAGGCTGAGCGGATTGGTGTCCGGGACAACGCCTTTTCCGGCATTCGAGGAAACAACGGCAATCCCCAGGCGATCCGCCAGTCTTTCCATGCTGTCCCCGGAATCCTGTGTCCCGCCGCCCACCATCATAATGGCGCGCTCGGCCGTTTCCAACATGTTACAGGCTGCTTGTATGGAGGAAACCGATGGCGTCGGTCTCGGCGCCAGGGGTTGCGCCAGCCATTCGTCCTCGACGGGCATCTCCATGACGTCGATGGGGATGGCGATATGTACCGGCCTTGGCCTTGCGGAATGGAAAACGGAAAAGGCGCGGGCGATCAGCCCTGGCACTTCCACAGGGTCATGAACCATGGCGCTGAACGCCGTGATGGGGGCGGTGATCGCGCACAGGTCACGGGTTTCGTGGAGCCGCCCCCACCCCTTGCCGAGCGAGGGTGAATCATTGGCGCTGGAGATAATCAGCATGGGGACGGAATCGGCGTATGCCTGGCCAATGGGTGTCGCCGCATTGGTGACGCCGGGCCCGGTAATCAGGGTGCAGACACCAGGGTTCCCGGTAGCACGGCCATAACCGTCCGCCATGAAGCCCGCCCCCTGTTCGTTGCGGGGGGTGACGTGACGCACGTTACTACCCTCGATCCCCCTGTATAGTTCAAGCGTATGTTCACCGGGAATGCCAAAGACCGTTGTAACGCCATAATCTTCCAGCAGATGCATCAACGCTTCGCCGCAAGTTCGGGGCTTTGATTTTGGATTACTCAATTCCACCTCGGTTAAATTGTAAGCTTAAATCCAGGAACTCACCTTGCCGGTTCAGAGAGGAATACTAGCCAAGGCTAAAATGAATGACAACAACTGTGATCACAGTTATGAATGCGTTTCATGTTTGAATGTTGGATAAGGGAAGCGATGAATAATGACACTTGTTCCCAAACAGGGCCTCAGGGAAATCGACTATTACATGGTGGGGATTTCCAAACTTCCCGGCTTTGAGAAACCGATCAAGCTCTCATCCAATGAATCCGCGCTGGGCATGAGTCCTCATGCAATTGAGGCTGCTCAGAGAGCGATCTGTGAAGCCCACCTTTATCCGGAAGTGGACACGGAGTTTCTCGCCCAGGCATTGGCAGCGCGTTTTGAGCTTGAGGCTGAACGCATTGCCTTTGGCCCGGGATCGGATGAGTTGCTGCAGAGAATCGTTAATACCTTTGCCGGGCCGGGACAGGAACTGGTGCACAGCAAGAATGCGTACATGCAGTTTCCGATTTACGCGAAACTTGCCGGCGCCACGCCGGTGGCGGCCAACGACCAGGACTTCCGCTATGATGTCGATACAATTCTTGGCTGCGTCAATGAAAACACCCGTATCGTTCTCATCGCCAATCCGGACAATCCTTCCGGCACGCATCTGTCCGGGCAGGAAGTTCGCAGGCTCCATGCCGGTCTTCCGGAACACGTCCTGTTGATCATCGATGCGGCCTATGAGGAATTCGCCCATGCGGAAGACTACCAATCAGGAACGACGCTGGTGCATGAATTCGAAAACGTCATCGTGACACGGACATTTTCTAAAGTTTATGGCCTTGCGGGCCTGCGCCTGGGTTGGTGTTATGGCCCGTCCTGGGTGATCGACATGCTGACGAAAATTGGCCCGTCATTTCCCGTCAATGTCGCTGCCCAGGCGGCGGGGCTTGCCGCTATCAGGGATGAGGGTCACATGCAGCAGGTTCTTCGTCATAACCGGAAGTGGATCAGGAAGTTCAGTGATGTCTTGAGTCAAATAGGACTGAAGGTATACCCAAGTCAGACTAATTTTGTGCTGGTGTCATTTCCGCCTGATTGCGGCAGGACATCCGATGAAGTCTACAGGCACCTGAATTCCCACGGTATAATCCCAAGGCAATTTGCCGTTGAAGATTTCAGTGACAAGTTGCGTTTCACCATTGGCCGCGATGAGGAAATGGAAACGACTATCAGTGTGTTGAAAGAATTTATGTCCGGATAGGCAGGCCTGAAAAGACGGCTATCGTTCCGACATATCGTCGAAGGTAACAGTGCCCCAGCTAATGTCTTTTTCAATCAGGCTGGCGGCATATTCCGCATCCCTGGCGCGGATCGCCCTGGCGATTTCGGCGTGAAGACTGCGCCAGTCATCGGGCATATCCTGATTGCGAACGACCTGGGCCAGGAAGGGGCCGGTCAACGCCCACAGGCGCTCGATGGTCCAGAACAACTCGTCATTGCCCGAAGCGCCGTAAATGGAAAAATGGAAATTGTAATTACGGATTATGTAATTGTCGTTGTCGTCGTTATCGATGTCTTCGTCCATCTGGGCCGCCAAATTCTCGAGCTGGTCAACCTGGCTGGCGGTCAGGTTGGGCACGGCAAGAACCGTGGCGATGCCTTCCAGCCGGGCGCGAACAAAGAATTGATCCGATACGAGTTTGGCGTCCAGTTCCGCACCCTTGTAGGAACGATTGGCCGCCGATTCCAGCAGGCGTTCAGACGCCAGGCGGCTCAAAGCCTCCCGCACGGGCATGGCGCTGGTTCCCAGCCTGGCGGCGAGCTTGCGGATCGAGAGCACGCTGCCGGGCTCGTACTCGCCAATTGTCAGGGACCATTTCAGGTTCTGATAAATCTGGTCGCTCATCGGCGATTGGGGAACGCGTTGGATCGCGCTTTTTTGACCAGCCATTATTGTGCTCCATCCGATACGCGCCGGATTGGTCCGGGGCAATCAGGTTGCGAATCTCGTAATACCCGACCCTAGCACAGGTGCTGGCGTCAAAAAAACCGGCTATTCATACCTGTTTCAGGCCCGTGCAATCTCTTTCTTGCGTTTCGCCATATAGGCCTGAAGCGCCTCTTCAATGGCCGGATCGATGGGAGGTTTCTCATAATCAGCCAACAACTTCTTCCAGATACGGTTCGCACGCTCCGTTGCTGTTCTGGCGCCATCTTCATCCCATGTCTCGAAATTCCGCCAGTCGGAAAGAAGCGGTGAATAAAAGGCTGTTTCGTAGCGTTCAAGTGTATCGGCGGCGGCAAAGAAATGACCGCCGGGGCCAACTTCTCTGATGGTTTCGATGGCGAGCGTAGACTCATTCACTTCGATGGGCTCCAGCACGCCCGCGATGAGTTGCAGCATCTCCGCATCCAGGATCAGTTTCTCGAACGATGCCGTCAGTCCGCCCTCCAGCCAGCCGGCGGCATGAAGTACGTGATTGGTGTGACTCATGACGGTGCCCCACAACGACATCTCGCTTTCATAAGCCGCCTGGGCATCGACGGCGGCGGAAGCCGTCGCATTGCTGGAGCGGAACGGCACACCGTAAAACCGGGCCATCTGGGCTGAAGCCAGGGTCGTTTTCACGTACTCGGGCGTGCCGAAGGCGGGCGACCCCGACTTCATGTCCACGTTGGTGGCGAAATGGCCATAGACGCAGGGGCAGCCCCGCCTGACGGATTGCGCTAGGGTGAATCCGGCAAGCACTTCGGCGTTTTGCTGGGCCAGGGTGCCGGCCAGCGGCGTCGGACTCATGGCGCCTGCCATGGTGAAGGGCGTGATGTCGATGGGCTGACCCATCTCTGCCATGACCACCAGACCTTCCGCCAGTTCCGCATCCAGCAGCAGCGGTGAATTCGTGTTCACACAGGCCGGGATGGTGGGAGTTTCCGACAGTTCATCCCGGCTGAGACCGAGGGCGATACAGGTCATCTCAATGACATCCATGGCCCGGCTGCGGCTGTTCATCCAGCAGGGGTGCCATCCCTTGTCGCTCAAGGTGATCTGGGCGTACATCATGTCCATGTGGCGGGTTTCAGGTGACAGGTCCATGGGCTCGAAGCCGGCGCCGCCATCCTGGTGGATGATGTTCAGACTGTGGGCCACCTTGATGAAATCACACAGCTCGTCATAGGTTCCCGTCCGGCGGCCGCGGTCCATGTCGGTCACGAAGGAAGGTCCGGCCACCGTTGAGAAAACAATGTTGTTTCCACCGACATCCAGGTTCTTGTCCCGGTTGCGGGCCAGGACCGTGTAGTCGGAGGGCAGACCCCTGATCAGTTCTTCAACCAGCGCCGGATCGAAGCGGACAAGCTCATTTCCATCATCGACGTCACAGCCGATTGCGCGCATCCGTTTACGCGAATCCGGATCGATGACCTTCATGCCGATTTCTTTCAGGATGCGGAGCGAGGCATGATGGATGGCCTCGACCTGATCTGAGGAAAGGACTTCCAGGGGGGAGTAGGGGTTCTTGAGTGGTCGGAACGGAACCTGGCTGAGCCCCCCACGGTCCCTGCGTGCCCTTCGTGTGCGGTTTCTTGACATGATGTTTCACCCTTGCCTGGACGGATTGAAAACGGGGTTGAGCGCCTGAAAATTTGGTCAGGCGTCCGGTTCGTTCGTCAGGCAGGGCAGGGTGGCTTGTAATTTCCCTGCTGCCAAAGTCCGGCGGGGTAGTCGATCATCTTGCGAACCATCCCTCTCCACATGGCGGTCGAGCATAGGTGACACAGTGGTGTGATCACAGTTTGATCATAAATCCTGTTCCCTTCGGATTGCAAGTGATTCGGAATAGTCGCCAATCGTGCATTCCGTTCCTTGGCGGCGGGATAATCCGATAGCTGAAAACGACACCTGTCAGTTGTCATCCTCTGCACGCCTGTCCATCAGTTTCCTGCGTTCGGCAACGCGGCGGAACTGGTTTCTGCGGCGATGAAAGAGGCCGATGCCGCCCATGGGGAAGATATTTTTTGTTCGTCTTTCTTCCGGCTTACGGCGCTCGGTCCTGCGCTGCGAGCCTTTCCTTCTTTCTTTCATGAAAAGATACTTCTCCAGATTAGCCAAAGAATCCCAACCACAGAGCGTATCTTTTTTTATTCGTTTCTTATGACAGCAGCCTTACTGAAACAGATTATACAGTCAAGATGCCATTTTGGGTCAAACCCTACATCACCGCGCCGACAACCCAGGGCGTGAACTCGTTATCCCCGAATCCCAACTCTTCGCTTTTTGACGGCGTGCCCGACGCCACATCGAGCCACAGATCGAAGATCCGTTCACCCATGTCCTGGACCGATATCCCTTCGCTCAGGATCGCACCGCAGTTGACGTCCATGTCATCCTTCATGCGTTCGTACATGGCCGTGTTGGTGGCGAGCTTGATGCTGGGTGAGGGCTTGAAGCCGAAGACCGAGCCCCGCCCGGTGGTAAAGCACACCAGGTTTGCGCCGCCCGCCACTTCGCCGGTGATGGATGCCGGGTCGTAGCCGGGCGTGTCCATGAACACGAAGCCCTTCTCGGTCACCGGCTCGGCGTATTCGTAGACGGCGGTCAGGTTGGTGGAGCCGCCCTTGGCCGAGGCGCCCAGGGATTTCTCCAGGATCGTCGTCAGACCGCCCGCCTTGTTGCCGGGTGTCGGGTTGTTGTTCATCTCGCCGCCCAGGCGGGAGGTGTAATCCTCCCACCACCTGATCCGCTTGATCAGCTTTTCGCCCACCTCGCGGCTTACGGCGCGGCGGGTGAGCAGGTGCTCGGCGCCGTAGATTTCCGGCGTTTCGGCGAGGATGCCCGTGCCGCCGTTTCGGACCAGTATATCGACAGCGGCGCCCAGCGCCGGGTTGGCGGTGATGCCGGAATAACCGTCAGAGCCGCCGCACTGCAGCGCCACGGTGAGATGCTCCGCCGAAACCGTCTGGCGCGACACATCATTGGCCGCCGGCAGCATTTCCTCGATCAGTTCAACGCCGCGCGCCACCGTTTCGCGCGTGCCGCCGCAGTCCTGGATCACCAGGAAACGGAAGGTGGGGCCTTCCTCAAGGCCATAGGCGTCGAGCAGAAACTTGATCTGGTTGACTTCACAGCCGAGGCCCACCAACAGCACGCCCGCCATGTTGGGGTGGCGGCTGTATCCCCAGAGCAGGCGTTGCAGGTACTTGAGCCCTTCGTCATCGGTGCCCTGGCAACAGCCGGTGCCGTGAACGAAGGAGGTAACGCCATCCACGTTTGGGTAGGCGTCCAGCGGGTCGCCCTCGAAGTGGGCGGCGATCATCTTGGCCACCGTGGCCGAACAGTTCACCGTGGTCAGCACGCCGATGTAGTTCCGGGTTGCGACCCTGCCATCGGCGCGCACGATGCCCTGGAACGTCCGGCGTTCGGCTTCCGGCACGTAGTCCGTCGGCTTGGCGTCCTCGCCGAAGGCATAATCACGCTCGAAATCCCCCATGGCGCAGTTGTCCACATGAACGTGATCGCCGGGCTGGATGTCATCGCTGGCGAAACCGATGATCTGGCCGTACTTGCGCACGGTCTCGCCCTTGGCGATGGTGGCGGTGGCGATCTTATGGCCCGGCGGAATGTCCGTATTGGCCGTGACGCCTTCGCCGGCAATGACTGTGCCAGCGGCAAGCCCGTTCAATGTGATCACGACATTATCGCCATCGTTCAGGCGAACAGTCTGGGTTTCGTTTTGTGTGGCGGTGTCTGGCATGGACTAGGGTCTTTCAAACTGATACGGAGACGCAAGTTCTATCAGGGCCGTTCACTTATGTCCTCACTCTTTCTCGTGAAAACCTAGTCTTTGTGACGATAGACGCCGTCATCGCCCCGGAAGAAAAATTCTACGCCGCCTTCCTTGAACATTTCAGGGTTCAGCTTCTCGTTCAGCGAACGGATATGGCCGATCAGGTTCAGCAGTAATGAACTCATCAAGGCGTCGGAATTGCCGATCAGGACGCGAAAGACCATTCTCGGGATGACAACGCAGGTCGTCTCGCTCAACGCCGTCGCCGTCGCCATGCGGGGCATGTTGCTGATCAACGCCATTTCGCCGAACAGGCCACCCTGCTTGATCTCGCCGATGACCTTCTTGTCTTTGCCTTCATTGACGGAAATCTCGATGGAGCCGCTTTCCACCAGATAGGCGATTTCACCCTCGTCGCCTTGCGAGAACAGGATCTCGTTTTCGCCGAATGTCTGTTTGTCCAAGACTTTATTCCCACATCGCCCCTTTAACGGAGGAAGTTATTGACGTAATCGGCGCCCAATCCGACCTTATCAAAGTGTTCCCTGGCCATCTCAATAAGGCCGAAGTTGTCTTCGACGTGAACCACATTGTCATCATCGTCGACGTAAAGCGTCGGACCGCCGATATAGAAGAAGGTCAGCATCTCGTCATCGCTGTCGCACGTCAGGGTGTGAACCTCGCCTGGGGGCTCGTAGACGTAGGAGCCTTCTTCGGCGACCCAGGAATGCTCCAGATAACGCCAGCTTCCCTTGAGCACGATGCCGTGCACTGGGCTCGGATGGCGGTGGCGGCTCAGGATGCCGCCCTTGCGCACGCGCAGGATTTCACAGTGCGAGCCGGTGGTCATGTCGAAGAACAGCGGACGGGTCCAGACGTTCTCTTCCAGCGGCACCCACAACCTCTCGTCTTCGGTTTCGGCGACCACAAGTTCGGGGCGCATGCCCAAATGGCCGAGTACCGGTTCGTCGAAGAAAGCAATATTGTTCAATTCGATGTCTTTCGGCATTTTCTAAGTCTCCCCTAAAAAGTCGTATAACATTATAGCCGGTTTACTGGGCCAGGTCGTTTTGCAATTTCTCGATCAGCGCTTTTTTCCCGGCATCGTCGAGTTTGGATATCTCATTGTTCAGCAGGCCTTCATTTATCTGCTGGTTCCACCAGTCAACAGTCTCCGAGCCGAGTAGCGCCCACTTGCCCATCAATTGCCGCGTCACTTCGTTGCTCGGGCCCATGATCCACCCCGCCTTGGAATCGCGGACCAGCCGTTCGATTTCCGCCCGTCTCGAATAGCCCTGGCCTCCGAACAACTGCAGCATGCGATCGGAAATGTTGCTGGCGTGGCGGCATGCGATCTCCTTGATCATGAAGCACCAGGGCGATAGTTCGGTCCGTGGCATGGCGTCCGGATCGCGTTCGTGCAGGGTCCAGTCGCCGTTCTCGGTTACTTGATCCAGCCGGTGGGAGACGGCGTAGGTCATCATCCGGGACGCCTCGACATCGATCAGGCTGCCGCCGAACACGTCATGGGTCGTCGCATAATCCGCGATGCGTTGCGCATACTGGGCATGCTTGCGGTGTGTCGTATGCCGCTTCGCAAGATCCAGGCAAGCCAGCGACAATCCGTTGTACAACCCGCCGTACATGATCATGGCGAGCGGATCGATGGCTTCGTCGTTCGACGCCGCGCCGTCGCCGGGCGGGCCGACCATGCGGTTCGCCGGAATTTCCGCGTCGATCTTGATGGGGCCGGCCTGGTTGGCGCGCATTCCCATGGCGTCCCAGGCGCCGGGGCTGCCCTCGATCTCGTCGCCATAGAGCAGGAAAACGGACAGATCGGAATAGTCACCGCTGAAATCCGGGCTAACGGTCTGCGTGATGATCCACTTGGCGTAGCCGCTCGAGGTCGTGAACGCGCTGTTTTTCACCACGTGCCAGCCCTTGTCGGTCCGCTCCACGTTCGAGATTTTCGGATACCAGAAATGGCCGCCCGTTTCCGGGTCCGTGTAAGATGCGGAGCCGATAAACACGTCCTTATCCAGCCTGCTCAGCACGCTCTGCACCTCGTCGTTTCCGGCGGCCCGGAACAACAGGCCGGCGACGGAAACAAGGTGCATCATGTAGATGACGCCTGTCGATGAGCAGCCGTGACGGGCCAGCGTCTCCGCCACCATGGTGACGCAGACGTGATTCTCACCGCGCCCACCGTACTTTTCGGGAACGATCAGACCCAGCAAGCCCAGTTCGGCCATCGCTTCCAGGCTTTTCCAGGGATATTCCCCCGTCTCATCGGCAATGGCCGCCTGTGGCCGGATGACATCGTGGCAAGCCTGTATTATATCGCGCTGGAGCTGTTTCTGGTCCTCGGTTAGGTACCATTCGGGATCGAACTCCCGGGTCAGACCATAGTAGTCGGAATCTCCCCACTGATGCGAAACATCGGGCATCGTCTGAACTCCACCTTGTTTAAGCCGTCGCTAACAGGAGCACACATACAAGACATGCGTCTCTCGTAATCATGCTAAATTTATTCTATTATTGCGGCCTGATTTCATCGAAATAACAAGGGAGTGTGTCATGACCGAAGCCCTCAGTCCCAGCGACTGGGTCAGACACATCGGCGGTCATCCGGTTCGACTGGTTTCCCCGATGATCGATGGGCCTATGGAAATGGGCCTGTTCAGTTTTATCGATCAGCCCGAAAGTTTTTCCGCGCCGCCTCTGAACGCACATTTTCTCTCCGTTACCGTCAAGGGGGATGCCCTGGTGGAGCGTGTCCTGTCCGGCGAGGCGCTGCAATCCGAATTCTCGCCCGGCACCTGCATCATCATGGCGGCCGGCCAGGAAAATAGCTGGCGCTGGAGCACCGAAATGGACGAGGTGCATTTTTTCATCAACACGGATTTCTTCGACACCCTCGCCAATGAAAGCGGCTACGGCAACGTGGAGCTTACGAACCAGTTCGCCTTCACCGATCACACGATCTCGCGCATGGCGATGGTTCTGTTGTCCGCCTACGGCTACAACGACCTGCAACAGTCTATCTGGGTCGAAAGCGCCGCCCAGTTGCTCGGCCTGCATTTACTGACGAACTACACGCACGGAAAGCCGGTAAAGAATGATACGTGGGGGCTAACGCAACGGCAACTCAAGCAGGTGAAGGCGTTTTTCACCGAAAACATAGACCAGAATATTTCCCTGTCGGATCTGGCGAATGTCGCCGGCCTGAGCCGCTATCACTTCAGCCGTCTGTTCAGGCGCTCGGTCGGGCAATCGCCGCTGCAATGGGTCACGGACAGAAGGATATCTGCCGCCAAAAGCCTTCTAGCCGAAACCGAGCAGCCAATATCGGCGGTCGCCAATGCGGTGGGATTTGAAAACCAGAGCCATTTCGGTCAGGTGTTTCGCAAGCGCACGGGCCTGTCGCCGAGAAACTACCGTTTGAAACGAAGGATGTAGAATGGCGGAGAGAGAGGGATTCGAACCCTCGGTACCCGTAAGAGTACAACGGTTTTCGAGACCGCCCCGTTCGACCACTCCGGCATCTCTCCGCTTTCCGCTGGATAAAACGTGATACCAGCGAACCGGGCTTTTATAGCCGCGCTGGCGGCATTGTCCAGCCTGTCTGGACGGGGGAAGCGACAAACCCGGCGAAATGTAGACTTTTGTAGACATTTGTTACAAAGGCCCCTCTGTAACCCGTTGATTCCAAACAAAATGTAGACATTTGTCTACATAATCTCACAGATTATGGAAAATTCCTGAATCGCCCTTTGTTTTCAAGGGCTTTCCCATTTAGAGAATGTAGACATGTCTACAAAAGTCTACATTCAGGTTTTGCTAATATAAGGATCTCATTTCCTTGTCTGGAACTGAATAAAGGGAAAAGATTAGGATCATCATTCACGCCAGAACTGACATGCATGGGGCGAGAACGATTATTCCTGAGATTTATAAACAATGGAAAAGAGCGGTTTAATAATAGGAATTAAAGCATATTTTAAGCCTTTTGTCAAGACCGCAATTGGCCCTGCGTATTTTGCCGGAGAAAGAGGCATGGGCGGCGCCATCAAGGCGGAGAACGTCGATGATGGGGCTGAGTTCACGATTTCCCTGCCAACGGTTTCCCGATCATGAGTGAATGACAGTTTCCGGCAACCTGCAGGCATAAATGGCTCGTTTGCGCGCCCGTGCGCCTGTCAGCCGAAAGATATGCCTTGTCTGTTATCATCGATAAAAGCTATTCGTGAACTAACGCTAATCTTCATGACGATCTATTAAAGTGCATAAAATCCTTCGATTTGCCGGTTACCTGACGTGCCTGTTGACCTTTCTGTCCCTGTTGTATGATTGGGATACATCACGCATCTACTACAAGCGGCTGAAGGCGAAGGACGAGTTTGTCTACGACGTGCTCAGGCCTGAACACATAGCTGCCAAGCATGCCGAACTGATCACTGTCAGATCATTATCGGAAAGGGACCAACTCAGAACACGTTTGCACAATCTGATTTGGGGAGAGGATGTCAATCCGCACGACGTTCGTCCGAGTTCGGTTCACCGAAACATATTAAAGACCCGCAAAGATGCATCGGATTGTGAGGCGTTAGAGAAATTCCCGAATTCTCCGGAAACGGCGTTGTTGCTGAAATGCCAGCTAAACCTCTACGAAAATATCGGGAACCTCGATGGCCTGGATGAGCTTTTGATCCGCATTGGGCCCGTCTACGAGACCTCTGTTGCCTATTTCAGACCAAAAGAATCAAGACGCACACTGATAGTCTATCAAAATGGATACGCTTCGACCTACCATCATCAATACCGACATATCCAGCGGTTGGTTGATGAGGGGTATACCGTTGCCGCTCTGAATCATACTGGGTACGGAGAAACACTTAAACACTGTATCAGCGGCGGTAGTATGCAGGGGTGGTGCAGTATAGGCTGGGGGTCATCCAAATTCCCAAATCCGATGCGTGTACACTTTTCGCCCATCATGGCTGCAATCGGTCACGCGCTGGATTCAGGCGGCATTGACCGTGTCGCCATGATCGGGTTTTCGGCCGGCGGCTGGTTGACGGTTGTCGCCTCTGCAATCGATAACCGCATAAAGAACAGTTACCCGGTTGCGGGATTCATGCCGCGTTATCTGCAGGAGGAGGGGGAAAGTCCGCCAAACCAGAACTATCCTCCCTATCGCGATCTGAGTTCGATGCTGGATCAGTTCGTCTTGGGCGCCGATTATCCGGACCGGCGTCAGGTGCAGTTCTTCAACCGCTATGATCGTTGCTGTTACCGGACTTCCCGGGCGTTGCTCTATCGTGACAGCGTCGCATCCGCCGTTGAGAGCCTTGGCGGAGGTAGTTTTGAGGTGGTAATCGATGAAACTCACGCCCGCCATAAGATTTCCTCCTGGACGATGGAGAAGATTCTAAAGGACATGGAGGGAGGCGACTAAAATGCAGGAAGGACGCAATCGCCGGTTGGCAATGGACGTGATATTCATCGTCACCGCTCTCGCTTCGGTAGGTTTTGCCGCGTTTTCATGGTGGAATGATGGCGCCTGGCATTATGGCGCCATGCCGACAAAGGGATTGATCCGAACGTTTCTGCTTGGTGGTGGTGGTATCCTGCTGGTCCTTTTCGCTGCTTTTCTTCAAAGAAAAGCCAAAGACTGAATGCCCCATTTGGTTAGCCGCCGGAATCCTCGATTCCTTTGTTTTTCGGGCAATCTTCAAGTAACCGTAATTACTCCCCGATAACCGTTGACAAGCAAGGCTTAGTGGCTATAGTGCCGCCTCCATTGAGGGGCCTGCCCGATTCGGCGGGGCCTCTTTTGTTGCAAGGTTTCTAGAAGTATTTGAGGCGAAGATGTTCGCAGTCATCAAGACCGGCGGGAAACAGTACCGCGTCGCAAAGGACGACTTTGTTGTCGTCGAAAAAATCCTGGGCGAGCCCGGCGACATGGTGTCGCTGGACGATGTTCTTATGATCGGTGAAGACGGCAAGGCGCCGACGGTGGGAACCCCCCGTGTGGACAAGGCCGCGGTTTTCGCTGAAGTCGTCGAGCAGGGCCGCGCCGACAAGATCGTCGTGTTCAAGAAAAAGCGCCGTCATAATTATCGCCGCAAGCACGGCCATCAGCAGGAACAGACTGTCCTCAAGATTGTTGAGGTAAGCCCCACCGGCGCCAAGCCGAAGGGTGCGAAGGCTGCGCCGAAGAAGGCCGAGAAAGCCGAAGAAAAGGCTGCGCCCAAGAAGGCCGAAAAGACGGATGCGCCTAAGGAAGCCAAGAAGGCCGCACCGAAGAAGGCTGCCGCCGAGAAAAAGGCCCCGGCCAAGAAAGCAGCGGCTGAGACGAAAGAACCCGCGAAGAAGGCTGCGCCCAAAAAGGCCGCTGCCAAGAAGGAACCGGCTAAGAAGGCTCCGGCCAAGAAAGCCGCTCCCAAGAAGTCAGAGGAGTAATAGACCATGGCTCATAAGAAAGCAGGTGGTAGCTCACGCAACGGCCGCGATACGGCTGGCCGGCGTTTGGGCGTCAAGAAATTCGGCGGTGAAGCCGTTATCGCCGGCAACATCATCGTGCGCCAGCGCGGCACCAAGTATCACCCCGGTGACAATGTCGGTATCGGCAAGGATCACACCCTTTTCGCCACCGCCCACGGCAACGTGAAGTTCGACAAGAAGACGGAAGGCCGGACCTTCGTGTCCGTGATCCCGTCCAGCTAACGTCGTCCGGCCATTCGCCTGATGCGAAGGGGAATGGCTGTCCATTCCCCTTTTTTAGTGTGTAGCGCCCATACAATAGAAGAAACGAGACGGAACCAATGAAGTTCCTTGATGAAGCAAAGGTCTATATCAAGAGCGGCGACGGCGGCGACGGCTGTGTCTCGTTCAGGCGCGAGAAGTACGTGGAATTCGGCGGCCCCGACGGCGGCGACGGCGGCAAGGGCGGTGATGTTATCGTCGAATGCGTGGACGGCCTGAACACCCTGATCGATTTCCGCTATCAGCAGCATTTCAAGGGCAAGCGCGGCACTCACGGCATGGGCAAGAACCGCACCGGACCCGGCGGCGCGGACATTGTGTTGCGTGTGCCTGTGGGCACCCAGGTGCTGGCCGATGATAAGGAAACCCTGCTGGTCGACCTGACCGAAGTGGGTCAGCGCCAGGTCTTGCTGCGGGGCGGCGACGGCGGGCGCGGCAATGCGCGCTTCAAGTCCTCGACCAACCAGGCCCCCAGGCGCTTCGAGCCGGGCTGGCCCGGCGAGGAACGCTGGATCTGGCTGCGCCTGAAACTGATCGCCGACGCCGGTCTCGTGGGGCTGCCCAATGCCGGCAAGTCCACCTTCCTGGCCGCCGTTAGCCGGGCTCATCCCAAGATCGCGGACTATCCCTTTACCACCATCCATCCCAACCTGGGGGTCGTGACGCTGGATCACGAACACCTGGTGCTGGCCGACATCCCGGGCCTGATCGAGGGCGCATCCGAAGGCGTCGGTCTCGGCACGCGGTTTCTGGGCCATATCGAACGTTGCGGCGTCCTGCTGCATCTGGTCGACGGCACGTCGGAAGAGATTGCCGAAACCTATAAAACGGTGCGGAGCGAGTTACACGCCTATGGCGCCGACCTGGATGCAAAGGTGGAAATCCCCGTGCTCAACAAGTGCGACGCCATGACGGAAGAGGATATTGCCGAAAAACGGGTGGAATTGGCCGCAGCCGCCGGTGTCGCCGCCGACGACGTGTTCGTCATATCCGGCGTCGCCGGGACCGGGGTCCGGGAGTTGACGGTGAAAATCTTCCAGGTCGTTCTTGCGGCCAGGGATGCCGAGGCGGAAGCGGTGCAGGCTTCGGCGGGGTATCAGCCATGACGTTGTCCAACGCCGATATCCTGTCACAGAGCAAGCGCATCGTCATCAAGATCGGCTCCATCCTGCTGGTCGACGGCGAGAGCGGCGCGATCCACCGGGACTGGTTGAACGCCCTGGCCGAGGACGTGGCCCGCTGCCGGGCCCGCGGGCAGGACGTGATCCTGGTTTCCTCGGGCGCCATCGCCGCGGGACGCCAACGGCTCGGATTCGAGGGCAGGGCGCTCCGGCTGGAAGAACAGCAAGCCGCCGCCGCCGCCGGCATGCTGCGCCTGGCGCATGCCTACGAGGACGCGCTGGCCGAGCATGAGGTGACGCTGGCGCAGGTCCTGCTCACTTTGGATGACACGGAAAACCGCCGGCGTTACCTGAATGCGCGCTCGACCCTGAACACCCTCCTGAAGGCGGGCGCGGTGCCGCTCATCAACGAAAACGACACCGTGGCGACGGACGAGATCCGCGTCGGCGACAATGATCGACTCGCAGCAAGGGTGGCGGCCATGATCTCCGCCGACGTGTTGGTCCTGTTGTCCGATATCGACGGCCTTTATACGGCCGATCCCTTGAGCGATAAAAACGCCGAACTGGTGCCCGTGGTGGAGGAAATCACGCCCGAGATCGACGCTATGGCGGGCAAGGCGGTCTCGTCCGTGGGCACCGGCGGCATGGTGACCAAGCTGTCCGCCGCCCGCGTCGCCATGGGGGCCGGGTGCCGCATGGTCATTACCAAAGGCCAGGTCGATCACCCCATCCGCGCTCTGGAAGAGGGCGCGAGGTGCACGTGGTTCCTGCCGCATTCGACGCCGAGGGCGGCGCGCAAGCACTGGATCGCGGGCAGTCTTAAACCCCTGGGCTCGATCATCATCGACGCCGGCGCCGAAACCGCGCTCTCCAAGGGCAAGAGCCTGCTGCCCGCCGGCGTTACGGCGGTGGAAGGTTCCTTCGAGCGCGGCGACCCCGTGGTGATCCTGAGCCACGACAAGCGCAGGCTGGCGCAGGGATTGTGCGCTTATTCGTCCGAGGACATCGGGACGATCAAAGGGCACAAAACCGGTGAAATTGAATCGCTCCTGGGCTACCGTGGCCGGGACGAGGTCATGCACCGTGACGATATGGTATTGTTGTAGAGACCTTTTTTGGGATGAAAGACCATGACGGCGATTGAAAAGAACGACATTCCCGGGCTGATGCGCGATCTGGGCGATGCCGCCAAGCGGGCGGGCCACGTTCTGGCCTGTTCCACGACGGACGCCAAGAATAACGCCCTCAGGGCAGGGGCAGCGGCGCTCCGGGAAGACACGGAAACCATCAAGGCCGCCAACGCCCTCGACATGACGGCCGCCGAGCAGGCCGGCACCAAGGGCTCGTTCCTCGACCGCCTGATGCTCGACGACTCCCGCATCGAGGCCATGGCCAAGGGATTGGAGGACATCGCCGAGTTGGATGATCCCGTCGGCACCGTGCTGGCGGAATGGGAACGACCCAACGGTCTCAAGATCGAGCGCGTGCGCGTGCCCTTGGGCGTCATCGGCGTGATTTACGAATCCCGGCCCAACGTGACGGCGGATGCGGGCGCGCTCTGCCTCAAGGCCGGCAACGCGTCGATCCTGCGCGGTGGCTCCGAAAGTTTCAATTCGTCGGGCGCGATCCTCAACTGCCTGACCCGGGGCCTGAAAGCGGCGGGTCTGCCCGAAGCGGCGATCCAGCGCATTCCCACGACGGACCGCGCCGCCGTGGGCGAAATGCTGCGCATGACGGACACCATTGACGTGATCGTGCCCCGGGGCGGCAAGTCGCTGATCGAGCGGGTGACGGAAGAGAGCAAGGTCCCGCTGTTCAAACACCTGGAAGGCCTGTGCCACACTTATGTGGACAGCGCCGCCAACGAGGACATGGCGCGCAACGTGGTGGTCAACGCCAAGATGCGCCGTACCGGCATCTGCGGCTCGACGGAAACCCTGCTTATGGACCGGGGCGCGCTATCGTTGCTGAACGGCATCGTCGAAGGCCTGACGCAGGCCGGCTGCGAAGTGCGCGGCGACCAGGAAGCCTGTGACGCCAACGACGCCATCACGCCGGCGACGGAGGAGGACTGGAGCACGGAATACCTCGATTCCATCATTTCCGTGCGTGTCGTGGACGGTGTCGGCGAGGCCATCGAGCACATCGGCACGTACGGCTCGAACCACACCGACGCCATCATCACCGATGACGCTTTTGCCGCCGCCCGGTTCCTGAACGAGGTGGACTCAGCCATTGTCATGCACAATGCGTCCACCCAGTACGCCGACGGCGGCGAGTTCGGCATGGGCGCCGAGATCGGTATCGCCACGGGCAAGCTGCACGCTCGTGGGCCGGTCGGCGTCGAGCAGCTCACCAGTTTCAAGTACATCGTCCGGGGCGAAGGCCAATGCCGTCCCTGACATGTAATCCTCTGACACGTTACTTTATGAGGCGGGCGTGAAGCGGGTCGGGCTTCTGGGCGGTTCCTTCAACCCGGCGCACGACGGCCACGTCCACATTTCCTTGCTGGCGCTTGAGCATCTGGCGCTTGATGCGATCTGGTGGCTGGTGTCGCCGCAAAACCCCCTGAAGCCTGTTGAGGGCATGGCCTCCTTCGAGGAACGATTCGCTTCCGCCGAGGAAAAGGCGGCCTCGGAAGAGCGCATTATTGTCAGTGATGCGGAAAAGCGCCTCGGCACCTATTACACGGCGGAGACCCTGCCGCTACTGCTGAAAGAGTACGCCGATATGCGGTTTCTCTGGGTTATGGGCGCGGATATCCTGCCGGAAATGGAGCGCTGGGAGAAATGGACATCAATATTTGACACGCTGCCCATTGCGATTTTCGCTCGTCCTCCCTATGATTCTAGTGTGCTGGATTCGAAAGCCGCGCAGCGTTTTCAAGACAACCGCCTCAGTGAGGCCGCCGGGAAATCGCTGATCGACACGGATCCGCCGGCGTGGATTTACTTCGATACACCCTTGAACCCGGAGTCGGCCACGCAAATCCGTACCCGACGTAGCCCTGAGAATGCGCCGGGGTGAACTGGACCGGCTTTGTCGGCCGGTCGCCTAAGGCAGTAAAGGAGAAGACCATAAAGACTATGAAACAAGCGCCATCATCAGCCGACGTGCTGGACGTGGTGCGACATTCTCTCGATGACGACAAGGCCATGGATGTCGTCGTCTTCGATCTCGAAGGCAAGACCAGTATCGGAGATTACATGGTTCTTGCCACCGGTGGCTCCCAGCGTCAGGTCGGCGCGATGGCGGAGCATATCCAGAGCAAACTGAAATCTGCGGGACTTGGCCGTGTGGCGGTCGAGGGCGATACCCAGTGCGACTGGGTGTTGATCGATACGGGTGACATCATCGTGCACCTGTTCCGTCCGGAGGTCAGGGAGTTCTATAACCTGGAGAAAATCTGGAGCGCTCCAGCAGGCGACGATGCCGCTGTGGCCGGCGCACACTGATCTAGCAGCGCCCGGATACCGGAGAGAAAAAATCAGACCGGCTTTTTAAGTGCCGGCGATGGAGTGCCCGAGCCGGACTGGGCTTGGGAATTGGCGCCTTTCAGTAAGGGGTTCGGCGTTTGCATATTATTCTTTGTGCCGTAGGCCGCCTGAAGGCCGGACCTGAAAAGGCCCTGTTCGACCATTACCTGAAACGGATTCCCTGGACTTTCGATATCCATGAAGTGTCGGAGCGGCGCAAGCTGCCCGTTGACGAACTGCGTCTGGCCGAAGCCGAACAGCTCGCCGCCAAGGTGCCCGACGACGCGAAGCTGGTGGTTCTGGATGAGACCGGCAAGGATATGACTAGCCGGCAGCTGGCCAAAGAGCTGGGAGACTGGCGTGACGAGGGCTACCGACAGACCGCTTTTGTCATCGGCGGTGCGGACGGCGTCGACGAATCGCTGAAACAAAGGGCCGACCTGGTCCTCTCATTCGGCAAACTGACCTGGCCGCATATGCTGGTCCGCACCTTGTTGGCGGAACAAATCTACAGAGCACACGCCATTTTGAGCGGACATCCCTATCACCGTGATTGACAATCCCGGCCCCACTCGTCAAGAAGCTCGAAATTTCCTATATTGTAAGTCGAATCGAAGGAAGTGCGCCCACCATGACCAACCCCGCCGCTCAAGCGAAAGCCCGGCCTGTCGTCCTGTGCATCCTGGACGGCTGGGGTGACCGCGCGGAAACGGAAAACAACGCCATTGCGCTGGGCCACACGCCCGTGTGGGACCGGCTGGTTTCCGAGTGCCCGAAGGCCCGGCTCGATGCGTCGGAAGGCGATGTCGGCCTGCCCAGCGGCCAGATGGGAAATTCCGAAGTCGGGCACATGAACCTGGGCGCCGGGCGTATCGTGCTGCAGGACCTGCCACGCATCGATGCAGCGCTTGAAGACGGCTCCTTTGCCCGTTCGGAGAATTTCCAGGCGATGATCGCCAGGCTGAAACAAACGGGCGGCGCGTGCCATGTAATGGGCCTCATGTCGCCGGGCGGCGTGCACGCCCATCAGGAGCACATAACAAAGGTTTGCGGGTTGCTCTCGGATCAGGGGATACCCGTCAGGGTTCATGCCTTCCTCGATGGCCGCGACGCCCCACCCAACAGCGCGCTCGGTTTTATCAACCGCTTTTCCGAGGCAATAACCGGCATGACGGATGTCGATATCGCCACCGTCATGGGGCGCTATTACGCCCTTGACCGGGATGAGCGCTGGGACAGGGTGGTAAAGGCCTATGACGCTATTGCCGCCGGTTTGGGTAACAAGGCAGCCGATGGCCCCGCCGCCGTTGCCGCCGCCTACAACGCCTCGCAGAGCGACGAGTTTGTCGAGCCTGCCGTCATTGCCGGTTACGAAGGCATGCAGGACGGCGACGGTGTGTTCATGATGAATTATCGCGCCGACAGGGCGCGCCAGATCCTCTCTGCCTTGGCCGATCCTGATTTTTCCGGATTTACGCGCTCGCGGATCGTCGATTTTTCGACGCGCCTCGGCATGATCGAGTACTCCAGTGACCTGAGCCGCTTCTACGATGCGGTTTTCCCGACCCTGGACGTCCGAAACACTCTGGGCGAGGTCGTATCGCTTCGGGGTATGCGCCAGCTCAGGATCGCCGAGACGGAAAAGTACGCACACGTTACCTTTTTCCTGAACGGCGGGCGTGAGGACCGCTATGACCATGAGGACCGTATTCTGGTTCCTTCGCCCAAGGTCGCGACTTATGACCTGTGTCCGGAAATGTCGGCCCTGGAGGTCACGGACAACCTTGAAAGGGTTATATCGGAAAACCTCTACGACCTGATCGTGGTCAACTTCGCCAACGGCGACATGGTCGGTCACACCGGTATCCTTGATGCCGCTATCAAGGCTGCCGAAACCGTCGATACGTGCCTGGGGCGCCTGGAGGCCGCGGTCCGCAAAGCCGGCGGGTCCATGCTGGTGACCGCGGATCACGGCAATTGCGAAAACATGACCGACGAGACCGGTGGGGCGCACACTCAGCACACCCTGAACATGGTGCCGGTCCTGCTGGTGAATGCGCCTGATGGCGCCGAGGGTCTTCACGATGGACGCTTGTGCGATGTGGCGCCGACGGTGCTCGGTCTGTTGGGCATCGAGCCACCGTCCGAAATGACGGGGCGCTCCCTGATCGAAAGCAATGGCGTCAGGAACGCCGCTGCAGAGTGATTTGATGGTTTCAGGCAGGATCAACGACGCTTTCAATACAATCCCCAAGATTGGCCTGAAGGCCGCCCTGTTTTTCTGCCTGTTTGTTATTCTTGCTCTGCCCCTTGCACTGGTCATGCCGGCCCAGGCCCAGCAAATGGAATCGGAAGACAAGCTGGAGGACCTTGAGAAGGCCCTGCAACGTGAGGAACAGGAAACCGAGAGCCTGCGCCGCAAGTCCGAAGAGCTTCGGCTCGAACAGGAAGAGATCGCAAAAAAACTGGTTGCCGCTGCCAAGGTCGTGCAGGCGCAGGAGCAGAAAATAATCGATCTGGAATTCCAGATATCCGAGATGAGACTGGAAGAGGCTGATAAAGCCGCCAAGCTGGTTACCCAGCGCGAACAGTTCGCCAAGGTGCTGATGTCCCTTGAAAGGCTGGCGCGGTTCCCGCCGGAAGCCATGATCGCCCAACCGACCAGTCCGTCCGATACGGTAAGAAGCGCTATTTTACTGCGCTCCGTGGTGCCGGAAATCGAACACCGGGCCGAGCACCTGCGCCTGCAGATTGAAAGCCTCGCCAAATCGCGCGAACGGCTGAATGAACAGCGTTTCGCCTTAAGGGAAAGTACGGAGGCCCTTGCCATCGAGAGCCAGACGCTGGGCGGCCTGCTGGCAAAGAACAAGCTGCTGAAGAAACAAACGGATGCCGAGCACAAACTGGCTCGCCAGCGGGCTGAAAGACTGGCCCGTGAGGCGGAAACGATTCGGGATTTGGTCGCCAGGCTGCGGGAGGAACAAAAATCACGGGAAATTGAAGAAGCGCAGGCGCAGCTTGAACGCGAGGAACAAAACCTGTCCGCCGGGGCGTCTCAGGTGGCTCTGATTGCCCCTGCGCCGCCAAAACCGCCCGGTGGCATTACCGGCGTCCCCATTTCCTCACGCAAGGGACACCTGCCGTTTCCCGTTGTCGGCGCCATTGTCGGACGTTACGGGGAAAACAATGAAAACGGCATGACGCGCCGGGGTATTGAGGTGAGCACTCGACCGGCGGCGCAGGTCGTTTCGCCTTATGAAGGCAAGGTCGTGTTTGTCGGTGAATTCCGCGGATACGGGCAACTCTTGATCATCGAGCATAGCGAGGGATACCATAGCCTTCTTGCCGGAATGTCACGCATTGACAGCACGATGGATCAGTGGGTGTTGGCAGGCGAGCCTGTCGGTATAATGAATCCGGCAACAGATGAAGAACCGGTGCTCTATGTCGAGTTTCGTCAGGATGGCCGGCCCATTAATCCGCTATCGTGGTTAACATCGCGCAGCGCCAGTACTCAGGGTTAGAGAACATTATGAAACTACGTCAGAACAATAGAACCATCGCAGCCTTTTTTACGGCTTTGACCCTGTTATCCCTGGTGGCCATATCCTCACCCCGGGCAGAAGAAGTAACGGTGGAAGGCGCCGATACTTATGAGTTGCTCAACCTGTTTGGCGATGTGCTGGAACGGGTCCGCACCGATTACGTTGAAGCGCCCAGTGAAAAGGAACTGATCGAAACGGCCATCACAGGAATGCTGTCCGCCCTTGATCCGCATTCGAGCTACATGAATGAGGAAAGCTTCCAGGACATGCAGGTCGAGACGCGTGGCGAGTTCGGCGGGTTGGGCATCGAGGTCACCATGGAGAGCGGGTTCGTCAAGGTCGTTTCCCCCATTGACGATACGCCGGCGTACCGTGCGGGCCTGAAACCGGGCGATTTCATTACCCATCTGGACGGGGAAGCGGTCCTGGGATTGACGCTGAGCGAAGCCGTCGACCGCATGCGTGGCAAGGTCGGAACGGATATCACCCTGACGGTCAGGCGCATCGATACGGAACCTTTCGATGTCACGATCACCCGCGCGATCATCAAGATCGAATCCGTCCGTTCCCGCCTTGAGGGCGATGTCGGGTATGTCCGTATTACCACCTTCAACCAGCAATCCGACAAGGGGCTGACAAAGGCGATGTCGAAATTCGTCACGGAAATCGGTGATGACCTGAGGGGCATTGTGCTCGATTTGCGCAACAATCCCGGGGGGCTGCTGGATCAGGCAATTTCTGTTTCCGACGCTTTCCTTGAAAAAGGCGAGATTGTTTCGACCCGTTCCCGTAACCCGGAAGATACCCAGCGCTTCAACGCCCGGCCGGGCGATCTGGCGAACGGCCTTCCCATTGTCGTTCTGATCAATGGGGGTTCCGCCTCGGCTTCGGAAATCGTCGCCGGCGCGTTGCAGGATCACGGCCGGGCCATCATTCTCGGCACCCAGTCCTTCGGCAAGGGATCCGTACAGACGATTATACCGCTGCCCAAGCACGGCGCGATGCGCCTGACGACGGCGCGCTACTATACGCCGTCCGGCAATTCCATTCAGGGAACCGGCATTACGCCTGATATCATTATCGAACAGGCCCGGTTGGAATCGCTTGATAATGGGGATCACCGCAGGGAAGCCGATCTGCGGGGCGCCCTGGAAAACGATAATGGCCCGGAAACTGAAGAAGACGCCGATGCTGTCCCCGGAGAGTCGACAGAGAATGACACACCAGAGGATTACCAGTTGAAAAGGGCGCTGGATATGGTCAGGGGTATTTCCCTCTATAGAGCGTTGAATGAAAACACGGGTGGTTAAGTTTAGGGCGTATAGTTAACCTGGACCGTAGTCATAGGAACCGATAGATCGTGTTCAAGAAGTGGTTTAGCCGCAAAAAAGACGAAGACGACGATGACGACTTCGATGAGGACTTCGACGACGAAGACTTCGATGAAGACGATTTCGACGTGGATGACGCCGGTGGCGATGGACCCGGCGACGACTCCGGCATGGACGACGCCGATGCGATGTCCGAACCTGACGCCCAGCCGCCCGATTCCGGTCCGGACGGCATGTCCGAGGCCGCCGGCGGCGAAGAGGGCCCAGAAGCGGGCGATACCGAAGAAATGGATGGGCCAGCGGATGCGTCCGAAATGGGCGGCCTGCCTCCCGATAGTGACGGAGAAATTGAAGACATCGATTTCGGAGACGATGACGACGACGATTATGATGATGACGATTACGACGACGATGAGGATGACGAGGACGAGGAAGAGGGCCGATTCGCCGCCATATGGGGAAACCCTTGGGCCCGGTATTCCATCATCGGGTTCACGGCCCTGTTCCTGCTAGTTGGAATTGGCATCGGCGGCTGGATGTTTATCGCCGGTACGGCAGAAGAGGAAATGGTCCAGGAAACGGCAGCGGCAACATCCGGCGGAGGGCTGCAACCTTCCGCTTCCGGTTCGCTGAATAACCTGAGCGCCTCGGGGCAGTTGCTGCCCCCGGCCGAAATGTCCGCCGAAAGCGTCAGCGGTGAGCAACTGTCTTCAGCCGGCGCAACCAGTGGGCTGGGAACGACCGGCGGGCTGAATGCCCTCAGTTCGGGCGGCGGCACCGGCGGGCTGAATACTCTTGGCGGCGGTCCGACCGATACGGCCGGTGGCGTCATCATACCGATGACGACGGCATCGTCGTTTAACCAGTTCCCGGATTATCCGACCAACGATTCGCTGCCGAAGGCGCCGGTTCCCGAACTGTTGCAGTTCCGGGATGGTGAACTGCCGTTGCCGAAAATAGCTGCGGACGGCAAGGTGTCGTGGCAGGAATACGCCCGCCCAAGCGAGGTGCCCTCGAACAAACGCAGGGTGGCGTTGCTGATTTCCGATCTGGGTCTCAGCCGTGCCGCGACATTGTCGGCAATCAGCAAATTGCCGTCCGCCGTCTCTCTGTCCTTCAGTCCCTATGCGGAGGAACTGGAACAGTGGATGATCCGCTCGCGCCGCCAGGGACATGAGGTGCTGCTCGGGATGCCCCTGGAATCAGGCCGTTTCCCCATTGAAGACCCGGGGCCGCTGGCGCTGAAGGTCAATCTTCCGGAGGCGGAAACACAGCGCCGGCTGGAAACCGTGCTTTCAAGCCAGCAGGGCTATATCGGCGTCGAGGTCTCCATGGGATCGAAGTACACCGCCGATGAGTTCAATGTGCGCGAG
>CAYFMQ010000005.1:176604-183786 GCA_964344255.1 uncultured Thalassospiraceae bacterium
GTCACAACTGAATGCCCGCGGTCTGATGATCGTTGACGGCGCCTGGAACAACCGCTCGCTGATTCCCCGGCTGGCGAATGAAATGGCCATCCCGCATGTCATCAGCAGTGTGCGTCTTGATGAAGTCATGGCCAAGGCCGCGATCGACGCGAAGCTGAAGGAACTGGATGCGGTTATCGAACTCAGGGGGTACGGCATCGGTTCCACGACGATAACCCCGGCTGTTCTGGACCGTCTGCTGGCCTGGATATCGTCATTGCCCGGGAAAAACATCGAGCTTGTGCCGGTCAGCGCCCTGATCAGGACGGGGCCGGAGTCCTGACAGAATAATGATGTCCGATAGCGACTCTTCTCTCCCATTCCGCCCCTGTGTCGGCGCTATGGTCCTGAACGCCCAGGGCGACGTGTTTATCGGCAAGAGGGTGGGGCTGGAGAACAGCCCCCATGCCTGGCAAATGCCCCAGGGCGGTATCGATAAAGGCGAAGACCCCTACAACGCCGCCCTGCGGGAGTTGGAAGAGGAAACGGGGATTCATTCCGTTGAACTGATCGAAGAATGCGAAGAATGGCTGTCCTATGACCTGCCGGAGGAGCTGATGGGCAGATGGGCTGGAAAATACCGGGGACAGACCCAGAAATGGTACGTGTTCCGGTTTATCGGTGACGAGGCGGAAATCGATCTGCAGAAACATCAGCCGCCTGAGTGCTGTGAGTGGAAATGGACGCCGATGAAAGGCATCGCAGATCTGGTCATCCCCTTCAAGCGACATGTTTACGAAGCGCTGGTCAGCAAATTTTCCGGACTGGACTGATACTCGGGACAGGGTGATGTGGTTGCGTGTCGGCTGAGATCGTGGCAAACGTGCGGTTCTGAAACTTTGGCTCTCTGATAGGCTGAAACGGGGTTTGGGTAATGATCTACCTGAAAGTGGCGATTGGGTTTGTCCTGTTGCTCGTCGCTGCGGAATTCATGGTTCGCGGCGCCGTCGCCCTTGCCCGGAGAATGAACGTCTCGCCCCTGGTGATCGGCATGACGATTATCGCCGTTGGAACGTCCGCGCCGGAACTGGTTGTCGGGCTTGAAGCCGGCCTGAAGGGCGCTGGCGGACTGGCGCTCGGGAACGTCGTCGGTTCCAATATCGCCAATGTCCTGCTGGTTCTTGGCGTTGCCGGGATGGTCTCGCCCATCATTTCCAAGGAAGGGGCGCTGCAACGTGACGGTGTCGTGTTGATCGGCGGCAGCATCCTGTTTACGTTTTTTTGCATCCAAGGATCCATTGAAAGGACTCCGGGACTGATTCTGGTGGCCGCCTTTGCTGTATTCCTTTTCGCTTCCTATCGACGGGAACACGACAAGGGCGGACCGGATGCGGAATTGCATCTTGAGGAAGTCGAGGAAGTCGGGAGCCTGCCGGACAGTATCTGGATCGTCCTGCTGGCCCTGTTCGGCGGCATGGCCGGTATCCTCTTCGGCGCCGACCTTCTGGTCACAGGCGGTGTTGAAATCGCCCGGGTCTTTGGCGTGTCGGAGGAAGTCATCGGCCTGACGCTGATTGCGCTGGGAACGTCCCTGCCGGAACTGGCGGCATCCGTTGTCGCAGCTATGCGCGGGCATGCGGACGTCGCCATCGGCAACGTCGTGGGGTCCAACCTTTTCAATATCCTGGGCATTGCCGGCATCGTCGCCGTCGTGACGCCGTTGCCCGTGTCCTCGCAGATGGTTTCCTTCGATATCTGGGTCATGTTGGCGTCGACGGCGATTATGCTACCCTTGCTGATCTGGGGCTGGCGGCTGAACCGTTCCGTTTCCACGGTGTTTGTCGCCGTCTACGCCGGGTATATCGCCCTTCAGGCTTTTGGCGTGGAACGGGCCCTGGCGGCGTTCTGATACGGGACAGGCACGATGTCGGAAGAAAACACGGTTAACGATAATGTTCCCGGGACGGTTTTGATCACTGGCGCGGCGAAGCGGATCGGCCGGGCGATTGCCCTCGATCTGGCCCAGCACGGCTGGAACATCGCCGTCCATTTCAATTCCTCGCAGGCGGAAGCGGAAGAAGTCGCCGGGGAAATCGCCGCCCATGGCGTCGCCGTGGATATATTCAAGGCCGACCTGGCGGATGAACAGGCCTGTGAACAACTGGTGCCAGCCATCAACGGGAAAATGGGACCGCTGAGCTGTTTGATCAACAACGCCTCCGTCTTCGAGCACGACACGCCGGAAACGGCGACACGGCAGTCCTGGGACCGACACATGCAGATCAACCTGCGCGCGCCCTTCGTCCTGACCCAGGGGTTCAGGGCCCAGTTACCCGAAACCCGGGAAGGTAACGTTATCAACATCATCGACCAGCGCGTCTGGAACCTGACGCCGGTATTCACGTCCTATACCCTGTCAAAAAGCGGTCTATGGGCCCTGACGCGGACATTGGCGCAGGGCTTGGCGCCGCATATCAGGGTCAACGCCATCGGCCCCGGGCCGACGATCAAGAACACGTTCCAGTCACAGGAGAACTTCGACCGCGAATGGCAGTCGGTGCTGTTGGGACGCAAGGTGGATTTGCGAGAAATCTGCGAAGCGATCCGGTTTATCCTGGACGCCCGGTCGATGACCGGACAGATGATCGCCCTCGACAGCGGGCAGCATCTTGGCTGGACGTCCTCCGATGGCCTTTCCCCCGCCAGTGACAACGAGACGCAGGAAACGGATGAGGAGGTCCGGCCATGACAGAGGAAAATCTGTACCAGGTATTCATCCGGGATCTTGTCCTTGACTGTTCGATCGGCATTCACGATCACGAAAAGGAATCCCCCCAGCGCGTGCGCCTGAACATCGACCTCTCGGTCCGTGAATACGGCGATGACCTGGACGACAACTACGAGAACGTCGTCTGTTACGAGAAAATCGCCAACGGCGTGAAGGAACTGATCGCACAGGGGCACGTCAATCTGGTTGAGACGCTGGCCGAAAATATCGCCGCCATCTGCCTTAGAAATAAACGTGTCAGAACAGCAAGAATCAGGGTTGAAAAACTCGACATTCTGGCGGATGCAACCAGCGTCGGGGTCGAGATTGAGCGATTCAATTCGGATGGTGAGTAGACGCAAACTGTAAAAAAAACGAGCCAACCCATTGTCTCGTAAAAGATTTTTCGTTACTGGAACGGTTCGAGTTTTGCACAGGTTGTTTTCCGTCTAGGCATATTGTCCGTAATACAGGTAAATATGACGTATCACAGGAATGTTACAGTAATATGGCTAAATTTTCCCGGATACATCATAAATTTCAATGACTTAGGTTTTTGCCTAAAAATTGTGCAAAATCGCTAAGTGTGTGGTATTCCAAGCTTCCTGTTTTCCAGGCCCGTATTCTCCACAACGTTATCCACAGGAGTCGTGGATAGTTGTGTCCATGCATACGTGGATACAGATTGTGTAAAATTTTAAGCATACAATATTGATCATTTTCGTGACCTTCCGTTGACGGATGGGATGTCGTGGCGCACATTCGGGGTATGGTTTCGCCTAAAAATACAACCGATTTGACCGCTATCGACGAGACGGTTCCGGCGGACGACGGCGCTGCCGGGCCGCCAAGTGGTGTCGAGGTCATAAAGTCCTATCTGAAGACCCTGCCCAACAGCCCCGGCGTCTACCGGATGATCAATGCCCGCGATGATGTGCTCTATGTGGGCAAGGCGAAGAACCTGAAAAAGCGGGTAACCAGCTATACCAACCTGAATCGTCAGTCGAACCGTTTACGCAGGATGATCATGGAAACCGTTTCCATGGAGTTCGTCACCACGCATACGGAGGCGGAGGCCCTGCTGCTCGAAGCCAACCTGATCAAGCGCTATGCCCCTCGCTACAATATCCTGCTGCGTGACGACAAATCGTTCCCGCTGATCCTGCTCACCCAGGACCATGCCTTTCCGCAGATCCTCAAGCATCGGGGCGCGCAGAAACGGAAGGGAGCCTATTTCGGGCCCTTTGCATCCGCCTGGGCGGTCAATGAGACGCTGAATTTCCTGCAGCGTGTTTTTCTGCTCAGGACGTGCTCCGACTCGACCTTCGATTCCAGGACGCGCCCTTGCCTGCTCTATCAGATCAAGCGCTGCTCCGCGCCCTGCGTGGGCCGCATCGATGAAGCGGGTTACAGCGAACTGGTCTCCCAGGCCCGCGACTTCCTCTCGGGCCGCAGCAAGAATATCCAGCAGAACCTGGCCAGGAAGATGCAGGCCGCCAGCGACGCCCTGGAATACGAGGAAGCCGCCCAGTACCGGGACCGCATCCAGGCGCTGACCCGGATCCAGGCGCATCAGGACATCAACCTGTCCGGTCTGGACGTGGCGGACGTGATCGCCGTCCACCACGACGGCGGTCATTGCTGTATCCAGGTGTTCTTCTTCCGCGGCGGGCATAACTACGGCAACCGGGCCTATTTCCCCAGCCATACGCGCGATGAGACCCCGGAAATGGTGCTGGAAGCCTTCCTCGGACAATTCTACGCCCGTACGCCGCCGCCGAGGCAGATCCTGCTGAACATGAAAACGCCCAACCAGGACCTGGTGGAGGAAGCCATGGCGCTGCGGGCGGATCACAAGGTCCGCATCCTGGTGCCGAGCCGGGGCGACACGCGTAAGCTCGCGCTCCATGCGGAAAGCAATGCCAGGGAGGCGCTGAGCCGCCGGTTGTCGGAAAGCGCAACGCAGCGCAAGCTGCTGGACGGGTTGGCCCGGGTGCTGGATATGGACGGAACCCCGGAACGCATCGAAGTCTATGACAACTCCCATGTTTCCGGTACGTCCGCCGTCGGCGCCATGATCGTGGCCGGCCCGGAAGGCATGGTGAAGAACGCCTATCGCAAGTTCAATATCAAGGGTGCGGCATCGTCCACCGCCGCGGAATCCGCTTCCGGCCCGGCTGCGGGACTGGCGGAGAACGCTCAGCAGCCCTTTGGCCGGCAAGGGGAAGGCTACGAACCAGGCGACGATTACGCCATGATGCGCGAGGTCCTGACCCGGCGCTTCTCGCGCGCCATCAAGGAAGATCCCGACAGGGAACGCGGACAATGGCCGGACCTGGTCCTCGTGGACGGCGGCAAGGGGCAGCTTGGCGTGGCGCTGGAGGTCATGGCCGAACTGGGCATTGACGATGTCAGTGTCGCCGCCGTCGCCAAGGGTCCTGACCGGAACGCGGGGAAAGAGCGCATCTTCCTGCCGGACAAGACGCCCATCGACCTGGAATCCCGCGATCCCGTTCTGTATTTTATCCAGCGCCTGCGAGACGAGGCCCACCGCTTCGCCATCGGTACGCACCGCAAGAAGCGGGGAAAATCAACGCAGAAATCCGCCCTGGACGAGATTCCCGGCATCGGCGCCAGGCGAAAGAAGGCCCTGTTGCACCACTTCGGCGCCGTATCGGCCATATCGCAGGCGGGATTAAGCGATTTACAGGCCGTCGAGGGCGTCAGCGAAGCCATGGCCAGTAAAATCTATGACTGGTTTCACCCCGATGGATAGATATTCCGGCTTGTAGGGTGTAAGACATCCCGTATAAACCTGTTACAAGAAAAATGTTCCCAGGAAACAGGCGTGGAACACGAAGGAAAACAATGTATCTCGCACTTCCCAATATCCTGACCTATACACGGATCGTCGCGATTCCGGTCGTGGTCGGACTGTTTTTCCTGGATGACCCCCTGGGCAGCTGGCTTGCTTTCAGCTTTTACGTTTATGCCTGCATCACGGATTTCTTCGACGGCTACCTGGCCCGTGCCTGGCACCAGCAATCGGCGCTCGGGCGTTTCCTGGACCCCATCGCCGACAAGCTGCTGGTGGCTGGCGTGCTGTTCGCCTTGGTGGGCGCCGACAGGATCAGCCAATACACGATCATTCCCGCCGGTATCATCCTGGGCCGGGAAATCCTGGTGTCGGGGTTAAGGGAGTTCCTGATCGAGTTGCGCGTCGGCATGCCGGTCAGCCAACTGGCGAAATGGAAGACCGGTATCCAGATGCTGGCGCTCGGATTCCTGATCGTCGGACCCAACGGCCCGGATTTCTGGGGCGTGCCGACCCTGATGATCGGGGTCTACGGCCTCTGGATTTCGGCCCTATTGACCCTTGTCACCGGGTTTGACTATCTCTATGTGGGCTTGAAACATATCCGGGAAACCGACGAGGCGCCTGCGGCCCGGCATCCGCACGAGTCGGAAAAGACAGACTAACTTCTGGCAGAGATGAACGATAAATCATGAAAATGTTCGGCTTGGCAGGATGGAGCGGCAGCGGCAAGACCACACTGGTCGTCAAGCTGCTGCCGGAAATCATCGGGCGCGGCTACCGTGTTTCGACCATGAAACACACCCATCACCAGTTCGACATGGACAAGCCCGGCAAGGATTCCCATAACCACCGCATGGCGGGCGCGGAAGAGGTCATGGTGACGTCATCCACCCGCTGGGCCCTGCTGCATGAGCTGCGCGGCGACGCCGAACCGGATATCGAGACCCTGATCAGCCGCATGTCGCCGGTCGATCTGGTGCTGATCGAGGGCTTCAAGTCCTACCCCCACGCCAAGCTGGAGGTCCACCGCCCGTCGCTGGGCAAGGATTTGCTGGCGGAAAGTGATGACAGTGTGGTCGCCATCGCCACGGACGAGCCGTTTTCGTTCGGTTCGCTGCCGATCCTTGATCTGGACGATACGAAAGCGATCGCCGATTTCATCATCGGTCACACCGGCCTGGTATCGGAGAGCAGGAATGGCGCAGCTTAAGGACGATTGTTTCGCCTTCGGCGGGGACCTGACGCCTCTGGATGAGGCTCTGGAAGCCATGCGCCAGCGCATCGACACCGTGGTTGATCCCCGCCAGGCGCCCGTTGACCAGGCCCTGGGCTGTATCCTGGCAGACGACATCGTTTCCGGGCGCAATGTGCCGCCCCACGACAACAGCGCCGTCGATGGTTACGCCGTCTATTTCGAGGACCTGGAGAAAGACAAGGAAACCAGGCTCCCCTTTACGGGCAGGATCGCCGCCGGCCATCCCCTGGACAGGCCTGCCGTTCACGGCGAAGCCCTGCGCATCTTCACCGGCGCGCCCATGCCCCTCGGCCCGGACGGCACACAGGCGAGCGGCCCGGATACGGTTTTCATGGAAGAAGACGTTACCGTCGACGGTGATAT
>CAYFMQ010000005.1:183796-216416 GCA_964344255.1 uncultured Thalassospiraceae bacterium
GGCCGCAGGACCTGGGGCTGGCCGCCTCCGTCGGGCTGGACACTCTGCCGGTCTATGCGCCGCTGCGCGTCGCCGTGTTTTCCACCGGCGATGAAATCCGCGATCCGTCCGGCGAAGCGCCCGAAGGCTGCGTGTTCGACGCCAACCGCTTCACCATCAAGGGCCTGCTGAACGGCCTGGGGTGCGCGGTGACCGACCTGGGCATCCTGGGCGATGATCTGGACGAGATCGGCGCCGCCCTTGATGCCGCCTCGGGTAAACATGACCTGCTGATCACCTCGGGCGGCGTTTCGGCGGGCGAGGAAGATCACGTCAAGGCCGCCGTGGAAGCCAGGGGCACCATTCATCACTGGCGGCTGGCGATCAAGCCGGGCCGACCCATAGCGCTGGGCCAGGTCAACGGAACGGCCTTCGTCGGACTGCCGGGCAATCCCGTCGCCGCCATTGTGACGTTCATGGTGCTGGCGCGGCCGATGATCCTGTGGATGTCCGGCGCCCGTGACGCCCGGGCCCGGTGCTTCGCGGTCACGGCGGCCTTCGATTACAAGAAAAAGGCGGGCCGCCGCGAATGGGTTCGCGTAAGATTGGATATGGACGACAGCGGCCGGTTGATCGCCCGCAAGGATTTTTCCAGCGGCGCCGGCATCCTGACCTCCATGGTGGGCGCCGAAGGACTGGTCGAACTGGCGGAGGATTGCGAGAAGGTGTCATCCGGCGACCAGGTTTCTTTTTTACCCTTTAGCGAGGTAACGGGATGAAGTTGCTCTATTTCGCATGGCTCCGGGAAAAGGTCGGCACGGCCCGGGAAGAGGCCGAGCCGCCGGAAAGCGTTGTCACGGTAAAGGACCTGATCGGCTGGCTGGTGGCGCGCGGCGAAGGCTACGGCGTGGCGTTCGCTGACCTGTCCGTTGTCCGGGTTGCCGTGAATCAGGAGTATGTCACACTGGACCATGCCCTGAACGCAGGCGATGAAGTCGCGTTTTTCCCGCCGGTGACCGGCGGATAGGCTGACAAGGGAAGGCCGCAATGATCCGGGTTCAGACGGAAGATTTTGATATTGGCCGCGAGATCGAGGCCCTGACCGCCGGGAATACGGAAATCGGCGGCATCTGCACCTTTACCGGAACCGTCAGGGAGATGGCGGGCGACGAGCAAATTTCCGCCATGACCCTGGAACATTATCCCGGCATGACGGAAAAGGCCCTGAAAGAGATCGAGACGGAGGCCTGTTCGCGCTGGCCGCTGGCCGCCACGCTGGTAATCCATCGATACGGCAGGCTTGAGCCGGGCGACAGGATCGTTCTGGTCATCACCGCCTCGGCCCACCGGGACGCCGCCTTCGAGGCCTGCCAGTTCCTGATGGACTGGCTGAAAACCAAGGCGCCGTTCTGGAAGAAAGAAGAGGTCGGCGACCACGCCCAGTGGGTCGACGCCCGGGAAAGCGACGATGTCGCCGCCGAACGCTGGCTGAAGGACAAATAGACGGACGCACCGTCAACAGGGGAAGCGGCGGGAATGACAGATACCAAGAACGAAACAGGAGCGGATGCCTTTCTTCAGCGCATGAAGAACATCTTCAAGGACGACGGGTTCGTGCAGGATACCGACGACCGGATGCTCCGCATGCTCACCGAATACATCAAGCCCTTCGAGCAATTCGAAGAAGCCGGGATCAGCGATACCATCGTCGTGTTCGGGTCGGCCCGCATCCCGTCACCCGAAGCGGCGCAAGAAGCCCTGGCAAAAGCCGAGCGCGAAAGCGGCGACGTGGCGACGGCGCGACGGGATGTGGAGAACGCCCGGTATTACGATGCGGCCAGGAAGCTCTCGTATCGTTTGACCGAATGGGCAAGAAGCATCGACGGCACGGGAAACCGCTTCGTCGTCTGTTCCGGCGGCGGCCCGGGCATCATGGAGGCTGCGAACCGGGGCGCTGCGGAAGCCGGCGGTCCGACCATGGGGTTGAATATCTCCCTGCCGCATGAGCAGAAGGGGAACGACTTTATCACCGACGAGCTGCTCTATGAGTTCCACTACTTCTTCATGCGCAAGTTCTGGTTCGTCTACCTGGCGAAGGCCGTCGTCATTTTCCCGGGCGGTTTCGGCACCATGGACGAGTTGTGCGAGGTTCTGACCCTGGACCAGACCGGTAAGCTGGATAACCCGCTGCCGGTGGTGCTGTTCGGAACGGATTACTGGGACCGGGTGCTGAACCTGGACGCCATGATCGCGGCCGGCACGATCCGCAAAGAGGACCTGTCCAATTGCCTGAAAACCGACTCGCTGGACGAGGCCTATGGCTTCCTGGTCCGTGAGCTGTCGGAACGCGCCCTGGATCGCCCCGGCGGGGATTTGTGATCTCCGCTCTTACGCGTTAACCGGACATGTTTATGGCGTTGTTGGAATGACCGCTAATGACCCAGAGCGGACATTGCCAGAATATTATGGCGATGACGTGATTGATGGATTACAGGTAGGCCCAAAATTATTCGGCCACCTGAGGTTCGGCAGTGTCAGTTGCTGTCCACCTGTACGGTTGATAAGCCTCATCCAACGGTGGCTCAACAATGTGGTTGGTATAGTTGGTCATCACCTTGTAGGCGATAGCAGCGATAATTTCGATGACATTTTCGCGCGTGAACCCAGCGGAGAGAAAGGCCTTTGCCGATGCGTTGTCGACCCAACCACGTTCGCGGACCATGGCAAGGGTGAATGCACGTAGTGCTTCGAGACGGGCGTCTGCATAGGAACCTCCCGCGCGCGCTGTATCGACAACATCCTGAGGCACGCCATCGTCTAAGGCATATGGCGTGTGTGCGGCCATACAGTAATGGCAGCCGTGTTCTACGTTGATCGTGAACCAGATGACATGTCGCTCGATTGGCGTGAACGTCATTTGGCGCATGGCGTCGATGAGACCGACATAACCATTCACGGCTGCAGGCGACTCGGCCATAGCGCCGATGACATTGGGAATTTCACCGTAACGTTTCTTGACATCATCTAAGGCTGTCCTACGGGGCCCGGTCGATTCAGCTACCTTGTGGATTTTGAAATCAGACATGATCTGGGTATTCCTTGTTTTGTTTGCGTCCGGCACTTCCGTCGACCTTGCTGATTGTATCAGTATGAGAGATTTCCGCGCAAACTGTCGATTCTTTAACCTACAGAAGGACTGAGTCCGAATGTCCCCTCCTGGCTATCAACGGACCTTGATCGCCTTCACTGAGGGTGTCTGCTCATATGCGTTAACCAGACACATTTATGGGGATGCCGGATGCCCCCCGTCGCGTTCTTTCAGCAAACGCCGGTTAAGAACCTCCATTATCCGCCAGCGGGCAATCGGAATATCGGCGATCGCCGACATGGGGACATTCCATAGTTTGGTCGGGCCGGAGGTTACTAGCTGTGATTCCGCCAGGTCAAAATGCTGTAACTGTTCTTCTTTGAAGAAATCGCCGTTGTACAGAATATCGACTTCCTTCCCCCCAATGAACCGCTTCACAACGCCTTCTTCAATGAGCCGAAGGGCAGGTTCGTCCTCATTGTTTTGTATCGTCTCGCCGTCTTCCAACGACGTTTGATACATTTCACGGGCGATGTGGTTCAGGATTTCCGAACTGATTCCCTGGCGGAAGATGGACGTACGCCTTAACCAGGCCCGCTTTTCGGCCAGGTCCAGCACGGATTTGTACTGATCATAATCTTCAATGAATGTCAGGTACAATTCCCCGGGTATGATCAGGGCGATCAGCGCGCTTGTCGCCCGGTAGGTCGTAATCGCAGGGCAGCCTCTCAGAAGCGGCAGTTCGCCGAGAAGATCCCCGGCGCCCAGGCGATAGGACTCAGCGGTTTCGGCGATAATGGATTCCGCATTTCCCGAAAGGACCAGCAGGAGCTCCTGGATCGGTTCTCCCTGCCGGACAAAGATTTCGTGGGGATTGAATGTCCGGACTTCATTGTTGAGCAGGATTTCGAGCCGGTTGATCGGCATGCCGGGGAAGAACGTCGAAATGTGCAGGTAGGCATGCCGCCGCAAGTACTCCTGGGTGGACGGGATCAGGATATCGGTGGTGCCGAAATCCGCCCCGGAACCGACCTGCTTCTCGACCGTTGTCAACGGCCGCGCGACATGGGCGAAAATGATCTTTTCCGACTTGTCGTTGGCGAAGTCCTCGCTTTCGCCGTGAATCATCCCGCCGCCGATATCGATCTTCTTGAGATCCGCGGCTTCATGATAGTTTTCCCTGAAACCATCCAACTGCTCCGTTGTGATGCCGGGCTTGTCCGGGTCATCCTCGACCATGCTTTTCAGGACCCGGTCGGATGTAATATCAGCCATGTGGAAATAGGTTTTATAGCCTTTCGGCCCAAGGGCGCGGAACTGAAAGATCGTCGTTTCAACCGGATGCGGCGACAGCATCGGCTTCACTTCCAGGCCATCGACGTCATTCCAGGTTTCAGGTTCCAGGTCGACAACGTCGAAAAAGTGGGAGAAGTCCCCTTCATCCAGTGAAATCAATGCAGACAGTTTCTTGGCGACGGAATGCCTGACAGCCGGCACGGAGAAATAACGCAGCCTGTGATCCGCCTGCAGCAGGGTGGGGAAACCGGCGAAGTGGTCATCGTGCGAGTGGGTTTGAAAAATGCCTTCGATCTCGTTCACGCTGATGCTTAACGCCTGAAAGATGGCGTCCAGGTTCGGTCCCGCATCGGTCAGGTACAACCTGCCCTGAAAAGAAATGATGCCGCCCATGCAGGGCCGGTCTATGTCCCAGCCGTCGCCTTCTCCGGAATGAATGACGGAGAAGTAATCGCGCGACACCTGATGCATGCCGAGCGGATAGGGCGATAAATAAATTTCGGAACCTGTAAGGTTGAGATCGACCTCAAGAGTCTGGGACTGGTATTGAAACTGGTAGTGGTTGAGGCTAAGGCGCTGGTAAGTGACGTCGTTCTTTATCTCTACCGGTCCTTCATCAGCGGGAATGCATTGAATGAGTTCATCCGGCGTTTTGATTTTGCCGAAGGCGAAAAACAGCTTGATGCGCATGATCTCCGCGGCATCTGCTTCGGTCAAACCGGCTGCCGTCAATTCATCCATCGACGTTAACCCGTAATTTCCGCGATAGATGTAGTTGAGTTGGGCGTCCAGTTGCTGGGAGAGCCCTAACAGGATCGGTTTCTCGCCCGTGTTGTTCGGGTGGTTGGGGATGATCATTCCCTGCTTATAGAGCATTTGCAGGACCGGGAATTCCGCCAGGTTGGAAAAGGCGCCCCCCTGAAGCATCAGGTCGGAGATCAGGATCGCATTGGGCCCCGTTTCACAGAGCGTGCCGCCGACTTCCGTTTCGATCACCAGGCCGCGGCGCATCAGATGTTTAATGATGTCAGCCGGGCATCCGCAGAGAATTCGAAGATCGGCCTCTTCAATTTCGACCCACTTCACCCCCGGTGTAACATCAATTAATCGCATTTCTTGACCCAATGGCTGGTTTAATGCCGATATTGATAGTCAACTCATTGTAGCTAAACACAAAATGGCCGCAGCTTCAAAAGAATACAATCATGCGCCTCAGAACCGTATCCATGACTGAAGGATAATTCCTTAAATTTCTGTCTTGTCATGGATGTGAGGGTTCCTTCGGTTTCCCGGATGCGGTTAGATTGATCAATTGCATAGTTCAACATGTGCAGCTTGTTTATGTAGGGGAGTATCACGATGGATCTCGTTCAGACGCTCAAACAGAACCCGGAACCCAAGGAGCTGGCCTTCCCGCTCGAGGAATACCAGAAACGGGTTTCCGCAGCCCAGTCGAGCATGCAGGGTCAGGGGATCGATGTACTGATCATCAGCATAACACCCAACCTGGGCTACCTGACCGGTTACGACACCACGATGCCGAGCGGCTACACCATCGGCATCCTGGAACAGACCGGCAGTGTCCGGCTGCATTGTTCCGAGCTCGAAGCGCCGTGTGCACTGCTGTTTTCGACCATCGAGGATATCGACGTTTTCTATTGGCATGCGGCGGAGGATACGGCGACCCAACTCGGCGGCATTCTCAGGGACTTGGGCGCCGACGGAAAACGGATCGGCATCGAGATGGATAATCCCGAAACCTTCGCCAGCGGGGCTCTGGACACCCGCACGTACCTGCGGCTTGCGGAGCTTCTTCCGGGCGCAGAGTTCGCCGACGCCACGCATCTTGTCACGGAACTCAGATCGGTCAAATCGCCGGCGGAGCTCGATCACATGCGCCAGGCGGCCAAGTGGTCGCTTACGGGGCTGCTCGCGACGATTGACGCCTGCGCCGAGGGAAAAACCGACAATGACATCGTGGCCGAAGGCTATTACGCCATGATCAAGGCGGGCTCCGAGCTGATGTCCATCGATCCCATGTGCATCACGGGGCCGCGCACGGCGTACATGCCGCACATCCCCTACCGCCGCAAGGCGCTGGAACAGGGGCACACGGTCTATCTTGAGTACACGGGCACCTATCAGCGCTATAACGCGCCCGCCATGCGAAGCGCCGTCATCGGCGAGCCCTCGGACGGGATCCGGCGGCTTTCGGATGCCGCGCTTGAAGTCCTGGATCAGCTTTTCAGCAATATCAAACCCGGGCGTACGGGTGATGACGTTGCGCAAACCGTCAAGAAGGTATGGGACAAGGCGCCCGAAGGAACTTACTTCCATGGCGGATACGGCTATTCCATCGGCATGGGCAACCAGCCAACCTGGACCGAGGCGGCGCATTACGTCGCGGAGCAGTGCGAAACCGTTCTGAAGCCTGGCATGACGTTCCATCTGCCGATCTGCGCCTGGGTGCCGTCCGAGAAATACGGCATCGGGTTTTCCGAGAGCATCGTGGTCACCGAAACGGGCTGCGAGATTCTCGGTCCGGGTGAACGGCGGGAACTGGCCGTGCGCTGACATAAAAAACCGGCCTGACGATTGGTCCAGGCCGGTTTGTGATGCTGTTGGAGATCCTGTCAGACGGATTTCCCGACGAGGTTCTCGTAATCCTCGCGCAGGGTGCGCGTGATGTCGCCGACGGTATAAGTGTTGTCGTCGATGCGGCCGACGGGCGTAACCTCGGCGGCCGTGCCGGTGAGGAAGATCTGTTCCGCCTTTTCCAGTTCTTCGGGCATGATGGTGCGCTCGATTACCTCGATGCCACGTTCCTTGGCCAGCCTGATAACGGTCTGGCGGGTGATGCCGTCGAGGAAACAATCCGGCGTCGGCGTGTGCAGCCTGTCGTCGCCGAAAGACATGAAGATGTTCGCGCCTGTCGCTTCGCAGACCTGCCCGCGGTAATCGAGCATCAGGGCGTCTTCGAACCCGGCGTCTTCCGCGGCGTGCTTGGAAAGCGTGCAGATCATGTACAGCCCCGCCGCCTTGGCGTGGACCGGGGCCGTTTCCGGGGCCGGCCTGCGCCATTCCGAGGTGCGCAGTGAAATGCCTTTTTCCCGGGCCTCCGGCGAGAAATAGGAAGGCCAGGGCCAGGCGGCGATGGCGACGTTGATCTTGTTGTTCTGGGCGCTAACGCCCATCATTTCGCTGCCGCGCCAGGCGACCGGGCGGATGTAGCCGTCGACGATGTCGTTCGCCTTGCAGGTTTCGATGCAGGCGGCGTCGATTTCCTCGGTCGTGTAGGGTAGCTCAAATCCCATGATTTTCGCAGAATTGCCCAGGCGTTCCGAATGGGCGGTCAACTCGAAGATATTGCCGCCGTATACCCGGTCCCCTTCGAAGATGGAGGAGGCATAGTGCAATCCATGGGTCAGGACATGGACACTCGCTTCCCGCCAGGGAACGAATTCGCCGTTGAACCAGATAACGCCGTCACGATCGGCAAAGGATGTACCACTCATTGCAATAATCTTTCTCTCAACAGGGTTTGCGCAGCAAGTATATTTCATTCCCTAGCAGCGAAAATAAAATATGTCAACATAGCTGACATATTTTATTTTTTGCTCTATAGTTCTCTCACCATCGATTCATACCGGATAGCAGACTCCGACATGTCACTGATTAAAACACGCGCCAATCCCCTGTTTCTTCGTGACGAAGATTTGCGACAGGCCATCGAGCTTCTGTTTTTCGCTTACCGGGATTTCACGGCGGAACCCGACAGTATCCTGGCGCAATACGGCTTTGGCCGCGCCCATCACCGGGTCATCTATTTTGTCGGCGCCAATCCGGGCATGTCGGTCAGCGACCTGCTATCGATCCTGCGGATCACCAAGCAGAGCCTGTCCAGGGTCCTGAGCCAGTTGCTGAAGGAAGGATTCATCGAACAACTAACCGATGAGGAAGACAGGCGGCGACGCCTGCTCTACCTGACCCAGCGGGGACGCGACCTGGAAAGCCTACTCACCGAACGCCAGAGCAAGCTCATCGCCCGCGCCTATCGAGAAGCCGGTGCGGAAGCCGTGGCGGGTTTTTGTACGGTCTTGAACGGCATCATCAACGATACGGACCGGGAACGCTTCAAGCTGGAAGAATGAGCGCCGACGATTTATGTGACTTACCCTGCCTGATTCGGGCATGATGTGTACCGAGCGCCATCACCGCGTCATGGCAGGAACTTTAAGGATGGAACCGGGAAAACATGGAAGCTGAGCTGCCACATATCCTCGTCGTCGATGACGATGACAGGCTGCGTGACTTGTTGCAACGCTATCTAAGCGAGCACGGTTTTCGTATTTCCGTCGCTACGGATGCCGCTGATGCGAGGTCCAGAATGCAGACGTTTGAGTTCGATCTCATTGTCCTGGACCTGATGATGCCCGGAGAGAATGGCCTGGAGTTCGCGGAAAGCCTCCGGCAATCGAGCCAGATTCCCATCCTGATGCTGACGGCCATGGCCGAGCAGGATGACCGGATCACGGGGCTTGAAAAGGGCGCCGACGATTACCTGACCAAGCCGTTCGAGCCGCGCGAACTGCTGCTGCGTATCCAAAGCATCCTGCGCCGTATACCCCAGGTCGCTGTCGGGCATGTGGAAGTCTACCTGGGCGATTGCATCTTTCGGTTGGACCGGGGCGAGCTGACGAAGAAGGGCGCACCCGTTCACCTAACGGAGGTAGAGGCTGCCCTCCTTGAGGCGCTTTCCAGAAAAGCAGGTGAGGTGTTGAGCCGTGAGGAACTGATCGGCATCACCGGGGCGGCGGGAAGCGACAGGGCCGTGGACGTTCAGGTGACGAGGCTCCGGCGCAAGATCGAGAACAATCCGCGCATGCCACGGTATCTGCAAACCGTACGGGGGCGCGGTTATATACTGCAGCCCGATTAAAGGTGGAACAGGCTGGAACCATGGCTGATCAGTCTCTGATAAAACGTATCCTGCCCAAGAGCCTGCTTGGCCGCTCTCTGCTGATCATCGTGATCCCCCTGATCCTGCTACAGGTCGTTTCCGCCGTGCTTTTCTTTGAGACGCACTGGGACAAGGTATCCCGCCGGCTGGCTTCCAGCGTTGCCGGTGACATTGCCGCCGTGATCGAGATCTTCCGCCAGGACATGTCGCCGGAGGGTCTGGCAAACGTTTCACGTCTGGCGGCAGCCACCATGGGCCTGAGCCTGAACTACCGTGAAGAACAGGTGCTTGAGACGATTACCACCGAGCCTTCAGGCGATCTGGAAGAAACCCTGTTCAAGGCCCTGCAGGTCTATGTTCACAAGCCCATCTATATCGATTCGGTTTCCCTCGACCGTCACGTCGTCATTAAGGTGCAATTGTCCGAAGGAGTGCTGGATGTCGTTACCCAGCGCAAGAGGTTGTTCAGTTCGACCACCTACGTTTTTGTAATCTGGATGGTTGGAATTTCCCTGATCCTGTTTGCCGTTGCGACGATTTTCATGCGCAACCAGGTCAAGCCGATCCGCAGGCTAGCCCTGGCCGCCGATAATTTCGGCAAGGGCAGGGAAGTCGCGAAGTTTAAGCCCGAGGGCGCCGCCGAAGTGCGACAGGCCGCCCAGGCCTTTCTGGCCATGAAGGAAAGAATCCAGCGCCAGATCGGACAGAGGACGGAAATGCTGGCCGGCGTTTCTCACGACTTGCGGACCCCATTGACGCGCATGAAGCTGCAAATGGCCCTTCTCGAAGGTATGGAGGGCGCAGAGGAACTGCGCAACGATATCGACGAAATGGAATACCTGCTTGAGGAATACCTGGCCTTTGCCAGAGGCGAGGGCACGGAAGGCCAGGTCGAAACAAACCTGAACGAACTGTTGCGCGATTCCACGGATCAGGCCATGCGGAACGGCGGCGTGGTCGATTTGCACCTCGAAGAGCAGATTTCCCTGCCCCTCAAGCCGAAAGCCATCAAGAGATGTCTTACGAACCTTATCGAAAACGGCCTTAAATATGCGGACGTGGTGTCGGTTTCCGCCGGGCGTCGGGAGGAACATGTGGAGATCACCATTGACGATGATGGTCCCGGTGTTCCCGAGGATAAACGCGAAGACGTGTTCAGGCCGTTTGTCCGGCTTGAGGCCTCGCGCAATCCTGGAACCGGTGGCGTGGGGCTGGGGCTGAGCATCGCCCGAGATGTTGTCCGGGGGCACGGCGGCGATATTATTCTTGGTGAATCGCCCATGGGAGGGCTCAGGGCAGTCGTCAGGCTGCCGGTGTAGCCACACGCCGGCCTAGTGCATGCGCCCGCCGTTGGGGACTGGTTTGTCCGGGCCGAGCAAGACAACACCACCATTTTCATCTGAAATCCCAAGGACCAGGCATTCGCTCATGAACTTGCCGATCTGCTTGGGCGGAAAGTTCACCACCGCGACCACCTGTCGGCCGACCAGCGTATCGGTTGAATAGTGATCCGTGATCTGGGCGGACGTCTTGCGCTCGCCGATTTCTTCCCCGAAATCGATCCAGAGCTTGATCGCCGGGACACGGGCTTCCGGATAGGGTTCCGTCCGGATTACGGTGCCTGCCCGGATGTCCACTTTCAGGAAATCGTCGAATGCCAGTTCCATGATCTTTTTCCGCTCGTTGTCCTTGGTTGCCTTGCGGTAAACGTGGCCTGTTTGGCGAATGATGGCAAGCGGGAGAATGGATAGACCGGGGAAAAGGAAAGGGCGCATGCCTTGCCGGCATGCGCCCCGTAACCTTCAGCGGAAAATAACTGGATTATTTTCCGTTAACGGCGGCAAGCGTTTTCAGTTCGTCGAAACCTTCCTGGATGCGGGCATTGATGGGCTCAATGGCGTCCTTGTTGGTTTTGACGACCAGCTCGCGCAGATCGTTCAGGTCCTTGACGGACTTGTCGTATGCCTTACGGGCCAGTTCGGCCTGCTTTTCGACTGCTTCCTGAGGGGTCTTGGCCTTGCCGAGAACTTCCATGGCGGAAGAGGTCTTTTCAACGGCGTCACGGACGATTTCAGCCTGCCGTTCGGAAACGACACGAACACCATCCAGGATTTTCTGGTTGGCGGCGGTCAGGGCTTCCAGGCTCTTGCGCTGGCTGTCCATGACGGCATCAATGTTGGGCTGCTGAACGTTCAGATCGCCGAACATTTTGGTGTACTGCTCTGCCGCCTTGAGCGGGTCGAAACCGCTCCAGACCTTAAAAGGGTCAAAGTCGGCGAAAGACGAGGTCTTGCGGGTCATTACGGTATCTCCGAATAAGTCGCTTGGGCCCTAACGGGCGGTTTGTAACGAGTGCTTATTATTGTGCAGTGCACAATTCAAACAATAGATGTCATATGCTCCCAAATAGACCATATGTCAACGGTTTTTGTGCGCTGCACAATAAAATAATTGATCCGATAAATTCCCTATTCAGGGAACGGGCTGCGTCGGCTTATTTGGAAGGCCCGAAAACTGCCGGGCAAGCATCTCGGCCTTTCCCAAATTCCTGTCCAGGGCCGCCATGGTGGGGCCCAGGTCTTCCGTGTCGTCATCCAGCCAGACTCGGACCGTGCCCGCGAACACGGCGAACAGTCCCTTGGTCCTGACGATGCCGCCCAGGCCGGTGGAATCGACACCAGCGGCCTCCAGCATATGGGCCATGGCGGTCATGGCATGGGGTAGGCGGCAGAGCAGGGCCGCAGGGTCACACGTAATACCACGGAGAATGCTCTTCGCGCCCTTCTTGTAGGGCGCCATGGCGTCCAGCCTGGCCATCAGCAGGGCGAACAGCCTGTCGCGCGCCGTGTCTTCATCGGAAAAACTTCGGCACTCGGCTATGGCCTTGTCCGTCACGCCGGTAATGACCGTATCGAGGATGGCGTTCTTGTCGGCAAATATGGCAAGCGCCTCGTCCAGGGGAACCTTGGCCTGTTCTGCAATGGAAGACAGGGAGATATCACGCCATGGCATATCCGCCGCCAGGTCGAAGGCGGCGTTGATCAGGGCTTCCTGGGGCGTTGGTTTTTTCCTGGCCATATCAGCGATTTCCGTTTCGGTTCCACAGAGAACCATCTAACCGCTTATTATAGCACAGTGGTCTTTATCCAGCCAGTTCACGCGAGCGGTCGGTGGCCGCGGCGATGGCTCGGGTCACCAGGGGCTGCCAGCCGTCATCGGCCATGAGGACGCGCAGGGCTTCGGCGGTGGTGCCGCCGGGACTGGTGACGTTCTGGCGGAGCGTGGCCGCCTGTTCGGGCGACTGGCGGAGCAATTCGCCGGAGCCGGAAACGGTTTCCCGGGCGAGGCGCATGGCGAGGTCGTCGGGTAGTCCGGCTTCGACGCCGGCCTGGGCCAGGCACTCCACCAGCAGACACACATAGGCCGGTCCACCGCCAGAAAGGGCCGTAACGGCGTCGATCAGTCCTTCGTCCGTCACCCATTCCACGGAACCGACCGCCTGCAGCAACTCGCCACAGGTGTTTCGCTGGTTGTCACTGACATTGGCGTTGACGTAGCCGACGGTGATACCGCGCCTGACCGCGGCGGGCGTGTTGGGCATGGCGCGGATAATTGCGGCGTCGGCACCGAGATGACTTACGAAGTAGCCGATGGTCTTGCCGGCGGCGATCGAAAGGAAAACGGCGCCTTTTTCGACGAACTTCCTGTAGTCGGGTAGCACGTCGTCCATGACCTGGGGCTTGACCGCCAGCATGACCACGTCGGGGTTCAGGTCTTCGGGAAGCCCGTCCGTCGAGGTAGCCGTGTTGACGCCGTGGGTTCTCTCCAGGTTGGAGGTAATGTCTGTGTTGGGATCGACAATGGTGACGTCTTCGGGCCGGATGCCTCTTTCGAGCCACCCTTCAAGCAGCGCGCCCCCCATCTTGCCGCACCCGGCAAGCAGCAGGGTCAGTGACATCGTCAGGCTTCTCCGACGGTTTCGATCAGCGCGGCGTCCAGGGCGTCCTGTGCTGACTTGCCGCCCCAGACAACATACTGGAACGCCGGATAGAAGCGCTCACATTCGATCAATGCCGTATCCAGCAGATCCTCGACCTGCTCCAGCGACGGTTGCGGCGTACCCCGCATGGGCAGGGCATGGCGGAACATCGGCAAGCCCTCGTCGGCCCAGATGGAAAAGTGTCCCAGCCAGAGCCGTTCGTTCACAACCGCCAGCAGCTCATAGATGGGCGATATTTTTTCCAGTGGAACACGCATGTCGAAGGCGCATGTAAAGTGCATGGCGTCGACGGCGTCATTCCAGGCGAAGTGAAGGCTGTAATCGCACCACCGCCCAGGCGCCTGGACGGCCAGCTCTTCGTCGTTTCGGCGATCGAAGATCCAGTCGTTGTATTCCACAAGTTGCTCGATGATATCGAGGGGGTGGACTTGTGCGGTTTCGTTGGTCGTGCTTAACAGTGACATACCCGCTCCCCTTATAGCCAGTGGCATATCCCCGTATCCATGTCATATGGATATCCGGGGTGAGTGTGCCGGTTGAATTCACTAGATATAGCTATAACACCAATATTTTGCGAATTCGTTACTATCGACCCACAAGGTATAGTCTGCCAGCGACTTGAATCGCGTGCAAGTCTCCTGTGCGAAATCTATCCACGAATGTTGTGGAAAAACCCGAAAACAGGGATTTTTCTGTGAATATCTTAACGTGCGATCAAAGAATGGCGAGGTAATTCAGTGCATACTGAAGAAAAAAGCAGTCTGTCGGGCCGTGGTTCAAGAATCGCGCCTGTGCCAGTTTTTTCCTCCGGCTTTCTTCTTTGCAGGTTCGGCCTTTTTCCTGGCGGCGGGTTTTTTCTTAGGAGCAAGCTGCGCTTCCAGTTCGGCGACGCGTTTTTCCAGCTTCTCCTGCTGCAGACGGGCCTCGGCGGCCATGGCCTTGACGGCTTCGAATTCTTCGCGGGCAACCAAATCGGAATCCACCAGCAGCTTTTCGATCTGGTGGCGCACCAGCGCCTCGATTTCGGCCTTCATGCCCGTCAGGGTGGAAACGGCGCCATTGGCGACTTTCGCCATATCATCGAACAAGCGGTTTGATGTCTGCATGGAACAACGGGCCTCCGATTTGAGGTAAACGGTCAGTAAACTCCTTAAACTATATGCGCCCGTCAGGCGGTTTATGCAACCGTAACCGCTCGCATGGCGCGTTAACGGGCTTGCCTTGTCCAGCCATAAAGGTCAGCCTATAAAGACATTCAGGGATTAGCCCGATTAACGGCGCCAGGCCTCTGGCGCTTCCAGGGAAGGGAAACATGACTGCATCTGATCTGTCCAACCGGGGGGCCTATATCGTTACCGGCGCTGCCGGATTCATCGGTTCCAACATCGCAGCGGCGCTTGATAACCAAGGCGCGCGCGTCGTTGTTTCCGACAGGCTGAGAGACGGTGATAAGTGGCGCAATATCGCCAAGCGGGAACTGTTCGATGTCGTACATCCCGATCAGTTGCCGAAGTTCCTAGAAGACCACGATGGTGGTATCGAGGCGATCATCCACATGGGGGCGATTTCGTCGACCACGGAAACGGATGCTGATTTGATCATCGACAACAATTATCGTCTCTCGCTGGACCTCTGGATGTGGTGCTCGCGCCACGGCGTGCCGTTTATCTACGCCTCTTCCGCGGCGACCTATGGGGACGGCTCCAACGGATTCGACGACGATAGCAGCATCGACGCCCTGGCGCAGTTACGGCCTCTCAATCCCTACGGCTGGAGCAAACACCTGTTCGACAGGAGGGTGGCGCGGATTGTCGCCGAAGGCGATCTCAGGCCGCCGCAGTGGGCGGGGCTCAAGTTCTTCAACGTCTATGGGCCCAACGAATACCACAAGGGCAACATGCGAAGCGTCGTCTCTCAGGTCTACCCCCGCGCCATGAAGGACTTGCCGGCGAAATTGTTCAAATCCCATCATCCCGATTACGAGGACGGCGGTCAGTTGCGGGATTTCGTCTGGGTCGGCGATTGCGTCGATATTATCCTGTGGCTGCTGGATAACCGGGAGGTCAGCGGGCTGTTCAATTGCGGCACAGGCGAGGCGCGCAGCTTCGCCGACCTGGCGTCAGCCGTCTACCGGGCGCTGGACAAGGAGCCGATGATCGAATTTGTGCCGACGCCCGAGAACATCCGCGACAAATACCAGTATTTTACCGAGGCGAAGATGGAGCGGCTTCGAGCCGCCGGATACGACAAGCCGGCGACATCCCTGGAAGACGGAATCAGGGCCTATGTGCAGGACTACCTGAATACGTCGGATCCCTATCTCTGACGCGTATAAATAGCTATAGGATAAAATGATGGCCTTCGCCTTCACGTTTCCCGCTATTGATCCTGTTCTCATTGAAATCAGCCCCATCGTGATCCGCTGGTACGCCCTGGCCTACATTGCCGGGCTGTTGCTGGGCTGGCAGTTGATGCGAAGGCTGGCGCGGTCCGTTTCCGACCAGATTACCGTTGTGGATGTGGATGATTTCCTGGTCTGGGCCACGGCCGGGGTGATCCTGGGCGGACGTTTGGGATACGTGCTGTTCTATAAACCTGGATACTACCTCGATAACCCCATGGCTATCCTGGCTGTGTGGCAGGGCGGCATGTCCTTTCACGGCGGTTTCGTCGGCGTCATTTTGGCGGCGTGGCTGTTTACGAAAAAACGCAAGATACCGCCTCTGCTGTTCGGCGACCTGCTGGCGTGTGTTGCGCCGCTTGGCCTGTTTTTCGGCCGTATCGCCAATTTCATCAACGGCGAGCTGTTCGGGCGTGTCAGCGACGTTCCGTGGGCCATGGTTTTTCCCCGCGGCGGGCCTGAGCCGCGTCACCCGAGCCAGCTTTACGAGGCCGGGCTGGAAGGCCTTGTGTTACTGATTGTCCTGCTTGTTGCGTCCATGGACAAGACCGTGTGCCGGCGTCATGGCACCCGCTTCGGCATCTTCATGGTCGGCTACGGCCTGGCCCGCAGTTTTGTTGAACTTTACCGCGAACCGGACGCCCATCTCGGCTTTATCTCTGGCAATATGACCATGGGACAGCTGCTGTCGGTTCCCATGCTGCTGATCGGTGCGGCCCTGATCGTTTACGCCAAACGCCGAGATCAGTCTGATCCAGAAAAATGATCGAAAAGAGCAAGCTGTTTGATCATCTTCGCGCCCGTATCGTGCGTGACGGCCCCCTGACCGTTGCCCAGTTCATGGAGGAAGCCCTGGGCCATCCGGAAATGGGTTACTACACAACCCGCGATCCGCTGGGCGAGCGGGGGGATTTCATCACCGCACCGGAAATTTCACAGGTTTTCGGCGAGCTGATTGGAGTCTGGTGCGCCTCCGTCTGGCAGTCCCTGGGCGAGCCCTCAGCGTTTCATCTGGTTGAGTTGGGGCCCGGGCGGGGCACCCTGATGGCCGATGCCCTGCGCGCGACCAGGAACGTCGTGGGATTTCATGCGGCGGCGCGCATAAACATGGTCGAAACAAGTCCGGTGTTACGGGGAAAACAGCAGACCACCCTGTCCGCCCTGGGCGGCGGAATCCATGAGCCTAAGTGGTGGCGCGATCTCTCACAGGTGCCGGAGGGTCCGGCCATCGTCGTCGCCAACGAATTTTTCGATGCCCTGCCGGTGCGCCAGTTCCAGCGCGCGGTCTCGTCTTGGCGGGAGCGCCTTGTCGATCTGAACGAAACTCGGGATGGTTTGGTCTTCAGGCTCGATGACAAACCGGCGAAGGCGCACCTGATTCCCAAAGCGGTGACACAGGCTGCCGACGGTGCCTGGGTGGAAGCATCGCCCACAGCCCTGCGTATCATGTATACGCTCGCGGATCGTCTTTGCCATCAGGGCGGCGCGGCGCTGGTTATCGATTACGGGCATACGGAAACGGTGCCGGGGGAAACCCTGCAGGCCCTGCAGGCGCACCGCTATGGCGATGTGCTGTCGTCGCCGGGTGAGCAGGACCTCACATGCCATGTGGATTTCCAGGCCCTTACCCGCGTTGCAGGGGATGCCGGTGCCGCCTGTCATGGCCCCGTTACCCAGGCCGATTTCCTGAATGCCCTGGGGTGGGGTATCCGAGCCCGAACCCTGGTTGAAAAGGCGAAAGACGAGGCTCAGGCGGAAGCCGTACTGAGCGGTGCGAACCGCCTTGTCGATTCGAGCCAAATGGGAGCCCTGTTCAAGGTGATGGGGATATCGTCACCGGAGATCGGTACGCTGGCGGGCCTGAGTTAGCGGGGTTTTCCGGCTCCACTATTGGATGGGAGGACGTGTCCTTCCCTTGTCACCCAAGTCGGGGTAAAAGCGCATATGCTGAACGCACAATCATTATCCGCCATGGCATCGATCCGGCACGGCTTTTTCACGCGCGAAGGCGGTGAGAGCGAAGGCGTTTATGAATCCCTGAACTGCGGTCCCGGCTCGTCGGATATGCCGGAACGGGTTTCCGGCAACCGCGCACAGGTGGCTGAGAAAATGTGTGTCGAGCCCGCCAATCTGGTCACGCTTTATCAGGTTCACTCGCCCATGGCCGTGATCGTTGAAAAGCCCTGGGTTCAGGCCGATGCGCCCAAGGCCGACGCCATGGTCAGCGTTGAACCGGGCATCGCCCTCGGTATCCTGACGGCGGATTGCGTTCCGGTTCTATTCGCCGATCCGGATGCCGGCGTAATCGGTGCGGCCCATGCCGGCTGGAAGGGCGCTCTCGGCGGCGTGCTGGAAGCGACCGTGGCGGCCATGGAGGAACTGAACGCCGAGATTGCCCGCATCCACGCCGTAATCGGCCCCTGCATTCAACAGGAATCTTACGAAGTCGATGAAGGGTTTCGCCATGCGCTGCTGACGCAGGGCCAGGACAACGAGCGGTTTTTCAAGGCCGGGGTCAGGGATGGACATTACCAGTTCGACCTGCCGGGATTTACGCGCTCCAGGCTCGAGGCTGCAGGCGTAGGCCAGATCGAAGATTTGGCTGTCGATACCTATACCGACGAAAACCGGTTTTTCAGCTTTCGCCGGACGACGCACCGGAGCGAGCCTGACTACGGGCGGCAGATCTCGGTCATCGCGCTTGAAGACATTACGGAACAATCCGGCTGAACCAAGGGGGAGTCATTCATGACAGTTTTTTTTCCTGAATCCGAACTGGCGGAACGGCGCCGGAAGACCTGCGATGCCATGGCGGCGGAAGGCATGGACGGGTTGCTGATCTTCCGTCAGGAATCCATGTACTATCTGACAGGTTACGACACATTCGGATTTGTATTCTTCCAGTGCCTCTATCTCGGCGCCGACGGCACGATGACCCTGCTGACCCGCCCGCCGGATTTCCGCCAGGCGCAGATCACCTCCGTGATCAAGGATATCCGGCTCTGGGCGGACACGCCCGATGCCTCTCCCGCTGACGATTTGCGGGAAATCCTGGAAGAACACGGATGCAGGGGTAAACGGATGGGCGTGGAATGGGAATCCTACGGGCTGACGGCGAGGAACGGCCAACGCCTGAACGCAGCCATGGACGGCTTTTGTGAATTGTTGGATGCTTCCGAATTGGTTACAAAACTGCGCGTCGTCAAAAGCCCGGCGGAGATCGAGTATGTGCGGAAAGCCGGACAATTGGCTGACGCCGGCTGGGATGCGGCTGTTGAAGTCGCCGGGCCCGGCGTTAACGACGGCGAAGTTCTGGCGGCTCTTCAGGGCGCTATCTTCAAGGGCGGTGGCGATTTCCCCGCGAACGATGTCGTCCTGGGCTCCGGCCGTGATGCTATGTTGTGCCGCTACCATACCGGGCGGCGTGTTATCGATGTGCAGGATCAACTGACCGTCGAATGGGCAGGGGTCTATCGCCACTATCATGCGGCGATGATGCGGACTATGTGCTTCGGCAAGCCGCCTCAGCGTCAGTTGGACCTTTACGACGCGGCGCTGGGAGCGCTGGAAGCCGTCCACGAAAGCATCAAGCCCGGCAATACCTTCGGCGATGGTTACCAGGCCCATGCCGATTTGCTGGACGAGCGGGGTCTTTCGGATCATCGTTTGAAAGCCTGCGGCTATTCCCTCGGCACCACCTATGCGCCGAACTGGATGGACTGGCCTATGCTGTATGAAGGAAATCCCGTAGAGTTTGCCCCCGGCATGGTGGTTTTCACCCACATGATCATTTTTGACAGCGACGCGGGGCTGGCCATGACCCTGGGTGAAACCGTTCTGGTCACGGAAGGCGGCAACGAACGCCTTTCCTCGGCGTCACGCGATCTGGTTGTCAAATAGGTCAGATAGGTCAATAGGAAGGAGCGCCCGTGCCGTATTTCGTGATGATCCTCATGTTCGCGGCGCTGGTTTTTCTCGGAACCTGTGCATTGATGTAGGAGCTGAAACGGGAATGGCCTCGGTATTCGCTAAAATCAACATTTGCTGGTTGTGGGCCATGGTCCTTCTCCTGCCGGCGTGTGTTGTGACCGGCGAGCAATCCGCAAACACCCGCCAGGAATCCGCCATCAAGGGCGGCGTCATCATCCGGGCGCCGGAAGGCCCGCCCGGTCCCATGGCCGAATTGCTGGCCCAATCCGTTGCCGACGCCCTTGTCAACCGGGGGTATGCCGCCCGCTCGGCGGGTAGCCCGAATGGGGCTGGAGAGGAAGCGGACTTTTTCGTTTCCGGTACGGCGGAAGCCCTGGACCATATTCATGCGCCGACCGTCGCCGCCCTACACTGGGTCCTGCATGACGCCTCAGGCAGGGAGGTAGCCTATCTGACGCAAGGGGTACGGGGAAATCCCGATTCATGGGAATACGGCTCGCCGGCCATGCTGCGGATCGTCGGTGAAGAAGCCGCTGCCGATTTGTCGGTGTTCCTGGGCCATCCGCCGAGTAAACCAGCGCCGCTTCCGCCTTCCGTCATCGTCTCGCCGACGGATGATGCGGGAAGCCTGTTGGCTGCCGCCGGCAGCCAGGACAGCTTGCAAGCTACTCAACCGTCAGGGCAGCAGGTATCGGCAGTCCCGCCGCCGCCGTCACCGCCGCCGTTGACGGAGACATCGGACAAGCTGACCAAGAACTCATTCGGCATATGGCTCGACGAGGTAACCGGCGCGCCCGGTAACGGCAACGCCGCGCTGACTCAGGCAATCTATTCGGATCTTCTCAACCAGAAACTGCCATTTGCCCTGTCACCCGGGATGGCCAGCCATTTCGTCCAGGGCGTCGTCGATGTTTCCGTTATGAGCGCCACCACGGAACACGTCACCATCGTCTGGGTGGTCTCTAACGCCAGGGGCAAGGAAATCGGTCGAGTCACCCAGCGAAACGATATCGCCCGCGGTTCGCTGCATGGCGAATGGGGCGATACGGCCATCTATGCCGCCAGGGGCGGCCTTGAAGGGGTCTTGGCCATTCTGGAACGCGACCTCGAACAATCTCTCGTGAATTAACCTGAAGGGTTCCATCTATTTGAAAATATTTCGTAATCAGCTTGCCGGGTTTGGCTGGTCTTCTGTACCATTCAGGCATGTACCGGCTGATTAACCTTATTGCCGCAGGCCTCCTGTCGCTGGTGGTAGCTGCCTGTGAAACCGCCCCTATCGTGGTCGAGGATTTGCCGGCACCCGATGCCAAGGGATCGCCGGAGCTGCTTGTCCTGCCGCTGTCAGGCCTGAGTCCGACGGTCGGTGTTGCGTTGAGCGAGAAAATGGCCTGGGCCATGCGCGAGGCGGGATATCCGGCAAGGCCGGCAAACCTGTCCAATGACACCAAACCCATGCTGACGGGCTGGATCGAAGAGGCCAGCGACGGCGGCGATATTGTCTGGCTGAACATCAACTGGACGCTTTACAGCCCCGGTGGGACTCTGGTCGGTGATTACCGCCAGGAGACGGCGGTATCGAGAAACGGCTGGGCGCGGCTTTCCCCGGAAACGCTGTCCGTTATCGTGATGCAGGCCGTACCGTCCATCCACGAAATCGCGGAAGTGGAAATCTACCCGGAAGGGCTGCCGGATTTACATCGGCATCAGGATGACCCGCCCGTGATTACGCTGACGCCGCCGGAGCCGGAAACCATAATCGTTTCCGGGGAAGGGCTTTCCCGGGTTGATTCCGAAGGTCAGGAGACAGCCGATCCGCAGCTTTCCGTCGCTGCCGAGCCGGCTTTTGCGCCGGACTATGAACCGGAATCGGTCGGGCGGGAGGAATACCCCCAGGGCTTTTCAGCTCTTGATGGCGTCGTTTCCGAGGCCCAGCCACCCCCCTCAACCCCGCCGCCCTTGCCATCTTCACCATCGGTGGAAACGGGGAATGAAACCGTTACCGCGATGGAGCGCGAAATTCAGGCCGCGGATGAAATTCCGGAGGATGATGTCGGCAGGCTAACGCCGGAAACGGCGGCGCTGGTGACGACCGAACCCGGCCTGACGATTCCGGAAACCATTATACCGGGCCAGGAGGCGGAACCGGCGGAGACACTGCCACAGGTTGCCCCTGAACCGGAGCAGATCGCCGTTGCCCCGGGCGTTCAGACCGAGGTTGGCACTGTAACGCCGGAGCCTTCCTTGCCCCAGACTACGGCTGTTGCGGAACAACAGGCAATCCCGGCGGCTGAGCCCGTTTCGCCGCAGCCGACCCTGTCCGACGGCAATGCGGATTTGGGATTCGTACGTCCGGTGTTCCTGGTGAGAAACATCACCGGCGCACCGGGGGATGGCAATCTTTCACTTCGTACGTCCATGCTCAAATCCCTGCGCCAGGCCGACGCCATGGTAACGGACAATCCGGTCCAGGCATCCTATGTCATCAAGGGCAGTGTGCAGATGGCTTCTCCGTTTGCAGGTAAACAACACATTAGGATTATCTGGCTGGTGACGACGATTACCGGCGAAGAGGTCGGAACGGCAATTCAGGAAAACGAAATCCCCCAGGGAAGCCTGGACGGCAAATGGGGACAGATCGCCCAGGTGATCACCAATGCGGCCATTCCCGGGCTGGCGCAATTGTTCGATACAGGCCTTGCGGACGGATCGGCACAAGGGAATTTGGCGCAACCTGACCTGCCGCACGTGATCGAGGGAACAGGGCCCTGATTTTATGGCCGGATTTAGCGTTTTCTGGGCTGATTCCGGACCTGAAATTCTTTCGGAAATAGTCGCGATGGGTTGTTTACTTGGGTGAATGACACTGTTACATTCCGCCGCGTCCCGAAATGGGATTGGGTGATTTATGCATTAACCGGACGCGGCCGGAAAGTTTCCGTCTGTATTGATTTTCAGGTCCGATCAGGAACAGATTTTTCGTCATGAAAATTCTCGCATGTAACAGCAATCGACCGTTGGCCGACGCAATTTCGGCGTACCTGAACTTGCCGCTGACGTCGGCGAGTGTCCGGCGCTTTTCCGATATGGAAGTGTTCGTGGAAATTCAGGAAAACGTCCGCGGCGAGGATGTTTTCGTTGTCCAGTCAACGTCCTATCCGGCCAACGATAACCTGATGGAACTGCTTGTCGCCCTGGATGCGCTCAGGCGTGGTTCGGCCCGCCGGGTGACAGCGGTTATTCCTTATTTCGGGTATGCCCGGCAGGACAGGAAATCCGGCCCCCGGACGCCTATTTCCGCCAAGCTGGTCGCCAACCTGATTACGGAAGCGGGCGCCGACAGGGTGCTGACCGTCGACCTGCATGCCGGACAGATTCAGGGCTTTTTCGACATTCCGACCGATAACCTGTTCGCAGCCCCGGTGTTCACCAAGGACATCGAGGATCGCCTGAACGGGGACGATCTGGTCATCGTTTCGCCGGACGTCGGCGGTGTGGTCCGCGCCCGGGGGCTTGCCAAGCGTCTGAACGCCGATCTAGCGATCATCGACAAGCGACGTGAGAAAGCCGGGGTATCCGAAGTCATGAACATCATCGGCGACGTGGACGGGCGGCGCTGTATACTGATAGACGATATCGTCGATTCAGCCGGTACCTTGTGTAACGCCGCCGTTGCCTTGACCGAGGCCGGCGCGACCGAGGTTCATTCCTATGTTACCCATGGCGTATTGTCGGGTGGTGCCGTTGCGCGCGTTGCCGCATCGCCCATGAAAAGCCTGGTCATTACCGACAGCATCCAGGCAACGGAAGCCGTCCGGGTTACGGAAAATATTGAGCAATTGACGATTGCGCCGCTGATGGCCGAAGCCATCAGCCGCATATCCAACGAGACATCGGTTTCAAGCCTGTTTGGATAACGTTATCACAGGCTTGTTCTTGCTGCCGGCACCCCTGGAGGTCGGCGGCGTTCAACCAGAGTAAGGAGATAGAAAATGGTTGATGTTACACCTATCGCAGCCGAGCTGCGTGACCGGGCCGGTAAGGGGGCAGCTCGGGCAACCCGCAAGGGTGGCCGCGTGCCTGCCGTCATTTACGGTAACAAGCAGGATCCTGTCATGATTTCCATTGACCCGATCCAGCTTCGCAAGGAACTGAATTCGGGTTCGTTCTTCACGCGGATTTACGAAATTTCCGCCGGCGATGCGAAAGAAAAGGTACTGCCCCGTGACGTGCAGTTCCACCCTGTGACGGATTCACCGATGCACGTGGATTTCATGCGTTTCGGCAAGAACACCAAGTTCAACGTCGAAGTCGCCTGTGAATTCATCAACGAAGACGATTCACCGGGCCTGAAGCGCGGCGGCGTTCTGAACGTCGTGCGTTATGCGGTTGAGCTGCGTTGCTCGCCGGACGCCATTCCGGATCATATCACCGTTGACCTGGCTGGCCTCGACATCGGTGACGGCGTGCACATCAGCGCCGTCGAGCTGCCCGAAGGCGTCGAGCCGACCATCTCGGACCGTGACTTTACCATTGCAACCATTGCCGCGCCGACCGTGGTCAAGGATGAGGCTGCCGAAGAAGCCGCCGAAGCCGAGGCCGAGGCTGCTGAAGCCGCCGGTGAAGAAGGTGAAGCCGCCGAAGCCGCCGAAGGTGGCGAGGACGCCGGTGGTGATGAGGGTTCCGAGGACTGATCATCCTGAACCACGGGAGAACCTGCCATGCTACTTGTCGTGGGCCTTGGTAATCCCGGATCGGGCTATGCCCGAAATCGTCACAATGTAGGATTTATGGCGGCGGACGAGATCGTCCGCCGTCATTCCTTTGGGTCATTCCGGAAGAAGTTTCACGGCGAGGTGTCTGAAGGCCAGATCGCCGGTGAAAAGGTTCTGGTGCTGAAACCGGAAACCTACATGAATGAATCCGGCCGGGCCGTTCAGGCGGCCATGACCTTCTACAAGATCGAACCGCAGGACGTGATCGTGCTGCATGACGAACTGGATCTTGCCAGCGGCAAGGTTCGCGTCAAGCGGGGTGGCGGCCATGCCGGGCACAACGGTCTAAGGAGCATTCATGCCCATGTGGGGCAGGATTATGCGCGTCTGAGGATCGGTATCGGTCATCCCGGCGATAAGGACCGGGTTGTGGGTCATGTGCTCAAGGATTTTTCCAAGGAGGAGGAATCCTGGCTGCATAAGCTGCTCGACAGCATCGCCGGTCATATGGACCGGTTGGTCAAGGGTGACGATGCCCGCTTCCAGAGCGACGTGGCCCTCGATATGGCGCCGCCGAAACCGGATAAAACCATGGAAAAATCAGGCGACAACGCCTCAGACAATAAAGAAAACGAAGGAAACAACGACTAATGGGTTTTAACTGCGGCATCGTCGGATTGCCCAATGTAGGCAAGTCGACCCTGTTCAACGCGCTGACGGCGACGGCTGCGGCGGAAGCGGCCAATTTTCCCTTTTGCACCATCGAGCCGAACGTGGGGCGGGTCGCCGTACCCGACAAGCGCCTGGATGATATCGCCACCATCGCCAAGTCGGCGAAAATCATCCCGACCCAGCTTGAATTCGTCGACATTGCGGGCCTCGTTAAGGGCGCGTCGAAGGGTGAGGGGCTCGGCAACCAGTTTCTCGCCAATATCCGGGAAGTGGACGCCATTATCCATGTGCTCAGGTGTTTTGAAGACACCAACGTGACCCATGTGGACGCTACCATCGATCCCGTGCGCGATGCCGAGACGGTGGAAACCGAACTGATGCTGGCGGATCTCGAAAGTCTGGAGAAGCGGATCCCGACGCTGGAAAAGAAAATCCGTGGCGGCGACAAGGACGCCAAGGTTCAGATGGTGCTCGTAGAACGCGCCCTGGCCGTCCTGCGCGAAGGCCGCGCCGCGCGCACGGTTGAGATCGCCGACGACGAACGCAGGGCCTTCCGTATGCTGCAGTTGCTGACCGCCAAGCCGGTTCTGTACGTGTGTAATGTCGCCGAAGACGAAGCAGCGGAGGGCAACGAACACTCCCGCAATGTGGCCGATATGGCCGCTTCACAGGGAGCGGGCAGTGTCGTCATATCGGCGAAGATTGAGGAGGAAATCTCCCAACTGGGCGACGAGGCCGAAAAAGCGGAGTTCCTGGAAACCCTGGGGCTTGAGGAAACAGGCCTCGCCCGCGTGATCCGGGCGGGGTATGAGTTGTTGCACCTGATCACCTTTTTCACCGCCGGGCCGAAGGAAACCAAAGCCTGGACCGTTCCCAGGGGCGCCAAGGCGCCCGAAGCCGCCGGCGCTATTCACACGGATTTCGAACGTGGCTTCATCCGGGCGGAAACAATCTCCTATGAAGATTACATCAAACTTGGCGGTGAACACGGCGCCAAGGATGCTGGCAGGATGCGCCAGGAAGGCCGCGACTACCTGACGCAGGATGGCGACATCATGCTGTTCCGGTTTAATGTGTAATTGGCTGATTATTCTTTGTTGTTGAACTAGATTGTCCAGAATCCTGAAATACGGTCAAAGGTTAATTATCAATTTCAGGCATAAGCGGTCGACCTGCGGCAATCTTGCTCTCTATTTCCTCTAGCGTAGCTTCCAATCCGACAAACCGTTCAGGTGATGCCGGATGAGAGGACGCATGGTTGGTTTTGATGTTGCCTGGATGGGCGACAGCCATGCGGCGCCAAAAATGGGGCGCATGAGAAATATCGTAACCCGCATGTGCGGCAAAATACATGCCGACATAATCGGCTTCAGCTTCAAACTCCTGGCTATAGGCACGGTATGCAGCATCGGAGAACGCACCTGATGTGTTAACACCGATACCGGCAAAGAGGATGTCAACTATCATTCCAAGAGCGGCATTTCCCTGTGATTTTTGGACGTGTTCCATCTGGTTGTGTGCAAACTCATGTCCAATAATCAATGCCAATTCTTCATCAGTCTCGATGAAGCGCATCATGCCTGACGTAATAAAAATATCTGTTCCATTAGCGAATGCATTGACGGAATCATCATTTTGTAACTGGTAGCCATAGTCACAAACTTCATCAAACTTTATTACAGATTCATGCCGATTGTTGTTTCTCGTCCATTCAATATTAATTTCATCGTTATGTTCACTGATTTCTTTGTACTTATCGATGACATCACTGATTGCATCATCTCCCTCAGGAACATCCCACTCGTTAAGAGCGCGAATGATATCGCCATTCATGAGTCCGGCATGATCGCCGGCTGAACCAGGTACAACTTGGATAATGGTAACATTGTCGGTTAAGCCAAGTATCGTTTCTGAGGCATCAGAAAAATCCTTCCCGAAATAGTTACGGTTGGCAATTGTGATGCCTGTCCCTTTTCTTAGATTCTCAGGACAAAGATCTGTGCCGTGTAACAAAATGGAGTAAGCGATCTCATTGATTTTTGTCATATCTTTGTATTGTTGGGACACCGCCATTTCACGCTGAATACGGGCTTCCTTTTCAGCTAACTGGCTATTCACTTCAGGTAATTTCATTACTGGAGCGCACGCAGTAGAGATCAGTACTAAGCCAATAGTGGCTAGTTTCATCAACCAACCTTTCTTAAAATAACTCATTCTCGTTATCACCCGGGCGATTATTCAAATAGCTTTTTCTATTATTAAGTGTACATGGAGATCCCTCCATATCAAAGAGTAAATAACAGCATCTGAAGCATTGTCATTAACGGAAGCTGTCTCTAATTTTACATATCAACAAATGAGAGAGACTCTTCGAATGGCAGAATTATTGGGCAATTGTATCGGAATCATCGGCGGCAGCGGCGTCTACGACATCGAAGGGTTGTCGGACACGCGCTGGGAACGGGTTGAAAGTCCCTTTGGCGAGCCGTCGGACGAGTTGTTTTTCGGCACGCTGGACGACGTCCAGCTGGTTTTCCTGCCGCGCCACGGACGGGGACACAAGCTGCCGCCCAGCGCCGTCAATTATCGCGCCAACATCGACGCCCTGAAGCGCGCCGGTTGCCGGGAAGTGATTTCGGTGAGCGCCTGCGGTTCGCTCCGCGAAGACCTGCCGCCGGGAACCTTCGTCATCGTGGATCAGTTCATCGACCGCACCTTCGCCCGGGATAAGAGCTTTTTCGGCCCCGGCCTTGTCGCCCATGTGGGCCTCGGCCATCCCGTCTGCGGCCGGCTGGCCGACACGCTTTACGAGACAGCGAAGGAGCTGGATATTCCTGTGGTTTCGGGCGGCACCTATCTCGCCATGGAAGGGCCGCAGTTCTCGACCCAGGCCGAGTCGGAGCTTTACCGTCAATGGGGCTGCCACGTTATCGGCATGACCAACATGCCGGAGGCCAAGCTGGCGCGCGAGGCCGAGCTCTGCTACGCCACCTGCGCCATGGTGACCGACTTCGACTGCTGGCATCCAGACCATGATCATGTCAGCGTTGACGCCATCATCAAGGTTCTGCTGGATAACGCCGACAAGGGCCGGTCCCTGGTCCGGGCTGTCGCGCCGAAACTGGCCGGACGGGAGGATGCTTGTGAAAAGGGCTGCCAGCATGCCCTGGATACCGCCATCATCACCGCGCCAGATGTTCGGGATCCAGCCATGATCGCCAAGCTCGACGCCGTTGCCGGACGGGTATTGAATGACGCTTAAGCCGGTCTTCCTGTTGACGGAAGACAGGTGTGAACGCGTCCATATGGAAAAGAGGCTGACAGAATGAACGTCAATGGTGTCCCCTATCGCACGATCTGGCTGGCCGAAGACGGCGTGACGGTGGAAATCATCGATCAGACCCGTCTGCCCCATGAATTCATCGTTGTGCAACTCAAGACCCTGGAGGATGCGGTCATAGCAATCCGGGACATGTGGGTGCGCGGCGCGCCGCTGATCGGCGCGACGGCGGCCTATGGCGTTGCGCTCGCCATGCGGGCCGATGCCTCCGACGCGGCTTTCGAGGCCGCCTGCGATACCCTTTATACCGCCCGGCCGACGGCGGTGAACCTGCGCTGGGCCCTGGATGAAATGCGGGCCGTGCTGCTCCCCGTAGGCCCGTCCGAACGTGTTGATCGCGCCTATGCCCGGGCGATGGAAATCTGCGACGAGGACGTGGAAATCTGCTCCGCCATCGGTGAGAACGGCAAGGCGATTATCGCCGATATCTGGAAGCAGAAGGGCGAGGACGAGACTGTCAACATTCTCACCCACTGCAACGCCGGTTGGCTCGCCACCGTGGACTGGGGCACGGCGCTGGCGCCGATCTACAAGGCCCACGATGCGGGCATTCCCGTCCATGTCTGGGTTGATGAGACCCGTCCCCGTAACCAGGGCGCCAGCCTGACGGCGTGGGAACTGAAACAGCACGGCGTGCCCGCGACCCTAATCGTTGATAACGTTGGCGGGCACCTGATGCAGCACGGCCAGGTCGACCTGTGCATCACAGGGACGGACCGCACGGCCCGGTCGGGTGACGTGTGCAACAAGATCGGAACGTACCTGAAGGCGCTTGCCGCCCATGACAACGGCGTGCCGTTTTATGTCGGCCTGCCGGGCCCGACCATCGACTGGACGATTACGGACGGCGTCAACGACATTCCCATTGAACAGCGCGATGCAGACGAGGTGCTTCGCATGAGCGGGCGAACCGATACCGGCGGTGTCGTCAGCGTGCTGCTTGCCTCTGACGGAACAGAGGCCGCCAATTACGCCTTTGACGTCACGCCCGCACGCCTTGTGACAGGCCTGATCACCGAACGGGGCGTCTGCGAGGCGAGCGAGAAAGGCCTGGCTGGCCTGTATCCCGACTGCGCCTGAGGCCATTTCCCCGGAAAATCCCCTTTCTCCTCCGATTCCCTTTGACCCTACTGAGTGTGGGGGCTATCCATATGCTCAGAAAACGACCACCTTGGAGGGAGAAAAATCATGGATGCCGATATCAAGAAAACAGCTCTTCGGATGATTCCTTATGGAATCTATGTCATGACGGCCAGGGACGGTGATGAAATCGCCGCCGCCACCGTCAACTGGGTAACCCAGACGGCTTTCGAGCCGCCGTTGCTGGTGGTCGGGGTCAAGAGCGATTCAGGAGCCTATGAAACAGTCAAGAATGCCGGTCATTTCGCCCTCAACATGCTGGGCAAGGACCAGCAGGGCGCGGCCTTTACTTTCTTCAAGCCGGCCGAAGTGGACGGCGACACTTTGAGCGGCGAGCCCTTTACGGCTGGCTCGACCGGTTCGCCGATCCTGGCAAGCGCTCCTGCAGCCGTAGAATGCAAGGTGCAGAACGTGGTCGAGATGGGCTGCCACCACATCGTTGTCGGCGAAGTGGTCAACGCGCTCCAGAACAAGGACATCGACGGCCGCCCGGATCACGCCATCCTGCACATGAGCGATCTCGGCGACAAGGTGTTCTATGGTGGATAACGGGGCGGTTGATTTCGGCTGTTAGGCCTGTTCCATCTCCGATGGCTTAAGCCACTCGGCAACGAGAATCAGGCATCCCGTTTCCGTGCGGGAATTGTGGAACGTGCCTTTGTCGTAGTGGACGAAATCACCCTGTTTCAGGACCGTGCCGTCGCTTTCGATCAGTTCCCCTTCGAGGATCAGATAGTCCTCGTTGTTCTGGTGTGTATGCGGGATGGATTCCGAACCGGGATCCATCTTGAACAGGTAGCAGCCGTTCTGATGGCCATTCGGCTCGTAGGTCAGGGGCGCATACCAGACATCCTCCTGAGGGGCGTCGCCGCCGTCCAGGTCGTTGGGAAGCATCTCCACTTCATGGATATTGCGGACAATCCTGCCCGGTACGTCGCGATCGTTCATGTTCATGCCATCCTGTTGCTATTCGGTTGATCGAAGTTGTTTAAAAACAATCTAGCATAGCTTTGACTTGATGCACCTGTCTGCATTTGGATAAAGATATTGTATGCCGGATTCGACAAGATGCGGCGTGTTAACAGCCTTTAAGGGGACTCTTGTTGCGTATTCTTGTTATTGAACATCATGACACGCCGTCCTTGGGCGTCGTCGGAGAAACGATCGAAGGCGAAGGCGAAGGCGTGGAAACGCAGGTTGTCTGGGGCGAAGACGGCGACCCCATCCCGGACTCACCCGACGGCTATGGCGGCATGATCGTCCTGGGCGGTGCCATGCACGCCCTTGATGACGAACGCTGCCCTTATTTCCCCAAGCTGGTTTCCCTGATCCGGGATTTCACCGACCAGGACCGTCCCCTATTGGGCATCTGTCTTGGCGCACAACTTATCGCCCGGGCTTTTGACGGTGAAGCGAAACTGGATGGCCCCTTCGAGTTCGGCTTTCATCCCATCACGCCGACGGAGGAGGGCAGGGAAGACCCTGTCATCGGCCACATGGCCGATACCCAGCATCTGTTTCAATGGCACACGGATCATTACGACCTGCCGGCGGGCGCCGTGAAAATCGCCAGTGGCGTCGACTATGCGAACCAGGCCTACCGCATCGGTCGGGCGACCTACGCCACGCAATTCCATTTCGAAGTCACGGTGCCTATCGTCGAGGGCTGGCTCAGTCATCACCTGGGCGACATGGAGGACAAGGTTCCGGGTTATAAGGAATGGCTGCCCAGGCAGTTCGACGACCATATGGAGGCTTCCAAGGCGTTTTGTAAGGAAATGACCCGCAAGTGGCTCAACCTCTGCAACTGAGTGAATAAGCGGAAGATTAAAATAAAAACGGCCCCGTTTTGGCGGGGCCGTTTTCGTGTCCGTTAAAGAAACGGGTGATCAGTGCAGATCAGCCCAGACCTTGCGCTTGAGCGCATAGAGCAGGCCGGTCAGGACCAGCAGGAAGATCATGACCTTGATGCCGAGACGCTTGCGTTCTTCAAGTTCCGGTTCCGCAGTCCAGGACATGAAGGTAACGATATCCCGGGCGATCTGTTCCTTGGTGGCTTCCGTGCCGTCGGCATATTCCACCGCATCATCGTCGATAGGGGGCGCCATGGCGATCTGGTTGCCCGGGAAATAGTGGTTATAGCTCATGCCTTCCAGAAGCTCGAAACCTTCGGGGGCCTCGTCTTCATAACCGGTCAGCAACGCGTAGACATAGTCCGGTCCACTAATCCTGGCCTTGGTCATCAGCGACAAATCCGGCGGCAGGGCGCCGTTGTTGGAAGCCCGGGCCGCGTTCTCGTTGGCGAACGGTTCGACAAAACGGTCGGCCGGCTTGGCCGGGCGCATGAACATTTCGCCCTCGTCATCGGGACCGTCCTCGACCTCGAACTCGGCGGCATAAGCCTTGACCTCGTCCTCCGAGAAGCCGATGTCCATCAGGTTGCGATAGGCCACCAGCTTGACGCCGTGGCAGCCGCCGCAGACTTCGGTGTAGACCTGCAACCCACGACGCAGCGCCGCACGGTCGAAAGTGCCGAAGAGGCCGCTCCAGCCCCATTCCTGCGCCGGCGGTTTTGCGCCGGTAGCGGCTTCGGCGGATGTGACCGTCAGGGAAGCCCCGAAGAGCATGGCGATACCTGCAAAGGCAGAAAGAAGCGTCTTTTTCATTTCAATTTCCTCCTTAGCCTTATTTGGTTACCGAAGCGCTGATGCTTTCCGGAATTGGCTTCGGCCTTTCCAGAATGCCGATCAACGGGATCAGGATGATCAGGTGGAAGAAGTAGTAGAACGTCGCCCACTGACCGATGATCAGGTATGCCCCTTCGGCGGGCTTAGCGCCGATGTAGCCCAGCACCAGGCAGTCCAGGAAGAAAATCCAGAAGAACTGCTTGTAGATGGGGCGGAACTTGGCGCTACGCACTTTTGAGGTGTCCAGCCACGGCAGAACCAGCAACACCAGGATGGAGGCGAACATGGCGATCACGCCGGCCAGTTTCGCCGACATCAGCCAGCCGCCCAGCGAAATGACCTGGAAGACCCAGAAATCATCCGTGAACGCCCGCAGGATCGCGTAGAACGGCAGGAAGTACCATTCCGGCAC
>CAYFMQ010000006.1:0-138321 GCA_964344255.1 uncultured Thalassospiraceae bacterium
GTGAATCCGATCGATTTGAATAACTTAGAGCAGAGGAACATGTTTTATTGGCCCACGAAGTGATTCCAAGAAAACATGACCTGCCCTAAACGGCCCGATGGACTTTGGGCAGCATCAGGAGCAACACATGTTCGTCTATCAGGAACTGGCGGCCCGCGCCGAAGCATCGAAACCGGTCCGTGTCGGCCTGATCGGCGCCGGCAAGTTCGGCTCGATGTTCCTCTCGCAGGTGCCGACGACCCCGGCGCTGGAGGTTGCCGTCATCGCCGACCTGGACCCGGACAAGGCCAAGGAATCCTGCCGCATCGTGGGCTGGACCGGGGAACGGGTTGAAAACACCCGGTTCACGGACGACGCCTTCGCCATGATCGAGGCCGGCGACGTCGATGTGGTGGTCGAGGCGACGGGCGTGCCCACCATTGGCCTGGTTCATGCCCGCGCCGCCATTGCCCGGGGCCTGCATGTGGTCATGGTGAACGTGGAGGCCGATGTGCTGGCGGGTGGCCTGCTGGCCGAAGAAGCCAGCAAGGCGGGCGTGGTCTATTCCATGGCCTACGGCGACCAGCCCGCGCTGACCTGCGAAATGGTGGAATGGGCCAGGGCCTGCGGTTTCGACGTGGTGGCCGCCGGCAAGGGCACCAAGTACCTGCCCGCCTATCACGCCTCGACGCCCGATACCATCTGGGATCATTACGGGCTGACGGCGGAGCAGGCGGCGGCGGCCGGCATGAACAGCCAGATGTTCAACAGCTTCCTCGACGGCACCAAGTCGGCGCTGGAAATGGCCGCCATCGCCAACGGTACGGGCCTGATCGTGCCGCCGGAGGGCCTCGCGTTTCCGCCCGTGGGCATGGACGACCTGGCGGAGGCGCTGCGCCCCAAATCCGAGGGCGGCTGTCTTTACGCCAAGGGTCAGGTCGAGGTCGTCTCATCGCTCAACCGCGACGGCACGGATGTCCATAAGGACCTGCGCTGGGGCGTCTACGTGGTGATCGAGGCACCCAATGACTACGCCGCCGCCTGTTTCCGCCAGTACGGCATGAACACGGACGCCTCGGGACGCTATTCCGCCATGTACAAGCCCTTCCACCTAATCGGGCTGGAACTGAATATCTCGATCCTGTCCGCGGCGCTGCTGAACAAGCCGACGGGCTCGACCCTGGGATTTAGGGGCGACGTGGTCGCCACGGCCAAGCGCGACCTGAAAGCGGGCGAAACCCTCGACGGCGAAGGCGGCTTCACGGTGTGGGGCCGGCTCTATCCGGCGGAAAGTTCCCTCGAAATCGGCGGGCTGCCCATCGGATTGGCCGATCATGTGACGCTGAAGAACGACGTCGCCGCCAACCAGCCGGTGCGCTGGCAGGATGTCGAGATGGACGACACCTCGGCGGCCTACGCCATCCGCAAGGAAATGGAAGCGAAGTATCGCCAGCCATGACGGACAACCGGAAAGCCATCCTGCTCATGGTGTTGGCCATGAGCGCGCTCGCCACCAACGACGCCATCATGCGCTGGGTCGGCGGCGAAATCCCCGTGGGCCAGATGATGGTGCTCAGGGGCGTCTTCCTGGTCGCCTTCCTCTATGCCGGGGCGCGCTTTGCGTTCAGGCAAACCATCACGATGAACCAGATCCTGCACAGGTGGTGCCTGGTGCGCGGGTTCGCGGAGCTGTTCGCAACGTATCTGTTCCTGACCAGCCTGTTTCTCATCCCCATCGCCACGGCGACGACACTGGTTTTTGTCTCACCCATCCTGCTGACGGCCATGTCGAAGTTCGTGTTCAATGAAAAGGTCGGCCCCTGGCGCTGGAGCGCCGTATTTGCAGGGTTCGTGGGCGTGCTGCTGATCACCAGTCCGGGCGGCGAAGACTGGAACCCGGCCATGCTGCTACCACTGGGCGCAGCCCTGTTCGTGGCGGTCCGGGATTCTTCCACCCGTATGGTGGCGTCCCACGTCTCATCGGCCTCGGTGACCATGACCACGGCGCTGGTTGTCATCATCGGCGGTTTGTTCAGCATCATCTGGGGGTGGTCGCCCGTCGATGCCGCCAACGCCGGGTGGATGGCGCTGGCCGGTCTGATCATCGCCGTGTCGTTCTTCAGCTACGTGGTCGCCATTCGCATCGGCGAATTGTCCCTCGTCGCGCCCATCCAGTACGTGATCATCCTGTGGGCCGCCGTCTACGGCTGGCTGATCTGGGACGAGACGCCGAACTTCAACACGCTGATGGGCGCCGGTGTCATCGTCGGTTCCGGGTTGCTGATCCTGCACCGCGAGCGGGTTGCCCACAAACGGCAACAACGGGTCGAACCCTCGACGCTATAAGCTACAAGCGCCTGTTGATGCGAAGCGACAGCAGCACCATCAGCCCCATGACCACGGCGGCCGAAATGAATACGACCGTGACGGGCAGGAACAGCAACAGCACGGCGAACAGCGCCGACTGTCCGATATCGGTCAGGTCCCGGTGCGTGGAAAATATCGGCGTCATGGTGGTGCGCTGCGACGGCTTGCAGGCTCTTAAGTAAAGCGCGTTGCCGTAGCCGTCGATCACCGACATGGCGAGCGCTGAGAGCACCAGCGCCACGGCGGCGAGCCAGGGCGCACTATCCAGCACGCCGGCGGCCGCCATGCCGAAACAGGCGACGGGAAAGCAGATCAGGCTGACGCGGCGAATGCCGTAACGCCGGGAAAGCCAGCCCCAGAGCGGCATGGCCAGCATGAAGGCGGAACCGATGCTGATGATCAGACCGCCGACCTTCGCCCCCAGTCCCGCATGAATGGCGAACAGCGGCGCGTACAGGTTGAGCGCGTTCCAGAAGAAACCCCGGCCAAAGGCATGGCACCAGGCGAGCACGAGCCTGGGTTGCCGCACGAAGGAGCGTATCTGTGACCAGGAAAACAGCCGGGACCCGGGCTTTCTACCTGGCTTCGCCGTTGCTCCAGTTCCAGCCCCAGCCCCGGCAGAAGCATTGGCGGCCTGGATAATCGGAGCTTCGCCGAAGCGCAGGATGAGAAAACAGCCGAGCAGCAGGGTGCTGAATCCGATGCTGGCGAGAAACGGCGCCCATTCACCCCACCATTCCTCGATCTGTACGCCGATAAAGGGTCCTGCCGTCCACGCCAGACCGATGGACAGCAGGCGCAACGGCTCGGCCCGGCCGATCTGGTCGCGCCGCACGTGATCCATGATGTACATGGAAATCATGGAGTAGAACACAACGGCGCCGACGGCGCGGCAGATGAAACCGAAAAGCTGGAACGAATGGACCTGGAAAAGAAACAACGCGGAGGCGGCGCCGATGATGATGATGCCGGCGACGCACAATCGGACGCGGCCGATAGCGACCGCTAATCTGGGTAGGAGAAGCGCCATGAGCAGCGCCGCCACGGATCCCGCCAGTGAAAGCTGGCTGACGCTCTCGTCATTACCGAACAGCGCCTGGGTCTGGATCGGCAGGGACGCCGCTATCAGCGCCCGCGTCATGGCCTCCATACCGCTCAGCACGGCAAAGGCCGCCGCACCGGGCGCGGTAACGCGTGTCATCCAGGGGGGCGTCCGTGTTTCCATACTGTCTCCTGCCGGGGGTTGCGATAAAGGGGCGTTGTTTTCAGAGACTGCCGAGGACGGCGTCGGTAACGTCTGTGGTGCGCGCCGTGCCGCCCAGGTCAGGCGTCATGGCACCCTCCTCCAGGACGTCTTCCACCGCCTGTTCGATTTGCCGCGCCAGGTCGGTCCTGCCGAAAGCGTAATCGAACATCATGGCGACGGAAAGGATGGCGCCCATGGGATTGGCTGTGCCCCGCCCTGAAATATCCGGTGCGCTGCCGTGGGTCGGCTCGAATATGCCGCCACGAATACAGCCGCCCGATACGGCGGAGCCCGGCAGCGTTGCAGACGGCAGCATGCCCAGCGAGCCGGCGACAGCGCCGGTCAGGTCGGAGATCAAGTCGCCGAACAGGTTGTCGGCCAAAATCACGTCGAACTCGTTTGGTTTGCAGGCGAAGGCGAACAGCGCGTAATCCATCAGCAGGTGACTGAGCCGCACGTCCGGGTATTCGTCCCGGCCGATCCGGTCCACGGTTTCGCGCCACAGTTTGCCGCTTTCCATGACGTTGGACTTGTCGAGCGACGCCATGGCCCCGCTGCGGTGCCGTGCGGCGTCGAAGGCGCAGCGGGCGATGCGTTCGACCTCGGCGGTCAGGTATTCGCTGATCTCGAAAGCTCTTTCCTGGCCGTCCGGCTGAATCTCCCTTCCCCGCGGCTCGCCGTAATAAATGCCGCCGCTGTTTTCGCGGATGACCAGCAGGTCAGCGCCGTCGATTACTTCGGGCCGGAACGGGGTACGGTCATGCAGAGCCCGCCACGAACGAGCCGGGCGCAGGGCATTATACACGTCCATCTCGATCCGGAGCCGCGTTAGCCCGTCGGATTCGGTTATCGGCCCGTCTACGGTGATGTCATCCCATTCAGGCCCGCCGACGGCGCCCACGAGCACCGCATCGGCGCCGCGGGCCTTTTCCAGCACCTCGTCCGTGCAGAACCTGCCGTGGACGTCCCAGGAAGCGCCGCCCAGCAGGTCCTGTTCGATCTCGAACGCCATGCCTGATTTCCCGGCTACATGGCTCAGGACGCGCAGACCTTCCGCCACTACTTCCGGGCCGATATGGTCTCCACCCAGGGCCAGCACCTTGAATGTCTTGTCCCCTGCCTTGCTTACGTCGCTCATGCCACCATGCCCTGGGTCAATCGCGTGGCGGGGACGCTGCCCCTGACGGTTTCGGTCAACAGACGAAGGGTAGAGTGAAACTCCTCCATATCGACGGAACTGGTCAGTACCGATCTCGGCGGGGCTTCAGGCTCGAAAGCCGTCCTGCCGTGAAGGATTCGTTGGTTGTCGAAGATCAATCCCTCCCCCGTCTTCAGCTTGAAGCTAAGCATGAGTTCAGGGTCATAGAGGATCTCGTAGAAATGCTTCAGCGCCCGGTAAGCGGGACCGATCAGGTCGGCGGGAATTTCCAGCGGCGCGATCTGGCGCTCATTACAGCGCACGCCGGCGATATCACCGTCGAAATCCAGCCGGATCATGGGCATGGTGGCGGAAAACCATTTCGACCGGCCGCCGCTGTTGGCCGCCGCATCACGTCGCTCGCCGGTGATGGGAATCCGCGTGAGCAGATCGAAATCTTCCGGATATCGTTCGCGCAGACGGCGGGCCGCCTCGAACCCGTCGACAAGGGTGGAATCGCCGCCGTGGGAAGCCGGGTTCAGGACCTGGAACACGGTGATGCCGATAGTCGATAACCGGTAGGTTTCATCGCAGTGCGGGTCGAGGGCCGCAGTAATATCGCCGACGTTGTCGACGGTATCCTTCTTCGACAGCGTATAGGTGCCGTAATGGCTCTGGCGCTGTTCGCCGACGAGGTTGATCAGGCGGGATGCCTGCGCGGCCTCGGTGGGTGCGTTATCGATCATGCAGAAGCCGTAATCGCGCACCCGTTCCAGCAGGGCGAGACGTTCCTCCGCCGACTGTTCGCAGACTGTCATGTCGGCCCGGGGACAATAGCCGGAAATCTGCCAGTCCCACAGGACGGGGCGGTGTTTGCGCCGGGCCCGCTCCGCATCCGAATAGCAATGATCGCGCAGCCACTGTGACGTATAGCTGGAGCGGTGGCCGTCATTGGACCATATCAGGCTGACCGAGCCGTCCGAGCTTTCGTCCAGCCGGGCTTCGATGTCTTCCGGGATATGATGCAGCCGAAGGCCGCGCACGGCGGTGATCGGGGTGCCGCAGGCCTCGCAGCTGCACTGGTGGCGCAGCCACAGGGGGTGGAAAGTGCTCAAGTGTCCGTCGCCCCAGCCGATTTCAAGATGGCCTTCGTTGATGGCGGCGGATGTGATCACATAACGCGGGTCAGGATTGTTCATGGAAAATCGCCCCCATTCGGCATCTGATAGTCCATGTAACCGTGGATCAAACGGCGGGGCAAATTCAAATTTTTCAGGGTTGGGCGGTAAGAAATTTGAAATTCCTTGACATTTTGCTAAAAATATGTTTATATTCCTAATTTGGTTTTATGTTCTTTCCCATGGTGAATAAATTACCGAGCGGCGCCGTAAAACCTTATGGCAGTGCTTGAAATCATGCGGAGGCCGGATTCAGCCTTTTGGGGTGGTTTTTGACTCTGGATTACAAATGTCTACAAAAGTCTACATTATTATGGAAAATAACCCGCCCTAACCCATTGAAATTAAAGAAAACATAAAGGTTAACGCTCGAAAAAGTCTACAAAAGTAGACAAAAGTCTACATTTTGTTGAATTTCAAAGGCTTAGCGACTGCCGCTGTCGACGCAATTCCGGGCCTGAAATCCGTCCTTTTCTATACCCTTGGGGTTATGGCGCCGTGTATGGGGAGCGCTGCATACTCGCGTCCATCATTTTCCATAAACATCATAAACAAACAGGACAGAGACGAGGTTTCCCCCATGAGCAACACCCCCCAGGTTATCCGCTTCGAACGCAACGGCCCCGAAGGCGTCGGCCTTGAGCCCATGGAGCTGGACCCGGCGGATTTCCAGTCCGAACTGCCCGAACAGACCCTGCACGTCTATTTCTCGGACGAGGAGTTTGGCCTGACGCTGGGCGTGTGGACCACCACCGACATGCAGGAGGCCTTCGGCCCCTACCCCGGCGACGAGTTCATGTTGCTGCTGGAAGGCCGGGTCGCCATGCTCGACGGTGACGGCAACGAAACCTGCGCCGAGGAAGGCCAGACCTTTTTCATCCGCAACGCCATTCCGACGAGCTGGAAACAGGTAGGGAACTTAAGGAAGTTCTTCATGACCTATGACAACCCGAACACGGAAACGCCGAAGATCGGGTCCGCCGACGGCGGGGTCATCGTTCTCGACCCGGAAGAGCTGGCCAAGGGCATGGAGAAGATGGAGACCACCGATCCCTTCGAGATCGTCGGCGATGCGCCAGTCCAGCACGACAACATCCGTTTCACCAACGACGACGGCAACATGTTCATCGGCATGTGGGATTCGACGGCCTTTGAAAGCGCCATGAACCCCTTCCCCTGTCATGAGTTCGTTCAGCTTCTGGAAGGCACCGTGACGATTACGGAAGCCAACGGCGCAGTCCAGACCTTCACGGCGGGCGACATGTTCTTCGTGCCCATGGGAACGGTGTGTAGCTGGAAATCGGACGGTTATGTCCGCAAGTACTATTCCATCCTGGACCCGAACGCCTGATAAGAGACCTGATTCAAAGCCGTTCAGGATTTCGCGTAGCGGAAACGGAAGGCCCCGCCTGAACCGTTCTCTTCGGCGATATGGCCGACGGAGGGCGAGGGAAAATGCGCCGTCAGCACCAGCCTGTCTTCGGCGCAGCAGGTCTCGAGAAACTGCCGCCGGGTCCTGTGGGCCAGTTCCTTGTCCCAGTCGAAAACCGCGCTCCATTCCGGGTGAACGCACTGCACGGGCGTGTGCATCAGATCGCCGCACATCACCGCGTGATGGCCCCCGGACGTAAGGTGCACCGCCACATGGCCCCGGGTGTGGCCCGGGGTCGGTTCCAGCCAGACCTCGTCATCGAGCTGGAAGGCGGTATCGACAAGCACGCCCTGCCCTTGCTCCATGACCGGCAGGATGTTCTCGTTGTAGACGACGCTGTCGCCTTGCTGGCTGTCATCGTAGTCTTCCTTTGACATGACGTACTTCGCATTGGGGAATGTCGGCGCCCAGCGGCCGTCCAGCAGGCGCGTGTTCCAGCCCGTATGGTCCAGGTGCAGATGGGTGCAGAATACGTAATCCACCTGTTCGGGCTGAACCCCGGCTTTGGCGAGGCGCTCCAGCCAGACAAGGTCCGAGCGTTTGTGCCAATCCGGATACCAATCGACGGTCTTGTCGCAGCCGACGCAGGTATCGATCAGGATGGTGTGGTGCGAGGTCCTGACGAGATAGGACTGGAAGGCGAAAATCAGCTTGCCGGTTTCCTGGCACAGGGCGTGCGGTGAAAGCCAGTAAAGATAGGGGTGAAGGTTTTCCGGCGTGGCCTCAGCGCAGATGTCCGTGGGCGGCAGGAACGGCCCCTCCATCTCGACGATGCGCTGCACCGTGATGTTGCCGATTTGGATTTGTGTCGAGGCGTCAGGCTGCTGTCTGAGGCTCAAGATCAGCTCCCCGCGCCACTGGCTTTCCAGTAGCTCAGGTTCATGTCCTGCAACAGGGAATCGTGCTTGATGCCGAGACAGTCGCGCATGGTGTGGTAGCGCCCGACCTCGACCCGCCATAGACAGGCGTCGAACATGTCGCGCGCCCTGTCGACGGCCGCCTGTTCAGGCAGGCCACCCGCTTCGGGGCTATAGGCCGTGACGCGTTGCCAGGTAACATCCCACAGGCCGGCCCGGTCCGCCGACGGCATCGGCTCGGCCAGCGGTGTCTGGTTGATCAGGGTATTGACCAGACCGACGGCCTGGGATTTTTCGCTGGCGCCGCTGAGCCATTCGTCGGCAAGCGGCCTGAGGGTCGTCACGGCGGTCTGGATTTCTTCGGGCCTGATGGGATCGTCATCGCCGGCAACGGGAACCGGCACCAGGGTGACGCCGGAGGATACGCTGATGGCCGCATTGGAGGCGTTCAGGCCTTTCAGGACCTGCTCGTCCATTTCGGCCAGCACGGCGGTGAAGCCCCGTTTGCTGGTCAGCCGGATCATGTCGGTTGCCGGAACCCGGCGTTCTCCACCCGATGAATCGGTGTAGATCAGGGTTATGGAGGTGTCGTCATGGGACGTATAGCCCGTTCCGGGTTGCGGGTTGGAACGCTGCTTTTGCAGGCAGAAGGAACTCAGATCGGCGGCGCAGATTCCATCCGCGCAGTGCAGCGGCTGGGGCACCGGCGTCGCGGCGACGGCCAGCAATTGCGGTGCGGCCCAGGCAGAAGTGCTCAGGAACGGCAACGCAAGCAAAAGGGCGGCCATCGCGGCCGTTACGGTAAGGGTATTGAATCGGGGTGTCATGGGTCAGGCTCTGCTGTGAACAATAAAACATGCGCCAAAACTATGGGTTCTATAATGGTCTCACAGGCTCAAGCGGAAGTCAAAAACATGGCGGCCCGCTCAGATGAAATCCTGCAGGCCTTCTGCACCGCGCTTGTCGGTGTTGTTCAGGTTGGCGCCGCGCAGGTCGGCTTCCGTGAAATCGGCGTCCTGCAGCAGCGAGCCCGACAGGTCAGCGTCCCTGAAATCCGCACCGGTGAAGTCGGCGCCGACATAATCCCCGTTCTGCATGTTGGCGCCGTTGAACTTGGTGCGGCGCGCCTTGGCGTGATCCAGCGATGTCCGCCATTCACCACCCCCGGCGCGGCTCGAAACGATGATCGAGCTCAGGTCCGCGCCGACAAAGGAGGCGTCGTCCAGAATGGCGCGCATGAATTTCGTGCCGCGCAGAACGGACCGGTCCATCCGGGCTTCGCGAAGATCGGCAAAGGCCATGTCCGACATGATGATCTCGGCGCGTGTCAGGTTGACGGAGCGCAAGACGGCATAGGCGATGTTCGCCGCCGACAGATTGACCTTCGAGAGGTCAATTCCGGTCAGGTTCGTCGCCGAAAGATCGGCGCGTACGCCGTTCTTGCCGTTGGTGCCCACCCACTCGACATGATCCTGGATGATCTGCTGGATGGATTTGTCCAGCTTGTCGATGGTCTTGGCGACCTTGGAGTCCGACAAGTCCACGTTGGTGAAATCCATGTTGTCGAACACGGCGCCGATAAGGTCCGCGCCCGACAGGTCGGCGTGATCGAGCTGGGTGGCGGAGAAACTGGCGCCGTGGAAAACGGCGCCCGACAGGTTGGCTTCGGTGAAGTCGGCGCCTTCAAGGTTGCAGCCGGTCATGTTGGAAAGCGACAGGTTGGCGCGGATGAATTTGGCATTGCTGAGGTTGCAATCGGTCAGGTCGGTCTGGACAATGAAGGAGTTGGATACCCGCGCGCCGGACATATTGGCGCCCCTGGCCGTCGCTTGTTCGAGGCCGGTTGCTGTGGGATCAGGGACCATCCCGCGGATATCGCCGCCCCGGCCCTTGGTCAGAAGCTGGCCTTCGCGCATGTCGGCTTCCTCGAGGATTGCACGGTTCAGGTCGGCTCGCGCCAGGCAGGCGCCGCGCAGGTCTGTCCGAGACAGGTCGGCATAGGCCAGTTGGGCTGAACGCAGGTCGGCGCCGAACAGGTTGGCTTCCGAAAACAGGCCCGCCTGCATTTCGGCATGACACAGCAGGGCGCCGGTGAAATCCGCGCCGCGGAAGTCCCTGTTGGCAAGATCCAGGTAGGACATGTCCCTGAACTTGAGCATGGCGCGGGTACCGCCCATCTCGCCGTTGGCGAACTTTTCGTGGGACTCGGCGATTTCATCAAGTTCCTGCTGGGTTATTTTCTCCCACTGGTCCTTGTTTTTATCCTTATTAAGCACGTGTGGCCCTCTTTCGCTCACTTGCCGGCAGCCAATATTCTATCTAAATGCCTTAAAATTGTATTGAGTGCAGTAACTTCCATCACTATTGAAGGCGAATGACTAGTAAAAACGACAACACTGCTGAGAAGCCGGTCCATGTAATCGGCGGCGGATTGGCCGGTTCGGAAGCCGCCTGGCAACTGGCCGAGGCCGGCGTTTCCGTCGTTCTCCATGAAATGCGGCCCCACCGCGGAACGGATGCTCACCAGGGCGACGGCCTGGCGGAGTTGGTATGCTCGAACTCGTTCAGGTCAGACGATGCCGAGTATAACGCCGTCGGATTGCTGCACCATGAAATGCGCCGGCTTGGTTCGCTGATCATGACGGCAGCGGATGAAAACCGGGTTCCCGCCGGTTCAGCCCTGGCTGTCGACCGTGACGGGTTCAGCCGCGCCGTCGAGCGGCGCCTCGCCGATCACCCCCTGGTCGAAATCAGGCGGGGCGAGGTCACGGAGCTGCCGCCCGAGGACTGGGGCTCCTGCATCATCGCAACGGGGCCGCTGACGTCCCCTGCCCTGGCCGAAGCCATCAACCGTTTGAGCGGTGAGGAATCCCTGGCTTTCTTCGACGCCATCGCACCCATTGTCTACAAGGACAGCATCGATTTGGACGTCGCCTGGTTTCAGTCCCGCTATGACAAGAGCGCGCCGGGCAGTGACGGCAAGGATTACATCAACTGCCCCATGACCAGGGAGCACTACGAAACCTTCATCCGGAACCTGATTGAAGGCGAAAAGGTGGAATTCAAGGAATGGGAGCAGAACACGCCCTACTTCGACGGCTGCCTTCCCATCGAAGTGATGGCGGAACGTGGACCGGAAACCCTTCGACACGGTCCCATGAAGCCGCGCGGCTTGACCAATGCTCATGATCCGGAAACGAAACCCTATGCCGTCGTGCAACTGCGCCAGGACAATGCGCTTGGAACGCTCTACAACATGGTCGGTTTCCAGACCAAGTTGACCTATGGCGAGCAGCAGCGGGTGTTTCGCTCCATACCCGGGCTTGAAAACGCCCAGTTTGCCCGTCTCGGCGGATTGCATCGCAACACGTTCCTCAATTCCCCCCGCCTGCTGGATCCGACCTTGCGGTTGAAGGCTTTGCCCCATATCAGGTTTGCAGGCCAGATCACAGGTTGCGAAGGCTATGTGGAAAGCACGGCCGTCGGCCTGCTGGCGGCTTTGTTCACTGTGTCAGAGCGAACTGGAAAAACGCTCACGCCGCCGCCTGACTTAACGGCCCTGGGCGCTCTTTTATCCCACATTACCATCGGCGCCGATGCGGAAACGTTCCAGCCCATGAACATCAATTTCGGCCTGTTCCCGCCCCTTGAGAAAAAACCGGGAGAGCGTCCGCCCAAAGGGCGGGATCGCAAAAAAGCCATGAGCAAACGCGCCATGGATGCCTTTGACCCCTGGGCGGAAACGGCTGGCAATTCAGGTAGGCGATAATCCTCGTTGTGTCGCAGTTTAAGGATCAGGCGACTCGGATTTCGGGGTTTGCCATGCTGGTGACGTTCCCCTGAACATCAATCAAGGCGTCGTTTCTCAGTTCCCGAACCAGCAGGCGCTCTGGTTGCTCGCCGGGCATGAAAATATTGCGGTTTTCAGTAGGGCCGAAACCGAAGCGGCCATAGTACGTCAGGTCACCCACCAGCAGGACAATCCCGTGTCCCTGTTCGCGGGCCACTTCAAGGCCATGATGGATAAGGGCGGCGCCGATGCCCTGACCCTGGTGGTCGGGATCAACACCGAGCGGACCAAGCAACAGGGCCGGAACGGATTGCTTGCCGCAGATCATCACGGGCCAGAACCGGATCGTGCCCAGCAATTGTCTTTCCTGCATGGCGACGAAACGCAACTCAGGGATATCGCCGATATCTTCACGGTAGGAATATGACGTCTTGGAGAAACGGGCTTTCCCAAACGCCTTGTCCAGCAAGGTTTCGATTTTTTCGGCGTGGGACGGTTTCTGGGGTGTGATATCGAACATTTTTCGGTTCCTGAAAGTAAGTTTAAGTCAATCGGGCTGAGCAGAAAGTGCTGAGGCTGAATGACTTCCGGGACCTTTATCGGGAAATTCCGTTATGGCTCCCTGGAACCTGTACGATTGTCGTGGAAACGAGATACGGGTTCTGAGTGCTGAAACCGGACGCGTCAAACCGCCGCAGCGAAAATTCGCTGGCGTCGTCGTCGCAAATTGGCAGCACCGAGATCGGTCACGTTGTATCTCCAATTATTCAGGAACCGGCTAATTACGGTTCACGAGCGTCTTTGTCAACCTTATCGCTTTTGTTCCGACGCTCAATCGTCGTGGCCGCAACGCCTATCATCACCAATATGGCCCCGATCGACATGGACAGGGTGAATACCTCATCCAGGATAAACACGCCGAAAATTACCGTGGTGACCGGCGTCAACAGCAGAAACGGCGCAAGGCTGCTGAGCGCACAGGTGCTGAGCAGATGATACCAGATGCTGTAGGCCATGGCGGTCATGATGAGCCCGAGATAGAGCACGATACCCCAGTCGATCCATGTGGCCTGGGTTATCGCCTGCCACTGGTTTTCCTCGATGGCCAGGGAGGCGACAAACATCTGCGGGGCGGCAAACATGGAAACCCAGGCCAAAAGCATGGGACCTTTAACTTCTCGGAGCTGGCTGACCATTACCTGGCCCACGGCCCATGTCATGGCGCCGGTGGCGACAAGGCCCACATATACCAGATTGCCCTCCAGCCTCGGTTCCCCGGCGATAATCGCTACGCCGCCAAAGGCCAACGCCATGCCGATGGCGCGTTTCCAGCCGAAACGTTCTTTAAGAAAAACCGCAGCCAGCAAGGCCAGGAATGGCGCTTCCAGTTGCACCACGATAACAGCCGTTGACGCATCCAGTCCCTTTAGTCCGTAGAATGTAAACCCGTACTGAATCGTTGCGCTGATCAGGGCGATCAGAAAGATACGGCCCATGAATGGCCAAGGCGGACGTGTAAACCAGACAAGCACAAGTGCCGCCAATGAGAACCGCATGCTCATGATCAGTAACGGAGGAAACTGATACATGCCGACTTTCGCCATGGCGAAACCCAATCCCCAAGTTGTCGGAATGATCAGAGCAAGAAAAATCTGCTTTGGCGTCAAGTTACAAGCTCTCCCGAGTGGTTTGAATAACCTGATGGTTGAAAAAACCAGGTCAGGAAACCAGCAGACTCTTGTAGCCGTTTTCAGATATAACCGCACTGAAATTCTAATTTATATCTTGAGCGTTCGTCGGTGTTTGCTTGGAAACTCACTGGATTGGCGTTCGGTCGCACCTGAGATTTCGGGACCAGCCTAAAGCCTTTGGAAAAGCTGGTGCTTTGGCAATACATGCGAATCGGTTAGACCTGATTCGCTCCTGAACAGGAATCTGTGATGAAATAGAGCGAAATAGTGAGTTATTTGGTCCACTGAAGCAAAATACGAATGCTGTTAAAAATTAACTATAACAATATGTTACAATTTTTTTTTAACTCATTTCGTGAGCTGTGGTGATGGCGAATTCATGAATTAAATGGCAAAATAAATGCGAAAAGTTATGTGTACCGTAATCTTCCGTTGTTGACGATCAGGTCTGCTTCGGGTCGTGGGGACAGGTGTGTCAGTATTAACTGTTTCGCAAAACCGTTTGAGGAATGCTCCCCGTTCACGGAGAGGAAGCACACGTTTGCTTGTTGCAGTATTCGTCGCGTTTGGTGTTCTGGTTTCATTACCGGATACATCTTTCGCCGCTCTTTCCCTCAGCAATGACCAGGCAAACGATACGGCCCCGAGCGGTGCTCCCTTATTCGGCGGAAACAAGCCGGCTTTTCAGGGCTGTCCGCGACGGTAAATTGAGCGCTGTCCAACAGGCCGTTATCGATGGCGCCGATTTGCTCGCTGTTAACGCCGACAATTTGACAGCGGCAGAGCTGGCTGAATCACTCGGTCATTTCACGATCACACATTTCCTGCGTGCTTATCAGGCTATAGAGGAACGCACGAGTGAGCCGACAACAATCGTTGAAACTGATGAGCCTGCTCCTGCTCCCCTACCGGAAGAAGCTTCACCGGAAGAGACCGTTCAGCGCGAAGCATCAGTGAGTGGCGAAGGGATTATTCCACGCGATGATCTTGAACCAATTGAAGATACTCCCTCTCCTTCAGATCAGGCTAACCAGGTAACTGATCTAAAGTCTGTTGCCACGCCAGTTAGTGAATTGCCGGAAGCACCGTCAACTGCCATCTTGGAGGAACCGGCTGCAGAGGCGGGAACGGAATCGCTAAAAGATTATTTTTCCCGTCTCAGCGTTTTAAATCCCAGCCATACCCCGAAGCCACCAGTATCCGAAGCGCCTTCCGAAGCGGTTGAAGAAAGCGGGTCTGAGATATTGACGGCGATGGATGAGCCTGCCGTTTCCACGGAAGATCTGGAAAAAGCTATTCCGCTTTCCATTGAAGGGGCTGAGATCATCGAGGCTGAACCTGAAGCGGTCATGGCTGAAGATGAGGATGAAGCGGATATTTTATCCCAGGAAGGCGAACGTGTGGCATTTGATCCCAATACACCTCCCCGAAAACCTGCTGAAGACATGACTGGTGAGGCTTCCATCTTCACCTCTGTCGAGAAGGAGGATCAGCAACCCGAAATACCGGAAGGCACTGTTGAAGAAGTTGACGTTCCAATGCTGGCTGAAATTCCTGAAATTCCCGAACCATCGTTACCTGAACTTCCATCCGACGATGAAAGCGGTTTTTTCGCCCAAATGAGGATTTTTGATGAGGGGACAGTATCGCCACAGCCGCCGCCAGTGGATGAACCGGATTCCGTAGCGCGTAATACGGAATTGTTGCCTGAGTATGAAAGGATAAGGGCAGCCGTTATTGAGAAACTTCGCAAGGAATCCAATAAGCGTTCACAACAACTGGCTGATGTCCGTGAACAAAACATTGAAGAAACCGAAAAAGAAGACATGATCCGCGAGCATCTGTCAGGAACGCAAAACATCCAGACGGAACTGCGCGCCAAGCAGAGAGCGGAATTGACTGGCTCAGCCTTGCCACCGGGATATGTTCCGCCGCCCGATGGCGGTTCTTCTGGTGTTCGTTTCTTGCAACGTCTTGGCCTTTTTGACCCTGAAGAGGCGGAACAGATCGCTCAAATACAGGATATGTCCAGACCCCAGCTTCCTTCGGGGACCTCATCCTATGAACAACCCACCCTTATGGAGGCTGGTGAAACTTTATTGTTGCCTGAGCTGTCTCCTGGAAAACTTGCTAAAAAATCACTGGCGTTTGTTGATCACGGGTATAGCGCCCCGCCGGCGGGAAGATCGATTGACACCGCTGAAGATAATGCTGTTGCTGCCCTTGGGCAGATTGCCCGTCTGTTCCAGTCACCGAATATAGGATACCCGAGCCAGACAAGCGCCCTACCCCAGCCGGGGGCGTTACCTCAAGCCGTGACATCGCAAGGAAACCTAGGCGCTAATATTTTACCCCAGGCCCCATCCGAAGCCCCGCTGAGTTCTTCGGATTTGGCGTCCCCGCCACCCATGTCATCCCTTGGCAATGAAATTGAAACTACCGGGCAACCCGTTTCGGTTCCTGAAATTCCTGTCAGCCCCGCAGATCTGGCCCAATTAGGAATTCCGGAGCAACAACCAGCGCCTTCATGGGATGTAACATCGACGGATAATCAGGGAAATATCGTTCATGGTGCGCCAACACCGGGTGATGGTGCATCTGGCGGTTTCGCAACCCAGCTTTCCCAGATTTTCTCTCAACCCCAACCGGGGGCTGAAACTTCCCAACAAACGGCAATAACCGGCTCGTGGGATGTCGTATCCGTTCAATCTGCGCCAACGGCAGCTCGGACGTTGCTGGGTGGAGCCGTTGTCCCGAAAACCAGTTCAGCCGTAGCTGCAGCGGGTATTTTATCCATGGGTCAAACGGTGGTTCTGGGCAAAGCGCCGCCGATTGGCGTTGATCCGACAGCCAGGAAGAAAGCCTGTATCGATAAGCGCCGTGGCGCCGTGCTGTTTTGCATAGAAAAAATCGACTGGCCGCAGGAACTGGAAAACTTCATGCAAGTTGATACGGTGATGTATCAGGGACTGAATGCTATTGTTCGCTATGACAATGGCGTCGCGACACGATTCCACGCCCTTTTCCCAAGTGAATCCTTTAACAATGTCGTCAGTTACTACATGCAGCGTTTGGGTAATCCGACAAATATCTGGCGCCGGACCATTTCGCCGTTGGCGGCCCCGGAACGTGAAAATCCGACCGTTATGTGGCAGGCGCTCAATCCTCATACCCAGATAACGTCGACACTGGAAATCAGGCAGTTCGACGATACGCGGGGAGGGTTCCCGGATGAAAAGCGTGGCGCCGTTACATTGTATTCCGCCCATTCAGGGCCGATCTTCCCGCAAGTTTCAGCATTTGAACTGATGCGGCTACATCCAGGTTCCTGATCTCTTCATATCCTTTTGCGCCAGGATGTATAAAGCAGCTTGAGCATTCTGGCGGCGTTATTGGGGTAGGAAACCCTTGTGTGAAATGGGTCAAAATCCGATTTCCGGATATTGTTGAGATAAAACCCGGCTAGGACCAGGGGTAGGAAGACATGAATTAAGGCGGGATCGATATCAGCCAGTTGCGATTTTGATGTAGCCAGGTTCCTCTCTGCCGTTTCCGCTATCTCCCTGACAATTCTTTTAAGCGTTGCTCTTTCCTGTTCGGTAAAAACCAGAGTTTGTGAGGTTTCGTATTTTAGAAGCAGTGAACGAGGAATCATGCAACGGTTTTGGGCGGAATGTGATGGTATCGCCCTGATCAACCCCGTTGCGGCCCAGGCTATTGCTGCAGAACGAACCAGTTCATCGTTGACGGAACTCCTGTCTTGCTGGTTTTCCGGGACCGTCGTCAACGACAACTGAAAAAGAGGCACTGTCGTTGCTGCGCAATAGGACTTCCAGTCATCCATGTCGTCGAAAAGCTCATCGGAAAGATCACGTATACGACTGTCGATCAGGTCATCGAAATGACGGCGGTCCGGAGCGTGTGATCTGACGAATTCAAAGACCGATCCGGCAATGCCTTCCGGTTTGATCGTACCTGCATAAATGCCTTCAATCTGCTCTTTCCACCACTGAAATCGTATTTCGCCAAGTATCTTTTCATTGACCCGTTCGCGTATGGCCGCCAGTTCACAATTGAAAGCATAGATCGTCATCAATGTCTGGCGAGCAGGCTGGGGAGCGAGCATTGAACAGAGGTAGCGGTCGAAATCATGGCGCCGCACATGATCCTCACAGAGTGCAGTGCCGCTTAAATCGGATTCGTTCATTTCAGCCAAAGCGTTGTTACCAACCTAATACGGGTAATTTGATAACCCTCAATTTGGATATTTTTTCACATTTTATCAATAAGTTGGCAAATAACTTAGTATTTTGCTTGGTATTGGATTGATGTCTAAAACCATAACACGTATATAGCATGTCAGGTTACGGCAGTTGTTTGTCATCTGCCGTTCAATATCGTTTTGAGTTGCTCTAATAGAAATCCTGAAAGGGGGAAAAATGGCCGGTATTCTGACCAATCTTAAATCGACGGTCATCGCGGGTCTGGTTCTGACGGTCGTGATGATCCTTATCGTTGCTGGACTGTCAGATTACAGTTTTGGCGTTGACCATGGTTATGCAACCTTCTTCATGCGTTGGCTGCATGTTCTTTCCGGTGTTATGTGGATCGGTTTGCTGTGGTATTTCAACTTCGTTCAAATTCCCAATATGCCGAACATTCCGGATGAGCAGAAACCTGCAATTGGCAAGGTAATTGCTCCCGCCGCCCTGTTCTGGTTCCGCTGGGGCGCCATGGGTACGATCGTCACGGGTATCATCCTTGCCGCCATGAACGGTTATCTCGTTGAAGCCATCACCATCGGCGCCGTTGACGGTTTTGCCGATGCCAGGACCACCGCTATCGGTATCGGTATGTGGCTCGGCACCATCATGTGGTTCAATGTCTGGTTTGTCATCTGGCCGAACCAGAAACGGGCTCTTGGTATCGTTGAGGTCGATGCTGACACGAAAGCTGCTTCCGCCCGTACAGCCATGCTGTTTTCGCGGACCAACACAATGCTTTCGATTCCCATGCTCTATGCCATGGTTTCGGCGCAGAACATTTTCTGATCGCTGTTACTCCACAGAGAAAAGGCCCGGCTTTTGCCGGGCCTTTTTTATTCTCCTGAATGAAAAACCATCACAGATACGGGTGGTAGTTTTCCCGCTTGAAGCCAAGCTTCTGGCATTCAGGATTGTCCATTTGCCGGGCATACTGGTGACCTGAATAGGTCGCCATGGCAATGGTGCCAGGCGCATAGCAATCGCCGATTTCCTCGATGGACTTGATGCCGCGTTCGGCATACTCGCCGGCGCGTTCCTGCAGGGCCAAAACAATTCCGTTGCGACTGTCCCTCGACGTTACCGGGACGACGGCGTTTGCCCCGATCTCGGTTTCCTTTCCGGAATAGATGCAGGAAAGCGTAGCATTTTCCTTTCCAACTTTTGCGAGGTTGTGGGCGACGATGATTTCGACGCCAACGTCCAGCAGGCGCTGCTGGATATGGAACTGCTCTAGCGTATTGATGCTCCACTCCGAGGCCATTGTCGCCGGGGTAACGTAGGTTACCTTTGCCCCTGACAGTTGCAATTTTTCGGCAATGGCGCTGGCCAGATAATAGTGCTCGTCATCAAAGACGACGACACGGCCTGAAGGCTCGCTGCCAATGAGAATGTCATCGGGCGAGATCATGTATGCCCCCTCTTCGACGGCGATTGCATGGCGATTGGTACGCCCAACGCCATCCGCGCGCCAACTGGCACCGGTCGCGATGGCGACATGTTCAAACCCGTATTCCAGGACGTCATCGGCGCTAAGTTCGCTATCGACATAGGTCTCAACGTTCGGCATCTGGCTCAGCATGTATGTGCGGTGGTCGATAACCCGCTTCCATTCGGAAAGTCCAGGAAGTTTGCTTTCCGTCAAGACCCTGCCGCCTAGGGTGTCGGATGCTTCCGCCAGGACGACGTCGTAACCTCGTTTCCCCAAGGCGAGAGAAGCTTCCAATCCGGCCGGTCCTCCGCCGACGACAAGCACCTTGTCGCTCGATCCGGCGGCTGGAATGATTTCCGGATGCCAGCCCTTTCGCCATTCTTCGCCCATGGTCGGGTTCTGGGTGCAACGCAGGGGTACGCCCAGGAAGTCCGCTGTAATGCACTGGTTACAACCGATGCATTCGCGGATTTCATCGACCCGACCCTCGTCGACCTTTTTCGGGAGGAAAGGATCGGCAATTGATGGCCGTGCCGCGCCGATCAGATCAAGCACGCCTTTCTTGACCAGGCCGGCCATGCGGTCGGGGCTGGTATAACGCCCGACACCGACAACAGGCTTGTCGGTTACGCTTTTGACAAAGGAGATAAAGGGCTCCTGCCCCCCTTCCTGGCCGAAGCGGGACGGCATGGAATCGCTTTCCCAGGGCGTGACGTTCACATCCCACAAATCGGGAATATTTGCGAGCATTTCAACCACTTCACGGCCTTCGTGATCAAAGCGAAGCTGATCATCGCCGTCGGCATCATGGACGGCGTAACGAACCGCCACGGCGACTTCGTTGTTGGCGACCTCCATGGTCTCTTCAAGGATTTCCTTAAACAGACGGACCCGGTTTTCCAGGCTGCCGCCGTACTCGTCGGTGCGATGGTTATAATGGCTGGACATGAAATGCGTCAGCAGCGTCATGGTGTGACCGGCATAAACGTAGATAACGTCATAACCGGCTTTCTTGGCGCGGACCACGGCATCCCGGTGCCAGCGGCGAACCTCGGCAATGTCATCCTTTGAAAGCCCGCGGGCCTGAATGGGATCCAGATCCTTGATCATTCCCGGTGATGGGCCTACGGGGGTGACTCGGCTCAACCGGTTTGGCGAGGATATGCCGTTGATGACCAGTTGGATACCTGCCAGGGCATCGTGTTCGTGCACCTTTTGCGTCATCAACTCGTGCGCCGGCAGATCGCTGTCATCCCAGAGACGCATGACAACGAGGGTCGAGAGATCACTGCAGGGATGGATTTCGCATTCTTCCGTGCAGATGACGGCCCAACCGCCTTCTCCCTTCATGCCGCGCATAGCCGCCATGGATTGAGGCCAGCGGTGTCCCATGCCATTGCAGTGCGGGACTTGATAGAAACGGTTTTTGGTGGTTTTCGGCCCTATTTTGACAGGCTCGAAAAGGATGTCGTGGTTAGGATCCCGGGACATGAAAACTCCAGAAAATCTATGATCAGGTATACGGTAACAATAAATTCTCGGAGAAAACCCGCCATATCCCTATGGAGATAGGGTTTTTGCACTCACTGGTGAAGATTTTGCGGATACTACCCCCTACCCGCTGTAAACTACCCGAATGGTCCGGTAGGGTAGTTGTTTACCGCCTCCGCTTTGCGTAAACACGCTCTCACGAAACATAGCACCGCGTACGATATGAATGATATTGAGAAAAGCGAAATGGATAATTCACTGCCCGCAAATGGTTTAAACGACAACAAACCAGTGGATGAAGCCCTTGATGGTTACATTAATGATCTGAAGTCCTATCGGTCTTCGATCAGCGAGGATCCGCAGCTCAACCCGACTGCTCAGGTTGCTTTTCGTATTTCGCGTTCACTGGAAGCAGGCGAAGTTTCCGCAAATGATTTGGGGAAAATGGCCAAATCTTTGGGTGACCGCGCTTTCGTTCGCAGGGCCCAGCATCTAAGCCAATATGTCGGCGCCGATAGCGACGATGGTTTAAGCAAGAGACTTGATAAATTGATACAGGCTACATCCGTGATGGCGGATGGCGAGCCGGTTCCCTTCGAGGATTTCAAGGCATTCTGGGAACATGCTCGTGTTGGTGCTGTTTTTACCGCCCACCCAACTTTCGGTATGTCGAGAAAGTTACGCGAGATTTTGGCCGACATTGCCATAGCAAAAAACGAGAAAGCCAAACGTTCCGCCATTGATCGGTTGGTTGAGCATGAGCACAGCACTGATCTGGATATAAGCCTGCGTGATGAGCATGATCAGGTCCAAACAGCTGTTTACCGGTTACAGCAGGCGCTCGATTGGGCCGGGAGCCAGATCCTGGAGCGCGCCGCGGTTATCTGGCCGGAAAAATGGAAAAACCTTGATATTCGGCCCTTAAGCGTCGCGAGTTGGGTTGGGTATGACCTTGACGGACGAACGGATATCGGTTGGCAACAAATGGTCCGTCTCCGTCTTGAAGAAAAAGCGACACAATTGCAGCGCTATCAGGACACGGCAAAGGCTATACTTGCCGATTGCCGGAAAAGCGACCCTGCCTATGATCATGTCGATGCCCTATGCCGGGAAATCGATGTGGCACTGGAAAGAACCAAAGAGAATGTCGAACTGTTTTCAGGCCCCGTTGACGAGCCCAATGCTCTCGCCGATGCCGCAAATGCCCTAACGGATAAGGACAAACCAGGTCATACGACATCCGTTGAGGTCTTTGTTGAACATATCAAAGCGGCCTATGAGGCGTCGGATGACGACGCCCTTGCCCGCCGGCTTGTCCTGTTGCGATCCGAAATGCGTAACATCGGTCTCGGTACGGCGCATCTGCATTTCAGGATCAATTCAACGCAATTGCACAATGGTTTTACCCGTTTAATGGAACTTGGCGAGGATAAGGTTTCTCCGAGCCGTATTCAGCTATCCCGCCTTGATGAACTGATCGCAAAGGCGGAGCCGCGAAAGGTCAACTTCCGCTCGCTGATGCACGAAGGCACGACCGCCATCAGGCAGTTCATCCTGATTGCGCAGATTATCAAGCATATCGATTCTGAAACACCGATCCGGTTTCTGATCGCTGAATGTGAAAGCGCCTATTCGGTTCTTATTGCGCTCTATTTCGCCCGCCTGTTCGGTGTTGATCACCTGATCGATATCTCACCGCTGTTCGAGACGCCATCCGCACTGGAGAAAGGCGTTCGTATCCTTGAACAGCTTCTGGATAACGAACGCTATCATGCCTACGCCCGCCTGAGAGGACGCATCGCCATCCAGACGGGATTCTCCGATGCTGGTCGGTTCCTGGGCCAGATTCCCGCCTGTCTGGCTATCGAACGACTGCAGATGAAGCTCGCGCGTATGCTCGGCAACCGCGGAATGGAAGGCATTGAAGTCCTGATTTTCAACACGCACGGCGAGTCCATGGGCCGGGGAGCGCACCCAGAAACCATGGCGGATCGTTTCGATTATGTCCTTACCCCTGCCGTTCGCCAGCAATTTGTCCGCGCCGGCATTCCCTTGAAACATGAAACCAGTTTCCAGGGCGGTGACGGGTATCTGCCCTTTACCAATGAGACCCTGGCCCGCGCCAGCCTGCTGTGCATTCTTGAAAACGCCAGGACCGTTCCTGCCGATGCGCCCTTGGACGTGGTGCAGGATGTCTCCGATGATCAGTTCTATCGCAACACCGATTTCAGTCTTGATTTCTTCCTGCACCTGAAGGGGTTCCAGGAAGCCCTGTTCGAGGATGAGGATTACCGGGTGGCGCTGGGCAGCTTCGGCACCAATCTTCTGTTCAAGACCGGATCGCGCAAATCCCTGCGCCAGCACGAAAGCACCAGCGCCGTCGACAGGGGTAACCCGCGCCAGATGCGCGCTATTCCCCATAACGCCATACTTCAGCAGTTGGGTTATGTGGCCCATATCGTCAGTGGCGTTGGCTCAGCGGTTGGCGATGAAAAAGACAGCTTTGTCGACATGTGCCAGCATTCGGACAGGGTCAGGCGGTTCATGGACATGGTCGCCTATGCCAAGCGGTTGAGCAGCCTGAATACCTTGAGCGCTTATGCCCGCCTGTTCGACCCCGGTTACTGGGTTTCACGCGCCTATTCCGGCGTGGAGGAGGACCACGCCCCGGCCCTTCGCAAGCTGGGCCGCCTGCTTAACACGGACCCGCGGCACGAAGCCATCATGCGCCTTGTCCACCACTTGCGCGAAGACGCCATCGACCTCCACGGCATGCTGGACCAATTGTCGCTTAAATCAGGCAAGATGCCTGATGATTCTAGGTTGGAGCTTGACCTGCTGCACGCGATCAGGCTCGCGCTGATGGAGCACATTTTTCTGTTGGCGGCCCGGGTGCCCGAATTCGCCCCACGCCACGACATTACTCCGGACCAGGTCATGGCGCTTGTGTTGTCGATGGATGTTGTTGAAGCCGCCGAACTTATCAAGGAAGTCTTCCCCGGTGAGGGCGTGAGCAGCTCTTCCGCAACCTTTAATGAGGAAGCCACTTACATGCCGGGCGAATCCGGCGGCTATCTGAACCTGCATCATCACCTGATCGAGCCCATGGTCGATAGTTATGAGATCCTGCGTCGTATCAGCGTGGCCGTGTCTCACCATTTCAGGGCGCACGGCTAAACGGATTAGTTTCAGTCAATCGCGATCAGGGCCGCGGCGGCCCGCCGGTCTTCGGAAAGCAGGACATTGAACGTTCGGCAGGCGGCGCCTGTGTCCATCCATTCGAGGACGATCCCCTGCTCTTTCAAGGCCCCACGCAGAGGCCCGGGCGGTGCACTGAAGGTTTCGCCGCAGCCTAAGACCAGGATGTCGATGTCGGCAGCCCGTTCGATGAGGGGGCTCAAATCCCCGGCTGAGATGGTCTCCCCGGTTGGCGGCTGCCACTGGGCGATCTGGTCGGCATAGATCAGGACGGAGCCCTGATATGTGCGGTCGGCGGAAAACCTGAATCCGCCGTTGCCGTAACCCAGGATCAGGTTGGACCTGCCCGCTTCGACTGGCGTTATCACGATGCTGTTCGCCATGGTGCAGACTTAAGCGCCCGGTTACGACGTGGCGGGCGCATCCTCTTCGTTTCCGGCCTCATCGCCGCCGTCTTCCTCCATCTGGGTGCGGTCCAGCTTGAGGTGCATCAGCAGCGGCACGGCGACGCAGATGGAGGAATAGGTGCCGATCAGCACGCCGAAGATCATGGCGAAGCTGAAATCACGGATGACCGCGCCGCCCAGGAAGTAGAGCGCCAGCAGTGCGATCAGGGTCGTCAGCGAGGTCATGACGGTGCGTGACAGGGTCTGGTTGACGCTGTCGTTCAACAGCTCCATCAACGGCTTTTTCTTGTACTTCCTCAGGTTCTCACGGACCCGGTCGTAAACCACCACCGTATCGTTGATCGAGTAACCGGCAATGGTCAGCACGGCGGCGACCGTGGACAGGTTGAACTCCAATCCCAGCAGTGCAAACATGCCGATGGTGGCGAACACGTCGTGCAACAGGGCGGCGACGGCGCCGATGCCGAACTGCCATTCAAAGCGGAGCCAGATGTAGACCAGGATAGCACCGATGGCGAGGCCGACGGCCAGGATGCCGTCCATCAACAGTTCCTCGCTCACCTTCGGGCCGACGAATTCCGTGCGGCGGTATTCGACGCTGTCGCCAAGAATGGCCTTGATAGCGCCGACGGCTTCCTGTTGGGCGACTTCCCCGCCTTCCTGTTTCTGCACCCGGATCAGGACTTCCGTCGGCTCGCCGAATTCCTGGAGCGCAATCTCGCCCAGGTCCAGGCCGCTCAACTGGTTGCGCATGGCGGCGATATCCGCCGGTTCCGGCGTCTGGATTTCGATCAGGATACCGCCCTTGAAATCGATGCCGTAATTCAGTCCCTTGGCCAGGAACAAGCCGATGGAGGCCAGCACAAGAAGGATACTGACGGCGAAGAACATCGTCTTCTTCGGCATGAAGGAGATGTTGATGGTGCTTGGGATCAGGGTCAGGCCGCGCATGATGTGATCTCCCTTATCCTATATCGGCAACCGGCTCGGGCGCTTGGCGCGCAGCCAGGTGGCGACCATCAGGCGGGTCAGCATGATGGCGGTGAACATGGATGTGACGATACCGATGGCAAGCGTAACGGCGAAGCCCCGGATCGGGCCGGAACCGAAGATATAGAGCAGGACGGCGGCGATCAGGGTGGTCACGTTGGCGTCGATAATGGTCTTGAAGGCGCGCGAATAGCCGGCATCCACGGCCGACATTGTGGTGCGCCCGATACGGACTTCCTCGCGGATGCGCTCGAACACCAGCACGTTGGCGTCCACAGCCATACCAATAGTCAGCACGATGCCGGCGATGCCGGGCAGGGTCAGCGTCGCCTGCAGGACGGACAGGGCTGCCAGGATCAGGAACATGTTCAGGATCAGGGCGGTATTGGCCATCAGTCCGAACAGGCCGTAGACGACGCCCATGAACACGATCACGGCGATCAGGCCGATGATGCTGGCGACCTTGCCGGCGGCGATGGAATCGGCGCCGAGGCCGGGGCCGACGCTTCGCTCTTCCAGAATGGTGAGCGGCGCGGGCAACGCGCCGGCGCGCAACAGCAGGGCCAGGTCCTGGGCGCCCTGGACCGAGAAACTGCCGCTGATTTGGCCATTGCCGCCCAGTATGGCCTCACGGATGACGGGGGCGCTGATGACCCTGCCGTCGAGGACGATGGCGAAGGGCCGTCCGACGTTTTTCGAGGTGACGTCACCGAACTTCTTCGCTCCCCGGCTGTCGAACCTGAAAGTGACCACCGGCTCGTTGGTGCGCTGGTCGAAAGAGGGCTGTGAATCGACCAGGGTCTCGCCGCTCACCATGACCCGCTTGCGGATCAGGTATTTAAGCGGCTGGCCGCTGGCGTCCAGTTCGTCGAGTGAATCCATCAGCCTCGATCCCGGCGGTATCCGCCCGGCAATCGCATCGGACAGGCTGTTTTCCGTATCCACCAGGTGGAACGTCATTTTCGCCGTCTTGCCGAGCAGGCGCTTGATCCGTTCCGGGTCGTCGACGCCGGGCAACTGCACCAGAATGCGGTCGGTGCCCTGGCTCTGGATCGTGGGCTCGCGCACCCCGGTTTCATCGATCCGGCGACGGACGATCTCGATGGACTGCTGGATGGCGGAGCGCTTGCGTTCAGCGGCGGTCTGTTCGTCCATGACCAGGGAAATGCGTCCGTCATCGCCTGCTTCAGCGACGGTGCCGGGCTCCAGATCACGCAAAAGCTCGAAAGCCTTTTCCCGGTCTTCCGCGTTGACGATCCTGACGCTGACTCCCGCTTCACCGTCATCCGGATCCGTTGCCATGACGCCAAGCTCCCGATAACGAATCCGCGCCTTGCGCAGCTCCGTGCGAATGCTGTCGATCATGGCTTCCAGGTATTCGCGGATCACCGCATCGGTTTCCACATTCAGCAACAGGTGCGAACCGCCCTGAAGATCAAGGCCCAGGCTGACCTGCTTGTGCGGCAGCCAGTCAGGCAGCGACTCCGCGCTCTTGGTGGAGATGAAATTGGGTGCGGCGAAAGCCAGCCCCAGGACGCAGATCAGCAGGATCAGCGTGGTTTTCCATTTGGCGAAATAGATCATCAGTCTTTATCTGGCTCGAGATTCGTCAACGGGTTTCTCTAAGGTCCGGCAAAAATCCGTTTCAGGTTCTACTTTTTCCCGCCGAACAGCTTGGACATCATGCCACCGCCTTCCTTGCCGGCGCTGTCCTCGTTGGCCGCTTTCGGGGCAGATGATGCCGGTTCGGTCTTGGAAAGCACCGTCGAGATCAGTTCACGCTGAACCTTGACCTTGACGTCAGGCGCGATCTCGATCTGGATTTCGCTTTCATTTTCGTTGACCTTGGTCACCGTTCCGATGATACCGCCGCCGGTCACAACGCGGTCGCCGCGGCGAATGGCGGCAAGCGTCGCCTTGTGCTGCTTCATTTTCTTCTGTTGCGGACGGATCAGCAGGAAGTAGAAAACGACAAAAATGAGGACGAGCGGCAATAACGCTTCCAGTCCTCCTGCCCCCCCGGCGCCACCGGCTGCTTGTGCATATGCGGGTGAAACGAACATGAATATCTCCTTACATTAAATGCGAACGGACGGCTTCATGACCGCCCGTCTCTCGATCCCGGGGCAACAACCAGGAAGCCTTCGGGGAAAACCTGCCGGACTATACCCGCACAGCCGCAACTTGCAATGGGAAACGGCCCAAAATCCGCCTGTTTGTGAACGGATTAAACGGATCATGGTCTAACGCCAAGCGGTGTTTTACAGGCCGTGTCTGTGTGCTACGGTTTTCCCTATGAGTTTCGATCCTCAACTGGAAGCCCTGAACCGTCTTGCGGCTGCCTTGGAAAGGCTGGCGCCGCCGGCGAGTGCGGACAACGACCTGAAAAGCGCCGACGCCTTCGTCTGGCATGCCGACGGGCGCTGGCTGGAGCCCGTTCACGCTGTAAACAGGGTGGAACTGGAGCTGCTCAAGGGCATCGACCACCAGGCGGACCTGCTGGCGGATAACACGCAACGCTTCGCCGACGGCCTGCCCGCCAACAACGCCCTGTTGTGGGGCGCGCGCGGCACCGGCAAGAGCTCGTTGGTCAAGGCCGTTCACGCATCCATCAACAAGGAAAAGCCGGGGTGCCTGGCGCTGGTGGAAATTCATCGCGAGGACATCCCCTCCCTGCCCCAGTTGCTGGGAATCCTGAAGAACGCAGGCCGCCAGTGTCTGGTGTTCTGCGACGACCTGTCCTTCGACGGCGGCGACGCCACGTACAAGTCCCTGAAAGCCGTGCTGGAAGGCGGTATCGAGGGGCGGCCGGAGAACGTCGTTTTCTACGCGACCTCCAACCGCCGCCACCTGATGCCCCGCGACATGATCGAAAACGAACGCTCCACGGCCATTAATCCGTCGGAAGCGGTGGAGGAAAAGGTCTCGCTTTCCGACCGTTTCGGCCTGTGGCTGGGCTTTCACGTCTGCGACCAGGATACCTACTTCGCCATTGTCGAAGGCTATGCCGAGCGCTTCGGACTGGATGTGCCAAAGGAACAGCTCCACGCCGAGGCCAAGGAATGGTACGCCACCCGTGGTTCGCGCTCGGGCCGCGTGGCGTGGCAGTACATCCAGGATCTTGCCGGGCGTTTGGGAAAGCATATCAAGCTCGATTAAGCGGCGACCTCTCCTCGCATCATCCGTTTTTTTTAGTTGCGCACCGTCGTCGCTCCGCTCGGGATGTGCTTTTTTGATTCGCGCATCGTCGTCGCTTCGCTCGGGCTGCGCTTTTTTGATTCGCGCACCGTCGTCGCTTCGCTCGGGATGTGCTTATTTAACCCGTACATCGTCGTCGCTTCGCTCGGGATGTGCTTTTTTGATTCGCACATCGTCGTCGCTTCGCTCGGGCTGCGCTCTAGTCATTCCCGCGCAGGCGGGAATCCAGACCGATATATCAGGCCCAAACCGCCGGTTCCGGGTAGGGTAAACCCACCCGGGCTAAGCTATTGAAATTCAACAAAATGTAGACATTTGTCTACTTTTGTAGACTCATGCTTTTCCTACCCTTCTGGTTATGTAACGATTCCAAGGACTTAAGGTCGGAATTTTCCATAATAATGTAGACTTTTGTAACGCGACCTCATCATTTTCCCAGAAATCACCGCACCTGGCTGAACCCGGCTCAGATACGGTCTTAAAATGATCATATGCGGGCATACAAAATCACTCCGGTAGACCTATTCACCATGTAAAAGAGCATAAAAACGAGATAGGAATTTAAGCATAATTTAAGGTAAAAGTCAAGAAAAATCGCCTTGCTGTCTGTATTTGGGTTATAACCTGACGTGCTCATGAGGTGATTGGAAAGACTGCTTATGGTCCATAGCTGACATTAATGGCAATGAGCTTCACTCACTGTAGGCAGCGATATAGTAAACCCTGCTCCAAAGTGGGCAAAATGAAATACAGCAATCAGAGTTTCTTCGAACTCGCTTTGTTTCCCGATTTCCTTTCATTTTGCAAAACCGCCGTTTATTTTCTGTGACAGTGGCGCATGTCGTGCCCCATAGGAGATGAACATGGGTCATCCGCGCTACGTCCTGATTTGCTTTGTTGTATTCCTGTCCTCTGGTGCGTGGGGCGTCTATTGGCTACCGCAACGGATACTACTTGATGCTGGCATGACTGGCGGTTGGGGAACCGTCGCACAGTACGTTATTTCATTCGCTGTTCTGTTGCCAATTGCGATCTGGCGTCTGTTAAATGGCAAACAAATCGGGTTACGGCATTGGGCCTGCGGCTTGCTACTCGGTAGTGGAGCAATCTTTTACGCCAACTCATTTCTGGTCACAGAAGTCATCAGGGCTCTGGTTTTCTTCTACTTGACCCCATTGTGGGCCACGCTCATCGAAACCATTTTCCTAAAACGACGTTTCGGGTGGAGCCGTATTTTAACTGTCGCATTAGCAATAGCGGGGGTTTGGATCGCAATTGGAACGGACGTCGGCATTCCATTTCCGATTTACCTAGGTGATTGGTTTGGGCTACTGGCCGGGTTTTTGATCACCGCGGGTGCAGCACGGACGGAGATCGAGCAGCCTGATGGTGTATTCCCTATTCTGTTCATGGCAATTTTCTTCGGACTGGTTGCAACTATTTATCAATATCCAATGCTCTCCGGTGAAATTGGTGAGATCCCGACATTTAAGAATGCGATATCAAGCCTTCCGTTATTGCTTGGAATATCTTTGCTGTTCGTTCTGCCAACCACTGCGATTCTTTTCTGGTCTCCTTCGAAAATCGGAACCGGTGTGTTCGGTATCCTCTTACTATCTGAACTCGTTGTCGGCGTGATAAGCGCGGCGCTGTTGACGGACGAGACATTCGGTTGGCCTCAGGCAGTTGGCACTACATTAATTATTGCCGCAGGGGTCATGGAAGTGGCTCTGAGCAGCGCCAAAGAAAGGGCAACAACGTAATCACTCGCTATCGTCCCCTTCCGGCTATTAGCGGAAATGATGAGCGGTTTTAAAAAACGCCTGCTTATGGGGGAGAACCTAACAAGTTCATGGGGGTAGTGGAATGACCGCTTATGAACCTGAACCCCAATCAGGTCCCGCTAAATAATCGGCGTCGGCTTCCTTCTCGAAGAGGAGGTCGTTGGCTTTACCTGATCCGATATCTACATTCGGAATACAAGCGGACATCGTTAGGAAATATTCACCGTCACGATAGTTTGCCACAGCACCGTTTGTATCGCTCACCACTTCCGCAAGGGCAAATCGCATTTCGGCCAATCTTCCCTGTTGGCGTTTCGCTGGGGCTTGGATCCGGTGTTGTTAATGACTGTTTGGACAATAGGTCATTCAACTGTTCCTGTTGGCCTGACGTCAGGATGCTCTTCCAGTCACCGTCTTCATAATCGCTGACGTGTCCGCTCTGGAAGCCAGTCTCTAGGTCGAATGCACGGTGTTTCCCACTCTTTCTCAAGACAAGCTCATCCGGGCTTATGTGTTGCCCTTTGCTGTCTCGTTCCATGATGTTTTTTTCGACATCAGCAATTCGTCGTTTCACGGATTCCTTGGAATATTTCTCGATAACGCCGTCGACGTCGTTTCCCTGTAAATCAAGTTCCAGAAAACGTACGATTGATTTTGCCGCACGCATGGGGTTGTTCGTTATCTCCGCGTACTGCAGTTGCAGCCCGATATCCGTGGAAAAATTCGTATAATAATCATCCGTCGTCTTGATGCTGCTAATCGCTTCCAGCCCCTCTTCGAATGAAATGTTCTTGAAACGCATAAGGGAGATCAAAACGTCATGCATGTCCCTGTGATTTATAATGAACCGGGTTTCCGGCGTTTGTGGAAGACGGCAATGAACCTTCAGAGTGCAGATTCCCTCAGCGTGAGGATTTTTGAGAACGTCACGCAGATGATCAACCATTCCTTCATCGTTGTTTGGAACTTCAGCGGGCGTCACGGAATGCCCGGCAAGACGTAACAGTTCTCGGGTGACGTTGAATGTCCACATGGAACCGGTGCGGGGACTGCCCGCGACAATGACGGCTTTGTAAGGAAGCAAGTTAATCAATCCAACCGAGAGAAGTTTTTTCGTGCCTACAAGAGCATACAGTATGTATTTACCGGAACCGCATTGTCTACTACCGGCTGCTCCCTGAGACTGAATAGATGTTGTTTGCTCATATCCGCCCTAGATGATCGGTGTCGGCTTCCGTCGAAGTCCGGAAAGGGCGTTTCCGGCGATGGCGGCCATCAGGACGGCGCCGCCAATCAGGGTGAAGATCCCGGCCGTTTCACCGAACACCATCCAGACCCACAGCGGGCCCAGCACCACCTCCGTCATGGACAAGAGCGCCAGTTCCGCCGCCGGTACGGCCTTGGAGCCGATGGTATAGACGGTGAGTCCGGCGCCGACCTGGAAAATACCCAGCGCGAAAGCGATCAGCATATCGTTTTGCGGGATATAGAGGGTATGGCCTTCCAAGTAACAGATCACGCCCGAGGTTATGATGGCGAACAGGCCGCCCAAGAGGACTGTCGGCATCATATCGCTCAGTTTTTTCCAGCGGAGCGCAATGGTGAAGACGGCAAAGCCCAGGGCGGAGAGGATCGCCGACAGGTTGCCGATAAGGTAGCCCAGTGAAATGCCTTCCCAAACCATGACGGCGATGCCGAGTGCGCCACCGCCCATGGCGATCCAGGTGGCTTTCCGCACGCTTTCCTTGAGGATCACCCAGCCCAGCAGGGCGGCGAAAAAGGGCGCCGCGGCGAACAGGAACATGGCGTTGGCGACGGTTGTGGTCTGGATCGCGTATATGCCGCCGGCGAAGGCGAAGACCAGGCCCGCCGCGCCGAAGACCCCTGCCCTGCCGGCCTTATGAATGGCGGAAAACGGTTTGCCGCCTGAACGCAACGAAATCACCAGGAACAGGAAGGGCGTCAGCGCACAGGATCGGTAGAACAGAATCTGCCAGACGTTGGCGGCCTCCATATAACGGATGCCGACGCCCATGCTCGACCACAACGCCCCCGCCAGCAGCACGAGCAGGACGCCCTGAGGGTAACTGAGCGCAGGGGTATCCGTTTCCGTTCGTGTGGTCACTGTCATGTCGATGATCCGGCTATAAGAGGGAATGGCAGGATTATTGGCGCATTGGAGTGTTAAATGAAACGCCTGTCAACAATCACCGGAAAGAGGACGGATTCAGGCCATTAGGTCTGCCGTAAGCGTCCCTTTATCGGGCGCCCTTTGTTATGCACTCAGCGGCGGCATGACCGTTACCGGGTCCAGGGCCTTTTTCCCCTTGCGGATTTCAAAGTGGAGCTGCGGGCTGCTCACGTTTCCGGTCCTGCCCACGGTGGCGATTTGCTGGCCCTTCTTGATCTTGTCGCCGCGCTTGACGAGAAGGCTGGCGTTGTGGGCATAGGCCGAGACATAGCCGTTGGCGTGCTTGATCAGCAACAGGTTGCCGAAACCGCGAAGTTCGTTGCCGGCATAGGCGACGACGCCGTTTTCAACCGCCTTGACCGGGCTGCCCTCCGGTGCGGCGATGTTGATGCCGTCGTTATGAAGCCCCTTCTCCTTGGCCCCGAAACTGGAGACCACCTTGCCCCTGACCGGCCAGATGAAGCCGCCACCGGTCGTCGCCGGCGGTGCAGGCACGGCGGCTGCGGCAATGGTTTTCTTGGCCGTTGCCGTCGTCGAGTTCGTTTGCAGGGTTGGGGCCACGGTTTGGGTGTTGCTTGACGTAGTCGAGCTGGTTGTTGGCGAGCCGGTCGCCGCCGAGACGGTTTGCACGGTACCCGTGCCCGGCAGCCTGAGTTTCTGGCCGACGTAGATGGTATAGGGTGGCTTGATGCCGTTGGCGCGGGCCAGATCGTACATGTTGACCCGATAGGTCCGCGAGATCGCCGACAGGGTGTCGCCCGAAACGACGGTGTGTTCCTGTCCCCTGGGCAGGATGATGCGCTGCCCGACGCTGAGAATGTAAGGCGGCTCAAGATTGTTGGCGAGAATGATGTCGCGCTGGGAAACCTGGTGACGTCTGGAGAGCGCGTAGACCGTGTCGCCGGGACCGACAATGACAGCGGTGGCGTTGACGAAGGCGGAACTGGAGGTGCTGACGGGGGAGCTCGTCCCGGTTTGTTGTTGAGCGCCGTATCCGGGCGGCGGCCATTCCAGGTTGCCGCACCCGGCCAATGCCCCTGATAAAAGCAGGAACAGGGGCAGGCATGCCGTGCGATAGAGTAATACTTTCCGTCTCACTCGGTCTCCACCTCGGGCAACAGGGGCACGAAGCGGACGGGTCCCAGGTCCTCGGTTTCGGCCCCCTGGTCATCGTGTTTGATTAACCGGATCAGGCGCTGGTCGTCATCGTCCAGCCCCACCGGCAGAACCATGATGCCTTCGGGCGCAAGCTGATCGACCAGTTGCGCCGGGATGTCCAGGGCCGCCGCCGTCAGCATGATGCGCTCAAAAGGCGCCTGCTCCGGCCAGCCGTGGCTGCCGTCGCCCAGAATGCTGGTCACGTTGGTCAGGCGCAGTTCCCTGAACCGCTCTTCCGCCTCTTCCAGCAGGGACGGATGGCGCTCCACGGTATAGAGCCGCCGGCACAGCCGGGCCAGGATGGCCGCCTGGTAGCCGGAACCGGTGCCGACTTCGAGCACCTTCATGCGATCGCCCACCTCCAGCGCCTGGGTCATGCGCCCGACGACGGAAGGCTGACTCACGGTTTGGTGCCGCCCGATGGGCAGCGCCACGTCTTCATAGGTCTTGGCCTGGAAGGTCTTCGGCACGAACATGTGGCGCGGCGTGCGTTCCATGGCGTCGAGAACTCGGGCGTCGGTGATGCCGGCCTGGCGCACTTCCAGGATCAGGCGGGCGGCGCCCTCTTCCTCTGCCGTCATCGCGGCCTGTGTTCCGGCGTCATGGTTCATGAGAAGGCGCCTTTCAGCTTCTTCATCATCCGGGGGTCGGTCAGGTTGACCGTCAACGGCGTGACGGAAATGGAACTATCGTAAATCGCCGCCAGGTCGGTGCCCTTGCGGAACTTCTCGTCGCGCCACATGCTGCCGATCCAGTAATAAGGCAGTCCCTTCGGATCGAAACTTTCGTGGACCTGATCGCCCAGCTTGCGCGCACCCTGGCGGGTGATCTCGATCCCCTTGACGCCTTTCGGCGGCACATCGGGGAAATTCACGTTGAGCAGCGTGTCATGGGGCATTTCGAGCCCGGCCAGTTTTTTCAGGACTTTCGGCGTCCAGTGTTCGGCGGTCGGCCAGTGGATCGGCGTGCCGTCCTCGTAATACTGGGAGAAGGCGACGGCGGGCACGCCGAGGATGACGGCCTCGATGGCGGCGGCGATGGTGCCGGAATAGGTCACATCGTCGCCCAGGTTACCGCCCCGGTTGACGCCGGAGAGCACGATATCGGGCGGGCAATCCCGCATGATCTCGTTGATGGCGAGCAGAACGCAATCCGTCGGCGTGCCGTCGACGGCATAACGTTGTTTCTTGATCTTGCGAATACGTAAAGGCCTACGTAGCGTGATGGCGTGGGCCGCCGCGCTCTGCTCCGTTTCCGGCGCCACGACCCAGACATCCCTGGCGACGGCGCGTACGGCGCGTTCCAGAACCTTGAGTCCCGGCGCGAGGATGCCGTCATCGTTGGAGATCAGGACCCGCGCCTTGCGCAGGTCGGTGAACTTATGCGTCGCCATGACCGATCTTCTCCAGCCCGTTCATGTAGGGGCGGAGGACGTCCGGGATCACCACGGACCCGTCGGCCTGCTGGTAATTCTCCAGGACGGCGATCAGCGTGCGCCCGACGGCGAGGCCGGAGCCGTTGAGCGTATGGACGAAGCGCGTCCCCTTCTCGCCCTTGGGACGGCAACGGGCGTTCATGCGGCGGGCCTGGAAATCGCCGCAGTTGGAGCAGCTTGAGATTTCCCGGTACTGGTCCTGGCCCGGCAGCCAGACCTCGATGTCGTAAGTCTTGCGCGCGCCGAAGCCCATGTCGCCGGTGGACAGCACCACGGTGCGGTACGGCAGGCCCAGTTTCTGCAGGACGTCCTCGGCGCACTCGGTCATGCGCTCGTGCTCCTCGGTGGAGCTTTCCGGCGTTGTGACGCTGACCATTTCCACCTTCGTGAACTGGTGCTGACGGATCATGCCGCGGGTGTCCTTTCCCGCCGACCCGGCTTCCGAGCGGAAGCACCAGGTCATCGCCGTATAGCGCCTGGGCAGATACTCGTCATCGACGATATGGCCGCCGACGATATTGGTCAGCGGCACTTCCGCCGTGGGGATCAGCCAGTAGCCTTCCTCGGTACGGAACAGGTCTTCGGCGAACTTGGGCAATTGGCCGGTGCCGTACATGGTGTTGTCGTTGACTAGCGCCGGCGGATTGACCTCGATATAGCCGTATTCGGCGGTGTTGTGGTCCAGCATGTAGGCGGCAAGCGCGCGTTCCATGCGGGCCAGGTGGTGCGACAGCAGCACGAAGCGCGAACCCGAAAGCTTGGCGGCGGTCTCGAAGTCCATCATGTCGAGGCCTTCGCCGATGTCGAAGTGCTCCTTCGGCTCGAAATCGAAGGCTGGCGGTTCGCCCCAGCGGCGGATTTCCTCGTTGGCGCTCTCGTCCGGTCCGACGGGAACGTCGTCGAAGGGCAGGTTGGGAATGCCGGAGAGAATGTCATTCAGCTCAGAGTCCGCCTTGCGGGCCTCCTCTTCCGCTGCGGCCTGGGCGTCTTTCGATTCGGAAACCGCCGCCATGATGTCGGCAGCGTCCTCGCCACGCGCCTTGGCGGCGCCGATCTCCTTCGACAGCTTGTTGCGCTCGGCCTGAATTTCCTGTGCGCGGGTGGAAATCTCGCGCCGCTTCTTGTCCATGGCGATCAGGTCTTCCGCCATCGGGTCAAGCCCGCGCCGCTTCAGCCCATCGTCAAAAGCGTCGGGGTTTTCTCTTATCCATTTAATATCGAACATGTGCCCTCAAAACCGGCTGTGTCAGGCAGGTGTCGCTCCCGCCGTTTCGGCTTCCTTCTCGGAGGATTGATCTTCATCATCCTCGTCATCGTCGTCATCGTCATACGCATCGGGATTTTCTGCGATACGTTTCTTTTCTACCATTTGCACAGCAAGGATGGAAATTTCGTAAAGAAGGATGGTCGGCAGGGCCAGGCCGATCTGGCTGATCACGTCCGGCGGGGTCAGGATGGCGGCGGCGACAAAGGCGCAGACGATGGCGTATTTACGCTTGGCGCGCAGCCCTTTGGCCGTGGCGAGCCCGATCCGCGCCAGCAGGGTGAGGATCACCGGCAGCTCGAAACACAGCCCGAAAGCGAAGATCAGGCGCATCACCAGCGACAGGTACTGATCAACCTTGGCTTCCAACTGAATGGGCAAGGCCCCTGCCCCGCCCATGGATTCGAAGCTCAGGAAGAACTTCCACGCCATGGGAAAGATGAAGTAATAGACCAGCGCGCCGCCGCAGAAGAACAGGATCGGCGTCATGATCAGGAACGGCGCAAAGGCGGACTTTTCATGCTTGTAGAGCCCGGGCGCGATAAAGCCCCAGATCTGGATGGCGACGAAGGGAAACGAGATGAACAGCGCGGCGAAGAAGGCGACCTTGATATAGGTGAAGAACGCCTCGTGCAGCGCCGTGAAGATCAGCCGCCGGTTGCCGCCAAGGTCTTCCAGGATATCGGCCAGGGGCCTGACCAGGAAATCGTAGATCGTCGGGGCAAAGTAATAACAGATGAAAAACAGGATCAGGATGGCGATGAAGGACCTGAGCAGGCGCGTGCGGAGCTCGATCAGGTGATCGAGCAACGGCATCTTCGACTCATCCAGCGATTCTTTGTTTTCCTCGGCCACGCGTCTGTTCCGTTAGCTGTTGGTTGTCGTAGCCGGGGATTTGGCCGTATCAGCGGTTTCATCGCTGGCGCTTTCAGCAGCGCTGTCCGTGGCGGGGCTTACCCAGGGCTTCTCGCCGCCTTCCGCATCGGAGGCATCCGTAAACGCGGTTTCCGTCTCCGTCTGTGGCGCGGTGTCGGCGATCGTTTCCTTGATCTGCTCCACCGCCTCAGCCGGTGTTGTTTCGGCTGCGGGTTTGGCGTCCGGCTCGGTTTCCTTGATGGCGTCGCGGGCGGTGCGGTTCAGTTCCCGTTCGGTCTCGGCGAGGTCCATTTCCTTGTCGAGATCACCATCGGGATCGACGGCTTCCTTGATGGTGTTCTCCAACCCCTTTGAATCGCCGATCTTTTTCAGATCCTGCTTGATATCGTCGAGGTCGGCTTCGCGCACCATTTCGTCGACGCCGTTCTGGAACTCGCGCGCGAGGCCGCGGGCCTTACGGACGTATTTCATCACGGTTTTGAGTGCACGCGGCAGGTCCTTGGGCCCGACAACGATAATTGCCAGGATCGCAACAATGAAAAGTTCCTGCCAGCCAATGTCCAGCATGAAAGTCCGCCGTACCAGAGTTAGGGGTTCAGGTCGTCGAAAAGACCCTTAAACAGAGCCCGTCAGTCCCGTTCAGCCCAGGTTTATCCCAGGTTCAACCCTGGGCTGCCTTGTCTTTTTCGGTTTCCGCGGTTTCAGCAACGTCAGAAGCCTCGGACTTCAGAACCTTGGCCTCTTCCGCCGGCGCGTCGCCGGATTCCTCGCCACCAGCCTCTTCTTCCTTCATGCCTTTCTTGAAGGATTTAAGGCCCTTGCCGAAGTCTCCCATCAGGCGCGAAATCTTGCCGCCGCCACCGAATAAGACCAAAACCACAACCAGCACTATAAGCCAGTGCCAAATACTAAATGCTCCCATGAGATACTCTCATCCACATAATTGAAGTTGAATTGCGCGGATAATGGCAGATTGCCTCGGAGGGTGCAATCCTGCACATGCCAATAAATTATAATGCTTTATGACGCTTCCGGGTCCAGTGGTTCGGCTTCTTCCACCTCATCGGGAATTTCAGGCAGGGCATCCTCTTCACCCCTGGCCGCAAAAGGCGACAGGGCTGCCGGATCGGCCACATTGTCGTTGCCTTCTGTGGATTCACCTTCGTTTCCTTCCTGCGTGTCTTGATCTTCAGCGCCACGCGTACGATAGACGTTCAGCGCCGGTCCGGATTCCAGCAAGCCGGCAGCCTTCAACTCGTCCATGCCCGGCAAGTCGGTAATCCGCGTCAGGCCGAAGTGATCCAGGAATTCATCGGTAGTGCCCCACGTCATGGGTCGGCCCGGTGTTTCGCGCCGGCCCCGGGGCTTGATCCACTGTTTCTCGAACAGGGAATCAAGGGTGCCCTTGGACAGGCTGACGCCGCGGATTTCCTCGATCTCGGCGCGGGTGACAGGCTGGTGATAGGCGATAATAGCCATGGTCTCGATTGTGGCCCGACTCATCTTGCGCGAAACTTCGGCTTCTATGTTCAGCACGGCCGAAAGATCGTCCGCCGTCCGGAAGGCCCAGGATTTGCCGACACGAACCAGGTTAACACCCCTTTCCGCGTAATCTTCCTGCAATGCCTTAAGCAGCGACTTGGTGTTCAGGTTATCCGGCAGGCGGTTGGACAGCATGCGTTCCGTCAAGGGCTCGGCGGAGGCGAACAGCAGGGCTTCAATCAGGCGTTTGCCGCTGTTTACCTCGTCTTCGCTTGGTTCCCCTGACTGATCAGCTTCCTCGTCGCTTTCCTCACCAGAGGATTCCGGTTCCTGACCCTCTTCCTCAACCATCTCTTCGGCCGTTTCAGCATCCGCGTTATCGTTGTCCGGCGAAGCTGTCACGTCCGCACCCTCGACGTCCCCGTCGTTATCGACAATGTCGCCATGCATGGAAATGACGTTTGATTCAGGATTTTGCGCGCTCATGATGCCTCGCTGTTGTCCGTATCTTGTTCGGTTTCTGTCTCTGTTGCGGTGTCTGTTGCATCCTCGGATGCGTTCCCCTCGTTACCTTCCGATTTGGCGCTGACGAGTATCCTGCCGAACAGGCCTTCCTGGCGTATATCCAGTTGCCCTTCGCGGGCCAGTTCCAGGCTTGCCGTAAACGTCGAGGCGACGGCGGAACGCCGCATCAATGGATCGGTCAGGTCATCGGGCAGGAAGCTGGACAAATCCGTCCACCCCGGCGTGCTTCCCAGCATCCGGCGGATTCTCGTAAGGGCCTTTTCCACGGTGTATAGCTCAACCGGCTCGATGGCCAGGGATTTGGGCGCCTGACGGCGTTTCATGTCGCCGTAGGCCTGCATCAGGTCGTGCAGGTTGGCGTCCAGAACGGCGCGGAGCGTTACCGTAAAGGCTTCCGGCGCGCCGCGGGCGAAGAAGTCCCGGCCCAGTTGGTTCCTGAGCAGGAGATTCTTGCCGGCTTCGCGCATGGCTTCGAGCCTACGAAGCTGATAGGCCAGCACGGCGGCCATTTCAGCACCCGAGGGCTGTTCCTCTTCATCCAGATCAGGCAACAGCAGCTTGGATTTGAGATAGGCCAGCCAGGCCGCCATGACCAGATAGTCTGCGGCCAGCTCAAGGTTCTTTCGGCGCGCCTCGGCGACAAACGCCAGGTACTGGTCCGCCAGTTGCAGGATGGAAATCTGGGTCAGGTCGACCTTCTGGTCACGGGCCAGCGTCAACAGGACATCAAGCGGTCCTTCGTAGCCATCCACATCGACCTGGAACGCATCGACATGACGGGCGGATGCCTCAAGCAGGTCCTCTTCGAAATTCATGCCGTTATCTGATGCGGTATTTTCGTTCATCGTTTTTCGTTTGCGTCCGGTTCCCGGTGTGTCATGTCCAAGGACGTCAGGCAACACCCGTCAGGGTAAAAATCGTCTCCATAAGATACTCCGCCGGGGCCCCTACAAACCACCAGAATACGTTCAGGTCGATACCAAACTGGTTTCCGATCAGGGGCAGAAGGAATAACGCGGCCAGAATAATCACGAATCCGACACGCTCAAGACGCGCCAGTTTACGGGCCAGCGGCATGGGGAGAAGCCCCACGGCGACCCGTCCGCCGTCCAGTGGCGGCAACGGCACCATGTTGAAAATCATCAGCAGGCAATTGATCCAGACGCCGTTGTAAATGTTATAAGCAAGCCACGCGGCAACGTCTTCAGACAGTAAAGGTAATAGATGAGCTGACAGGGACCAAGCTATTGCAATTAAAAGATTTGTTGCCGGGCCAGCAGCGGCGACATAGACCATGTGCTGGCGTGGTCGGCGCAACCTGGAGAAGTCCACCGGCACAGGTTTGGCATAGCCGAACATCATGCGTCCGCCGCTACCGAATAACAGCAAGGCCGGTAGCAGAACGGTGCCGAAGGGATCGATATGCTTGAGCGGATTGATAGTGACCCGACCGAGCCTTTTCGCCGTGTCGTCCCCGAACTTGGAGGCTACCCAGCCGTGGGCCGCTTCATGGAAAGTAATGGCCGTCAGAACCGGAATTATCCAGATCGAGGCGGTAAAAAGGATGTCCTGCATCATGCCGATTCGCTGACAGGGCGCAGCAAGGCCGCCAATCTTTCATCCGCTTCGGTGCGATCAAGGGGCTCTGGCGCCTGTTTGCAAACCAATGTTTTCTCGAACCTCAGTTCGGAAATCTCGCTCAACTGCCCAATATGACCGGCAATTTCCCGCATTTCATCGAGTTCACCATTGCAATGCAGAACGGCATCGCATCCGGCTTTCAGGCTCTCGCCGGCCATTTGGCCCAGGCCTCCGGTATGGCGAAGCGCGCCCATGCTGATGTCGTCCGTCACCAGGAAGCCGTCGTAGCCGATGTCAGAGCGGATAATGTCGTTGATAACGGTTGCAGACAGGGTTGCCGGTTTATCCGGGTCGATCTCTGTATAGACGATATGCGCCGTCATGGCCCAGGGAATGCCGGAAAGGGCCCGGAACGGTTCGAAATCCGTTTCGTTCAGTTCCGCCCGGCTTGCTTCTACCCTTGGCAGGTTTTCATGGCTGTCCACCGTTCCCCGGCCATGACCCGGGATATGTTTGAGGACCGGCAGGACGCCACCGGCGATCAGCCCGTCACAGGCCATGCGGCCCAGCAGGATGCTTTGTTCGACGGAGGTTCCGGCGACCCGGTCATGCAGGAAGGGATGGCTGCCCGGCGCAGGGATATCCAGTACCGGCAGGCAATCCACGTCGATGCCGAGCGCCAGGAGGTCTTCAGCGATCAGGCGGGCGTTCAGCCGGGCAGCTTCCAGGCCCGCTTCAGGGTCGAGATTGTGGAGCGATACGAATGCCGACGGCGCCGGCGTGTCCCGCCAATGCGGAGGACGGAGCCGTTGAACCTTGCCGCCTTCCTGATCGATGAGAACAGGGGCGCTATCCCTGCCGACGCTGGCACGGAGTTCGTCAACCAGCGCCCGCACCTGATCGGGTGTGTCGATATTTCTGGCGAACAGGATAAAGCCCAGAGGGTCGGTTTCACGGAAAAAGTCCCGTTCCGCCTCGCTCAGAGACAGACCGGAACAACCGAAACAGACGGCCAGGGGTGCAGTCATGGCGCTCTGCTCCCGGTCTTACTTACCGGGCCGGATGACAAGGCAACCGACATTACGCTTGGCCAGTTCACCACAGAGGGCTTTTGCCGCTTTTGAATCCTTCAGGGGACCGGCGCGGAGGCGATAGAACACCCCCTTGTCTTCGCCCAGGTCGACTCGCACGATAAAGGACCTGAGCGAGCCCAGGATATCCGGGTGCGCCTTTTTCTGCCGCTTCCATTCCGTTTCCGCCCGCTCATGGGTCCGGAGCGCCGCCAACTGGATGCGGTATTCCTTGGATTGCGCCGTCATCGCACTGGCGACTTCCTGGGTCTGGACGGTGATTTCCGAATTTGTGGTTGCCTGCACCGATTGCGTGGCCTGGACCGACTGTGTCGTCTGTGTTGCTTGAGCCGTCTGCGTCGATTTTGTCAGCGCTTCGGAAATACTCTGCAAGCTGGCTGTTTCGGCGCTTTGCTGCTGGGTGCTTTCGGCGGGCTCCAGAGGCGCCGGTTCAAGGGGGGTCGGGCTGATTTCCGCCGTTTCAACAGGCTCCACGGGCGCCGGCGGCGGAGGCGGCGCTTCAGGAACCGGCGTTGCCTGCAACGCCTGTTCCGTGGCGATTGGTTCCAGCGGTACGGGTTCCGGTTCGGCAGGCTGGCTCGCCTGTTCCGTCATGGCGGTAACTGTTTCGGCGGCTTCCGGTTGCGTTTCCGTCATGGTGGTCGCGCCTGATTCCGGCACCAGGGGTTCCGGTGGCGGCTGTTGGGCGATTTCCGTTGTTTCGGATGACGCCGGTTGCAACTGGTCTTCCGGAATGGGGATCGGCGTTTCAGGCGGTGGCAGCAGGCGTTCGACAGTTGTCCCGGCGCTTTCGCCTTTCAGGCGGTCATAGACCAGCTTGTCCTGATCGGGAATCTCCATGCCGCCGGGATCGGCCGGCTTGATCTTGACCGGCGTTATGTCGGCGCGAATCAGGGGAACTGATTTCTCCTGGTTCATGGGCATGATCTGGTCACCGAAATAGTACCAGCCGCCGCCAGCGCCGACCACGACGACGACGGCGAAACTGACCCACCGCCCCCAGTGACGTTTCGGTTTCGGTTTTGTCTCGACAGGTTCGAATTCCAGCACGTCCGGTTCGGAAACACTTTCCGTTCCGGAAATCCTGTCCTCCGGGTTGGGCGCCATCAGCGCATCTCCTCTTTCGGCTCGACGCCAAAAATCTTGAGACCAGAGGCGATGACAAGCGCAACGCCGCTGATCAGGGCCAGCCTGGCCAGCGTCAACTCCTCATCATCGGTGACGATAAACCGCAGGTTCGTGTTGTCCTTGCCCATGTTCCATAGTCCATGAAAAGCCGATGCCAGATCATACATGAAAAACGCCACACGGTGAGGCTCGTGGGCCAAAGCCGCGCTTTCTATAAGCCTCGGCCATCCGGCCATCTGCATGATCAGCGCCATTTCAGCCGAATCGGTCAGTTTTCCGATATCGGCGTTTGCCAGCTTTTCGGGACTTAAGGCGTCTGCGCCGAAGATTTCCGTGGCATGGCGCAGCACGGAATGAACCCGGGCATGGGCGTATTGGACGTAGAAGACCGGGTTGTCCTTGGACTGTTCGGTGACCTGCTGCAAATCGAAATCAAGCTGGGCGTCGTTCTTGCGCGTCAGCATGATAAAGCGGAACACATCCTTGCCGACCTCGTCGATAACGTCGCGCATGGTAACGAAGGTACCGGCCCGTTTCGACATCTTGAGTTGCTTGCCGCCGTCCAGCAGGTTGACCATCTGGCACAGCTTGACGTCGAGATCGCCATGTTCGTCCGTCAGGGCCTTGACGGCGGCGTTAAGGCGTTTGACGTAGCCGCCGTGATCGGCGCCCCAGACATTGATCATGGTCCTGAAACCGCGGCGGTATTTGTCCAGGTGATAGGCGATGTCGGTCGAGAAATAGGTCCATGACCCGTCCGACTTCTTCAAAGGGCGATCCACATCGTCGCCGTATTCAGTCGCCTTGAACAGGGTTTGAGGACGGGGTTCCCAGTCCTCGGGCTTCTTGCCCTTTGGCGGCTCCAGCACGCCCGTATAGATCAGACCCTTGTCGGTCAGGAAATCGAGGGCGGAATCGACCTTGCCCGTTTCAACCATGGTGCGTTCTGAGGTGAAGACATCGAAATGGATGCCGATCTTTTTCAGGTCATCGCGGATCAGGTCCATCATGCCGTCGATGGCGAAACGGCGGAAAGGCTCCAGCCAGTCCTCTTCCTCCAATTCGCGCCAGTGATCGCCGTCGCTTTCGGCCAGCGCTTTTGCCGGGGCGATCAGGTATTCGCCGGGATAGAGGCCTTCGGGAATTTCCCCGATATCCTCGCCCAGGGCTTCGCGGTAGCGCAAATGGAAAGACCGCGCCAGGACATCGATCTGGGCGCCGGCGTCGTTGATCCAGTATTCGCGGGTCACGTTGTAACCGGCTTTTTCCAGCAGCGCCGCCAGCGCATCGCCGAACACGGCCCCCCGGCCGTGACCGGCGTGCATGGGGCCTGTCGGATTGGCGGAAACGAACTCGACGTTGGCCTTTTCACCCTGCCCTATCTTGGTATCGCCATAAGCCGTCCCGGCGTGAAGGATGTTCACCAGTTCCCGGTGCCAGACATCGTCCGTAAGAGAAATATTGATAAAGCCCGGTCCGGCGATTTCAACACTTGAAACCGCTTCATCCGCTTCCAGCCGGCCGGCGATGTGTTCGGCCAGGTCGCGCGGCTTCATGCCGGCTGGTTTCGAGAGCACCATTGCGGCGTTTGTCGCCACATGGCCGTGGCCCTGCTCACGCGGTGGCTCGACGGTAATCCTGGATGTGTCCAGATCAGCCGGAATGATGCCTTCCGAGGCAAGGTCATTGAGAACAGAAACGACGCCGTCGCGTCCGAATGGTTGGTTCCAGGTCATGGGATGTCTTCTATCAGTCGTAAGTGTAATCGTAAAAGGACGATTAGATTGCGGATTCCGCCAATCTGATCAGGACGTGCGCGCCTGCACGTCGAACAATCGTCGGTGCTCGTCGAGCGCATAGCGGTCGGTCATACCGGCGATATAGTCCGCAACCAGCGACGCCGTGTCCTGAGACCCCGGATTTCCGGCGCTTTTCCGCCATTCCGTCGGCAGACATTCCGGTTCCTCGACAAGCAGATTGAACAGGTCTTTCACCACCCTGCGGGCCTTGCTGGTCATGCGGTTGAGCTTGTAATGGCGATACATGTTTTCGAAAAGAAACTTTTTCAACGCTGCGTCGTTTTCCCGCATGTTTTCAGAGAATCCTGCAATCGGATGGCTGTGGTTGCGAATGCCGCCCGCCGATTCGGGCTTGAGCTCTTTTAAGCGCCGTTCCGTTTCGCCGATCAGGTCCTCGACCATGGCGCCGATCATGCGCCGGACGGCTTCGTGGATCAGGCGCGAATCATCCAGCTCCGGATAGTCCTTGTGCACGGAATGGAAGATGGGTCCGACAAGGGGGACGTCCAGCAGATCCTTGATGTCGAACAGCCCGGCGCGCAAGCCGTCATCGATATCGTGGTTGTTGTAGGCGATATCGTCGCTTTGTGCGGCGATTTGCGCTTCGGCGCTGGCGAAGGTGTGAAGTTCCAGGTCCTGCTGGCGCACATAATCCTGAATGCCGCGGGGCAGGTTCTCATTTTTAGAGCCGCCATCGGGTAGCAAGGGGCCGTTGTGCTTCACCACGCCTTCCAGGGTTTCCCACGTCAGGTTCAGGCCGACGAAATCCGGGTAACGCTCCTCAAGAAGGGTGATGACCCTTAATGATTGCGCGTTGTGATCGAACCCGCCGAAGGGCTCCATGGTTTCCTTGAGCGCGTCTTCCCCGGCATGACCAAATGGCGGATGACCCAGGTCATGGGCAAGCGCCAGAGCCTCGCCCAGATCCTCGTTCAGGCCCAGGTAGCGGCAGACGGAACGCGCGATCTGGGCCACTTCGAGGGAATGGGTCAGGCGGGTACGGAAGAAGTCCCCCTCGTGGTTGACGAAAACCTGGGTCTTGTATTCCAGTCGACGGAAAGCGGCGGAATGGACGATGCGGTCGCGGTCGCGCTGGAAACAGGTCCGCGTGGCGCTGCCGGCTTCGTCGAACAGGCGGCCTCGGCTGTCTTCCGGCTTGCAGGCGTAAGGCGCCAGGTGGGCGCCGGCGGGCGTATTGTTCAGGGCATCCGTCATACGCTGGACCCTAAACCCGCGAGGGCACTTAGGCAACGTGTTCTAAGCAAAGAGTTCCGGCATGACGCCTACCAGGCTTTCGCCACGTCATCGATGATCATCTGCGGGCTGGAGCGCCCTTGCCAGGTGTTGATGCGGAGCTTGCCCGCCAGATGCAGGTTGGCCCCGCCATGATTCAACAGCGCCTCGCCCAGGGGCGTATCGAGACAACGGAACGCGATGGCGTTCAGTTTGCCGCCGGAATCGTCTTCGATGCGGCAGCGCACATGATCCGAACCCACCGGGTCGGCGAAAGCCAGCCGGGCGTCGGAAATGACGAAGCGGGGCTCCGGATTACCGGCGCCGAAGGGACCGACCTGTAAAAGATTGTCGAGTAATTCCAGGCTGGCGCCCCGGGCCTTGACGACGCCATCGATGTAGAGCGTGGGTTCGATCCCGTGGGCGGCCACCTGCTCGCCGATGCGTTCATTAAGAAAGTCCTGGAAATCGGGAAGCTGATCCCGGGTCAGGCTGAAACCGGCCGCCATGGCGTGACCGCCGCCCTTGATGATGAAGCCTGCTTGACGGGCCGCGATGATGGTCTGGCCCAGATCGACGCCGCTGACCGAGCGTCCGCTGCCGGTGCCCAAGTCGCCGTCTTCGTCGCCGTCGAAGGCGATAACGCAGGCGGGACGGTTGTAGCGGTCTTTCAGGCGGCTTGCGACGATACCAACCACGCCTGGGTGCCAGCCGGTACCGCCTGCGATGGCGACGGCGCCCAAATCCTCACCTTCCGCCTCGATCTGGGCAAAGGCTTCGTCGAGGATGTTGGCCTCCAGCGACTGGCGTTCGCGGTTGTAGGAATCCAGCCGTTGGGCGATGTCCCTGGCCGTGTCGGCATTATCGGTGGAAAGCAGTTGCGATCCCAGGTGGGATTCGCCGACACGCCCGCCCGCATTCACGCGCGGGCCCAGGACAAACCCGGCATGGTAAGTGCCGGGCGGCTCGTCCATGCCGGCCACATCGGCGAGCGCATTGATCCCTAAGTTATTGCGCCCGGCCATGACCTTGAGGCCCTGGTGCACGAAGGACCGATTCAATCCGGTCAGCGGCACGACATCGCAAATGGTGCCGAGCGCGACCAGGTCCAGAAGGTTCAGCAAGTCCGGCTCCTTGCGGTTCTCGAACCAGCCCTGCGAACGGAGCAGCCGGTTGACGGCGATGGCGCACAGGAAACTGAGCCCCACGGCGGCTAGCTGGATATGGCCGTTGCCCGCCTCGTCGAGGCGTTTGGGATTGACCACGGCGACGGCTTTCGGAAGCGCCGCCTCCGCTTCGTGGTGATCGACCACGATGACGTCCAGCCCGGCGGCGTGGGCGGCGTCCAGGGCCTCGAAAGCCGTGGTGCCGCAATCAACGGTAACGACCAGGGAAGCGCCGTCCCTGCCGATACGCGTCAGGGCCTCGGCATTGGGACCGTATCCCTCTTTCAGGCGGTCCGGGATGTACACGTCCACCTGGCCTCCGGCAGCGGCGAGATAGCGTTTCAACAGGGCCGATGAAGTCGCGCCGTCCACGTCATAATCGCCGAAAATGACGATTTTCTCGCCCTGCATGACGGCGCTGGCAATGCGTTCAGCCAGGGTATCCATATCCCTGAAGATGCTCGGGTCGGGCAAGGTGTCTTTGAGCGTCGGGGTCAAAAAAAGCTCCGCCTCTTCGAGTCCCACGCCACGAGCCGCCATGATACGGCCGACGGCTTCCGGCAGGCCTAAGCGTTGCGACAGGGTCATGGCCAGCCGGTCATCGCCGCCGCGGTATATCCAGCGTTTACCGCTGACCGAGCGATCCACGCCCAGATAGGCTTCGTCGGAGGATGGTGAACTGGTCGGGGTTTCAGGCATGAAACGTCAATCGAGGACGCTGCCGTCCCGATGATGGGCCTCAATCAGGCGAAGCGTGCCGGTCCTTGAACGCATGACCAGCGAATGGGTTACATGGCCGATGGCGTTGCGCTCCACACCCTGGAGCAGCGGGCCCGTGGTAATGCCGGTTGCCGCAAAGGTCACATCACCCGGCGTCATGTCCTCGATGGTGTAGCGTGTATCGGTATCGGTTATACCGATGCGAAGCGCCTTATCGCGGTCATCGTTGTTTCGCACCACCAAACGGCCCTGCATCTGACCCCCGGCGGCGCGCAAGCCGGCCGCCGCCAGGATGCCCTGGGGTGCCAGTCCGATCCCCATATAGATATCGACGCCGCTTTCGGGCCGGGCTGCAGCGATGGCGCCGCTCACGTCGCCATCAAGGATCAGGCGGATGCGTGCGCCCGCTTCGCGCACGGCTTGAACGAGATCCTTGTGACGGGGCCGGTCTAGCATGCAGACGACGATATCGCCGACATCCATGCCTTTGGCGTCGGCCAGGGACTTCAGGTTCTCCTGCGGTGTTGCATCGATGCTGACGACATCGTCAGGCAGGCCGGGACCGACGGCGATCTTGTCCATGTAGATGCCCGGCATCTGCAGGAAACCGCCCTTTTCCGAGAGCGCAATGACCGAAACGGCGTTGTAGCCGCCACGGGCGATAATCGAGGAGCCTTCCAGCGGCACCAGGGCCACATCCACATGGGGGCCGTCACCGGTGCCGATCTTCTGTCCGGCGTAAAGGTTTTCAACCTCGCCGTCCTGTCCCTCGCCGATGGAGATAATGCCGTCGATGGAAAGCGAATTCAGGGCGTCCTGCATGGCTTCGACGGCGGCGCGATCCGCCGTTTCCTCGTCGCCCTGCCCCATATGCCGATAGGCCGCCAGGGCGGCCGATTCCGTCACACGTACTGCTTCGAGGGCAAGATTCCGGTCCACGTTGCTCATGATCCGCTTGTTGTCTTCATTTCACCAGAAGGATGACAGGAAATCAGCCCGGCAGCAATTCAATACGAATGACACAAGGCTCGCCGACCACCGAATCAAGGGCGGCGATTTCAGCGAAGGCCGTGTTCATATTGGCTTCCAGGGTTTCGTGTACGGTCATGACCAGCGGAACAGGCTCGCCCGGCGCCCTGCCCCGCTGCAGCACGGATTCCATGGAAACCTCGTGATCACGCAGGATCGCGGCGATATCGGCGAACACGCCCGGTTTGTCCACGACCATGAGACGCACGTAGTAGGCCCCCGAATGCTTCGACATGGAAACCGTCGGAATGGGGCTCAAGGATGCCGCCGGAACGCCGAACACAGGCGTGTTGCGGCCCCGGGCGATGTCCACGATGTCGGCAACGACGGCGGAAGCCGTCGGTCCCGCGCCCGCGCCCGGACCGACATGCACGATGGTATCGGCGAAATTGCATTCGACCTCAACGGCATTGAAAGCATGTTCGACATTGGCGATGGCCGCCGCTTTCGGCACCAGGCAGGGATGCACCCGTTGTTCAATGCCGGGGGCGCCATCGATGTCGTTCCTGGCCGCGATGCCGAGCAGTTTGATCCGGTAACCCAATTCGTCCGCAAACTGGACGTCCATCAGCGAGACATGGCGAATGCCTTCGATGTGGACGGCATCAAAGTTGATTTCCGCGCCGAAGGCGACGCTGGCAAGGATCGCCAGCTTATGGGCGGCATCGACGCCGTCGATATCAAAGCTGGGATCGGCTTCCGCATAGCCTAAGTCCTGGGCGTCCTTCAGGACGGTTTCAAAATCCAGGTCTTCCTCGCGCATTCGCGTCATGATGTAGTTTGACGTGCCATTCAGAATGCCCGAGATTCGCTGAACGTCATTGGCGGCGAGGCCCTCTCGCAGGGACTTGATAATGGGAATACCGCCGGCAACGGCGGCCTCGTAATGAAGGGAAACACCTGCCTCTTCGGCCTTGTTCGCCAGCGCCTGTCCATGATGCGCCAACAGGGCCTTGTTGGCGGTGACGACATGACGGCCCTTTTCCAGGGCTGTTTCGCAGACATCCTTGGCAATACCGTCCGAGCCGCCGATGACCTCCACCACGACGTCGGCATCCGCTTCACCGGCCATGGCGTTGGCGTCTTCAAACCACTGGACGCCGTCTAAGTCCACGCCGCGGTCGCGGTTCCTGTCACGCGCCGAAACGGCGCTAACGGTGATGGGCCGCCCGGCGCGCAAGGCCAGCGTATCCGCCTGGTCGCGGATGACTTTGGCGGTTCCGGCGCCCACGGTGCCAAGTCCGGCAATGGCGATCTTTAATGGCTCAGTCATGGTTCGTTTCCGTTCAGATCATGTAATGACATGATGATGGGTCCAGATAGGCCCGGCTTCCATGCCGTTGAACAACAGCATGGCAGCCATGGCTATATCGGTTTTATGTGGTCTAGCTGTCGATGTAAATCTCGGCGCGACGGTTGCCTGCTTCACCAGAAGGCATGACCTCATAATATTTGGGTTGGGTATCGGATACAGCGCCGACAAAGATACTCGATTGGTCCGTACCGAAACGAACGAGCTGCTTGGCGATGGAATCCGCCCGCGCTACGGAGACGTTGTAGTTGACCATCTTGTGACGGACTGGATCCATGCTTCTCGTGCGGCTGCTGGCGTGACCGATCACGCGGATAACGCCACCATTCTGCTTTTGAAGCGCTGCGACCTTCTGCAAGACCCTGAGATCGTTAACATCAAGCCTGGACGAACCTGAATTGAATTGAATCGTTGCGACCTTGGTGGAGCCCGGAGACAGAAGCGGCTGCCCACCCTGTCCGCCGATCTGCTGGAAGCCGCCCTCGCCGATGACGGTGGTCGGTCCGGTATTGGAGGTATAGGGCGTCGTCATGTCGATTCCGGAAGAGGAAATCACAACCGTATCCGGATCATAGGCGCCACTGGTTTGCGGTGCGGTGTTAACCGTCGCCGGCGCCATGATCGGAACGGAGCCGTGCTGGTCAAGGCCCGCCATCAGGCGTGCGCGGTATTGCTCATAAGTTTCACCGGTCGGCAGCCTGCCGGGTTCGACCACCAGCGGGGCCGAGGATTGCATGGGTTCGGGCGGCGGGCTCAGCGTGACGCTGGATGCCGATGTCGCGGCAGCGGTTTGTGTCGAGGCTATTGTAGACGTGCTAGCCGTCGAAACGCTTTCGGATGTTACAGCCGTTACGGGCTGTGCCGGCGGGGCCGGTTGCAGGCTGCCGTCTGCTATAGCGGCCGGTTCAGGCGGCGGGGCCATGTCGTCGTCTTCGCCCTGGCGTGTCGGCGCGGCTGCATATTCCGGTTTATTTGGATCGGCGATCAAGCCTTCAGCGACTTCGCCGCCCGTATCAACGGAGTCACGCGAAGGTACCGATGATAGTGAGGGGAATTCTTCGTCTTCACCGGGAACGGAGGCATCCGCCTGTTCCGTTTGGGTGGCCTGGGTCTCATCGTCGTCACCGGAAATCAAGTCAACGGTATCGCGGTACCATTCAACCGGGTTCATGGCGTCGGGGACGGAGGAGCAACCGGCCAGGAGAACAAGGGCAAGAAAGGAAGCGCCCGTATGCCGGATAGCGCGCCTTGGCATGAGGTAAAATTTTCTGGTCTTTTCCACGTTCATTACTCCGGTCCCTTTATTCCCTTTTTTAGGTCCTGTGCCCCTTAGTCTAGAAGACTTGTTTCCTTGAGTCTTACACGAATTTCATCGGCAGAATACGCCAAGATTTCATCTATCGCCCAAATAAGTTAACGAATTTCATACATTCCGGTTAAATACTGCGTATTGTGCAGGTGCGAAATAATAGTATATTCCGCCTGAATACATTTTAAAGCTATCCGCAGGCGTTCAGTTTATTCCCTGCAGCAGATAGCATAAAGCCTCCGAAGGCAAAACCTCTTAAGGACGTGGTCATGAACGAAGAATCTCCCAATCAGGCTCCCTATGCCGATCCTGCAGTGTATGCGGATATCGCTCAGCGGTCCCAGCGTCTGATCAATGATTTTATGTCCCGTCATGCCTCGGAAATGAACGAAGGAGCCATGGACCCGGCAAATCTTGCGGGCGCATTCATGGAAATGACGGCGCGGCTGATGGCCGAGCCGGAAAAGCTCATGCAGGCGCAGATTACCCTGTGGCAGGATTATCTCAACCTCTGGCAGGCGACGGCCAACCGCATGATGGGTCAGGACGCCGGACCTGTGATCGAGCCGGAAAAGGGCGACAAGCGGTTCCGCGATCCGGCATGGGATGAAAACCACGTTTTTGACTACATGAAGCAGTCCTACCTGCTGACCTCACGCTGGCTGGAAAATGTCGTCGGCGATGTGGAAGGCATGGACGACAAGACCCAGCACAAGGTCGAGTTCTATACCCGCCAGATCACGGAAGCGATGTCGCCGACCAACTTCGCCATGACGAATCCGGAAGTGATTCGCGCCACCGTGGAAAGCAAAGGCGAAAACCTTGTTCGCGGTCTGCAGAATCTTCTGGAAGATTTCGAACGCGGCGATGGGCAGCTTCGTATCTCCATGACCGACGAGGACGCCTTTGAAGTGGGCGTTAACATCGCCGTAACGCCGGGCCAGGTGGTTTACCGCAACGAGTTGATGGAACTGATCCAGTACACCCCGACAACGGATAAGGTGCGCTCGACGCCGCTGTTGATCGTTCCGCCCTGGATCAACAAGTACTACATCCTGGACCTGCGCCCGGAAAACTCGTTCATCCAGTGGGCCGTGGACCAGGGGCATACGGTGTTCGTCATTTCCTGGGTCAATCCGGACGCCGAACTGGCCGCCAAAAGTTTTGACGATTACATGCTGGAAGGCCCGCTGGAGGCGCTTGAGGTCGTTGAAAAGGCGACGGGTGAGCGGGAAGTCAACGTCATCGGCTATTGCATTGGCGGCACGCTGCTGGCGTCCACCCTCGCCTATATCGAGGGCTGCAAGGACAAGCGCTGGAAAGACCGCGTGGCGTCCGCCACCTATTTCACCACCATGCTGGACTTCACCAATGCCGGCGACCTGGGCGTGTTTATCGACGAAGGGCAGCTAGAAGATCTTGAGCGCAAGATGAACCAGCGTGGCTATCTCGAAGGCAAGGAGATGGCGGGCACTTTCAATATCATGCGCTCCAGCGACCTGATCTGGTCTTTCGTCATCAACAACTACCTGCTGGGCAAGGAACCCTTCCCCTTCGACCTGCTGTACTGGAACTCGGACAATACGCGCATGCCTGCCGCCATGCACAGTTTCTACCTGCGCAAGATGTATCTTGAGAACAAGCTGATCGAGCCGGGCGGGATCGAACTGGCGGGCGTGCCCATCGATCTCCACAAGATCAAGACGCCCAGCTATCTGGTATCGACGCGCGAAGACCATATCGCACCCTGGGTCTCGACCCATGCGGCGACGCGCATCTTTGGCGGCCCCATGCGGTTCGTGCTGGCGGCTTCCGGTCACATCGCCGGTGTCGTCAACCCGCCGGTCAAGGGCAAGTACTGCTACTGGACCAACGCCAAGAAAGCGGCGACGCCTGAAAAATGGCTTGAGGGTGCGAAAAAGACCGACGGTTCCTGGTGGCCCGACTGGAATAAGTGGATTTCCAAGTACAAGGGTAAAATGATCCCGGCCAGAACGCCCGGGGACGGAGAACTGAAGGCTCTGGAACCGGCGCCCGGGTCCTACGTCAAGATGGATGCCCGCTAAGTGAGGATTTCCGCCAGTTTCTTAGAGGCGGACTTCAGGGCGGATGGCTTGAACCCGGCAAATCCCAGCATCAGTCCCTGCCCAGCCGGTTCATTCAGATAAAAATTGGACAGCGCCGTGACGTTGACGCCCTTTTCACGGGCCTCAAGCACCAGCGTTTTGTCATCCGGTCCCTCATAGGTCTTATCGAACGTCGCACAGACGTGCATGCCGGCCTCGCTGGGCAACGGATGAAGTATGCCGTTGAAGTGGTGGTCAAGTGATTCGACCAGTGCTTCCCGGCGTTCCGCATAGAGACCCCGCATGCGCCTGACGTGCGAGGCAAAATGTCCTTCATCGAGAAATGCCGTCAGCGCCGGTTGCACGGCAATGGCAGGATGGTCGTCTATTGCGCGCCGTACCCTGAGAAAGGCATCGATCGTTTGTTCAGGCACCACCAGATATCCGACCTTCAGGCCCGGAAACATGACCTTGGAAAAAGTGCCGGCGTAAATCACCCTGCCCTGCCTATCCAGGCCCTGAAGCGCCGACAAGGGGCGTCCGGCGTAGCGGAATTCGCTGTCGTAATCGTCTTCAATAATCCAGCCGTCACTCTCCGCCGCCCACTCCAGCAGGGCGAGCCTGCGGGCGAGGCTCATGGTCACGCCCATCGGGTAATGATGCGAAGGCGTCACGGCCGTGACACGGGCTTCAGGGCATGTTTCCCGCGCCTTGGCAATATCAATCCCCTCTTCATCAAGGTCCACCGGTACGACGACGGCGCCGGTCGCCGAGATGGCCTGATGTAGGCCCGGATAGCCGGGGTTTTCAAGCCAGACCTTGTCGCCGGGATCGAGGAGCACCTGGGAAGCCAGTGTCAGGGCCTGTTGGGCGCCCGTGGTGATGATGATCTGGTGCTCTCCGCAATCGACTGAGCGGTAACTTCGCAGATAATCAGCGATGGCCCGTCTGAGAGGCTGGTACCCTGCAGGATTGCCGTTGATCAGCAACTCCCTGGGTGGGTTTCGCCAAAACCGGCTGAGCAGCCTGCTCCAGATCGGGAAGGGAAATTCCGATAAATCCGGCGCACTGACGTGAAACGGAACGATCTTATCCTCTGTCCGTTCCTTTGACCGCAGGTTGATGCCTGCCAATCGCGACAGCCGTGGCGGAACGATTGCGGATTTTTCCTGCCGATCCTCCTTACGGGCCGGAATCTGCAGGGTTTCCGGCAGGACGCTTGAAATTCGTGTCACGGAACCGCTCTTCGCTTCCGTGTAGCCTTCGCTGGCCAGCATCTCATAGGCATTGAGAACGGTGTTTCGTGAAACCGACAGTTCCCTCGCCAGCAGGCGGCTGGACGGCAAACGTGCCCCCGGCGCCAGGCGACCCTCGAGGACCGCCAGTCTGATGCCGTCAAAGATCTGCTGTTGCAGCGGTTTCCCGGCATGCTTCTCGATGGTGAGCGGTAACAGGGTGATGGCGGCGGAACGCATAGAGGATTTCATGACGACAAAGTTAAAGTGGCCCTATCATTTTATCCAAAACGGCACTTTATAAAAGACCACTTTTAAGGATACATAGATCATGAAAAGTACCCACAGGAAGCCTGCTTGATGGAAAACAATGAAACAAAAACCGTGGTCAGGACCACCTGTCCGAAGGACTGCTATGATTGTTGCGGCATTAATGTCCGCATGGAAAATGACGCAATCGTTTCTGTAACGGGCAATACGGATCACCCGTCCAACCAGGGCGCTTTATGCGCCAAATGCTCGATTGCCTATAACGGGACCTGGCTGGATGAAAACGCCCGCCTGCTCTATCCCCTGCGCCGTAACGGGCCGAAAGGATCGGGTGAGTTCGTGCGCATAAGTTGGGACGAGGCGCTGACGGAAGTCGCCGATCGCCTGCAGGGCATCATGTCCAGCCAGGGTGCCGACAGGATTTATCATACCCACTACACCGGTACCTGTTCATTCATCGCTGGCGAATTTCCCGGCCGTTTCTTCGATCACCTGGGGGCGACGGAAGTCGATCCCGATACCATCTGCAACAAGGCCGGGCACGTCGCCTGGAACTATGTCTTTGGCGATTCCCTGAACGGTTTCGACCCGAGAACCGTCAAGGACAGCAACTGCATCCTGGTGTGGGGCGCCAATCCGTCGGCTTGCGGCCCGCATGTGAACAAGCTGTGGCTTCGTGAGAGCGACGCAAAAGTCATTGTCATCGATCCCATCGCCCACGAAACGGCGCAACATGCGGACCTGTTCCTGCAGGTGCGCCCCGGCAGCGATGCGGCGCTGGCGTTCAGCATGGCCCATGTCATCGAGCGCGATGGCTTGTTGGATGAGAATTTTATCCGCGACCATGTGCTGGGGTACGATGATATTGCCGAAGATATCAAAGCCTGCACGCCCCAATGGGGTGCGAAGCAGACCGGCGTTCCCGCACACCTGATCGAAGAGGCGGCCCGCCTTTACGCCGCAGGCCCATCGATCCTGTGGCTGGGACAGGGGCTGCAGCGTCAGCATCTGGGCGGCAACATCTTCCGTGCCTGCGCCATGCTGGCGGCGATTTCCGGCAATCTGGGAAAACCCGGCGCCGGGGCCTACTACCTCAATGACACAATCGGCATCGGCGAGCGACGCGGCCTGGCGCAACCTTTCAAGCCGGACGATGGCACGGATGAGAAACCCCTGGCCAGCCAGATGGACATGCCCGATCTCCTGGGCGATCCGGATGCCGTCAGCGCCTATGTGGTGTGGAACAGCAATCCGCTTGCTTCCAATCCCGCGCTCTCAAAAATGAAGGCGGGGCTGGAGCGGGAAGACCTGTTTACGGTCGTGGTCGAATGCTTCATGACCGATACGGCGGATTATGCCGATATCATCCTGCCGGCGGCCAGTTTTCTGGAATTCGACGACCTGTGCGCCAATTATTTCCAGCTTCTGATCGGTCCCCAGGCCAAATGTACAGAGCCCATGGGCGAGGCGCTGCCGAACCAGGAAATCTTCCGCCGTTTGGCGAAACGCATGGGACTGGAAGCCGCAGACTTGTACGAAAGCGATGCGGATATGATCGACGGCTTTCTGGGCGATTGCGGCGCTGGCGTAACATGGGCCGAATTGAAGGATAAAGGCTGGGCTTACATCAGCGATGAGCCGCTGGTTCTTTGGCGGGATGGCCGTTTTTCGACCCCCAGCGGCAAGGTCGAAATCGCCAGCGAACGGGCGAAACAGGATGGCCTTCCCTACACGCCGCAGCCGATGGCCGATACGCCGGCGGAAGCAGGCAAATATCGTCTGTTAAGCCCGGCGGACAAGAACCTGATGAACTCCTCTTTCGGTAATGACGAAAAGGTACGCAAACTGTTGGGCCCGGCGAACGTGACGATAAACCCGGATGACGCTGTATCGCTTGATATTGCCGAAGGTGACGAGGTCATACTTTCCAATTCCGCCGGTGAGCTAGTCTTGAGCGCACTTATCAGCAATCAAGTGCCGAAAGGCGTGCTGTTGAGCCACAAGAGCCGCTGGCCGAAGCATGAGCCTTCAGGAACAAACGTGAATGTTCTTCATATCCCCCAAAAGACGGACATGGGGGAAAGCACATGCGTGCACAATACAGAAGTTTTTTTAAGAAAACGCACGAGCGTCTAACTCAATTCTCCAACGGAACATAGGTAACCAGAGAAATGCCGGATATTCAGCAAACCGAAAGAACCCGCCTGAAACGCGCCCATGAACGGGGCAGTTACGACCGGGACACTATTTACGGGATTATCGACGCCACGCTGTTGTGCCATGTCGGCTACATTTTCAACGGCGAGCCCTACGTGACGCCGACTTTTCACTGGCGGGACGGGGACCGAATCTATTGGCACGGCTCGTCCGCAAGCCGCATGCTGCGCCAGTTGCGTGAAGGGGCCCGGGCCTGCCTGACCGTCACCCACTTCGACGGCGTCATCATGGCGCGCTCCGGCTACCATCATTCCGCCAATTTCCGCTCGGCGATGATTTTCGGTGAGCCTGAGATCGTCGACGGCGACGAGGCGAAGATGGCGGCGCTGAAAACCTTCATGGAGGTCATGATGCCGGGGCGCTGGGACGACGTGCGCGTTCCCAACGAGCAGGAAATGAAGGCGACCATGGTGCTGTCCATGCCCATCGACGAGGCGTCGGCCAAGATCAACGACGCTTTCCCGGGCGAGGAAGAGGAGGATTACGCCCTCGATTGCTGGGCCGGCGTCATCCCCATCAAGACGGTTGTCGGCGAGCCGGTGGATGATCCGAAACTACGCGACGGTATTGCCCAGCCGGATTACCTGAAACAGTTTTCCATGCTGGTGAATGGTTGATTTAATTTCTTAAAATCAGTTTGTAATTATCTGAAATTTAAGAAAATTACTCCCCTGTATCGATCAGCGATAAGGCAGCGCCGTAAGGATCCATATGCCGCTCCGTGACCTGGCCCAGGGCGGCCTCGCGGGTTGCATCGTCCGCCGTCGAGATGCGTTGGCGGGCGATGTCCTCCGCTGCCTTCACCAGCCGCATTTCGGCGATGTCATGTTGGCGCACATCCCATTCGCCGGAAGCGTTGAGGTGGTCCAGGTGCTCGTCGATCTTGGCGATCAGTTCGTCGATGCCCTGCCCCGTTTCGGCGCTGGTCGCCATGACGGGAACCGTCCAGCCATGTCGGTTGCGCCCCGTCAGCCCCATGCCCATCATGCCTTTCAGGTCGGAAACCGTCTTGTCTGAATCCTTTCGGTCGCATTTTGACACCACATGAATGTCGGCGATTTCCAGCACGCCCGCCTTGATGGCCTGGATATCGTCGCCGAGACCCGGGGCGGAAACCACAAGAACGCTCAAGGCCGACCGTGCGATATCCACCTCGTCCTGACCAACGCCCACGGTTTCGATCAGGATCACGTCGAACCCGGCGGCATCCAGGATATCGACGGTTTCCATGCAACCCCGGGTCAGGCCGCCCAGCGAGCCGCGCGTCGCCATGGAACGGATGAACACGCCGTCATCGCCCGCCAATTCGCCCATGCGCACACGATCTCCAAGAATTGCGCCGCCCGAAAAGGGACTCGACGGGTCGATGGCGACGATGCCGACGCTGCGTCCTGAAGCGCGGAAAGACTGCGCCAAAGCGCGAACCATGGTGGATTTGCCACTGCCCGGAACGCCTGTTAGGCCGATGGTGTGGGCCTTGCCGGCGCGGGCGAAGATTTCCTTGAAGAATTCCCGGTCCTTATCGTGCGCCGCCTCCGCCCTCGACATGGCGCGCGCGATGGAACGCGCATCGCGCTTCAGAACGCCGTCCAGCAGGGCTTCGGTTTCTTTGTCCACTGCAGCGACCTCTAGTCTTTTCGCATTTGGCGCAGGTCCTGGCCGGCTTCGATGTATTCTTCGGCCAGTTCCACGTAACCGGGCCAGATGTAGTCCAGCATGTCCTGGTCCCTGTCGCCCACGTTGCGCAGTTTCCTGGCCGGTGAACCGGCCCAGACCTCGCCCGCGCCGACCCGTTTTCCAGGCGTCACCAGGGCGCCGGCGGCGACCAGGGCGCCTTTTTCCACCACCGCGCCATCCATGACGGTTGCGTTCATGCCGACCATGCAGCCGTCTTCCAACGTGCAGGCATGCAGCAGGCACATGTGACCGACGGTGATATTATCGCCGATAAAGGTGCCGTAGGTCTGGCTGTCGACATGGATGATGGTGCCGTCCTGGATGTTGGTGTTGGCGCCGATACGGATTTCGTTCATGTCGCCGCGGACCATGCAGTTGAACCAGATGCCGGTCTTTGCACCGATTTCAACATCGCCGATGATCACCGCGTTGGGGGCGATAAAGGCATCTTTGTGGATCGTCGGCATGACGCCCTTGTAGGGCAGGATCAGACCGGGCCAGTCGGATGCGGGAGAGTGTTCTGAAGGCATTGCTCGTTGTCTTTCAAAAATGATCGCTCGTTAGTCCCTTAATTGACCTCCGAAAGCCAATAACGCAAGAGCGCAGTGACGGTCTGGGGCTGTTCGAGTGGAGCGAGATGGCCGCAGTCTTCGATTACCGCCAGCCGGGAGCCGGAAATATGGCGGACGATTTCCTCATGAACCTTGGGTGGCGTCAACTCATCCTGACGGCCGCAGATTACCAGCGTCGGGCATTTAACGGCGGCCAGGTCGGCGATGCCGTCAACCCGGCCCATGATGGCGCGCTGCTGGCGGATATAACCATCGCGGCCGATCGCTTTCGCCATGTCCTTGATGACGGAAACCAGTTCCCCGTCATGCAGGCGGTCTGGATGAATCAGCAAGGGTAACAACCGTTTCGTCACGCCCGTGAACCAGCTGGGAGCGACCTTTTCAACCTGTTTGATCAGTTCTGCGCGGCGCTGGTGCTGTTCTTCCGTATCCGCCCGGGCCGAGGTATCGATCAGGGCCAGCCCGGTTACTCTTTCGGGCGCCTGGCGCATGACTTCCTGGGCCACGTAACCGCCCATGGAAAGCCCAACCAGGACAAAGCTATCAGGCGCGTTCTCCAGTGCCCGGGCGGCCATGGCGGTAATCGTGTCGTCCCGGCTGGTGTCGGCGACACTCATTTCCACGATGTCGTCCAGATGATCGAGCTGGTGGCGCCACAATTCTTCAGTACACAGAAGGCCGGGAATGAACACCAATGGTTGTTTTTTCTTCGTCATAAGCCTAATCCTGACACGCCGATCAACCCATAAAATTGAGTGATACCTTAAAGGGAATCATTGACATGGGGGAGTGAAACCATAAACTGCCGCTCCTTACAAATCACGCTTTAGAGCGATCACGTTTCGCAAGGGCGAAACCTGAGTATCCGCGAGATTGGTTCCGCAACCCGTATGAGTTTTTCCGATTTAGGACTGAGCGACGAGCTGCTGCGTGCGGTAGCAGATGCCGGTTACGACACCCCCACCCCGATTCAGGAAAAAGCGATACCCTATGTGCTGATGGGTCGCGATATCCTGGGCTGCGCCCAGACGGGGACGGGCAAGACCGCCTCCTTTACTCTGCCGATGCTGGATATTCTCCATCATCACAGCGCCAAGGCGCGCATGCCGCGCTCGCTGATCCTGGAGCCGACCCGTGAACTGGCGGCGCAGGTCGCGGAGAACTTCGAAACCTATGGCAAGTACCAGCGCCTGACCAAGGCACTGCTGATCGGCGGCGAGTCCATGAACGACCAGATCAAGGTCATCGACAGCGGCGTCGACGTGCTGATCGCCACGCCGGGACGCCTGCTGGATCTGTTCGAGCGTGGCCGCCTGTTGCTGAACGACGTCAAGATCCTGGTCATCGACGAGGCCGACCGCATGCTGGACATGGGCTTTATCCCGGATGTGGAGAAGATCGTCTCCAAGCTGCCGAAAATCCGCACGACGCTGATGTTCTCGGCCACCATGCCCAAGGAAATCCGGCGTCTGGCCGACGCTTTCCTGATGAACCCGAAGGAAATTTCCGTCGCCGCACCGTCGACGGCTGCTGCAACCATCACGCAGGGGCTGTTCAAGCTGCCCTCGCGCGCGGCGGCCAAGGAAAAACGCGCGGCGTTGCGCGACCTGATCCGCCGCGACGACCCAAAAAACGCCATTATCTTCTGCAACCGCAAACGCGACGTCAGCATCGTCTGCCGTTCCCTGCAGCGCCACGGCTTCGACGCCGGTCAACTGCATGGCGATATGGTTCAATCGGCCCGCATGGAAACGCTGGACAAGTTCAAGGCGGGCGACATCCGCTACTTGGTGTGCAGCGACGTCGCCGCCCGCGGCCTGGACATTCCGGCCATGAGCCACGTTTTCAATTTCGACGTGCCGACCCATGCTGAAGATTACGTTCACCGCATCGGCCGCACCGGCCGCGCCGGTCGTGAGGGCCATGCCTATACCCTTGCCCTGCCTGCCGACGACAAGTATGTCGGTTTTATCGAGGAACTGACCGGCAAACCGATCCCGGTCATGACCCTGAACGGTCAGGAAGTTGCCGCAGACGAAAAGGCGGAAGCCCCGGAAAGCGAGAAACAAGCTGGGGATGACGGCGACAGAAAAGACAAAAAACGTGACCGCAGCCGGGGCCGGGACAGAGGTCGTGATAGAGACCGGGACCGCAAGCGGGGCCGTCGTGGACGCGGCCGGAACGATGTCTATGACGAAGTCCAGGACATGCCCGATGAAGGGCCGGTCAAGGGTCTGGGCGGGCACATGCCGGCCTTCCTGATGCAATCCGTCCCCGTCGATAGCGCGGAAGAGGCTGAGGAAAAGCCCAAGAAAAAGGCAGCGGCGAAAAAGAAGGCCGTAAAGAAGACTGCTGCAAAGAAAGACGATCAGTCAGCGGACAAGGCCAAAAAGAAAACAAGGAAAACAAAGGCGGATAAAGCTGCCGAAGAAGCCGAAGCCTGATTTTCCGGATAATCCCTAGCAGAGTATCTTTTTGCGTTCCGGATCATAGGCAGAACCGGTGACCAGGCTTGCGCGGCTGGTCTGGCCGAAGGATTCGACCTCGAACGTATTCTGATCCAGCTCTTCCGTGGGCAGGTAGCCCAGCACCAGGCTCTTGCCGATGCTGTAGCCGAAGTTGCCGCTGGTGGTCTGGCCGATGACGCGTCCACCTGATGTGATGGCTTCGCCGCCGAACACCGGCAGCGGATCATCGAGCGCCAAACAGACCAACTTCTGGTCGACACCATTTTCTTTTATTTTTGCGAGCGCTTGCGCGCCGACAAAATCGCCCTTGTTCCAGTCGATCAGGAACTGCAGGCCTGCTTCATTGGGATTGAAATCGGGCGTAATATCGGCACCCCAGGCGAGATAACGCTTTTCCAATCTTAAGGAATCGATGGCCCTATAGCCGATGTTGGTGATGCCGAATGCCTGACCAGCCTCGCTCAGCGCCTCGTAAACATGGGCCATGTATTCCATGGGGATATAAAGCTCCCAGCCCAACTCGCCGATGTAGGTCACCCGGTAGGCCATGACGGGGGCATAGCCGACACGGATGTTTCTTGCCGCCATGAAGGGGAAGCTTTCGTTGGAAACGTCGTCGTCCGTTACCTTTTCCAGAACCTTGCGCGCCTTAGGGCCTGCGAGGTTAATCACCCCGTAGCCCGACGTGATGTCGCTTAAACGCACACCGTGGTATCCCGCCATGTGCTTCTCGATCCACAATCGGTCATGAACGCCGTTTGCCGAACCGGTGATCAGCCAGTAACGGTCTTCTTCCCGGCGGATGACGGTGACGTCGGCCTCGATGCCGCCACGCTCGTTACAGAGTTGCGTATAGACCCCCCTGCCCGGCTCGCGCCCCACATTGGCGACGCAGAGGTGTTGCAGGAAATCCGCAGCCTTTCTGCCGGTAATCTCGAACTTGGTGAACGAGGTCATGTCGATCATCGCCGCGCCTTCGCGGGCGGCGAGATGCTCGCGCCCTACGGTGATGTCTTGTTGCGGGCGGTCGAAGCCGAGCACGTCCTCTTGCGGGATACCGTCATAAGCGAACCAGTTGGCGCGCTCCCAGCCGAACTTGGAGCCGAACACCGCGCCCTGCTGTTTAAGCGTATCGTAGAGCGGGCTTCGCCGGACGGCGCGCGCGCTTTCCAGTTCCTCACCCGGCCAGTGGACGGCGTAGTATTTCGAATAGCTTTCCAGCGCCCTGTCGTGAAGAAACCTGGGGCCTGCATGCAGCGGGCCGAAGCGCCGGATATCGAAGGCCCAGAGATCAAGCCCCGGATCGCCGTGCATGATCCAGTTGGCCATGACCTTGCCTGCCCCACCCGATGCCGCGATGCCGGAGGTGAAGGCGCAGGCGGCGAAGAAGTTATCCAGCCCCGGCACCGGACCCATGACCGGTTCACCGTCGGGCGAAATGGGAATGGGGCCGTTGACGATGTCACGCACGCCAAGTTCGTTCAGGATGGGAAAACGGTTGGTCGCCGGCTCTAAAATTTCCTCCAGCCTGTCCATGTTGCTTTCGAAAAGGTAGCGCGAACAGTCCCAGGGGAAACCCTCAACGGGGTTCACCGGTTTCGTTTGTTTCTCCCAGCCGCCGATGGCGAGCGCCCCCGGCTCGGGCTTTGCGTAATAATTGCCGTCCGGGTCGCGGAAGGCGGGAATGCCGTCTGGAATGTCGGGGGTCTTTTCCGTCACCAGATACTGGTGTTCGACGACCCCCGCCGGTATCTCGACGCCCGCCATCCAGCCCACCTGCCGGGCCCACAGGCCGGCGGCGTTGACCACAGTTTCCACTTCAATAGTTCCGTGATCCGTCACCACGTGGGTAATGCGGCTGCCGTCACGAACTAGATCCTCGACCATGACGCCTTCGATGATGCGCCCGCCGTTAGCCCGAATACCCTTCGCATAGGCCTGGGTCAGGCTGTAGGGATCGATGTGGCCATCATCGGGGATGAAGGCGGCGCCTATAAGATCCGAAGTATCGATCAGGGGATAGAGCTTGCCCGCCTCATCCGGGCTCAGCATTTCCATCTCGAAGCCGACGGCGCGGGCCGCCGAGTGGGAGCGGAGCAGTTCCTTCATGCGGTCTTCCGAGGCGGCGATCCGCAGGCTGCCCACCTTGCGCCAGCCGGTTTCCTGTTCGGTTTCTTCCGCCAGCCTGTCGAACAGAAGAACGCTTTCGTTCATCATGCTCATCAGGTTCTGTTGCGAGCGGAACTGGCCGACCAGACCGGCGGCATGCCACGTGGCCCCTTCCGTCAGCCTGGTCTTTTCCAGGAGCACAACGTCTTTCTCGCCTTCGCGTGCAAGGTGATAGGCGATGGACGTGCCGATAACGCCGCCACCGATGACGACGATCCGGGCGCTTGAGGGGAAGGTGTCGGCCATGGTTTCAGTCCCTATAATTCAGGCCGATTTACGGCGGCGGTTGGTGCGGCGCGCCCGCGTGACTTCGCCGCCGCCGGTATCGAAACGTTGCCATCCCAACGGCAGGACGGAATCGCCGGCGACCAGTCCGTCAAATCCGGCTCTCACGCGGGCGTCCACTTCCGGTGGCAGCGCCGCCGGATTGGGCTGGGACAGGATATCCTGAACCTTGTTCAGGGCGCGTTGGTGGATGGTGGTGGAATTTTCCATCTCCCATTGTTCGCGGAGCTTGCGGTCCGCCAGTTCCGGCATGAAAGTCGCCGTCGTCATCCTTTCCAGGGTCGCCGGATTGGCGGCGAACATGCCCGCGGGACCCGTATCCTTGATTTCCTGCAGCGAGGCGGAATCTTGTGAAAAGTCGAAACCTTCCCGCACCCGCTTGATCATTAACGCAATCTCGTTATCGATGGCGCACTGGCCGAAATCGAAGGACATGAGCGCGTCCTGCAACCCGCCCATGACGATGAAGCTGACGCCGGACGCCGCGCCCAACAGGGGTGACATGCCCTTCTCGAATCCGGCCTGGGCGTCGGCCAGCTTGGAATTGGTCAGGCCCAGATAGCCGCCCGGCGGTACGTTGTAAAACCGCGCCATTTGGCACACGGCCGAATTCATCATGCCGATCTCGATGGCACCCGGCGCATAGGCGCCGTCCCGCATGTCGGCGAACACGGGCAGGAAGTTGTAAATCTGTTCCGTGCCCGTTTTCGACATCTGCGCCAACGTCGCCGCCGCCAGCCACTCGGCATTCATCAGTGTCAGCATGCCGGCGAGCGACAGCGGCGTGCTCAAGCCCCCCATGGGGGCGATGGTGCCATAAGCCGTGATATCGTTCTCGGCGAAATACATGAGCATTTCGGTCGAGTCGTAGTCCATGGTCAAAGGCGAGACGATGGCGCAGTAACCGAAGTTGATGAACGGCCTTTCCCAATATGCCTCTTTCGAACCGGCGATCAGTTCCCCTAACCTGATGACCTGTTCGGCTTCATGGATGTCATAGACAGATGTCCTTACCGGCTTCTCACAATTCTTGAGCGCCGGATAGAACCGCGACAGGCTGAACTGGTCCTTGGGCGCATCGTCGGCGAGCGTCGAGATGGAAAACAGGTCGAAGCCGTCAAGCTGATTGACCAGATGGGCAATGTTGGCGATATCGGCGGATGTCGCCCGGCGGGTCACGCCGGTGACCGGATCGACGATGTCCGGGGCGGAGCTTGCCGTGGCGATAACCGGCGTCTTGCGTGGAAATGTGACGTCGTATTCCGGATTACGGCCCCGCAGCGTGATCGTCGGCGGCACCATGACGCGGTACTTCTCGACGACATAGGCGGGGATTTTCACCAGTTCCGTTTCATGATCGACGATGGCGCCGTGCTCGGCGAAGCGCTTACGCGCTTTCTCGTTGCGCACGATCAGGCCGGTTTCTTCGAGAATTTCCAGGGATGCTTGGTGAACGTAGTCGACGTCATCGTCTTTGAGATAGGAAAACCAGGTCACGGCAAGGTCACTCCTTTTAAGGGCGGGATGAACGGTCCCGGCAATTATGGGGTGACTTTATGAATCTCATTGCTTGCCGACAAACGATGTTTACTGTCAATATAGATAAGTAAAACTTACTCAATATGGAAAAGCAGAATTGAAGCGACCACGCTTGAATATTCTCAGAACCTTTGAAGCTGCCGGGCGTTACAGGAGTTTCGCCCTCGCCGCGCAGGAGCTGAATATCTCGCCACCTGCGGTCAGCCAGCAAATCAGGCAGCTTGAGGCCTATCTCGATACGCCGCTGTTCGTGCGCCATCACCGCAAGCTCTCCCTGACCGGCACGGGACAGGCATACCTGGATGGCGTTCGGGAGGCTCTGGAAAGGCTGGATGCCGTGACGGACCAGTTGTTTCCCGACCGAAGCGACCAGATCGTTACCATCCGTTGCACGCCGAGCGTCGCCATGTTGTGGCTCGTCCCTAACCTTGCGGACTTCCATCAGGGCAATCCCGATATCGAGCTTTCCATCCGCACCCTCGACCAGGACGCCGGCGGCAAGGACGCGGCGGGCGCCGATCTGGAAATCGTTATCGGCCATGACGGAAATAGGATGCAGCCTGCAGACAAGCTGTTCAGCGCAATTGTTACGCCGGTCTGTTCACCGAAATTGCTGGAGGTGGGAACACGACCCGAACGGCCCGAAGACCTGGCTGATTTCTCCCTTATCCATGTGCTGGGCTACGATGATGACTGGCACCGCTGGTTCAAGAAGTTCGTCAAGGGGCATAAAAAAGCCCCAGGTGGTCTTACCGTGGACGGATTGATGATCGCGATCAAGGTGGTCGAACGCGGCGACGGCGTCATGCTGGGCAGGCAACCGCTTATCAACTCCCATCTCCAAAGCGGCGAGCTGGTTGACCTGTTCGATGGCGCTTATGCGCTTAAAACCAATTATTTCGTCCGGCGGCTGCGCCCGGCAAAAAGCGGACGCGCCGGCGAGCGTGTCGTCCAATGGCTGATCGAAATGGGTGGAAGAACCGAAAATCCCGGCCAGAAAGAAACTGGGACTTAGCTGATGTTTAGGCTTTGCAAACCCTCGCCAGATAGCGGGTGAACTGCCACAGGTTCTTCTCGATTGGATGCAGCACGCCCTGGGGCAACATGGGTGACGCAGTGCCTGCATGCAGGGCCTCGACCAGCGGCTTGTCTTCGTCGTTGGCGATATCCATGTAGGCCTTGAAATCGGTAAGCCAGGCGTCGTAATCGGCTTCCTTGACGTCCGCCAGGACCTCCGGTGGAAAGGCCACGCCCCAGGTGGCCCGCATTCGGCCCGTGCCGTCGGGTTGAACGGAAATGTACCAGAGATAATCCGGCATCAGGGTCACCAGATGACTGGGGTAAATGCAGAAATCGATCATCATGCGACGCCACTCGCCTTCCAGCCGGTCGTTCTTCAGGTGCGCCGCGCCGCGGCCTTCTTCTGATTCCTGCGGAGCACGGTGATAGCCGTAGTGGTCAGAATCCTCGCCGCAAACATAGACATCGAGTTTCTTTTCATGGCGGGCGAAGGTCTGCCCGTGGGCCATGGGGACGTGGTAGCTCTCGGTAAAGTTCTCGATCAGGTTCTTCCAGTTGGCGTCCCAGATCATGGTTTCCCGCAGGACGGTTCGGTAGCAGGCCATGTCGTAGCGTCCGACCACGCCTTCGGTGAACGGCGCCAACGCTTCGTTGACGGATTTTGCGGGCGAATCGGCGAGCGTCACGTAGACGAACCCTTCCCAGGACTCACAATGCAATTCCCTTAGGCTGTGTTCGGCGGGATCGAAGCCTTCCTTCATGTCCATATAAGGCGCGCGGATCAGGTGCCCGGCGCAATCGAAAGTCCAGGCATGGTACGGACAGGTGAATTTCTTAGCCGAACCAGCCTCGTCCGAAACCAGACGGGAAAACCGGTGGGAACAGGCGTTGACGAAGGCCTTGATGGAGTCGTCCTGCTGGCGAACGGCCAACACCGGAACGCCGGCTATTTCGTGGCACAGGTAATCGCCGGGCGCGGCGAGTTCATCGTGCCTTCCAATACAGATCCATTCCTGAGTGAAGATGTTGCTGCGCTCGCATTCCAGGAATTCCCGCGAGTGGTGAATTTCCGGCGGAAAAGGTACGGCGGCCTCGAACGAACGCCCGGCCGCGTCACGGAGCCGCTCAAGCACCGTTTCCAGCGGCAGGTCAGCATGGGGGCTTGTTGAAGGCACTGATCCCTCCCTGTTTGACTGTCAATAGAACACGAAATTGATTGCAGGGGGAAGGGTTTACGGGCAATGCTTTCAATGCGGGGAGGTAAAAGGGGGCGCCATGCCTAAAAAACTGAGTGAAGATCAGGTTCACGCTTATCATCGGGACGGTTTCTTATCGCCCATCGATGTGATGACGGAAGTGGAAGCGCTGGACTTGCGCCGCCGTTTCGAGGAGGCCGAGGCGCAATACCCTGACGATCTCAATCCCTTTAACCGGAACAACCCTCACCTGGCGTTCTCATTCATCGACGAGATCGCCCATCACCCGGCGCTGCTGGACGCCGTCGAGGACATTATCGGGCCGGATATCGTGCTCTGCGGCACCGTGCTGTTCATCAAGGAACCAGATAATCCCGGTTATGTGAGCTGGCACCAGGACGCCACTTATGTGGGGCTGGAGCCGAACGATGGCGTCACCGCCTGGCTTGCCCTCACCCCCGCCACGCCGGAAACCGGTTGTATGCAGATGCTGCCAGGCACCCATACCGGCGGGATACGGACGCACCATGATACTTTCGGCGAAAACAACATCCTGACCCGCGGACAGTCGATTGACGTGGGTGATGCATCAGGGGCCGTGGATGTCGTGTTGCAGCCCGGCCAGATGTCGCTGCATCACCCCCGGGTCATCCACGCCTCCCAACCCAATGCGGGAACGGACCGTCGGATTGGCGTCGTCATGCAGCAGTTCCTGCCCCATCACGTGCAGGTCACGAAGGGCGAGCCCCTGGTGCAATGGGCGCGCGGCGCTCCGGTGCCGGATCATTACAGGGAAATGCCCAGGCCAAAATTTGACATGGATCCGGCCGGCGTCGCCTGGCGTCAGCGCCATAACGACATCTGGGCTGATGTGCTTTATGAAAACGCCGAGAAAAAACGCGCCTATTGAGGGGCTATCAGATAAGTCCGGACAGCGGCGATGACGGGTCGGCGTACTGCTTCTTTTCCATGCGTCCCGCCAGATAGGCGTTCCGCCCTGCCCTGACCGCGTCGCGCATGGCGCGCGCCATGCGGATGGGATCCTTGGCTTGGGCGATGGCGGTGTTCACGATCACGCCGTCGCAGCCCAGTTCCATGGCGAAGGCGGCTTCTGACGCCGTGCCGATGCCGGCGTCGACGATGACGGGTACGCTGGACTGCTCGACGATCAGGCCGACATTGAAGGGATTCTGGATGCCGTGGCCGGAACCGATCAGGGCGCCCAGGGGCATGATGGCGGCGGCGCCGGCATCCTCCAGACGCTTGCACATGATGGGATCGTCGTTGCAATAGACCATGACCTGGAAGCCTTCCTTGACCAGCACCTCAAGGCTTTCCAGGGTTTCCGGCATGCGGGGATAGAGGGTTTTCTCATCGCCCAGGATTTCCAGCTTCACCAGGTCCCAGCCTCCGGCCTCGCGGGCCAGGCGCAGCGTACGAAGAGCGTCATCGGCGGTGAAACAGCCGGCCGTATTGGGAAGATAAGTGATCTTTTCCGGATCAATGAAGTCCATCAGCATGGGCTGGTCCGGGTCAGACAGGTTCACGCGCCGGACGGCGACGGTAACCATGTCGGCTTCGGCGGCGGCGATGGCGTCGGCGTTTTCCTGATAATCCTTGAATTTGCCGGTGCCCAGGATCAGGCGAGAAGAAAAGGTTCTGCCGGCGACCACCAGAGAATCATTATCCGTCGCGGGCGCGCCGCCGTCCGCCGGCGAACCGCCGCCGATGAAATGAACGATTTCCAGCTTGTCGCCGCTTTGCAATTGGGTCGCGCCGTATTCGGATTTCGGCACGATTTCCAGGTTGCGCTCGATGGCGACCTTGCGGCCGTCCAGCCCGATGGAAGCAAGCAGGTCGTCGACGGTCAAATCGGTGGAAAACTGCCGCTGTTCGCCGTTGATGGTCAATGTCAGTTGGGGATCGGGCATATTTTTATCGCCTTGTTAACGTTCCATCAGGCATCGGGTGCTCAATGGATATTGCTGAAACTGCTTCCAAGTTATTGCGACATCGCCCGCCTTTCAACCGCAATGAGAGTGAAAAAGCTTCCACAACGCCCTGAAACGTCAATATTTTACATCAACTGTTGATATCTCCCTTGGGATAGAGACCTCGATATTCTCCCACGCTATGATTTGGGTTCTGTTTTCCAATAAATGATACCTCGGGAGGTTATAACAGATGTCAAAGAAGAACACGTCTATCGACGAAATGATTGAGATGAATAAGGAAGGGAAGCTTTCCCGCCGCCAATTCAGCCAATTGCTCGGCGCTACCGGCATTTCCCTGCTTGCAGCACCCATGTTGCCGGGGCGTTCCCAGGCCGCCGGTGAAGAAGCCTACTACTTCACCTGGGGTGGTTACGACATTCCGGAACTGTTCGGACAGTATCAGGAACAACATGGAGCCCTTCCCGACATGGCGCCCTATGGCGACACCGAGGAAGGTTTTGCAAAGGTCAAGGCCGGTTTCGTGGTCGACGTGATGCATCCCTGTAATGCAAGCGCTCTCAAATGGGCGAAGTCGGGCCTTACCCAGCCGATCGACACCTCAAAACTGTCTCACTGGGATGACCTGGTTCCCTCCCTGAAGACCATCGGTGTCTTGGACGGGAAGAACTATTTTGCCGCCATGGATTGGGGTCAGACGTCGATTACCTATCGCCATGACCTCGTGGACTGGCAGGGCCAGGAGGAATCCTGGGGCTTGCTGTGGGACGAACGCTATAAAGGCAAGATCGGCATTATCGGCAGCGAAGGCGACACCTGGTGGTGCGCCGCCATCTATGCCGGCGTTCCGTTCAGTGAAATTCACACCGATGAAGGCATTGCCAAGGTTAAGGCGGTGCTGGAAGAGCAGCGTCCGTTGGTTCGCCTGTACACTGACGACATGACAACCCTGGAGCAGGCTTTGGCGTCCGGTGAACTGGTCGCCGCCATGACCTGGAACTCATCGCCCGTCGCGCTGAAAGCGGAAGGCGTGCCTGTTACTTGGGCTAATCCGAAAGAGGGTGCGCTCACCTGGGTATGCGGCGCCATGATCACCCACAATGCACCGCATCTGGACAAGGCCCATGACGTGATCGATTCCCTGCTCAGCCCGCAATCAGGCAAGTTCCTGATCAATGATTACGGTTACGGCCATTCGAACCCGAAATCCTTCGATCTGATCAGTGAAGAAAGGCTGGCCGAACTGGGGCTTACCCGCGATCCGAATGAACTGCTGAATGCCGGTAAATACCAGATTCCGGTTGATGAGGAGTTCACAAGCAAGATCGCTAATATGTTTGCAGAACTCAAAGCCGGGTTCTGATCTGGACTGTCAAAATTTGGCTGTTTCAAAGAAATCCACGGCGTCGCAAGGCGTCGTGGATTTTTGTTAGGAACCACAGGAGGGTCATATGACAATCAGCAAATTCGAACCTTCAGATGATACGGAAGCGATTGCGTCCGCACTTCGCCGCGACGGGGCGGTAATTGTCACCGGCCTCGCCCAGGAAGAACTGGTTGATACGGTCCGCGCTGAACTGCGCCCGGAGCTGGATGCCTCCGGTCTTAAGTCCGTCAGCGACTTTAACGGCTCAAAGACGCTTAGAACCGGCCGTATCCTGACAAATGCTCCCAGCGCCGCAGGCCTCCTTGAGCACGATATGGTGGTCCGGATAGCGAACGAGATATTGTTGCCGCATTGCTCCACCTATCAGCTAAGCAGCATGACGGCGATTGAAATCCTGCCGGGAGAACCCGCCCAGGCGCTGCACCGGGACGACACCATTTACCCTATCGACAACGCCGGTATGGAGCTCCAAATCGGCGTCATGTGGGCGCTTGACGATTTCACCAAGGAAAACGGCGGCACCCGCGTCGTTCCGCGCAGTAACCGTTTCCTCCGTTCATGGCATTTGCCCGGCTTGAAGGACTGGGTATCCGCAACAATGCCAAAGGGATCGGCCTTGTTCTACATGGGCTCGACCTGGCACGGGGGTGGCGCGAACAACAGCAATGCGTCGCGTATGGGGCTTATAAACGTATATGCGCTGGGATGGTTGCGTCAGGAGGTGAACCAATACCTCAACACACCGCCCGAAGTTGCGGCACAGTTCTCACCGCGCCTGCGGGCTTTGCTTGGTTACATGCCTCACGGTTCCGGGGACGATACAGCCGGAGGTTTCCGCGGCGACTGTCCGGCCTGGGTCGATACGCCGCCGGAGCCTGAGTGGAGAAGCGAGCGTGGGCAGGTCGCTACCGCCGAGGATGCGAAGATTCAGTCCGAGGTTTAACGCGTAAAAAAGGAAAACGTGCTTCATGAGTTCGGAAACGGAGGTCATTATCATCGGCGCCGGATCGGCGGGCCTGTCGGCGGCCAAGGAGCTTTTGCGTCTCGGTCACACCTACACGGTGATCGAGGGGTCGCACCGGATCGGTGGCCGGGCGTATTCCGAGGAACTGGCGCCCGGCGTGTGGTTCGATCTCGGCTGCGCCTGGCTGACGGGCGGCCCGGATAACCCGTTTATCTCCATTGCCGATGCCCTCGGGATAACTCTGGACAGGGGGCATACGCACCTGTTCAGGCGGGAGAACCACAATTACTTCAGAAATGGCTTGCGGTTAACCGATGAGCAGCGGACGGTCTGCCATCAATATTGCCACGCCAGCGACCGCGCGATCACGGTGGCTGCCGATCAAGGCCGGGACGTCGCGCTCAGTGACGTCATTGACGTTGAGCACGAGTTCGCACCACCGTATCTGGGTAGTGTGGCGACCGGTTGGGGCCTGGACGTTGATCAGGTGTCGACGGTCGATAACGAGAGCTCCGAAGGCGAGCTTGGATTTCAGGCGCCAAACGGTTATGGCAATCTGGTGGCTGCGTGGGGTGCGGATGTGGATGTGTCGCTGAACACCCGCGTCGAACGGATCGATTGGTCGGGCCCGGGCGTGAGTGTCGAAACCCCCAAGGGCACACTCAAGGGGCGTGTTGCCCTGTGCACCGTCTCAACCGGCATTCTGGCGTCCGGGGAAATTGACTTCGTGCCGGGCCTGCCGGATTGGAAAACGGAAGCGATCCATCAACTTCCCATGGGGACGGAGAACAAGTTCGGTGTCCATTTCGACGCGGATGTATTCGGGCCTGATGGACACGGCCATTATTCCACGTGGAACGATGACGGCACGACGGCAAAAATCGACGCCAGCGTCATGGGCGATAACAAGGCTTCGGTCTTTGTCGGCGGCCGTCAGGGCATCTGGCTCGAAAAGCAGGGTCAGCAGGCCTGTCACGATTTCGCTGTTGACCGGATTGCGGAGGTTTTCGGCAACGATATCCGCAAACACGTTACGCGCTCCATCGTGACGGCCTGGAGCACGGAACCCTGGACCCGGGGATCATGGGCCTGCGCCAAGCCCGGACAGGCGCACCAGCGGGCCAACCTGGCGCGCCCGGTGGATAATCGCCTGTTTTTCGGCGGCGAGGCTACCGTGTACGGCGGACAGGGGACCTGCAACGGCGCTTATGACTCCGGCATCCGGGCGGCATGGGAAATTGCCGAGACACTCAAGGTTGGCGATTGAGCACTGCCGGAACCCTGAATCACAAAATCAGCAAAACGCGGTGTAACCCCCTGCCCCCCCGTGCTATAGGTTTAGCTACCTGATTCGGCTTTGCCTGCCGGATAAATCGCACACGGATTCATGAGGGTAACACCGGACATGTCCAAGCGCATTCTGATCATTAACGGCCCCAACCTGAACCTTTTGGGCGCACGTCAGCCGGACGTCTACGGGCATGAAACCCTGGAGAGCATCGAGGCTGCCTGCAAAGATTTGGCTTCAACGCTGGATATGGATGTGGATTTCCGCCAGAGCAACAACGAAGGCGAAATCGTTGACTGGATACAGGAGGCGCGCACCTCCCATGACGGATTGATTATCAATGCAGGCGCCTATACGCATACCTCGGTCGCCATCCTAGATGCCCTGCTGGCGGTCGATACACCGGTTATCGAGGTGCATCTGTCGAATATCCACCAACGTGACGAATTTCGCCACAATTCATATGTATCGAAAGCGGCGCTGGGCATGATATGCGGTCTGGGCGCGCATGGTTATGAACTGGCGCTTGAAGCGCTGTCGCGCCATCTGGCTTGATATGGCGCGAATGTAAGGGAGTACTTGATGAGCAAGGCCGATAATACCCCGGATAAGGACAAGGGGATTGATACGGAACTGGTGCGGCAACTGGCCGAGTTGCTGGAAGAAACCGGTTTGTCTGAGATCGAATACGGACGGGACGAATGGCATATCCGGGTTTCCAGGGGCGGTTCCTCGGCGGCTGTTCAGGTAGCGGCTCCCGCTCCCGTTTCTTCGCCTGCGCCTGCTGCTGTGGCTGCTGATGCTCCGGATGCCGGCGGCGATGATCCGGCTTCCCATCCCGGCGCTGTCTGTTCGCCCATGGTCGGCGTCGTCTACACCTCAGCCGATCCCGATTCTCCGCCTTTCATAAAAGTCGGCGATCAGGTCAGCGAAGGCGACACATTGTTGTTGGTGGAGGCCATGAAAGTGTTCAACCCCATTCGGGCGCCGAAAGCCGGCAAGGTGACCCGCATCCTGATCTCCAACGGCTCGCCCGTCGAATTCGGCGAAGCCCTGTTGATTGTCGAATAACTCAGGACGGGTGAGACATCGTGTTTGATAAAGTTCTCATCGCGAACCGGGGTGAGATCGCGGTCAGGATCCAGCGGGCCTGCCGTGAAATGGGCATTCGCACGGTCGCCGTTCATTCCACGGCCGATGCCGACGCCATGCATGTGCGCCTGGCGGACGAATCCGTTTGTATCGGCCCGCCTTCCGTGCGCGCCAGTTACCTGAACACATCGGCCATCCTGACGGCGGCGGCTATTTCCAATGCCGACGCCATCCATCCCGGCTACGGGTTCCTCTCCGAGAACGCCGACTTCGCGGAAATGGTCGAGGAACACGGCTTTACGTTCATCGGCCCCAGTCATGAGCACATTCGTCTCATGGGCGACAAGATAACGGCCAAGGCCGCCGTCAAGGAAGCGGGCATTCCCGTCGTTCCCGGCTCGGACGGTGAGATAACCGACCACGATGAAGCAATGCGCATCGCCTCGGATATTGGTTATCCGGTGATCGTCAAGGCGGCAGCCGGCGGCGGCGGACGCGGCATGAAAGTCGCCCGTTCGGAAGAGGAACTCCGTGAAGCCCTGTCGACCGCCAGTTCAGAAGCGGCGGCGGCCTTCGGCAGCGGCGCCGTTTACCTGGAGAAGTTCCTCGGCAAGCCACGACATATCGAAATCCAGATATTGGCGGATTCCCACGGCAATGTCGTGCATCTGGGCGAACGCGATTGCTCGCTTCAGCGGCGGCACCAGAAAGTCGTAGAAGAAGCGCCATCCCCTGCCCTGAATGCAGACCAGCGAAGCGAAATCGGCGAAGTCGCCCGAAGTGCTGTCAAGAAGCTGGGGTATCGCAGCGCCGGCACCATCGAGTTCCTCTATGAAGGCGGCGGGTTTTATTTTATCGAAATGAATACCCGCCTGCAGGTCGAGCACCCGGTGACGGAGATGGTTTGCGGTCTCGATCTGGTGCGCGAGATGATCCGCGTCGCGTCGGGCACGCCGCTCGGGTTTACCCAGGAGGATATCCGCTTCCAGGGCCACGCTATCGAATGCCGCATCAATGCGGAAAATCCCGAAACCTTCATGCCGTCGCCCGGCAGGATCGGCGACTACCACGCCCCGGGTGGATTGGGCGTACGCGTGGATTCGGCGCTTTATTCCGGATACTCCGTCCCGCCCCACTACGACAGCATGATCGCCAAGCTGATTGTCTACGGCACCAACCGCAACGAATGCCTGATGCGCCTTCGCCGCGCCCTGGGCGAATATGTGATCGACGGCATTGAAACCAGTATTCCCCTGCACCAGCGGTTGATAGGCGAGACCGATTTTGTCAATGGCGATTATGACATTCACTGGCTGGAAAAGCTGTTGGGGCTTCAGGACTAGAGCAGGTCATGTTTTTTTGGAATCACTTTGTGGCCCAATAAAACATGTGCCTCTGCTCTAAATTATTGATATCGATCGGATTCACACGTTTTAATGTAGCGCATAGATGTAGCGCACAGCGCTTCAATCTAAACGTGATCCGATCTGAGCCTGAATATTGATCGAACGCAATGACGATGTACTCGACCGCCGTCATTATTTGGGCTTAAAGGGAATTCTGTATTATTATAGAACCCCGGTTTGGTTACGGATCAGGATGGAGCGTCCCATAAGATGGATTCCAAATCCGCCAAGCAAAGTAAGCTGACAGCAGAGCTCGTGCTTCGCGCCTATGCCGCCGGTATTTTCCCCATGGCTGAAAACCATGACGATCCGACTGTCTTCTGGGTCGATCCCAGGGTGCGAGGGGTGTTGCCGCTGGAAACCTTTCACGTCCCGCGCCGTTTGCGCCGGGCCGTTCGCCGCAATGAATTCGAGGTCCGTTGCGATACCGCTTTCGCTGACGTGATGGACCAGTGCGCCGCGATCACGACAGAGCGTCAGGAAACCTGGATCAACGGCGAGATTCGCCGCGCTTATGTCGATCTGCACAACAGGGGTTTCGCCCATTCCGTTGAGTGCTGGCGAGATGGTGAACTGGTCGGCGGCCTATATGGCGTTTCACTGGGATGTGCGTTTTTTGGCGAAAGCATGTTTTCGCGCGTCACCAACGCCTCAAAGGTCGCCCTTGTGCATCTCGTGGCGCGGTTGAGAATGGCCAACTACCGGCTGCTCGATACCCAGTTCGTAACGGACCATCTGCGCCAGTTCGGGGCGGTTGAAATACCCTGCCGTATCTACCTCGAACGCCTGGAGGATGCGATCCGCTACCAGACCGTATTTCCCGTCAATCCGTCTCCGGAAGAACTCGAGGAATGGCTGCTGCCTGAATAGAAAGGTTTTTTCGGGGATTACTCTTCTTGAGCTAATGGCTCTTCGCAATCCAGCACCCAGATATCGTAGACCGGATGCTCCAGCGCCGAGATGGCTGGACTGGAGGCGAACATCCAGCCGCGGAACAGGGACTGGGCCCCCTCGCCGATGCGCACTTCTGAAATATCCAGAAAAGCGGCGCTTTCCGGCGTTTCCTCCGGCGGTCGTTTGTCGCAATGGCGGACAATGACATCAAGGGGGCCGAAGCGGACCGAATCGCCCACACGCACCCTGACCGTGGATACGCGGGCCGTGACCTTGTCGAGCCCCTGCAAAACGGCGACGGCATAAGGATCGGCCAGAACCGTGCCCGGGTAGGACAGCAGCATCAGGAAACCGGCAAGCAGGGCATGGAATCGGATCATGGGCAAGTTAAGGAAAAACAAGACGGTGCTGGCGGCGTGAGTGCCTATGGGCCGCTGTCAGGACCACCGGTGGCGAGAAAGATGATTTCGCCCACCTGGTCTTCCAGTGACCTGAAATCCTTCGTTTTCTGGATCATTCCCCCTGATTCTATATAGGTATCCTCCTGGCCGGGTTGCAGCCGGATATACATGCCGCCGAGGATGCCTTCGCTGCCAATGGCAGCAACGGTATCGACGGGTAGTTTGACATCCGGGGAAATGGACATATTGACAATGGCGTCATAGGTCTCGGGGTCAAGTTCGCGGCTCGTGACCGTGCCGACCTTTATGCCGCTGATCCGGACATCGCTACCGGTGCTCAAGCCACCGACCTTGTAAAACGAAGCGCTGACGTTATATCCGTTAACGGCCTTTACCTGGGCGGTGTTGTAGGCAAAAAACACAAACATACCGGCGACCAGCAGAACCACAGCGCCCATTACCGTTTCAATTGCATTTCGTCCCATCTTCACCTCTTAAACACACTGTTCATGTTTCGGTTATGAGCACCGATCATTCACTTTTGGCCCGTCTGGCCTTGCCCTCGCTGATGATGAGGTCGAGCAAGTCTTCGACAACGACGGAATCCTGAGTGTAGTCAATTGCATCACCGTCGGTCAGGTAATCAAAATCCCCACCCGGCTCCAGGACCACGAATTTCGACCCGAACAGGCCGTTCGTATGAATTGCGGCGGAGGTGTCCAGCGGCAGTGCTATCTCCTTGCGAATCGCAAATGTCAGGACGGCGCGAAAGGACTCGTCGATTTCCTGTGATTCAACGTACCCGATATTGATGCCGCCAAGGCGAATCTCATCGCCGGGCAACAGGCCGTCGACCCGGTTGAAGAGCGCGGTTAACCTGTAATGCTCATCGATTGTCGTTGTCGAATCGTCGCGTGCGGAAACGAACGTGAACAACAGGAAAAAAACGCAAAGAGACAATGCGCCTATTACAATTTCACGGGTTTCGCGTGTCATGGATGCCATAAAGGTATCTCTGATTCCGAGTTCCGGCGTTCCGGTTCTTTATTCCGGAACCCACGCTTCATAATCGCCGGTCGCCTGGGCGCGATTCCCGCCGCGGAGATCATGCCCTTTCGGACGATAAGCATGTTCCGTGCCCGAGGGGTTGGCTTCATGTTTTATCTGCCAGGCCTTGTTCTGCGCCGCTTGTTCGGTCAACGGGTCGTTCGTCGTATGGTGCAGCCATGCATGCCATTCGGCGGGAACTTTCGACGCCTCGGGCCTGCCCCTGTAGACAACCCAGCGGCGTTGACGGCCATGCAGCGAACCGCTTTTAGCCCGGTAGTACCGATTGCCGAATTCATCGGTGCCGACCAGTTCGCCATGGAGCCATGTGTAGATCAGTGTTCCTAGAGTCGCCATGTTTTCTGTTCTCCAAAGGACCGGTTCGGCGCATTTCAGGTGGCCGGATATGCTCTCGGCCAGGCAACGGCAATATGACACCTCCCCCGGGTGCCGTCCAGCCAAACAGCGGCGTGCCTAAGGCATTCTAGCAGATTCGGATAAAGAGCCCGGAGTGATTTTTTCCGTTTTTCCGGCACGTTAACCACGTCTTTTAATGACCCGGTAATATCTTGCGGCATACTATATCGTGTCATTTGACGGTCTCGGAACACAAAATGTTGTGAAGTGCAAGGGAAATATTTGCGATTTTTGCAGTTATTCATGTTGCGAGATGATCGGACCCTGGGCTACATATAGTGCGTTGCACCTGGGCAGGCACGAAATTTAGTGTTAAGGCCATTATAAGGCCAGCATTCTAAGGGCGCAACCGGGGGCCTCACGGTCCGAACAAGTCAAAAAATTACAACTTCGAGATACACGAGGTGGGGGAGATATGCGGATCACGCGGCTCTACACAAAACACGATCAATCGCCCTATGAAGCTTTTGAATTTACGAAGACATCCAGTGAAATAAAGAATCCGGACGGTACCGTCGTCTTCAGTTTGACGGATATGGAAATACCCGCGCAGTGGTCACAGGTGGCCAGCGATGTCCTGGCGCAGAAGTATTTCCGTAAGGCTGGCGTTCCGGCGCGCATGAAGAAAGTCGAGGAAAATGACGTTCCTTCCTGGTTATGGCGTCACGTTCCCGATGACGATGCGCTGGCGGAACTGGATGAAGACCAGCGTTACGGCGGTGAAACCAGCGCAAAACAGGTTTTCGACCGGCTGGCGGGCACCTGGACCTACTGGGGCTGGAAAGGCGGTTACTTCGATTCCGAATCGGATGCCCTCGCCTATTATGACGAGATGCGCTACATGCTGTGCGCCCAGCAAGGCGCGCCCAACTCGCCGCAATGGTTCAATACGGGCCTGCACTGGGCCTACGGTATCGACGGACCGGCGCAGGGCCACCACTACGTGGACTTCAAGACCGGTCGTCTTGTGCGTTCCGAATCATCCTATGAGCATCCGCAACCCCATGCCTGTTTCATTCAGGGCATCGATGACGACCTCGTCAACGAAGGCGGCATCATGGACCTATGGGTGCGTGAGGCCCGGTTGTTCAAGTACGGCTCCGGCACCGGCACCAATTTCTCGAACCTGCGCGCCGAAGGTGAATCCCTGTCCGGCGGCGGCAGGTCCTCCGGCCTGATGAGCTTCCTGAAAATCGGTGATCGGGCGGCCGGCGCCATCAAGTCCGGCGGCACGACCCGCCGGGCGGCGAAGATGGTTGTGGTCGACGTCGATCATCCTGACGTCGAGCAGTTCATCAACTGGAAAGTCCTTGAAGAACAAAAGGTTGCGGCATTGGTGTCCGGTTCCATGCTGGCCCAGAAAAACCTGAACGCGGTCATTTCCGCTTGTCATGGCGGCCTTGACGAGGACGCGGGCGAAGACCGATTCGATCCGAAAAAGAACGAAGCGCTCAAAAAAGCCATCCGCGAATCCCGCAAAGCGATGATTCCTGAAAACTATGTTCAGCGCGTCATCCAGTTCGCCAGGCAAGGCTATACGGAGATCGAGTTTCCGACCTACAACACGGACTGGGATTCGGACGCCTATCTCACCGTATCCGGCCAGAATTCAAACAACACGGTCCGGGTGACCGACGACTTCCTGCATAAAGTCCTCGATGACGGTGAATGGGAGCTGATCAACCGTAAGGACGGTCATGTCGCGAAACGCATCAGCGCCAAGGACCTGTGGGAGCAGATCGGCCACGCCGCCTGGGCCAGCGCCGACCCTGGTATCCAGTTTGACACCACGATTAACGACTGGCACACCTGCCCGGAAAGCGGACGCATCAATGCCTCCAATCCCTGTTCGGAATACATGTTCCTGGACGATACGGCGTGCAACCTGGCGTCATTGAACCTGTTTACCTTCCGTGGTGAAGACGGTTCTTTCGATGTGCCTGCCTTCAGCCATGCCGTTCGGTTGTGGACCATCACGCTCGAGATCTCTGTGATGATGGCGCAGTTCCCCTCCGCCAGGATCGCCGAGTTGTCCTATGAATTCCGTACCCTCGGCCTCGGTTTCGCCAATATCGGCGGTTATCTGATGGCAGCCGGCATTCCCTACGATTCCGACGAAGCTCGCGCTTTCTGCGGCGCCGTGTCGGCGGTTATGACGGGAACGGCTTATGCCACATCAGCCGAAATGGCCGGTGAAATGGGCGCGTTCCCGGGATATGAGGAAAACCGCGAGCACATGCTGCGCGTTATCCGTAACCACCGCACGGCAGCCCATAGCAAGACGGAGGGTTACGAGAACCTCTCTACCATTCCCGTCGCCCTGGATCGGGAGCACTGCACGGACGGACCGCTCGCCGATGCCGCGAAGGAAGCCTGGGACAAGGCGCTGGAGCTCGGTGAGGAACACGGCTATCGCAACGCCCAGACCACGGTGATCGCGCCGACGGGAACCATCGGGCTGGTCATGGATTGCGACACCACCGGAATCGAGCCTGATTTCGCTTTGGTGAAGTTCAAGAAGCTGGCCGGCGGCGGCTATTTCAAGATCATCAACCGCATGGTGCCCGAGGCCCTGAAAAGCCTCGGCTACAACGAGACGGAAACGCGTGACATGGTCCGTTACGCGGTCGGTCACGGCACCCTGGCGGGGGCTCCCGGCGTTAGCCTGGAATCCTTGAAAAACAAAGGCTTCACGGACGAAGCTATAGATCTGGTTGAAGGTGCTGTCGAGGAAGCCTTTGACATCCGCTTTGTCTTCAACAAGTGGTCCCTGGGTGAGACGTTCTGCACGGAAACCCTGGGTATTGACGCCGCCAAGCTGGACGACGTCTCGTTCGATATGCTGGCGGAGCTTGGTTATTCGAAAGACGATATTGAAGCAGCCAACGTTTATGTCTGTGGCGCCATGACGCTCGAAGGTGCCCCGCACCTGAAAGAAGAGCACCTGCCCGTCTTTGATTGCGCCAATGCCTGCGGCAAGAACGGCAAGCGCTATTTGTCCGTTGAAAGCCATATCCGCATGATGGCGGCTTCCCAGCCGTTCATCAGCGGCGCCATTTCCAAGACCATCAACATGCCCAATGCGGCGACGGTCGAGGAATGCAAGGAAGCCTACCTGCTGTCCTGGCGTCTGGCGCTCAAGGCCAACGCGCTCTATCGCGATGGCTCGAAACTGTCACAGCCGCTTTCGGCATCGCTTTTCGATGATGTCGAAGACGTTGATGAGGCCCAGGATGCGGCGGAGGCCCTGATCGAGGCGCCGGCCGGCAAGCGTCCGGAAATCGTTACGGAGCGTATTGTAGAGCGCTTTGTCGCCAAACGCCTCCGTCCGCCGGCACGGCGTAAGGGCTACACCCAGAAAGCAGCTGTTGGCGGCCATAAAGTCTATCTACGGACCGGCGAGTACGAAGATGGCCGGTTGTCGGAAATCTTCATCGACATGCACAAGGAAGGCGCGGCTTTCCGTAGCATGATGAATAACTTCGCCATCGCCATTTCTCTTGGCCTGCAATACGGCGTTCCACTGGAGGAATACGTCGAGGCCTTCACGTTTACCCGCTTCGAGCCCTCAGGCATCGTCGAAGGTAACGAAACCATCAAGATGGCGACATCCATTCTCGACTATATCTTCCGTGAACTGGCCGTTTCCTACCTGGGACGGAACGATCTTGCCCATGCGGAACCCAGCGACCTGCTGCCGGACAGCATCGGTCGTGGCAACGACGAAGGCAGCCTGGATGATGAGACGGCTGGCGGCAGCATGGAAGAAGTCGTGGCCCGTTGCGCGTCCCGCGGTTATGTCCGCTCCAAACTGGTTGTCATCAGCAATGAGGAATCGACCAAGGAGCAAACCACATCCACGGCGATGGCATCCGGCGGTGGCGCGGTGATGTCGTCCGGTGGCGGAGGCAATGGTTCCGGTGGAGGCGCCCAGCAGCTGATTTCAACGACGGAAACCACCAGCGCCATATCCGTTTCCGCCGAGATCATGGAGAAAACGGACGAACGCCTGGAACGCGTGCGTGAGGCAAGAATGAAGGGCTACGAAGGTGATGCCTGTACGGAATGCGGGAATTTCACCCTTGTTCGGAACGGCACTTGTCTGAAGTGCAATACATGCGGGGGCACGAGCGGATGTTCCTGACGAACGGGGGTTGATACGGATCCTCCCTGGGAAACTTGGGGCGCTACTGACTTGGTCATAGCGCCCCCTTTTTGGCCATAATTGCCTAAAATCAAGACTTTGCTTGATTTCTTACCCTACCGTTGGCATGTAATAGGTAGTATTGGGGTTAGCTGCAAAACTGACGGCGGCGCCGGCTATTGATTGATGGGATATCGCCCATCGATTGACGCCAGTGTTAAAGCCGTACAGCGACATTTATTTGACCTGCGGTATCCCTTTAAAAAAAAACGGGACGTGACGCATGGGGAAAAACGCTTCGCATAACATCGTGATTGTCGATGACGATCCGGTCATGGCTGAAACGATGCAGACATTGCTAACTGATGACGGCCACAATGTCGTCGTCATGACCTCTGGCAAGGAAGCCCTCGATAAAATACCGTCAATAGCCCCGGATTGCGTTCTGCTCGATTTGATGATGCCGGGGATCGACGGCTTCACCGTTATACAGGAACTGGCTAAAGACAAGAACCTGGCGGATACCCGCTACATCGTCGTTTCAGCCAAGGCCTATGAATTCGACAAGCAGCAGGCTTACCGTCACGGCGCCCACGGCTACGTGATTAAACCGATCAATCCCAGCACCTTTACTGAAAAAGTTATCCGGATAATGGGCGATCACATGAACCTGTCGTTCTGGGGCTGCCGGGGTACGCTGCCAGTACCCGGGGAAGGCTCGCTTCGGTATGGCGGGAATACATCGTGCGTTTCCATCGAGTTTCCCCGTGACGAGCTCTTTATCTTTGATGCCGGTTCGGGTATCAAGGAGCTATCCAATCACCTGCTGAGCCAGAACCGCAAACGCGTTGACGGCAAGATATTTATTTCCCATCCCCATTGGGATCACATCAATTCCCTGCCCTTTTTCGTTCCTCTCTATATGCAAGGGAACGAATTTGAAATTCTGGGTGCGCAACACGGTGATCTGACCATGCGGCAGATAGCCTCTGCCCAGATGGAAGGGGTCTATTTCCCAATTACTCTCAAAGAGTTCGGAGCCCGGGTATACTTCCGTGACCTGCGCGAAGAGACCTTCGATGTCGGCAATGTAACGGTCAGCACCATGCTTCTCAGCCATCCCGGCGTTTGTTTAGGATATCGGGTGGATTACGGCGGCCGGTCGATTTGCTATATCACCGACAACGAAATGTTTCTCGAAGACAGCGAATTCTACAATCCGCATTACGAGGGCAAGCTGGCCAACTTCGTCCGGGGCTGTAACGTGTTGATCACGGATACGACCTATACGGACGATGAGTATAAAACCAAGGTCGGCTGGGGGCATTCGTGTATCAGCAAGGTCGCCAAACTGGCCCATGAAGGCGAGGTCAAGAAGCTGTTCCTGTTCCACCATGATCCGGACCAGAACGATGACGACATAGACGCCAAGAACGATAGCGTCCAGAAACTGCTGGCTGATATGAAATCCGGAACCGAATGCGTTACGCCCAAGGAAGGCGAGAGCTTCAAGATCTGATCCGGTATTGAGCCTCCCTATCCCGGAATCCCTTTATAGCTTAGGAAGCCTTTCGTTTGGGCTCCTCTTCATCGAGAAAAGACTGTGATGCCTCGATCAGGTTTATGTTCGCTTCCTTGAACATTTCCCGGGTCAGATCCATGCGGCAGGATTCGATCAGGCGCTTATTGTCTGTTTCAACGGTAATGACTTCTGAAACACCGGTCTGGATGATCATGGCGGCACAGACGCTGCATGGCATGATGGGCCAAACATAGAGCGATGTGCCTGAGAGATCGCGTTTGGCGTCAATGATGGCATTGCGTTCCGCATGAACCACCATTTCATACTTGATGCTTCTGTCACTCAGGCGTTCAATGGTGTCTTCTACGCCGCTGGGCAGGCCATTGAAGCCGGTCGCCACGACCCGACGCATACGATCAGCGATGACACTTCCAACCTGGGTGCTCGGATCCTTTGACCAGCCGGCGATAAACTGCGCCAATCCCAGAAAGCGGTGGTCCCAATGATTCAGTTCACGTTGTTCTGTGCTCATGTAACGGCGTCCTTTGATAACCTGAGGATCGGTGGGCGAATGCACCATGAAATGGCTGTCATCCCACACCATAGCGATTTTCGAAAACTTGCGAAACACCTCTATTTTCTGTTTGGCCCGCTCTTTGAGGAACAGTAGGCTGGCGTTCAGAAACGGTTCCAAAACCCCGGAGGAAATCCATGACCGGCACCATTGACGCTCGCTTGAATGAACTGGGCATTAACTTGCCGACACCCGCTGTTCCCGTTGCCAGCTATGTTCCTTATGTAAAAACCGGAAACCTTGTCATGATCTCCGGGCAGATCACCATGGACAGCGGTGAGCTTAAATTCGTCGGTAAGCTCGGGGAAACGATGTCCGTAGAGGAAGGGTATCTTGCAGCCCGGTTGTGCGGCATCAATCTCCTAGCCCAGATGCGGGCGGCATGCGACGGCGATCTCGACCGGATTAAACGGGTTGTGCGACTGGGAGGATTTGTCAATTGCACGCCGGATTTCACCGACCACCCCAAAGTCATCAACGGGGCATCCGATCTGATGCAGGAAGTCTTCGGCGATGCCGGTCAGCACTGCCGGGCCGCCGTCGGGTCTTCTTCCCTGCCCTTGGGGGTCGCCGTAGAAGTGGATGCCGTCATCGAAGTGTCGTAAAGGCTGCAGGTTGTTAAATCAGTCCCTCTTTACGAGACCCTGATGTCTTCGCGTCCTTCCAGTCGCTGCGCTTCGTGCGGTGCGATCCGGACCTTCACGTGGACACCGTCCGCTTCGTCCGTGCGCTCGATGACATTGCCGTGTTCATATAACCAGGAAAGCGTCGCACCGTCCTCATAACGCATGACGACGGAAACCAGGCGATGATTACGGGTCAGTTCCTGATCGATCCGAATGCCCAGGTCTTCGACCCCCTCCCCGGTTACGGCGGACACCATGATCCTGGGTTCGTCCGTCCTGGCAATCTTGTTTTTCTCAATCGTACGCTGTTCCTCGGACAGAAGATCGATCTTGTTGATCACCTCCAGAAAGGGAATGACGATCAGGTCTTCGTCGTCGGTGCGGCCCTTCCCTTGCTCAGCACCGCCATAGTTACTGGCATGAACGCCGATTTCCTCAAGGACGGATTCAACGTCTTTCTTCTGAGCCTCGGTGTCATCATGGGATATGTCGCGGACATGGAGGATCATGTCGGCTTCGTGAACCTCTTCCAGCGTTGCATGAAAGGCTTTCACCAGCTCATGAGGCAGGTCGGAAACAAAACCCACCGTATCAGACAGGATAGCCGTTTCTCCGGACGGCAAGTTGATGCGCCGCATTGTGGGATCCAGTGTGGCGAAGAGCTGGTCTTTCGCTTCGACTTCCGCCTCGGTCATGCGATTAAACAGGGTGGATTTTCCGGCGTTGGTGTAGCCGACAAGAGCGACAGACGGGAACGGCACCCGTTTTCGGGCCTGGCGATGCAGGCGGCGGGTTTTTTCGACGTTTTCGAGCTGCCGCTTGATCTGGACAATCCGCTCGTCGATGAGACGTCGATCCGTCTCGATCTGCGTCTCGCCGGGTCCGCCGACGAAGCCCAATCCGCCGCGTTGGCGTTCAAGGTGGGTCCAGCTTCGTACCAGCCGGCTTCGTTGATAAGTAAGTGCGGCCAGTTCGACCTGCAGCGTTCCTTCCTTGGTCCGGGCCCGGTCACCGAATATTTCCAGGATGAGCCCGGTACGGTCGATGACCTTGGCTTTCCAGGCCCTTTCAAGATTACGTTGTTGCACAGGGCTCAAGGATGCATTGACGACGACCAGCGATATGTCATTCGGAGGCCGTTTTTTGTGCCCACGGCGATGGGCACGCCTGCCCTTTTCACCGTCTTCGGAAGTATCTTCTTGCGGGGAATCGTTATCCTTATGGCCGACGATCTTGGCTATGCGTTCAACGGTTCCTTTCCCAAACAGGGTTCCCGGTTTCGGCTGCCGAGGCATGCGAACAACCTCGGCATGGGCGACGTCCAGGTCGATTGCAACAGCAAGACCAATCGCCTCTTCCAGTTTCCCTTGTGGAGAGCGCATCTCACTGTCATCTCCGGCAAAGTCCGGATGGAGAACGGCGCAGCGTTCTCCCTTCAGATCAGTCAGATCAGCGTTTTCTGATTCGTGTACACTTACCAATGATCAGTCAGCACCGCCGTCATCGGCCTCGGCTTCCGGCTCAAACAACTGTACGGGCAGCGACGGCATGACAGTGGAAATAGCGTGTTTGTACACCAATTGCGTATGGCCATCGCGGCGAAGCAGCACCGAAAAATTATCAAACCAGGTAACGATACCCTGTAGTTTTACACCATTAATCAAAAACACGGTGACCGGGGTCTTGTTCTTGCGTATATGGTTAAGGAAGACGTCCTGTACGTTCTGTGATTTTTCTGCGGACATGTCGTTTAACCCCATCTCTTATTGTTGTGACCCGGGAAGATAACACCAAAAGCCTTCATGTAGGGCCTGTTCAGCGCTTCCTCCCCCGAAGCGCGTCAATTTTTATTAAAGCGCAAGATATCACAATAGCGTAAATTTCAGGAGTTTCAATTCACTCGAAGCATAACTTCGTAAATTCTTTTAACTCGGTACAGTTTTTCAAATACTTAGCCGGCGGATGCCGGTCAAATTCCCCCGGTTCAGGCGGGGTTTCGCGAACCAGAATGGGTGTGCAGCCGGTATTTACGGCGCATTCCAGGTCGATATCCGCATCTCCGACAAACCAGACGTTCCCAGCCGGTTGATGACCGCTTCCATCAAGGGCCATATGAACAGGATCCGCCGCCGGTTTGTCCTGTTCGGCATCGTTGGCGCCCACCAGGTTTTCCAGATACCGGTCCCAGCCCAAGTGCGTTGCCTCAATTCGCAGGTATTCGCCCGTCTTGTTGCTGACGACAGCCATGAAAACCCCGTGTCCGTGCAGGGCCTCAAGCATGTCCTGTGAACCGGGTAGCGGCTCGAGGCGGGAGACGTGTATTTCGCTGTATCGGGCATAAAACACGTCGGCGGCATCACTCCAGGCATCGCCGAACAGCACTGGGAAGCTGTTACGCATGGATTTTCTGACCCGCTGGCGGGTTTCTTCCAAGGTCCAGTTATCTTTTCCGAAATGCGTGAGCGTTGTGTTCATGGCTTCATGGATGACGGCCCAGGAATTGACCAACGTATTGTCCCAGTCGAACAGGACGGCGCTGGGCCGGGGAAGAGAATTTGTGTCGGAGCTATTCCGGATCATGGACATGACGTGGCGTCCTGATCAGAAATATTCGAGTTGGACCGAGAACATTTTCTCGACCTTGCGGACCGATTTCGATGCGGCGAACAGGACAACCCTGTCTTTCGCCTGAATGATCGTATCGCCACGCGGCACGATGACCTCATCATCCCTGACGATGGCGCCCAGGACGACGCCGTTCGGCAAGTCAATGTCTCTGAGCGGTGTTCCGACCAGGTCGGAGGTTTCCAGCGCCTCGGCCTCGATCAATTCGCCGAACCCTTCCCTCAAGGTGTGGACGGAATGAATTCGGCCACGGCGCACGTGTTGCAGGATTGTCGAAACCGTTATGTTGCGGGGATTAACAACAACGTCAACGCCCAGCGATCCGATCAATGGCTCGTAGACGGATTTGTTGACCAGCGTTATGGCCCGGCGGCAACCGTAACGTTTCGCCAGCAGCGAAGACAGGATGTTGGTCTCGTCATCGTTGGTCAGGGCGACGACCGTATCCGTTGCCTGCACGTTCGCCTCTTCCAGAAGCTCGGGATCAAGCACATCGCCGTTGAGAACGACCGTCCGGTCCAATTCCGTTGCAATCTTCGTCGCGCGGGCTTCATTGGCTTCGATAAGTTTCGCATTTACCCAGGCATGCTCGCTGTCGATGTCCTGGGCCAGGAACAGGCCGATGTTGCCGCCGCCGAAAATCAACAGGCGCCGGGCTTCGGTCTGTTCCAGGCCAAAAGCGGACATGGCGCGGGAAACCTGGCCTGAGTCGACGACGAAATATACTTCATCATCGGGCAGCATCTGATCGTTGCCCGATGGGACGAGGGCTTTGCCATCACGCATGATGCCGATGATGACGATGTTGAGGTCCGGGAAAAGCTGCGTTAACTGCCGTAAAGGCGTGTTGATCAACGGGCATTGTTCCGTGCACCGTACGCCCAGCAGCTTCACCTTGTCGTTGACCAGCGGGATCATCTCGAACGCGCCGGGGACACGCAAGCGCCGGCCGACGGCCCTGGCGACTTCGCGTTCAGGGGAAATAATCACGTCAATCGGCATATTATCGCGCGAAAACAACGTCGACCACATGGGCTCGAGATAGCTTTGCTGGCGAATGCGCGCCAGTTTCATGGGCACACCGAACAGCGAATGGGCCACCTGACAGGCAACCATGTTGACTTCGTCGGCATAAGTCACGGCGATAATCATGTCGGCGTCTTCGACGCCTGCGGATTGCAAGACATTGGGATCGGATGCGTGCCCGGTTATGCCGGTCGCATCAACGGTGTCATTGAGGGTCCTGATTAGTTCCGGCGACTGATCGACAACCGTGACATCGTTGTTTTCCAAAGCCAGGTGACGGGCGATGTTGAAACCCACCTGTCCTGCGCCACATACGATTACCTTCATGCCCCGGTCCTCTATCTATCCGGTTTTTACTACTCTAACGGTCATTTCATTAAGGCTCACTGAATCATTTCCCGGCCTAATGAATACCCAGGCTTCTCAATTTCCGATGCAAAGCAGACCGTTCCATGCCGATAAACTCGGCGGTCTTGGATATATTGCCGTCAAAACGGTCTAGCTGTGCGGCGAGATACTCCTTCTCGAAGACTTCCCGGGCATCGCGTAACGGCAATCCGATAACTTCCGCCTGGGCGGAGAAATTATTGGCCTCGTTTATACGCCCGGTTACCTCCGCCGGCAGCATATCAGGACCGATGGGGTGTGACGCGCCGCCCGGCGCCATAATCAGTAACCGCTCTACGACATTTCTAAGCTCCCGTACATTCCCGGGCCAATCGTAAGATTGTAATGTCGCCAGCGCCTCGGGGGTCAAGGTGCGATTGGCGCTGCCGCTATCTTCCGTGGCCTGATCTATGAAGAATTCCGCCAGCATGGGTATATCCTTGCGGCGCTCACGCAGGGGGGGGACATTAATGGGAACGACATTCAGCCGATAATACAGGTCTTCCCGGAAGCGGCCCTCGTTAAGTTCCTGCGCCAGATCCCGGGTGGACGAGGCGATGACGCGGACATCGACCTCGATTTGCGTCGTTCCGCCGACCCGCTGGAAAACCTGCTCTTGCAGAGCCCTGACGATCTTGCCCTGCGTTTCGAGCGGCATATCCGCCACTTCGTCAAGAAACAGCGTTCCATTATGGGCCTGTTCAAAGGTTCCGATCTTATGCGGCGCACCGTCTTCGGTTTGTTCTCCGAACAGTTCGACTTCGACACGCTCAGGCGACATGTTGGCGCAATTCAGGACGACGAACGGCCCCTGCTCCCGCCGGGACTGTCTGTGAACAAGCCTGGCAACGATCTCCTTGCCGGAGCCCGGAGGGCCACTGATCAAAACGCGGGAGTTTGTCGGTGCGACACGTTCGATGGCCTGGCGAACATCACGGATAGCAGGTGTTTCGCCAACCATCTGATCGGATCTGGAGCTGCGCATACGCAACTCCGCATTTTCACGGCGCAACCGGTCCGCCTCAAGGGCGCGTTCGACGGCAAGGATAAGCCGGTCCGACTGGAAAGGTTTTTCAACAAAATCGTAAGCGCCGTCCTGAATGGCGGCGACAGCGGTCTCGACTGTACCGTGACCGCTCATCATAACGACGGGGATATCTTCGTTATCTTCCTTGATCGCTTTCAGGATTCCCAAACCATCCAGATCGCTGCCCCTAAGCCAGATGTCGAGAAGCACAAGGTTCGGCCTTCTCCGCGCTATGGAGGCAAGCGCCGACGTGCTGTCGGCTGCTTCGCGCGTTTCGAAGCCCTCGTCTTCAAGGATGCCCGCCGTCAGAGAGCGGATATCCGCTTCGTCATCAACAATCAGAATGTCATTTGCCATAAGTATGTATCACAGACTTCCTGCATCGATTCATGCAATTTTACTCTTGTTGCCAGGAGACGATGCGGTGTTATTCGCCTCGGTATCCTGATTGAAAATCATTGAAATCATCGCACCACCGTCCGGAGCATCAGCAAGTACTAGCTCGCCGTTATGGTCTTCAACGATTTTCTTGACGATGGCCAGACCCAATCCCGTGCCTCTTTCGCGGTTTGTCACGTAGGGTTCGGTCAAACGGTTCCGGTCCTGATCCGGCAGACCGAGACCATTATCGGTAATAATGATTTTGATCGTGTGCCTGTCGCCTGATTTTGTGTCTTCCAGCCTGACATTAACTAGGCCGGGTACGGATGGATCATTTTCCAGTCTTTCCGATACGGACTCGACGGCGTTCTTGATCAGGTTCGTTATCGCCTGGGTAAACTGCTGGCGGTCGCAATGCAGCAGGATGTCCGTATCGGTGTCCTCGAAGGAAACGGTTACATGACCATCCCTGTTGCGTTCCAGAAAAACCGTATCCCGGCAGATGTCGCTCAGGTTCTCCGGCCTCAGGGAGGGCTCCGGCAAGCGCGCAAAGGATGAGAATTCATCGACCATGCGCCCGATATCACCGACCTGCCTGACGATGGTTTCCGTACAGGTCTTGAAGGTATCCGGGTCGTTTTCGATCTGTTTCAGGTATTTGCGTTTCAGCCGTTCGGCGGAGAGTTGGATTGGCGTCAGGGGGTTCTTGATCTCGTGGGCGATGCGGCGCGCAACGTCAGCCCATGCAGCCTGCCGCTGGGCGGACTGAAGCGCCGTAATATCATCGAATGTGGCGACATAACCGATGACGTCGCCATTGGGTCCCTGCTCCGCGGTGATACGCACCATCAGGATGATGGTTTGCCCGGAACGTTCCAGTTTCACTTCCGTCTGATGCAGGCGTTCTGGCCGGGCGACAGCTTCCTTGAAAATCTCCTGCATTTCCGGAACAACGTTCGACAAAGGTTGTCCTTCTTTTTTCAGCAGGTCGATCTGTAACAGTTCGGAAGCTGATCTGTTGGGCAGGTTGATGCATCCGTTCATGTCGAGGCCGATCACACCGGCGGAAACGCCGGCCAGGACGGTTTCCGTGAACCGCCTCCGTTCATCCAGTTGCAGGTTCGCATCAATCAGGCCTTCCTGCTGAGATGCCAGTTGTGCCGTCATCCGGTTGAACGCCCTGATCAGGGTATCGATCTCGTCAAGATTGCTTTCCTCATACAGATTGACGCCGAGATTGCCGCCCCGGACCTCTTCGGCGGCGGTCACGAGACTGGAAATCGGCTTGGCGACCTGGGTTGCGAGGATCAGACCGATCCAGACAGCCGCGAGCAGCATCATCAGTGCAACCACGATAAACAGCATGACCAATGTGATCTGGATGCCGCCCCGTTTCTCTTCGATATCCTTGTATTGTTCGACCCCCCGGTTGACCCGGTCAACATGGTCGATGACGCGGGAATCGACGAACCGGCCTACGAGCAGGTAGGCGTCGACGTAACGGGCAAGGCGCACAACGGCCCTGACCCTGTCATCCTGCTCGCTGGTCAGGACGACAATTTCACCCGTGGATGCCTGGTTGAAAGCCCAGTCCGGAACCAATTCGAACTCCAGTGACTGGCTGAACTGGGAACGCGCCAGGACCAGGCCATTCCGGTCTGACACGATGGCTTCCGGGATATCTCGAATTCTTGCCTGCACTGTCAGAACCCGGTTGAACTGGCGCTGGTTGCTGGACAATTGGGCGGCTTCCCGGTTGAGGTCGTTCGCCATGGCCAGGGCGTCGGAGCGGATGCTTTGCTGGTGTTCGGACAAATAAGCCTTGGCGACAACGGCTGAGTCCTCGACTGCGGCCTTGACCTTGTCGCTGAACCAGCCCTGCAAACCGACGTTAAGGAAAACGGCGGCAAAGATCGCAACCAGCACCGCCGGCGTTACGGCAATGATGCTGAACATCAATACCAGTTGGGTATGCAGCCCGGCGCCGCTGCCAAGGCGGCGTCGTTCCTTCCAGAAGGATATGATTTTTACCGAGACCAGGCCGGCAAGCAGCAACAGCAGGATCATGTCGGCTATCAGCAGATAGAGGACCAGTTGCAGGTCGTAGTACGCACCGGTCATCGTGGTCGCGGTGGCGATACCGGAAAGAACGGCGGCGGCGGCAATAAAGTATGCGGCCTTGCGCGCCGTCCTGGCCTGATTGATCCAGAAAAAGAAACGACTGAAGATGCTGCGGCTGTGTTGTTCCTGCCGGGGAGCGGTCTCCGGGCTGTCCGCGTGTTTGGGAACCGTCGACGTCGTCGTGGGGGTTACGTTCATCGCCGCCCCCTGACGACCTCTATGCCGAGATCCTTGATTTTTTTCCGGAGCGTATTCCGGTTCAGGCCGAGCACGGCCGCCGCCTTGATCTGGTTTCCGCCTGTAGCATCAAGTGTCTGGCTGATCAGCGGTTTTTCGATTTCATGCAGAACCCTGTCGTAAAGGCCTGACGCCGGCAGGCGGCCCCGGTGGGCGCGGAAATACTCTCGTAGGTGACGGCTGACCGAGTCGCTGATACCGCCGGCATCGGTATTGGCGGTTTCCTGATCGCGGGAGGTGACGGACAGCTCTTCCTCAACCAAATCACCCGAAATCACCTCTTCCGTAGCCAGGACGGAAAGCCTTTGCATCAGGTTCTCCAGTTCCCGCACATTGCCTGGCCAGGTGTAGCGTTTAAGCGCCTTATGGGCTGATTTGGACAGCGTTTTCTCCGGTAAACCGGTCTCATGGGCCTTGCGCAGGAAAAACTCGGCCAGTTCCGGGATGTCATCCAGGCGATCCCTGAGCGACGGTATGCGAATGGGGACGATGTTCAGGCGGAAATAAAGGTCTTCGCGGAAGCTTCCATTCGCCAGAAGCTGCCGCAGGTCACGATGCGTAGCGGCAATAATGCGAACATCGGTTCTGAGCGATGTCCTGCCGCCAACGGATGAATATTCGCCTTCCTGGAGAACGCGCAACAGCCTTGTCTGGGCTTCAATGGGCATATCGCCGATTTCATCGAGAAACAACGTTCCACCTTCAGCCTGGGCGAAGCGGCCCACGCTTTTCTGGGTGGCGCCGGTGAAAGCGCCTTTTTCGTAACCGAAAAGTTCGCTCTCTATCAGTTCCCTGGGGATGGCGGCCATGTTCACGGCGACAAAGGGCTTACCCTGGCGTTTGCCGAAATCGTGTAAGGCCCTGGCGACAAGTTCCTTGCCTGTGCCGGATTCACCGGTAATCATCACGCCCAAATCGGTGCCCAGCAGACGTGCAATGGTGCGGTAGATATCCTGCATGGCAGGCGAACGCCCAATGATGGGCAAGTGCTCGTCCAACTGGCCGGATTCATCAGCGCTGGTCGCGGTTTTTCCAGATTCAAGCGCCGCTTTAGTTATTTTAATTAATTCATTGATATCAAATGGTTTTGGTAGGTATTCATAAGCGCCCATTTCGGATGCCTTGACGGCCGTCATCAGGGTTGTCTGGGCGCTCATGACGATGATCTTCAAGTCCGGTCGCTGGTTACGGATTTGCGGGATAAGTTCAATGCCGTTGGCGTCGGGTAAAACGACATCGCTGATGACCAGGTCCCCCTCACCTGCCGCCACGCATTGCATCAGGGACTCGCCGTCTGAAAGCGGCGTGACGTTATAGCCGGCCCGGGTCAGCGCCTGTGTCACGACGGTACGAATGCTCGCATCGTCATCGGTGACAATTATGGATGGCTGATCATTCATCTAACGGCTCTCGTTATCAGCATCGTCCTGTTCGGCATGGAATGGCAGGAGAACCCGGAAGGTCGAGCGCCCCGGTTCGCTGTCAAAATCGATCATGCCGCCATGATCGCCGACGATTTTGGCGCATAACGCCAGGCCCAGGCCGCTGCCGTGGGGTTTTGAGGTTACAAATGGGTCGAACAGGAAATCCTTGATGTCATCGGGAATTCCCTGGCCGTTATCCGTTACTTCCACGACCAGCGGAAGGTGCCGCGGCGCGTGTTCACCGGACGTGGCAAGCCTCACGCCCGGGCGATAGGAGGTGCTGAGGCAAATTTCACCGCCTTTGTGCGGTACGGCTTCCGCGGCATTCTTGACCAGATTGAGGAATATCTGGATCAGGTGGTCGCGTTCTCCGGATGCCGCAGGTAAAGACGGATCATAGTTCGTAACAAACCGTACATGGCTGGCAAAGCCATTCACGGCAACCTGATGAACCCTGTCGAGAACCTGGTGAATATTCACGGCAACGGGATGGAACGGCGTATCGCCGGCAAACTGGCCCATCCTGTCAACGAGTCCGCAAATGCGGTCAACCTCATCGCGGATCAGGGTTGTCAGGGGCTTGTCGTTGTCGCTGACGTGGGACTCCAGCAGTTGCGAAGCGCCGCGAATGCCCGATAAAGGATTCTTGATCTCATGGGCCAGCACGGAACCCATACCGCTGACGGCGCGGGCGGCGCCCAGGTAGCCCAGCCGGCGATCGACCTGTTGGGAAACCGTACGTTCGTGAATTCGAAGTACGACATGATCATCCATATCCGGGATCGGGCTGGCCGAAACGTCAATCACCGCAGTTTTACCTAGCCTCGGATTTTCTATCTCAATTCCGTGCTCGGTAACGTTTATCTTCTGTTCCGATGCCCGCTTTGCAAGCTGCTCGATGCTGTCACCTGAGGCGATCACGTCACGCAGCGGCGATCCCAGGAAGCCCGCAGCGCTTTTTCCCACGAACTGCTCAGCGGACGTATTGGCGCTGATGACGTCGCCTGACGGGCTGATTACCAGGATCGGCATGTCAAGGGCGTTGAAGACAGCATTCAGGTCCACTTCTTTTTGACCGCCTTCGACGGAGATAAGTTTCAGGACCGGAGGATTCATCAGGCCGCCATTCGCTCTATTAGGGGATCGTAAAAACCGGAGATCAGTGTCTTAACCCGTTCAGGATCCGCCTCGTGGTTGACGGCGGAACGGAACTCGGTGGCGCCATACAGGCCTTTCGAATACCAGCCGATATGCTTGCGGGCGATCTTCATGCCGGTGATGGCGCCGTAATGGTTCAGCATGTCTTCGTAATGGCTCATGACCGTATCGCGCTGGGACTGGAGATCCGGATCAGGCAAGACATCGCCGGTTTTGAGGAAATGATCCACCTGATTGGGGAACCAGGGGCGTCCGTAACATCCGCGGCCGATCAGGATACCGTCGGCACCCGACTGATCCAGCGCGCTGCGGGCGTCATCCAGGGTGTTGATATCGCCGTTGGCGAACACGGGAATTGAGACGGCTTCCTTGACGCTCCTGATATAGGCCCAGTCGGCGTGGCCTTTGTAGAACTGGCACCGGGTGCGGCCATGCACGGCCAGCGACTGAATGCCGCAATCTTCGGCGATTCTGGCCAGTTCCGGGGCGTTACGGGACTGATCGTCCCAACCTGTCCGCATTTTAAGGGTTACCGGGATGCTGACGGCTTTCACAGTCGCATCAAGTATCTTGCCGGCATGGACCAGATCGCGCATCAGGGCGGAACCGGCATCGCCGTTCACCACCTTCTTGACCGGACATCCCATGTTGATGTCGATCAGGGCGGCGCCCCGATCCTCGTTCAAGCGGGCGGCTTCCGCCATCACGTCCGGCTCGCAACCGGCCAGTTGAACCGACATGGGATGTTCTTCGGCACAACTCGACGACATTTTCATGGTTTTGCGGGACGCATACACCATGGCCTTGCTGGCAATCATTTCAGATACAACCAGGCCGACGCCGAAACGCTTTACCAGCCTGCGAAACGGCATATCCGTCACCCCCGACATGGGGGCCAAGACAATGTTGTTATCCAGGGTAACGTTCCCGATGGTCACGCTCATGGGGGACTTTCTCCTTGCATGGGTGCCTATTTATTGTGCAGAAACTCGGAAATTGCAATAATTATAATGAATTAGTTTCCGAAAATCACGAAACCAGAACATCCGTGACGAACTTGACCCCGGGATAGGCCAGGGTCAGCAGCAGATAGGCCGCCAGCACCAGGCGGGCGGCCTGGCGGCCCCGCACGCCGGAACGCTTATGCACGATAAGGACAATGCCGATCACGACGAAAGCGAGGATGGCGAAAACAGATTTATGATCGGTGGGTAGGATATCGCCGCCATGGGCCACAGAGGCGGCAATTCCTGTCACCAGTCCAAGCGCCAGAACCATTTCCGCCAGCACAAGCAGTCCGACCTGCAGGGTGTCACAGTCGCTGACGGACGGCAGGCGCTGGATCAGGGCGGATTGTGATTTGTTCTTCAAAGCGCGCTCTTTCAGGAACGCGGCAAAGGCAGCACAGGCAGCCGTCGTCGCGACGGCATAGGTCAGAACGGAAATGAAAATGTGGAAGACGATCCAGGGATTATCGAGCGTTTCCGGTTTTCCCTGCCCGGCGTTTTCCCAGATGACGGCAATAAAGGCCAGCATGGCCATATAGGGCATGACGATGGAGCTCAAGCGCCAGCCTTCCCGGGAAATCAGCGCAGTTGCGGCAAATGTGATCAACGTTGCGGCAACGGTTACCCAGATCGCGGTTGAGAATTCAGTCCGCCATTCACCGTGAGAACGCACCACGAGCCAGATAACCGGCCCGATAACGGCCAGCGCCAGCATGGCCCAGTAGGCGACGTTACGGGCCTGACTCTGCCGCAGGGATAAAAATACGGCGGGCAGGATGGAGATAAAGGCGATGAAGCTGAAGACGACGCTGTCTGACATCACTGGTAAACCTGGCGTTTTAGATCAAGCGCGGACACTACCAATTCCCGAACGGTTTTGGCAGCAAAAAAAGGAAATGACATGCCCTTTGTCATTAAAGTGTCTTTAAAGGCGTTTTTTCCGGGATGAAAACACAGTATTACAGACATCAAGAGAATCCGTCATAACCTTGAAATTCCCCGAGCTGTCTGAATTCATGTCTTCTAGCCCCTCCGAAACGTTAAACCAGGATGCACCGCGATGCGTGGCCATTATCGTTGCGGCGGGTCGGGGATCGCGCGCCGGAACGGACCTGCCCAAACAGTATGTCACGCTGGTGGGCGTTCCCCTGATCAGGTACTCCTTACAGGCTTTTTGCGCTCATCCCTCTGTCACCGCGGTTCTGCCAGTCATTCATCCTGATGACGGGGCGTTGTTTGCCTCTGCTGCGGAGGGCTTAGACATCATGGCTCCTGTATTCGGTGGGGATACCCGGCAGGAATCTGTTCGTTCGGGCCTGGAAAGCCTGGCTTCCCTCTCCCCTGCCCCCGATTACGTGTTGATCCACGATGCAGCCCGTATCTTTGTTTCTTCTTCGCTGATCACGGATGTCATCGCCGCCCTTAATCGCCACCCAGGCGCCATTCCCGCCCTCAGGGTGGTGGATACGCTGAAACGGGAAGGCGCGGAAGTAACCGTGAGCGAGACGGTTGAGCGAGAGGGCTTGTGGCGCGCCCAGACGCCCCAGGGCTTTCGCTTCAAGGAAATACTGGATGCGCACACGAAATTTGCCAACGAAGCGCTAACCGACGACAGCGCCGTGGCGGAACGGGCCGGCCTGGATGTCGCCCTGGTGGAGGGAGAGGAAACGAACGTGAAAATTACAACGTCATCGGACCTGGATGCGGCACGGGAGAAATTGGCCGGCGGAGAAACACGAACCGGCTCAGGCTTCGACGTGCATCGTTTCTGCCCCGGCGACGCTGTTACCTTGTGTGGGGTTTCCATCCCCCATACCCATGCCATGGAAGGTCATTCTGATGCCGATGTCGCCATGCATGCGCTGACGGACGCCATCCTGGGCGCCATGTCGGAAGGTGATATCGGCGCCCACTTTCCGCCGTCGGAAGCAAAATGGAAGGGGGCGGCATCGGAGATTTTCCTCAGATCCGCTAGCGAGCTGCTGGCATCCAAGGGCGGTCGCATTGTCAATGTCGATGTCACGGTGATCTGCCAAGCGCCAAAGATCGGGCCCCACCGCAACACCATGATGGAGAGCATATCAGGCATTCTTGGCGTCAGCACGGACCGGGTCAGCATCAAGGCCACCACGACGGAACAACTGGGCTTTACCGGGCGTGGCGAAGGTATAGCCGCGCAGGCCGTCGCCACGATTATCCTTCCCTGAACCGCTGATTCCTGCGGGCCTGCGTTAACCATAAAATTTATGTAACTTGGATTAAATCCGGTTTTCGCTTACGATGTCCGGCACGTTTATGTAGCAGTGCATGGATGGGCAGACCCATGGAAAATCCAGATAACCGCGTCCATCCCTTTCCCGTAGAGAACAAACGGGCAAGGTTGCGCCGACAGCCCGGAGAGGTTTCCCCCTTGTCGGATAGTCAGGTACGCTGGCTGTCACGCGGGCTGGACCAGGCGGGAGGAAAGCTCCCTTTGTTTGACGAGGAAGGCCAACGCTATAACGAGAAAACCATTCGCAGCTGCATCAAGAAAGGTTGGGCCGAGCCCTGGTTCAATAACCCCCTTAAACCTGACTGGCTGGTCTGTCGCCTGACGGAAACAGGGCGTGAGGTCCTGTCCACCCACCATTGATAAACCATCGGCTGCTAGTCATACGCCGATATACTTCATTTGTAGTTTTTTGTTAATTTACCGGTGCAAATTTTCCCCTGTTCGTTCCGGTGCGGGAAACGAGGATGATGACGGATACACCCCATACCTTTGCCATCTGTGTCAATCGACGCCTGGGGAGCGATAAAGCATCCTGTGCGGCGCGGGGAAGCGAGCAGATCGCTGACGCATTGGAAGCGGGTGTACGGGAACGTGGGCTTGCGGTTGAAATCGAACGGATCGTATGCTTCGGGCAGTGCCAGGTTGGCCCGAATGGCCGCCTGATACCGGGAGGGAACTTTCACAAAGGCATGACGATAGAGGATGTTCCCGCTCTCCTGGATGAAATTGAACGGGCGTGCGGTAAAAAGTCGCCTGGAGAAGGTAATTCAATCCCCGCACCGGGCACATAAAGTTATTTGTTTTCAACAAGATATAATTTTTTTCAAAAAAAATGACACCTTGTGACGCACGTCACAGCCCTAAACAGCCAAATATGGCATAAAGATAATTGGAAGCGTTCCTGTTTTAAGAACAGGACACACCCTTCCCTCAAGAGCGCAGACTTGCGACCGGCCCACAAAGCCGGTCGCTTTTCTTTTTTGGCCTGGAGTTTTTTTTATCCCGCTCAGGTGTTAGGCGGCGTATCCGACGTTGTTCCCTGATGCCGCCGGGCGCGGTATCGTTCACGAAGCGAAATAAAGACACCCGATGCAATGACGATGATTGTTCCGATCCAGGTCCAACCATCGGGGAAATCGCCAAAGACAATCAGCCCGAACAAAGTTGCCGAGACGATTTCACTGTAAGCGAATGGCGCCAGGAAGGATGCTTCGGCGTAGTCGTAGGCCTTGATGAAAAAGTAATGAGCGAGAGCGCCGGTAAAGCCCATGCCGATCATCCACAAGATGTCCATCGGGGTAACGGGCGACCAGTAGAATGGCACGGCGAGGCTCATCACCACGCTGCCCAGAAGCGCGGTGAATGTCAGGGTCACAATGGGTGGAGCCGTGCCGGCCAGTTTTCTGGTTGAGATGGAATAAAATGCGTACATCGTTCCCGTTCCAAGCGCCATCAGTGCGCCGATACTGATGGCCCCTTCACCGGGGCGAATAATAATCAGAGTGCCGATCAGGCCAATCAGAACGGCGCTGATGCGAAACAGGCCGATTTTCTCCCCAAGAAAGAACGGCGACATGATCGTAACAAGGAATGGAGAAACAAAAGCGATGGCCAGAGCGTCGGCCAGCGGCATGACGGCAATGGCGCCGAAGAAGAAAAGCGTGGCCGCCAGCAGAAAGCCACCGCGAAACACCTGCAGGACGAACCGTTCCGGTTTCAGGGCCTGTAGTCCGTAGCGGTAGAGAACGGCGGGCGCCAGGAACAGGAAATGGAAGAAGTAACGCCCCCACGTCACCTGGACCAGGCTCAGGTGATCGCTTAAGTGTTTGGCGATTGAATCCATCGCCGGCATGACGGCGAAGGCGGCGAGAAACAGAAGCGTGCCAATCAGGCTGTTATTTTTCAATTCAAATTATCCGCCCTGTTAAAAACTGGCCGTGAACGTGTTTCCGTTTCTGAAAGGATGGTCGGGGGGACAGGATTCGAACCTGCGACCACACGGCCCCCAGCCGTGTGCTCTACCAGACTGAGCTACCCCCCGAACCGGGGTATCGTGTTACAGCGATCTGGCGCTGTGCGTGCAACCACTAAACAGGTGTTACGCGGCGCGCACTATACGCAGGCTTGTGACATGGGACAAGCGTTGTGGTGGTAAAAATCAGGAAGATTTTTTCGCCGCCAGCAATCCGTCCCGAATGCTTTCCAGCGTGTTGATTGTCGCGTTGATTTCAGCAGTCATCTGTTCCTGCCGGTCATCGGCTTGAACGGAAGCGGAAGCCGGCTGAATGTCGCTATCATCTTGGGCATTCGGGCTCATTTCGGCGTCATTCGAGACCGATGAGGTTGAAACGGCCCCACTTTGGCGCAACAGCTTTTGAACACCCTTGATGGTGTAGCCTTCCGTGTGAAGCAATGTCTTTATGCGGGTTAGTAGTTCGACGTCCTCGGGACGGTAAAAACGTCTTCCGCCCGCACGTTTCATAGGCTTGATCTGGGGAAACTTGGTTTCCCAGAAGCGCAGCACATGTTGCGGCAGATCCAGTTCACCTGCCGCTTCACTGATTGTTCGGAACGCTTTTGGGGATTTTGATCTGGTTGGCTGGCTGTTGTCCGTCATCGCAGGATGTGACTACTCCGATGAACCAGAATTGCCTTCGTTTATCCGGCTCTTGAGAACCTGTGACGGACGGAAAACCAGAACCCGGCGCGGTAAAATCGGAACCTCTTCACCGGTTTTCGGGTTACGGCCAATGCGTTGTCCTTTTTGGCGGACGGAAAAACTGCCGAAGGATGAAATCTTTACGGTTTCCCCGGCGGTCAAAGAGTCCGAAATATAGGACAATACTGTTTCAAGAAGCTCTGCAGACTCGTTTCTCGACAAGCCGACTTCCTGGTAAACGGCCTCCCCTAACTGAGCCCGCGTGATTGTTCTCCCTGCCATGCTCTCGTCCTAGCTGATTGTTGATTGATTATATTTATTATCCAGAGGGTAACGCGCACCAAGAATGGCGTCAATCTCAAAGGGATAGAAGATTACTTTAAAGTCCGGGTTTTTTTACCGGCGCCGGATGAGGCTTACCAGCGAACCAGTGAGGATCCCCAGGTAAGGCCGCCGCCCATGGCTTCCAGCAGGATGAGTTGCCCGGCCTGGATACGCCCGTCCTTGACCGCTTCGTCCAGGGCAAGGGGAATGGAAGCGGCAGAAGTGTTGGCGTGACGGTCAACGGTCAGGACAACCTTGTCTTCGCTCAAGCCCAGTTTCTTCGCCGTGCTGTCGAGAATGCGCTTGTTCGCCTGGTGGGGAACAAGCCAGTCGATATCGGAACGCTGAAGGCCATTGGCTTCCAGGGCTTCGTCGACAACGGCCGCAAGATTAACGACTGCATGCCTGAAGACTTCCCGCCCGGTCATGCGTACATGGCCGACTGTCTGGGTGGAAGACGGTCCTCCGTCAACGTAAAGCAGGTCGGCATACTTGCCGTCGGAATGCAGGTGGGTCGACAGGATGCCGCGGGCGTTACCGCCGGCGCCTTCCGAACCTTCTTTGTCTTTTTGCACCAGCACGGCGCCGGCGCCGTCGCCAAACAGGACACAGGTCGAACGGTCTTCCCAGTCCAGGAGACGAGAAAACGTTTCAGCACCGATGACCAGGACAGTTTCCGCCTGCCCTGCCCTGACAAAGTTGTCGGCGATGGAAAGGCCGTAGATAAACCCTGAACAGACAGCCTGGACATCGAATGCAGCGCCGTTTTTCATGTTCAGCATGGACTGAACCCGCGTCGCCGTTGCCGGAAATGTCTGGTCCGGCGTTGTCGTCGCCAGAACAACCAGATCGATTTCTTCGGCAGGAAAATCCGCGTGCTCGATAGCCTTGACGGCGGCCCTGTAAGCAAGATCGGATGTCAGTTCGCCCTCTGCGGCAATGCGGCGCTCACGAATGCCGGTCCGGGCGACGATCCACTCGTCGGAAGTGTCAACCTTCTCGGATAACTCGGTATTGGTAACGCATCGCTCGGGGAGATATGAGCCGCAACCGGCAATGTAGGATATTGATGTCATTAATCCGCCGCTACTTTTGTTATGTCGTCAGGATGACGTTCATCATGTAATTTTGCAAAATCAATTTTTATGTCATCGTTGACATTATTCGCGATCAGATCAACCGCCACCTTGATGGCGTTGGCAAAGCCGAAAGCATCTGTTCCACCATGGCTTTTAACACATATTCCGTTCAGCCCTAAGAACATTGCGCCATTGTAGCGCCGAGGGTCTAATTTTTGTTTAAGGACTTTCAGCGCCGGCAAGGCCAGGAAAGCGCCAATACGCGCCAGAAGCGAGCTTTTCAGGGCTTCTTTGAGAAACTGGCTGATCAGTTGCACCGTGCCTTCCGCAGTCTTGAGCGCGACATTGCCGGTAAAGCCATCGGTAACGATGACATCGACAGTCCCCGCCCCGATATCGTCGCCTTCGACGAATCCGTAGAACTTAACCGGAAGATGGGTTTCCTGCAGGATTTGCGCGGCCTGTTTGACGGAATCATTTCCCTTCAGGCCTTCGACACCCACATTCAACAAACCGATCGTGGGCTTTTCGTAACCCAGGACATTGCGCGCGAAAACCTCACCCATAACAGCGAACTGGACCAGGTTTTCCGCATCGCAGTCGATATTGGCGCCAAGGTCCAGCATCACGCAGTCATTGCGCCTCGTTGGCAGGAACGTCGCAATGGCCGGCCTGTCCACGCCGGGCAGGGTTTTGAGCACAAACTTGGCCATGGCCATCAAGGCGCCGGTGTTGCCGGCGGAAATAACGCCATCGGCCTCGCCGTCGCCAACAGCGTTGATGGCCAGTCGCATACTGGATTCCCGTCCATTTCTGAGTGCAATACCCGGTTTTTCGTCGTTTGTTACGACGTCTTCCGCATGTCTGAATTCAATGCGTGAACGCGTATGTTCAGGCACCGCCGCCAGAACCGGTGTGATTTGTGTTTCGTTGCCGAACAATATGACCCGTAACCGCGGCAGCATGTCGAGAGCCATAACGACTCCCTCCACTGTCATCTGTGGTGCGTCGTCACCGCCCATGGCGTCAACGGAAAGGGTAATGTGTTTTGTCAATTAGGTGACGTCCTCAAGTTGCCTGAGGGGATGTGCGATTACGCAGCGTCACCCACCTCCGTGACTTCGCGGTCATTATAGTGCCCACAGGAGCCACACACGTGGTGCGGCTGCTTGAGTTCACCGCAGTTGGAGCATTCCTCGAAAACCGAGGAAGGAAGTGAGTCGTGCGCACGCCGCATGTTCCGGCGAGACTTGGATACCTTCTTCTTCGGTACGGCCATTTTTGTAACTTCCTTGAACTATCAAAATGTCTATTCAGAAGGGCGCTTACATATACAATAAAAGGAGGTCGGGCAAGCTGATTGAGCGATAATTTAGAGATTATCCTTCAATTTTTCTAAAACAGCAAATGGGCTTTCTTTCTTGTCGTCATCGGAATCACCCTGATTTGAGGAAAACCCTTCAAATTCAACACCTTGTTTACGCGGAAACGGGTCAATTTCCAGCGCCAGCTGCTCGATGAATACAGTGCCTGCTTCAATGGCGTCCTCGCCAATCGGGCCCAGAATATCCGGCATCAGGTCTTCAGACTCATCTGAGTCTTCGTTAAAGAGACTATCCGGTTCATCATTGGTGAAAATTCCATCAAAGCTTGATTCTATATTATTTTCAATGGCTTCCAGTGTAACAACGCACGTTTGCGACACTCTCGCCTGCAAGAATCCCTTTGCCATCACGACCTGGCCGTCAAACATGGCCTTGTGGATCATGGCTTCTTCATCGCTGGGAAGCGAGAGGGTCACTGTACCCTTTAAATCCAATACGGCGTCAACGGACAGGCGTTCCGCTATGGCGGCGCATTCTGCTTCTGTAGCCACCACCTCTAATGTTACAGGGTGCTTATCCAGTTCTCGCAAAGAGACCTTTCTGGGTAATTCGCATTCAGGTCGATCCATTTTCACGGTCTCCTTCAGAACCTACCAGAGGGCAAAGAGTTAGTATCCCGGCCATCAGGTCACCGATTCCCTGGGTTTCGAGATGCTGTGCCTGCTTGTGGACGTACCGCGCCATGATCGTGAGGTTATCCGCCGTGACGGAGGTGTTGCGGTATAAATTACGATCCAGCGCCTGTTCAAGCACCTGAAAGGCGCTGCAGTCATCCGTTGCAGAATTGCCCTTCAGGGCGTCCAGGCCTTCATCATAGGCCTTGATACGGCCGTAAAAGGCTTCCGCCATCTTTTTTATCCGCTTGGCGACCCCGGTATCGCCATAACCCATTTCACGCAGGTTCTGGTCGAGATCCGCAAACATCAGGTCGAACAGCGCCTGCGCCAATTCAGCGGTTCTTTCCCTTTCGTGCTGTAGACGCCGGAGCACCAGATAGGTATGGATCGCCAATAGATCAAAACGCCCCTCCGGCGTGTCCTGGACGCCAAAGGTTTCATAAAAGACAGGAAGCCGGGACTGCCGTACGATCTCGACGTACAGCGCATGGGCGTCTTTATCGTCAAAGGGGCTTTTGAATAACTGTCGAAGACTGGATAAAATTGTCATCAGATAGGCCGTGCATGAAAATTCGTGATATTCTATACAGAGAGCGACTATGAGGTCGAGATAAGCCGTTTCGCGGCGCGGAGACTAGCGTCAAGGAACGAGGAAGGACAGACATAAGTTTATCTGTTCCTGGATTGGCCTCCTAATTTAAGGCATATGAGATTATGTGGAAATTCAGCTCAGCAATCATCCTGACGGCAAGCCTTCTAACTGCCTGTGAATCCCGTATTGAAACACGGGGCAACCTTCCCGATCCTGATCTTCTTGAAACGGTGCAGTCATCTGAACATTCAAGGGATCAGGTAGCTCAGCTGTTAGGCTCACCCTCGACAACGGCCATGTTTGAAAACGAAACCTGGTTCTACATTTCAGAACGCCGTGAAACATTTGCTTTTTTCGAGCCAGAAGTCCTTGAACGCAAGGTCGTCATCATCCAGTTCGATAAAACCGGAATTCTCACAACGGTTGCTGAAGTCGGTCTCGAGGATGGACGAATCATTGAGCCGGTTGAGCGTGAGACCCCTACTCTGGGTAATGACCTGAACGCCATAGAACAAATGTTGGGTAACATCGGCCGGTTCAACAAGGACGAATAGGCGCAACCCGAAAGCCCGGGATGTCAGAAAATGGAAAAGCCCCGGCGGTTAGACCGCCGGGGCTTTGTTTCCGGACTTGCCGGATCTGATCAGGCGGCGAGGATCGCCAGCATCAGGATCGCGACAATGTTGATGATCTTGATCATCGGGTTGACGGCGGGACCGGCGGTATCCTTGTAGGGATCGCCAACCGTATCACCGGTTACGGCTGCGTGGTGGGCGTCTGAACCCTTGCCGCCGTGATTGCCGTCTTCAATGTATTTCTTGGCGTTATCCCAAGCGCCGCCGCCCGACGTCATGGACAAAGCCACGAACAGGCCGGTTACGATGGTGCCGAGCAACATGGCGCCGACAGCCGTGAACGCGGCTTCCTGTCCGGCGACAATGTTGATCACGAAATACATGACGAAAGGCGCCAGCAACGGCAGCATCGAGGGAACGATCATTTCCTTGATCGCCGCCTTGGTCAGCAGGTCCACGCATTTGCCGTATTCGGGCTTCGCGGTGCCTTCCATGATACCGGGGATTTCCTTGAACTGACGGCGAACCTCGACGACGACAGCACCACCGGCACGGCCAACGGCCATCATGCCCAGCGCACCGAACAGGTACGGGCACAAACCACCGATAAACAGGCCAATGACCACATAGGGATCTTCCAGAGAGAAGCTTACGGTCAGGTTCGGGAAGTAGTGGGTCAGGTCCTGGGTATAGGCGCCGAACAGCACCAGGGCGGCCAGACCGGCGGAACCAATGGCGTAACCCTTGGTGACAGCCTTGGTCGTGTTACCGACCGCATCAAGGGCGTCCGTGGTCTTGCGAACATCTTCAGGCAATTCGGCCATTTCGGCGATACCGCCTGCGTTATCCGTTACGGGACCGAAGGCATCGAGCGCGACGACCATACCGGCGAGAGCCAGCATGGTGGTTGCCGCCATGGAGATACCAAACAGACCGGCATTCATGTAGGAAAGGATGATGCCGGCTGAAATCACCAGAACGGGAAGCGCACAGGCTTCCATGGAAACGGCCAAGCCCTGGATAATGTTGGTGGCATGGCCTGTTTCAGAGGCTGCAGCGACGCTCTTGACCGGACGGTATTCGGTGCCGGTGTAGTATTCGGTGATCCAGACGATCAGGCCGGTTACGGCAAGACCGATCAGGGCGCAATAGTAAAGGTGACGCCCGGTAATAGTTTCACCCGCCATGTTGAATTCCGTGCCCCAGCCGATGGAGGTGGAAATCACGCCGCCGATTAGAATCGCGGAAATCACGGCGCTGGCGATGAAGCCCTTGTACAGCGCCCCCATGATGGACTGGCTGGCGCCGAGTTTTACGAACCAAGTCGAGATGACGGAAGCGACAATGCATGCAGCGCCGATCAGCAGCGGCAGCAGCATCATGCTTTCCTGCTCCGAACCGGTGAAGAAGATAGCGCCCAGCAGCATGGTCGCAACGACTGTCACGGCATAGGTTTCGAACAGGTCGGCAGCCATGCCGGCGCAGTCACCGACGTTGTCGCCAACGTTATCGGCGATCACACCTGCGTTGCGGGGGTCGTCTTCCGGAATGCCGGCTTCAATCTTACCGACGAGGTCGGAACCAACGTCAGCGCCTTTGGTGAAGATACCACCGCCAAGACGGGCAAAGATGGAAATCAGCGACGCGCCGAATCCGAGGGCGACCAGCGATTCGAGCACGTGCCGGAGGCCTTCGGCCGTATTGGTGTCGATCATGCCGCGCAGGAACACATAATAACCGGCGACCCCCAACAGTGCGAGGCCAACCACCAGCATGCCGGTAATCGCACCGGCCTTGAAGGCTATGTCCAGGCCACCGGCCAGACCCTGGGAGCGGGCGGCTTCAGCGGTACGGACATTGGCGCGGACGGAAACGTGCATGCCGATGTATCCGGCAGCGCCTGACAGGATTGCACCGATGAAGTAGCCACCAGCGACCCAACCACCAAGCGTGATGCCGAGCAGGACGCCGATGACAACACCGACAATGGCGATGGTGGTGTACTGGCGGTTCAGATAGGCTTGCGCGCCTTCCTGGACGGCGGCGGCAATTTCCTGCATGCGCTCATTACCTGCAGGTGCAGCAAGAACGGAACGAATAGCGTAAACGCCATACAGCAGCGCAAGAACGCCGCAAAGAATAACTAAGGTGTAAACAGTCATCTAAAATGACCCCCTCTTGGCAATATGTTTGGGGAAAAAAAAGTGCAAGCGATTACCTATCTCACCGCACACCCCGCAAAAGCGCCGGGAAAATGACAGAAGCGACCGTAGAAAGCAATACTCCTCGCTTAATCGTCGGTGAAAGAAAGATAATAAAGCGGTATTAGGCTCAGGAACCCTCGCTGATTGACTGAATCAAAACATCATTGATGCGTTTGTCGGGGTATAGCTTGTCAGCCATCAGTTTCAGGCGTTTCTTAACCACGAAGATATCGATTCGCGATCCGTCATCTTTCATGATTCGGGGTAGAAAACTGTGCATGTCCCTGAGAAACGCATCTGTAATCTTCGGGATATTCTCGTTCACAAGGGATGCATTGTTTGAGCCAAGGGCTTCCAGCTTTACTGTTAAATGAACTGTGGTAGCGATTGTGTCGCCCTGGAAGATATTAACAACTAACGGATCAAGATCGATGAAGACCGGAGGTTCGTCAGGGACAACCGGTTCTTCTGTTACTTCCGGCTGCGGGGCAAAGGGGCCGATTTCAAGCGCTTTCATGACGCTGAACGAACCACCAGCGAGCATCAGGAGTACGACAACGCCAATAACCAGAATTTTCACGAATGGGGACTCCGGGTGCGAACGGGAATTCGATTGCCAGATTATGTCCTAGTAGAAACGCTTTGCAAGAAATCTCGCTAAAAAATTGATATCACCTACCACTGGTGCTCATAACCCGCGGCAGCATCGATGCTCACGGGATTTCCTTCGCTATCGACCAGCGAAACAGGAGATGCCCCACGGGGTACTCCCGTTGAGCGCAGAACACCTATTTTCGTAACCGGTGTTTCCGTTTCTTGCGCCTTTTGTTTGACGGTATCGTTTAATTGAGTCGGCGCCGTAAACACCAGCTCATAATCGTCGCCTCCTGTCAGTAAGTCGGTGATGGAGGGGGCCGTTGGTGAAGGATTGCCCCGAAGAACATTCCTTGCCGCTGGAGACAAAGGAATATCATCAAGCAAAACCGTTGCCTCAAGCCCAGAAGCGTCGCAAATATGGCCTAAATCCGCGATCAGGCCGTCTGATACGTCCGCCATGGCAGACGCGCTGCCGCTCAGGGAAGCGCCCAGATCGATTCGAGGGCTCGGATACCAGAAACGGTTAATCAAATAACCCGCATCTCCGTTCGAAAGCTCGGTTAATTTTGAATTCAGGACAGAGAGGCCAAGGAAGGCATCGCCGATGTATCCTGACACATAAACATCATCTCCATCATTTGCCGTGCTGCGCTGGATGGCGAGATTCTCATCAACCATTCCCATCGCAGTAACGGTAATGGTCATGGGGCCGGGTGTGGCGACTGTGTCGCCGCCGATAAGACTGATATCGTACGTGTTCTGGTCCGCTTCCAGTTGCCGGACAAATTTATCGAGCCATGCATCGTCGCACGTGTGCGACATGGCGAGAGCCAGGATATAACAGTCAGGTCTTGCGCCCATTGCCGCCAGATCGGACAGGTTAGAACGCAAGACGCGCGACGCCACGGCTCCCGGCGGATCGTCGGGGCGATAATGAACGCCTTCTACAAGGCAGTCCGTCGTTACAACCCGTTGCGACCCGGCAGGCTCCGAAAGGACGGCCGCATCGTCAAGCAGACCAAAGGCTTCTGGACGGTTTACCGCCAGAGGAGCAAACAGGCGGTGGATCAATTCGAATTCTTTTCGTTCGTCCGCCATGGCGAATGCCTTGCCGTTCAGTATCTAAGGTGACGATGCCTCCGGGCCATTTTCGCCCGAGGTTTCGTGGATACGGATTTCACGAGCCAGCCTATCCATGACCCCGTTGATCAATGTCGGCTCCGTTCCGGAAAAGAACGCATGGGCGACCAGCATGTATTCATCGATGATGACACGGACCGGCACATCGATCTTGTGCAGCAGTTCAAAAGTTCCCGCCCTCAGGATTGAGCGTATCAGTACTTCGAGTCGTTCGAGTTTCCATCCGCCCGTTAGGGCGCCGGATATGTGTTGATCCAGGGCGGCCTTGTGATTGGCAACACCGCTGACAATTTCCTTCAACAGGCCTGGGTCCGCCGGTGGGATGTCATCCGGTCCGGTCGTGTCGCCATCATCAGCATCTTCCTGCCCCGCCCTGCTCCATCGTTCCGCCATGAACTCATTCAGGATCGGATCGGCGCCGGCGTCCGTCATGTCCATCTCGTACAATGCCTGAACGGCAGCAATACGGGCGCTGGTGCGGCTTCCGGGTTGGGATTTGGTCATCGATATTTCACTCAATTATTGGGCTATGCCGTTATGAACCGAATTCAGTGGGAAGGGCCATCATGCGGAGGCAGGCGGCAGCCACTTCCTTACCCTTGTTCTTTTGTTTCATATCAGCGCGCACAACGGCCTGTTCATAAGTCTCGCAGGTCAGAATGCCAAATCCGAGGGGTGTTCCCGCCATGGCGATGTCCATCAGGGCACGGCTCGATTCCCGGCAGATATGATCGTAGTGATCGGTTTCCCCCCGTATGACGCAGCCAAGGGCAACGGCGCCTGCATATCCACGTCCGCTTTCCATTGCCAGTTTGACGGCGGCGGGTACTTCAAAAACGCCCGGTACGTCTAAGATTTCATGATCATATCCGGCAGCATCCAGTTCCTGGACAACGCTGGTTCTGATCATATCGGTTATATCGCTATAGTATGGGGCCTGTACGATAACAACGATGGGACGTTCGCCGGGCATTCTAGTCTTCCTCAGATATCGGGATAATCGTCGTCGGTAATCTCGCGCTGCCCGACCACTTCAAGTCCGTAGCCGTCAAGACCGACAATGTTGCGTTTGGTATTGGAAACCAGGATCATTTTACGGACACCGAGGTCAAGCAGGATCTGTGCTCCGACGCCGTAATCGCGTAACTCGCCGCCTTCGCTTGGCTGCTCGCCTAATTTCAGACGTACCCGGTCGGACAGGCTGGCGCGGTGCGGCTCGCGGATCAGAACGATCACGCCCTTCCCTTCATCGCCGATCAATTGCATGGATTTATGGAAGTAGTAGGCCTTGCCGCTGTCACGGTCGCCCAGGACGTCTTCCAGGATATTGAAGGCGTGCATGCGGACCATAACGGGTTCATCCGGGGTGATGTCACCTTTCACAAGGACGATGTGCTCGGCGTAATGAAGCTGATTGACGTAAACGTACATGTTGAAACGCCCGCCGAATTCGGAATCGATGGTGGTCTCAAGGGTACGTTCCACAATGCTGTCATGTTTGAGGCGATAGGCGATCAGGTCGGCGATCGTGGCGATCTTCAGTCCATGATGCTGTGCGAAGGGAATCAGATCCGGCAGGCGCGCCATGGTGCCGTCTTCGTTCATGATTTCGCAGATCACGCCGGACGGGTTGAGTCCTGCCAGCCGGGAAATATCGACGGCGGCTTCCGTATGGCCGGTTCTTACCAGGGTGCCGCCGTCGCGGGCTTCCAGCGGGAAGATATGACCGGGCGTCACGATGTCATCAGGTCCCTTCTCAGGATCAATGGCGACGGCAACCGTACGGGCGCGGTCAGAGGCGGAAATACCTGTTGTCACCCCTTCCTTGGCTTCTATGGAAACCGTAAAGGCCGTTGCGTGACGGGATTCATTGTGCTGCGACATTAATGGCAGCTTGAGATGTTTGATGCGTTCCTCGGTCAGGGTCAGGCAAATCAGGCCACGGCCATACTTGGCCATGAAGTTGATGGCGTCCGGCGTCGCCATCTGGGCCGGAATAATCAGGTCACCCTCGTTTTCGCGGTCCTCGTCATCGACAAGGATAAACATCTTGCCGTTACGGGCGTCTTCAATGATATCGGCAATGGAAGACAGGTAATCAGCGTTTTCCATGCTGCGCTGGATTTCCTGTTTCGACACCTTGGAGATCGACGAATTATCGGACACGACGTCATTCCTTTTCCAGAAGGCGCGCAACATAGCGCGCTAGCATATCAACTTCCAGATTTACCGCATCGCCGGGGCGTTTTTTTCCCATGGTGGTGACCGCCATGGTGTGGGGAATAATATTAACGCCGAACGTGCCGCCTTCAACATCATTGACGGTCAGGGATATGCCGTCGATGGCGACGGATCCCTTGGCGGCGATCAGTTTCGCAATTTCCAGGGGCGGGCGAAACCGAATACGGTGGGAGTCGGCATCCGGTTCTATGGATACGATTTCCCCGATGCCGTCGACATGGCCCGAAACGATGTGCCCGCCCAATTCGTCGCCGACCTTCATGGCGCGTTCAAGGTTGACGGGGGTGCCTTCCTCCCACTGCTTGAGCGTAGTGCACGACAGCGTTTCGTTGGACACCATGGCGGCGAACCAGCCCGGCCCCTTGTCGATGACGGTAAGACAGGCGCCGGAACAGGCGATCGAAGCGCCGTCGTCTATACCCGACGTTTCGTACGTTGTATTGAACTCAAAACGCTTGTCCCCATCGCCGCTGATGGAGCGGACAGACCCCAAATCCGTAATGATACCTGTAAACACCCGGATGTTTCCTATGCGATAGCGTGGTCGTTCCTGTTGACGATGTACGTTTCCATCACATCTTCACCGACCTGTCGAGCAGAGATGCGGATCAGATCAAGACTGGCGTCTAACGTCTCGACGCCGAGCGAACCGATAGCAGGCATGCCGTCGCCGCCGATAATGCTGGCTGCGCGGAACCAGGCGATTTCATCAACCAGGCCGCCTTGCAGGAAAGAAGCTGCGACAGCGCCACCGGATTCAACAAGCAACCGGTTAATCCCCTCTTCCGCCAGGCAACTGCAGACAAAGGCAGGATCGAGCTTGCCGGTGTCGTTTTCAAGCACCGGGCTGGCAACGATCCTGACGCCATCCTTTTGTTTCAGGGCTTCTGCATGGTCCGGCGGATCAGATTCTCTTGAGGTGAAAATCCAGACAGGCCTGTCCGGCGATGCCGATTGAACAATGGCATGGTCCGGCATAACGGATAGATTGGCATCCAAGATAACCCGAACAGGTGAACGGTCGTCACAGCCGGGAAGACGGCAGGTCAATTGCGGATTATCGGCAAGAACCGTTCCAATGCCCGTCAGGATTGCATCATGACCGGCGCGCAGGCTATGACCCATTGCTCTGGCTTCGGGGCCGGTGATCCACTGGCTGTCGCCGTTCGAAGTGGCGATATGACCGTCCAGGGTCGTCGCGCACTTAAGCGTTACATATGGCCGTTTCCTGAGATTTCGGGAGATGAAGCCCGCATTGATGTAACCGGCCTCCACCTCATAGACATCTGTTACGACCTCAACGCCAGCGTTTTCCAGGGCGGCGATTCCCTGTCCTGACACCCGTGGGTCCGGATCCTCAATGGCAATGACGGCACGGTTTATACCGGCGTTGATCAGGGCTTCGCTGCAGGGAGGCGTTTCGCCATGATGACAGCAAGGCTCGAGGGTGACATAGGCGGTTGCGCCCTTTGCCAGATCGCCGGCCTGTTCAATAGCGACGGTTTCCGCATGGGGACGACCGCCTTTTTGGGTCCAGCCTCGTCCGACTATGCGGTTGTTCAGGTCCGGCCTGACGATAATGCATCCGACAGTCGGGTTGGGGCAGGTATTACCGAGCCCCCGCCGCGCCAGCCCAAGCGCGACCTGCATGAAATCCCGGTCCAACTGGTCAGTTTTCGTTTTCACCAATTTGCTCGATGAAATCCTCGAAATCCTTGGCTTCATGGAAGTTTCGATAGACCGAGGCAAAACGGACATAGGCGACCTTGTCCAGGTCAGAGAGATAGTCCATGACCATCTCGCCGACGACCTTGGTCGGGATTTCGCTCTCGCCTAAGGTTTCCAGCTTGCGCTGGATAGAGTTGACGATACGCTCTATGCGTTCCTCGTTCACGGGCCGTTTGCGAAGCGCGATATGCAGCGAGCGGCTCAGCTTATCGCGGTCGAAGGGGGCTTTCTCGCCCGTGCTCTTGACGACGGAAAGCTCCCTCAACTGGACACGTTCGAAGGTGGTGAAGCGTGAGCCGCAATCGGCACAGAAACGCCTGCGCCGGATGGCGGCATTGTCTTCCGTGGGCCTTGAATCCTTTACCTGTGTGTCATCATGACCACAAAACGGGCAACGCATCAGTTCCTCCCTCGCACGAACTCTTCAAATTGCCGGGCGGCGGCATGCCGCCGCCCGGACGATTATGTCATACGTCAGTTTCAGGAATAAATCGGGAAACTGGCACAGAGTTTGGCGACTTCTTCCCTGGCCGCGGCTTCGGCGGCAGAGTTGTCGTCACGATTGGCAGCCAGACCGTCAAGAACGTCGCCGATCAGGTTGCCGATTTTGCGGAATTCCTCCGTTCCGAAGCCACGCGTGGTGCCGGCCGGCGTTCCAAGTCGGATACCGGATGTCACCATGGGCTTTTCCGGATCGTTGGGGATGCCGTTCTTGTTGCAGGTCATCTTGGCGCGGTCCAGGCTTTCTTCCGTGATGTTGCCGGTCAGGCCTTTGGGGCGAAGATCAACAAGCATCAGGTGGGTATCCGTGCCGCCGGAAACGATATCAAGGCCACGTTCAATAAGCGTTTCCGCCAGAACCTTGGCGTTATCGACTACGGACTGGGAATAGGCCTTGAATTCCGGTTGCAGCGCCTCACCGAAGGCTACGGCTTTGGCTGCGATCACATGCATCAGAGGTCCACCCTGCAGGCCCGGGAAGACGGCCGAGTTGATCTTTTTGCCGATATCCACGTTGTTGGACAACACCATGCCGCCGCGCGGACCCCGAAGGGTCTTGTGGGTCGTGGTGGTGACAACGTCAGCTATCGGCAGCGGGCTCGGGTGCAGCCCGGCGGCAACAAGACCGGCGAAATGCGCCATATCGACCATCAGCAAGGCCCCTACTTTGTCGGCGATTTCGCGGAACCGGGGGAAGTCCAACGTACGCGGATAGGCGGAACCGCCCGCAATGATCAGCTTGGGCTTGTGTTCGGTTGCAAGGGCTTCAACTTCGTCGAAGTCGACCGTGTGATCGTCATCACGAAGGCCGTACTGGACGGCATTGAACCATTTACCTGACTGGGCAGGCGGTGCGCCGTGGGTCAGATGGCCACCCGATGCAAGCGATAGGCCCATGATGGTGTCACCCGGCTGCAGAAGGGCCATCATGACGGCGCCATTCGCTTGGGCGCCGGAATGGGGCTGTACGTTGACGAATTCACAGTCGAAAAGCTGCTTGGCTCTTTCAATGGCCAGGGCTTCGGCGACATCGACGTATTCGCAGCCGCCATAGTAGCGGCGGCCGGGATATCCTTCGGCGTACTTGTTCGTCATGATGGAGCCCTGGGCTTCCATGACAGCGCGCGAAACGATGTTCTCAGATGCAATCAGTTCGATCTGGTCTTGCTGGCGGGATAATTCCTGGTTGATGGAACCAAGGATATCCGGATCGCGTTCGGCCAGCGAGTCCGAGAAGAAATGTGCGAGGGTGTCGTTAGGGTACGAACTCATTGAGCGGTTGCTCCTTTCTCATAGGTTTGTTGTTGTGGTGCCGAAAGCTTTTCAACCCGCTGGGTATGACGGCCGCCCTCGAACCGCGTCTCCAGAAAAACCCGCAGGCAATCACGGGCTACTTCGCTTCCGATTAGTCGTTCGCCAAAGCAGATCACGTTGGCGTCGTTATGTTCCCGACAAAATCGCGCGCTTAACGCATCATGGACGTTTGCCGCCCTGACTTCAGGGTAACGATTGGCCGCCATGGAGATGCCGATGCCGCTACCGCAGACAAGAACACCTTTTTCAGTGCGGCCATCCCGAATGGCTTCAGCCATGGCGTATCCGAAATCCGGGTAATCGACGGATTCCGGGCCATTGGTGCCAAGGTCGAGGACATCGTAACCGGCCTCGGCGAGATCAGCCTTCAGGATTTCCTTAAGCTTGTATCCCGCATGGTCACAGGCGATGGCGATTTGTTTTGTCATTTATTCTCTGTCTCTCTTCCCGACACGTCATCGATTGAGACGTATACGCGCGCTGGATGTACCACATATTCTACGGCTGTGCCAAGAACACACAATGCATCGTGTTAAGGGACAAATATAGTAGGTGATTTCATCACAAAGTCTAATTAACAGAAATCGTTCAAGGCTTTGATTTTTCAGCATATTTTTTGTTTATTACATAAAACAGTTTCCTGGCCGCCATTCGCTTGAGGGTTTCTTCTCCATAACGGATGTCGCCGATCATGGTGATTTCGGTTCTTGTTATCGGATCGATTGCGGCAACCCGGACACCGTATCTCCCTGCCCGGCGCAGTTCGAACAGCACTTCCATCTGGTAAGAGGGGTCAAATTTTTTTGCCATGATGCCGTTGCATGTACCGGTTGTCCAAGGGATGTCCAGATTCCAGACTAACGCGCTGTTTCCTTATTCGGAAAGCCCGAATTCCTGCCAGATTATATGTCCGTTCGCAGCCACTAAATAAAGCGGGTAATTGACAATCGCGCCTTCAGGTGATTTCTGGGGCATCACGACAGTGTACAGAATAGGCCCATAAGGCCATTAATCGATCTAATTCTGAGGGAGGACGTCATGAGTGACCGCAAATTACACCCGGATACGCTGGCCCTGCACGCCGGACACCGGTCCGATGGCACAACCGGAGCCGTCGCCGTTCCAATCTACCAGACCACATCCTATCAGTTCCGCGATACGGACCATGCGGAAAACCTGTTTGCGCTCAAGGAACTGGGGAACATCTACACCCGGATCATGAATCCGACGCAGGATGTACTGGAACAGCGCATTACCGCCATGGAAGGCGGTGCTGCCGCGCTTGCCCTGTCCTCGGGCCAGGCGGCCTCGACGTTCGCCGTCCTGAACCTGTGCGAGTCCGGTGACAATTTCGTCTGCTCCACCGACATCTACGGCGGTACTTGGAATTTGTTTGCCAACACCTTGAAATCATTGGGCGTTGAATGCCGGTTTGTCGACCCGGAAGATCCTGAGGCGTTCCGTAATGCAACCGATGACAAGACCCGGTGCTATTACGCTGAGACCCTGCCAAATCCCAAATTGAATGTTTTCCCCATCAAGGAAGTTTCAGACATAGGCCGTGAAATGGGCGTGCCGCTGATCATGGACAACACGGCAGCGCCTATGTTGTGCCGTCCTCTCGAACACGGCGCCGCCATAGTTCTTTATTCGACCACGAAGTACATCGGCGGGCATGGCACCTCCATCGGCGGCATGCTGGTCGATGGCGGCAATTTCGATTGGGAGGCACAAGGCGACCGCTTCCCCCTTCTGAACAAGCCTGACCCAAGTTATCACGGGGCTGTCTGGACGGAAGCCGTCAAGCCCTTAGGCCCCATTGCCTACATCCTGCGCGCCCGGGTGATCTTGCTTCGCGACATGGGTTCCGCCATGAGCCCCTTCAACGCCTTCCAGTTTATCCAGGGTATCGAGAGCCTTCCGGTGCGTATGGAACGTCACTGCGCCAATGCGCAAAAGGTTGCCGACTTCCTGAAAAGCAACAGGAAGGTATCGAATGTGATCTACCCAAGCCTGCACACGGGTGAAATCCGCCGCCGCGCCGATACTTATCTGAACGGCGGCTACGGCGCGCTGGTCGGCTTTGAACTGGCGGGCGGACACCCTGCCGGCAAGAAGTTCATCGACAGTCTCGAGTTGTTGTACCATGTCGCCAACATCGGCGATGCCCGCAGCCTGGCCATTCATCCGGCTTCGACGACCCATTCGCAACTGTCGGCGGAAGACCAGGCCGCAACTGGCGTGACGCCCGGTTACGTGCGTCTCTCCATTGGTCTGGAGCATCCGGATGACATCATTGCCGATCTGAAACAGGCCATCGACAAGGCCTCTTCTTAAACCCGCAGGAGATCGTTCATAGTGTCATCCAACGGCAATCACTTCGGCACACGGGCGATGGGAAGCTTCCCGTCCGTTCGCATGCGGCGCAATCGTCAAAACGACTGGGTCAGGCGAATGGTCCGGGAAAGTTCATTAAGCGTGGACGATCTCATCTGGCCTGTTTTTGTCGTTGATGGCGATAATCAACACCAGGCGGTCGAGTCCATGCCAGGTGTCGTCCGGTACAGCGTGGACACCCTGGTTGATGCCGTAGGCGAAGCTAAGGGCCTCGGCATTCCCTGCATTGCCCTGTTTCCTTATACCGATCCGGCTGTCAAAACGTCGGATGCGCGGGAAGCCTACAATCCCGATAATCTCGTCTGCCGGGCGATTCGGGCCGTAAAGGAAACCCATGCCGATATGGGCATCCTGTGCGATGTGGCGCTTGATCCCTTTAATGCCGATGGTCACGACGGTCTTGTTGTGGGAGACCGTATCCTCAATGACGAGACTGTTGAACTTCTATGCAAACAAGCCCTGGTTCAGGCTGAAGCCGGGTGCGATATCCAGGGCCCGTCAGACATGATGGATGGGCGTGTCGCCGCTATCCGTCAGGCACTGGATGATGCCGGCCATCAGGACTCGCTGATCATGTCCTATGCGGCCAAATATGCTTCCGGATTCTACGGGCCTTTCCGCGATGCCGTCGGTTCCGGCGGTGCGCTCAAGGGGGATAAGAAGACCTACCAGATGGATCCGGGAAACAGCGATGAAGCGCTTCACGAAGTGGCGCTGGATATCGCCGAGGGCGCTGACATGGTCATGGTCAAACCGGGAATGCCCTATCTGGATATTGTCCAACGTGTGAAAAGCACCTTTGCCATTCCGACTTTCGCCTACCACGTGTCAGGCGAGTACGCCATGCTGAAGGCAGCATCCGATAACGGGTGGCTCGATTACGAGAAAACGATGATGGAAACCCTGATGGGTTTCAAGCGCGCTGGTGCGGACGGTGTGCTGACGTATACTGCTGTGGACGCCGCCCGCCTTTTACGCAAGGGCTAGCTGGATCAGTCCTTGGCGGAACCGCCGGTCTGGGGCTTGATGTCCAGCAAGCGCTCAACATCCAGAACCACCATTAGGCAATCATCAAGGCGGAAGACGCCACTTGCAAATTCGCGCCAGGTGGGATCAAGGGTACCGGGATTTTTCTCGAACTTATCGTTCGACAGGCTGACGACGTCGCCGATCTTGTCAACCAGAAGCGTATAAAGATCGTGATTCTGCTCAACTGTCACGCCCATGGATTCATGGGACTCATCCATCGGCTCAAGGCCAAGCCTGACCCGTACGTCGATGACCGTGACGATACGGCCACGCAGGTTGATCGAGCCCTTGATTTCCGGTGGCGCCAGGGGAATGGAGGCGATTGAATCAGGCTTCAGGATATCCTGAACCTTCAGAATGGGAACACCGAACAGTTGCTTGCCAATTGTAAATGAGACAAAGTCCTGCAAGTCTTCACTTCCGGCAAGTTCGACCTGTCTTGATGAAACTGGTTCTAGCGCCTGTGCCATGTTCAATCTCCAAATGGCTCATCAATAAGTAACACTTAGTGTATCAATGCGTTAACGGCAAGGTTGAAACCGTGCAAATAGATTTTAACATACGTCGATTGATAGCAGGTTTTCAGCATATGATCATAATCAAAAGGTTTTAGGGAAGCAATTTGCGCCGTTTTTCAACTTTTTCGATCATCCTAAGCGTCGTCATCGTTTTCGTGGCGTTCATGGCTGGTGGGGGCTGGTACTGGAGCCGGAGCACCCTGCCCGTTTATCAGGGAACGGACATCCTGGGAGGGCTTGGTTCGCCTGTCACCGTTGTTCGCGATCCCAATGCCATCCCGCATATTTATGCTGATTCCCTCGACGATGCCTACAGGGCTCTGGGTTATGTCCATGCCCAGGATCGGTTCTGGCAAATGGAGATCATGCGCCGTACCGGTCAGGGCCGGCTCGCTGAAGTCCTTGGCGCCCAGGCGTTACCATCCGACAGGATGATGCGCTTGCTGGGAATTTCCCGTCTCGCGGAACGGCAATTCCGGATTCTAGAACATGAAACTCAACGCGCCCTCCAATCTTACGCAGAGGGGGTGAACGCCTGGCTGAGTGACAGGGAACAATCCCTGCCCATTGAGTTCCCCCTTCTCGGGGTCACGCCTGAGCCATGGGCGCCTTCCGATTCGCTGATCTGGGGCCGGCTCATGGCTTATCAGTTAAGCAGCGCCTGGCGCGATGAAGTAAGACGGGCGCAAATGCTTTCCCGGATAACGGATTATCAGGTGCTTTCATTCTGGTATCCTGATCTTTACGGACAAAGCGCCGCTGGACTTCCTGCCGGTGAGCAGGAGAATGCGGACACACTATTTAATTCGGAAAAACTGTCCCTGCTTGCCGACCTGGCGCCTCCGCTGCCCTCGGCTCCGCTTGGTGCGTCAAACGCCTGGGCCGTCAACGGAAGTATGAGCGGAACGGGCAAGCCCCTGTTGGCCAATGATCCGCATCTCGGTTTCAGCCTGCCGATCATGTGGTATTTGGCCCATATCGAAACACCGATCATATCCCTGACCGGCGCAACCGTACCCGGCGTACCTTTTACCATTCTCGGCCACAACGGACGTGTTGCCTGGGGCATGACCACGACGCAGTCAGACCAGCAGGATATATTTATTGAACGTATAACCGGCGATGGAAACTCTTACCTGACACCAGATGGCGCTTCATTGGCTATAGATCATCGCAGGGAAACCATTTCCGTCAGGGGACAGGCCGATGAAGTTCTGGATGTCCGGACGACCCGTCATGGACCGGTTATATCCGATCTGGTCGGTAATTTGGATGACATCGCTGGCCCCGGAACAATCCTGAGCCTCTCCGCCGTTTTCCTGCAGCCAGACGATACGACGCCCGATGCGCTGTATCGCATGAACCGCTCGACCGATTGGCCATCATTTCATGCCAGCTTGAAGAGGTTTCAGTCGCCCCAGCAGAACATCGTCTATGCGGATGTCGACGGTAATATCGCCTTTGCCGCACCCGGCAACGTACCCGTGCGGGGAATGGGGCGCGGACGTTTTCCGGTACCCGGCTGGACGGGAGACGCAGACTGGCTTGGGTTTATCCCTTTCGGGGAGTTGCCTGTTTCCTTCAATCCCCCTGCCGAGCAGATCGTTTCGGCGAACAACAGCATCGTCACCGAAGATTATCCGCACTTTATTTCCGATGACTGGGCGCCGCCTTATCGGGCAAGGCGCATCTTCCGGTTACTTGATGCCTTGGCGCCGCACACGGCAGAAACAAATTCCGATGTGCAGAGGGACACCGTTTCGGAAATGGCACGGGAGCTTGTCCCACTTATGACCGCTATCGTGCCCAGGAGCCCCCGAGCCGTTGAGGCCGTCGGCCGCCTTGCCCGGTGGGACGGCACCATGTCCGCCAACAGTGTCGAGCCACTGGTCTTCTATGCCTGGCTCAGGGAACTGAACCGGGCTGTCTATGCCGATGAAATGGGGCCGATTTTTTCAAGCGTTCAGGGCTTGAGGCCCCGCTTCATTGCTTCCGTCTTGAAGCACAACCGTGGTTGGTGCGACGACAGGGCGACAAGCGACACCGAGTCATGCGAGGAGATTCTGGAGGGCGCCCTGGTTCAGGCCCTGTCCGTCCTTGCGGTTAACGGTGAACAGGCAACGGGGGTCGTACGCTGGGGCGAAGTACACAAGGCCGTCTTTGACAATCCTGTCTTGTCCGCCCTGCCCCTTGTCGGTCCGGAACTGGGGCGCCGGAAATCCTCGGCGGGCTGATCGGTGCAGCGCTGGTTGGTACTTTCAGTGGTATTTTGCTGGCTTACGGGTTTGTTGGTCCGATGGCGAAATCACTTGAAAATACATATGCCGCGGACAATGCCTATATGAATTGCATCAAGGCAGGTCTGATGGGGCACATGCAGGGCTATGCCCCGCAGATCTCCGTGGAGTTTGCCAGGAAGACCCTGAGTTCCGGCGTCAAGCCGACCTTTGCGGAAGTCGAGGAAATGATCCAGAATCTCCCGAATGTGTAATGTAATGACATTCACTTCGTTTTGCGAGTTTAACAGATTGAAAACGTGATATGGCTGAAGGCGCACCAGGATCACAATCGATCATTATCAAGAAGGTCAAAAAGGGCGGCCATGGCGGCCACCACGGCGGCGCATGGAAAATTGCTTATGCCGACTTCGTGACGGCCATGATGGCCTTCTTCCTGTTGTTGTGGTTGCTGAATTCGGTAACGCAGGAATCCCTTGAAGGCTTGTCCAACTACTTTGCGCCCGTTTCCGTTTCCGCCACGACAAGCGGTTCCGGTAGCGTTCTGGGTGGAACAACAGTTGCGACGGAAGGCGCCGGGACGTCTTCGTCGGGTCAGGTTTCCAACGTCACCATGGATCTACCGCCGCCGAGAGCCGGCAGCGGTGGTGAAGAGAGCGCGGACGTAACGGAAGAAGCGGCCCGCAAGGCGCTGGAGGAGATCGAGGATCAGCAGTTCGAGGAAGCCAAGGACCAGATTGAGGAAAAAATCGAGGCGTCCGCCGACCTCAAGCAGCTCAAGGAAAGCTTGATGATCGACAATACGCCTGAAGGCATGCGCATCCAGCTTGTTGATCAGGCTGGCCTTCCCCTGTTTTCCAGCGGCAGAGCTGAAATGCTGCCCCATACCAGGAAATTGATAAAGCTTGTTGCCGGGGTCATCGCCACCATGCCGCAGCAGCTTTCCATTTCCGGCCATACCGATGCTGTGCCCTTTACGACAAGTTCCGGCTACAGCAACTGGGAACTTTCCGCCGATCGCGCCAATGCGGCTCGGCGTGGTCTCATGGACGAGAATATACCGTTTGAACGGGTCTCCCGGGTCGTTGGCATGGCGGCCACGGAACCATTGCTGCCGGATGACCCGACCAATGCCAGAAACCGCCGGCTCAGCATCATCCTGCTTCGCGGCACAGGCGACGGCAAGGTCAAGGAAGAGGAAGAAAGCCTGCCTGGTTTGAACCTGATCAAGCAGAAACAGCAGGAGCAGAGCCAACAGGGACAAACCGGTAGCGGTCTTGATCTGGAAGAAATTCCGAAACAAACTCTGGGGAATTAGAGGGCTGAGCCTTCCTGAACCCCTGGATGGATGGGCGGAGAAGTAAACCCATGCGCCACCAGCGTCTGAAAAGCATCCATTACTTCTTCACAACCTCGCCGCTGCCCTGCCCTTACCTGCCAGAGCGGATGGAGCGTCGGGTTGTAACGGAACTGGCCGGACGCGATGTCGATTTCATGCACGATGCGTTGTCGTTAAGCGGTTTTCGCCGTTCCCACGGTATTGCCTATGCGCCAGCCTGCCCCACCTGTAATGCCTGTATCCCTATCCGGGTTCTCGTCGAAGATTTCAACCCCAACAGAACCCAGCGGCGCATTGAACGCGCCAACAACGACTTGATATGGGAGGAATGCCCGGCCCAGGCGACGGAGGAACAGTACGCCCTATTTTCCTGCTACCAGAGCGGCCGTCACGGTGACGGCGAGATGGCCAAGATGGAGTTTGACGATTACCAGGCTCTTGTCGAGGATACGCCCATAGAAACGCGAGTCGTCGAGTTCCGTTCAGCGGATGACAAGCTCGTTGCCGTGTGCCTGGTGGACTGGACCAGCGACGGCCTGTCGGCGGTTTACAGTTTTTTTGATCCGGACCTGGAGCGCAGGAGCCTCGGCACTTACATGGTCATATGGCTGATACGCAGGGCCCAGGAACTGGGACTGCATCATGTCTATCTCGGGTTCTGGATCAGGGATTGTTCGAAAATGTCCTACAAATCGAAATTCCAGCCTTTCGAAATCTACCGCCAGGGCAAATGGCTGCCGGCCAGCGGTGGTAAGATCGATTCCCAAATGGTGCTGCCGGGTATGTAGAACCGAAGAATTTCTAGTCCGTTCGCCTGTAGTCGGTCCTGATCGTCATATCCTTGCGGGGGCCACGGACGATCCAGCGGGAACGCCACACATCATTGTTTTTGATTTCAAACACGCCTTCGTAAAAATCCGGCTCACATGCATGGCCTGTTTCCCATGATCCGGTTCTCATATCGAGATCATGAAATGCCCGGCCGTCTTTGAATGAAACCCGGGCGAAATGAGGTTCGGGAAACTCGAACAGGTATTCCTGCTTCACGTCATCATTAAAAGAAGGCGTCATCAACCGGCCGCTTTCCCGGTAGCGCAATCCTTTTTCTTCAAATGCAAAAACGGCCCGGCCGCTAAGCTGACCGGGCGCATTGTTGCGACGATCCTCGATAGACCGCGTGATTTCCCAAGCACCTTCGAGAAAGGTCCTCAGGTCGTGGATGCCGGTCAGTCCCGCTTCCATTTCCTGATCAGTTTCCATGCGATGGGCATAAGAGCGGTGGCAAGCGCCAGTTTGGTTACATCGCCCAGGATAAAGGGCGTCAGGCCCCATTCCAGAATAGGCTTGTCCCAACCGTATAGAGCACCAAGCCACACCAGACCCGGCGCATAAATCAAGACGTTGCCGACGAGCATGATCAGGGCCGTTGATATGACGTTGCGATCATACCCGCGCTCGGCCAGCCAGCCACAGACGGCGGCGGCTAGAACGAAGCCCACCAGATATCCCCCGGTACCGCCCAGCATGTAGGCCAGGCCAATACCTTTTTCAGGCGTACCGGCAAAGACCGGCAGTCCGGCTGCACCTTCAGCCAGGTAAAGAATGATTGTTGCCGCTCCCAGTCTCCAGCCGAAGCCGACACCGATCAGCAGGACAACAAGCGTTTGCATGGTCATGGGGACGGGATAGAACGGCACTTGAATTTTGGCGCTAAGGGTCAACAGCGCCGTTCCTGCGATTGCCATCAATACCGGGCGGATGGCTTTCGAAAGGTTTCCGGTGTCCGGCCACAGGACGGACAGCAGGGTTGGAAACGGCGTGCTTTGTCGTGTCATTGAGTGTGTATCCTTCATTTCTCCCCGCGCCAAGAGATGACGCATCGCACTAAACGGATGCCAAAGTCCCCATATGCATGTGCCCGCGTATGCTGGGATTCATTTAAGGGCTGACTGGCAGGTGATCAAGTAAATCGATTGACCTTTGGAAAGCCCTTGGGCGTGATGAGCCCCGCCTGGGCGCGTTTGCCGACCCAGGCGGCAATATCGGTTTCCGACCTGACGCCGGAGCCGGTTTGCCAGGTGAGGCCTTCGGCGAGCGTCATGGTCTTGATGTCGCGCAGGCCTCCTTTGCTGTAACGCTGTAGAATCACGCCACGGCCCCGGGCCATGACCGGCAGATCATCCAAGGGGAAGATAAGCAGTTTTCGGTTTTCACCCAGAACGGCGACGTGGTCCGCTCCTTCGTCGACAATGGCGCACGCACTTGCCTCTTCGCCGGCGGACAGGTTCAATACCTGTTTGCCGTTCTTTGTCTGGGCGATGACGTCGTTTTCCTCGACGACGAACCCGCGTCCCACATCCGAAGCCACCAGCAGTTTCCGGTCTGGCTGGTGAATGTACATAGCGGTCACGTCGTTGGCATTACCGAGATCAATCAGCAGACGGATCGGCTCGCCATGCCCCCTGCCCCCGGGCAGACGATCGCATCCGATGGTGTAGAACCGGCCGTTGGTGCCGAAAACCAGCAGCTTGTCCGTGGTGTGCCCTTCCAGGGTGAAGCGTTCCTTGTCGCCGTCCTTGTAACGTAGCTTCGACTTGTCCTGGCCGTGGCCCTTGACGGCCCTGATCCAGCCCTTTTGCGAGCAAACGATGGTAATCGGTTCACGCTCGATCATGGCTTCCAGCGGAACGATCACCGCCGTCGGCGGCTCACCGATTTCCGTCCTGCGCTGTCCTAGGGGGTCTTCCTTGGCGAAACGCTTTCTCGTCTCGGTTATCTCATTACCGATGAATTTCCAGCGTTTTTTCTCATCCTTCAGCAGAGCGCGGATGCTCTTGGCTTCCGCTGTCAGTTCTGTGTGCTCGGTGCGGATGGCTTCCTCTTCGAGCTTGCGCAACTGGCGAAGGCGCATGTTGAGGATGGCTTCCGCCTGGACATCGCTCAGCTTGAACTTTTTCATCATCACGGCTTTGGGCTCATCCTCTTCGCGGATGATCCGGATAATCTCATCCAGGTTGAGATAGGCGATCATGAAACCTTCAAGTAATTCAAGGCGCTGAAGGATTTTGTTGAGGCGGTGGTTTGAACGCCTTATGAGCACTTCATGGCGATGGTCCAGGAACGCCTGAAGCGCGTCACGCAGCGACATGACGCGGGGAACGTTGTTGGCGTCCAAAACGTTCAGGTTCAGGCTGAAACGAGTCTCAAGATCGGTTTGCGCGAACAACTGCTCCATCAGCGGTTCGGCTTCGACGGTGCGGCTTTTGGGCTCAAGCACGATCCGCACGTCATCGGTGGATTCATCGCGAATATCGGCCAGGAACGGTAGTTTCCGCTGTTCCATCAGCTCGGCGACTTTCTCGATCAGTTTCGCCTTCTGGACCTGATAGGGAATTTCCGTCACCACGATCTGGTATTGGCCGCGGCCCTGGTCTTCCACTTCCCAGCGAGCGCGAAGGCGGAAGCTGCCCCGCCCCGTCTTGTAGGTTTCGACGACGGACTCCCGGGCTTCGACCAGAACGCCGCCAGTGGGGAAATCCGGTCCGGGAATGAAATCCGTTAGTTTATCGAAGGTAATGTTGGGATGCTTGATGATGTGCAGCAGGGCGTCGCACAATTCAACGATGTTATGGGGCGGAATGCTCGTCGCCATGCCGACGGCGATACCAGCCGCGCCGTTCGCCAGCAGGTTGGGGAAACTGGCGGGCAGAACGATGGGTTCGGCGTCCTCGCCGTCATAGGTTTCGCGGAAGTCCACAGCGTCTTCGTCAATGCCGTCCAGCAGCATCCAGGCGATTTCCGTCATGCGGGCTTCGGTGTAGCGCATGGCGGCGGCGTTATCGCCGTCGATGTTGCCGAAGTTCCCCTGCCCGTCCACCAGTGGATAGCGGACCGAGAATTCCTGCGCCAGGCGCACCAGGGCATCGTAAATCGACATGTCGCCGTGGGGATGGTATTTGCCCATGACGTCGCCGACGACGCGCGCGCACTTCTTGAACCCGGACTTGGGATCCAGCTTCAATTGCCGCATGGCGTACAACAAGCGCCTGTGAACGGGTTTCAGGCCGTCCCTGACATCGGGCAGCGACCGCGACATGATGGTTGAAAGCGCATAAGAGAGATAGCGTTCGCCCAACGCATCGGCCAGGCCGACATCACGAATGTCTTCAACGCTGGATGAACTGGTCATAGTGCCGCGGTGGTCCTTGGATAATGCGCCCAATGGCTCCTGAATTCTCTAGTCATAGTATGCGCCAGTAAACCGCCGTCAATGCAGGCACATTTTATTTTTTGTTTCATATAGTTAGAGGCCCTGAGAGGGTTTCTTCCGCATGCTCTGGACGAATCGGGCCCGTGCATCCGGTTGTGACTGGCCGTTATCGCCGTATACGTGCCTGTTGAGGAAGTAGCCCGTCAGTTTCAATCCGTCGAGAACCTGGTCATGATTGCCCGCGTCGCCGCCGTTCAGAAGGAAGGACGGCAATGTCAACAAACGGTCCTTGTAGGGTTCTGCAGCCGCTTGTGATACGGCGCGGCCCGATTTGGGCGATACATGGCTCAGGTTTTTCTTCTCTGCCGTAACGGCGCATTCGCTCAGGTCCAGCCCGAAACCAAGCTCCCCAAGGACGCCCAGTTCCCATTTCACATAGACCGACGGCCAGGCATCCCCTTGCAGAGAATCCAGCAAGATCGCCAACCCGTCATAGACGGCGGGATGGGGCTCGCGCTCCGGCAGGGTCGTCGCTGCGACGGCGCAGGCGGAACTCAGCGCCGCTAACATCAGCGGCGATGACAGGGCATGACCGGCATGGGCGGAGATAAGCTCATACGTGAACGTGCCCAGATGTTCCTGCAACCGGGCTCGCCATTGGGCTCGGACCTGGTTGCCGGGCTGCAAAATGCCGCGTTTGGCCTTGCCGGCCCCGCCTCGCGCCAGACCGGCATAGCGGCCGTGTTCCCGGCTCAGCATGGTAACGATCAGCGATGTTTCACCATGGCGGCGGGTATCGAGAATGATGGCGTCGTCGGTCCATTCCATGGGCGGATCAGGGCCTTAGTCAGTGGGAATCGGCACAATACTAGCATGCGGGAAAGGCTATGCGTTGAAATCGAGACCCCAGTCACGATAGCGCTCAGGGTCATTGACCCATTTTTCCCTCACCTTGACGAACAGCATGACATGGACTTTCTGTTCGAGGATTTCCTCCAATTCGGCCCTGGCCTTGGCGCCGATGGTCTTGATGCGCGAGCCGCCCTTTCCGAGGACGATCCCCTTCTGGCTGTCGCGTTCCACGTAGATGACCTGGTTAATGGCGACGCTTCCGTCGGGACGTTCTTCCCAGCTTTCCGTCTCGACGGTGGCGGCATAGGGAAGCTCCTGACGTAACTGGAGATATAGCTGTTCGCGCGTGATTTCCGCCGCCAACAGGCGGGCCGGCATGTCGGATACCTGGTCCGGGGGGAACATCCACGGCCCGGCAGGAACAGCCGAAGCCAGGTCGCTGATCAGGTCGTTGACACCCTCGCCTTTCAGGGCGGAAATCATATAGGTGTCCTTGAAGGGCATGGCCTCGTTCAGGGCCGCCGTCAGTTCCAGCAGTTGCGGCTTTTCCACCAGATCGACCTTGTTGAGAACGAGATAGGTTTCCCTGCCCTGTTCCTTGAGGTTTTCGACAATCCGGCGTGTGTCGTCGTCAAATCCCCGTTTGCAGTCGACCAGCAGGATAACCGTGTCGGCGTCGGCTGCACCGGACCAGGCGGCAGCGACCATGGCTCGGTCAAGGCGGCGGCGTGGCTGGAAAATCCCCGGGGTGTCGATGAAGATCAACTGAGACTCATCCACCATCATGATCCCGAGAACCCGGGTCCGGGTTGTCTGGACCTTGGGCGAGACAATGGAGACCTTGGTGCCGACGACCCGGTTGATAAAGGTCGATTTGCCGGCGTTCGGGGCGCCGAGAACGGCGATAAATCCGGATCTGGTTTCGTTATGTTCAGAATTGTCTGTCATGGGGTCGAATTTCAGTCCTGCGTCGTTTCATTGCCGGTAATCTGGTCAAGCATGGCGGCGGCGGCATCCTGTTCGGACCGCCGTTTCGACGGCCCCGATGCCTGCTGGTCGGCATATCCCTTGACGGAGACGCTGATCGTAAATGTCGGAGCGTGGGATGGTCCGGACTGATCGACAACAGTGTATTCCGGCAAGCCTAAGTCACGGGACTGGCTCCATTCCTGTAGCGCCGTTTTGGAATCCTTGGGCGGCGTCGGATCCTCGTCGAGCAGATCGCGCCAATGCGCTTTAATGAAGCGTTCTGCCGTTTCAAATCCGCCGTCGATATAAAGCGCAGCAATCAGGGCCTCGCAGGCATCGGCCAGCAAGGCCGGATTTTCCCTGCCGCCTGAATCCTCTTCCCCCTGCGACAGGACAAGGTATGGCGCCAGGGCGATTTGTCCCGCAATCCGGGCCAGGGCTTCCTTTCGCACCAGAGCCGTAAAACGGCGTGAGAGCGCGCCCTCTTCTTCGTGGCGGAAACGGTTATAGAGCATGTTCGCGATGGCGAGGCCGAGGATACGATCACCGAGAAATTCAAGTCTTTCGTTGGAATCCGTGCGATCTTGATGTGTGTTTATGGCGCTTGCGTGCACCAAGGCCTGGCGCAGGAGCGTCGAGTCTTTAAAATTATGCCCTATTGTCTTTTCCAGATCTGACAGATCAGCGGCCATTTTAAATTATCAATCGATACCCTGAAAAATACGCTCAAGCCGCAACGTTTGCGGCCATTTCCAGATTTCCCATACATTTCCATCGATGGAAAAGAAAAGAAATTCCGCGCGACCGACCAGGTTCTTGCGGGGGATAAAGCCAACGGCGTTCATGACCCTGCTGTCATTGGAACGGTCCCTGTTATCGCCCATGGCGAAATAATGGCCTTCCGGAACGGAAAATTCCGGCGTGTTGTCGAGCCAGTCGTTGTCGGATTCCTCCAGCATGGCGTGCTCAACGCCATTTGGCAGGACTTCGACGAATTGCGGTGTCCGGTTGAAACTTCCGGCGTACCCCTCGATGACAAAGTCATCAACCTGGCGGCGTTCAACGGGATTGCCGTTGATATGCAGGATGCCTTCGATGACCTGTATCTTATCACCGGGCAGCCCGACGATGCGTTTGATAAAATCGGTTTTGTTGTCTTTTGGCTGTTTGAACACGGCGACATCGCCCCGTTCAGGTTCGCTGAAGAAAACTCTGCCTTCGATCAGCGGCAGACTGAACGGCAGGGAATACTGGCTGTAGCCATAGGAAAATTTCGAAACGAACAGGTAATCCCCGATCAGCAGCGTCGGCTTCATCGATCCAGAGGGAATGTTAAACGGCTCATAACCGAACGTACGCACGACGATGGCGATCAGGAACGCATAGATGACGGTCTTGATAAGGTCGAGGATGCCGCTGTTATTGCCTGATTTCATGCGCGTGATTCGAATTTTAATTTCAATGAGTTGCAAAGGGGGCAGATATGCCCGCGCGAGGGACGATAAGTCAAGAATGATCTACTTTCGGAAGGGCGGAAATAATTACGATAGCGTGGGCCAGTGAGCTCTCGTCGGTAAGGGAAATGTTTATCTGCGCCTCCATGCCTTCGGGTGTGAGTTCCTGCAGGCGGGCCAGCGCGCCTCCTTTCAGCGTCAGGAAGGGTTTACCTGATTTTTCATTGCTCAATACCATGTCACGCCAGAAGACGCCTTCCCTGAATCCCGTGCCCAGTGCCTTGGCGCAGGCTTCCTTGGCGGCAAAACGCATGGCGTAACCGGATGCCCGGCGCTGGGGGCGTCTTTCAACGGCTTTTTGTTCAGCTTCATCGAACAGGCGCATGACAAACCGGTCGCCGTATTTTTCAATCGTCTTTTCAATGCGGCGAATGTCGCACAGATCGGTGCCAAGGCCGATAATCATTGACCATTCCCTTCCCGGTCGGACCCGACCTGTGCAATTTGCTTTCTTTCCCGCCGGTGCTGGTAGCCGTCGATCATCTTCTTCAACGGAATGTAGAACAGGAACCAGACCACGAAAGCCGTGGGGATGGAGGAAATGAACATGGGCCAGATGACAGGAATTGTAGAGTTAATGATCGCATCAATGTCGAAATGCAGCATTGCATCGGTCATCTGGGTAAAGGTCGAATAAAAATCCGGGTGGCTTTCTCCTGTCTGGCTACCGCCCTTGATCAGCCAGTTCCCGCTTTCATAAAGCCAGACCCAGATAAAGGGAAAGGTCCATGGATTGCCGACAACGGTGCCGATCAGAGCTACGATGATGTTGCTGCGCAGGATCCAGGCGAACAAGGCCGCCCACATGAAATGCGTGCCGACAAACGGGGTAAAGGAAACGGCAGCGCCACAGGCAAATCCGGCTGCAATTGAGTAGGCTGATCCCGGCATGCGGGCCAGGCGGTGCATGATGTATCGCCAGGCGCGCACCCACCCGCCCGATGGCCATACCCAGGTGCGTAGGCGAAATAGAAAGCCCGGTTTTTCGCGTCGTCGAAACATCACGCCTGTATACTTGTTATCACCGAATGAACAATAGATGAATTTAAGGAATATTGCTGATTGGGTGTATTAACCAACCTATCCACGGGCCCGTTCGACGCTGTTGACGGCAGCCGTGGCCCTGAGTGCGGCAATAACGTCCGTCAAGTGCCGCACATCGTGAACTTCCACATCGATCAGCATTTCAAAAAAATCATTGGATCGGGACGTGATCTTCAGGTTTGAAATATTGCCTTCATGCCGTGCGATGACCGTTGATAGATCGCCAAGGGCGCCGGGCGTGTTAAGAACCGTCAGTTCGATCCTGCCGACATGGACGTCGCTGTCGCTTTCCTGGTCCCAGGCGACGTCGAGCCAACGTTCCGGCGTTTCATGGAAATCCTTCAAGGTGTCGCAATCGATGGTGTGAATGGTCACCCCTTTGCCCGTTGTGATGATGCCGACAATGCGGTCCCCGGGCAGTGGATGACAACAGCCCGCGAAATGCATGGCCATGCCGGGAATAAGCCCCTTGATGGGAATGCCTGGAGTATCGCTTTTCTTGCGGGCCTTGTTCAGGGAGACGATCTTGTCGTTATCGGATTTTTCGTTATCGCGCTTGGCTGCCGGGAAGACGGCTTCGAGAACATCGCGGGCGCCAAGGTTTCCGGAGCCGACCTGAGCGACAAGATCATCGCTGTTCGACAGCTTGAAACGTTTCAGCACGCCTTCGAGGCCTTTTTCCGTGTAGTCGTACCCGGCGTCCTTAAAGGCGCGTTTCAGTATGGATAGTCCGAGTTTCAGGTACTCGTCACGTTCCTGCAGCCGAATGTATCTGCGGATGTGTGCCCGTGCCTTGCCGGTAACGACAAAGCGTTCCCAAGTGGGAGACGGTGTCTGGGCCTTTGAATTGAGAATCTCAACCTGGTCTCCGTTCCTGAGCTGAGTCCTGAGCGGCATCATGCGGCCATTTATTTTTGCTCCGACGCAGGTATCGCCGATTTCGGAGTGGACAGCATAGGCGAAGTCCACCGACGTCGCCCCTTGCGGCAGATTGATCAAGTCGCCCCGGGGGGTGAAACAGAACACCTGGTCCTGGAACATTTCCAGCTTGGTGTGCTCCAGGAACTCTTCCGGCCCGGCGGCGTGTTCCAGGATTTCCAGCAACTGGCGGAGCCAGTGGTACTGCTTGCCTTCGGTCTTGCCGTATCCCTGCTTGTACTGCCAGTGGGCCGCGACGCCGCGCTCGGCGACCTCGTGCATGTCGCGGGTCCTGATCTGGATTTCGATACGATGGCGCTGGGGGCCGATGATGCCCGTGTGAAGCGAGCGGTAACCGTTTGGCTTTGGCGTTGAAAGGTAATCCTTGAACCGGCCCGGAACCATACGGTAGTTGGCATGCATGATGCCAAGGGCCTGATAGCAATGCTCGACGGAATCGACGATAATGCGGAAGGCCATGATGTCGGATAACTGCTCGAAACTGACATCTTTCTGCTGCATCTTGCGCCAGATGGAATAGGCCGATTTCTCGCGACCGGATACTTCCGCCTTTACCCCTTCCTTTTCCAGGGTCTGCCTGAGTTCCTCGAGGATTTCCGGGATCAGGCTACCGCCCTGGTCACGCAGGAATTCCAGACGTTTTGTAACCGAACGCCGCGCATCCGGATTTATTTCAGCAAAGGCGTAATCTTCCAGCTCATGCTTGAGCTCCTGCATGCCGATTCGCTCGGCCAAAGGCGCATAGATATCCATGGTTTCCATGGCGATCCTGCGGCGTTTCTCCGGATTGCCGATATGGTGCAGGGTTCGCATGTTGTGTAGGCGGTCCGAAAGCTTGACCAGCAGCACACGGATGTCTTCCGACATGGCTAGGACCAGCTTGCGGAAGTTTTCCGCCTGCTTTGCCTGGTCGGACTGAAACTCGATACGGGTCAGTTTGGTAACGCCATCGACCAGACGGCCGATTTCGCGGCCGAACTGACGTTCGATTTCCTCAATGGTGACATCCGTATCCTCAATGGTGTCATGAAGCAGGGCCGTAATGATGGATCCGGTGTCGAGGTGATAGTCGGTCAGGATGCCGGCGACCTCCAGGGGATGGGAGAAATAAGGATCGCCCGAAGCGCGTTTCTGGGTGCCATGAGCCTTCATGGCAAACACATAGGCGCGGTTCAAGGCATCCTCATCCGCATGGGGATCGTAGGACTTAACCGTTTCAACCAGTTCATACTGACGCATCATGGGGTGATTCTTATCCTGCCCAGTATTTCAACTATTCACTAAACATAGATATCATAACGTCTTGATTCCATGCGTGCATCAGCATTTTCAAATCATGCCTACAGTAGGGCGAATATGTGAAGGATTCTTAAAACAAAACCCCGCCGAAGCGGGGTTTCATGAAAACTGTGAGCGAAAGCTGTTTGCTTAGTCGTTTCCGCCAAACACGTCACCGGCATCATCGTAAGCGGCGGCGTCATCTTCAAACTGGATGGCGGACGACATGCCGGTATCCGGTGCGACACTGGTATCGACAACGACTTCACCGCTGGTTTCCTGCTGGATGGCCAACAGGTCAAGCTCGTCCTCTTCAGGCTCATCGGCTTCAACGTAATGCTGAAGGCCCTTGATGATGTTTTCTTCAAGCTCTTCGGTGTCGATGGTTTCATCGGCCAGTTCGCGCAGGGCGACGACCGGATTCTTGTCGTTATCGCGATCGACCGTCAGCGCAGCGCCTGCGGAAATGTTGCGGCCGCGCTGGGCGGCGAGCAGGACCAGCTGGAAACGGTTCGGAATTTTTTCAATACAATCTTCGACGGTAACGCGGGCCATTTGGCAAACTCCAAGGGCAAATAGTCATTCGGTAACTGGGAAGCGCGGAATATATAGTGTCCTTGCGGGAAATGGCAAGCATCCGTTCGCTGTCTAGCCTAATTTTCCTGCCATTCCGTTCCAAATGCCCCATCGGCGTCTTCCAGAGCTTCAAAAGACTGGTCTTCCGGCAGTTCGGAGATCATGTCGTCAATGCTGAGGCCGTTTTCCGGGTGGCGCCAGCCAGGGTTTAAGTCTTTAAGCGGATAAAGGACGAAAGCACGTTCGTGCATGCGCGGATGGGGAATGTTCAGCCCTGCGTCGTTAAATGACTGATCATTATAGAGAATAATATCCAGATCCAGCGTCCGCGGCGCATTGGCGACGGAGCGCACCCTGCCGAAGGTCTGTTCCACCTCCAGCAGCTCACGGAGCAACGCATGGGCGCCAAGACCGGTGTCGACGGCTGCAGCGCCGTTGATATACCAGGGTTGTTCAGACTGGGTGTCGTCTGGCGCCAGGACTGGCGCTGTCCGGTACCATTTTGAGCATTTGACGATATCGATGGAGCGGGTTTCGAGCATGCTTAATGCCGCACCGCAAGTTCTCCGGGGCGAACCGTATTCCGGGTGCACCAGATTGGCGCCAATACCAATAACGATCATTATCAATCTTGTCCTTGCAGGGGCGGATACAAAACCCTACCTATGAATCATTCAGTACCGTGCTGGCGGTAGCGCTTTTTCGGCGTCTTTCCAATGATATTTTTTTCGCCAGCGCATTTTAAGTCGATGAATATGCAAAAAAGTCATACTTGAAAGGAATAATGATGGATTTCCGTGATGATGAAAGGGTTGGTCTGTTTATAGACGGATCGAACCTATATGCGGCAGCCCGCGCCCTTGATTTCGATATTGATTACAAGAAGTTATTGAAGGTTTTTTCAACGCGCGGCCGCCTGATACGGGCCTTTTACTACACCGCCCTGATTGAAGACCAGGAGTATTCCCCGATCCGCCCCCTTGTCGATTGGCTCGATTACAACGGCTATACCATGGTGACCAAGCCGACTAAGGAATTCACCGATTCGTCGGGCAAACGCAAGATCACGGGGAACATGGATATTGAAATCGCCGTTGATGTCATGGAAATGGCGGACCACCTCGATCATGCCGTGCTGTTTTCCGGTGACGGGGATTTCCGGCGTCTGGTTGAATCCATCCAGCGCCGGGGGGTTCGGGTCAGCATCGTCAGTACGGTCAAGTCGCATCCTCCGATGATTGCCGACGAGTTGCGCCGTCAGGCCGATTTTTTCATCGAAATGCAGGACCTGCGCGATGAAATCGCCCGTGACGGAAGTGATCAAAGCCCCATGATCCCGCACATGGACGATGATGACGAGCATGACGAAGAGGATTACGTCGAAATCGCCTGATAGATTTGTCTCCAGCAACAACTTTCTATCGCTGGACCAAGTCCCGGTGGCGCGCCACAATGTCCGCCATGACCATCGAGGAACCGCCCAGAGACTGTGATGCCTGTCCTCGCCTGCAGGCGTTTCGGGCGGCCAACCGTGCGACTTACCCCGCCTTTCATAACGCCCCCGTTCCGGCCTTTGGCCCGTCAGACCAATCCGTTCGATTGTTGATCGTCGGTCTCGCCCCCGGGTTGAAGGGAGCGAATCAGACCGGCCGCCCTTTTACCGGCGATTATGCCGGCGACCTTCTGTATGCAACGCTGCTCAAGTTCGGACTGGCGCAAGGGCGTTATAACAAGGTTGCTTCCGACGGACTTGTCCTGAACGGATGCCGCATTACCAATGCCGTGCGATGCGTGCCGCCCGAAAACAAGCCGACGGGAGCGGAGGTTAAGGCTTGTGCCGGTTACCTGCGAACCGAACTGGCGTCCCTGCCGGGGCTACGATGCCTGCTTGCCCTCGGCGCCCTGTCGCACGGTGCTGTCCTTAGCGTCCTGGATGAGAAAAAAAGTAACTTCAAGTTTGCTCACCGGGCGCAACATTCCCTGTCCAATGGCCTTGTGCTGGCGGACAGCTATCACTGTTCCCGTTATAATACGAACACCGGCCGCCTGACGGAGGCCATGTTCGAACAAGTGTTTGAAGACCTGATGCCGATGATTAATGGCGATTAGGGCTTTGGGATAGAATGCAGAATTCCGGCTCAAGGTGGAAAGTGTTGAGTTCAGGCCAGAGGCTCTGGTTCATGACCCTGCTTGTGATCATGGGCGGAGCCTGGGGGTTGCAGTTCTCCATGATCAAGCTGGCGACCCAGAACGGTTATGACGAAATGACCGTGCTGATAACGGCCCTGGTCCTGATATCCCTGTTCTACATCCTCTTTCTCGCCTGCCGCCGCAGTTTGTTTCGCTTGAACTGGGAACGCTTGGTTTTCCTGACGATCACGAGCCTGCTCGGGTATGTGCTTCCCCTGCTGGCGGCCGTTTACGCAGCCGCCCATGTGCCGGCCGGTATCATGACCATGATGGTTGCCCTCACCCCTGTCGTCACCGTGGCGACGGCTATCATTTTCAGGACCGAAAAGGTGTCGTTGAACAGGCTGATGGCCATCGCCATAGGGGCTGGCGCTGTCGTAATTGTTCTGCAGCCTGAGTTCGAGATGCCGGATAGCCAGGTCTTCTGGTGGATGGTGTTGA
>CAYFMQ010000006.1:138331-179597 GCA_964344255.1 uncultured Thalassospiraceae bacterium
CGTTGTGCCGCTGACCTACGGGGTTGAATCGATCTATGTATCCGCCCGTTGGCCAAACGGCCTCGATGTCCTGCAGGTCGGAACGGGAGAAACCATCATTGCCGCCCTGTTGGTGTTTCCCATGTTCCTGGTTTGGGGGGATGCGTCGTCTCTCAGGCTGGAGAGCATCCTGAATCCGGGCGCCGGGGAGCTGGGCATTGCCGTCTTCGCCCTGTCCGGTGTGCTCGATATCCTGCTCTATTTCTATATCATCCGCAAAACCGGCGGGGTTTTCGTCTCGTTTGGCATGTTTGTTTCGTTGTTTGCAGGGTTCGCTTGGGGCTACGCCCTGTTCGGCGAGCAACATGATATTGGCGTCTGGGTCGCAGTCGTTCTGTTGATCCTCGCCCTGTGGCTCGTCATCCGCGAAGACCAGGCGGTGCAACTGGCGGGCAACGAAAACGCAGCGGATTAAGGGCTCTAGCGCCTGTTTCCCCTCAGGTTTCTTCGCTGGGGTCCAGCAACCGGTGCAGATGGACAATGACGTATTTCATGTGCGCATTGTCGACATGTCCCTGGCTGGCGGCGCGCCAGGCTTTCAGGGCAGAGGCGTGATCGGGATAGATACCGACGATATCCAGGTTTTCCGTGTTGTGGAAGTCCACAGTCTGGGGGTCTTCGACTTCGCCGCCAAACACAAGATGCAGGAGCGGTTTTTTCATAGGAACCCTCTCAATCCCTCCATTAAATGGTCGCTTATTTTAGAGCCAATGCCAGTGATAGCAACAGACGTACCATTACCGGTGAAATTTGGTGCAGGGAAAATAAAGAAGAGTCCGGTTAACTGTCTAAATTAACTTAGACTCTTTGCTTTCGGTTTTTGTTTAGACTCTAGAGTTGGACTCTTTTCCCTGAGAAATTAGACATAAATTACGGAAATTAGACTCTTCGTGGTCAATGTTGGACTCTTCAAGTGTATAAATAATTTGTTAATATTCTTTGACAATGTGTAAATAGACAGTTAATGTGTCTATCTGAGTCTGTCCGGGAGGGAAAAACGGAAATGGAAGCTCCTATGCTGTCCAGCAGGGATATCCTTGAACAAACCGGTATATCCAGAGCGACGCTGAACAATTACATCGCGCTCGGAATCCTGCCGAAACCGGTCCTGCGTCCCGATGAACTGGGAGACCGGGCCCAGCCGCGCATGGGCTACTTTCCCGATACGGCCATAGACCTGATCGAAACCGTCCGGCGGTTGAAGCGTTCCGGCAAAAGCATGAAACAGATCAGCCAGATGCTTTCCGCTGGCTTTCCCGTAACGACGGAGACCAGCATCGGCTTACCGGCCGGCGAAAATGACAATAACGCAAACGCCGCAAGAGCAGATGCTTCGTCATGCAACAGGGAAGCTGGCATGAACGGCCTGCGCCTGACCCTGGACCAGATCGATACTCCGGCTTACATGGTCAACAGCCGCTTCCAGATCGAATGGTCCAACCCCAGGGCCGATGCCGAGCTTCTGGGCCTGCCCGATGGTCTGCCCCCGGAAATTACCGAGCGCAACGTTTTCAGGCTGCTGTTGCAGGCCCATGCCGAAGATACGCCGCCGGGCTTTGACGACCTGATCCGTTTTCACCTTTCCATCGCCAAGAACCGTTTCTCGAAATCCGCCCTGCTGACCCTGGATCCAAACCTTTCCGATGCGGATGTGGGCGCCATAACCCGCCTCTATGACGAGGTTGAGCCGGTCGGGCCAAAGGACGGGCCGCAAGCGGCGGAGGTGGACATGGGGCACCGGGCGGGTGAAGCGGACATGCAGAGGGTCCACGCCAGTTTCTTCCGGGAAGGTATATTCTTCGCATATGCACCGCTTAAGGAAGAGCAGAACACGTTGCAGGACTTCCTGGCCAGGCGCGATATCGTCATCCGGGAGTTGCTGAAGAACAGGAAACCTTACCTTACCAACCTGTCTGTGCTTGTCGCGGATTTGCAGGATTCCATGAAAATCTGCGCCGAGCTGCCGCCAGAAGAATATTTCGAGTTGATCAACCAGATCTGGGGCGCCGTGGAGCCAACGTTGAGGAAGTATTCGGCCACCCGCGGCAAGCATGTGGGCGACGGTATCGTCTATTACTTCTTTCCCCAGCCGGATTCCAACGCCAGCTTCAACGCCATCCAGTGCGCCCATGAAATGTCCCAGATCATGGTTGATATAGACAGAGAATGGCGCGCCCGTAAACGCTGGGCCAACCGGCTGGTCCTCAACTTCGGACTCGATGAGGGACAGGAATGGTTCGGAACCTACCAGACCCCGACCCATATCGAGTTTACGGTGCTGGGCGATACCATCAACCGCGCCGCCAGGATCAGCGATTTCGCAAGGGAAGGCTCCATCTGGGTGACGAAGAACCTGATGGGCACGCTTACCAGCGATGAGCGCGCCTCGGTTCATTACGGTATCCGCCATTCAGGCAGCGAGACGGAAGAAATCCTGATCAGCGATACCTATGCGCGTATCAACAACCTGGTCGATCTGGAGAACCCGCGTTTCTACAAGTTCCAGGATATCGCCGTGCTGCCGGTGACGGAACTGTTCAACCTGGAACAGTCGGGCTGATCTCCCTTCCCCTTTGACTATCTACCCCTTTTCCCGCATCAGACGGGCTTTCTGGCGTTGCCAGTCGCGGTCCTTGACGTCCTGGCGCTTGTCACGCCTGTCCTTGCCGCGGGCAAGACCGATCTCCACCTTGGCGATGCCTCGCTCGTTGAAATAGATGCTCAAAGGCACCAGCGTCATGCCCTGGCGCCGGATGGCGCCCAGCAACTTTTCGATTTCGCGCTTTTTAAGCAGTAGTTTCCGGTTTGCCCGTGGTTCGTGGGAAAACCGGCTGGCGGCGGCATATTCCGGAATATGCGCATTGAATAGGAACAACTCGCCGTCCTTTTCGCCGGCGTAGGACTCGCCCAGGGAACATTGGCCCTTGCGAAGCGACTTGACCTCGCTGCCCTGGAGCACGATGCCCGCTTCGAAGGTTTCCTCGATGGCATAGTTATGCCGCGCCTTGCGGTTCTGGGCGACGATATTGCCGTGGGGCGCTTTTTTCTTGGCCATGGAAAACGGCCCCTGCCCTCAGAGTGTTGCGGTTAAAGGGAAACCGGGTAAGTGCCGGTTCCTCAGTTAATCAGCCCGGCGGAACGCATGGCGCTTTCAACCTGGGCCTTGGAGGACTCGGCGATTTCGCACAACGGTAGTCGCATTTCCGCACTCGCCTTGCCGAGCAGGCTGGCGGCGTGCTTCACCGGCCCGGGGCTGCTTTCACAGAACAGTGCCTTGTGGAGCGGCATCAGGCGGTCCTGGATTTCCATCACCGTGTCCAGGTCTTTCTCCTGCCATGCCTTGTGCATGTCCGAACAAAGCCTGGGCGCGACATTGGCCGTAACGGAAATGCATCCGTCACCGCCGCCGGCCAGGAACGGCACGGCAGTGCCGTCTTCGCCCGAAAGCTGGCAGAACGCGCCATCAATGGCGAGACGGGTCAGCATGGGGCGCGTCAGGTCTGCGGTTGCATCCTTGACGCCGACGATATTGGGAAGCTCGGCCAGCTTGGCCATGGTCTCGACGCTCATATCGACGATGCTGCGTCCCGGAATGTTGTAGATGATGATGGGCAGGTCGGTAGAGTCGTGGACGGCCTTGAAGTGCTGGTACATGCCTTCCTGGGTCGGCTTGTTGTAGTAAGGGGTCACAACGAGGGCGGCATCGGCGCCTGCTTTCTTGGCGTGCACGGTAAGCGACACGGCTTCCTGTGTCGAGTTCGAGCCGGCGCCCGCGATGACGGGAATCTTTCCGGCGGCCGCCTCGATGCACATTTCCGTTACATGCATATGCTCGGCGTGGTCGAGGGTCGGCGATTCACCCGTCGTACCGCACGGCACCAGAGCATCCGTGCCTTCAGCAATCTGCCACTCGACAAAAGACTGGAAGGTTTCTTCGTCCACCGCGCCGTCACGAAACGGGGTGATCAACGCTGTGATGGATCCCTTAAACATTATCGACTCCGTAAATTTGGTCTTTAACAAGGCGGCGAACATACTCCTTAAGAGCCTCATGCCGCAAGACACTGAATAACTTCATTAACTTGTTACTAGTCAATACGGCATCATAATGGATAATAATTTGAGTCTCAGAGGGACTTAAAGCGAATGGCTGGCGCAGTAACGTTTCGGATAATCAAGGGAATCGTAGCTCTCACGATGGCGTTTGCCATGGTGGTGACAATCTCCTCTGTTTCCCGAGCCGATCACATCGGCAAGGATGAACGCACCCTCGCCCATTCCGTGATCAGAGCCATTGAAACCGGCCGGGCCAAGACCGCAAACGCGAAACTCGGGAAAATTTCAGATCCCGTACTTCGTAAGGCATTGAAATGGCTGATATACTTGGAAACGCCCTCGAAATCCTCATTTGAGGAAATTGCCCTTTTTATCAAGGAAAACCCTGACTGGCCGAGAATGGATAAACTGCATGTGCGGGCGGAAGAACGCATGCAGCCAACCATGGAGGCTTCCGCCGTCTTGTCATGGTTCAGCGACCATGATCCCGTCAGTACGGATGGCTGGGTTCGCTATGGCGCCGCCTTGCTGGAACTTGGCAGGAAAGAAGAAGCCATTTCAGTTTTACGCAAGACCTGGATCGAAGGCAGTTTCACAAAATCACAGGAACGGCGTTTTTATCGAAGCTATCGGAAATACCTGACCCGTGAAGACCATATCGAGCGGATCGAGAGGCTGTTATGGAAAGGCAGTTACTGGCCGGCGCGTCGCATGTTCGGCAAGGTCAATGAGGACATCCGCAAACTGGCGGAAGCCCGGTTTCTGCTCCGTCATATGCGGGGGAACGTTGACAAGGCCATTCAACGTGTGCCCGAAGAATTGCGCACCCATCCCGGTTTGGTGTACGAGCGCCTTCGCTGGCGTCGGAAAAAGGGGATAAGTGAGTCTGCGCGCGAACTCCTCCTTGACCCTCCGGACGACATGGTCCGTCCCGATTTATGGTTTCGCGAGCGGATAATCCTGGCGCGCCGCGCCCTGAACGATGGCCTGATCAGCGAAGCCTACCGTCTGGTGCGCGATCATGGGCTTGATCAGGATGATACGTCCAATTATGCCGACGCCGAGTGGATGGCTGGTTGGATCGCGCTCCGGTTCCTGAACGAACCGGCCTGGGCGTACGATCACTTTTCCAACATGTACAACGTCGTCAATTACCCCATCAGCCTGTCACGGGGAGCTTATTGGTCCGGCCGTGCGGCCGAAGCCTTAGGCAATGACGAATTATCAAGCCTGTGGTATCAGAATGCTGCACAGTATTTCACGACCTATTACGGGCAACTGGCGTCCCATAAAATCAACCACAATTCCGTCCTGCCGATCCCCGTTTCGTCAGATGTACCGGAAGCGCTCATCAAGCGCTTCAATGACCACGAACTGGTATCCGTGGCTAGGACCCTGGCTGAAGCGGATGCCAACGATTGGTTGCGTTCGTTGATCCTTCACCTTTTCACGCTCGATGAAAACGAAGGTTGGGCCCTGATGACCGCTTCCCTTGCCCGTGAACTGGGGCGTCCGGACCTTGCCATCAGGGTTGCAAAACTTGCCGAAAGGCGGGGGCAATACATACCTGAGGCCGCATATCCGGTGTTACGTCTGCCCAAAATGCCTAACAGGGCCAAGGGGAACGGCGTCGAGCTTCCCCTTGTTCTCGCCCTGATCCGTCAGGAAAGCGCCTTTTATTCTGTTGCCCGCAGCGGCGCCGGCGCCATGGGGCTGATGCAGTTGATGCCGGCTACGGCGAAACGCGTCGCCAAGCAGGTGGGGCTTCGCTACACAAAGGCGAAACTGGTCAATGACCCGGCCTTTAACATGCAGTTGGGCCAGAGTTATCTGTCAGGCCTGATGGAGACCTTCGACGGCTCGTTTATCCTCTCGCTTGCGGCGTATAATGCCGGCCCCAAAAGGGCGAAGGCTTGGGTCAAGACCAACGGCGCGCCCAACGATCCGGAAGTGGATGCCATAGACTGGGTTGAATCCATCCCCTTCGACGAGACGCGGAATTACGTCCAGCGTGTGATGGAAAACCTGCAGGTCTATCGCTCCATGCTTGCCGAGACCGAGGTCGCGCTTTCTTTAGAACAGGATTTACAGCGTTGATGGGAACAAACCGGAATGAATGACGTAACAGACACGGCCTGTGTGTTCGATGCCTACGGTACCTTGCTGGACGTCGCTTCGGCAGCGGCGAAATGCACGGATACCCTTGGCGACAAGGCGGCAAACCTGGGCCAGATCTGGCGCACCAAGCAGCTTGAATACTCCTGGCTGCGGTCGCTTATGGGAGAGCATGCTGATTTCTGGCAGCTGACCGGCGATGCGCTGGATTTCGCCATGGAGACCATCGGCGTTGAGGACAACGCCCTGCGTCAGCGCCTCATGGATCTTTATTTCACCCTCGATGCTTTCGAGGAGGTGCCCGGAGTCCTGAAAACGCTGAAGGATAAAGGCCTCAAGACAGCCATTCTCTCCAACGGCTCGCCCGACATGCTGAACGGCGCGATCGGCCATGCAGGTATCGGCCATCTGCTGGATGCCGTCTATTCCGTGGAAGACGTGGGTATCTTCAAGCCGCACCCCAGTGTGTATCAGATGGCGGTGGACGGGTTGGGTCTTCCGCCTGATCGCATCCGGTTTTTGTCGTCCAATGCCTGGGACGTTGCGGGCGCTTCCCATTTCGGGTTCCGCGTTATCTGGGTCAACCGCTACGGCCAGGCGCCGGAACGCCTGCCGGGTGGGCCTGAACATGTCATCAGCGACCTGAACGGCCTGGCGCCTTTGTTGGGGTTGTAAAGGGTATAACGGTCCGATGACCGCCAACGGGCATAAAAATTATCGGGAACACACCATTTCGGCAGGTGACGGACTGGCACTCTATATTCGCGACTATGATGCCGGTATCAATCAAAACGGAACGGTTCTCTGTCTTGGCGGGCTGACCAGGAACTCCAAGGATTTTCACAACCTCGCGTCCCGGCTTTGTTCCCGCTACAGGATCATTGCCCCCGATTACAGGGGGCGTGGCAAGTCGGCTTATGATCCCGACTGGCGTCATTATGAGCCGCGAACCTACATCGATGACATACGGCATTTGACAACGGCTTTGGGAATTCACCGGTTTGCCGTTATTGGCACATCGCTGGGCGGCGTTCTAGGGATGGCATTGGGCGCTGCCATGCCGGGCTCTTTAAGGGGGGTATTATTGAACGATATCGGTCCTGCCATCGATGCCAAAGGGCTTGCGCCCATATTGACTTACATGCGCGATACCTCCCCCCTCCCCGATTGGGAATCTGCCGTCGGGGTGTTGCAGAAAACATTCCCTCACATGCCGGCAAGTACGCCTGATGAATGGCTGCACATTGCCGAAGCCACGTTCCGTCATAACGCCAGCGGTCAATTGGTGTTCGATTGGGACCCGGCGATCCTGAAACCGTTTGAGCGATCAGGCGTGCCTGGCATTGATCTCTGGCCTTACTTCCGCTCACTTAGGCAATTGCCAGTCCTGGCCGTGCGCGGGGCGCTTTCGGATTTTGTCGGCGATGGCTTGTGGCGGGACATGAAAACCGCCCTGCCCGGCCTTGTCCAGGTAAAGGTTGAGGACGTCGGACACGCACCGTCACTTGGAGAACCAAGCGTTGTTTCAGGGATGGATTGCTGGCTACAGCGTTGCCTGACCTAGGGTGCGGTGCGTCTCTTACGCCGTTGCGGCTTTTCCGCCGCCATTGGACGGCGCCTGGGCCGTTGCGGTTGGCTTATCCTTGCCCTGCGCCAACGGTTTTTGCGGCACGGGAGGCGCTTCCTTGCTGAGCTCAACCTTGGGAATGGTTGCGGATGCCTTGTCGGCCTTGCTATCGGACATGCGCATGCAGTGACCTTCAAGAAATGCACCTTTCTCGATAGAGAGATCTTCGTGGATGACATCACCGGCGACATGCGCCGTCTTGGCCAGCGTGACGGAATTTGCCGTTATCTGGCCGTCCACGTGACCGTGGACGCGAACACGCGTTGCATGAACCTCTCCCCGGATATGGGCGGATTCACCAATCAAGAGGGTTGCCGTCTTGATATCACCGTTGACGGTGCCGTCTATCTGGATCTCGCCTTCACTGACGAGATTGCCGGTAATGGTCAGGTCGGCGCTGATAATCGAGGGTACTGCAGGTTTCTGGGGTAATTGCGTGGTGTTTCCAGAAGAACCGTTTTTATTCTTGGAAAACATAATGCCCTGCCTTGATAAAATTCATGGGGTCCATCGGTTTTTTCCTGAAAACAATTTCATAGTGCAAATGGGGACCTGTACTGCGTCCGGTGCTTCCCACCTGCCCTAGTTTTTCAAAAAAACCGATCTCCTGGCCTTTCTTGACGTAGATTTTTCCAAGGTGACCGAAGCGTGTTCTGATGCCGCCACCATGGTCAATCTCGACCAATTTGCCATATTTACCTTTCCAACCTGCATATGTAACCACGCCTGGGGCCGTCGAGTAAACGGTTGATTTGTCTGTCGATCCCATATCGACACCGTAATGCATGCTCCACTTGTCGTTTACGGGGTCGCGGCGTTTGCCAAATTTACTGGTCAAATAGTAGGTTTTAAGGGGCGCCGCCAGCGGGATGCGCTGCATAGCGCCCTGTAATACCTGGAGATGTTCAAGACGATTATCAAGGTTTAACAGCTTATCGCGAAGTTCATCGCCGGCAACGCCTTCCGGTACGGCGATAAACGGTCCGCCCTGACCGGACACGTCGCTCTTGTTTGCATCTAAGACTGCCTTGACTTCGAGCCCCGCCATATCGATCACGCGTTCCATGGCATCGATGTTTTCATCCGTTCGCTGCGTCAGGTCGACGACGGTATCCACCTGCGCTACCTGTAGGGATTCCAGTGTCGTTTCAAGCTCTTCGGCATAACGTTTCATGCGCTTGCTCTCGACAAGGGCGGCATTGCGTTCGGACAGGGCGGAGGAAAGATCCGAGGCTATGGTGTCGAGGTTGTCCTGGAGCAGGAAATTACGGCTGGTAAGGGACGTCAGGTTGTCCTGGATGTTGTCGAGATCGTCCTTGAGCCTTTCACGGGCGTCATAGATGGCCTGACGGTCCGCTTGTGTCACCTTCAACTGGTGTTCGATCGTCGTCAGGTCCTGCTGCAGGGAAGCATTCTGTTCGACCAAACCCAGCATCAGGCCATGGTTTTCTTCCAGATCGGTGGTGATATCGATGAATTTCTGCTGGTATTCGCCGACCTCGTCCAAAAGACTCTGATAAGCCAGCCTTGCGTTGGCGATCTGGTTGTTCTTGTTGGTCAGGATCTTGTCGTTCAGGAAGTAACTGACGCTGGTGAAACCGATCCAACCGCTGAAGCCGATTAAGAGGGCCGCCAGGGACATCTGCACATATTTGGATATGCGCAGGTAGGAAACACGTTCTTCGGTACGGACAACAATCTGGCGTTCGGGGAACATATTGTTCAGGCGCTCGGCCCAGCGTTCACGAAAACTTTTCTGTTCGATTGGATCCATCATGTATTGATATTACGCGTCCCTTTGACCGGTCCCACGCCCCTCATATTACCTCTGCTAAAAAACCCCGGTTTTTCCGGAGGCCGTTGCATGCAATGCACACCTTTTTATTCGACCAAGACGGTATCCATTCGCCATTCGCCATGCAAGGGATTATATTACCTTACATAAGGATTTGAAGGTCTATTTAACCTAAATTCATACCATGATTTTACCTAAGTTTACATTATTCGTTCCGTTTAAGCTGATTTATGGTGAGCGAAGTGGCTGATCTCCGACCATCGATTGGTAACCCGGGAGTGCTTCTGGCGACCTGGTTCGGCGCCGGATACATGCCAAAAGCCCCGGGAACATGGGGCTCAGCGCTTGCCCTGCCCTTTGCCTGGGGGATTTTAACGATATCCGGCGTCTATGGTCTTCTGGCTGCATCGCTGATCGTGTTCGCCATCGGTATCTGGGCAGCGAACGATTACATGGGACGTACCGGAACGGACGATCCCGGACCGGTGGTCATCGATGAGGTTGTGGGCCAATGGCTTGTTCTGACCGTGGTGCCCATGGAATTACCCTGGTTTTTGGTCGGATTCGCTTTGTTCCGCCTCTTCGATATCGTCAAGCCCTGGCCGGTCAACCTCATGGACCAGCGCATAAAGGGCGGCCTGGGCGTGATGCTGGACGACGTCGGGGCTGGCATTTATGCGGCTGGGGCCGCCTATGGGGTAATCTATCTGATAAACTGGCTCCAGGCGGGAGTGTGACGAAATGCCGGACAGCATGGAAACGACGACAGGTTTACTGGCAAAATCCGTTCTGGATCACTGCCAGCGTCAGGGAATCATGATGGCGACGGCGGAATCATGCACCGGCGGCATGATTGCCGCGGCACTGACCTTGGTGCCCGGTTCCTCCCATGTCGTTGAGCGTGGGTTTGTGACCTATACAAACGAGGCAAAACAGGAGATGCTGGGCGTACCGGCGCCCTTGTTCGAGGCTGTCGGCGCCGTCAGCGAAGAGGTCGCCCGTTCCATGGCGGAAGGCGCCATCGCCCATTCCAGAGCCCAGGTTGCCGTTTCCGTCACCGGTATCGCCGGCCCGGACGGAGGAACCGATGAAAAGCCGGTCGGCCTGGTTCACATGGCGGCGGCCCGTGAGGGCATGGATACGCGCCATGAACGCCACGTGTTTTCCGGCGACCGTCATGCCGTCAGGGCCCAGGCCGTCAACGCGGCCTTGTCCCTGGTTGTTTCCATGCTGGATGATTAAGCTGCTGTGTTAATCGCCATAAAGGGCGTTCGCGCGGGTCTCAAAGGCGCTGACCATGCGGTGCACGGCTTCGGTGAAAACAGCGCCGATGGCCTTGTCCAGAAGTTTGGATTTGAATTCGAAATCGACGCTGAAATCGATAATACAGCCATCTTCTGAGGGCTCAAAAATCCAGTTATTATTCAAATACTTAAATGGACCATTTTCATACGTTACATCAATTTTGTCGGGCCTGGTAAGCGCAACTCTTGAGGTAAAGCTCTCCCTGAATACCTTGAACCCGATCACCATGTCGGCGACCATTTCTTCTTCCGTTTGTGAACGGATCCGCGTGGCGACGCACCAGGGCAGGAATTCCGGGTAGCGTTTTACATCGGCGACCAGGTCGAATAGCTGTTCAGGGGTGTACGGCAACGGGCGCCGTTCGCTGTGACTAGGCATTTGAGGGATCGTTTAACCCAATTAGGCGTCTTTGGCTACCTTGTCCGCTCGCGCTTGGCGTAACTGACTGAAATCGTCATCAGCGTGATAGGAGGAGCGTGTAAGCGGGCTCGACGCCACCAGCAAAAAGCCCTTCGATTCCCCGATCCGTTTGTATTCGTCGAATTCTTCCGGTTCGACGAAGCGGGCGACGGCGGCGTGTTTGGGCGTGGGTTGCAGGTATTGTCCGATGGTCAGGAAATCCACACCGGCGGAACGCATGTCGTCCATGACCTGCAGCACCTCGTTCCGCTCTTCGCCCAGGCCAACCATGATGCCGGATTTGGTAAAAACAGTTGGGTCGAGTTGCTTGGCGCGATCCAGCAAGCGGAGCGAGTGGTAATACCGTGCGCCGGGCCTGATGGTGGGATAAAGTCTGGGTACGGTTTCCAGGTTGTGGTTGAAAACGTCCGGTTTGGCGGCGATGACGGTCTCCAGCCCGCCGGGCTTATCCCGGAAATCGGGGGTCAGGACCTCGACCGTGGTGTCGGGCGAGACCTCGTGGACCATTTCCAGGCATTTGGCGAACTGTGCCGCGCCGCCGTCGTCCAGGTCGTCGCGGTCGACGGAAGTAATCACCATGTGTTTAAGCCCGAGCTTGGCAGCCGTGATCGCCACGTTGTCGGGCTCCATTGGATCGACAGCACCCGGTTTGCCCGTCGCCACATTACAAAAGGCGCAGGCCCGGGTGCAGATCTCACCCAGGATCATCACCGTGGCGTGGCGCATGGCCCAGCATTCGCCGATGTTGGGGCACGCGGCCTCCTCGCACACCGTGTTCAGGTTATGCTCGCGGATCAGCTTGCGGGTCTTGCCGTATTCCTCGGATGTGGGCGCCTTGACCCGGATCCATTTGGGCTTGCGCGGCGAGACGTTGTCCGGCCGGTGGGCCTTTTCGGGATGCCTGAGTTTTTCGGGTGCGCTCATGTCTTAAATGTGGATGGCGCGGTCATCAGCGTCAAGGACGGACTCGTGCATCATCTCCGACAAGGTCGGGTGCGGGAAGATCGTGTGCATCAGGTCTTCTTCCGTGGTTTCGAGCCCCATGGCGACGACAAAGCCCTGGATCAGCTCGGTCACTTCCGCGCCCACCATGTGCGCGCCCAATAGCTCACCGGTTTTTTTATCAAAGATGGTTTTCACCAAGCCGTCCGGTTCGCCCAGCGCAATGGCCTTGCCATTGCCGATAAAGGGAAAGCGGCCAACCTTGACGTCGTGTCCGGCCTCTTTCGCCTTGGCTTCCGTCAGGCCGACGCTGGCAACCTGCGGGTGGCAATAGGTGCAGCCCGGAATCCTGCCTTTATCCATGGGATGCACGCCTTTGACACCGGCGATCTTTTCGATGCAGATGACACCTTCGTGTTCTGCCTTGTGGGCCAGCATAGGCGGTCCCGCCACGTCGCCGATGGCGTAGATGCCGGGCTCCGCCGTGCGGGAGAATTCGTCAACGACAATACAGCCACGGTCGGTTTTGATCTTGGTGGTCTCGAGTCCGATGTTTTCGATATTGCCGACGACGCCGACGGCGGAGATAACCCGATCAACGGTGATCGCTTCCGTCTTGCCGTCCGATGTCTCGATAGTGGCGGTGACCGAGTCCTTGGCCTTGTCCAGTTTGGCGACCTTGGCGCCGCTCAGGATCTTCATACCGTGCTTTTCAAACTGCTTGCGGGCAAGCTCGGCGATTTCAGGGTCTTCCACCGGCAGGATCTGCGGCAGGACCTCAACCACGGTCACGTCGGCGCCCAGGGAGCGGTAGAAGCTGGCGAACTCGATACCGATGGCACCCGAACCGATGACGAGTAAGGACTTGGGCATCTTGTCGGGCACAAGGGCCTCGAAGTAGCTCCACACCAGCTTGCCGTCGGCTTCCAGTCCCGGCAACGCGCGGGGGCGAGCGCCCGTGGCGATAATGATGTGTTTGGCGGTCAGGCTTGGCAGCGGCTTGCCGTCCTTGGTCACATCGACCTTGCCGGGGCCGTTCAGTTTGGCCTCGCCGTCAATAACGGTGACCTTGTTCTTCTTAAGAAGGAATCCGACGCCTTTCGAGAGCTGCGCTGAAACGCCGCGGGAGCGTTCGACAACTTTTTTCAGGTCATACCCGATATTGTCCGCCTTCAGGCCATAGGCGTCGGCGTGGTTCATGTAATCGTAGATTTCCGCCGAGCGTAGCAGCGCCTTGGTCGGGATGCAGCCCCAGTTGAGGCAGATGCCGCCCAGGTGCTTCTTTTCCACCACGGCGGTTTTCAGGCCTAGTTGGGCGGCACGGATGGCGGTCACATAGCCGCCCGGTCCGGCGCCGATCACGACAACATCAAATTGGGTATTATCAGCCATGATTAAAGCCTTTCACCGATACCAGCGGTCAGGTCGCTTTCCGGCGCATCGCCCGTGTTCACGACGCCAGCGCGTTCCAGCAACATGATGCTGCACTCTCCGCTAGCATGGGGTTTATGTTCCACACCTTTCGGCACCACAATGAACTCACCCTGTTCAAGGGTGACCCGCCTGTCGCGGAAATCCATGTCCATCGTTCCATCCAGAACGAAAAACATTTCGTCTTCGTTTTCGTGGGCATGCCAAACGAAATCGCCTTCGATCTTGACCAGCTTGATGTGGTAGTCGTCCAGGTCACCGACGATCTTCGGTGACCAGGTCTCATTGAATGTCGCAAGTTTTTCCGACAGGTTTATTTTCTCCGGAGCGGGCATCGGTCAACCCTCACAGAAGCATGCTGATCGGGTCCTCGATCAGCGGTTTGAAAGCGGCGAGGAATTCCGCACCGGCGGCCCCGTCCACGACCCGGTGATCCACGGCCAGCGTACACGACATGACGGTCGCCACGGCCAACGCGCCGTTCTTCACGACTGGGCGCTGCTCTCCCGCGCCGACGGCCAGAATGCACGATTGCGGCGGATTGATGATGGCGGAGAAATTCTTGATGCCGAACATGCCCAGGTTCGAGATGGTGAAAGCGCCGCCCTTGTATTCTTCGGGCATCAGCTTGCCTTCTCGGGCGCGCACCGCCAGGTCCTTCATCTCGTTTGAAATCTCCACCAGTCCCTTGCCCGCGGCGTCCCGGATCACCGGTGTGATCAGGCCGTCGGGGATGGCGACAGCGACCGAGACATCGACACGCTCGAACATCCGCATGGCGTCCGGCGTGAACATGGCGTTGGCGGCGGGCACCTTGCGAAGCGCCAACGCCACGGCGCGGATGATGAAATCGTTGACTGACAGCTTGTAATCGTCGGATTTCTCGTTCAGGCGCTTGCGCAGCTCCAGCAGATTATCCAGTTCGCAATCGATGCTGAGATAAAAATGCGGAATGGTCTGTTTTGACTCCGACAGGCGCTCGGCGATGATCTTGCGCATGCTCGAATGGGGGACTTCCCGGTATGGGGCAAGGCCCGTCTCGTCTATGACGACCGGTGCCGGGGCGGCAACCGGACCGGAAGGTGCTGCAGCAGCAGGTGCAGCCGTTACGCCCGAGGCTATGGCGGCCTCCACATCCTTTTTCACGATACGGCCACGGGGGCCGGATCCGGTTATCGCAGCCACATCGATGCCGGCATTGGCGGCGATGCGTCTTGCGAGCGGACTGGCGAAGACACGACTTCCTGCCGATACGGCTTGAGGCGCTGCTGTTGCTGCTGCCGGTTCTGGCGTTGCCACAGGTTGTGTCACCGGTTGCGCAACTGGTTCCGGTGATGGTGCAGGTTCGGGGGATGGCGCTGCTGCGGGCGACGGCGCCGGTGCTGCACTGACGTCGCCGATGTCGTCGGCGCTTTCACCCTCTTCCAACAGAACGGCAATCACCTGGTTGACGGGAACGCTTTCCGTCCCTTCCGGCACCACGATCTTGCCCATGGTGCCTTCATCGACGGCTTCTACTTCCATGGTTGCCTTGTCGGTCTCGATTTCGGCAATGACGTCACCGCTCTCGATGGCGTCGCCTTCGGCTTTCAGCCATTTCGCCAGGTTGCCTTCCGTCATTGTCGGCGACAGGGCGGGCATCAGGATATTAATCGGCATGATCTACCCTCCCCTCACTCGGCGTAGCAGACGGCTTTCGCCGCCTTGACCACATCCGCGGCCTTGGGCAGCGTCAGGGCTTCAAGGTTCGCCGCATAGGGCATGGGGACGTCCTCGCCGTTGACCCGGGCGACAGGCGCGTCGAGATGATCGAAGGCATGGTCCATGACCTGGGCGGCCACTTCGGAATTGATGCCGCAGGCCGGCCAGCCTTCCTCGACCGCGACGATACGGTTGGTTTTCTTGACCGACTCCACAATTGTCGCCGTATCCAGCGGTCGCAGGGACCGCAGGTTGATCACTTCAGCCTCGATGCCTTCGGTAGCCAGTTGTTCGGCAGCTTCCAGGGCGAGGCCGACGGTAATCGAATAGGCGGTGATGGTGACGTCCGTACCGGCGCGCTCAATCTTCGCCTGCCCGATGGGCAAGACGAACTCAGGGTCGTCGGGTGTATCGAAGCTCTGGCCGTAGAGGATTTCGTTTTCCAGGAACACAACCGGGTTGGGATCGCGAATTGCTGCTTTCAGCAGGCCTTTGGCGTCTTCCGCCGACCATGGCGCGACCACCTTCAGGCCCGGGCAGTGGGCGTACCATGACGCATAGCATTGCGAGTGCTGAGCGCCGACACGGGATGCCGCGCCGTTTGCGCCACGGAACACGATGGGGGCCGTCATCTGGCCGCCCGACATGTAGAGCGTTTTGGCGGCCGAATTGATAATGTGGTCGATGGCCTGCATGGCGAAGTTGAAGGTCATGAACTCGACGATCGGTTTCAAGCCGCTGAACGCCGCGCCGACACCGAGACCGGTAAAGCCGTGCTCCGTGATCGGCGTGTCGATGACGCGCCGGTCGCCGAATTCCTCCAGCAAACCCTGGGAAATCTTGTAAGCACCCTGGTACTGGGCGACTTCCTCGCCCATCAGGAACACCGTTTCATCCCGGCGCATTTCCTCCGCCATGGCGTCGCGCAGCGCTTCGCGAACGGTGATGTTGACGGTGGGACCGGCATAGGTTTGAGCGGGTGCGGCAGGCGCAGCTTCAGGAGCCGGCGGTGTCGAGGGGACCTGTTCCTGGGCAGGCGCAGGTGGTGCGGGTTCTGGGGCCGGGGATGAAGCAGGAGCCGGGGCTGGGGCAGAGACATCGCCGATGTCATCAACGCTTTCGCCCTCTTCCAGCAAGACGGCGATGGGCGTGTTGACGGCGACGTTCTCCGTGCCTTCGGCCACCAGAACCTTGCCGATGGTGCCTTCATCGACGGCTTCCACTTCCATGGTCGCCTTGTCGGTCTCAATCTCGGCAATGACGTCACCGGCGGCGACGGTGTCGCCTTCACCTTTCAGCCACTTCGCCAGATTGCCTTCCGTCATGGTGGGCGACAGGGCCGGCATCAGGATTTGTACGGGCATGTTCGGTTTCCTCTTTTCCTGAAATCGGCCCTCAGGCCTCGATCAATACGTCTGTGTAGAGTTCACGCGGATCGGGCTCGGGGCTCGTCTGGGCGAACTCGGCGGCTTCCGTGACAATGGCCTTCACGTTCTTGTCGATTTCCTTGAGAAGCCCTTCATCGGCCGCCTTGGCCTTGATGATGCGGTCACGGAGCGTATCGATGGGGTCGCTTTCCTTGCGCACCTTGCTGACTTCGTCCTTTGAACGGTACTTGGCCGGGTCCGACATGGAATGGCCTCTGTAACGATAGGTCTCCATATCCAGGATGAAGGGGCCCTTGCCGCTCCGGCAATGGTCCAGCGCCTGCTCGGCGGCTTCGCGCACCTCCACCACGTCCATGCCGTTGACCTGCATGCCCGGTATGCCGTGGGCGTCGCCGCGGCGGTGGAATTCGACCATCGCCGAGGCGCGGTCGATGGAAGTGCCCATGCCGTATCGGTTGTTCTCGATGATGTAGACAACGGGTAGCGACCACAACGCGGCCATGTTGAAGGATTCATAGACCTGCCCCTGATTGGCGGCGCCGTCGCCGAAATAGGCGTGACACACCCCATTGTCACCCTTGTACTTGTGGGCGAATGCGAGACCGGTGCCGAGTGAAACTTGCGCGCCGACGATGCCGTGGCCGCCGAAAAAGTTCTTTTCCCGGCTGAACATGTGCATGGAGCCGCCCTTGCCTTTGGAATAGCCGCCTTCACGGCCGGTCAGTTCCGCCATGACGCCTTTCGGGTCCATACCGGTCGCCAGCATATGGCCGTGATCGCGGTAACTGGTGATCACCGTATCCTGGGGCTCCGATGCCGCCATCATGCCGACAACCACGGCTTCCTGGCCGATATAGAGGTGACAGAATCCGCCGATCAGGCCCATGCCGTATAGCTGGCCGGCTTTTTCCTCGAAACGCCGGATCAGGAGCATCTCGCGATAATACTCAACCAGCTGATCGGCCGTGGGGGATGCGGATTTTTTGGATTTTGATGAAGAATCAATCTTTTTTGACGTGGTTTTTTTTGCCTGTCGGGCCATCGGAACTCCCTTCCCCAGTTTGGGGTTAATTAAACAGCGCAAGCAGGGATCAGAGGGGGGCAGAATTTGGTATAGTCCCAAAAAAAGGGCCCCCAAGACCCGCGAATTATGGTGACCCTATCACAAATGAGACAGTTTTAGAAGAGTGAGAATTAAATTAACTTATTTCGAGTTAATTTAAATATTAATCTATTGTTTTTACATAACTTATTTTTCTTTATTCCATGTTTTAACACTCTCCACTTCGGCTATTCTGAGCGTGAAAGAGGCATAAAACCGCTCCAGTCCCATGCGTTGGGCCGCCATGTGCTCGACGTTTGATTTCCAGGCCTTAATGGCGTCCCTGTCGGTCCAGTATGATACCGTGATGCCGAAGCCGTCCGGGTTCCTGGCGCTATCAATACCGAGATAGCCAGGCTGCCGCATGGCAAGCTCGACCATGTCGCCTGCCGTCTTTTCATAAAGCTCTTCATCCGCTTCCGTTCGCTGGTTCGAAAAGATGACCGCGAAATGGGGAACGGGTGTTTCGGTATCCTGTGTGCTCATATCAAATCCCCCTAGCTGATGATGGATATAAGAGCCAATCGCATTTCTCTTCAAGGCGAATTTGATTTGTTGGCGAAGGATAACCGGAAAGATTATGTTTTCCCGGATCTTAAAGCGGGAGAGGAAACCCTGAATGCCGGAAACCCTGCATCGTTTACAACCCTTGATGGCGCCCCGGTCCGTCGCCATCGTGGGGGCGTCGCCCCGCGAGGGAAGTTTCGGCAACAATGTGATCCGGGTTCTCCTGGATGGCGGCTATGACGGCGCGTGGTATCCGGTAAATCCCAAGTATGACGAGATAGAGGGCAAACAGTGTTACGCAACGCTGGGTGATCTCCCCTCGCCTGTCGATCAGGTCATCGCCTGCGTTAATGGCCAGCGCATGGAAGCGCTGTTCGATGACGCCATCGCAGCAGGTATCCCCGCCATCACCGTCTTTGACAGTTGCTACATTGAAAACGACACGAACCCTCCCCTGTTGCAGCGTCTCCGAGACAAATCCCGCGATTCGGGCCTATTGGTTTGCGGCGGAAACGGCATGGGGTTCTATAATTTCGATGCCTGCACCCACGCCAGTTTTCAGGGCCCCATGACCGATCAGGCGGGCGGCGTCAGCCTGATCGCCCATTCCGGCTCCGTGTTCGTTCTGTTGGCCAATCACGATTTGCGTCACCGCTTCAACATGGTGGTTTCCGCGTCCCAGGAAATCAGCTGTAGCGTCGCCGATTACATGGACTACGCGCTCGATCAGCCTTCAACCCGGGTCATCGCGCTGTTTATTGAAACCATTCGTGATCCGGAGGGCTTTGTCAGGGCCCTTGCCAGGGCCAATGAGAGAAAGATACCGGTCGTCGCGCTTAAAACCGGCCGGACGGCGGAGAGCGCCAAACTTGCCGCAACCCATTCGGGCGCCATTGCCGGGAATGATGCGGCCTATGAAGCCCTGTTCAACCGATATGGCGTGATCCGGGCGAAAAACCTGGATGATCTGCTGGCGATCTCGGCCGTCCTGTCGCAGCCTCTTCCCATCGGCGAAGGCGGGTTCGCCGCCGTTACGGATTCAGGGGGCTTGTGCGAACTGCTGATGGATCTGGCGTCTGATTTGGAGCAGCCCTTTGCCGATCTGTCACCTAAGACTCTATCCGCTTTGGCAAACCGCCTGCCCCACGGCCTTGCCCCGGGCAATCCATTGGATGCCGCCGGATCCCTGACGGAAGACTTCGCACCGGTGTTTCGCGACTGCCTGTCGATCATGCTGCAGGACCCGGCCGTCGCCCTTGCGGCTTTCGAGTTCGAGATTCAGGACCGATACCAGTACATGCCCGAATTTCTAGACATCGCCAAAGCCGCCGGCAAGGAAGCCGGGAAACCGGTGATTGCGCTCAACAGCTTCTCGGGCGCCTTCAATCACGACATCGCCTGCGAGCTGGCCGATGCCGGGGTGCCGCTGATCAACGGGGTGGAAACCTGCCTGAACGCCGCCCGAGGAGCCCTGGCCTATCGCGATTTTCTTCAGCGTCCAGCAGACCCGGCGCCTGACAGCCCCGCACGTGAGATTATCGGGAAATGGCGTACCCGCCTGTCTGAGGGAAAAGAGGTATCGGAGCATGAAGCCCTATCCCTGCTTGGCGATTTCGGCGTGCCGGTCGTCAATTGCAGGGTCGCCGCAACGCTTGATGAGGTTTTGGCGAGCGCTAAGGAACTCGGATACCCCGTGGCCCTGAAAACGGCGGTGGAAGGGATCGAGCACAAGAGCGATGCCGGGGGCGTCAGTCTGAACCTGGCGGACGAGGAAGCGTTATCCGAAGCTTATAATGACATGTCGGAAAGGCTCGGGCCTGAAGCCGTCGTCCAACCCATGATCGATCAGGGGGCCGAGATAGCTTTCGGCATGACGGCGGACGACCAGTTCGGCCCTATCGTCATGCTCGCCGCCGGCGGCACGTTGATCGAGTTGATGGCGGAAAGAAGTGTCGCCCTGGCGCCGTTGGGCGTTGGCGAAGCTGGCCGCATGCTGGACGGGCTCAAGGTGAAGAAACTGCTTGAAGGACACAGGGGAACGGCGGCGTCGGACAGGCAAGCACTGCTCCATGTCCTTTCCGCTTTTTCCGTCATGGTGGACAGCCTGGCCGATGTTCTGGAGTCAGTCGACGTCAATCCGATGATCTGCGGACCGGCAGGGTGTGTTGCCGCCGATGCATTGATCATTCCAAGGAAACTGGACTGACTGTTTAAGCGCTCTTCGCGAAAGATAAGCCGTTCATCACGCGATCCGCCGCGCTGTGCAGGGCGGCGGCGATGGAGCCTTCCTCATGCAGCCGGCGCTTCGTTCCGGGAACCGGCTCCATTTCCATATCCACGAAGGTGTTCCAGGCGTCCTTGCCGTAGCGTTGCAGGGCGCTTTCGTAGATTTTCGCCCGCCAGGCGTCGACGTGTTCCAGCGTGATCCAGTGCAGGATAAAGGCGACGACGTGGCCGTTCCGCTTCTCCGTTTCCAGGCCGATGAAGCCGGGCTGGCGGGTAGCGACGGCGGCCATCTCGCGCGCGGCGCGGACGCGGCCGTTCATGCCGCCCCTTTCCCGTCCCACGTGGATAACGATCTTGTAGCCGTCCTGGCCGGTGCGGTCGCGGGTTGATTGCTGCCGGGTAATCATTCTTCGGTCTCCTTCTCGTAAAGGATGACGATGTCGTTGGCGTAACCGAAATTGAGCATGACGCGCGCCCGTTCCTCGAGCATGTCCGGGTCGAGGTTATCGGGACGCAGCAGGCTTACCCTGTTTTCAAGCATGTCCCGCTGGCGGCGGGCTTCTTCGAGAACCGGTTTGGTTTCGGCGATCACCTGCTTCAGGCGCCAGTAGGTCAGAAGTCCACGATCGCCGTGAACGACGTGAAAACCGAAATAGGCGATAGAGCAGATGCCGATCAGCGGTCCGATCATGGCGCGCACGCGCGCACGGATGTCGTAGATCAATCCCATAAGAACGCCTTCGCAATAACCTTCTGTTCATGCGGTTAGGCCAAAACCCGACTCCACTGTGAGTCATAGGTGTTAAAAAGTCGTTACCGATGCGACTCGGCGGAATCCTTGAGATTTAGACAATTCAGGCCTTGTTCGGAAAAATGCAGTCGATGATGTATAGGCATCAATAATCTACACAATATTTAGTTTCCCTTTTAGGTGTTCAACTGTGCGTGCCAACAATGAAATTTATTTTCGGTCATTTGGATTTCTGACGTAAAATAGGTGGTAATTATAAGATTTATTTCGTGCAAAAGAGGTGGGTATCCATGGATATTTCTCATCTAACAAGGCGTGATATTGCAGATGCGGTTACTATTGAGGAAATCAATTGGAGCGGGCGATTAGATGAGCATGAGTTTCTAAGCAGGATTTTTGATTTAAATTCTTTGCCTTCACATGACAGTCGTTTTCCAAACATGGCAGGAGATATCTGGCAGCATAGGGTAAATAATCCCTACGATTGGGAAGACGATTGGGTGTTCTATGATGATCGCCTTAATCTACCAGCATGCGATGATGATGAGTACCTACTGTTTCTGTGTGAAATGGTACATCCTGTAGTACGCAGTGACAGTATCGAAGCTCAAAAAATTGTGCAGTTATTCAATTCGTTTCTTTGCAATGATGGGTTTGAGCTTGTCGAAAAGGCCCGTATTTCCAACAAACCAGTCTATGTTGGAAGACGAATGGGTGCGGATAAATTACCCGGAATTACTGTTGCCAAAGATACGTTGGCAAGGATTGATAGTTCGTATGTATCTCAACAGATTACTAGAATGGAAGCAGCGATTGAAAATGACCCAACATTAGCAATCGGCACATCTAAGGAACTTGTTGAAACGTGCTGTAAAACGTTACTAGAAGAACGGGGAGCAGAGATTCCAAAAAACTCTGATCTGCCTCAATTGGTAAAACTAGCTGTGAAAGAGCTTCAACTTACGCCAGATGATATTCCTGATTCTGCAAAAGCATCAACAACAATTAAGAAATTGCTGAGTAACCTTGCAACAATAACTCAGGGTATTGCGGAATTAAGAAATAGCTATGGAACGGGTCACGGGAAAAGTGCCAAAACTGGCGGCCTTAAACCCCGCCACGCCAAACTTGCTGTTGGGGCAGCTTCCACTCTGTCAGTATTTCTGATGGAGACCCATTCCCATCGAGAGTAATTACCGAAGAATGGACCGCCCGGCGTACTCGGCGCTGGGGCCGAGCTCCTCTTCGATGCGGATGAGCTGGTTGTATTTCGCCAGCCGGTCCGAGCGGCTCAAGGAGCCGGTCTTGATCTGACCCGCGTTGGTAGCCACCGCGATATCGGCGATGGTTGCATCCTCCGTTTCGCCGGAGCGGTGCGAAATGACGGACGTGTAGTTGGCCCGGTGCGCCATATCGACGGCTTCCAGGGTCTCGCTCAGCGTGCCGATCTGATTCACCTTGACGAGGATCGAATTGGCGATGCCCTTTTCGATGCCTTCGGCCAGGCGTTTGGGGTTGGTGACGAACAGGTCGTCTCCCACAAGCTGCACCTTGTTACCGATGGCGTCGGTCAAGGCCTTCCAGCCGTCCCAGTCGTCCTCGGCCATGCCGTCCTCGATGGAAATAATGGGATAGCGGCTGACGAGGTCTTCGTAGTATTTGACCATGCCCGCTGAATCGAGGGATTTACCCTCGCCCGCCAGTTCGTACGTGCCATCCTTGAAGAATTCCGTCGAGGCGGCGTCGAGCGCCAGCATGACGTCGTCGCCGGGTTTGTAACCCGCGCCTTCGATGGACTTCATGATGAAATCCAGCGCGTCCGATGAACTGGCCAGCGCCGGGGCGAAACCGCCCTCGTCGCCCACGTTGGTGTTGTGGCCGGCCTCGCTCAGGCCTTTCTTGAGGGTATGGAAAATCTCGGCGCCCATGCGGATGGCGTCAGAGCAGCTTGCGCCGCCAACGGGCATGACCATGAATTCCTGGATATCGATGGGATTGTCCGCGTGCTCGCCGCCGTTGATGATGTTCATCATGGGCACCGGCAGGGTGCGGGCGAAGACACCGCCCATGTATCGGTAAAGCGGCGTGTCCAACTCGTCCGCCGTGGCTTTTGCGACCGCCAGCGAGACGCCCAGGATGGCGTTTGCGCCCAAACGGCCCTTGTTGTCGGTGCCGTCCAGTTCGATCATGGAGGTGTCGATCAGCAACTGTTCTTCGGAATCCATGCCCGCCAGCGCGTCGTAAATCTCGCCGTTCACCGCATCGACGGCGTCCTGTACGCCCTTGCCGCCGTAACGGCCCTTGTCACCGTCGCGTTTTTCGACAGCCTCATGCGCGCCGGTGGAAGCGCCGGAGGGCACCCCTGCCCGGCCCTTGGCGCCGGATTCCAGCACCACGTCCACTTCGACGGTGGGATTTCCGCGGCTGTCGAGAATTTCACGGCCAACAATATCGATGATGGCGGTCATGGGTATTCCTTTCTTTTTGTCGCATAAGGCTGGGACCTAAAGACGACGATTTTGTTTATGACAAGGCTGACAAGTCAACCGGGTCCGATTTCGCCAGCTTGTCGAAGCTGGCGAGGGATTTGAGCACGCCCGGCATTTTGTCGAGCGGGATCATGTTGGGCCCGTCGCTGGGCGCTGAGTCCGGGTTCTCGTGGGTTTCCATGAACACGGCGGCGATCCCGATCGAGATGGCGGCGCGGGCCAGCACGGGTGCGAATTCCCGCTGACCGCCCGACGTGCCGCCCTGGCCGCCCGGCTGCTGCACGGAATGGGTCGCGTCGAACACGACGGGATATCCCGTTGCGGCCAGGATGGGCAGCGCGCGCATGTCGGAAACAAGCGTGTTGTAGCCGAAGCTGGCCCCCCGTTCGCAGAGCATGATCTTACGGTTCCCCGTGCTCTCCACCTTCTTGACCACGTTCGCCATGTCCCAGGGAGCCAGGAACTGGCCCTTCTTGATGTTGATGGCGGCGCCGCTTTCGCCGGCGGCGATCAACAGGTCCGTCTGGCGGCAAAGGTAGGCCGGTATCTGCAATACATCGACGGCCTTGGCGACCTCGGCGCACTGGTGCGGTTCGTGCACGTCTGTGATGACCGGGCAGCCGACGGTGTCGCGGACTTCGGCGAAGATTTCAAGGGCCTTGTCCATGCCGATGCCGCGGAGGCTGTCCACGCTGGTGCGGTTGGCTTTGTCGAAGGATGACTTGTAGATCAGCCCCAAGCCAAGTTCATCCGTCATCTGTTTCAGGCGCTGGGCCGTTTCAAGGGCGTGGTCGCGGCTTTCCATGGCGCACGGTCCGGCAATCAGCGTGAACGGCCGGTCGTTGGCGACATCAAGCGATCCAATGGTGACAGAATGACTGGTGGACATGAAAGTTCCTTATATCAGACCGTCAAAATACGCCTTATGCGGCCATATGCAAGACGGGCTTATACAAGACGGGACTGCTCAACCGCGGCCTGGATAAACGAAGTAAACAGCGGATGGGGATCGAAGGGCTTGGATTTCAGCTCGGGATGGAACTGAACGCCGATGAACCAGGGATGATCCGGCCACTCGACGATTTCCGGCAGCAATCCGTCGGGCGACATACCGGAGAACTTGAGGCCGATGTTTTCCAGCTGTTCGCGGTACTTGGTGTTGACCTCGTAACGGTGGCGGTGGCGCTCGGAAATGGATTCTGTACCGTAGATTTCCCGCACCCGCGTTCCCTCGCCAAGGGTACAGGCATAGGCGCCCAGGCGCATGGTGCCGCCGAGGTCGCCGTCGTTCCGGCGTTTTTCCAGATCGTTGCCCTTCATCCATTCCGTCATCAAACCGACGAGCGGTTCCGAGGTGGGGCCGAATTCCGTGGAGGATGCCCCTTCGATGCCGGCCATATTGCGGGCCGCCTCGATCACCGCCATCTGCATGCCGAAACAGATACCGAAATAGGGTACGCCGCGTTCGCGGGCGAAGGTTGCAGCGGAAATCTTACCCTCCGAGCCCCGTTCGCCGAAGCCGCCGGGGACCAGGATGCCGTGAACGCCGTCGAGATGGGGAACCGGATCTTCTTCGTCGAAAATTTCCGATTCAATCCAGTTCATGTTGACCTTGACGTTGTTGGCGATGCCGCCGTGATCCAGCGCTTCGGCCAGGGATTTATAGGCATCCAGCAGGCCTGTGTACTTACCGACAACGGCGATGGTGACCTCACCTTCCGGGCGTACGACCCGCTCGACGATACCGGACCAGCGCGTCAGGTCGGGCTTGGCGGTTTCGAGACCAAAGTGACGGCAGACCTCCTCGTCGAGGCCTTCTTCATGGTAGCTGATCGGCACCTGGTATATGGAGTTCACATCGAGCGCCGGAATGACGGCTTCTTCGCGCACATTACAGAACAGCGATATCTTGCGGCGCTCGCCTTCCGGCAAGGGACGGTCGGCGCGGCACAGCAGCAGGTCCGCCTTGATGCCCACGTTCAGCAGTTCCTTGACGGAATGCTGCGTCGGCTTGGTCTTCAACTCGCCCGCCGTCGGGATATAGGGCAGCAACGTCAGATGGATGTACATGGATCGCGCCGGACCCAGTTCATTGCCCAACTGGCGGATGGCCTCCAGGAACGGCAGGCCCTCGATGTCGCCCACAGTGCCGCCGATTTCGCAAAGCACGAAATCCTCATCCGTCAGGTCGTTTGTGACGAACTCCTTGATGGCGTCGGTGATGTGGGGAATGACCTGAATGGTAGCGCCCAGGTAATCGCCGCGGCGTTCCTTGGCGATTACGTCGGAATAGATACGGCCCGTGGTCACGTTGTCCGATTGCTTGGCGTGCACGCCGGTAAAGCGTTCGTAATGGCCCAGGTCCAGGTCGGTCTCCGCGCCATCATCGGTGACGAAGACCTCGCCGTGCTGGTAGGGGCTCATGGTGCCCGGGTCGACATTGATGTAGGGATCAAGCTTCCTTAAGCGGACCTTGAAACCGCGCGCCTGGAGAAGCGAAGCGAGAGCCGCTGATGCCAGACCTTTTCCGAGAGAGGAAACCACGCCGCCGGTGATAAAAATGAATCGCGTCATGGGGACCATACTCTACAACAACTCATGATGATTCCTACAGGCAAGAGGGACCGGGAGAGTGTTTTTTTTCACTCTCCTGAAAACTGCTTGTTTTATAATGCATTAGGTGCGTGTTTTTTAATTGGCGAGAGGGGCGCTTGGCTCAGCCGGAGCCTGCTCGGTGGGTGCTACCGGCTGCAATTCGTCGAGAATCGAGCCGCGCTCGCTCCTGGAATCGGCCATGATGGCCAGCGTGAGGCTGGTCGCCATGAACAATGCGGCCAGGATCGCCGTGGTCCGGGTCAGCAGATCCGCCGTCGCGCGGCCGGTCATGAAACCGCCCATGCCGCCGCCACCGCCGCCGCCCATGCCGAGGCCGCCGCCTTCGCTACGCTGCAGAAGCACGACGCCAACGAGGCCGATGGCGATCAGAAGATGAATGACGAGCAATACGGTGGTCATGTCGTGTTGGTTCTCAATTTAGGCCATCAAGGCCGGAAACAGATTTAAGGGGCGTGGCGGACACGCGCTGCGGCAGGTTTTTACTGCCTGTGTCCATAAATATCCAGCTTAAAAAACGATTTCTTTTTCACGCGCTCTCGGCAATGGACCAGAAGTCATCGGCCACCAGGCTGGCGCCACCGATCAGGCCGCCGTCGATATCCTCAAGCGCGATGAGGTCGGCGGCATTACCGGGCTTCATGGACCCGCCGTAGAGGATCCTCATCCCCTCGCCTTCATCGCCGAAACGTTCAACGATGCGGGAGCGGATGAAGGCGTGAACGCTCTGGGCTTCATCGGGCGTCGCCGTCCGTCCGGTGCCGATGGCCCAGACGGGCTCGTAGGCGATCACCGTGTTTTCCGCCGTTGCGCCATCGGGAACCGAGTGATCGATTTGCGATCCGACGACATCCAGGGTCTTGTCCGCATCCCGTTCCGCTTCCGTCTCGCCGACACAGATAATGGCGGTCAAACCGGCGTCCCAGGCGGCGCGGGTCTTTTCGGCAACCTGTGTGCTGCTTTCGCCGTGATCCGTGCGCCGCTCCGAATGGCCCAGGATTATGTGGGAGCAGCCCAGATCGGCCAGCATGGCGGCTGAAATATCACCGGTATGGGCGCCTTTTTCAGCAGCATGGCAATTCTGGGCGCCAACCATCAGGCCGCTGTCGCCGGCGATGGAGACAACCTTGGACAGGAGTGTGAAAGGTGGACAGACCAGCATGTCGGCGTTCATGGATGAAGCGCTTGCCATCCTTCCGGCCAGATCACCGGCGAGCCCTTCAACATCGGCCGTCAGGCCATTCATTTTCCAGTTTCCGGCAATCAACGGACGACGATTTGAACTCATTGTATCCTCACTCCGATACCATCAAGACACCCTGGTAAGTGGATAAGGGTGAAAGCAGGATTCTGCAAGGAAATTAGGCTCAAGCGGAATACCTTCATATCAACCTGAGTCACCAACGGCATATAACAATCTACTAGTGGCAATTGAATATCTACTAGTAGATAAAGATTGGCGGTGATTCATCGCTTTTTCCCCTTCTATCCAATATTCAGCCAATGACGGCATTATCCTGAGATAAGGTGCCGATACTTTTGCGTTGGCGAATAGGCATAATCGTTATTGCGGCTTGGATGTCTGACACTTATGATGCCGCGATTTTCATGAGAATTGACCGTTCTCTCCTGAGCGGAAACATTCTTCAATTTATAGACTTACAGGTACTGAATTCCATGTTGGATGCCATAAGAAAGCGATCCGGCTCGATCGTCGTCAAGGTTTTGCTGTTGCTGCTGGTGCTGAGTTTCGGCGCCTGGGGGATCAGCGATTATATCACAGGCGGTATCTCTTCTCAGGCGGTCGCCAAGGTTGGTGAGAGGGAAATTTCCCCTCAGGTGTTCTCTAACGAATATCAGCGGGAAGTCAGCAGGATGCGTCAGGTTCTGGGTGGAAATCTGGATTCCGACATGGCGCGCATGCTGGGTATCCCCCAAAACGTCTTGAACCGGTTGATCAGGACGGAAACTTTCGCCGCCGCCTCGGGCGATTTGGGCCTGTTGGTGACAGACGCCATGGTTTTGCGTGAAATCCAGTCCATGGAGGCCTTCAGGGGCCTAACCGGCAATTTCGACAAGGACACGTTTCAACAGGTCATTTATAACGCCGGCTATACGGAAGACATGTTCGTCGCCCTGATGAAGCGGGACCTGAGCAGGGGATTCTTGTTGGAGAGTTTCCAGAACGGCGTCATCGCAACCGACACCATGGTGAACGCGATTTACGGTTACCGCGAGGAAACGCGGTCTGCGGAGATCGTCATTATTCCCGATGACGCTTTTATCGATGTTCCCGAGCCCACGGATTCCGAGATCGCGCAATATCATCAGGAAAATCAGGACCGGTTCATGGCCCCGGATTACCGCTCGCTTAGCTATATCCATCTAAGCGCCAAGGATTTGTCCCAGGAAATCGCTGTCAGCGACGAAGAGATTCTTGATGCCTACGAAGCCCGCGAGGGAGAATTCGTCACCCCGGCCAGCCGCCGTGTTCAACAGGCCATATTCGACAGCGCCGACGCTGCGGAGGCCGCAATACAGATGATAGCAACAACCGGTCGGGCCTTTGTCGATGTCGCCGCCGAGCTGACCGGCGCCAGCCCCGAGACGATGGAACTCGGTTGGGTCGGGCGGGGTGATTTCCTCAGCGCCGAATTGGCCGATGCCGCCTATGCCCTGGAATCCGGCGGAACGACGGCGGCGATTGAAAGTCCCCTTGGCTGGCATGTGATACACGTTGTCGAAGCCAATGAAGAATCCCGCCAGTCCCTGGACGAAGTGCGCGACAGGGTGCGTGATGATGTCGCCCTGGAAAAGGCGATCGACAGCCTATTTACCCTCGCCAACGCCCTGGAAGATGAAATGGGCGGCGGGGCGACCCTGGAAGAGGCCGCACAGGCCCTTGACCTGTCCCTTGGACGCATTGACGGTGTCGACTCTAGCGGTTTGGATGCAAACGGCGTTTCCGTGGCCGTGCCGACCGACAATTTCCTGCAGGTTGCGTTTTCCACCCCGGAAGGCGAAGAATCCTCCTTAAGCGAAAGCACTGATGATTCCTATTTCATCGTGCGGGTCGATACCGTGACACCTTCGGCCTTGAGGCCTTTGAACACTGTCCAGAGCCAGGTGCGTGACGCCATCCTGGAAGACCGCCGCCGTTCAGGCTCAGAGGATGTGGCGAAACGCGTCGTTGAAATCGTCAATGGCGGCCAAAGCCTGCTGAACGCCCTGGCGCAGGGATCGGCCGGATTCGATACCATGATTATGAGCGCCCCCTCCTTCAAGAGAAACGGCGATGGTGCGCCGCCTGAAATGCCGGCGGCTCTCAGCGCTATCCTGTTCGAGCGTCCTGTCGGCCAGGCCGGTTATGCCCGAGCCGGTGAAGGCATTCCCGGTTTTGTCGTTGGCCGCGTCAGTTCGGTGACACCGGCTGACCCGGCTTCTGATCGGGATGGCGTCGAAGCGATTGAGGCCGAACTGGCGGGATCGGTCCGCGCCGATCTGATGGATCAGTTTGCCCTCGCCCTGCAGGACACCTATTCTGTGACGATCAACAATAACGTCCTCGACCAGCTTTTTGAAAATAATTACTAATCATGGCGACCACCTGTTTTCCTGACATAGAGACGTTTTGCGATCGGTTTGATGCAGGGGAACACCAGGTTGTGTGGACCCGGCTGGTAGCCGATCTGGATACGCCGGTTTTGGCCATGGTTAAGCTGACCGCCGGTCAGCCGAACAGCTTTCTGCTTGAAAGCGTCGAGGGCGGCGCAATCCGGGGGCGCTATTCCTTTATCGGTATGAAGCCGGACCTGATCTGGCGCTGTTTCGGCAATGCCGCCGAAATCAATCGCCAGGCCATCGACGATGGGAGTGCGTTTTCGCCCTGCCCAGTCGCCGAAGCTTCAGGCACCCTGGACTCGCTTCGTTCGCTGTTGGCGGAAAGTCGCATCGACCTGCCCGCCGAACTGCCGCCCATGGCGGCCGGACTGGTTGGCTACATGGGCTACGATACCGTGCGTCTGGCCGAAAACATCCCCGATGACAACCCGGATGTTTTGGGCGTTCCCGACGGCATGTTCGTCCGACCTACCATCATGGCCATGTTCGACAACATCCAGGACACCATTACCATCGTTACGCCGGTATGGGCCGGAAACGGCGACGGGGATGCGAAGCAGGCGTACGAACAAGCGAAAGACCGCCTGAGTTCCGCGGTCAGTGACCTGAACCGGAACGCCAGCACCCTGCAGAGCGCTTCGGATGTGGTCCCCTCCCTGCCCGATCCGGTCTCCAATACCGGCCGCGAGGGCTACCATTCCATGGTAAAAAAGGCGAAGGAGTACATCCTCGCCGGCGATATCTTTCAGGTCGTGCCGTCGCAACGGTTTTCCTTTCCCTTCGAGCTGCACCCGTTTTCGCTCTATCGTTCGCTCAGGCGCCTGAATCCCTCGCCGTTCCTGTTTTTTCTCGATTTCGGAGACTTCTCCGTCGTCGGTTCCAGCCCGGAGATTCTGGTCCGTGTTCGTGACGGCAAGGTCACCATCCGGCCTATTGCCGGCACCCGCAAGCGCGGCGAAACATCGGAAGAGGACCGCGCGCTGGCGGAAGACCTGCTGTCTGATCCGAAGGAATTGGCCGAGCACCTCATGCTGCTGGACCTGGGCCGCAATGACGTCGGAAGGGTTTCCAAGGTCGGGACGGTCACCGTCACCGAGCAGAATATCATCGAGTATTATTCCCACGTCATGCACATCGTTTCCAATGTGGAAGGCGACCTCGATCCGAAATTCGACGCCGTGGACGCCCTGCTGGCCGGTTTCCCGGCGGGCACCGTTTCCGGCGCTCCGAAGGTTCGCGCCATGGAAATCATCGATGAGTTGGAGCCAGAACGGCGCGGCATTTACGCCGGCTGCATCGGCTATTTCGGCGCCAACGGAGACATGGATACCTGCATTGCGCTCAGGACGGCTGTGCTAAAGGACAACACAATGTATGTCCAGGCCGGAGGCGGCGTCGTCGTCGACAGTGATCCGGAATTCGAATACCAGGAAAGCTGCAACAAGGCGAAAGCCCTGATGCGCGCCGCCGAGGAGGCCGTCCGCTTCCAGCTTTCTAACACCCAGGACGTCATCGGCGAAGACTGAACTATTCTCTAGCTGTCATTCAACCATGTGCGGCGCACCAGCTCGCTCATGGGAACCAGCATGAACCCCTTTTCGGTAACGGTTGGCAGCCATTCCGCCAGGATCTTGATGGTCTTGTCGTGGGGATGGCCGATGGCTACCGCCGCGCCGTTCTTTCTGGCCAGCCGTTCGGTCTGGGCCAGGCTTTTGCGGATTTCCTCTTCTTCATCCACATGATCGAGAAAAACATTGCGGGTTGCGAAGGGAACGCCGATTTCACGGGCGATTTCCGACGCCACGGAACCGGCTGCAGTGCGTGAATCCAGAAACAGCAGGCCACGATCCCGGACCTCTTCCAGAACGGCGCGCACCCCATCCCTGTGCTGGGTGAATTTTGAGCCCATGTGGTTGTTGAGACCGACATAGCCATCGAATTTATCCAATCCCCAGCGCAGGCGCTCCAGCGTCTGTTCGATTGTATCTTCGACGCGGAGCACATTCGGGCCCGGATCGACAGTATTGGATCCCGGTTCCATGGGGATATGGATCATCAGTTCGTGTCCGGCCTCCAGGGCCGCCTGCGTCTGGGCTTCCAGATCCCGTGCATAGGTCAGGAAGGAAAGCGTCATAGGGCCCGGAAGGGCTATAACCTGGGGCGAGCGCCGCCTGTCGACGCCCATATCATCGATGACGATGGCGATCATCGGCGCATCGGATGGAAGTCCGGTCTGTTCCGGGTTGAATGTAATGGCGTTGGTGAGCCAAGTTTGCTGTTGCTCAAGAAGTTCCTGCTCAAATGGCTTTAAATTGATGTCGCTTTCACCGATCGAGGCCGTGGATATGCTGCCTGCGGTTTCATCGTCCGTCGCCGGTTCCGGTTGCTGAAGGGCGGACTTTTCCGATTCCTGTGGTTCCGGAGAGGCATCAACATGCTCGGTCGTCGTTTCCGGTTCCGGGATGTATTCTTCCGGAATGGTCACGCGCGGTCCCGTCGCATCGCGGATGACCGGTGCGTCTTCATAGACGTCACCGGACAAGGGCTCTTCGTAGGCATGAGACAGATTGCCGTTCTTTTCTCCGCCATCGGAGTTCGGCGTTTCGTTTGTAGCTGCACTGGTGATCGCCGGTGCTTTCTGTTCGGGGGCTTGCGGCATTTCTTCGGGAGGTGGAAAGCGTTTGGCGAGGGCATCGAGAGGCAAATCTGGGGACGGTTCCTCGGTACGGTGCCATTTCGTGGATTGCTCCGCCGTTTCAGCGGTTCCCATGGTTTCGGCGGCTGGTGCTTGCTGTTCCGCCACCCGTTTTGAGGCCTTATCCAGCATAACCAGTGACAGGCCGATGGAAACAGCGGCAATGATGCCGAGAAAGATAGCATAATGAGCGCGCCACCAGCGCGGCACGATGATGCCGCTCACATGCTCCTTTGCCAGACGGACTTTGGCCTGCTTGGCTTCTGGGGAGTTTTGATCCTGCGTTGCCACTGAATTAGACCTCTCTAGGGACCTAAAGGGGCTTATCCGTCTGTCTGAACAGTGTCAATCGCAGAGATAAGGAAACCGGAGATTTCAGTGAACCGCTTCGAGTTCCTGCAGGATGGGGCAATCCGGCCTGTCGTCGCCATGGCAGCGTTCCGTCAGGTCCAAGAGTGTATCCCGGACGTTTTGCAGTTCCGCAATGCGATGATCGATTTCCCGGATATGGTCCATCGCCAGTTGTTTGACGTCCGCGCTCGCCCGGTTGCGGTCGTGCCAAAGGGTGATCAGGTTCTCAACATCTTTCAAAGAAAAGCCGAGTTTTCTTGCCTGGCTGATGAAGCGGAGCGTGGCGACTTCATTGTCGCCGTAATCCCGGTAGCCGTTTTCCAACCGGGCGGCTGGCGGGATCAGGCCGATGCTTTCGTAGTATCGGATGGTCTTGGCCGGAACGCCCGACTTTTTCGATGCCTTGCTGATATTCATGATAAGGCTCCCTCTCTCAGTGAGCGCCAGCGTTTCAGAAACAGGGAATTGGTGACGACCGAGACGCTGCTCAACGCCATGGCGGCGCCTGCCATCACAGGGCTCAGGTTCCCCGATGCCGCCATGGGAATGGCGATGATGTTGTAGATGAACGCCCAGAACAGGTTCTGCTGGATCTTGGCGTATGTTGCGCGGGAAATCCGGATGGCGTCCACGACCCGTTCAGGCGACTGCTTCATCAGGGTGATATCCGCCGTATCCACGGCAATGTCGGCGCCGCTACTCATGGCGATTCCCACATCCGCCGTCGCCAGCGCGGGCGCATCGTTGACACCGTCGCCGACCATGGCGACGACCTTACCCGCTCCTTGTATAGCCTTGACTTCTTTCGCCTTGTCTTCTGGCAGCACTCCGGCCCTGACAGTATCAATGCCAACCTCAGATGCGACGGCTTCAGCGATGGCCTGGGTATCGCCGCTGAGAAGAACCGTTTCGATCTGATCGCGGGCCAGAGACCTGACTGCGGGGGCGGCGCCCTCCTTGACAGGATCATTGAGCCGGATGATGCCGGCGATTTGCGGGGTATCTTCGCCCTCTTCCGCCAAGGCGACCCAGACCGGCGTGGACAAGTGAACCGCGGCGTCCTTTTCGTGAAGAACAGTGCCCAGTTCTTCCATGAAGCGGCTGCTGCCGACATAGATGCGCTGTTTCGTTTCATCCAGCTGGCAACTGATGCCTTTACCGGGGTAGCTGGAGAAGCCTGAGGTTTTCTGCAGTGAAAGCCCTTTATCAGTGGCGACATTGACGATTGCTTTTGCAAGCGGATGCTCGCTGTCTTGCTGGGCGCTGGCCGTTATGTGCAAAAGTTCTTCTTCGGAAAGACCGCCTGCCGGTTCGATGCTGCTTATACCAGGCGCGCCTTCCGTCAGGGTGCCGGTCTTGTCGAAAACCACGCTTGTCACGCGATGGGCGTGCTCCAGCGCCGACATGTGCCGGATCAGGATGCCGTGACGCGCGGCGACGCCCGTTCCCACGGTGATGGCCGTAGGTGTTGCCAGGCCCAGGGCGCAGGGACAGGCGACGACCAGCACGCTGACGGCATTGATCAGGGCCGTCGTCGCACCGACGCCCAACAGCATCCAGGTAACGAATGTTCCAAGAGCCACCAGCAGGATGACCGGCACGAAGATATTGGCGACTTTGTCGACAAACCGCTGGATAGGCGCTTTTTCCGACTGAGCCTGATCCACCACGTCGACGATCCTCGACAACATGGTGTCCGCGCCCACAGCCGTCGCCCTCACCTGCAACAGGCCATCCACATTTGCCGACCCACCGGTCACCGTATCGCCCGGTTGTTTCGACACAGGCAAGCTTTCACCCGTCAGCAGGCTTTCATCGATGGCCGCCTGGCCTTCCTCGATCACCCCGTCAGCGGCCAGACGTTCGCCCGGGCGCGTGACGAACAGATCCCCGGCCATCAGGGCATCGATGGGGATTTCAAGCTCCTTGCCGTCTTTGAGGATGCGCGCCGACGTGGGACGTAACTGCATCAGGCCCCGGAGCGCCGCCGTTGCCGAGCGCTTGGCCTTGCTTTCCATCCATTTACCCAGCAGGACCAGGGTGATGACGACCGCTGCCGCTTCGAAATAAAGATCGCCTGAACCCTGGATAACATGGAAGGTACTGAGGCCGAAGGCGGCAAGCGTGCCCGTAACGACAAGCAAGTCCATGTTCCCGCTCAGGTCCTTGGCGGCATACCAGGCCGGACGGTAAAAACGGGCGCCGGCGATGAACTGGACCGGGATCGCCAACAGTAATTGGTGCATCGGGGTGAGAAACTCGCCCACGCTGGTCCACATGGTGAACATCTGGGACAGCAGCGGCAGGCTGAAAGCGGCGGAAAACAGGACAATATAGAGATCCCGTTTCGATCTTGCCTCGTACTTTTCGTCATCCAGGGCGGCCATGCCCGGTTTTCTCAGTTCGGCTCCGAACCCGGTCTCCTTAACGGTCGAAATCAGGTTTTCTGAGGAAACTTCGGGTGATGAGACAAAGACCCTGGCCTTTTCCGTTGCGAAATTGACATCACAACTGGACACCCCTTGGGTCCCAGAGAGTGCTTTTTCCACCCGTGTGGCGCATCCGGAGCAATGCATGCCGGTGATATTCAGTTCAATCATCTCGGATTTATCCGGCATAGTCGGGACATAATCTGGTTCCGAGGGAGTGAGCGATTCAGCCAAAACAGACATGGTTTTCAGGTCCTTTGAGAAAGGTTCTATCTAACTGTAATGTTATGTATATAACCTTTCCCCTTACTGGAAGGTCAAGGGGATGAATAATCATCTGTTTACTTGACGCTAGAGGTGACCGGTTGCATTGTGGCGACAACGGTGTTCGGCCCTGAAAGAATCACAATTATATAATTAAAGTGTTAGATTAATATTGAAGATTAACTATTTGATATGATTTTACTTATCGATAACTACGATAGCTTTACTTACAATCTCTGGCACTATCTGGGCGAGGTCGGGGAAACGGTTGAAGTGCGCCGTAACGACGCCATTACGGCTGATGAGGCCTTAAGCATGGGCGCTTCCGGCATCGTTATTTCCCCCGGTCCCTGCGATCCGGATCAGGCTGGCATCTGCCTTGAGCTGGTTGAAAAGGCTGCCGGCAAGATTCCCCTGTTCGGTGTCTGCCTGGGTCACCAGTCCATCGGCCAGGCTTTTGGCGGCCGTATCGTCAGGGCGCCGGCCTGCATGCATGGCAAGGTAAGTACGATCACGCACACGGAATCAGGCGTTTTCAGCGGCATTCCCAATGATTTCACGGCAACGCGCTATCATTCGCTGACCATCGATCCGGACAGCGTGCCCGATTGCCTGGATGTTACGGCACGCAGTGAAGACGGCGTCATCCAGGGCATCCAGCACAAGGAACTGCCCATTTTCGGCGTCCAGTTCCATCCCGAGAGCATTGCCTCCGAACACGGGCACCAGATTTTGAGAAATTTTGTCGGCTTTACCCAGGGAAAGGCTGCGGCATGAGCGATGCAATGAAACCGTTGTTGGCCAAGGTTGCCGACGGAAACCCCTTGAACGAGGACGAATCGGTCCAGGCCTTCGAGTGCATGATGTCCGGCGAAGCGACTCCGACGCAGATTGGCGCTTTCCTTATGGCGCTCCGGGTTCGCGGTGAAACCGTTGATGAAATTACCGGTGCAACCCGGATAATGCGGGAAAAATCCACCAAGATCACGGCGCCTGAAGGTGCCATCGACATCGTTGGTACCGGCGGCACGGGGCTCAAGACCCACAATATATCAACGGCGACTACCTTTGTTGTGGCGGGATGCGGCGTACCGGTCGCCAAGCACGGCAACAAGGCCATGTCATCGCAGTCCGGAACAGCGGATGCCCAGGCCTGTCTCGGTGTCAATCTTGAGGCTGACTTCCCGGTTGTCGAGCAATCCCTGCGTGAAGCGGGTGTCGGGTTCCTGTTCGCCATGCGCCATCACAGCGCCATGCGCCATGTGGGGCCCAGTCGCGTTGAGATGGGCACGCGCACCATCTTCAACCTGCTTGGTCCCCTTTCCAACCCCGCCAGCGTGAAGCGTCAGATTACCGGCGCCTTTTCCAGCCAGTGGGTTGAGCCCATGGCGCAGGTCCTCAATCGCCTGGGGTCCGAAAAAGCCTGGATTGTGCATGGCTCCGACGGCATGGACGAACTGACGACGACCGGATCAAGCCTGGTTGCTGAGCTTAAAGACGGCATGGTCTCGACTTTTGAAGTCCATCCCGACGATGCGGGCATCCCCTTGGCCTCACCTGAGGATTTGAAGGGCGGCACGCCAGAGGAAAACGCGGACGCCATTCGCGCCCTGCTCTCGGGCTCTCAAGGCCCGTTCAGGGATATCGTGCTGTTGAATGCTGCGGGCGCCCTGCTGGTCGCGGACAAGGTCGATAACCTGAAGGACGGCGTCGCCATGGCGGCTGAGTCCATTGACCAGGGCAAGGCGCAGGCGGCCCTCGACAAAATGGTTGAGATCACCAACCAGGGCTAGCCCGGGAAACGGATACCGAACAGATCATGTCAGACGTTCTTGCAGAAATTTGCCGGGTCAAACGCGACCATGTGAGACGGCAGAAGTCCCTCGTAACTTATGCCGAACTGGAGCAGCACATTGCCGCCGAAGAATCGCCCCGTGGGTTTATCCAGGCCTTGCGCACAGCTGTCGATGCGGGTCATTACGGCCTGATTGCAGAAATCAAGAAGGCGTCCCCGTCCAAAGGACTGATCCGGGAAGATTTCAACCCCATTCATCTGGCGAAAGCCTACCAGCGGGGTGGTGCGACCTGCCTGTCGGTGCTGACGGACGTGCCCTATTTCCAGGGTGACGATCTTTATCTCGCCGGGGCGCGCAATGCGGTGGAATTGCCGGTTTTGCGCAAGGATTTCATGGTCGATCCCTACCAGATCGTCGAATCCCGCGCCATCGGCGCGGATTGTATTCTGCTGATCATGGCGGCGTTGTCGGATGATCAAGCCAAGGAACTGGAAGACGAAGCCCACGACCTGGGCATGGATGTTCTCATCGAAGTCCATGACAATAACGAACTGGACCGGGCGCTGAAGCTCACTTCTCCTCTGATCGGGGTGAACAACCGCAACCTGAAGACCCTGGAGGTGGATATCGCCACGTCGGAAGCCATGCTGGCGAGTTTCCCGTCCGACAGGCTGGCTGTCAGTGAAAGCGGCCTTTACACCTCAGACGACCTGGACCGCATGGCGAAAGTAGGGGCACAGTGCTTCCTGGTGGGCGAGTCCCTGATGCGTCAGGATGACGTCGAGGAAGCCACAAAGATTCTTTTAAGTTCTACTGGCGCTGGCCTCAGCGCCCAGGCTTCGGCATAGGAAGCGGGCATGTCTGATGATCTGACCCATATCGATTCCGAAGGTAACGCCGTCATGGTGGATGTATCGGAAAAGGCCGATACGGAACGCGTCGCCATCGCCAAGGGCTCCATCACCATGCAACCCGAAACCCTTGCCCGCATCATGGAGGGCGGCATCAAGAAGGGTGATGTACTGAGCGTCGCGCAACTGGCCGGCATCATGGGGGCGAAGCGCACCCCCGATATCATTCCGCTCTGCCATCCGCTCAACCTCACCTCCGTCAAAGTCGACCTGGAATGTGCGCCGGATGACAATGCCGTGCAAATTACCGCGACCTGCAAGCTGACGGGCCAGACGGGTGTGGAGATGGAGGCCTTGAGCGCCGTCTCCATCGCTGCGCTCACGGTCTACGACATGTGCAAGGCCATGGACAAGGGCATGCGCATCGGTGATATCCGCCTGGTTCACAAATCGGGTGGAAAATCGGGCACCTTCGAGGCCGAGTGATGATTCCGGTCGCCGAAGCTCTGGAGAAGGTTCTCGGCGGCCTTGAACCTGTCGATCAGGAAACCATACCTGTCGAAAAAGGCTTGGGTCGTGTCCTGACCACCGATGCACAGGCGGACCTGACTTATCCCCCCGCCGCCATTTCCGCCATGGACGGATACGCCGTCCGGGCTTCGGATACGGCGCAATGTCCCGTTACTCTGCGCCAGATCGGCGTTTCCCAGGCTGGCGCCGGGTTCGAGGGGGTGGTTTCCAGCGGCGAAACGGTCAGGATCTTCACCGGCGCGCCTCTCCCTGAGGGGGCGGATGCCGTCGTTATCCAGGAAGATACCCTGGCAGAGGGCGATCAGATTTCCATCAGTGAAACGGTCGATGCGCAGACATTCGTTCGCCCTGCCGGCCTTGATTTTTCGGCGGGTGAAGCTCTTTACAAATCAGGTCACCGGTTGACGGCGCGCGACCTGGGACTGCTGGCCGGCGCCAATGTGGCGGAGCTGAGCGTTTTCAGGAAACCTCGTGTCGCCTATCTGGCGACAGGCGATGAACTGGTCATGCCCGGTGAAACGCCGGGCCCGGACCAGATCGTCAGTTCCAATTCCATCGCCATGGAAGCCTATATCCACGCCTTTGGCGGGGTGCCCGTATCCTTGGGCATTGCAAAGGACAACGCCGACTCCTTGCGCGATTGCCTGGCAAAAATGGATGCAATCGACCTGCTGATCACCATGGGTGGGGCTTCGGTCGGGGATTTCGATCTTGTCCAGTCCGTTCTGGGCGATGAGGGCCTCGACCTCGGTTTTTACAAAGTGGCCATGCGTCCTGGCAAACCGTTGATTTTCGGCCACCTGAAAGGCGTGCCCATGCTGGGCCTGCCGGGAAACCCTGTTTCTGCCGGGGTGACAGCGCTGTTGTTTGTTCGGCCTGCCATATCGAAGTTGTCGGGTTGCGCCGAAACAGGACATATCCTTTCGAAGGCCAAACTTGGGTGTGACGTTCCGGACAACGACCGGCGCCAGGATTACCTGCGCGCGACCCTGTCCCGCGATTACGACGGCAGCCTTGTGGCGACGCCTTTCGAGAAACAGGACAGCTCCATGATGAAGCTTCTGGCGTATGCCGACTGCCTGATTGTCCGCCCGCCCCACGCCGAATCGGCCCCCCGGGGTACATCCGTGGATATCATCAAATTCGGCAATGGATCGGAAGTCTACTGATCTCAAGACCGTGGCCGGGTAGGTTCAGGCCTTTTTATCGTGTATAATCACTTTTCCCATGGAAATATTGGCTTGTCCTTGGGAAATATTGACTTGAGTCAATTGCCATTTATCAAGGCAACGGTATTGTTGCGTTGCACAACGGGGTGTGTATTCCCGTTTGCATGTCTGGACATCACGCCTTCCCGTTCAAGGTTCCGTTCTTATGGAATTTCATCCGGGAAAACGAGGGGTAGGATAAAATGAATATTCTCACTATGGCGCTATTGGGGTTAGGAGCCGTGCTTGGCCTTTTCCTTGCCGCCGGCGCTGTCGACAACGGCATCTTCTATCATGGATTGCTGTTTGTCGTTTTCTGCATCGGATTCATCTTCTGGATCATCAAGCGGGGGGACAACATCGGCAGTCCGGCCGATCCAAACTCGCGTGTCGACTACAATGATAACGTTGTGCGTGTCGGCATGGTGCTTTCCGTTTTCTGGGGGGTCGTCGGTTTCCTTGTCGGTCTGGTCATCGCGCTGCAACTGGCTTATCCGGTTCTTAATCTTGATCTTCCCTGGACCAATTTCGGCCGCTTGCGTCCGCTTCATACCTCAGCGGTGATTTTCGCCTTTGGCGGTAATGTCCTTTTGTGTACCTCATTTTATGTCGTCCAGCGTACCTGTCGCACCAGGATCGCCGGCGGTTGGGCGCCCTGGTTCGTGCTGCTCGGCTATAACCTTTTCATCGTGCTGGCGGCGACCGGTTACGTATTTGGTATTACCCAGAGCAAGGAATATGCAGAGCCCGAATGGTATGTCGATTTGTGGCTCACCATCGTCTGGGTGGTTTACCTGCTTGTGTTCCTCGGCACCCTCGCCCGACGTGAGGAGCCGCATATCTACGTCGCCAACTGGTTCTACCTGGCCTTTATCGTTACGGTCGCCATGTTGCATGTGGTCAATAACCTTGCCGTTCCGGTCAGCTTCTATGGCGTGAAGAGCTATATCGTCTGGGCCGGCGTACAGGACGCCCTGGTGCAGTGGTGGTACGGCCATAACGCCGTCGGCTTC
>CAYFMQ010000007.1:0-86808 GCA_964344255.1 uncultured Thalassospiraceae bacterium
GGCTCAGACACAAAAAAACCGGTTTCAGAGAACCGGTTTTTTCGTTAATTGGCGGTCAGGGAGGGATTCGAACCCTCGGTACCCCTTTCGAAGTACGACGGATTAGCAATCCGCTGGTTTAAGCCACTCACCCACCTGACCGCGTTGTGTGGCTACGCGCCTTATCTACTCACTCGATACGTTCCCGTCAATCATGGATACAACGCAGGGAGACGGGCTTTCCGTTTTATGTCTGTTCCCCGCTCTCTGCGATCGGTGCGGCGATGTTGTAGGAGACGATGCCGCCGGTCATGCGCTTGAGCTCCGTCATGCTCACCGGGAATACGCAATGGGGGTGGCCTGCCGCCGCGTAGACCGTCTCGAAGCGCTTCAACGACCTGTCGATTACCATGGGCAGCGGCGTCGCCGATCCGATGGGCGCGACGCCGCCGATGGAAAAGCCGGTCACGTCCTTGACGGCGTCGGCGTCCGGGCGTTTCGCCTCATGCCCGTCCAGCGCCAGGGCGCGGGGCAGGTTTTCCGGCAAACATTGATGATCGCCCGCCACCAGCGCTATGACCATCGTGTCGCCCAGCTTGTAGACCAGCGACTTGACGATGGAGCCCAGCTCCGTGCCGATGGAATCCGCGGCGTCCTGGGCCGTGCGGGCGGTCTCGGCCAGCTCGATCACCCGGTCGCCATAACCCGCCTCCACCAGCAGCCGGCGCACGCGGCGGACCGGCTCGTTTTCCAGATACCCGCCCTTGTTTTCCAGTTCTTCGAGCTCTTCCTGGTCGTTTTCCGGGGTTTCCTGCTCAGCCACGGCGTTCCTCCCTTATTTCAGCTTACGCCATCCTAGCATATCATCTGGATCATAGCATCAGGCCGACTTATTAAGCCGGGGTGGGCACATCCATGCCCTTCTGCACGGCCGGGCGGGCGCCGATGCGCTGCAGCCAGTCCCACACGTTGGGGCATTGCGCCTCCATGTCGATATCGTGCCAGATATGGCGCATGACCCAGGGATAGGAGGCGATATCGGCGATGGAGTAATTCTCGCCGGCCAGATAGGGCGCGTCGGCCAGGCGCTTGTCCATGACGCCGTAGAGGCGGTGGGCCTCGTTGCGGTAGCGGTTCATGGCGTAGGGCACCTCTTCCTTGGCCCACTTGAGAAAGTGATTGGCCTGACCCAGGAACGGTCCCAGGCCGCCCATCTGGAACATCAGCCATTCCAGCGTCACCATGCGCCGGCGCGGGTCGGTGGGCCACAGATCACTTCCCGTCTTTTCCGCCAGATAAATCAGGATGGCGCCGGATTCAAATACAGATATCGGCTCGCCGTCCGGGCCGTCCGGGTCGACGATGGCGGGGATCTTGTTGTTGGGGCTGATGGCCAGGAAGTCGGGCGCGAACTGCTCGTCCTTGCCGATATCGATGGGGTGCACGGCATAGGGCAGGCCCAGTTCTTCCAGCATGATGGAAATCTTGCGGCCGTTGGGGGTGCTCCAGGTATAGAGGTCGATCATTTTCAAGAGGCCTTAATCTCAAGTTTAGTTATGGGGTATGTGCAGCAACATATAGTCCGCCGGACCTGCCGGCTCAACCACGCCTCGCTGTTGAGTATGCTTCGGTCTCAAAACCGGCTATAGTTTTCACCCCGCAGAAGACGGGTGATACCGATAACAGGAGACACGCCATGACCGGAAGAATTCGGAAAACCGCAGCCCTGTTGGCCGCGATCGCGCTTTGCTTAAGCGCCGTTCAGGCCGTTCCCGCCCCCGCCCTCGCCAGCGCCGAGCTGATGCAGTGCATGGTCGATTGCATCAAGTCGGAAGGCAAGGACGAGAAGGACACCTGCAAGTCGCGCTGCGCCGATATCCCGATCAGCGCCGATCCGCAGAACAAGGACTGCATGGCCATTTACAAGCAGTGCAAGAAAGCCTGTGAAAAGGACAAGGAATGCAGGCAGATCTGCAAGGACGCCTTGACGAATTGCGTTTGAGGGCGCGTGGCGAATTGCGCCTAATGGCGCATGGCGAATTGCGCCTAATGGCGCATGGCAAACTGCGTCTGACGGCATGACATTCCCCTCAATCGATCCGCCCATCGACGAGAAGGCGATCCGCGCCTACCGCCTGGGCCGTATCCGCGAGCAGCTCGCGCATAATGATGTGGCAGGCCTTGTGGTGTTCGACCCGGTCAACCTGCGCTACGCCACCGGCAGCCGCAACATGCAGGTCTGGACCATGCACAACTTCTGCCGCTACGCCTTCATCGCCACCGAGGGCCCGGTGGTGCTGTTCGACCTGGGTAGTAGCAAGCACCTGGCCGAAGGGCTGGAGACCGTCGATGACATCCGCCTGGGCTATGCGTGGGACTACATGATGGTCGCCGAGCGCGGTGACGAAATGGCCGGGCGCTGGGCCGACGGCATCGCCGATCTCGTCCAGCAACACGGCGGCGGCAACCGGCGGCTCGCCATGGACCGCGCCGATCTACAGGCGACACAGGCATTGGAGCGACATCAGGTCACGCTAACCGACGGCAAGGGCATCCTGGAGAGGGCCAAGGCCATCAAGTCCGCGGAGGAAATCCGCGCCATGCGCGTCTCCTACGACGCCTGCGAGGCGAGCATCGCCCGCCTCAAGGCCGCCGTGAAGCCGGGCATGCGGGAATCCGAAGCGCTTTCCATCCTGATCGGGGAGAACATCGCGCTGGGCGGCGAATACCCGGAAACGCGGCTGATGACCAGCGGCCCGCGCACCAATCCCTGGTTCCAGGAAACCGCCGACCGGGCCATGGAGAAAGACGACCTGCTGTCCTTCGATACGGACCTGATCGGGCCTTATGGCTTCTATACGGATATTTCCCGGAGCTGGGTCATCGGCGGCGGCCTGCCGAGCGACGAGCAACGGCGGCTTTACGAGCATTCATACAAGCAGCTTGATCGCAATATCGCGCTGTTAAAGCCCGGCATGAGCTTCATGGAATACGCCGAGCAATCCTACCAACTGCCGGATGAATTCCTCGCCAACCGCTATGCGGACGTGGCGCACGGCTGCGGCCTCGGCGTCGAATATCCGTTGATCTGGTATCCGGAAGACGCCGAGTTCGGCGCTTACGACGGCCACTTCGAGGCCGGCATGGTGGTCTGTGTCGAAAGCTACGTGGGCGCCGTCGGCGGGCGCGAAGGCGTCAAACTGGAACAGCCGGTGCTGATCACGGACACGGGGCCGGAGTTGTTCATCCGCGACTGTCCGCTTGAGGAACAGTATCTTTAGCGCCTCCCCTGATCAGCCCTCCTGACTAGGCCCAACGCATACACCATGCCGAAGCTGACCACGAAGACGCCGAGGATTTCCAGCCAGCTCGGCGCTTCGCCCAGGATGGGATAGGCGAACAGCACCGTCAGCCCCGGCACCAGGGCGGCGAATACCGCGCCCCGCGCCGCGCCCAGGTTCCTGACCGCACGGGTATAGAAAAACAGCGCCAGGATCGCCATGAAGACGCCCTGGAATACGGCCTGTAACAAGATGTCCTGCCAGGGCGCTTCCATCAGGTGCGGCTCGCCCCACAACCAGTATGCCGGCAGGTACAGCACCATGGAGATGACCGCCACCAGCGCCGTGGCGTGAAGCGGCACTGCGTTCGATTTTCTCGACGCGACGGTAAAGACGGCCCACACGCCGCCTGCGCCCATAAACATCAGGTCGCCCAGCCACGCCTCCGGCCCGGCGTTTCCGCTCAGGCCTTCCCAGCCGACGATGATGATGCCGGCGAGCACGATGACGTATCCCGTCAGCCGGGCAAGATCGGGCTTGTCGCCCAGCACGAACCAGCCGCCCAGCATGGAGCACATCAACATGGTGCTCGGCGTGATGATGCCGCCGTGCGACGCCGGGGCGAGCTCAAGGCCTAAGGAAAACAGCAGGATAAACGGCGCGCCCGCGCCCACCACCATGACCGCGATCACCCCCCAGCTTAACCCTGAGCGGCCATGGAGGATGACCAGCGGCAGCAGGATCAGGCCGGCGACGACAAACCGCAGCGCCGCCATGTCATAGGGGTTGATCGATCCCGTTACGCCCAGGCGTGTAATCACCGGCGACAGCCCCCAGATCAGGGCAGTCAGCAGGCCGAAGACGATGCCAGCCGCAACGCTGTCGGATGCATTGGGTGTCATGAAGATTGGAAGAACCGGGCGAAATCAGACATGGCAGAAAGCCAGGCCGCGCTTTTCCAGGAATTTCTGGTGATAATCCTCCGCCATCCAGAACTCAGCCGCGTCCTCGATGGTCGTCACGACGGGGTTTTCATAGGCGCCGGACTCATCAAGGGCGCGCTTCGAGGCCTCGGCTTCTGTCCTCTGTTCCCCGGAATGGCAGAAAATCACGGTCCGGTACTGCAGCCCGATATCCGGCCCCTGGCGGTTGACCTGGGTCGGATCGTGGCAGTTCCAGAATACATCCAGCAGGTGTTGGTAGCTGACCTCTTCCGGGTCGAAGGTGACCTGCACGACCTCGACATGGCCCGAATTACCGGCGCAGACTTCCCGGTAGGTGGGATTGTCCAGCGCTCCCCCCATATAGCCGACAGATGTCTTTATCACTCCCGGCACCTTGGAGAAGGTGATTTCCGGTCCCCAGAAACACCCGGCGCCGAAAGTCGCTGTTTCCCTATTCGTCATGACACCATTTTTACCTTCAATTCCAAGGGAAAAACCTCATACCCGGTATTCTATGAAATATTATGTGGTGCTCAAACCACGATTTTTCACGCCGGATAAAATTAATGAGAGACGTTTTCCATCATACCCCCCCGGGGATAGAGCCATGCGCGCGCCGTTTAATTAAGATGCCGCCCCGAAAATGGAGGGTACCACGTCTCGATAAAGACAGTTGATTGTCCGGAATTGCCTCTTAAAATGGCGTCCCTGGGCAAAATCCCTACTTTTGTTTTGAAGATTGACCTATGGCAAAGGATGAATAATGGCGACTGCTGCGATTGATATTCGGGGTGTTACCAAGATCTATAACCCTGGTTCGCACCAGGCGGTTCAGGCGCTCGACACTGTTTCGCTGACCATCAACGACAACGAGTTTTTCACCCTGCTCGGCCCATCGGGCTGCGGCAAGACGACTCTCCTGCGCCTGATTGCCGGGTTCGAAGAGGTCTCGGGCGGCGAGATCCTGCTGTTTGAGGAAGAAATCGAACACCTGGAACCGAGCCAGCGCTCCGTTAACACCGTGTTCCAGCATTACGCCCTGTTCCCGCACATGACCGTCGCCGAAAACGTCGCTTTCGGCCTGGAACGACTGAAAAAACCCAAGGATGAAATCGCTGCCACCGTCGAGCGGGTCCTTTCCCTCGTCAAGATGAAGGAACTGGGCGACCGCCGTCCCAACCAGCTTTCCGGCGGCCAGCAGCAACGTGTCGCCCTCGCCCGCGCGCTCGCGCCCAGCCCGAAAGTGCTGTTGCTCGACGAGCCCCTGTCGGCGCTCGATCTGAAACTGCGCCAGAACATGCGCGAGGAACTGAAACAGCTGCAGCGTGAAACCGGTATTACCTTCGTCTTCGTCACGCATGATCAGGAAGAAGCGCTCGCCATGAGCGACCGCATTGCCGTCATGTCCAACGGCGAGGTTCAGCAGATCGGCAGCCCGACGGAAATCTACGAGCACCCGATTAACCGTTTCGTGGCCGATTTCATCGGCGACACCAACTTCCTCGATGCGGAAATCACCGCCGTCAACAACGACCTGGTGACCTGTAAGGTCGGCGGCTCCAGCACGCTTGAAGCCGAGAACAGTGGCGATCACAAGGTTGGCGATCACGTCACATTGTTCCTCAGGCCGGAAAAAATCCAGTTAACGGAATCAAGAGGTTCCGGCAGACAGGGCAAGGTTTCAAACATCGTTTACCTCGGAAACCAGGCCGCCTACACGGTGGATATCGGCGACGGGCTCGAATTGAAAGCCCAGGCACGTCCCCGTGAGGATGGCAACCTGCCCTTTGCCATCGGCGATGCTATTGTCGTTGAATATTCTTCCCGCGCCCTGAGGGTTCTGGCAAAATGAGTGCCTGGTTACCCAAAAGCAAGACAGGCCGCCGTTGGCTTGGACTAGCGCCTTCGTACATCGTGGTCGGCATCTTCATGTTGATCCCGATCCTGATCATGGCCGTGTTCTCGTTTCTTGAACCCAACCCTTATGGCGGTGTGTTGGCTGAACCCTCTTTTGCAGCCTACATAAAGCTCTTCATGGAATACGACCTTGAAGACAACCTGGTCTTCAACCCCGGTTATCTGATCATTATCTGGCGATCGTTCGAACTGTCCATCATGGCGACGCTGCTTTGCCTGATCGTCGGATTTCCGGTTGCCTACTTCATTACCCTGCAGCCGGAAGACAAACGCAACTTCTACATCTATCTGGTGACCATCCCGTTCTGGACCAATCTGCTGATCCGCACATTCGCCTGGATCATCATTCTGGGCCGGGGCGGCGTTATCGAGGCGCCGTTGAAGTTCTTCGGCATTATGGAAGACACGTCCTCGTTCAACATGATGTATACGGAATTCGCTGTCGCCGTCGGCCTGACCTATTCCTACCTGCCGCTGATGGTGCTGCCCATCTACGCCAGCCTGGAAAAGCTTGATTTCCGCCTGCTTGAGGCTGCCAGCGACCTCTACTCCAACCGCTGGGTGACCATGTGGAAAGTCGTCATCCCGTTATGTAAACCAGGCATCATCGCCGGCTGCATTCTGGTTTTCATCCCCTGCATCGGCGCGTTCATCGCCCCCAACCTGCTGGGCGGCGGCAAGCAGCTCATGCTGGGCACGCTGGTTCAGTTCCAGTTCGCCTCGGCCCGCAACTGGCCTTTCGGTGCGGCCGTGTCCATGCTGTTGCTCTCGGCCGTTGTCGTCTCCCTGGTCTTCTATGCGCGGGCCGCTAAAAAACGCGCCCTGATGGAAGGGGATGCATAAACCATGAGTAACGAGACAAATATGCCCGCGAAACAAAACAAGAAGAAAAAAGCCCTGCCCGTCGGCCATTACCGCGGACTTGGCGCGTGGACCGTGGCTTTCTTTATCTATCTGTATGCACCCATCGTCGTGCTGGTTTTCTATTCCTTCAATTCAAACCGCATGGTCATGAATTTCGAAAGTTTCGGCATCGGCTGGTACCTGAAAGCCTTCAACAACATCGACATCCAACAGGCCGTCATCAATTCCCTGGTTGTCGCCACCGTATCGACAGCCTGTGCGACGGCGATCGCCACCATCGGCGCGCTTATCCTCGCCAGAGGGGGCAATTTCAAGGGCAAGACCGTATCACTGGGCCTGATCACGCTTCCCCTGATGGTGCCGGAAATCGTCACCGCCGTCGCCGTTCTGATCTTTTTCGCCGCCATCGGCCTGAACTGGGGCCTGGGCAACGTCATCATCGCCCACATCACGTTCTGCATCCCGTTCGCCTTCATGCCCATCCGGGCACGACATCGTTCTCCTACAACCACGAACTTTACTCCGGCAAGGGTGAATCCCTTAAGGAATTCTTCGAGCCCATGGAAGAAGCACGCGGCCGTGTAAGCATTTTCCAGACCCCGGATGAAGTCATTTCGCTGGCCAACATCTATCTAGGCACGGAATTCTGCTCCGAAGATCCCAAGGTTATGAAAAGGATCCAGGACCTTCTGATGCACCAGAAGGAATTCGTTGTTGCGCTTAACTCCGAAACCATGAGCGACCTGCTGACCAGCGGCGAAGCCATCCTGGCCAACCACTGGTCCGGTTATAACCGCCTCGGCCGTCTGGCCGGCGCGCCGATCACCTACGCCTATCCGAAGGAAGGTGTGGTTGGCTGGTTCGACAGCCTCGTGGTGCCCACCAGCGCCAAGAACGTCGAAAACGCCAAAACCTTCATCAACTGGATGATGGAACCGGAAAACATGGCTATCCTGACGGAGCACCAGGGTTATGGTGACGCCGTTAAAGGCACCGCCGCCTATTATTCCGAAGAGGTCAAAACGGCTCCGGAAATCAACCCGCCGTCAGACCTGAACGTCGTCTTTGCGCCGACCTGCTCGCCCAAAGCCCAGTCCCTGATCGACAAGGTCTGGACCAAGGTTTGGCAGTAAGCCGTAAAGAATTGGCAGTAAGCCGTAAAGAAAAGGCTTAAAGCTTTCGGGGCGGTGTCTTATGGCATCGCCCCGTTTCTTTTTGACCTGGTTTAAGAGAGCGCCTTCATCAGGCGTGTCTTGTGAAGCGGTTCCTTCAGATAACCGTCCGTCGTTTCGCCCTGCCAGGAGACCACAAACCCAAGATGACGGTAGAGTCCCAGCGCGCGTGCGTTTTCCGTTATCACCTCGATGGTCACTGTATCATAGTCCCGGGAACGAATACTCTCTTCCCATGCGGCCAGCAGGGACGAGCCTATCCCCCTGCCCTCAAAGTCCGGATCGACCCACAGGTCGCTGATGTAGTTATCACCGTGTTCCGTAGCGGCAAATCCCGCAGCAACGTCACCGATGAAAGCGGCCAGCACCTGTTCCGGGTTACCGCGGATAAAATCGGCGAAATCCAGTTCGCTTATTCGCATGCGCGCCGCTTCGGACACATAGGGGCCAATGCCCTTCCGCCAGGCGGCATAGGCAGCAGAGGCCAGGGCGTTCGCTTCAGCCCATTCCGGTTTGCGGATCGATAAGCTCATCGTTTCAGGAATCTGAATAGTCATCCCAGTGCAGGATAACCTTGCCCGATTCACCTGAGCGCATGACGTCGAATCCTTGCTGGAAATCATCGATGGCGAAGTGGTGGGTGATGACCGGAGAGATATCCAGTCCCGACTGCAACATGGATGTCATCTTGTACCAGGTCTCGAACATTTCCCGGCCGTAGATGCCGAGTATCTCCAATCCCTTGAACACGACCCAGTTCCAGTCGATGGCGGCTTCCTCCGGCAGGATGCCGAGCAGCGCCACACGTCCGCCGTGGTTCATGGCCTGCAGCATGGACCGGAAGGCTTGCGGATTGCCGGACATTTCCAGTCCTACATCGAAACCTTCCACCATATGCAGGTCCGCCATGACTTCTTCGATGCTGGTTCTGGTGACGTTGACGGCACGGGTCGCGCCCATTTTTTCGGCCAGCCCAAGGCGGTAATCGTTGACGTCCGTGATCACCACATGGCGGGCGCCCACATGCTTGGCGATGGCGACCGCCATGATGCCGATAGGTCCGGCGCCGGTGATCAGCACATCCTCGCCGACCAGATTGAACGCCAGCGCCGTGTGCGCCGCATTGCCAAAGGGATCGAGAATGGACGCAATGTCGGAAGACACGTCATCGGGTAACTTGAAGACATTCACCGCCGGAATGGAAAGGTATTCCGCGAAGCATCCGGACCGGTTGACGCCGACGCCGATGGTGTTACGGCACAGGTGGCGCTTGCCCGCCCGGCAGTTCCGGCAATGGCCGCAGGTAATGTGCCCTTCACCCGATACCCGCTGGCCGATGTCGATGCCGCGCACCTCGATGCCCAAATCCACCACTTCGCCCATGAACTCATGGCCCACGGTCATGGGAACGGGGATGGTTTCCTGCGCCCAGTGATCCCAGTTGTAGATATGCACATCCGTGCCGCAGATAGCGGTCTTGTGGATCTTGATCAGCACGTCGTTGTGGCCGACCTCCGGCTCCGGCGCATCTTCCATCCAGATGCCGACTTCGGGTTTTGTCTTGGCGAGAACTTTCATATCGTAGCTTCCTTCCTCACGATATCACCCCCAATTCCCGGCCCACGTCCGTGAAGGCGTCGATGGCCTGGTCGACCTGTTCTATCGAGTGTGCGGCGGACATCTGTGTGCGGATACGGGCCTGCCCCTTGGGCACCACGGGGTAGGAAAAGCCCACCACGTAAATCCCCTTCTCAAGCAGCCTGTCAGCCATTTCGGCAGCCAACCTGGCGTCACCCAGCATGACCGGGATGATAGGGTGTTCGCCGGGAACCAGATCGAACCCGATGGCCGCCATGCCTTCCCTGAACCGGTAGGCATTGGCGTGCAGATGCGTTCGCAGGGTATCGTCATTTTCCAGACGATCCAGAATGGCGATGGATGTCGTCCACCATGACCATGGCGTCGTATTTATCCGCCAGGGTGCATATATCCGCCAGATTGGCGATGATGCCGTCCATGGAAAAAACACCGTCCGTCGCGATCAGTTTGAAACGGCATCCGGCGGCCTCTTTCAGGCAGCGCTCAAGGTCCGCCATGTCATTGTTGGCGTAGCGTAGCCGCGTCGCCTTGCAAAGCCGTATGCCGTCGATGATGCTGGCGTGATTCAGTGTATCGGATATGACCGCATCCTCTTCACCCAGCAGGGTTTCAAACAGGCCCGTGTTGGCGTCAAAGCAACTGCTGTAGAGGATTGCGGCCTCCATGGACAGGAAACCGGAAATCCGACCTTCCAGTTCCTTGTGAACATCCTGGGTGCCGCAGATAAAACGGACGGAGGCCATACCGTAGCCATGCTCTTCCAAGGCCCGTTCGGCTTCCGCGACCACATCAGGATGATCGGCCAGACCCAGATAGTTATTGGCGCAAAAGTTCAGCACGTCGCCCGAATTCTCGACAGACACGTCTGCGCCCTGCGGTGATGTGATGATTCGCTCTTCCTTGTAGAGCCCCGCCTGGCGAACCTCCTTCAGTTCGTTTTCCAGGTGTTCAAGAAATGCCTGTGTCATCGATGTCCACGCCCACCCCAAATTGACAACTGAAACCGATGCCACAGTCTTGATGCAATCAGCCGTCTTTGTCCATGATTGATCTCAATTTACCCGTGCGGGACATTTGTCCATCTGAAGCGGGGGGATATGCTCTTTATTCGGATGCGAATCCTTTTTATGCGGGTGCCAACCCATGGTGAAACCCCGGCCAAAAACCCACAAAATACTTGTGGAAAAGTGCTGAAAATGAAGCCCTGAGTTGCAAAATACCCATAATTTTTAGTGAATAAAACTTTTTACTTGCTAATTGGTATACCAGATGCCAAATTACATCCCATCGCATATGGGTCATTGCTTGGTGGTCCTCCCCATACTTCCACCCTGCAATGGTGCGAACTTCTCCAGCCCTCCCCCATGGGCTGATAGAGAATGATCTCCCTCCCTAGCATCGCGCCGCTATCCTCCCCGGATAGCGGCGCATTGCTTTGTAAGGGTTCTCGGAAAAATCTTTAACGTAACAAGCCTAGAGAAGCTCTCGAATTGAGGCGATGGCTGTTTCGGCGTTGATTTCATCGCCGATGAGAATCCGGGCAAGAGCCGGACTTCTATCCGCCGGATAGGGCAGCAGGTCGCCGTTTCCGGCATCGTGCGCCAACCCCAGCGTTGGCGCCCCGCTGATCACCGCCAGGTGCATCGGCGCGCCATCCATGGCGATGACCAGCTTCGCCCCCAGCATCATCGGCAGGGCCCGGGCCAGGTCAGTCTCTTCAAGGGAAACGTTATCCCTATCAAGCAGCGATTTAAGATCGGGGGTGCGTTCAAGCAGACTGGAATCACCCAGCATCAGAACCTGATAATCGTCGGGCAAAGCATCCAGCAGGGGACCGTAGAAGTCAGCCGGCATCTGGCGCGAGGGATCGGGACAGAATGGCTGAAGCAGGACCGTGGGCCGTTCGAAGACGACAGCCTCGGGCAACAGATCGGCGCTCAGCGAATAAGGCGTCGCCGCCGGCAGGTCCGGGTCTTCCCCGGAAAGGACAAAGCCGAAATTCTCCCACCGTTCGGGAATTTTCGTTCCCACGGGTCCGCTGTCGAACTGGGTTTGGTATAGGGAAGCGCATTCTTCCAGTTGCCTCTCCATACCGCTCAACGGGGCAGGCTTTATCGCCATGGCGGGGCGCTGCGTTGCCCCGACCAGGGCTTCCTGCAGATCGGGATGGCGATGGTAATCGATGTTGACGACGCCCTTGTAGTAGCTCTGAAACATCTCGCTCATCGAATTGGCCCGATAGGTCCGGTCTTCGCCGAGGCGGTCAAAGTCGAAGGTCGTTATTTCGGCCCTGTCATCGAACAGGAAATGGGCCGCACCAGTTTCGTGGCTTGCCAGAACGACGAGGGGTACGTTCGGTCCGCCAAGGGCCAGCCGGAAGCGTTCGAGTTGCGCCGCCAGAAAAACGAGATGGGATACGCCGCCCGTACAGATCAGCGCAAACTCTTCGGAGCGTTCTTCCCGGTGCGTTACTTTACGGGTAAGCATGTGCACCATGTCAGCCAGGCGAAGTATTGGTTTCATGAGTATCCTGAAAAAGCCGTTGTTAAATTTTGTTACTTTTTGGCGATGGAAACGCCCCTGCCGGACCAATCGGGCAGTTCCGTGACCAACGCTTCCTGCAGCTTGGCTTGCGTCGATTCCGGCATGGGCGCCGTGCGGCCCTCCCGGGTATCGAAATGGAGCAACACGCATTCAAACGTTGCCTTTTCGACGCCATCGACTTTCATGACGTGCCCGACGTGGAGCTTCTTGGGATCGTAGCCCAGGATCATGCTGTCGAATTCCAGCATGGAACCGCCCTTTACCTCATCCAAATAACGGATGTGGCTTTCCACCGTGTACATGGCGCAGCCGGTTTCCTCGAAATACCCTTTCTCGTCGATGCCGAAGTGAGCCTGCAGCGGCCAGGTTGCGCCCGAGAACGCCACCACGTAGTAGCCTTCGTTCATGTGTCCGTAGGCGTCGAGCCAGCTATCCTGCACCGGCTCGGAGTGGAGATTGAGTACCGTCATGACGTCAGCTTCTCCTTCAGCAACTGGTTAACAACGCCGGGATTGGCCTTGCCCTGGGTCGCTTTCATCACCTGGCCGACGAACCAGCCGGCGATCTTTTCGTTGCCGTCCTTGAACTGCTGGACCTGTTCGGGGCTGTTGGCGATGACGTCATCGACCGCCGCCTCGATGGCGCCCGTATCCGTGATCTGCTTCAGGCCCTTCTCCTCGACGATATCCGCCGGGTCTTTCGAGGTTTCAATCATGATCTCGAACACATCCTTGGCGATACGGCCTGAAATGGTGTCATCGGCCATGAGGTCCAGCAACTGGCCAAGCTGCGCCGATGAGACCGGGCTGTCATTGATGGACTTGCCCTGGGCGTTGAGCGCGCCGAACAGGTTACTGATGACCCAGTTGGCGGCCTGCTTGGCATCCCGGGTCGCGCCTTTTTCGGGAGTGCGGACAACCTCTTCGAAGTAGGCCGCGGTATCCTGATCGACCACCAGAACGCCCGCGTCATAGGCGCTCAGGCCGTATTCGGTCATGAAGCGTTCTTTCTTCTCATCCGGCAGTTCCGGCAACGTGGCTGCAATGGTGTCCACGTATTCGGAACTCAGCTTGACGGGCAGCAGGTCCGGATCGGGGAAATAGCGGTAATCGTGGGCGAATTCCTTGGACCGCATAGACCTGGTTTCGCTCTTGGAAGGATCGAACAGGCGGGTTTCCTGCACCACCTCGCCGCCGGATTCCCAGACCTCGATCTGCCGGGTCGCTTCGACCTCGATGGCCTGCATGACAAAGCGGACCGAGTTCACGTTCTTAATCTCGCAGCGCGTATTGAGCTCGTCCGAACCCGCCTTGCGGACGGACACGTTCACGTCGGCCCGCATGGAGCCCTGCTCCATGTTGCCGTCACAAGTGCCGAGATAACGGACGATGGAACGCAGTTTGCGCACATAAATACCTGCCTCTTCCGGAGAGCGCATATCGGGTTTGGAGACGATCTCCATCAGGGCGACGCCGGAACGGTTCAGGTCGATGAAGGACCGGTTCGGGTCCTGGTCATGCATGGATTTCCCGGCATCCTGCTCGACGTGCAGGCGTTCGATCCCGATGGGCCGTGTCGAGCCGTCGGGCATGTCCAGCAACACGGTTCCCTCGCCGACAATGGGATGGGCGAACTGGGAAATCTGGTAGCCCTGGGGCAGGTCGGCGTAGAAATAGTTCTTACGCTCGAACACCGAATAGAGGTTGATGTGCGCCTTGAGGCCCAGGCCTGTACGAACCGCCTGCTCGATGCAGACCTCGTTCAGCACCGGCAGCATGCCCGGCATGGCGGCGTCGACCAGCGACACCTGGGCGTTCTGTTCACCGCCGAACTCGGTGGATGCGCCGGAAAACAGTTTGGCGTTGGAGATGATCTGGGCGTGAACTTCGAGACCGATCACGACTTCCCAATCACCGGTTTCACCCTGAATAACGTAACTCATGGCTCAGCCCTCCCCACCGGAAAAGTTGGCGGACAGATCGGGCAGCTCGAACCCGGCGGCCTGCTCCACGGCTTCACCGGCGCGGAACAGGGTCAGCTCATCGAATGGCTTGGCGATAAGCTGCAGGCCCAGCGGCAGACCGTCGGATGACAAGCCGGCCGGCACCGACATGGCGGGCAGGCCGGCAAGGGACGCCGGCACCGTGAACACGTCGTTCAGGTACATGGCGACGGGATCGTCCATTTTCTCGTCCACCGGGAACGCCGGCGACGGCGCCGTCGGGGCCAGAATGACATCCACGTCCTCGAAGGCGGAACGGAAATCCTGGGCGATGCGGCTCCGCACCCGTTGCGCCTTCACGTAATAGGCGTCGTAGTAACCGGCCGACAGCACGTAGGTGCCGATCAGGACCCGGCGCTGGACCTCGTCGCCGAAACCTTCGGCACGGGTGTTCATGTACATGTCTTCAAGCGACTCGCCGTCGACGCGCAGGCCGTAACGGACCCCGTCATAGCGGGCAAGGTTGGAGGACGCCTCCGCCGGCGCGACGATGTAATAGGTGGGCAGCGCATACTTCGTGTGCGGCAATGATACATCGACGATTTCGGCTCCGGCCTCTTTCAGCCATGCCGCACCCTTGGCCCACAGATCGGAGATTTCCTGGGCCATGCCGTCGGCGGTGTATTCCTTGGGGATACCCACGCGCAGGCCCTTGACGCCCTCACCCAGCGCACTCTCGAAATCAGGCGTCTCAACGGGCGCAGAAGTGGAATCCTTGGGGTCATGCCCGGCCATGGCGCCAAGCATGAGGGCCGAATCGCGAACCGTGCGGGTCATCGGCCCGGCCTGGTCAAGGCTGGAGGCAAAGGCGACGATGCCCCAGCGCGAACAACGCCCGTAAGTCGGCTTCACGCCGACAATGCCGGTGAAGGACGCCGGCTGGCGAATGGAGCCGCCCGTATCCGTGCCCGTGGCTCCTAAGCAGACCCTGGCGGCAACGGCAGCGGAAGAACCGCCGGACGAGCCGCCGGGAACAAGATCGCGGCCGGCATGATCACCGCCTGTTGCTTTCCAAGGATTGATCGTATTGCCGTAGTAGCTCGACGTGGTGGAAGAGCCCATGGCGAATTCATCCATATTGACCTTGCCGAGCATGACGGTGCCGGCGTCTTTCAGGTTCTTCGACACCGTCGATTCATATTCCGGCACGAAACCTTCCAGGATATGCGAGCCCGCCGTGGTCTGGACGCCCTCGGTGCAGAACAGGTCTTTCATGGCGATGGGAATGCCGTCCAACGCGCCCAGCGTATTGCCGGCGGCGCGGCGTTCGTCCGATTCCTTCGCCGCTGCAAGGGCGTACTCGGGCGTTTCGGTGACAAAGGCGTTCAGGCTGCGCGCCTGTTCCACCGCCTTGCTGTGGGCTCCGGCCAGTTCCACGGCGGAAAACGTGCCTTTTTCCAGGCCCTCACGCGCTTCGGTCATGGTGAGATCAGTCAGGGTATTGCTCATGACGCTCACTCCACAACCTTGGGCACGGTATAAAAACCGTCTTCCGGATCAGGGGCATTGGCCAGCACCTTGTCCCGGCAATTGCCGTCATTGACGACATCGGACCGCAACGGCGGGATTTCTTCCGTCACGCTGGTCATCGGGTCCACACCGTCGGTATCCACTTCCGATAACTGCTCGACCCAATGGAGAATCCCGTCAAGCTCGCCTGCAATCTGCTCAAGCCGTTCGTCCTCCACCCTGATACGGGCGAGATAGGCGATCCGGCGCACTGTTTCCTGGTCCAATGCCATGTAATCAGCTTCCTGAATGAAAAAGATAATGGTTACTCAAGAGGCGCGGAAATTAGCACCCGGAGCGCCAAGGCTCAACCTCATTCCCCCTTGAGCGCCTTCGTCAGGTCGTCCCACGCTCTTTTGTTCCAGCTTTCAAGAGCCATGCGGACGGCCTCGCGAAGGGCTTCGCCGACAGATTGAACATCCGCCTCGCCTTTGTCCGGCTTTCCGGCATAGGGCTTTAGGGTGATTTCACTGAAATCGGCTCTTCCCTTGTCCGAATTATAGAGAACGTTCGTGGTGAAAATCTCGTCATACCCGCCATCGTTGCTGATCTCGAGCAGGTCGATGCCGATCTGGTGCACGTTGGGCCTGGCGGGGTGATAGGCGCCCTCCGTCATGAACATGTAGAGCACGAAAGCCAGCGTTTCTCCGCCCCGGTCGCACTGGACCTGCACTTCGTAATCCGCCATGGAGAATTCTTCGATTCCCGCATCGCTCCTGCCGGTGAAGACGATCTCATAGGCGCATTTGCCGTCACCGTCGATAGAGGCGCTGTTGCGAACAGGTTTTTCGAGCGTGCCGTCGATGAGGGGGGTCAGATACTTGTAATAGGTGAACCCGAAAGGCTTGCCGTCTTTCAAAATGGCCATCCACCCCTGGTGACGTCCGGCGACCTGGATGCGCTCGCCTTTCTTGAGTCCCGCTATACGCTTTGATTTAGTATCCGGTTTTTCGCGCACATTCACATCGCGCGTAACGACGTAGGTCCGATCGAACCTGTCGATTTCGACGCCAAGGAACTCTTCCGCCGCCAGGGATGAGGGAAACAAAGAAAAAACGCCAAGCAACAGGCACGCGCCGGCAAACACGGTAAGACCGCTTTTGTCAAATGCGCATAACCGCCTGAACATCCGGCGCCCCCTACAAGCTTTCTTATCCTTCCCCATAGCCCATGAGGAAATTTCTGGACAAAGGATAGCCAAGGAAAAGCCCATACGCCAAGGACTATCCTTGTCAAACCCCTGTCATAGAAGAGGTTTGCAGGGTATAAGCGGCCTTATGAGCATCTTGACGAACGCCGAATTCCGGCAATCCATACAGCAGGGAACGCGAATCATGGGCCTTGATGTCGGCTCTAAGACCGTCGGCATCGCGCTCTCCGACGTCTCGCACATGATCGCCAGCCCGCTTGAAACGCTCAAACGGCGGAAATTCAAGGACGATGCCGTCCGTTTCCGGGAAATCATCAGGGATCACGAAATCGGCGGCGTCCTTCTGGGCCTGCCGCTCAGCATGGACGGGTCGGAGGGCCCCCGGTGCCAGTCCACCCGGGCATTCGCCGATAATCTGGGCAAGGTCGTCGACCTGCCCATGACCTTCTGGGACGAACGCCTGTCGACGACGGCTGTTGAACGTATGCTGGTCGACGATGTCGACATGACGCGCAAGCGCCGGGGCGAGGTTATCGATAAACTGGCCGCCACCTACATCCTGCAGGGTTTCCTCGATGCAAAATAAGTAAATTTTTTGCTTTTTAACAATGGCTTGCATTTTGCCCGAACCGGACCCTATTATGCCGCCTTAATGACAACAGACCCTCTAGATACCAACGGTTATCCGCACCGTCACTTGCTCGGTATAGAAGGTCTTTTTCCCAATGAGATCGCCTATCTGCTCGACCGCTCCGAAGCGTATGTCGACCAGAACCGCCTGGCGGACAAGAAGCAGTCGACGCTGCGCGGGCGCACCATCATTAATCTGTTCTTCGAAAATTCGACCAGGACGCGCACCTCGTTTGAGCTGGCCGGCAAGCGCCTGGGCGCCGACGTGATCAACATGTCGGTTGCCACAAGCGCCATCAAGAAAGGGGAAACCCTGATCGATACCGCCATGACACTGAACGCCATGCACCCGGACGTCCTGGTCGTCAGGCACCCGGACTCGGGCGCCGTCAAGCTGTTGTCCGAAAAGGTCAACTGCGCCGTTATCTCCGGCGGCGACGGCAGCCATGAGCATCCGACTCAGGCGCTGCTGGATGCGCTTACGATCCGAAGGCGGCGCGGAGACCTTGCCGGACTGACGGTTGCGATCTGCGGCGATGTCCTTCACTCGCGCGTCGCCCGCTCCAACATCCATCTGCTGAACACCATGGGGGCGCGGGTTCGCCTGATCGCCCCCAGGACATTGATACCCACGGGCGTCGAGCATCTCGGCGTCGAGGTTTTCTACAACATGGCGGAAGGACTGAAGGATTGCGACATTGTGATGATGTTGCGCCTGCAAAAAGAACGCATGCAGGGTAACTTCTTCCCGTCCATCCGCGAATACTTCCATTTCTTCGGGCTGGACTATGAAAAACTCTCGAATACCAAGCCTGACGCCCTGATTATGCACCCGGGACCGATGAATCGGGGCGTGGAAATCGACTCGGAAGTCGCCGACGACTTCGGCCGCAGCGTCATCCGAGAACAGGTTGAAATGGGCGTTGCCGTACGAATGGCCTGCCTTGAAATTCTCGGCCTTAAGGTCGGCGAAGAAGCCATGAGGAATATCTGATCATGGCGGCATCATCCAACAAATCCGACAACGACAACAAGGTCGCCTACATCAACGCCCATCTGCTTGATCCCGCAACCGGCCTCAATGAAAACGGCGCGTTGCTGACGGAAGGGGAAACCATTGCCGAGATCGGTGGCAAGGACTGGACGCCTCCGGAAGGTATTGACGTTGTGGATTGCGACGGCGCCTATCTGGCGCCCGGTTTCGTCGACATCCGCATCCAGACCGGCGAACCGGGTCAGGAACACAAGGGAACGCTGTCCAGCGCCGGACGGGCCGCCACCAGCGGCGGCATCACCTCCATGGTCTGCCTGCCTAACACGGAGCCCGTTATCGATGACATGAGCGTTGTCGAATTCGTCGCCCGGCGCGCCCGCAAGCTGGGCCTGACCAAGGTCTATCCCTACGGCGCCATCACCAAGGGAACCAATGGCGAGGAACTTGCCGAACTGGGCATGCTTTCCGAAGCCGGCGCCGTTGCCTTTACGGACGGCACAAAGGCCGTCAACAACGCACAGGTGATGCGGCGTGCGCTCAGCTACGCTTCCACGTTCGACCTGCTTTTGGTCCAGCATGCGGAAGAGGCCTCCCTGGCCGGGGAAGGCGCGATGAACTCGGGTGAAATGGCGACCAGGCTCGGCCTGTCGGGCATACCGGTTCAGGCGGAAATCATCATGATCGAGCGGGACATTCGCCTGGCGGAAATGACGGGCGGGCGCATCCACTTCGCCCATGTTTCAACGGCTGAATCCGTCGACGTGATCAGACGGGCAAAGGACCGTGGCGTACGCGTAACCTGCGACACGGCGCCGCCGTATTTCTCGCTCAATGAAACTGCCGTGGGCGATTACCGGACTTTTTCCAAATTGTCCCCGCCCCTTCGTTCCGAAAGCGACCGGCAGGCCATCGTTGCCGGCCTCAAAGACGGTACGATCGATGTCATAGCCTCAGACCATTCGCCCCAGGACGAAGAATCGAAGCGTTTGCCGTTTTCCCAGGCCGCATTCGGCGGCGTCGGGCTGGATACCCTGCTGCCGATTACGCTTGAGCTGTACCATAACGGCCACCTTCCGTTGCTGGAGACAATATCCCTTATCACCAACAAGCCAGCGGACCTGCTGGGACTGAAAGCCGGCCGCCTGGAAGTCGGTGCGCCCGCTGATCTGGCCATATTCGATCCGGACCGCGGCTGGAAGGTGGATGCGGAGACCTTGATGAGCAAATCGAAAAATACGCCTTTCGATGAACGTCCGGTTCAGGGCCGGGTGCTCAAAACCGTTGTCGACGGGCGGCTGGTCCACGAATTATCGGGAACCTGATGGATGGCGGTCTTTCAGCAACCTGAACTTCTTCTTGCCGTCGTTCTCGGCGGATATTTCCTGGGCTCGATTCCTTTCGGACTGGTTCTTTGCCGCTTGGCCGGTTACGGCGATATCCGCAAGATCGGGTCGGGCAATATCGGCGCAACGAACGTGCTGCGCACCGGCAACAAACCGCTGGCGTTGGCGACACTTTTGCTCGATAGCGGCAAGGGTGGCGCAGCCGTTCTGATCGCTGCAAATCTGGTCACTGATCCCATACTGCCCCTTATCGCCGGTGCCGCCGCCGTTCTCGGGCACAATTTCCCGGTTTGGCTCAAGTTCAAGGGCGGGAAAGGCGTCGCCACCATCATCGGTACGTTATTGGCCGCCGCCTGGCCCGTCGGGGTGGGCGTTTGCGTTCTATGGCTGCTGATTTTCCTTGTTTTCCGTTATTCGTCCCTATCCGGCATTCTCTCAATGTCGTCATCTCCCATCCTCGCATGGTTCCTGACGGAACAGCCGGATAACACTCCCCTGATCATCCTTGCCGGCGGATTAGGCGCCTTGACGGTTATCCGTCACCACGCCAACATCCGACGCCTGATCAGGGGCGAAGAACCCAAGGTCGGCAAAAAATAAGGACTGAAAAGTTACTCAGGGTTTGAAGCAAGATCAGAGAAAAACCTGAAATTGTTTTTCCCGTCATGCTTGACCTCGTACATGGCGGCATCGGCCTGTCGCAAAAGATCATCCACGTCATTTGCATCATTGGGACACAGGGCAATGCCGAGACTTGCGCCGATATTTACGGTGGCGCCAGCAACCTTGATGTCCTCCGAAATACGCTCGATGATCTTCCCGGCCGTAAACGACGCGGCATCACGGCTTTCCACATCCGTAATGATCAGCACGAACTCATCCCCGCCAATCCGGGCGATGGTATCCGTTGAGCGGACACACTCCCTGAGCAAGCCGGCAACCCAAACCAGCAATTCATCCCCTGCATCGTGTCCATGTGTGTCGTTCACGGACTTGAACCCGTCCAGATCGACAAAAATGAGGGCGAACATGTTTTCATGTCGCTGTACGCTGGCGATTTCATACTCAAGCCTGTCTTTCAGCAACGTGCGATTCGGCAGTCCTGTCAAAGCATCATGAGTTGCCAGGTAGCGAAGCTGCTCCTCGGCTTGACGGCGGGTAGCGATTTCATTCTGAAGCGACTCGGTTCGCTCATCGACCCGGGTTTCAAGATTGTCGATCAGGTCCCGCAAATCGCTGACGGCACGGTTGTGTTGGGTGATGTCATGGGCTTCCGCAAGAAAGCTGTTCTGTTGCGTATGTCCCATGGACGTAAAGGCGACCTCAACATCGACATATGTATTATCGGCACGCTTCAGGCGAAGCGGAATAAAGGTTTCCTCATTCAGAATTCCCTGGAATTCCGTCTGGAATATCTCCTGGTAGTCCTTGTGAAACAGCTCCTGGATAGGCATACCCAAGGCGTCGGCTTCCGAATTCATTCTCAACAGCTTGACGCCGGCCTGGTTGATAAAACGGATTTTCCCGTCACGGCATTCACAAATAAGGCTGAGCGAGTTGTTGATCAGGTCCCGCAGATAGTCTTCCCGCAGGTGCAGGTTTTCCGCAATTCGGGTAAATTCCGAAATATTGCGCGCATAGACGACATACTGATCAACCGGATCCGAACTGTATGACAAAACGCTGAGTTCGCAGTCATAGGATGCCCCGTCCAGGGCTTTCATCTTCGTCTGAACAGGCGCTTGTTCTTCCAGAAGCAGGCCATACAGCTCGTTACCGAGGGCGGCATAATCTGCGCCCAGGAAATCCGTAAAAGGTTTCCCAATGACAGCGGATTGTTGGCCGGCATTCAGTAGCCTTAGCCCCGCATCATTGATCCATTGAACGGTATTATCCTGACAAAGGCAGACGAGATCAGGCAAACCGCCCAAGGCAGCCAGGGCTGCGTCACCGCCCAAAGCTGATTTTACATCATCAAGCATGGTCATCCTTGCATGGCTCATTCATGTCATCCTACACACAATAATATAACAACTGCCAGCGGTCTCGGGTATTTACACAATAATAATGTGGCTTTTCGAGGGAAAAAATATTAACCGCCTACCCGGAAGCTTTTAGCGTAGCTTGACGTCGCGAGAAGACTGCTCCACTCTCTCGCGCCATGCGAGAACAACAGCAACACCCCCAGACACTGACGCCGATGTCGTCAAACGACCGCCTTAACTGGCTCCGGCTGATCCGTTCCGAAAATGTCGGACCGGTGACATTTTTCCGGTTGCTCGAAAGATTTGGCTCAGCCGAGGATGCCTTGTCAGCACTGCCCGGCCTTGCACGCAAGGGCGGGCGCCGGGATTATCGCCCCTGCGCCTTGCCGCAAGCCGAAACGGAACTGGAAAGGCTCCACAAGGCCGGCGCTTCGCTCATTGGCTATACGGAGCCTGAATACCCCCCACTGTTGCGGGCGATGGAAGGCCCTCCTCCTTTGATATCCATAAAAGGAGAGCGCCACATACTCGCCAATCCTACTATTGCCGTCGTTGGCGCCAGGAACGCGTCCGCCAACGGATTGGGATTCACCCGGAAACTGGCAGCCGATCTTGGCCGGGGCGGTTTCGGCATGCAGGACGTCGTGGTCGCTTCGGGCCTTGCCAGGGGGATCGACGCCGCCGCGCATCAAGGCGCACTGGATACCGGCACCGTTGCCGTTCTGGCCGGCGGCATCGACAAGGTCTATCCAGCGGAAAATTCCCGCTTGCATGACGAAATCGCGGAACGGGGCGTCCTGCTTGCGGAAATGCCCGTCGGCACCAAACCGACGGCCAGATTGTTCCCGGTCAGAAACAGGATCATCTCGGGCCTGTCGCTCGGCGTTGTCGTGGTGGAAGCCTCGCCCAGGTCAGGCTCCTTGATCACGGCCCGCCTGGCTCTCGACCAGGGCCGGGAAGTTTTCGCCGTGCCCGGCGCGCCCGGCGATCCACGAACCCAGGGAACGAACGGATTGATTCGGGATGGGGCGGTTTTGACCGAATCTGCCGCCGATGTCCTAAAAAATTTGGGAACACCCGGATCGCTCGCCATGAGCCGGCAATATGTATTTGATTTCAAAGGAAATAACCCGATACCCACCCAACCTGAAAACATGACCGAAGCGCGGTCTGCGGTCATAGAATTGTTAGGTTTCTCGCCCGTAGCGGTTGACGAATTGGTTCGCAACTGCCAATTCTCCTTCGCCGCCATATCAGCAATTCTGCTTGAACTGGAACTGGCAGGGCGGCTACAGAGGCATCCGGGCAACCGAGTCTCATTGATAAACGAGCACTAGAAACCGAGTGAAAGACCGCTGGACCCTATGACAAGCGTCGTCATTGTAGAGAGCCCTGCAAAGGCCAAAACCATCAACAAATACCTGGGCGATGAGTTCAAGGTGCTGGCGAGTTATGGTCATATCCGTGACCTGCCAGCCAAGGACGGCTCCGTGCGCCCGGACGACGACTTCTCCATGGACTGGGAAATCGATGAGCGCTCGCGCAAGCATATCCGGGAAATCGAAAGCGCCGTGAAAGGCGCCGACAAACTGTTTCTGGCGACGGACCCCGACCGCGAAGGCGAGGCCATTTCGTGGCATGTCCAGAAAACGCTTGATGACAAGAAACTGCTCGACGGTGTCGATGTGAAGCGCGTGGTCTTCAACGAAATCACCAAAGGCGCGATCCAGGAAGCCTTTGATCATCCCCGTGACCTGAACAAGGAACTGGTCGATGCCTATCTGGCGCGCCGTGCCCTGGACTATCTGGTCGGCTTCACCCTGTCGCCGGTTCTGTGGCGCAAGCTGCCGGGCAGCCGTTCCGCCGGACGCGTTCAGTCCGTCGCTTTGCGGCTGATCTGCGAACGGGAAACCGAAATCGAGGTTTTCAAGCCGCAGGAATACTGGAGCGTTGAGGCGACGCTGACGACGCCTGAGGGTGCATCTTTCAAGGCGTCGCTCAATCAGCTCAACGGCGAAAAGCTGAAGAAGCTGTCGCTGGGCTCGGAAGCCGAAGCCATCAACGCCGTTAACGCCATCAATGCCGCAAGCCTGAGCGTCGGCGATATCGAGCGCAAACAGGTCCGCCGCAATCCGGCAGCCCCCTTCACGACCTCGACCTTGCAGCAGGAAGCGTCGAGAAAACTGTATTTCGGCGCCAGAAAAACCATGCAGGTGGCTCAGAAACTTTATGAAGGCATCAATATCGGCGGCGAGACCGTTGGCCTGATCACCTACATGCGAACCGACGGCATCAATATCGCCAACGAAGCCATTGATGCGGCGCGGGCCATGATCAGGCGGGATTATGGCGACAATTACGTCCCGGATGAGCCAAGGATCTACAAGAACAAGGCGAAGAACGCGCAGGAAGCACACGAGGCGGTTCGCCCGACGGACATGAACCGCCATCCGAGAGAGGTAGCGTCCTATCTCGATGACGATCAGCGCAAACTCTACGAGTTGATCTGGAAACGGACCATGGCAAGCCAGATGGCCTCCGCCGTGCTGGATCAGGTCGGCGTCAACATTCCGGCCTCGGACGGCAGCGTTGTTTTACGCGCTACTGGGTCTGTCGTGGCATTCGACGGTTTCTTCCGTGTTTACCAGGAAGGCAAGGACGCGGCGGAGAACGGCGAGCAATCACCAACCGGAAAAGGCGATGACAAGGATCGTATCCTGCCGCCATTGACCGAGGGCATGCCGTTGGAGCGCGCTTCTGTTGATCCGGAACAGCACTTCACCCAGCCGCCGCCCCGTTATTCGGAAGCCAGCCTGGTGAAAACGCTGGAGGAATACGGCATCGGCAGGCCTTCTACCTACGCCTCGATCCTTTCGGTGCTTCAGGATCGTAACTACGTGCGGCTGGAAAAACGCCAGTTCATCCCGGAAAACAGGGGCCGTGTCGTTGTCGCCTTCCTGTCCAGGTTCTTTCCGCGTTACGTGGAATACGATTTCACGGCGGGGGTGGAAAACGAGCTCGATGACATATCCGCCGGCAAGATCGACTGGAAAACGGTGCTCCGGACGTTCTGGTCGCCCTTCTACTCGACGACGGAAGACATCAAGGGCCGCCCCAACCGGGAGATCATCGACGCAATCGACGAGCTTCTCGGCCCCCACTTCTTCCCGGAACGCGAAGACGGCCGCAATACGAGGAAATGCCCCTCCTGCGATGACGGTCGGCTCGGGCTGAAGCCCAGCCGCCAGAACGGCTTCTTTATCGGCTGCTCCAATTACCCGGAATGCAGCTATACCCGCTCTCTTGGCATCGTCACGGGCGATGAAGATGACGCTGCAGCAGCCGATAACGGACCGCGGGAACTGGGAACCGACCCGGATACCGGCCTGGGAGTCTCGCTCCGCAAAGGCCCCTTTGGCCCCTACGTTCAGTTAGGTGAGGCTCCCCCTAAGGAAACGGGCAAGAAGAAAAGCGCAGCGCCGAAACCGAAGCGCGCCTCCATTCCCAGGCACATGGAACCGGCCTCCATTGATCTGGACAAGGCGCTTAAGCTGCTGTCCCTGCCGCGTCAGATCGGTGAGCACCCGGAAACCGGCGATATGATCAAGGCGGGACTTGGGCGCTTTGGCCCTTACCTGTTTTACCAGGGCAATTACTTCTCACTGAAAGAAGACGATGTTCTCGAGATCGGCCTGAACCGCGCCGTGACCGTGATCGCTGAATCGCCCAAGAAAGAACCGGCTGTCGAGCTCGGCGCTCATCCCGATGACGGCAAGCCGATCATGCAGAAATCCGGCCGCTGGGGGCCCTATGTCCAGCATGGGCGTATCCGGGCGACAATTCCGAAGGACATGGACGCCAAGTCCATAACGTTGGAGCAGGCCGTTGAAATGCTCGCCGCCAAAGCCGAGAAAAGCGGCAACGGAAAGACAAAATCAAAGGCCAAGGCCAAAGGCAAAACCGCGTCCAAGTCTGCATCCAAGTCTACGGCCAAGAAGAAGACCGCCAAGGAATCCGATGCGACTCCCGCAGCGGCGGATGGCTGATAACGGTGGCCAAGCGCCCCAAGGCTCCTTCCCCTTTTCCCAGCCGGGAAGAAATCCTGCGTTTCATTCATGAAAGCACCGGTACGGTCGGGAAGCGCGAGATTGCCCGCGCCTTCCGTCTCGATTCCAGGCAAAAGATGGAACTGAAAAAAGTCCTTCGGGAAATGGAATTGGACGGATCCCTGCAAAAGGGGCGTGGCCGGCGATTTTCCGAGCCTGGAACCCTGCCGTCCGTTAGCGTGGTCGAGGTGACCGGCCTTGATATGGATGGCGAAGTGCTGGCCAAGCCCGTTCCCTGGGATTTTCCCCCACCGGTTCCCGTCATCTACATGGCGCCGGAAAAGCGGGGCCATCCGGCATTGGGTTTTGGCGACAGGGTTCTTGCCCGTCTGACGCCAACGGAGCGTACAAGCGCCGAAGAAGCGCCAGTGTATGAAGGCAAGACCATCCGGCGTCTGACGACGTCGCCGAGCAAGGTCATGGGGATGCTTGAAGATGTCGGCGGGCGGTTTCGCCTGAGGCCAACCGACCGGCGGACGAAATCCGAAATGATCGTCGAGTTTCCCGATGCCGAGGGATGCACATCAGGCGATCTCGTTCGCGCGGAACTGATGCCCGGACGGCACTATGGCCTTAAACGCGCCCGTGTGGTCGAGAACCTCGCCAGCGCTGACAATCCCCGCGCCGCCAGCGTCATCGCCATTCACGATCACGGCTTGCCGGTGGATTTTCCGTCGGATGCCCTGAAACAGGCAAACGCTGCCTCAGCCGCCCCGATGGAAGACCGGGAGGACTTAAGGGAAGTCCCCCTTGTCACCATCGACGGCGCCGACGCCAGGGATTTCGATGATGCCGTATGGGCCGAACCGGATGATGATCCCGACAATGAAGGCGGTTGGCATATCATCGTCGCCATCGCCGATGTGTCCTGGTACGTCCGGCCCGACAGTTCATTGGATAAATCTGCTTATCTGCGCGGCAATTCGGTTTACTTTCCGGACAGGGTCGTGCCCATGCTGCCGGAAGCCTTGTCCAACGGCTGGTGCTCGCTGGTCCCTGACGAAGACCGGCCATGCCTGGCGGCGCATATGTGGCTGTCCAAACAGGGCAAGTTGCTGCGCCACAGGTTTTGCCGCGCCATGATGCGAAGCCATGCGCGCCTGACCTACGCCCAGGTCCAGGCATTCCAGAATGAAGGGAAAGTCCCCGAGCATCTGGATGAAACCCTGCTGGATATAGTGATCCGTCCCTTGTACGGAGCCTATGAATCCCTGAGCAAGGCCCGCACGAACAGGGGTGTTCTGGAGCTTGAAATCCCCGAACGGCAGGTCCTGATCGGCGAAGACGGCACTGTTTCGGGTATCGTCAATAGAGACCGGTTCGATTCGCACAAGCTGATCGAGGAATTCATGATCGCGGCGAATGTCGCCGCGGCGGAAACGTTAGAGAAACGCCGCCAGCCATGTCTGTATCGCATACACGACCAGCCCAGCATGGAAAAAATGGAACTGCTGCGGGAATTTCTCGACAGTCTGAATTTGCCCGTCCCCAAGGGGCAGGTTATGCGGGCGGCGCAATTCAACGGCATCCTGCAAAAGGTTGCCGATACGCCGAAAGCGGATATGGTCAACACGGTTATCCTCAGGAGCCAGTCACAGGCCGAGTACAACCCCGACAACATCGGCCATTTCGGCCTGAACCTGATGCGGTATTGCCATTTCACGTCGCCGATCCGGCGCTATTCGGACCTGGTTGTACACAGGGCCCTTATCAGGGGCTTGAAGCTGGGCGAAGGCGGCCTGGAGAAGGATCATCGTGATTTCCGGGATATGGGATCCCATCTGTCGGATACGGAACGCCGGGCGGCGGCGGCCGAACGGGACGCCGTTGACCGGTTCACAGCCGGTTACCTTTCCTCTCATGTCGGTAGCGACTTCACGGGACGGATCACCGGCGTCACCCGGTTCGGGCTGTTTGTTATGCTCGATGACAACGGCGCCGACGGCCTGATCCCCATCAGCACCCTGCCTGACGATTACTACCGCCATGACGAAGCCGCCCATTGTCTTCGCGGTGACGATACCGGTCGAGAATTCACATTGGGTCAGAAGCTGGAAGTCACCCTGACGGAAGCCAGCCCCATAACCGGCGGCATGGTCCTGCGGCTGACAGAGAAGGAAGCGGCATCGGGCCCGGTGGCGTCAAGCCGCCGTAAAAGCCAGGGACAGCCAAAATCATCCCGCGGGCGGCGGCTGGCGAAACGGAAAAAAGCGCAACAACGCAAGCGTTAGAATTTTTTGTATTCCAGGTTTTCCACCGGTTTTTTTTCACCACCGCTACCGGATTATTCAGCTTGCCTAGTAGAAAAGCGTCTCAGCGATCCATGTTTCGTAATTGCGATCGCCGATGCGTTCGTCATCCATCGGATTTAAGGATACCGAAGGAATGCCTTGTTCCTGTTGACGCGCTTCCGAGGGGCTCATCTTAAACTGCTTGCGAAACGCCCGGGAGAAATGAGCTTCGTTCGTAAACCCCCAGTCGAATGCGATTTCGGCGATCGTGCGGTTCTGCTGCATGGGATCTATCAGGTTGCGCAGGCTTCCATACAACCGGCGACGCCGGATGTAATTCATGACGCCGTCATAGGGCTCAAACAAACGATACAATGCCGCCCGTGAGACGCCCGATGCCTTGGCGACGCCAGCAGCATCAAGGTCACTATTTTGTATATTATTATCAATGACTTGCTTGGCATGAAGCAAGACACTGGAGGCGACGGCGCTGGAATTTTCATCGACACCTTCACCCAAACCGTTAAGGGTGGCTGCAATCAGAGATGCCGTAACGTCATCGAGAGAACTTCTTTGCTCATCATTCATTGAACCGCTCAACTCATATAAATCCCGCATGTAACGGGACAGTATCTGGGACAGCGGTTCGTGTGATTTAAGGATACGGCCATGCTGGCTATCCGGCCGTTGCAACAACGGTGCAAGCAGGTGCCGTGGCAGAATGATCGACAGATTATCAAAATCCGATGAATCGGCTACATGCTCTTCCGAAAGATCATGGACCATCAGATCGCCAGGGCTTGATTCAACCTCCTTCCGGCCTCTCCGGATATGCTGGCTTCCCGTAAGGAACAACTGAATCATGAAATGGTCCACGCCATCGCGCGCAACGTGGAATGGCGTCCGCCGGAACTCCTGGGCCGACGTCCGGCACCGGGCAATCATCAGGTTATCCAGCAGGTAACCGTGGATGTTTGCATTGAAGCTGTCCTTCGGGGAATTGGAATTCTGCTTTACGTCATAGAGGACGCCAATGCTCTCTCGCCAACTTTCGAATCGCTGTTCTACGGGCAGCAAATCCGTTGAAAATCTCGACTCAAGAGCCATCCCATTCCCTTCCCCGGCCTACATGGATATGCCATCAGGCGCCTTTATGAAAAATCATTTTAAACGAATCGGTTAATGAGACAAACAGTCAAGATTCAGAGACGAATGAACAAGGACATCTATGAGCCGGAACGTTACCATTATGGTTAATGCTACACCGCTCTGACCATGAATGAGTCAGCACAGAGAATAAAGGCGAAGCCCATGACATCGACTGTTTTAATCCCACTGATTGGTATCGCGATCGGCGCCACCGGCGGTTTGTTCATTGGTGAAATGAGCAATATCTGGTTTGAAGGCGAAACCCTTGATCTTCGGGTCATTCTTGCATTGTTTGGAACATTGGTCGGATATTTTGCAGCACGGTATCTCTCCCGGTTTATGATTATTGAGTAATCCGGGCTCTCAGAAAATAACCATCACGTATGGACTAAACCCTATCGCCCCTTGTTCTCGTTAAGTTCCAACCGTATGATAGCGGTGGACAACGATGAGAACTGGATGATTTTCAGACGCTCGCTCCTTTCAGCACTGCTAACCGCCTCAATCACTGTATCGATTGCGGCGTGTTCTGTTACGCCTGATAGCGCCGATGTATTTGAAAACCGTTTTCCTGTCGGTGATGCAGAAGAAATTTTCGAGTCCGGTTTTCGCAACATTTCCGAGAAATACATCGACGACGTAATGGTCGAAACCCTGGCGGTAGAAGGCATTCGGGGCCTGTCGTCACTGGACCCGGCAATTTCCCTTTCCCTCGGCGACCAGGCCATCGAGGTCAGCTACAACAGGCAGACGATCAGCCATCTTCTGAAACCGGATGCGGATGATTCGTCCGGGTGGGCCACGGTAGTTGCCGCCACGACGGCCGACGCCCAGTTTTATTCCAATGAAATCAAGACATCCGACCCCGAGAGGCTTTATGAAGCCGTTTTTGACGGCGCGATCAGCACGCTCGATGTGTATTCACGTTACGCCGGAAAGGCGGAGGCCGGTGAAAACCGCGCCAAGCGTGACGGATTTGGCGGCATTGGCGTGCGGTTCAGCAAGGAACAGGATCGGATCCTGATAACCGAGGTTTTGCCTTCAAGCCCTGCTGAAAATTCAGGAATCATGGTTCACGATGAACTGATCGCCATCGAAGACAAGGCCGTCAGCGACATGGATATGCACTCTATCGTCAAAATGCTGCGCGGTCCCATTGGCACTTCCGTCGATCTTGTCATTTCACGCGACAGCATTTCATCCTTGTCTCTTACCTTGAAGCGCAGCCACATCGTGCCCCCGACGGTTAAGGTAAAACTGCTGGACGATGTGATGCACATGAAGATCACCAGTTTCAACCAGGGCACCGCCAGCAGCGTTGTATCGGAATTGAAGAACTACCTCGGCCCTGAGAGCGAAACCCACCATGACATAAAAGGCATCGTCCTTGATCTGAGAGGGAATCCCGGCGGGCTGTTAAAACAGTCTATTGAGGTCGCCGATGCGTTTCTCGTCCATGGCGACATCCTGAATACCCTCGGCCGCCATCCCGACAGCATTCAACATTACGAGGCGGCCGGGCAGGATCAGGCTTTAGGTCTGCCGATGGCTGTCCTGATCGACGGCAAGTCCGCTTCCGCCGCTGAAATTGTTGCTGCAGCGCTCCAAGACAGGGAACGGGCCGTTGTGGTTGGAACATCCTCCTACGGCAAGGGGTCCGTGCAGACAGTTGTCCGCCTGCCGAACAGTGGTGAAATAACCCTGACATGGTCGCGTTTCATGGCGCCTTCCGGGTATGTTCTTCAGGATCTGGGGGTTTTTCCTGTTATCTGCACCAGCGGAACGGAAACCGAAACAGATGGTTTTTTAAGAAAGGCCCTGCAAAACCACGGCAAGACACTGGGAACGCTCGAAGTCTGGCGCGCCATGTCGCATAAGGATAAGGCGGAATTTTCCGAACTGAGGAATGAATGCCCTCCCGAGCGGCATAACAGCAAAGATGATGTTGAAATTGCTCGCTCTCTGATTACCGACGGGGCATTGTATTTCAAGGCCCTGGATCTGACCTCCGCCACTGCCCATGTGATGAATTGATCCGGGGGACACATACCTTTCCCTCTTGACACCGAGCGCGCTGGATGTATGGTGCGCGGCCTGAAACAACCACATCATACCGTAATCGAACGAACGGACAGATAACGATGGCAAAGCCAAACAGCATTCTCGTCAAGTTACAGAGCACCGCCGATACCGGCTATTATTATGTGACGAAGAAAAATCCCCGCAACATCACGGAAAAACTCGAATTCCGGAAATACGATCCGGTTGTGCGCAAGCATGTGATGTTCAAGGAAGCGAAGATCAAATAACAGTCGCCTGCGGACAATTTTATCCGCCGACGCAAGCAACGAATCGCCGGTCCATCGGACCGGCGTTTGTCATATCCGCACACCCCCAAGCTGACGGCATACCTTATCCGACGGGTTAATAAAAAAGCTCAGGGGGAATGGGAATCAACCGAGAAACTTGTTCACGGTTTCCAGGAAAATCGGAACGGAAATCGGCTTGGCGATATAGCCTTCACAACCGCCTTCCCTGATTTTCTCTTCATCACCTTTCATCGCGAAGGCCGTAACGGCGATCACCGGGATGGATTTCAAGTCGTCATCCGCTTTCATCATTTTGGTGACTTCCAGGCCTGAAATTTCCGGCAACTGGATATCCATGAGAATAAGGTCAGGATTGTGCTCGCGCGCAAGTTTGATTGCGTCGCGCCCGTCCATGGTCTGAACCGTATCGTAACCATGGGCCTGGAGCAGATCATTGAACAACTTCATGTTCAATTCATTATCTTCGACAATTAGTATGGTTTTGCTCATGAATTTGTCCCAAACAAACGACTGGGTTTACCCCTGTAATTTATGAATTGATATGCATCTTATCGTCTTGAGGACATATATGACCAGTCCTTAATAAAACCAGATCTTTTAAAAATATGATTATTCGCCCTTCACTTCTTCAACGATATCTTCCAGCGCCTCGACGTTCAGAACGACAAGTTTGTTCTTTTCCCGTTTCACGACATCCTGCCGGGCAAGGTCATTCATCACCCTGGCGACGGTTTCCCGGGTCGTACTGACACGGCTGGCGACATCGCCGTGGACAGGAATGGGCGATATCACCGCCTGATTATCATCCGTCATATTGGCTCTGGCGAGGCGCAGAAGGTCCGCGTGTACGCGGTTGTTGGCCGCAAGGGTGCTCAAGTCCATAATCCGCTCCGTCGCGGACCTGATGATGCCCGTAAGCGAGCGCATGACCTGGATGGCCACATGCGGATACTTGCCGCACAGATCCAGGAACCGCTCAGGTGACAGCATGGCAAGCTGACAATCCCCGAGCGCCACCACCGACGCCGAGCGGGGTGATCCATCGATTGCCGCCAATTCCCCAAAATGAGCCCCCGACTGGAGGTCATCAAGGGTGATCTCCCGGCCGGACATTGAAAAGTTGGCGACACGGGCGCCGCCTTCGACAATAAAGAAGATGTCCCGTGTTTCGCTATGGCGATCTATGATCTGCTCATGCGGGGCATAGCGTTTCCATACGCATGTCTTGGCAAGTCTGGCCAATTCTTCTTCGGGAAGATCCTCAAGAAGTTTAACTTTTTTCAGCCCTGCAATTTCGGCCTCTGACAACGTTGTTTCCCTTATCCAACGATTAAAAAACTGTATCGGTGCTGTTCATACGGAATTGATTCTTGAAGCGCTAATGATCGCGTATTGAGCCCCTGTATTTTTTGCTGGCGTGTGCCTGATCCTAAACATAACAGAGAACATACAGGTTTGGCGAGTATATGGTTGATATAATTCATCAAATTTCGAATTTCCGGAACCGGCGACGTTTTTATTTTACAAGATCATTGAACGCCCGCCGCGGCGCGGGTCGCCGGCGGCATTGAAAGCCGTCTGGTCCGGGAAATGTCTGACGGCATGAACGCCGCCAAAAAACAAATTGGGCTCCTTCCAGTACAGGGTTTCCCAGCCTTTTTCTTCAAGTTCTTCGATCATGACGCCGGGACTGGGCCCTTCGATATTGAGCACGTCATTTTCAAAGTGCATTCGTGGATGGCAAACGGCTTTTTCAAGGTCCATACGGTTATCGACGATATTGCTGATAACCTGCAGGACTGCCGTCCTGATCCTGTTGGATCCGCCGGAACCGAGCGCCGTCACACTGCCGGTCTGTTCCAGTATCAGGCTGGGCGACATCATGGAGCAGAGCCGGACATTTTCGGCCCAGGCGTTGAAGCCTAGGGGATTGATGTCTTCCTCGCCCAGCATGTTGTTCAGCATAAAGCCGCGCCCCGGCAGCATACGCCCGCAACCTTCGCCATTGGAAAGCGTAACGGATGCCGCATTCCCTTGGGCATCGACAACGCTGATGTGCGTCGTGCCGCGTGGCGCCTGGGGTCGTCCCAGTATGTCCTTGGCATAGGCCGACAAAAAGCCGGCATCGAGCAGGGTTGTACGCGCTTCATCCTTTAAATCCCTTAGCCCGCTTTCCACCCTGGCGCGATTTGTCGACGCCATGATCCGCGCCAAAGCGCAATGATCCGGTACTTCGGGATGAGCAGGAGAAACGGTTCGGCCTTCCCCGTATCCCGTCTTTTCCATCAAGCGCAAGGCAAAGGCAATCAACAGCCCGCCAGTCGATGGCGCCGGGTTTGTCAGGATTTTGGCGCCCCGGTATTCAAGACTGAGCGGCTCGCGTTTCTCCACTTCGTATCCCTTCAGGTCATCGCTTGTGAGATGGCCGCCATATTCCTGAGAAAACTCATGGATGTCAGATGAAATCTGGCCCTGGGAGAACAGGGCCTGCCCCTCCCGGCCCAATGCTTCGAGGGTATCGGCCAAATCCGGGTTTTTCAGAATACCGCCCAACGGCGCCAATTCTCCGCCATCCCCAAAGCAGGAAACGCTTTCTGGATCGCGTTTGTAGATTTCAGCGACGACGCCAAACAGAAAGGACTGGAAATCATTGACCCGCACCCCTTGCCTGGCGAGACTGATCGCATGGCTGAAGTGCTCAGCCGGCGACATGCGGCAAAGATCATTCTGGATACTGGATATACCCGCCGTCATGCCGGGCGTTGCACAAGCTCCGGCGCCGATATGGAATTCCTGCGTCGCCGTACCAAAATCTGCGAGGATCGGAAAAAACTCGACGTCCTCCGCAGGCTTCCTGATTTTCGGGGTTTGCGTGAAGAAGTCATACAAAACGGTTTCTTCTGACCCGTTCCCTTTCCGGGCAAGCAGGAAACCGCCGCCGCCCAGGGAAGCGAGAACGGGTTCCGTCACGCAGGCCGTCGCCATGGCGGCGACAGCCGCATCGAAGGCATTCCCGCCTGCTTTCAGAATCTCCATGGCTGCAAGGGCCGTTTCTTCATGACCCGCTGCAACGGCTCCGTATTTTCCCTTTTTTTTCGCCACTGATCTTGGGCTCCGTCCAAAACGCCTCAGAGAGGATGTTTGCCGATGAATACTTATCGGTGTAAGGCAACAAGCCTTTGTCTAACAATCGCTTGAGAAACCGCTGATTTCAACCCACTCTGGTTGACAGGGCAGCCCTGCTATGATTCCCTGAATGTCTGGGCTTCAAAGCCTCTCAATTATTTTCAAGGGTACAAGAGTATGCGCCAGTTTTTCTGGATAATCGGCTTACTTGCCGTCATGGCGTCATCCGCTGTCCAGGCCCAGTCATCCGGCGAGGGCGTGTTGAATGCCGTCAGCTACCGGCCGATTTCACCGGAAGTGACAATCCGGGTCCAGGCACTGGATAATTCTGATGAGAATATTGCGCTGGTGGAAGAAGTCCGCAAATCCCTGACGGCGCGCGGTTACCGTCTAGCCGATGAAGGCGACATGATCCTGACAATCGAAACCCGCAGCGAAATTGGCGCCTGGGACACGACGGACCGGCGCCATGTCGTTGAAATCGAGAGCCAGACCAATTCCCATAGTGACAGGCAGCAGGTCAAGTTGAACCTGTTCAACAGCCAAACCGGCGGCATCCTCAACAAGGGATCAAGCGGCACAACCATCGTAACCCCGAGTCAGTATACAGTCGAAATCTCTATCGATAACGCTTCAGACGGCAAGCGGCACTGGCAAGCCTGGGCGGCGGCTAATTTAGGCCAGTCCAGCAGTCTTGACCTGATGCGGGGGATGATACCGGCTCTCAGCGACGTACTGGGAAAGACGGTCAGCCGTCAAACTTTCAGAATCAAGTAAATTCAATGAAGACAAAGCGGCGAAAGTCCTTGTTTATTTTATATTTCGATATTTCTAGAAATATAGTTGAATTAACCTACCGCCTACGCTATAGTCAGCTTATGAAACAGATCATGACTCTTGATAATGCCGCTCAGTGCCTTAGTGAATTGGGTAACCCGACCCGACTGGCCATCTTTCGCCTGCTGGTCCGCGCCGGTCAGGAAGGCGCTGTTGTCGGCGATGTCCAGCGGCACCTGGATATCCCCGGATCAACGCTTTCCCATCATCTGGCGCATCTCGCGCGCGCCGGCCTGATCGAACAAAAGCGCGAGGGCCGGAGCCTGTGGTGCATCGCCCGCCATACCGTGATGGATGACCTGATTGTTTTTCTAACGGATGAGTGCTGCGCCGGATTACCAGAACTCGAAACCGGTGACGATCAAGCCAACTCGGATGCAGCCTGAGAAAACAACATTGGATAACTTACATGACAACGAGAACCGATAACCCAACGTCCCTGGCATTGCCGTCCCTGATTGCCCACGCCAAACGTCTTGACCGCGTTGTCATCGCCAGTGCGGCATTGTTCGCCGCCATCGCCTTGGCCGATTTCGAACAGGTATCGGCGAGCTTTTATTTTGTCCTGGATTCCCTGCTCTGGATTTCCCCTTTCCTGCTGTTATCGGTCGCCACGGCCGCCGCCGCGAAAGCAACCGGCGCCGACGCCGTCATCGCCCAGGTATTTACCGGCAAGCCCTATCGTATGATCGTTGTCGCCGCCCTGTTCGGCAGCTTATCGCCGTTTTGTTCCTGCGGGGTGATTCCAATTGTCGCCGGGCTTCTGGCGGCCGGTGTGCCCCTGGCGCCGGTTATGGCTTTCTGGGTCAGTTCCCCCCTGATGGATCCCGAGATGTTTATTCTTTCCAGCGCAACGCTGGGGGTTTCTTTCACGGTTGCAAAAACCATCGCGACCATTTTCATCGGCCTGATGGCCGGGTTCGCCACTCACGCCATCATGGCGGGCGGCTTGTTCAAGGCTCCCTTGCGGGGGGCTGCCCTTGGCGGATGCTGCGATACGTCTGAAGCCGCCTGCGGCGATTCATCGTGCGGACCATCAACCGCGAAAATCCAGTGGCGGTTCTGGACCGAGGCGAACCGCCGGGTGATGTTTGTCGATGCGACAAAGGAAACCGGATGGTTCCTGACCAAGTGGCTGGCGCTTGCCTTTATCATCGAAAGCCTGATGACTGCCTATGTTCCGGCAACCCTGATCGTCGACTGGCTCGGCAGCGGCCACTGGTGGACAATTCCTGCGGCCGTTTTCGCCAGCGTGCCGGCTTACCTGAACGGTTACGCCGCCATCCCCCTGATGGCGCGCCTGATGGACATGGGCATGATGCCGGGCGCCGCCATGGGCTTCCTGCTTGGCGGCGGCATAACCAGCATCCCGGCGGCAATCGCCGTTTTTGTTCTGGTCCGCCGGGCGGTTTTCATGTGGTATCTTGTTCTTGCGGCGTCAGGAGCCATGATCGCCGCCTTGGCTTTCCAGGCAACGATCTGATTCCCGGAACCTGAAACATCATGTCTGAGCGATTGTTCACGCCTGTCCAATTGATTGCCGCTGCGTGCCTGATCGAAATTCTCAGCATGATGACCCTGTCGACGTTTCCGTCGCTCATCCCCGTCTTTCGCACGGAATGGGGTATCACCAACACCGAAGCCGGCACCATCAGCGGGCTTTTCTTTGCCGGTGAATTGCTGGCCGTTACGGTTCTCTCCCTTCTGACGGACCGCATGAACGCCAAACCGATCTTCATCGTCAGCCTCGCCCTGGGGGCCGTTTCGGCATTCGGGTTCATGCTGTCGAACGACGTCTGGATGGCAGGTTTCTGGCGCACATTGCAAGGCGTGGCGCTTGGCGGAACCTATATGCCGGGACTGAAGATACTCACCGATCACCTGCCGGTGTCACATAGAGCAAGAGGAACATCCTTTTACACGGCAACCTACTATCTGGCCGCCGGATTTTCCTATTTCCTGGCCCTTGAAGCGGAACCCCTGGTCGGTTGGGAGGGAACGTTCGCTCTCGCCGGCATCGGGCCCACGATCGCCATGATCCTGGCGTTCTGGGTAATCCCGTCTTCCCCGCCTCCGGCTGAAAAACCGGATACCGCGCTGTTCGATTTCAGGCCCGTGCTCAGAAACAAACGCGCTCTGGGGCTCTCCATTCTTTACGGCCTTCACAACATGGAACTCATCGCCTTTTCGTCCTGGCTGATTCCCTTTTTCGTATTCAGCCAGAGCGTTCAATCCGCCGGAGCATGGGGCGCTGATCTGAACCTGGGCAGCGTCGCCGCCCTGGTTTCCATTGTCGCCCTGCCCGCCAGCATCATCGGCAATGAAATCGCCCAGCGCATCGGCCGTCAGGTCGTCATTATGTCCGTCATGGTCGGATCGGCAACCGTCGCCGTCGGTTTCGGCGCTCTCGGGACCGGCCTCTTTTTCGTTCTGGTGTTCGTCGCCTTTGTTTACAGCGTGTTCATCGCCGCCGACTCATCAACGATTTCCGCCGGCGTCATTCACGTGGCCGATCCCAAATACAAGGGCACGACGATTTCCATGTATTCCGTTTTCGGTTTTACCGGTGCGGCCATAGGTCCCATCATTTTCGGCGGCGCCCTGGATGTATTCGGCGGCGAAACAAACGAAACGGCATGGTTTATCGCCTTCTCTACCATCGCCGCACTGGGGCTGCTCGGCCCCATAGCCTTGTGGCGGCTTGTCGGATTCAAGTCTATTGACCCTTAGAGCGCGATCGCACTCTATTTCATATGTTCAGGGCCTGTGCATAATGTCTGCACGCCCCCCTTGCCGTTAGGCCGGAATCCGGGTAGTAGAGTGCGCCACATACCAAGGAAACGGTATCATCCATTTCCGTGCTGTTAATGGGGTTGTGGCGTTTTGCCGACACAACCCTGTTTTTATGTCCGTTACTTGAATTGCTGAAGCCAAACGCCATGAGCGCCACAAACGACAACGCCAACAACGCCGACAAGGCCCTGCTGCCAGCCGGGATGGCCGATGTCCTGCCGCCTGACGCCGCTTTTGAAGCGGACGTTGTCGAGCGTCTGATGGCGCATTTCAACGCACATGGGTACGGGCGCGTTAAGCCGCCTCTGCTGGAATTTGAAGAAAACCTTCTCCGGGGCCCTGGCTCGGCCATGGCGCCGCAGACTTTTCGCCTCATGGATCCCATTTCCCAACGCATGATGGGCTTGCGCGCCGATATGACGCCCCAGGTGGCCCGTATCGCCACAAGCCGGCTCAAGAATGCGCCCCGGCCTTTACGCCTCAGCTACGCAGGACAGATTCTACGCGTCAAAGGCTCCCAGTTGCGCAGCGAGCGCCAGTTCGGACAGGTCGGCGTCGAGGTCATCGGAGCAGACACGCCCGCAGCCGATGCCGAAATAATCCTGATGGCCTCCTCTGCCCTCTCGGCATTGGGTGTTGAAAACATGTCGGTTGATCTGTGCCTGCCGACGCTTGTCCCGGCCGTCTGCAGGGACCTCGCCATTGATCCGGCATCTGAAGCGGCTCTTCGCGCCGTTCTGGACCGCAAGGATGCCGCCGACCTGAACGGGCTTGCGAAATCCATCGGGGATGAGGGGCTTTCCCTGTTCAGCGCCCTTCTATCGGCGACAGGCCCTGCAGAAGATACCCTGGCTGTTTTGAATGGCCTGTCTTTCGGTCCTGCCGCCGCGGCGGAGTGCGAAACCCTGGCGGCCGTTGTCGCAGCGGTCCGGCATGAATCACCTGATCTCGTCATGACCATCGATCCTGTCGAAAACCGCGGATGGGAATATCATACCGGCGTGACGTTTACCTTTTTCACCCAGGGTGTCCGGGGCGAATTGGGGGCAGGCGGACGTTACATCACCGATGACAACGGCGATGGCACGGGACAGGAGCATTCCACCGGCTTGACCTTGTTCATGGATACGCTGCTCAGGGCCGTCACGCCCCATGAGCAGCCGAAACGCATCTTCATGCCCTACGGCACACAGCAAAGCGCAGGCCAGACATTAAGGGAGGAAGGCTGGGTTACAGTTTATGCCCTGGATGAATCAACCGATCCCAAGGCAAAGGCAAAAGAACTCGATTGCGCTTACATACTTGAAAATGGCAAGGCCGTTGAGCTTTGATATGACAATGCGGCAATCCACCAAACAGAATGCACGAAAGGACCGGCTTGCATGGCTAATGTAGTGGTCGTCGGCTCGCAATCGGGCGACGGGGGTAGGGGTAAGATCGTTGATTGGTTGTCTGAACGCGCCGACGTGGTTGCACGGTTCCAGGGCGGCCACAATGCCGGTCACACGCTCGTCATCGACGGCGCCGTTTACAAGCTGAGCCTTTTGCCGTCCGGCATCGTTCGGCCGGGCAAATTGTCCGTCATCGGCAACGGTGTGGTCGTTGATCCCTGGCATCTGATGAAAGAAATTGACACTCTGCGCGGACAGGGTGTCGAGATAAGCCCGGAAAACCTCCGGATCGCTGAAAACGCCGTCCTGATCCTGCCCCTGCATCAGCATCTCGACATGGCGCGGGAAAGCGCCGCAAGCAACGGCAAGATCGGAAAAATCGGGACGACGGGACGCGGCATCGGCCCGGCTTATGAAGACAAGGTGGCTAGGCGCGCCATTCGGGTCGGCGACCTGATGGACCCGGAACTGCTGGAAGCCAAAATGGACGCCCTGCTGTTCCACCATAATTCCCTGCTGAAGGGCATGGGGCAGGACATTATCGATCGCGACGCCCTGATGAAGCAACTGCATGAGATCGCGCCTAAAATCACGCCCTATATCGATACGGTCTGGAAGATCATGGATGACGCCCGCCGTAAAGGGCGGCGCATTCTGTATGAAGGCGCCCAGGGGACCATGCTGGATATCGATCACGGCACCTATCCGTTCGTTACCTCTTCCAACGTTGTGGCATCCCAGGCGGCAACCGGCACCGGCCAGGGCATGAACGCCATCGATTATGTGTTGGGCATTACGAAGGCCTATACGACACGCGTTGGCAGCGGGCCTTTCCCGACGGAACAGGAAAATGAGATCGGCCAGTTTCTGGGTGAAAAGGGCCATGAATTCGGCGTTGTCACCGGACGCCCCAGACGCTGCGGCTGGTTCGACGCCGTCCTCGTCAGGCAGGCCGTGACCGTCAATGGCATCACCGGTATCGCGCTTACCAAGCTGGATGTTCTTGACGGCCTGGAGGAGCTGAAAGTCTGCACCGGTTATCTTATCAACGGTGAAAAGGTCGATCACTTGCCTGCCTCGACGCTCAAGCAGGACAAGGTGGAAGCCGTCTATGAAACCATGGAGGGCTGGAGCGAGAGCACCTATGGCGCCCGCTCGTGGGCCGACTTGCCGGCAACGGCCATCAAGTATGTCCGCCGGATCGAGGAACTTATCGGGGCGCCGGTCGCCTTGCTGTCGACCAGCCCTGAACGGGACGACACCATTCTCGTTCAGGATCCGTTTGAAGATTAACGGGATGACCCTATACGGCCTTCAAGGCTGTATTCTGGACAAAACATGCTAAAATCCCCTTGCTTATGAGTTGGGATTTTATCACTGGACCGGAGGCGCCCATGAAAACTCGATATCTTGTATCCGATAGCAATCCGGATGGCATGCGTCTGGAAGATATGCTTCTTGCCATTCGGAACGATATTCTTTTGCGCTGTACGAGCATGATGACGGATGAGCGCGGCGAAGCGGAACATGTGATGGCCAACAACATGCATATTTTACACCTGTTGGCCGATGCCATTGAACTGGCGGAAGACTCAACAGAGGTTCTAAGCCGGATTTACGGAGTAGATCATGCGGCAAAGGGTAAATTACCGGATTCAGATTAAAGGCTTTTGCAATCTCCGATTAATTTGCTCAGGGATTGAATATATTCTCCCCTGATGGGGGCTATGGGCATTCGCGGAAACGGCTTATGGTTCTCCCGATAGCAAGTTCAGGGAGACAGGCATAATGGATTCGCAACCCATTCCCGTTACGCAAGACGAGACCCCACCCCAACGCACCAGAGGCAGAGCCGCCCGATTAAAGGCCAAACAGGAGAGCTCGCCTCAAACCGTGGTCTTGCCCGGTATCAGCGGTGGTACGTATGCGCCGCTCAGCCAGCGCGATATGGAACGTATTCATGAAACGGCCCTTGATGTGCTGGAAAAGATCGGCATGGCGTTCCCGGTTCCCCGCTTCCTGGCGGCAGCCCAGGAAAAGGGATGCACGTTGAGCGACGCCGGGCGATTGCTTTTCCCCCGTTCGCTGGTCGAAGACTGTATCGCCATGACGCCTGAGAAAGCCTACAGCCTTTCAAGGGACAAAAAGCGGGATCTGGAACTGAGCGGCAGCCGGGTGTATTTCGATCCCGGTGGAGAGGCCGTAACGACCCTTGATCCCGGCGCCAGCACCTACAGGGCCTCGACCCTTCTGGATCTTTATGACTTCGCCCGTCTGACGGACAACCTGGAGCATCTGGACTCTTTTGGCAAAGTCGTCGTTCCGACGGAAATTTCCGATCTCAGGGAACACGACCTCAACACCGCCTATGCCTCCATGGCCGGGACAAGCAAACATGTAGGCCTTGGTTTTTCCGATTACCGTTTTATCGATGACGCCCTGGAAATGATTTACCTGATTTCAGGCGGCGAAAAGGCATACAGGGACCACCCGTTTTGTTCCAGTGGCGGATGTCCGGTGGTTTCGCCACTGATGTATGGCGAGGAAAACAGTGAAGTATGCATCGACGCACCACGGTTTATCGGGCCTGTGGACGTCGTTATCGCCCCCCAGGCCGGGGCGACGGCCCCTGCCGCCCTGGCGGGAACCCTGGTTCAGACCATTGCTGAAACCATTGCTGCACTCATGCTAGTGCAGTTGACCACCCCCGGGCATCCGGTGGTATTCGGCGTCTGGCCCTTCGTTTCCGATCTCCGGACCGGGGCGTTCAGTGGTGGCGGCGGAGAACAGGCGGTTCTGGCTGCAGCTTCGGCGCAAATCGCCAACTACTATAACTTGCCCTGCAGCGTCGGCGCCGGCATGACGGATTCAAAAGCCGTCGACAATCAGGCCGGATATGAACGGGGGATCACAACCGTGCTGTCCGCCCTTGCCGGCTCGAACGTGATCTCGGAAGTCGGCGGTACCATGGGCAGCCTGCTTGGCTGCTCCTTTGAGGCCATGGTTATCGACAATGACATGCTGGGGATGATCAAGCGTGTCCTGCGCGGCATCGAGGTGACGGATGAAACCCTTTCCTATCACGTTATTGAAGAAGTCGTGAAAGGGCCCGGCCATTACCTGGGGCATTCCCAGACGCTTGAATTGATGAATAGCGAGTACCTGTATCCCGACCTGGCGGACCGCTCATCTCCGGGCGAGTGGGAGGACAAGGGGTCGCTTGATATCCGGGTCAAGGCCCAGGAGCAGGCCCGTAATATCCTTTCCACGCATTATCCGGAACATATTCATCCTGATGCAGACAAGGCTATTCGGGACCATTTCCCGATCATGCTTTCAGAAAGCGACATGAAAGCAGGGTCGGGGCGCTGGAAAAACTAACCTGCAATATTCACGGGGCGCGTTCGGCCGCGGATGTCAGCGCTGTAAACAGTCCTGCCGGATACTGTCCGAAGCTCAGCCCGAATACCCAAAACGCCGTGTGAACGCGCGAGGCGGCCGGCCAGCAGGTCAGCCTGGCTGACGGAAACAACCCCTTTTCGTGTTCTTAATCTCATGTTTTTGCCGTCAATGCCCAGAACATGCGGAATACCGGGCAGAAAGCGCTCAAGCAACCGGGCGGCTTCAGAGGTTACGAGGGCAAGGAATGCAGGATCAATGTCCAGACGGATGTCCAGGCGCGCCAGGGCATGCGATCGCGGGGACGCGCCGTTTTCGGCGAACGGTGAGCGTTCGGAAGAGTTTGAAGGAAATTCAGATGACGACGGAAGAGACATGGAACGTACTTTCTTGAAAAACGTTGGATACCGGACGGAAAGGCAAACGGAATGAGGTCCGTTTTCGGGTCATTTTCATGCCCGAGGTCCGCATTCGTTTGAGTCCGGTCGTTTTCAATTCAGTACGCATGGGCTGGGTCGTATCATCGGCGGAACTAAGCGTCAACCCGCTGATGCGCCGTCATCGCCAAAGGGCTTCTCAACGGCACAAAACATCGATGGCATGAAACCGTTGAAATCGGTTCGGACTGCAGGGCCATAGGCGCCCATCATGCCGAATTCTATCCAGTCTCCGGTCGAGATATCAGTGGGCAGGTCGATGGTATAGGGCAGGACGTCAAGGCTGTCACAGGTCGGGCCGAAGATTTTGAATGCTATTGTCTCGCCGGAAAATGATCCGCCAGGCCGTATGACCCGTTTCGGAAATTCAAGGCCGAGACGGCTACCGCCCATCGTACCGTATATGCCATCGTTCAGATAAAGCATGTCGTCCTTGCGGAGCTGGACCTGGGTAACGACGGACATGCCGTCGGCTACCATGACCCGGCCCGGCTCGCACATGAGATAGCAATCCTCAGGCAGGTTAAGCGTTTCCACGCCCTTTTTGATAACCGAGAGATATTCTTCCAGCGGTGGAGCCGGAGGCCTGGTGTTTTCATAACTGACCGGGAAGCCGCCGCCAACATCGAGGCATTGTATGGGGCAATTGGTCTGGCTCAGCACTTCGCCTGTAATCCTGAAGGCCGCCTCATAACCCGACGTCGTTACGCATTGTGAACCCACATGAAAGCACAAACCGGCCAACGCGCCCTTGTCAGCAGCCTGCCTGAGCAGTTCGACGGCCTGATCAGGAGTCGCACCGAACTTTTCGGATAGATTGAATGTGGCATCCTTGCTGGGCGTTGAAAGCCTGACCATAAGGATCGGAGGCTCCTCGACATCACCGAGGACATCCATGACCTTGTTCAGTTCATCTTCATGGTCGACGACGAAATGGCGTACGCCATAACGGTGATAGGCCGCTTCCATGGCGTTCCACGCCTTCACCGGATGCATGAAGTACGTACAGGCATCTTCATACCGCTCGGATATGGAGGAAATCTCCCTTATTGAAGCCGTATCGAAATGGCGGATACCGCCCGCATAAACAGCCTCTACGACAGGGGCCAAGGGATTGGCCTTAAGCGCATAAAGAACCCTGCCGTCAAACTGTTGGGTAAATCGCCTTGCGTTTTCCGTCAGGACATTGGGGCGAAAGCAATAAACCGTTTCTTCCGGCCGGATTTTTTCAACCATTTCCTCGGTTGTTTCATAGTGTTGCATCATGCGCCAAATCTCCCTGAAGACGTACGCTAAGTTATCGTTCATTGATTGACTGATTTAGCAGGATTTTAGGCCAAATACCCCAGAAATCTGGTGATTTCAGGCATTAACCATACTTTTTAACGAATGAAAAAACCGTAACAAATCCCCTTTAACACTTGCATTTTTGACCATTTTTGGATTCTTTTATCGTTTGAAGGTGACTCATTGCATAGAATTTGCAGGTTCACTTGAGCAAGATTTTGTGGGCATTTCAGAACGTTATGCCCTTAACGTGCCGACTACCGGCAGGACCGGGTTGTGGCGATATGGCAGAAGCGGCCAACATGCAGGCGGAAGAGCCTGTAGGAGCACAGACGACAGAGCAGACCAACACGTCGTCTCCTACGGGAGGGTCCGCAATACTTCGTGATCGTTTTCTGGTCGATGGTGGAGAGCCGCTGTCGCATCTGGACACGCCACATGCGCATGCCTACAAGGCATTGGACCGCACTGGCGAGTACGAAAATCTTTTCGCACTGATCTGTACGCCCGGCATGCCCGTCCGGACTGAGCTGATGCCCAAGCTCAAGGAAGTCCGGGACAAGGGACTGCTGCCGCTTGTTGAATGGGGCGCCATGGACTGGCCTGCCCTTAACCAGCGTGTCATGTGCGTTGTCTACCAGACGCCGCTTGGCGGCTCCCTTTCCGATGCCCTGGCATCCGGCAAAACCCGGATAAATGAATATGATGTGGTGCGCCGAATCCTTGAACCGGCGATGATGGGGATAACCACGCTGAATGCGATGGATACGCCGCACCGGGCCATACGCCCCAGTAATTTTTACTTCATGGATGAGAACTGTCAGGAAATCGTCCTTGGCGACTGCCTCACAGCGTCTGCCGGCTTTGACCAACCCGTCATTTTTGAAAGTATTTCAAGGTCCATGGCCAACCCCATCGGGCGCGGCATCGGGTCCGTGCATGATGACATGTACGCCCTTGGCATTTCACTGGTGTTTATCCTGCTGGGTTTCAATCCTGCTGAATCATTCGATGACATTTCGCTTCTGTCGATGAAGATTGAACGTGGCACCTATGCCGCCGTTTGCGGCAACTTCCGGCTGCCGTTGTCCATGATTGAAGTGCTTCGGGGCTTGTTGGCCGATGAAGAACATAGCCGCTGGAGCCCTGAGGAGGTGGAAAACTGGATTGGCGGTCGTAAAAGGACGCCCATCCAGCGACACGGCTTGCCTAAAGCCAACAGTCCCTACATGTTCCAGGGGCACCCCCATATCAGTCCGCTGACCCTAGCTTATTCGTTTGCCCAAAAACCGGATGAAGCCATGCGGACCATAAAATCAGATGAAAACTTTGACGCCTGGATACGCAAGAGTCTGGGCGATGAAGACATGGCGGACCGATTGAAGGCCATCATGGAGCAGGCCAGTTCCATGTCAGGCAGCCAAGTTGCTGAAACCGATGCCGTGATCAGCCGGGTTTGCGGCGTCCTTGATCCCAACGGACCCATTCGCTTCAAAGGCATTGCGATGATGCCGGACTCCCTTGCCGCGGAACTGGCCTACGAGTTCCTGATCGCAAAGAACATCAAGCCCCTTATGGAACTGATATCGCAGGAAATCCATGAGGTCTGGTACAAGAATAACCCCGCAAAAAGCCCGGACGCTATCTTCTGGCGGCGGTTGTTCCACCAATGCAGGAGCTATCTCAAGATCGAAGACCTGGGATATGGCATTGAAAGATGCCTTTATGAAGCAAACGAAGGAATGCCCTGCCAGAGTCCGTTGGTCGAAGGTGAATTCATTACCGAAATTGAAGAACTTCTCCCTGCGCTCGACAGGGTTTCCAATCGGGCGGAAGCTGACCAGCGGCCTCTTGATCGCCATATTACGGCCTTCATTGCCTCGCGTTTCAGCGAGGATATCCAGCCCCACTTGAAGGCGATTGCCTCAGAAGAAGAAGAACGGCGCATCATCGGGACCCTGAGTCTCCTCGCTTTTCTGCAATGGAAACTGAAAACGCCGCCCATACACGGCCTGGCAAGCTGGCTCGGCGGCATACTGGGCCCGGCCATCAACACCTATCACAGCCGCACGACCCGGCGGGAACTGGAAAAGGAAATTCCCCAGCTTGTCCGTAATGGCAGCCTGCCGGAACTTTTCGATCTCATTGAAAACGCCGAACGGCGTCAGATCGATGCGAATGGATTTACGGAAGCCCAGGAAGAATTTCAGACGGCCGAAAACGAGGTTTACGATATTGAAGGTGAAGAAGGAGAAAAAGAAAGCCGCATCCTTAAATCGGGGCAAAAAACCACCGCCATGCTGACCATCCTGCTGTCCATGACGATTATCACCATGCTGTTCCTGTTGGATACATGGTGAGAGAGACAAAGGAATAGTCATGGCCAGGAAACCTCAACAACAACAGCAACAGCAACCCTCGCGAAACAGCCGCCGGCGGGCGACGCTGGTTCTCTGGGTATCCGTCGCCATGGTCGTGTTGCTGATTTTCTCGCTGCCAACCGTGATTGTGTTTATTTTCGGTATGCTGCCCTCATTCGCCGCCTACATCATCGACCGATCTAAAGAGAAATATGCAACATTCTGCGTCGCCAGCATGAATTTCTGCGGCGTATTCCCCTATCTGATGGATCTCTGGCTTGGAACGCACAGTATCTATGAAGCAACCAATATCATGGCAGATGTGTTCGCATTGATGATCATGTTCGGATCGGCGGCTATCGGGTGGATCATCTATTCAAGCATGCCCCCTGTCATCTCGTCCTTCATTAGTGTGATCGCACAGCAACGGGTTAATGCCTTACGGGCTCAGCAACGAAAGTTGATTGAAGAGTGGGGCGAAGCCGTTGCCAGGCTGCCTGAAGCCAGCCAGGGGGCCGAAAAACCACCTCCGAAAAAGGCGCCGGTATCGCCGCCCCCTGAAGAGGAAGAACCTCAAGTTGTCGACGTGGATGAAATCCCCGGCATGGAATCAGAGGACAAGCCCGACGAATAATCGGCGTCCGTTCCGGGGGACTTTCAGATTTTATTGAAGATCAGAGAGCTTTTACTGGGCGTAGTGAACTTCTTTTACCGCATTGCGCATGGACTTCTGAATTTTTTCAAACGCCCGAACCTCAATCTGGCGCACCCTTTCACGGGAAATACCGTAATGTTCGCTCAGATTTTGAAGCGTAGATGGCGACTCCTTCAATCGGCGCTCGATCAGGATATCGCGCTCTCTTTCCGACAAGCCATTCAGCGCCTGGGTTAGGAGTACGCGCCGGCCTTTGCCTTCTTCCCGCTCACTGTAAATGGTTTCCTGGCTGTCGCCTTCTTCCACGAGCCAGTCCTGCCATTCCCCCTCACCCTCTTCTTTCATCGGTGCGTTCAACGATTGATCCGGTGCGGAAAGGCGACGGTTCATCGAGATAACATCCGCTTCGGAAACCTTGAGCTTCGTCGCGACGGTCGATACGTGCTCAGGCTGGAGGTCACCGTCATCAAGCGCCTTAAGCTGCGACTTGAGTTTACGTAAATTAAAAAACAATTTTTTCTGGGACGCCGTCGTTCCGATCTTAACGAGCGACCAGGAATGAAGGATGTATTCCTGTATGGCGGCGCGGATCCACCACATAGCATATGTCGACAACCGGAAGCCCCGCTCAGGATCAAACCGCTTCATAGCCTGCATCATGCCGATATTGCCTTCGCAGATCAGGTCGCTGACGGGGAGACCATATCCGCGGTAGCCCATGGCGATCTTGGCGACGAGCCGAAGGTGAGAGTTCACCAGTTGGTGCATGGCGTCATAATCCCCTTGCTTGAGCCATCGCCTCGACAAATCGAGTTCCTGTTCCTGGCTGAGCATGGGGTATTCACGGATACGCTGCAGGTATCTTGTCAGGTTGTTTTCCGGTGAAACATCAAAATACGGTTTTGCTGTCGCCATGTTGAGCTTCCTTCCACATCGACTCTACAAGCGGCAAAATCGCACTCCCGGGCACACTGACACTGCATGCGACTGCCTTGCAATAGCAACATAATACATAAGTTATTTAGTATAGTATAGTAATTTTATCAGGTTTTCAAAGTTTCGAGTATCTCTTTGAAATATAAGGGATCACCTGCTTTCCAGTCTAATTTATCCCCAGTAACAGGGTGCATAAACCCCAACAAATAGGCATGTAATACCTGATGATTTTGATTGGTTAATATGGTTCTGGTTTCTGCACATAATCCTTTGGCCGTTCTTTTCGAACCATAAAGCGGATCCCCAATCAGGGGATGGCCGATACTGGTCATATGAACGCGGATCTGATGGGTTCTCCCCGTTTCAAGCCGGCATTCCACCAGGGATGCCCAATCGCCAAAGGCTTGTTTGACCTCATAGTGCGTTACCGCATGCTTGCCGCCGCGTTCGACAATCGCCATTTTTTTTCTGTTGCGGGGATTTCTGCCGATGTTCCCTGTCACCGTTCCCTTTGCCGGACTTGGCACGCCCCAGACAAGGGCCCGATAAGCCCTTTCGACCGTATGCGCGGCAAACTGTTCCGTCAGGCTGGCATGCGCATGGTCATTCTTGGCCGCAACCATCAGACCACTGGTTCCCTTGTCCAGGCGGTGGACGATCCCGGGCCTTGCGACACCACCAACGCCCGTCAAGGAATCCCCGCAATGGGCCAGCAGCGCATTGACAAGCGTCCTGTCGGGATTTCCCGCCGCCGGGTGAACGACCAGCCCGGCAGGCTTGTTTATGACGATGACATCGGCATCCTCATACACGACATCCAGCTCGATTTCCTGTGCTTCGGGTATGGGACCAATGGGAACCGGCACAATGATGCTGTAAACCTGGCCAGCCCGAACCTTTGTTTTGGCGCCCGACACCGTTTTTCCGTTACAAGAGACATTTCCGTCAGCGATAAGGGCCTGAATCCGGCTGCGGGAGAGTCCCTCAAGCTCATCCGCCAAAAACCTGTCAAGACGCACCCCGGTCTTGTCCGACGGGACGGAAGCGCTTAAACGTTGTGGTTGTTCCTTTTGCGCCATGGCGGTTTTTCCTCGGGCGGTCGGACATAGTACGAATCAACCAGATGAAAGCGGATATTACCATGCAATTGTTGAAGGCCCTGGTCATTGGTATGGGTGTGCTGATCGTCCTCGCCATCGGTTTGCTGGCCTACGGGTTGCTAACAAAGACAAAAGGCCCAGCCGTTCAGCAAGAAACAGTATCCTTCGAACGTATTGCCCTTGACGGCAATGCCGGTTGCCGAATTGAGGGCTCCACCGTCGAAGGCCAAAGACTCGTGGTGCAACTTGGCCCCGCTTCAGAGAACGCTAAAGACATTAACTGCGAGAAAATCATCATTATCGACCTGACGACAGGAACCGTAACTGGCGATATCGTCCTTAAGCCATGATCGTATTCACCCAATCTCATTTATCGGCGTTATCCGCTTTTGCCGAAGAAAGTTATCCGTCGGAATGCTGCGGCCTTCTGGCCGGAACCGGGGACGCGGAACAGGAGATTCTGGTCACCCGCGTGGTCCCCAGCGACAACGTGTCATCGACGGATACGCGGGACAGCTTTGAAGTGGACCCGAAAGTCCGTTTCGGCCTGATGCGGGAACTGGAAGAAACAGACGAACGTATCGTCGGACACTACCATTCCCACCCCGATCATCCCGCAGAACCGTCCGATACGGATGTATCCATGATTTATGAGCCTGAGCTTTTCTGGCTGATCATATCTTCCGACAGGAACGGCGCCAGGGACATCAGGGCCTTTCAGCCTTCCCCGGACGCCACCGCTTTTACCCCCATACAGCTTCGAACTACCCAAGGGTGACCAAGATGAATTTTTGCTCGGACAACGCAACCGGTGCTTCTCCTGAAATCATCGACGCCGTCATACGCGCCAACGAAGGCCACGCCATGCCCTACGGCGACGACCCCCTGACGGCGCAGGTGGAGGAAAAAATCCGGAACCTGTTCGGAACGAATGCCGATGTATTTCTCGTCTCAACCGGAACCGCGGCCAATTCGCTGGCCTTGTCGGTCATGACACCTTCCTTTGGCGGAATATTCTGCCACCCGGAAGCCCACATCGAGGTCGACGAATGCGGTGCCCCGGAATTCTTTACAGGCGGAGCAAAATTGATCCACATGGATAATGAGAATGGCCTCTGCACGCCGGCGGGGTTCGATGCAGCCTGGAACCACCTTGGCAAGACGCTCCATCAGGTCCAGCCGGGCGCGATCAGCCTTACGCAAACCAGCGAAGCAGGCACGATCTACACCATTGAGACCATCTCCTCCATGGCGGAAACCGCCCATGACCGTGGCCTGCATGTGCACATGGACGGCGCCCGATTTGCAAACGCCATTGCCGCTCTGAACTGCTCGCCCGCGGAGATGAGCTGGAAAGCCGGTGTAGATGTATTGTCTTTCGGCGCTTCAAAAAACGGCGCCCTGGCGGCGGAAGCCGTTATCTTCTTTAACCGGGATTTGGCTAAAACGTTTGCCTTTCACCGAAAACGCGGCGGCCACCTGTTTTCAAAGATGCGCTTCATTGCGGCTCAATTCGACGCTTATCTGGAAAACGACCTGTGGCTTGAGAATGCCCGGCACGCCAACGCCATGGCAAGAAAGCTGGCTGATGGCCTGGCCGCAGTCCCCGGCGCAGGTTTTCGATTTCCCGTGGACGCCAACCTCATGTTTGTAGAGTTGCCTGAGCGGGTGCTCGATGGCCTGGAGACCGATGGTTTTCAGTTCTATCGGATGGGCGATGCACAAGGCCCCTTTATCCGTCTGGTCACGGCCTTCAACACGGACCCGGCGGCTGTCGACGCATTCATTGACAGCGCCACAAGGCACGCCGCCTGATCAGGCTGCCGGCAGTCCTAGTATGGCGCGAGCTTCTTCGGGACTCGCCGCATGGCGATTGTGCTCTACACACATCCGGGCCACCCGTTGCACCAGCTCGGCGTTGCTGGCGGCCAGGCGATCCCTGTCATAACGGATATTGTCTTCCAAGCCTGTACGGCAATGCCCCCCTCGCGCCAATGACCACTGGTTCAGGGTCAACTGGTGCCGTGCGATCCCGGCCGCCGTCCACGTGGCCTTCGGCAGGACGCCGGGCAATTCACTCAGCAGGAAATCAAGCAGACTCTCTTTCGCCGGCATGGCGTTTTTGATGCCCATGACGAACTGCACGTGTAGCGGCGCTTCCAGTAATCCACGGGCAACGAGGTCGGCCGCCACATACATCATGGAAACATCGAAGATTTCGATCTCTGGCTTGATGCCGAGATCCCGCATGGAAACGGCCAGTTCCTCCACAAAATCCGGCGGATTTTCATAAATCCGCGTCGGGAAATTAACCGACCCCGTTGCCAGCGAGGCCATATCGGGTTTTAGCGACAGCATGGCGCCCCGTTCTTCCATGGCGCGGCCACGACCGCCGGTGGAAAACTGGATGATCATGCCTGGGCAATGCTTACGAATACCCTCGCCCACCTCGGCGAACAGATCCGGGTCCGAGGATGGTTTTTCGTCACTGTCGCGCACATGAATGTGGGCCAGGCTTGCACCGGCTTCAAAGGCCTCGTGAGTAGATTCGATTTGTTCAGCAGGCGTTATCGGCACTGCCGGGTTGTCTTTCTTACGTGGCTGGGAACCGGTAATGGCGACGGTGATGATACAGGGATTGGTCATGGAACTGACTCACAAACGGAAACGGTTTTGCATAAAGAGTTACCTTAACCGCCTAATGGGGGCCTGATCCAGAAGCTTGATTTGGACTGCTTACAACAGACCGGAGCATTCAACGACTTCGGTCATCCCTTTACCCTTTACCTCAATCTGCCCAAGGGAGCGGCCTTCGCACTCACCTTGAACCTGAAGCCAGGAATCATAAGTCATGACGACTTTTCCGGGATCACCAATGGACGTCATGCGAGCCGCGGTGTTGACCGTATCGCCCCACACATCGAACTGATATTTCTGGTCACCAACGATACCGGCCACCACCGGTCCGGCATGAACGCCAATCCTGACCTCCCAGTTGTTATCCAACTCTCCGGTCACCTTGACCATGTCGAGACCGCATTTTATCGACGAGAGGAGCGGTTCAAAATTCTGGACCGTCAGTCCGGCAGCCGCCATGAATTCATCACCGATTGTCTTGATCTTTTCCATCTGATGGGTAGTCGTGATTTCCTCGAACTTCACGAACAGATTCTGCAGCCCGCCAACCACTTCCTCGGCCGAATGCTCAGAACAGAAAGACGTAAAACCTACAATGTCACAAAACAGGATAGCGGCGTTGTCATAGCTACGCGGCGCAACCTTGCCCGTTGCCTTGAGCTCACTTGCCGCTGCCGACGGCAGGATGACATTGAGCAACTGGTCGGTTTTGTTCTTTTCAGACTTGATCTGGCTTAAGTGCCTGGATTCCATGTCGCGTAATCGCTTTTTCTCCAGGCTAGCGTTGACCCTGGCGCGCAGCATCACCGGATTGAATGGTTTGGCGAGGTAATCCTCAGCGCCGAGTTCGATGCATTTGACGATGCTTTCCTGTTCCTCGACGCCGGAAATCATGATGACCGGTATATCACGCAGCCTTAAGTCTGATTTCAGTTGTTCCAGCACTGCCAGGCCATCGAGTTCCGGCATTTCAATGTCCAGCAGGATCAGGTCATAACCCGTCTTGCGTGCCTTATCCAGGGCCTCAGCACCATTGCTGGCGGTATCGACATTGCTGAACCCTTCCTTCTCCATATGGCGGAGAAGGAGCTTGAGGTTGAAGTCCTCATCATCGACAGCAAGTATTCCGGGATTGTCAGCATTCACGTTTAAAGCCCTTCCAGAATTTTCGGATCGATTGGCGGCGAGGAGATCGCAGAGAGAATTCTTTTTTCAAGGATCGCCTTGGAAACCGGTTTTGCAAGAAAACCATGTATGCCGAGCCTGATTGTTTCGTGAACATTTTCTTCCTGGGCATGGCCTGTAAGGATCAATACCGGTACGCCCGGGTTCGATATATTCTTGTCGCTCCGAAGCATGCGAACGAACTCGAAGCCGTCCATGGTCGGCATTTCAAGATCGCAGATGATCACGCTAAAGCCTTTGCGGAACTGCCTGATCTTACTCAGGGCGTCGGCTCCATCTTCGGCTTCAACAATATTCTTCACGCCCAGTTCGTACAGCATGCGCACAACCAGCTTGCGGATGAAATCCTCATCATCGATAACGAGAATATCAAGAGTGCCTAGTTCACCATCACTCATTCAGCTTTCCCCATTCTCTGTAACGTTCGGCTCGTACAAACATATAAAAGTACTCAGTCAGAGAGATTCAATGTAATCCATGACCGCTTCCAGCGTAGGCTCGAACTGCAGCATGGTAGCTTCAATTTCTTCCCAGTTTCCGGCCTTCCCGGCCTTTTCCAACTCAAAGCACAAATCGGCGAGTTTGTGGGCGCCAACAGACCGGGAAGAGGATTTCAGCTTATGACCGGCGGCGCCGATTGCCGGCGCATCCTGCGCCTCAAAAGCGTCATTGATCTCTTTTGCTATACCTCTTGTCGGCTCGACATAATCGCCGAGTATCTCTTTGAAGGTGTCATCATCCTCGCCAAAGATGTCCTTTAACGCCCTGGGGTCAATAGCAGCTTCTTCGCTTCCACCTGAACCGGATTCCACTTCTTCATTTTGCTCTGATTCCTGCGTTTCCTGATGCCCTTCGACAGCTTCATCAGCAGTTGTCTCATCCTCAACGATTTCTTCCACACCTGCGTCTAGGGCCTCGGGCGGCATCCACCGCTTCAACGTCGCTTTAAGCTTGTCCATCTCCAGCGGTTTCGGCAGGTAGTCATCCATACCGATGGCAAGGCAGCGATCACCTTCTCCTTGCAAGGCATTGGCCGTGATGGCGATGATCGGAATGTGATCGACGCCGCCCTCCTCTTGTTTTCTGATTAGTTCCGTTAGCTGATAGCCATCCAGATTGGGCATGTGGCAATCCGTCAGCAGGACCGCATAGTTCCTGTTTTTCAATTCAAAAGAAGCCTCGACGCCGTCCGAGGTAATGATGCAGGCGTAACCCAATTGGTTAAGCTGGCGCTTGATGACGTCCTGGTTGGTAACATTATCTTCTGCAACCAGGATAAGGTGGCCCGACGCTTCGGCCTCTTCCACCGTAGGCGCTTTCTTCTTGGGCAATGTCGGGCCTTCACCATCATGCTCCACATCCGGGCTGGCGCGGCCCGCCGCCATGGCGACACCTCTGAGGAATGTCGAACGACGGAGAGGAGCCGTTTCGACAACGACCTTGTCGGGTAGGATCATCCCTTTTTTCGCAGCACGGTCATTGGTCAGAATGACAAAACGAAGTTTTCCTTCCTCTTCCTCCTGCAGAGAAACAATCAGGTTTTCGCGGGCCTGTTCCGGGCAATCGCATCCGAAAACCAGAATATCGAAAGCCTTATCTTCCGATTTGGCGAAAGCCAGAATGGCTTTAACTTCCTCCACACCCTTGCAACTGGTTATGTTGGCCTTCCCGTGTTGCAGGTACCTTTCCATATATGTCCTCTCATCATCTTCAGCGGCGACAATGACAATATTCAGCCCCTCAACATTGTAACTGTCCGCCTTGTCCGTTTCCTTGTCGGCAATCTCCAGAGGCAAGATAACCTTGAAGGTTGAGCCTTTTCCTTCCTCGCTTTCTACCTCGATCCGGCCATTCATGATGTCCGTCAGGTTCTTGCAGATGGAGAGCCCCAGGCCGGTTCCGCCAAAACGCCTGGTTGTTGAGCTTTCAGCCTGCGTGAAGGGCTTGAAAAGATTATTGACGGCCGATTTGTTCATGCCGATGCCCGTATCACTGACCGACAGGCTTACTGTAACGTTATTATCACCCTCGGCTAACATCAGATCAGCACGGATACCAACCTTGCCCGGCGCGTCAGGCAGTGAATCGGTGAACTTGACCGCATTGCCCGCAAGATTGAACAATATCTGCCTCAACCGGACCTGATCGCTCATGACCCAAGAGGGGATATTCGGGTCAATGAATATGGAAACCAGAAGATTTTTTTTCAGGGCGTTGGGCAGTAACGTCTCCGCCACGCCCTCGACAACGTTGCGTATGGAAACCGGCAGCAATTCCAATTCCATCTTGCCGGCTTCGATCTTCGAAAAATCCAGGATGTCATTGATGATCTGCAACAGGGAAAAGGCGCTGTCGCGGACAGTGCGCATCATCTGACGCTGGTCAATATCGAGTTTCGTCTCCCTGAGCAGGTCGATCATGCCGACGACGCCGTTCATGGGCGTACGGATTTCGTGGCTCATGGCAGCCAGGAAGTTCGATTTCGCCCGGGTTGCTGATTCAGCCTTTTCCTTTGCCAACATCAACTCGACCTCGGCTCTCTTGCGTTCCGTAATATCCCGCACAATGCCGGTAAACACCCGTTCGCCGTCAACAACCGCTTCACCGACCGCAAGATCCATGGGGAACTCCGTACCGTCACTTCTCAAACCAAGGACTTCTCGGTTATTTCCGATCACTTTGGCTTGGCGGGTCTTCATATAATTTTCTATGTAGTTGTCATGCTCGCTTTTTTCGGTTTCGGGCATGAGCATGTTGACGTTTTGGCCGATTACTTCCTCTGCCGTATAGCCGAAAATCGTTTCGGCAGATGGACTAAATGTCTGAATAGTGCCTTTTTCGCTTATCGTGATAATGCCATCGACGGCGTTATCGATAATGCTGCGGATGCGGGTTTCGCTGTTCTGGAGTTCCTGTGTTCTCTCGATAACCCGGTTTTCAAGATCGTCACGCGCACGCCTCAAGGAACGGTTGGCGCTACGCCCGACCCATACGGACATCCCGGTCAACACCAGTGCCATAAGAACGGTTACGGCTAGCACGATCATGACCGTCTTACGGATGTCAAAGAAAGAGTCCATGGCTTCGGAAACATCGATTTCTGTCGCCAGGCCAATGCCAAGACTTTCGTCCCATAGCCAGGCGCCCATGACGGGGATCCCTCTGTAATCCCTATACCCTTCAACATCTATGCCACTTCGGCCTACCGTAACCTCTGAGGCCATTCGTGTCAGGGGCAATGAAGTGAGGTCAGAAGGGACAGAATGTCCTTCAAGCATGTTGCCGCCAGGATCGGCAATCCGGATATCGAGGATACCCTTGTTTACGTTGCTGGTTAATCCCACGCGCCTTAAATCGCGGCCGAAACGGCTATGGGAAATGAGCAGGCCTTCCTGGTTAATAGCGTAGGTCTCTCCAGTGCCTCCGACACGGCCCAATTGGATAATGCGGGAAAATTCCTGACTGGGGTCAAGCGATAGTGCAATCGAGGCGACGACATTTTTGTTCTGGAGATCATACACAGGCGCCATCACGAACAAGACGGACCTTCTTTCAGCAGCTCTTGTTGACCGGTTAACAGCTCTGAAAGATGAAATGACAGGTGGTACTAAAACACTTTCACCATTGAAAACACGGTCAAAAAGCACCTTTTGCTGTGCGTAAACAGGACTGACCGTACCGACCGCCGACTGCTGAAGCGATCCGATGATAGTACCGTCAGGCCCGATGATGGATAAGGTGCCGTCTTCCCGCTGAATTTCCTTGGCGGTTAGAAGACTCCTGACTTGTGAAAATTCCCTGCTCTTTATCAAGCTTTCACGTGTCCGGGGCACTTCCAGAAGATTACGGATTTGAATCCGCGATGCGAATTTATCAGCAAGAACCGCAAGAGATGATTTCCTCCCCTCTACCCATAAATTCAAAGCATTGTGGCTGGTGTCCAGAACCGTTTGCAGAACCAAGCCGATCTTGTTACGCGATTGTTGTTCCGTCTTTTCCAGCGTGAACCAGGCAGAGAACACCACGATACAGAGAAACAGGCCGATCAGGACGACGCCAAGGCCCTTGATTTCCCGGGATTGATAAAGCCGTGACGGATCCTTGCCTTCAAGCATTCTGATGGTCAGCGCCATCGCCATCAGCAGGATGATGAGAACAATGGCGCCGATGCCAAACTGCATGATGAGGCCAGCCGTCTCTTCCTTGGACTGGCTGATCCTGCTGTCTGTCTGCGTTATCCAGCGCTGGCGAATTTCCCTATGCTTGTTTTCGGGAATGGCCTTCAATGCCTTGTTTAGCAATGAAACCAGTTCAGGCCAGTCCTTCCGTACGCCAATGGCCTGTCTATCATTCTGATAGCTTGTTCTGGCGGCCACCTTGAGATTCGTGAAGCCGTGCTTCTCTATCATGTAGCTGCCGACAGCCATATTGCCTACATAGGCGTCGGCATTGTTAAAAGACACGGCTTCCATGGCTTCCAGCGTAGTCTGGTATGGAATCAGCTCAATACCGGGATAATCCTGTTCCAGTAGCCTCTGGGTGATGAAGTTCTTTTCAACGGCGACTTTCTTGCCGGACAGGCTTTCCAGCGACGTGAACGAGCTGTCCGTGCGGGCGAAAATTACACGCGGGAAGGACAGGTAATTGTTCGTGAAGCTGAAAAGTTTTTCTCTCTCTTCACTGTGCGCCGCTGTCGGCAACAGATCAACCGACGCTTTATTCGTTGATATATCCTTAACCGCATCATGCCACTTGATGGGAACGGGAACGAAATCCAGTCCAAGGCTTTGCAGGGCGACCTTGACGTAATCGATCCCAAGTCCTTTCGGCATGTCATTTTCCATGAACTGGAATGGCGGCCAGGTGCCGACCATGACACGAACGGACTGGTGTTTTTCAAGCCACTTTTCTTCCTCACTGGTAAGGGCCGTTTCAAGGGCGCTTTCATCCTGATCCGCCGTCAACACCCACTTCCTGACAATTGATCGGCGCTCCTCCCGGCCGATATCATCCAGGGCTTTTTGCAGGATATCGCGCAAAATCGGCCAGTCCTTGCGCGTCCCTATTGCCAGGACCGAGCCGGGAACACTCAAACGGCCGTGAATCTTGAGGTTATGCATGACCTCTTTTTCGATGATGTAAGTAGCAACCGCCCTATTGCCACCGTAGGCGTCGGACTCTCCCCTTGCTACGGCATCCAGAGCCTCCCGGGTATCCTTGTATTCAAGCACCTTGATTTCGGGGAAATTGTCCTTGATGTGCTTGACGTTGCCGAAGCCCTTCTCAAGCGCGATCGATTTCCCGGCCAAATCGTCCTCACTGTTGATCGGCTCAGCGTTTTCGTCGGCAATGAATACATGAGGAATGGTTATATAGGGCGTCGTGAAATTGAAAAACTCTTCCCGCCATTTTAATGGTGTCAGGTCGAGCAACGCATCAAGCCGCTGTTCCTTCACATCGTCATAGCGTTCCTTCCAGGGGCCCGGGGCCAAATGCAGGGCATTACCAAGCCGTTTGTTGATCGCCTTGATGAAATCGGCGCTGATACCCTGGGGAAGGCCCGTATCGTCGATAAAACTGAATGGCGGCCAATCGTTCATCATGCCGACCCGGATATTCTGATTGTTCCGGAGCCAGTCCCTTTCCTCTTCCGTCAGGAAAATTTTATGCTGGTCATCCTCGACTGTCGGAAACAACCAGCGATTCCTGATTTCAGCAAGCTCCTCACGCGTTATGGCATTAAGCCCCTTACGGATAATGCTGTATAGTTGCGGATGGTTTTTGTTGATCCCAATGCGGAGCGTACCCCCTTCCGAATTACGTTTAACGGCAATCCTGAGACCGGGAACCGGTTCCTGCCTGAGCGCATTGCCATAGGGGAGAAGCCACGATACATGAGCGTCAACCTTGCCCGTGGCCAGCGCGACAAGGCCGGAGTTTTCATCGGCGACTTCGAGCAAGCGCCCGTTGCCCAGGGCCTTTTTAATATCATCCGCATTTGCTGCTCCCATGACCGTTGAAACAGTCTTCCCCTTAAGGTCATCCCATGAATCAAACCTGTCATCATCATCACGCACGACGATGATCACAGGATCGAAGGCATAGGGCTTGGTAAAAAGAATGTTTTTTTCACGTTCGGGCGTACGGGACAGGCTGAAAGCGCCATCGACCCTCCCATCCATGGTCCGCTCAACGACTTCGCTCCAGGCGCTTTGAAACTCGGGCACAATATTGATACCCAGTTTGTTGTTTAAAAGCGTTATCAGATCGGCGTTCAGGCCGGTATACCCTCCCTGATCGTCAATGATATCAACGGGTTTGATAAAATTCGTCACGGCCAGGCGGATAATGGAGTTATTCGACAGCCAGGCCTCTTCCTCAGCCGTGAAAGATAACTGCCCATCCGAACCGACATAGAAATGATCCGCTGGATCGCTGAACCAACGACGTTCAATTTGGGCGAGGTTTTCTGTTGGGATGGATCGATAGCCTTCGTTGACCTTCTCAAGCAGGTCCATCCGCCCTTTACCGACAGCAGCCAACACCTGATTGCTGAACACAAGGTCGGGATGACGTTTGATTGCGCCCTGCAAGCTATTTCTGGCAAGGGCTGTCTGCATGGAGGGAACTTCGCTAAGAACGGCCCTGACGTCACTCTTTAGAAGGGCGAAAACCGTATCCTGATAATCAGGATAACTGACCGTCAGAATGCCCGGATAATTCTCCAGCAGATAATCATGTTGATACACGCCCTCGACCACGGCGACCTTTTCACCGTTGAGATCATCCAGGGCGACCAACTGATCGCTTGCCCGAAAAAACAAGCCTGTTTTGATCTCATGGATCGGGTCTGAAAAATCCAGGATCTCCGACCGTTGAGAGCTCTTAAACAGACCGGAATGAATGTCTACGTCACCGTTCCTGACGGATTCTATCGTATCAGGCCAATCCAGGACCCGGAATTCAACGGGTGTGGACGTAGCTTTGCTCCATTCCCGCCACATGTCGATGAGCAACCCCCTGGGTTCACCAATCTGATCGACAATGGTTAAAGGAGGATAGTTATCGCTGATCGCAATTGTCAGAGATTCCGTTGCTTCCGATGCCCGGAAACCGGATAGAAGTATGAGAATTGCCGCCAGTAAAACCCGCATTACGTCCTTACCCCAAAATTCGACGTTTTCTGCTTTTACCTCCGCAAAAATGATCTAGAGACGGCCTGGCAGCATTGATTTGCGTTAAATGCCAGCAAATCGAACGCTCCCCCCCTTCAAGCCAAACCATCCGCAACCATATTTAAGCGCACCTTATAGTGTGCGCCTGACAATAATCTTACTGCACGGGAGGGGCGACACCAAGCGCTTCGCCTTCAAACCCGGAGAATTGTCACAATGTTTTTCCTGACAGGCTTTTGCGTACTTGATCCCGGCACCTGATCCGGGGTACATCCTGTTTAAGTTGAGAGCGCCCCCATCGTCTAGTGGCCTAGGACGCTGGCCTCTCACGCCGGAAACAGGGGTTCGAGTCCCCTTGGGGGCGCCAGTTCTGTGTTATCAGAATCTCGGACTGCCGTCTTCCTGAAGATATTTTAACTTGGTCATCACGTCTTGATGGTCGCGGATTATTGTATCGCGCTGTTGATCGTTCAGGACATCACGCCATTGTCCGTATTGGCCGGCCCTGAAAAACTTTTCACTCGCCGGGGAGCGTTCACGAAAACCTTCCGAGGCCTCTTGTTCCTGGAGCGACGAAAAGCTTGAAAACCTGAGCGCCCTCTCAAACCTTTTTGCCTCCTGCGGCAGTTTCAAAAACTTCAGAACCATCAGGAATGCGGCTTCGGGATTGTTGACCATGTCCTCATAGCGCAAGATCAGCCGATGAAGATCGCCACTATCAATCCAGTTCCTGGCGTGCGAACTCCAGGATCCGAGATATTGAGGGATGAAATTCTTGCCCCCTTCCAGGGCATTGCCCTCCAACCCCATCAGGTTGATCGTCTCGTCGAGATCAAAGGAAAGATGATCACTATAAGAGACCGAAACATCGAGAGGATTGCGGACAACATAAATAGCGCCGCGTGTAACATCCCTGTTGATTGCCGGCGTCCCGTCCGGAAACCTGTAGTTGAAGTGGGTCTTCATTAACAGCGTGTCGTTGATTGTTCCGGCAATGTACGCATGCACCTGATTCCTGACTTTTTGCAGTTCTTCGAGGGTGCTGTACTTAAAGGGCCGCTGCAAAGACAACTCATAAGGCGTGACGCTCATGTCACCCTTGCTGTATTCGTCCAGATCATTGAGCGGCACGGGCACATCGGAGTTGGCAAGATAATTTGAAATGAACACCCGTAACCAGGTGCTTCCGGATTTCGGATAAGATGCGATCCAGATGATATTTCCCATGGGATTTGTAAAACTCTGCGGTGTTTCTCAATTGGTTGTATTGAAGGGTTTATCCTTAAATGCATAACGATTACCAGCGCCCTTTTTGATTTGTTGCCAAAACACCGTAAATCGCGACTATAGCAGTTGGGACAGGCAAAAAAGGTTGTCTTGTCGCATTTTTGGTAGGATATGAGCGCCAGTTTTTAAATTCCACCATCGCAACTCTATCCGAAAAGCAATGGCAACGTGACATACTCCGTTAAAGAAATTTTCTATACCTTGCAGGGTGAGGGAACCCAGAGTGGCCGCGCCGCCGTGTTCTGCCGCTTTGCCGGGTGCAATCTCTGGTCGGGCCGGGAAGAGGACCGGGCGGACGCGGTCTGCAATTTCTGTGACACGGACTTCGTCGGCACCGACGGCCTGGGCGGCGGCAAATTCAAAACAGCTGAGGACCTGGCCCGGGAAGTCGCCTCCTACTGGCCGGATACTTCAGAGGGCAAGCCTTTCGTCGTTTGCACCGGCGGCGAGCCGTTGATGCAGCTGGATGCGGCGCTGGTGAACGCTCTTCACGAACAGGGCTTCGAAATCGCCATCGAAACCAACGGCACCCTTGAGGCGCCTGATGGGATCGACTGGGTCTGCGTCAGCCCCAAGGCCGGATCGGAACTGGTCGTCAAACACGGGGACGAACTGAAGTTCATCTTTCCCCAGCCAGGCCTTGATCCTGCAGGATTCCTGGAACTCGACTTCGATCATTTCCTGCTGCAACCTATGGACAATTCAGAAACGGCGGCAAACACCGAAAAGGCCATCGCCTACTGCATGGAACACCCCGTCTGGAAGCTGAGCCTGCAGACACACAAACAACTGGGAATACGATAATGAGCCACATTATCATGCGCCGCATCGCCATCGACGCCGGGCACAGGATCATGACCCACGGCAGCAAGTGCCGGCATCTGCACGGCCACCGCTATACGATCGAGGCCAGTTGCCGCGGTATTGGCGACACCCTGCATCAGGATGGCGAGCAGACGGACATGGTGCTTGATTTCGGCTTTCTCGATGAAGAGATGAAGCGCGCTATCGATGCGCCCTGCGACCACGGTTTCATATCTTCCAGCGACGACACCGAGGTGCTGGAGCTGTTCGTCCCCGCTGGCATCCCTTTTGAAGAATGGCTGGCGGACATCAGGTCCCAAGTGGAAAGCAACGGTTACGCCGCCACCGAACAAACACGCTTACAAAGCAAACTCTATGTGATCAAGGCCCAGCCCACGGCCGAGTGCCTGGCCGAGCACTGGTTTTCCCGCCTGAAGGAGCCCGTTCACAACCGCAGCGACGGCCTCGCCGCCCTGCATAAGGTCCGGGTCTGGGAAACGCCCAACTGCTGGGCGGAATACGAAGAATAGCCCAAAAGCCAGCGATTTCGCATTATTCCGGCGGCAGGATTTCCTGCACGCAGACCTGTTCGATCAGGTGCTCCCGCCCCAGATCCTCCAGATGATTGCATTTTTGCTCGTTCGACAGATGTGCGCCAATACCGTTCGTCATCACCAGGACCATCGTCTGGTCGCTCATGTCGAGCCAGTAGTTGCGGCGGATCAGCTTCCCGTCGCCGTCTCGGGCGAAAGGGTCATCCGGGTTGCTGCCGAGGTCGGGTTCATAAAAGCGGGGCATGGAATGCATTCTCCGTCAAATTTATTTCGCTTGTTCGCATATTCCCTCATAACGCAGGTTCAGGGCAGTTGAAAGACCACCGGAAAAGGTTTTCAATGTTTCTTGTGTAACGATCAGTCAATGGGGGGATGATCATGGCGCCTGAAATCCTGAAAGAAGAGAGCACCGGCGACAAACAACTTCCGAGCCACGCAAGGGTCGTCGTTATCGGGGGCGGCGTTGTTGGATGTTCCATCCTTTTCCATTTGGCCAAATTCGGCTGGAAGGACGTCGTTCTCCTGGAACGCGACATGCTGACGTCAGGTTCAAGCTGGCACGCGGCGGGGCAGATTCACACCATCAGCTCCGATCCCAACATCAGCCGCCTACAGGGCTACACCATCAACCTGTACAAGGAGATCGAGGAAACCTCCGGTCATTCCGTCGGGCTGCATTCCACGGGCGGGTTCTACCTGGCTTCGACGCCGGAATGGTATGATTACCTCAAGCGTGAGCGTTCCAAGGCGCGCTACATGGGCCTCGACCAGGAATTCATCAGCCCCAAGGAAGTCGCCGAACGGCACCCGCTAATCGATCCGAAGCACTATCTCGCCGCTCTGTGGGATGACCTTGACGGCGATCTCGATCCGTCGGGAGCCACCTATGCTTTCGCCAAGTCGGCAAAGGTGCACGGCGCGCAGTACTTCACCCACACGCCGGTGATCGAAACCAACCAGCAAAACGATGGCAGCTGGGACGTCGTGACACCCAAGGGCACAATCAAGGCCGACATGATCGTCAACTGCGGCGGCCTCTGGGCGCGCGAGGTTGGCCGCCTGTCCGGCGTCCACCTGCCCGTCCAGCCCATGGAGCATCACTACCTGATCACCGAGGGTATTCCGGAGATTCAGGCCCGTGAAGAACGTCTGCCCGCCGGCATCGATTATGAGGCCAACATCTATTTCCGCCAGGAACGCGACGGCATGTTGCTCGGCACTTATGAGCCCAAGTCAACGCCCTGGCAGGTGAGCGGCACGCCGCTGGACTTCGGCCATGAACTGCTGCCGCCGGACCTGGACCGCATCGCCGACCGCCTGGAGATGTCGTTCGAGCGCATTCCCGCCATCGGCAACGCCGGCATCAAGGACACCATCAATGGCCCCTTCACTTTCGGGCCGGACGGCAATCCCATGATCGGCCCGGTGCCGGGCATGAAGAACTACTGGGTCGCCGTCGGCGTCATGGCCGGGTTCTGCCAGGGTGGCGGCGTCGGCATGACCATGGCGGAATGGATGATCGACGGCGAGCCTTCCATCGATGTCTGGGCCATGGACGTGGCCCGCTTCGGCGAGTTCGCTACGCCGGACTGGGGCACGGTGAAAAGCTCGGAAAACTATGAACGCCGCTTTGTCATGACCTTCCCCAACGAAACCCTGCCCAAGGGCCGGCGACAGAAGACGACGGCGCTCTATGACCGTCTCGTGGCGAAAGGCGCAGTCATGGACCAATCCTTCGGCCTTGAGAATGCCCTGTGGTTCGCCAACGGTCCCGATGACGCCCATGAAGAGCCCACCTTCCGGCGCAACCGCTCCTTTGACTACGTGGCGGCGGAGATCAGGGCCGTACGCGAAACCGTGGGATGCGTGGAGATCGCCAATTTCGCCAAGCATGAATTCAAGGGCGAAGGCGCCCGGGAATTCCTTGATCACGTTCTTGCCGGGCGACTGCCAAAGCCGGGCCGCGTGGCACTGACGCCCATGCTGACGCCCAAGGGCAAGCTGTACGGCGACCTGACCGTGGCCTGTCTGGCGGACGATCACTTCATGCTGTTCGGCTCCGGCGCCATGCAGGAGGCCCACCGCCGCTGGTTTGAAAGCCGACTGACAGGTAATGTTTCCTACGCCAACGTCTCCGACGACTGGCACGGCATCGGCCTTTCCGGCCCCAAATCAAGGGAGTTGCTGCAATCCCTTACCCGGGACGACGTGTCGGCGGATGGCATGAAGTTCCGCGATATTCGCCGGACGTTCGTGGGTGACGTGCCGGTTCTGCTGCTACGGATCAGCTTCTCCGGCGAACTGGGCTACGAGATTTACTGCAAGCCCCAATACCTGCTGCGCCTTGCTGAAGCCATTGAGGAAGCGGGCGGGCCGCTGGGCCTCAGGTGGTATGGCGCCCGGGCGCTCATGTCCATGCGTCTGGAAAAGGGCTGGGGCGCATGGACGCTCGATTTCCGCCCGGACTTCACGGCGGCGGAAAGCGGCCTGGATGTGTTTATCAACTGGGACAAGGACTTCATCGGCAAGCAGGCGGCGGAGAGCGAACGCGCCAGCGGACCGGACAAGAAGCTCGTCACCATGGTTATCGACGTTGACGGCATCGATGTCTCCAACGATGAAGCCATCCTCAAAGACGGCGAGGCCGTGGGTTACATTTCCTCGGGCGGTTATGCCCATCATGTGAAAAAATCCGTGGCGCTCGGCTACGTACCGACCGATCTTGCTTCCGGCGGAGAGAAGGTAAGCGTGGAAATCCTGGGCGAAATGTATGACGCGGAAATCCAGGGCGCGCCGCTCTATGACGCCAACGGCGGCAAGATGCGGGGATGACGTTGTGCTTCCGGTATTATTCCTTCGTTTCCGGCAGGGAGTGAAGTTTTCGTGAGTTCGACGCGGAACAACATCGCCATTTTGCTGATCGGCACCGGTGTCCTGTTGCTGGGACAAGGCCTGCTGATCACGCTATTGCCGGTGCGCGCGGCGGCCGAGGGCTTCACCACGACCTGGATCGGCTACATGGGCGGCGCCTATTCAGGCGGTTTCGCTATCGGCTGTATCATCGGGCCGTCGCTGGTCCGCAAGGTAGGCCATATCCGTACGTTCGCAGGCTTTGCCGCCCTCGCCGCCGCCGGGACGTTAGCTTATCAACTCCTGCCGACGCCCGTCATGTGGCTTACCATTCGCGGCCTGACCGGCATCTGTTTCGCCGTGCTGTTCATGGTCATCGAAAGCTGGCTGAACGAACAATCCAGCAACGACAACCGCGGCACGGTCTTGTCTGTCTACATTATCGTCATGAACGTCACCACCATGGGCGGGCAGTTGATGCTGAACCTGGCCGATCCGGAACTGGCGACGCTGTTTATATTCTGCGCCATCCTGATCTGCGTCTCGCTGGTTCCCGTTTCCCTGACCTCCATCCGCGAGCCTTCCCCGCCGCCTTTTGCCCGCATCAATGTGATGGCGCTCTATCGCCTTTCGCCAGTGGGTTTTATCGGCTGCCTGATCTATGGCCTGGTGGACGGGGCTTTCTGGGCCCTGGGTCCCGTGTTCGCCCAGGATCGGGGATTCTCCGTCGCCGGAATCACCATTTTCATGAGCGCCTTTCTTCTCGGCGGCACCATATCCCAATGGCCCATCGGCTGGATATCCGATCGAATAGACCGGCGCATCATGATCGCCGTATGCTGTATCGGCACCATCGGTACGGGGCTGTTTATCGCTTTCCTGCCCGACCATGAAGGCATCTTCCCCTTCGCCATCGCATGCCTGCACGGCGGTTTCATGCTGCCGCTATACGCGTTGATCCTGGCCCACGCCAACGACTTCGCCCCGCAGGAGAAACTGGTGGAAACCTCCAGCGGCCTGTTGCTGGTGTTCAGCGCCGGCGCAATCGCCGGGCCGGTTGTCATCGGCCCCATGATGGAATTGCAGGAATCCAGCTATTTGTTCCTCACCATGTCGGTGGTCTTCGCGGCCCTTGCAGGTTTTGTCCTGCTCAGGATTATCCTCAGGCCCATTTCGGAAGCAACGGAGCGAACGACATTCGTTCCCGTACCGAGAAGTTCGCAGGCTGTCTATGAACTGGAGACCGATGACGAGGAAGACCCCCAACTGCCGTTTACGGACCGCCGCAAGGGCGACAGGCGTCACCCCTCATCCGGCGGATGATTCCCGAGCCCATTCCAAAGCAGTCTCCAGCATCCCACGGACAACCGGTTCGACGCCACGCGCCAGGTCGGCGCGAAAGGCAAAAGGCGGGTCTTCGTCCATATAGCAACTGTGCGCCATTTCCAATTGCAGGGCATGCACATTCCGGCCCGGATCGCCGTAATGACGGGTAATATAACCGCCCTTGAAACGGCCATTGTGAACGGCGCTGTACCCAATTGAGTCCTCGAACCCGTCCATGATCCTGGCCGCCAGATCGCCATCGGCGCTGACGCCGTCCGCCGTTCCCAGGTTGAGGTCAGGCAGCTTGCCGTCAAAAAAACGCGGCACCACGGAGCGGATGGAATGCCCTTCGATCAGCACGGCAATCCCATGACGCGCAAGCATGTCATCGAGCGTTTGGCGCAGCTTGTCGTGATAGGGTTGCCAGTATTGTTGAACCCTGCCCTTAATTTCCGCCTCGTCCGGCTCCGTTCCCTCCCGATAAATCGGCTGTTCGTCAAAGGTCGTGGTCGGACACAATTCGGTATTGTTTGCGCCAGCATACAGGGAACCTCCGTCCGGCCGCCGGTTCAGATCGATAACGTAGCGGGAGTAATTCGCCGTCAACAGGGCGCAGCTTAACTGACCGGCTGACTCGCCATAGAGCCAGTCCACATGCCAGTCCGTATCCGCCAGTAACTTACCCGCATCGGTGAAACGATTTGCGATATCTTCGGGCACATGAGTTCCCACATGCGGACAACTGACCAATACCGGGCTGTTTCCGGGCATGAAATTGAAGACGGGCTCAGTCATCCCATTCGTCCCAGTCTTCCCATTCCTCCTCGCGCATGCTGCCGGCCAGCATTGACCAGCGCAACGGCCTGCCCCCCAGGACATAGGACAACTCCACCGGATCATCGACCAGCCAGCAGGCAAGATCGGCCCGCTTGCCGGTGGCGAGAATCCCTCTGTCATCAAGCCCCAATGCCTGGGCCCCGATGCGGGTTGCCCCCAGCAGGGCCTCGTCCGGCGTCATGCCGAACAGCACGCAAGCCATATTCATGGTTGTCAGCAGGCTGGTGACGGGGGAACTGCCCGGGTTGCAGTCCGTCGCCACGGCCATGGGCACGCCGGCGTCGCGGAAGGCCTGGATTGGGGGCTTTCTGGTCTCATTTAAGTAATAGAACGCGCCGGGCAGGATGACTGCGACGGAGCCTGACCGCGCCATGGCGTCAACGCCGTCCTGTTCCACGTATTCCAGATGGTCTACGGACAGGGCGCCGAATTCCGCCGCCAGCACCGCCCCTTTCAGGTCGGACAACTGCTCGGCATGCAGTTTCACGGGCAGGCCGTGTTTCCTGGCGGCCTCAAACACCCTTCGCACCTGATCGGGATTGAAGGCGATGCCCTCGCAGAAAGCGTCAACCGCATCCGACAGACCTTCCTCGGCAACCTGCGGCAGCATTTCATCACAGACAAGGCCGATAAAACCGTCCGGATCGTCCCGGTATTCAACCGGTACGGCATGCGCGCCCAGGAAGGTCGTCTGGACGTCAACGGGAACGAAATCACCAATACGGCGGGCCGCGCGTAGCATCCGCAATTCCGTATCTGTTTCCAGCCCATAGCCGGATTTGACCTCCAGTGTGGTGACGCCGTCCTGGATCAGGGCATCGACTCGGGGAAAGCATTGCACCAGCAGGTCGTCTTCATCCGAGGCACGGGTGGCCTGAACCGTGGAAACGATTCCGCCGCCGGCCCGAGCGATTTCCTCATAGCTTGCTCCCTTGAGGCGCATGTTGAACTCTGCGGCCCTGTCGCCGCCATAGACGACATGAGTGTGGCAATCGACCAGTCCCGGCGTGATCCAGGCGCCGCCTGCATCCACCAGGCGCTTTGCGTTATCCATCATGCCCGGCGGCAGGCCTTCAAACTCACCCAGCCAAGATATCTCCCCTCCGGTGATGCCCAGGGCGCCGTCCTCAATCCGGCCAAGCAAGTCGTCATCGGAACTGTTCATGGTGGCGATCCGGGAATTCACAATCAGGATATCGAGATCAGCGGAATTCATGCCGCATTAGGCCTTTCATCAGTGGCGGGAACAGATAGGATACATTATCATTTTTACAATAAAATCAATGGCCATAGCAGATACATTGTAGGAACCCTTAACGCCCATGACCACGCTTCATTTCGAAACCGCTTTGTTGAGTGACGGCTGGGCCAACAATGTCACCATTGACGTCACCCCCGAAGGCGCCATCGCGCGTATCATCGCCGATAGCGAACCGTCCAACAGCGTTGTCCTGCCGGGAGCGGCCCTGCCGGGCATGCCCAACCTGCACAGCCATGCCTTCCAGCGCGCCATGGCGGGGCTGGGTGAAGCATCTGGTCCTGTGCGCAAGGACAGCATGCCCGACAGCTTCTGGACCTGGCGGCAGGTCATGTATGGTTTTTTAGGTTCCCTGACACCGGATCAGATGGAAGCTATCGCTTTCAAGCTCTACATCGACATGCTGAAAGCCGGATACACATCCGTTGCGGAATTTCATTACGTTCATCACAGTCCGGATGGCGCCGCTTATGAGGACCGCGCCGAAACCTCCAAACGACTGATCAGCGCCGCCCGCCATGCCGGTATCGGCATGACCCATCTACCCGTTCTGTATAATTTCGGCGGTTTCGGCGGCCATCCGCCGACAGAGGGCCAACGGCGATTCCTGAACGATGCCGACGGTTTTAGCCGCATCGTCTCCGCCCTTTACGCCGAAACGGCGAACGATCCCCTGGTCTGTATCGGCATCGCGCCGCATAGCCTGCGCGCCGTAACACCGGAATTGCTGGAAGATGTAATCAACACCCTTAACGAATTCGATCCTCAGGCTCCAATCCATATCCATATCGCCGAACAAACCAAGGAGGTTGACGACTGCCTTGCCTGGTCGGGCAAGCGCCCCGTTGAGTGGCTCCTGGATCATCATTCAGTGGATAAACGCTGGTGCCTGGTTCACGCCACGCACATGACCGATGAAGAAACCGATGCCGTTGCCGCTGCCGAGGCCGTTGCCGGGCTCTGCCCGGTGACGGAAGCCAACCTGGGTGACGGTATTTTTCCTGCCGTCCGGTTCCGAGACAAGGGCGGCATCTGGGGCATCGGATCGGACAGCCACATCTCCGTCAACATGAAGGAAGAGCTTCGCTGGCTGGAATACGGCCAGCGCCTGATCCACCGGCAACGCACCGTCATGGCCGAAGGAGCGGAACAATCAACGGCGCGATCGCTCTATGAGGCAGCCCTCAAAGGTGGAGCCCGGGCCTGCGCCCAGCCTGTTGGCAAGCTCGAAGAAGGTTACCGGGCCGACATCATTGTGCTTGATACGGAAAAGACGCCACTTGCCGGGCAGCGTGGGGACGGCATCCTGGATACCTGGCTGTTTGCCAGCGATACCAACCCCATCAGCGATGTCTTTGTTGCCGGCAAACAGGTGGTCTCGGACGGCATTCACGCCCAGGAAGACAAGGCTGAAACGGAGATGCGTTCGGTAATGAAAACACTGTTGGAGCAAACATGATTACGGTATTTGGCCTGAAGAACTGCGACACCTGCCGCAAGGCCCTGAAATGGCTGGAAACGGAGAACATCGCGCATGAATTCAAGGATGTCCGCAAGGATGGCATCGGGGAACAGGATGTTCGCCACTGGCTGAAGGCTGTCGGGCCGGACACGCTGGTCAATCGCCGCGGCACCACATGGCGCCAACTGGACGAAGTGGAAAAATTCGTCAGCTCCGATGACGACCTCACCCAACTGATTCTCAAATACCCGGCCCTGATCAAGCGCCCGGTGTTCGTTTCCGTCGACACCGTGCTTGTCGGTTTCAAGGATGAACAGAAATCAGCCCTGCTGGGCTATAGCGGTGGCTAGCCTTCTGAACATTCATTTTTCAGGATGAGATGGCTGTGCGATCAAATCCAGCCCGCCCAGCAAGTCCTCCACAAAGTAGGCGACCAGTTCATTGCGGCCATTTACGCCGGCCTTCCGGTAAATCGCGTTACTCTGGCTCTTGATGGTGCCGGGCCTGGTATCACGCACCTCCGCCATTTCCTGTATGCTCAATCCCTTGATCAACAGGTATGCGATTTCCTGTTCGGACTGGGAAAGCCCCCATTCATTAAACTTTCCGGAAACAATTCGAAGGAACTCACCGGATGCGAGACCTGCAACGGTTCGATAGTTCCTGTTTTCCCGCAGAAGCCGCAAGAAATTGGCGCCGACGAAAATTAACGCGAACCCCAGGGCGAATACCGCCGTTGTTTCCATTTCGATATGGTGGTCATAATAAAAATCGAAGCCGACGCCGAAGGTTTCCGACACCACATCAAAAATCAGCAGAATTTCACCGACGGCAAGGACGAACAGCGAGATTCCCGCCACCAGTACCTGTCGAGAAGCATGTGCCGGACGTGGTTGATCTGCGATCACGCGTCTAATCCGTTTGTACCAATTTTCCCTGGATCAAAGCCTATCACATGGCGTACCCCCTGAATACCGCCGGGTTTCAGGGGCTTCCTGCTCATGCAACGGCATCCAACTTTGGTTCAAACCGGGTGATTACTACTTCGGTTTATTGTCTAGGAAACCTGCCAAGCACACTATGGGCGTTAAATAACAAGATCGTACGGCAAGCGGCGCATAATCAAAAAAGGAGCGGGTGGGATCATCAAACGGGAAGTCACCTCCAGATCCTGAATCCTAAATCCTGAAAAAACAGGGCCGGCGAGCAATTCCACTTCGCCGCATCATCTTTTACAGAACGGGAGAAGAAACTTGCTGAATATATGGAACATGAATCCACGAACATTGATCACTGCTATGTTCGTGGCGTGTGCTTTCCTGGCTGCAAGCATTTACGATACACCATCAGCCAAAGCCGACAGCGACACGCATAAGCTCGAAGAACACCAGAAAGAATATGTCTATGGCACGCCCGCCAATCCAAGCGAGGCCTGGGTTATCGCCAGCGGTATGCGCTTGTATGATAACTGGATGAACGCCCTGGATAATGAAGGGCCTGGGACGACACACCCATCCTGGCCGGCATCGAACACAAAGAAAGAAGGTAACGTGACATGGCGCTGTAAATCCTGCCACGGCTGGGATTTCAAGGGCAAGGATGGCAAGTATGCCAGTGGTTCATATAAAACAGGTATCATCGGCGTCATGGGCGCAGCGACGATGCACCCCGATGACATCCATCAAATCATTATGGATGATACGCACCAATACACCCACAACATGATTCCGCAAGAAGCCATGCTGCGGCTGTCTAAAGCCCTGGCAATCGGCCTGTATGACACGAGCGATTTCATCAATGATGACGGCAGTGTTAAGGGTGATTTACGCCGGGGGCGTGAGATTTTCCAGAATACCTGCGCCTCGTGTCACGGCTATGACGGCACCTCCCTGGACTGGGGCGATGAAGGCGACCCGGCCTATGTCAGCACGGAAGCCAACGCCAATCCCTGGGAAGTCATCGCGAAAATCCGCCACGGCCATCCGGGTGTGGAAATGATCTCGCTGATCGCCTTCCCCATGTCGGATATCGCTTCAATTCTAAAATACGTACAGACTTTGCCGCAGAAGTAATGATGACAACATTCCTGTCGTGAACTCTTCACAACTTATAAGAAAAGACGATTACCTCATACCGCCCCGCCCCCCGGGGCGGTTTTTGTTTATTCAAGCGTGACGGCGGAAACAACATCACCCTGAAACCGCCCGTCGCGTATACCTTCCTTGACGGCGTCGATTTCGTGGGAGAACTCCCGGTCATCGGCCCGGATGGGAGAGAGCTTTTCAATTTCGTCCATGCAGGCTTCAAGAACTGGTGATGATTTGAGCGGACGGTGAAAGCTGATGCCCTGCGTTGCCGCCATCAGTTCGACCGCCACGATGCCGAAAGCGTTTTCCGCCATGTCCAGCAGCCGCCGGGCGGCATAGGTCGCCATGGAAACGTGGTCTTCCTGATCCGCCGATGTCGGCAAGCTGTCCACGCTGGCGGGTGTGGCGCGTTGCCGGTTCTCGCTGACCAAGGCGGCGGCTGTCACCTGCGCCATCATGAAACCGGAATTGATGCCCGGATCGGGCGTCAGGAAGGCCGGCAAGCCACTCATGGCCGGGTTGACCAGCAACGCCGTGCGCCGTTCTGAAAGCGCGCCGATTTCGGCGATGGCGTTGGCGATCTGGTCAGCGGCGAAGGCAACCGGTTCGGCATGAAAATTCCCGCCCGAGAGCACGTCATCGGTGTCGGCGAACACCAGCGGATTATCGGAAACACCGTTCGCCTCGCGCACCAGCACGCCCGCCGCCATGCGCAACTGATCCAGGCAGGCCCCCATGACCCTCGGCTGGCAGCGTAGCGAATAAGGGTCCTGCACCCGATCACAATCCAGATGGCTTTCACGCAGGCGACTGCCTTTCATCAGGGACATCAGCGCCGCCGCCACCTCGACTTGCCCTGGTTGACCGCCCAGGGCCTGAATGCGTTCATCAAACGGCGCGTCGGAACCTTTCATGGCATCGACGGAAAGCGCACCGGACATCAACGCCGCCTTGAAAACATCTTCCGCCGCATTCAACCCCCGCAAGGCCAGCGCCGTGGAAACCTGCGTGCCGTTCAACAGCGCTAATCCTTCCTTGGCCTGCAGACGGATGTGTTTCAATCCCGCCTTGTCAAGCGCCGCGATGGCCGGCATACGTTCGCCCTGCCAGAAGGCTTCCCCTTCTCCGATCATGACGGCGGACATATGCGCCAGCGGCGCCAAATCGCCGGAGGCGCCGACGCTGCCCTTGGCCGGAATGACGGGGATGACGCCGCGGGCCAGCATGTCCAGCAGCAACTCAACCGTTTCCACCCGGCAACCGGAGTAACCGCGGGCAAGGGACGCCGCCTTCAAGGCCATGACGAGCCTGACCGTTTCCTCATCCAGCAGAAACCCGGTCCCGGCGGAATGGGAACGCACCAGGCGGACCTGAAGCTCCCGAACATCGTCATGAGAAATGCTCTCCCGGGCCAGCAGGCCGAAGCCCGTATTGACGCCGTAGACGATCCGTTCCTCTTCGACAACCCGGTCGACAACGTCCGCCGCAGCAATCACGTCCGCCTTCCATCCACCCGTGATGTGAAGTTCCGCCGCTTCCCGTTCGATGGACCTGATGTGCGAGAGGTCCATCGCCCCCGCCCTGATTTCAATCCTGTTACTCACGCGGTCATCCCTTCAGAAACGGCAGGTTAAGGCCGTACTTTTTTGCGCATTGAATGGCGATATCATAACCCGCATCGGCATGGCGCATGACACCCGTCGCCGGATCGTTCCATAACACCCGCCCGATCCGCTCCGCCGCTTCATCGCTACCGTCACAGACGATGACCATACCGGCATGTTGCGAATAGCCCATGCCGACGCCGCCGCCATGATGCAGGGACACCCACGTCGCACCACTGGCCGTGTTTAATAGCGCGTTCAGAAGCGGCCAGTCGGAAACGGCATCCGTGCCATCCTGCATGGCCTCGGTCTCCCGGTTCGGGCTGGCGACGGATCCTGAATCCAGATGATCGCGACCGATCACCACCGGTGCGCTCAACTCACCTGACTTCACCATCTCGTTGAAGGCGAGTCCCAGCCTATCGCGCTGGCCCAACCCGACCCAGCAGATGCGGGCGGGCAGTCCCTGGAAATGGATGCGCTCGCGCGCCATATCCAGCCAGTTATGCAGATGGGGATCGTCGGGGATCAGCTCTTTTACCTTGGCGTCGGTCTTGTAAATGTCCTCCGGATCGCCGGAAAGCGCAGCCCAGCGAAACGGGCCGACCCCCCGGCAAAACAAGGGGCGGATATAGGCAGGCACGAAGCCCGGGAAATCAAAGGCGTTTTCGACGCCCTTGTCCTTGGCCATCTGGCGGATGTTGTTGCCGTAATCCACGGTGGGAATGCCCTGTTCATGAAACGCCAGCATGGCGCGGACCTGCACGGCCATGGACTCCATGGCGGCCTCGATCACCGCATCGGGATCGCTCTGTTGCCTGGACTCCCACTCCTCCAGCGTCCATCCAAGCGGCAGGTATCCATGCAGCGGGTCGTGGGCGCTGGTCTGGTCGGTCACCGCATCTGGTTTCACGCCCCGTTTGACCAGTTCCGGGAACACGTCAGCGGCGTTGCCCAACAAGCCGACCGACACGGCCTTCCCGTTCTTTTTCGCCTCATCGATCAGGGCAAGCGCTTCATCCAGGTCAGCCGTTTGCTTGCCCAGATAGCCAGTCCGAAGACGCATATCGATGCTGCTGGGTCGGCATTCGACAGCCAGCATGCTCGCTCCGGCCATGGTCGCCGCCAGGGGCTGGGCGCCCCCCATGCCGCCAAGGCCACCGGTCAGGATCCACTTGCCCGACAAATCACCGCCATAGTGCTGCCGGCCCATCTCAGCGAACGTTTCATAGGTTCCCTGAACGATGCCCTGGCTGCCGATGTAAATCCACGACCCGGCAGTCATCTGGCCGTACATCATCAGGCCTTTTTTATCGAGCTCGTTGAAATGATCCCATGTGGCCCAATTAGGCACCAGGTTGGAATTGGCGATCAGCACCCTGGGCGCATTTTCATGGGTGCGGAACACGCCCACGGGCTTGCCCGACTGAACAAGGAGCGTTTCATTGTTTTCCAGATTCTTCAGCGTTGCAACGATGGTATCGAAATCCTTCCAGGTCCGCGCCGCCCTGCCGATGCCGCCGTAGACCACCAGTTCCTCGGGCTTTTCAGCCACCTGTGCGTCAAGATTGTTCATCATCATGCGCATGGGCGCTTCGGTGAGCCAGCTCTTGCAGCTTATGTCGGGGCCCGTCGGCGCCTTGATGTCGCGGGTATTATCAAATCGGTTATCAGACATGGTCTGTTCCTTATACCGTCCACACCAGGGGAAATTCCGGTGCGTCCATGGCGTCGCCTTCCTTCAGTTCCAGACCCGGAAACGGGGGAGACGTATGCCCTCCTCGGTCTGCATAGGTCACGTCGTCACCCAACCAGCGAAAGGCTATGGCGGCGCGGCGTTTTGGGGAATTATTGGCCGGCGCCCCGTGGACCGTGCGGAAAGTAAAGGCGATGGCGTCCCCCGGCTCCACCTCCCATCCAAGAATCTTATAGTCCGCCCGATGAGAAGAGATATCGGGCAATTCATCCCAGTCTTCCGAGTCGTTGACGGGTTTGCCGGAGAAATACATGGGCGTGTACATCTTGCCCCATTTGTGGGAACCACCAACGTATTCCACGGCGATGTCACGCTTCACAGGGTCCAGCGGTATCCACAGCGAGCAGGTTTTAACGCCATTAACGCAGTAATAGGGCTGATCCTGATGCCAAGGCGTTTCAACGGCATTGCCGGGCTCTTTCAGGACGACATGCTCATGAAAGAACCGAACAGATTTGGACCCGGTCAACCGGGCCGCGATTTCTGCGGCGGGTGAGTCATGGATAAATGATTTGTATTCCGGGATGCGTTGCCAGTTGCAGTAATCGTTGAAGAACGCGCTTTCTCCATCACCCTTGTGATAACGCGCCGTCGGGCTTGGTTCACGCAGGTTGCGTTCCAATCCCGCCTGCAAGGTATCAACCCATTCATCGAACACGCCCTTCAGCAAGACAACGCCATCTTGCTGAAATGTCTCAACGGCTGATCGATCGATTATGATATCTCGCACATTCATTGTCCCGTTACAGCAATGAAGCCCCCATACAGATAAGCTGTTTGTCTATCAGAATTTGCTGTGTCCAGCCATACAACGGTTGGAAATATTCCGTTTCGTAATGAAATTTTATTGTGAAATGATCACCTTCGTCGCTATGTAGTATTAATCTGGTAAGAAAATTATCGTGGGAGGAAAATCTCGTTGCCCTATAGCGTGTTCGACCTGTTCAAAATCGGCATTGGCCCGTCCAGTTCCCATACGGTCGGCCCCATGGTTGCCGGCAGGCGTTTCCTTGGAGAACTGAAAGACAAGGGTTTATTCGATACTGTCAGGCGAGTCAGCGCCCGGCTGCACGGTTCTCTGGCGTTCACGGGCAAGGGGCACAATTCCGATATCGCCGTGCTGTTGGGCTTGTGCGGTGAAAACCCCGACACCATCGACCCGGACGCGGTTCCTGCTATCGTCGGAACGATCCGCTCAAACGAAACCCTGAATCTGGGAGGTGAGAAGACTCTGCCCTTCATCGAAAGTCGCGATCTGGTTTTCGATTACGAGGTCATCCTGCCGGCGCACTCCAACGGCATGTGCCTCTACGCCTACGATGACAAGGACGAATGTATCCACAAGAGTGTTTACTATTCCATCGGTGGCGGTTTTGTCGCCTCGGAAGCGGAAATGACATCCGATCGTGTCGAGGCCATGCCGGAAGTCGCCATTCCCTACGATTATTCGACGTCAGAAGAACTGATGCGTATGGGCGAACTTTCCAACAAAACCTTCGCCGAGATGGTGTTTTCGAACGAGAGCGCCTGGCGAACCCCCAACGAAGTTCGCAAGGGCCTCGATCATATCTGGAAGACCATGAAGGGCTGTATGGAACGGGGCCTGAAAGCGGATGGCCTTCTCCCCGGTGAACTGCAGGTCAAACGCCGGGCCCGGGCGCTCCACAAGGGTCTGGAAGACGGCAGCACCCGAAACGCCGCCATGCCCCACGAATGCATGGACTGGATCAGTCATTGGGCCATTGCTGTCAACGAGGAGAATGCTTCCGGCGGGCGGATCGTAACGGCGCCCACCAACGGCGCCGCCGGAGTCATCCCCGCTGTCATCCGCTATTACGAGGAAATGTGCCCCGGTGCGGACCGGATTGGTGTCCACGACTTCCTGTTGAGCGCTGCTGCCGTGGGCATATTGATCAAGATGAACGCCTCCATTTCCGGCGCGGAAGCCGGCTGTCAGGGTGAAGTCGGTTCCGCCTGCGCAATGGCGGCGGGCGGCCTTGCGGCTGCTCTTGGCGGCACCAACAAACAGGTGGAAAACGCTGCCGAAATCGGCCTCGAACACCATCTCGGCATGACTTGCGATCCCGTCGGTGGGCTGGTGCAGATTCCCTGTATCGAGCGAAACGCCATGGGGGCCGTGAAGGCCATCAACGCCGCGTCGCTGGCCTTGCAGGGCGATGGCGAGCACTATGTCTCACTCGACACCGTGATCGAGACCATGCGCCAGACCGGCGAGGACATGCAGTCCAAATACAAGGAAACCAGCCAGGGCGGCCTGGCCGTCAACGTTGTGGCGTGCTGATTTCGGGTATCTTATCTATCTCCTCTATCCCCTCTGGGATAAGACAAGCCCTGTAAAAACCTTCTATAAACTAATGTAACAAACCTGAATGGTGATTATACCCCCGGGAGGATTTTCAATATGGCCGATCTTGATCTTTGCTACACGCCGGCGACGGAGCTTGCGAAAAAGTACCGCTCAAAAGAACTTTCACCCGTTGATGTGGTTCAGAACTCCCTGAACCGGATCGAAGAGGTCAATCCCACCCTCAACTGCTTCTGCTTCACCTACCCGGACGAAGCCATGGAAAAGGCCAAAGCCGCCGAACAGGCGTTAAGTTCAGGCAATGCTCGGCCGCTTGAAGGTATTCCTCTGGCTATCAAGGATTTCACGCCCACCAAGGGCAAGACAACAACACGGGGCTCGAAACTGCTGGAAAACTGGGTGCCGGATCGCAATTCCGTTCTGGTGGATCGCCTGGAAGACGCCGGCGCTATTATGGTCGGCAAGACAACGACACCCGAATTCGCCACGTCGGGATTCACGGATTCACCGCTTTGGGGCTACACCCGCAATCCGTGGAATCCCGAACGCACCACGGGCGGTTCGTCGGGTGGTTCCGGCGCGGCCGTGGCCTCGGGCTGCGTTCCCTTCGCCGAAGGCACCGACATGGGCGGCAGCGTGCGCATTCCGGGTGCGCTCTGCGGTATCGTCGGACACAAGCCGTCACTGGGCCGCATCCCCATGGATATCATCGAGACGACCTTTGACAACATCTCCCATTTCGGCCCACTGGCGCGCACCATCGACGATGCAGCGCTGTTCCTGGATACGGTCCAGGGCATGGACCAGAGCGACATCCAGTCCGTGGTGCGTTGCGATCTCGGATCTATCAATGGCGACGTCAAAAACCTTTCTCTGGCTTACGATGTGGACTTGAGCTTCTGCGCCGTTGAGAAAGGCGTCGCCGACAATACGATGGCAGCGGTTGATGCGCTCCGGGACGCCGGCGCCAAGGTCACCGAAGTGGATATTGGTTGGGATCGTGGCATTGTCGATCTGTGGTACGAGACCTGGGCCATATTTATGGCGGCGGCGTACGCGGAACTGACGGACGTGCCCCTGTCTGAAAACCGCGACCGCATGAGCGAAGGCCTGGTCGGCCTGATCGAAATGGGTAACGACATTTCCGCTGTTCAGGCCCGGCGTGGGGAATTCCGCCGCACCAGGTACTGGCACAAGCTGGCAGCCATCCTGGAAGATCACCATGCCCTGCTCTGCCCCACCATGGCGGTCGTCGCCCCGCCTGTTGAAATGCGGGACAGCGATTTCGGCGAAGACGATGAAAACGGCATGATGCAGACCATGGACATGACGGCGCAGTTCAACTACACGGCCCAGTGTCCGGCGCTTTCCGTACCTTCCGGTTTCTCCGAAGGCCTGCCCACAGCGCTGCAGATCGTGGCCCGCAAATGGGATGACCCGTTGGCGCTTAATATCGGCGCTGCCGTTGAAAAAGCCCTACCATGGGCCGACAAGCGTCCGGACATCTGATGCTTCCAGAGAGCCGGCAAACAACCTGCTCCGGGCACAAGAAATTTTTCGCGCAGGCTGAGATTGCAAAGCCGGGCAGGATGCCGTATCGCTTTGGCATGAATTCGTTTCCTGACGGAGGGAAATATCCATGCAGACCGGCGGACAGATCCTTGTAGACGCGCTTCGCACCCATGGCGCGGAGATCGCCTTCGGCGTGCCGGGCGAGAGCTATCTTGCTGTGCTGGATGCGCTGCATGACACGCCGGATTTGCGGTTTATCATCTGCCGCCAGGAAGGCGGCGCGGCCATGATGGCGGACGCTTACGGAAAGATGACCGGCAAGCCGGGGCTCTGCTTCGTCACCCGCGGCCCGGGCGCCACCAACGCCAGCGCCGGCGTGCACATCGCCCAGCAGGACTCGACACCCATGATCCTGTTCATTGGGCAGGTTGCCCGCGATCAGGTTGATCGCGAAGCCTTTCAGGAAATCGACTACCGCCGCATGTACGGCCAGCTCGCTAAATGGGTCGCCCAAATCGACGACGCGTCGCGCATTCCGGAATACATCAGCCGCGCCTACCACACCGCAACCACGGGCCGGCCTGGTCCCGTGGTGCTGGCCCTGCCGGAAGACATGCTGCGAGAAACCGCCGAGGCCATTCCGACACAGCCCTTCACCCCCATCGAGGCCACTCCCGGACAGCAAGACATGGCGCAAATGGAGGCAATGCTGGCCAAGGCCGAACGTCCGCTGATCATTGTCGGCGGCGGCGGTTGGGATACTGAAGCCTGTGCCGATTTACGCCGTTTCGCCGAAGCTTGGGACCTGCCGGTCGGCGCTTCTTTCCGCGCCCAGGACCGCATGAACAACGATCATCCCAACTATGTCGGCGACATCGGCATCGGCATCAACCCGAAGCTGGCCGAAAGGGTCAGGAGCGCCGACGTGATTCTGGCGCTGGGCGCGCGGCTGGGCGAAATGACCACGTCGAATTACACGCTCATCGAGCCGCCGGAGCCGAAACAGGCGCTGATCCATGTCCACCCGGGAGCTGAAGAGCTGGGCCGGGTCTATCGCCCCACGCTCGGCATCAATGCGGGGGTTAAGTCCTTTCTGAAATCGGCAGTTGCCATGAACGCCCGTTCCGGCGACAGGGCCGAATGGGTGAAAGGCGCTCGTGCTGACTATGAGGCCTGGAACTCAACCGTTCAGCCCGTACCCGGTGACGCCCATATGGGTGAAATTGTCCTTTGGCTGCGCGAGGCGCTGGGCCCGGATGCCTTTATCTGTAACGGAGCCGGGAATTTTTCTTCCTGGTTCCATCGTTTCTACCGCTATCGGGACTACCGAACCCAACTGGCGCCGACCAGCGGCTCCATGGGTTACGGTGCGCCGGCCTGCGTAGCCGCCAAGATCGTCTTCCCGGAACGCGAAGCCATCGCCGTCGCCGGTGACGGCGACTTCATGATGCACGGGCAGGAATTCGCCACCGCCATGCAGTATGGCGCCAACGTCATCATCATTGTCGTTAATAACGGCATTTACGGCACCATCCGTATGCACCAGGAACGGGAATACCCGGAACGTATTTCCGGCACCCAGCTTACCAACCCGGATTTCGCCGATCTGGCCCGCGCTTATGGCGGGCATGGTGAGGTTGTGGAACGGACGGAGGATTTCGCACCGGCCTTTGAACGCGCCCGTAACGCGGGCAAGCCGGCAATCATCGAGGTGCGGGTTGATCCGGAGGCCATTACCCCGACGACGACGTTAAGCGATATCCGAGCCGGCGCATTAGCCCGGAAGAACGGATAAACAACCAAATGGAGCCCCGGCTTAAATCCGGATTATGGGTCAAGGCGCTGGTGCGCAAGCTGGACGTTGATCTGGTAACGGCCATGGTCACCCGTTCCGGCGATCCGGAAGCGGGCGCTATTTACCTGAAGCTCAATTACCTGAACGGGGAATGCCGGGTTCTCAATCGGACGTACGGCGAAGAAGGCGAACGCCTTTGGTCCTCCGCCACCGGCGAAGCGCCCGTGGAGGAAGCACGCGCAGATGAATATCTGCAACGCCAGATCGATTTCGATCCCGATTGCTGGATAATCGAGATCGAGGATCCTAACGGAACATTCTCAGTCAGCGATTTGGTTGCCTAAGGCTTCAGGCCGTGCGTTTTATAAGATGAACGCCGAAGTCCGTTACAACGGGGCCGCTGACCTCATCAACCTCAAGGGCAAAAGCCGCTACTTCGAATTCCGACACCATGACACCGCGGGGGAAGTTACCGAGATCGCCGCCGCTGCGGCCTGACGGACAGGCGGAGTGTTCCCGCGCCAGGTCGGCAAAATCAGCGCCATCGTCCAGTTGCGCCTTGAGATCCTCGATTGTCTTGGTGGCGTCTTCCACAGAAGCGCTATCGGTGGAACAGAGGATGTGGGAAGCAACGATTGAATCGGACATGGTATTCTCCTGAAAAAAAAGTGGAGGGTGTCATACTGGCCCGGTACGGGCGATGCAAGCAGCATGTAATCTATTCATCCGGTTCAGAATGAACGAGCATGAGTTCAATACTGTGCGTCACAGGCAATCCGCTCTCTGAAATTGGCAAGATAACCAGCGTTATCCTGATATGCTTGCGGTTTTGCCAATGTATGTTGCCCGAAGCCCGGGCGATATGGCCGTTCTCGGCGACCATCTGGTAGAAATCCAGATCCCCGCCGCTGGCGTATTCATTATCAGTAAATGTTGATCCTCTCCTGCCCGTGGCGTCGAACTGGTACAGCTTGACCATTTCAGTGCCGAACAGGGAGTATTCGTAATCGAAAGGGGTGAAAAAATAAGCGCTGATACCGATCCGGCCCCACCACGGTTGCAGGTCATACCAATCATAATCACCTTTTGAGGGGAATGGTCGTTCCCCCTTCTTCTTACGCCATAACTCAACAAATTCCTCTGCATCGCCAAACGTCGAGGAAGGTTCGTTTATGTCGAAATATTCATAAGTCCAGTCGTCGGCCTCAACCCAGACAGTCATTGAATATCCTCATGCCATAATATGTAGCCAAGCATCTTAACGGCTTTCTCGACCCACCGTTACACCAATTTTTACGCGGTTTTGACGGATACGCTTGGTCGTTATAAGATTAAGTCAAACTAAACCTGGTACGGAATAGAGAAAGCCATGCCGCAGCGCGGTATTCCATCGCTCAACTGGCTCAGGGTCTTCGAAGCTGCCGCAAGAACAGAGAGCTTTACCGCGGCGGCGCATATCCTAAACATGAGTCCCTCCGCCGTCAGCCAGCAGATCAGTTCGCTTGAACATTATCTTGGCGATAAGCTGTTTATCCGTACGGCCCGTAGCGTCCGCCTATCAGAGGCCGGCTTCCTTTTTCTGCCAACCGTGAAACAGGCGCTTTCCAAAATTGAGACCAGCGCCGCCTCCCTATTCGGACTGGAACAGACGGAACAGGCAACCATCAGCGCCAATACCATTTTCGCCACAAGCTGGCTGGCGCCTCGTTTGCCGGAATTTGAGAGCCTGTATCCGAATGTCGGCCTTAACATCATCTGCAACGATCATTTTGACGGCACAAGCGAGCCTGCAGCAGATATTCACATAACCTTTGGCCCCGCGGTCTGGCAAAAAGGCGAACTGACGACCCTGTTTTCGGAAAGCATCTACCCCGTCGCCATGCCCCCTATTGCCGCTTCGATAAGCAATCCTGAGGACCTTGCCCATCATCGCCTGATTGAGGTATCCGGCCATCGACAGACGTGGCGTCTGGTGCTGGGCAGTCTGGGTGTTGAATACGATAATGAGAAACCCTTCTTGACGACATCCAACACCAATCTGGCGTTTTCAATTTCAGCCTCAAGTGATCGCATTGCCCTTGCCCGGGCGCCGGCGACGGACTGGCTTATGGATAAATACGGTCTCGTCCCCTGTCTGCCGGGGGTCAACATCAGCGGTGAAGGCTCTTACATTCTCACAAGCCGGCCCCAGGCGCAGTTGACCGAAACGACGCGGGCATTTCGCGACTGGTTAATCGAAAAAAGCCAGGAACATATGAATTAGTTAAACTTAATCTCAGATTTTATTTCTATCGTTTGTTTCCATTTCGAAGGTCGGGCAAAACTTATCGTAACACTTGTTCAACTGTCCGGGTTTAGGGGAACACGACATGTCTGAGACAGCATCGGCATCAGCCAACAAACCGCGATCACGGTGGCATTACATCCCGCCGGAAGTGCCGATTTCGCAAGCGCCCTATTGTGAATGGCCGTTCCGCCCGGTGGCCTGTCTGGTCTATCTGGTGAAATCCTGGATGCCCATGAACGACCGGATTTATTACCTGTTGGCGGCGATTGCCATCTGGACATGGTTCACGCCGTCGCTTGACCGGGCAGTCGTATTTCAAGTCGACTGGATGTCGGAAATCCTGCTGCGAAATTTCATTCTCGTCCTGACCATCGCCGGGGGCCTGCACCTGTGGTTGTTTACCTTCCGCAAACAGGGGGATGACCAGCATTACGACGCAAGGCCCCTGTCCAGAAACTCAGGTGTTTTTCATTTCCGCAACCAGGTCTGGGACAACATGTTCTGGACCCTTGCCGGTTCGGTGCCCATCGCCACCCTTTGGGAATGTGTGTTGTTATGGGCCTATGCCAACGGTCATGCGACCCTGATCACCTTCTCGGATAATCCCGTCTGGTTCATCGCGCTGTTGATCATCATTCCGTTTTGGTCAGGCTCTCACTTCTATTTTTTCCACCGCCTGCTGCATGTCGAGCCGCTCTACAAATGGATCCATTCCTGGCATCACAAGAACATCAACACCGGCCCCTGGTCGGGCCACGCCATGCATCCGGCGGAGCACTTTGGGCTATATTCGGACGCTGTCCTTTACCTTTTTGTCGCCAGCCATCCGATACACCTGATCTTCAACATCATGCTGCATACCCTGGCCGGACCGATTTCCCATTGCGGCTACGACAAGCTCCGCATCGGCAGCGCCCAGGTTCAGGTCGGTGATTTCATGCACCAGTTGCACCATCGTTTCTTCGACTGCAACTACGGCACCTATGAATCGCCGTTCGACAAGATGTTCGGCAGCTTCCATGACGGCACACCTGAAGGGGATGCGCTGATCAATGAACGCCGCCGCAAGTTACAGGCGAAACAGCACAAGCCGGTAGAAAGCACACTTTGAAGACGAATTGCCTCACCGGAAGACATTTCCTGGGTTGAAACATGCGGCACTTGAATTAGGCACGCGAGTCTGCGACCCTAGTTGCGGATGCAATTTCCATATTCGGCATATCGTCGAATGAATCAGGGGCCGACAACCAAAACCTTGACGATCGACGACATCCCCGCCCGCATCTCCTGATTAGGAGCCACAATGATACTTAACGAAACGCAAATTGCCGCTGTTCAGCAGCAACTTAACGTCGCGCCTATTGAAACCGATAACCCGGCCATGCCCCAACTCATTGAAGCATTCGGCGAACACACCTTTTATGCTGACCTAAATGGATTGCACGTACTGGAGGCTCTGCCCGATGATACCGAAGGCGTAGCGCCCGGTACTGCCGTCGTCATTCAAATTGCCGAATGGACTGGAGATGATCGAACAAATCTTGCCCCTGTTGATCCGAATACATCCAATGTCCTCGTGAGCCTGAACGATCCTGAGTGACAATAGGCTCTAGCCATACAGGTAAGAACACCCGATAACAGCGCCGACCACGCCCGCCATGTCGGCCAACAGGGCAGCCGCCAGTGCATAACGTATCCTGCGAACACCGACGGCGCCGAAATACACCGCCAGGACATAGAAGGTGGTCTCAGTTGAGCCCTGGATGGTGCTGACCAGGTAGCCCGTATAGCTGTCCGGCCCAACGGCCGGGTCGTTTATGATGGACGCCATGATCCCATAAGCGCCAGAGCCGGAAAGCGGCCTGAGCAACGCCATAGGCAGAGCATCGGGCGGTAAATTCACTAATCCCGTTAGTGCGCCCAGGGGCGTGATGATCATGTCCATGGCGCCCGAGGCCCGGAACATGGCGACGGCGACCAGGATAGCCACCAGATAGGGGATGATACGAAGCGCCA
>CAYFMQ010000007.1:86818-93214 GCA_964344255.1 uncultured Thalassospiraceae bacterium
TAAAACCGTCCTTGGCTCCTTCCACGAAGGCCTCATAGATTCTCACCCGTTTGACGGCCCCGTAGGTGAGAAGCGCAATCATCAGCCCGGGAATAATCCAGGGAGCAATGTCGCGGCCATAGATAACCGTCAGGGGGATCAGCAAGGCCAGGCCGCCAAGCGTTGTGTAAGATATCCAAGGCGCATAACCTTCGCCGGTATCCTGCGGAAGATCTTCAGGAAGGTCCGGATCTTCTTCTACCGTCACTTCTTCTCCATCTTCAGCCTCCTGTTCGGCGATGTCGTTCTCAACCGGCGATGACCAGAAACGCTGCAGAAGCTTCACCGATATTATGGCGACCGTCGTCGAAACGATGGTGGCGAACAGGGTTGTCGGCACGATCCCAGCCGGGTCCGAAGAACCGGCGGCGGCCCTCAGTGCAATGACGCCTGTCGGCAAAAGGGTCACCGACGACGTGTTGATTGCCAGGAACAGGATCATGGCGTTGGTCGCCGTTCCCTTGTAGCGGTTCAGGGTGTCGAGCTGCTGCATGGCGCGGATACCGAACGGCGTCGCTGCATTCCCGAGCCCCAGCGCATTGGCCGACATGTTCAGGATCATCGCCCCCATGGCCGGGTGCTCGGCAGGGACTTCCGGGAACAGACGCACCATCAGGGGGCGTACCAGCCGGGCAATGACCGTCAGCAGTCCGCCTTTTTCCGCTACTTTCATAAGTCCCAGGAACAGCGCCATAACGCCGACAAGGCCGATAGCCAGTTCGACAGCCCCTCTGGCAGAGTCGATCATGGCATTTCCCATGAGCGCCATGGGCGCTTCATCAGGGATTCCTTCCCAGCCAATTTGGCGGAGGGCGGCGACGGCAAATGCTATTGCGACGATTAAAAAGAAGACAACGTTCATGGCGGCCCCTTAATCCCCCCTCATCGAGAGAGGCCATGTATGCGAATCGCCCCTATTGTCCCAAGTTTCTGGTTCGGCATCCAGTTCAGATAAGCCGGGCAGGTGATCGGGCTCTAGATCGGATTATGTTTAGATGGAAAAGCTACGCGTTTCATCGAAACGTGTGAATCCGATCGATTTGAATAACTTAGAGCAGAGGAACATGTTTTTTTGGATAACGAAGTGATTCCAAGAAAACATGACCTGCTCTATTGAATCGCTTCCATGATAATATCGGGGAAGTTGGTAATGATGCTCTCGACCCCCCAATCGATCAGCCGCAGGGCGTCATCAGGTTCGTTTACCGTATAGCTACGCACCGGACAACCTGCCCCTGAAATGGCTTTGACCTGTTGTTGCGTCAGGGGTTCGTGCCAGACGTGAAGGGCATTGCATCGAAGCTCTTCAACGCGGTCCTGCCAATCGTCCGGAACCTCCAACACCAAAAGCGCGCGATCACATTCAGGCAGCATGTCCCGGGCCACGGCAAGGGATTCATCCTTGAAGCTTGATATCAGGGGAAGCGGTATGCTTTCAGGCCAGTATTCCGCAATCGCGCGACAGGCGGCAATAGCGGTTTCCTTTTCCAGCCCCTCCTCCGGTTTGATTTCCACATTGGCGCCGAGGGAAAGCTCATCAAGAAGCCTGATCGTTTCTTCAAAGGTAGGAACCGGCTCATCCGAAAAAGCATCCGAGAACCAGGATCCGGCATCCAGTTCGAGGATGTGCTCCAACGCCATATGCGAAACATTACCCGTGCCGGTTGATGTCCTTTCAAGCGTATCATCATGGAACAGAATGGCCGCGCCATCCGAGGATATTTTCACGTCGAACTCGACCCAGGTAACGCCTAGATCCTTGGCTTTACGGATCGAAGACAATGTGTTTTCAGGCGCATATCCCATGGCGCCGCGATGGCCGATAATTTTCGGAATACGAGCGGGATTGCTGGACACGACTGCATTCATTCGGGAATACTCATTAATTCAGGCCTACTACAGAACAGGTGATGTTTCTGGCATTAGGTCCAAAGATTGGCAAGACAACAAACATTCATCATGTCCAAGGGCAACAGAACATGGCAGATCAAGTAACACTGAAGGATATGGCGCTGCATTATCACAGCTACCCCCGGCCGGGGAAGCTGCAGATAGCAGCCACCAAACCCCTCGGGAACCAGCGTGATCTGGCCCTTGCTTACTCTCCGGGCGTGGCTTTTGCCTGTGAGGCCATCAAGGACGACCCCTCCCAGGCGGGAAACCTGACCAACCGGAGCAACCTTGTCGCCGTGATCAGCAACGGCACCGCCGTCCTTGGTCTCGGCGCCATTGGCCCCTTGGCGTCCAAGCCGGTCATGGAGGGCAAAGCCGTCCTGTTCAAGCAGTTCGCTGGCCTTGATGTATTCGATATCGAGATCAATGAACGTGATCCGGAAAAACTGGCGGATATTGTCACTTCACTGGAGCCGACCTTCGGCGCCATCAACCTCGAAGACATTTGTGCGCCGGATTGTTTTATCGTCGAGGAACGCTGCCGGGAACGCATGGGTATCCCGGTTTTCCACGATGACCAGCATGGAACGGCCATTGTCGTCGGCGCTGCAATGGTCAACGGGTTGCGAGTCGTTGAAAAGGACATCGGCGAGGTCAAACTCGTATCAACGGGTGGTGGCGCGGCCGGCATTGCCTGTCTGAATCTCATGCTTCGTATGGGCCTTAAAAAGGAAAACGTAACGCTCGTCGATCATGTCGGGGTCGTCTATGACGGCAGGGAAGAGGAAATGAACCCGCACAAGGCGGCCTTCGCCCAGAAAACCGATGCCCGCTCCCTTGATGACGTTATCGATGGAGCCGATGTTTTCCTGGGCCTTTCAGCCGGCGGAATCCTCAAACCAGAGATGGTCAAGCGCATGGCCGACAATCCATTGATCCTGGCGCTGGCCAATCCGGAGCCGGAGATCATGCCCGATGTCGCCAAGGAAGCGCGTCCGGATGTGGTTATTGCCACGGGACGGTCCGATTTCCCGAACCAGGTCAACAACGTTCTCTGTTTCCCGTTTATTTTCCGTGGCGCAATCGATGCCGGGGCAACGACCATTAACGAGGAAATGAAACTGGCCGCCGTGCATGCCATCGCCGATCTCGCCATGGCGGAAAGTTCAGAGGTCGTCGCCAAAGCCTATGCCGGCGAGGACCTGGTCTTTGGCCCCGAATACCTGATCCCCCGGCCATTTGATCTGCGCCTGATCATGGAAATTGCGCCCGCCGTCGCCAAGGCCGCCATGGACACGGGGGTTGCTTCCAAGCCGATCGAGGATTTCGAAGCCTATCGGGATCAACTGGGCCGGTTTGTTTTCCGCTCCGGTATGTTGATGAAGCCTGTTTTCGAGCGGGCAAGGGCCGCCACCAAACGCATCGTCTTTGCGGAAGGCGAGGATGAACGGGTTCTCAGGGCCGTTCGGGTTATCGTGGACGAAAAAATCGGCCGGCCTATTCTGATAGGCCGCCCGGAAGTTGTCGCCAATCGGATCGAGCGTTTTGGTCTTCGTCTGGAAGAAGGACGCGACTTCGACATCTGCAATCCGGAGAACGATCCGCGGTACGACCGCTACTGGCGGTTTTTCCTGAGCTTGTCCGGCCGCAGGGGTTTCACGCCCGATGCCGCCCGCACCATCATGCGCACCAACAACACGGTAATCGCAGCCTGCATGGTCGCCCAGAATGAAGCCGACGCCATGATCTGCGGCATCCAGGGGCGTTACAATTGGCACCTGAAGTATGTCACCATGGTTATCGGAAAGGCCGATGGCGGCAGGGATATTTCGGGACTGAGCGCCATCATCCTGCCTAAGGGAACCTTCTTCTTCTGCGACACGCATGTGACCAGGAATCCGAATGTCGATGAACTGGTCGAGATGACCCTCATGGCGTCGGAGGAAGTGCGCCGCTTCGGCATCACGCCCAGGGTTGCCATGCTATCCCATTCCGATTTTGGATCTTTGGATTCAGAGTCGTCTCTGAAGATGCGGGAGGCCGTTCATAGGCTTCACCAGGAACACCCCGACCTCATGGTCGATGGCGAAATGCATGCCGATAGCGCGTTGGATGAAGAGTTGCGTAATCGGGTTTATCCCGACAGCCTGTTAAAGGGAGAAGCAAACCTGTTTGTCATGCCCAATGTCGATGCGGCGCATATATCCTTTAGCATGATCAAGAAGGTTGCGGACGGGTTGGTAATCGGCCCCATCCTGATTGGCCTGAAGCAGCCGGCCCACATCCTGACCGCATCTGTCACGGCCAGGGGCATCGTCAACATGACGGCTATCGCCGCCGCGGAATGCCAGGAAAGCGACTCGGCGCAAAATCTACCCTTCTGAGCAACAAGGACGCATCCTTGCCGGACTTGAAACCGTGACGTTTCAAAAGATGGTTTACGCCAGGTCGTCCAGTTCAAGCAGGGAATCATCAAGGCTGATATCAGCCCCAAGATAATCCACGGCTTTTGTCGCCAAAGCGAAGCGATCCCCGTATGATTCCGTCGAACCGGACATATTGCCGAATTCGGAATAGAGGAAATCACGGTACTCATCCATCGAGTTGAAATTCACTTGCATTGTATTTACTCCCGTTCAGGACGACATTTCGTCACTTACGTACGAAGCAAACAGCATGCCAAATCATGCCATCATGAGATTCTGGAAAAGAATCGTTTAATTTCAATAAATAAGACCGTTAATCTAACAACACTTAAACTGGCAAACAGGCTGTAATTTGGGAAAAACAGGGCGGTAAAAGACTAAAAAGAGGAAAAATTGTCCTCAAGCAGCGAGATTTTAAAACATCCTGTCAGGTAATAGTCAGACAACCTTGTTAGTGATACATATGTACAGGGGTATGTTTGCTGCGAGAGACTAAATCATGGGGAACTATAATTTCAGCGATATGTCTGTCCTCGTTTGCGATGACAGCTTTTACATCCGCTCACTCGTTAAGACCTTTCTGGCAGGTTTTGGCGTAAAAAATGAAAACCTTACTGAAGCGGACAATGCGCACGATGGCTTCACCCAATTCGTCGATGAAGATCCGGACCTGATCATCACGGACTGGAATATGAATGAAACGAGCGGGTTGAGCCTTGTGCATCTCATCCGCTGGAGCGAGAAATCGCCCAATCCGTTCGTACCGATCATCATGCTCACCGGGTACACGGAACTGGACCGTATCAAACAGGCACGGGATTCGGGGATATCCGGATACCTGGCGAAGCCCGTTAAGGCGACAAGCCTGTACAAGCAACTCTGTCAAACTGTGAATGACCGGCGGAACTTCATCCGCTTTGAGAATTTCTTCGGCCCCGATCGCCGGGTCAGGAAAAATAAGGAATTTACAGGGCATGACCGCAGGCAGGCGGCCTGATTTCGGCTTCTCCTCCAAAGATAGTTCCAAGCATGTCTTCGAAACCGAAAAACAAATATGAGGTAAAGCCCCCACGTTTTCTGGGCGACAAGATACCCAAATCGGGAGGCCCAAGCCCGCAGGAAGCCATCGCGAAAGCGCTTAAGCTTAGTGCGGAGCTGATGGATCAGTATCAGGGGTGGGTTGTCGATGACCTGCAAGCCCTTTGGCATGAGTGCGCATCAATCAAGCCAGGCGGCAAGGATGAACAGCTTAAACTCCGCAAACTGTATGATATGTCCCACGACATCCGCGGTCACGGCGGGTCCTTCGGGTATTCCCTGGTATCCATCCTGGGCGATTCGCTTTGCAAGTACCTGGACACAAGGAAATCGCTGGATTCCCAGTCCCTGGACATCATCAAACTCCACATCCTCGCCATGAAAGCCGTCTTTAACCAGAACCTGAAAGGCGACCAGCCGGAACTGGCGCAACAGCTTACGGAATTGTTGGCACTCCTCAGGTCATAACTAATTCACCAATTTTCCTATCCAGGGCTCGCCTCAAACCGCCTCTCGGTGTAGCGTCCTATGGGAGAACATTGCTGAAACGGTAATGGACGCTGAAACGTTGATACAATCGGAGCAGACAGGTCTGGATGCCTGGTCGAGGGCGGATGTCTTTCCTGAACAGGAACTGCCGGATTCCACCAGCCTGATCGAGGCAGGGCGGAAACGGGCGGCTGGCGTCTCTGTCGGTTCCTCGCCGTTTCTCGAAAACCACAAAGTCACATCGGAAATCCAGTTCAAGGAGCGATGCATGGCCGACGGCACGGTCATGCTGCACGCCCAGATCGGATTCCGCGATCTGGAAAAATCCCGCCGCGCCTATGCCGAAATCCATGAAACGCTCGACCGCCAGGGCAGCCGGGTGGACCGTTACGGTATCTGCCTCGACTGGTCCATGGGATACCCGCCCGGCAAGCGAAGAAGTGGATACCAGGGAACCGGGTTGATCCTGGAAACCCCGGATGAGTTCCGCAACCTCACCGCCATGGCGCCC
>CAYFMQ010000007.1:93322-118806 GCA_964344255.1 uncultured Thalassospiraceae bacterium
CTGGCCTGCGCCCTGGGCGCCGTGCTGCTGGAGCGTCATATCGTCGAGAACCTGATGGGCTGCCGCATGGGACACTGTTACGGCCATACCTTCTCTGATCCCGTATCCCGCTGGGCCATGCAGCGCGCGATCGCCAAGATCGGCGGCGGCCCCGGCACCATGGTCTATGGTAACACGACGGCCTATGGCGGCAATATTCCGGAGAACTACGCCGCACTCGCCGCCTCCGGCATCGACATCATGGCGCAAAAGCGGCTGCCGACGGGCCACGCCGTCAATCCGGTTCCCGTCACCGAGGCCGTGCGCATCCCCGATGTTGACGAAATCATCGACGCCAACCTGTTCGCCAACCGCATGATCGAACGCTCTGGTCAAGCCCTGGACCTGTATGACGAAGAACGGGCCGACCAGGTCACGGGCCGGCTGGTGGAAGCCGCCCGGCAATTCACGGACAATGTGCTCAAGGCCTTTGAGGAACGCGACATCGATACCCGGAATCCGCTGGAAATGCTGCTCGCCCTCAAGCGCCTCGGCGCCCGGCGGCTGGAAATCCTCTACGGCCCCGGCGCAACCGAACCGGGCTCACCATCGGGCCGCAAAGCCGTTGTCGAGACGCCCGTGATTGCCGAGTTGAACGCCCAGGCCGGCAAGATTCTCGAACGGACGGTTTCCTTTGCCGATGCGCTTCGCAGGTCACCCCCCTGTATCTGCGTCGCCACGACGGATGTCCACGAATACGGCAAGGTATTGCTCGAAAAGGTTCTGGGCGAACTGGACGCTCGCCTTGTCGACGCCGGTGTCAGCGTCGACGCCGACGTCCTGTGCCGGCAGGCGCTGGAAACAAACGCCGACGCCATCGCCATCAGCACCTATAACGGCATCGCCCTCGGCTTCCTCACCAGCTTACGCGAAGAAATGTCTAACCAAGGCTTAGATATTCCGGTGTTCATCGGTGGCAAGCTCAACCAAGTCCCGGCGGACAGCAACTCCAGCCTGCCGGTGGATGTCACCGCTGAACTGGCGGGTCTCGGCGCGCATCCTTGCTCGACCATCGAAGACATGATCGAAAGCCTCGCAAGCGCCCTCGATCTAAAAGCCATGGCAACATCCAACAGTTAGGGAGCCCGGAAATGCGTCTTGGTATCATCGGTGTCGGACACCTGGCCGGCTATCTGGTCGACGGCCTGATGAAGGCGGAAAACCCGCCCGGCATCGTCCTTTCGCCGCGCGGCGTGGACAATACCCGTCGCCTGGCCGAACTTTACGCGGAAGTGGTCGAACGCTCCGATGCCGTTCTGCTGGCGACCCGGCCCATGGATTTGCTCGACGCTGTCAGTGGCCTGCCCTGGCGGGAGGGCCAGACAGCCATCTCCGTCGCCGCCGGCGTCGCCATGAGCGGCCTTGAAGAAGCCGTTACCCCGGCGACCGCCGTCCGCACCCTGCCCGTTACCGCCGCCCGCATCGGTGAAAGCCCGACCTGCCTCTATCCGGAAAATGCCGTCGCCCGTCGGGTCTTCGAGAAAGTCGGCAGCGTCCATGTCTTCGACAACGAAGGCGACTTCGATCTCGGCAGCATGCAGGGCGTCATCTACAGCGTGTTCCACGCCGGCATCAAGGCCGCCACCGACTGGTACGAGGCCAACGGCCTCGATCCGGACACGGCCCGGAAACTGAGCGCCCACGCCTTCCGCGCTACCTGCGGCATGGTGCTGGACAACCCCGAGCAGGACTTGGGCGACATGATGGCGGAATACGCCACGGAAGGCAGCCTGACCCGCATCACGCTTGAAAACCTCGAAGCGAACGGCGGGCTTTCCGCCTGGCACAAGGCGCTCGACGCCGCCTACAAACGGTGCCTCGAAATCAACCGCTCGACGCAATAAAAATATCGGTTTTCAGGCATTGACCCGCCCCCATACGCAACCCAATATCCAAGGTTCAAACTCGGATAGATAAACCAGCCCCGGGGAGACAGACGTATGGCGTGGCAAGGAAAAATCCTTCGTGTAAACCTGACCGACGGAACATGCAAAAGCGAACCGCTCAACATGGACTGGGCGGAACAGTTCGTCGGACAGCGGGGGCTCGCCACGAAATACCTGATGGAGGAAATCGACCCCAAGGTCGACCCCCTGTCGCCGGACAACAAGCTGATCTTCGCTACCGGCCCGTTGACCGGCACTGTAGCCTCCACCGGCGGGCGGTGGTCCGTGGTCACCAAAGGCGCGCTCACCAATGCCATTGCGTGCTCCAACTCAGGCGGCTTTTTCGGTGGCGAGCTGAAAACCGCCGGCTGGGACATGATCATCTTCGAGGGCCGCTCGCCGAAACCGGTTTACCTGAACATCAACAACGACAAGGCCGAACTGCTGGACGCCGAAGATTTCCTCTGGGGCAAGTCCGTGTGGGAGACGGAAGACCTGGTCCGCCGGCGCCACATGGACAACGACATCAAGCTGGCCTCCATCGGGGTCGCGGGCGAGGAAGGCGTCATGTTCGCCTGCGTCGTCAACGACCGCGACCGCGCCGCCGGGCGTTCCGGCGTCGGCACGGTCATGGGGTCGAAGAACCTGAAGACCGTCGCCGTCCGGGGCAGCTCCGGCGTCTCCGTCGAGGACCCGAAGCGCTTCCTGGCGGCCAGCACTCAGGCCAGCGCGAAATTGAATGCAACGGACGATCGCGCCCGCCGCGCCGCCATCGGCACCATGGCCATGATGGACGTCAACCAGTCCTGGGGCAGCCTGCCGACCCGCAACTGCCGCGACGTCCAGTTCGAGGACGAGGAAAACATCAACGTCGCCGCCATGAAGCGCATCCGCCCCACGGACGGCCGCGCCAACCTGCTCACCAACAAGGCCTGTTTCGCCTGCTCCATCGGCTGCGCGCGGGTTTCCGTCATCGACCCGACCCACTTCAGCGTCCGGGGCAAGGGCGACACGTACACCAAGGCGGAAGGCGGCCTGGAATACGAAAACGCCTTCGCGCTTGGGCCCATGTGCGGCGTCGGCGATATCGAGGCCGCGACCTACGCCGCCATGGTCTGCAACGAGCATTCCATGGATCCCATTTCCTTCGGCGGTACGGTCGCCGCCGCCATGGAGCTGTTTGAGATCGGCGCCATCACCACCGAACACACGGACGGCGTCGAGCTGGTCTTCGGTTCGGCGGAAGCGCTGTGCTGGGCCGCGGAAGTCACCGGCACGGCCCAGGGTTTCGGCAGGGAACTGGGCCTGGGCTCGAAGCGCCTGTGCAAGAAATACGGCCACCCGGACCTTTCCATGACCGTCAAGGGCCAGGAATTCGCCGGTTACGAGCCCCGCGCCATGCAGGGCATGGGCCTCTTGTACGCCACCTCCAACCGCGGCGCCTGCCACCTGCGCGGCGCCGCCTGGACGGAAGACTATACCGACGTCTCGCCCAAGGGCCGCGCGCCCGTGGTCAAGACTGCCCAGGACGGCATGGCGTTCTACGATTCGACCGGGCTCTGCATGTTCGCCCGGGGCGGCATGGGCAACGAGCTGATCGCCGAGCAACTCGACTCAGCTCTTCCCGGCAAGTGGGATGCGGCGCGCATGGACGCGACGGGCGAGCGCATCTGGAACCTGGAACGCCAGTTCAACCTCGCCGCCGGCTTCACCGCCGCCGACGACACCCTGCCGAAACGATCCCTGGAGGAACCCGCCAATACCGGCGCGGCGGCGGGCAAGGTCAACATGCTGGGCGAGATGCTGCCGGAATACTACGAGGTCCGCGGCTGGACGGCGGACGGCGTGCCGACGAAGGATACGCTCAAGCGCCTCGGTCTTAACTGACCTGCTGTGAGGAGCCTAAACCCGTGAAGATCGACGTCCGCATCGTTTCCATGCACGGCGACGCCAACCGGGAAACCGGCCTGCATGACGTTCCCGACGGGACCACGGTCACCGGCCTGCTGGGCTCGCTCAGCCTGTCCGGCGAGGAAACCTACGCCGTGCTCCTGAACGACATGCCCGTCGGCCTCGACGAGCGGGAAGAGACCGTGCTTTCCCCCGGCGACAAGGTGACCGTGTTCCCGCCCATTATGGGCGGATAAGTATCATCGGCCTTTGCCCTACTCGCGCCATGATTGTCCTTTTTAGTTGCGGACAGTACCGCAACAAAATTCGTACAACTACATGGCCCACATCAATCCCGACCTGACTTATCCTGTTCAAGAAGCCGCCTTCGAAAGAGCCTATGCCGACTGGCGGGCGTTGCGGGAACGCTTCAGCCGTTTGATGGATGCCGGTAACCGGCTGTACGGTTTTCCCGCCTGCGTTACCTCAACCGATACCCTCGTTAGCGCGATTGAAAGGGAGATCGAAGATGCGGAAGTTTCCCTGGAAGACGCCATCCACCGGATCATCGAAGCCGGGAACACCGACTATGCCGATATCGATTCCCGCGATGTCGGGCGCATCCTGGAAGTTCTCGAAAGCGATCTGCGACTCCGCCTGCTGATCGAAACCGACGATCCGGCGCTGAAACTCCTGAGGCTCACCCGGTCGGCCCTATTCCGAAGCAGGGTATAAATTGCCTGATTCCTCCAAGATAAGACTTTCTCTATGCGGATAGTCCTGGACCCCCGCCTTCGCGGGGGTGACAGCTGGACAAATTCGGAACTTGTCATTCCCGCGCAGGCGGGAATCCAGTCTGTTTTTGATTCGCACATCGTCGTCGCTTCGCTCGGGCTGCGCTCTAGTCATTCCCGCGCAGGCGGGAATCCAGACCGATATATCAGGCCCAAACCGCCGGTTCCGGGTAGGGTAAACCCACCCGGGCTAAGCTATTGAAATTCAACAAAATGTAGACATTTGTCTACTTTTGTAGACTCATGCTTTTCCTACCCTTCTGGTTATGTAACGATTCCAAGGACTTAAGGTCGGAATTTTCCATAATAATGTAGACTTTTGTAACGCGACCTCATCATTTTCCCAGAAATCACCGCACCTGGCTGAACCCGGCTCAGATACGGTCTTAAAATGATCATATGCGGGCATACGAAATCACCTCGATAGACGTATTCACCATGTCAAAGAGCATAAAATTAAACTAGGAATATATGCATAATTTATGTCTTTTGTCAAGTTGTAAAATTACACCACGAATTTGTAGGCAACCCGGGAATTTAACTTATACCACCCCGTTTGGTGTTTCCCCTACCGCCGCATCTGATGGTAAAAACAAACCCTCAACGGGAAACCAACGGACCCCATGACCAAGACCGAAGATGATCTCCAACGCCTCAGGGATGACGCCTCCGCCCTCAACGTGGACGGGCGGCATGGGGAGGCGCTCGCGCTGTACGACGAACTTGTGGCCAAGGCGCAGGACAGTGCGCCGGACGTGGCGCCCTGGCACAACGAGCGCGCGGCGGTGCTCCGGAACATGGGCCGCATCGCCGAAGCGCAAATGGCGTGTGAGACCGCGCTCGATCTCGATCCCGGCCTTGCCGAAGCTCACGTCAACATGGCCGGCCTGTTGCTGTGCCAGGGGCGCTACCGGGAGGGCTTCCGGGAATACGAATGGCGGCTGAAGGTGCCCGGGTGTTCCGTTCCGGCCCTGGGTTTGCGCGCGCCCCTGTGGGACGGCGGGTCCGCACCGGACAAATGCCTGCTGGTGGTGGCGGAACAGGGCCTCGGCGACACCGTCCAGTTCATCCGCTTCCTTGAAAAAGCCAGAAGCCGGGTTGGCCGCCTGGTCGTGGTGGTGCAGACGGCGTTGAACGAGCTTTGCCAAGGCGTGGCCGGCGCAGACGAGGTGGTGGGCAGCGGCGAGATGCTGCCGCCTCATGATCTAAAAATATCCCTCCTCAGCCTGCCCCACCTGCTGCGGACCAGCCTGGCGACCCTGCCCGCGCCGGTTCAGTACCTGGATGTGGCGGAGGCCGCGCCGCTGGAGGGGGACGGCCTCAGGATCGGCATCAGCTGGCAGGGCAATCCTGACGGTGTCGGCGATCGGGGGCGCTCCTGTCCCCTGGAGGCCTTCAAGGCGGTGCTGGGGCTGTCGGGCGCGCGGTTCTACTCGCTGCAGAAGAATTTCGGACTGGAACAACTGGCCGCCTTCCCCGGAATCGAGGACCTGGGCAGCCGGTGTGATACCTTCGCCGATACGGCGGCCTGCATGAAATCCCTCGACCTGATCCTGACGACCGATACGGCGGTGGCCCACGTCGCCGGCGCCCTGGGGCGGCCGACCTGGGTGCTGCTCAAGCATTCGCCGACCTGGCGCTGGCTCAGGGAGCGCACAGACAGCCCCTGGTATCCGAGCATGCGGCTGTTCAGAAAGGGTGAGTCCGAAAACTGGGAATCCGTGCTAGAAAGGGTGGCGGAAAACCTGAAGGAAAACCTTGAAGAACACGGTCAATAATAAAGGGAGGGAAAATTGTATTATTTCGGTTACGGCTCCAACCTGCGCGCGGCTTTCGTGACGGAGCTGCTGCCCACGTCGAAGCTCGTCATGAAGGCGTACCTGCCCAATTACGAGGTGCAGTGGCCGGCGTGGTCGGAAAAGTACGGCGGCGGCACCAGCGGCATCATCGAGGCCCCGGGCGAACTCGTCGAGGGCGTGCTTTACGACTGCAGCGAAGAGGAAATCAACGCGCTCGACATCATCCCGGGCATTTACGTGCCTTCCTACAAGCGCGAGACCTTCAGGGTCCTGGGCGAGGACAACGAATGGTATGCGGCGGAGCTTTACCGCTTGAGGAACCCGAGCGGCCCTTTCCCGCCGGGCCGGCCTTATGTGGAGGGCATGCTGGAAGGTGCCAGGGAAGTGGGCCTGAGCCCCGATTACATCAGGAAAATCGAAGGCTGGCTATCTGAGAGCATCGTGCTTCCCGCAAAGTGATTTTGGCCGGAAATAACCGGCTCTGAATACGATTGCATCCGAAACTTGGGGGAAACTAAACGTACCTCAATGCATAGGACTGCATGGCAACTTCCTGCGCAACCGCCATTCAGAAACTCATTGAAAAATTGATGCAGTGCATACATCTTTATTCCATAACAATGGAAAGGCTACTACATGAGTGCTGCGCGCCTGTTGCTTATTTTGCCCATTTTGTTTTTGGTACTTGCTTTTGAGACTCATGCGGCTAACTCCGAACAATCCGTTCTTCTGACCCCGGAAGAACGCAGTTATCTGGCAAGAAAAAAAGAAATCACATTTTGCGTCGATCCGGACTGGATGCCTTTCGAAGCCATTCGTTCGGGTCAATTGGATGGCATGACAACCGATTTCAGCAGCTTGTTCTCTGAGCGCCTGGGCGTGCCATTTCACTTGGTTCCCACATCCAGTTGGTCGGAATCGAAGGATTGGGCAAAGGCGGGAAAATGCGACATCCTGCCGATGATTCCCTTTTCTCAGAACCTGGTGAAAGACCTGGCTTTTACAGATCCTTATCTTACCTATTCTGTTGGCATCATTTCCTCCGATGATTTGCCTTTTATTTCAGGCCTTGAAGATTTGTCGAACCACCCCGTTGGAATAGTAGAAGGGTATTCGACCTGGGAATATGTAGAACGTAATCACCCGGAAAGTAAGTTTGTCCCCGTTGAGGGTATCGAGGACGGGTTGCTTAAGGTTTCATCGGGTCAGATAACCGCTTTTCTGATTGCCGTACCTGTCGCGGTCCACAACATCAAGATACTGGGGCTCAGCAATCTGAAAGTTGCGGGCCATATTCAAATCAAGAAAGAGCTTCGGATCGGCGTCAGCCGCCAGGACCCGAACCTGCCCCCTATCATTAAAAAGTTGGTGTCTTCCCTGACCAAGGATGACGTCAACGGCGTTTACCACCGGTGGATAACGCTCAGGGTGGATTCCCAGTTTGATTATGGACTTGTTTGGAAAATAGTGGGCGGCTTTCTGATTGTCATAGCGTTCATCGTCGCCTGGAACAGAAAGTTGAGCCTATTGAATAAAAGAATAACGGAACGTGACGAACAATTGGACAAGGCCCAGAGCATTGCGCACCTCGGCACATGGCGCTGGAATCTCTCGGATAATTCTGAAGTCTGGTCAAACGAGCAATTCCGAATTTTTGGATACGAACCCGGAGAAGTCGAAGCGAGTTACGAACTCTTTCTTAACGCCGTTCACCCTGATGATCGTGAGAAAACATTAACAGCCGTCGACAAAGCTCTGAACGAGGGCGCACCCTATAGCATCGAGTTCCGGATCATCCGAAAGAACGGCGAAACGCGCTTTGTCTCCGCGCAAGGAGAAGTGGAGGTTAACACCAACGGGAAGCCAGAATCGATGATCGGGACGGTGTTGGACATAACTGACCGGGTGGAGCTTGAATCCAACCTTCTCCAAGCCGCAAAAATGGCAACGCTGGGAGAAATGGCGACGGGGATCGCCCATGAACTTAACCAGCCCCTGAATGTCATCCGCATGTCGTCAAGAAACATCAAACGGAAGATAGAGAAAGAATCCCTTGAAAATGAATACCTACAGGAAAAGCTTTCACGGATTGATGCCCAAATAGACCGGGCGACAAAGATCACGGACCATATGCGGGTATTTGGGCGTAAGTCCAATGAGGAAGCCTCCGAATTCACGCCAACGGATGTTATCCTAACCGCATTGGACCTGGTTGGAGAGCAATTACGGTTGAACAGCATAGAGGTTGAAACTGACTTCGATCCAACGATTGCGCAGGTCTCTGGGCATGACATACTTCTTGAGCAGGTTCTGCTTAATCTGCTGATCAATTCCCGTGACGCAATCGTCAGCACTGCACCGATCGAAAAACGAATTTCAATTCGGACAAGACCGGATATCGCAAACAAGGAATATTACATTGAAGTAGAAGATACTGGCGGCGGAGTTCCTTCAAACGTCATCGAACATATTTTCGATCCGTTCTATACGACGAAAGAAGTTAATCAGGGAACCGGCCTTGGGCTTTCAATCAGTTATGGAATTGTTTCGGACTGGGGAGGAGAAATCAGCGTCTCCAATACCGAAAGAGGAGCCTGTTTCAGGGTTAAACTGCCATTATCAATGACAACGTTAGCGTCGGCAGTATAACAAATTCTGCCACCTCTCTCCTTACCAGCCTTACGTGAAATGCATGTTTGTGGATGTCAGGGAAGTGAGCCTGAGCCCGAAATGCAAGTGCATTACTCAAATCAACAGTCTGACGTTTAACCGGCGTTCCGGATCAATTTTATGATCAGCAGCACGGACGGAAACAGGTGCCAGAACACATCGAAGATATCGAGCGGCTTCTTCAGGGTGCCCGCCATGAACATCTTGTATTTCTCAACCAGATGCGGTTCGGGGGAAAACGGCGCAAGCAGCATCAGGATGGCTGCGACAACCAGGATGCCCGTTGGTATTTTATCTAACCATTCCATGAGAATCAGCTGCCGGAAAAATCAAAAGGACGGGAAAGAGTGGTGCCCAGGGGCGGAATCGAACCACCGACACGCGGATTTTCAATCCGCTGCTCTACCAACTGAGCTACCTGGGCACTATCCGGCGGGTGCCGGGAATTTTTATGGAACATCCCTCAGGGGTGTTCCGTTTGGTGAGAACGGCTTATAGAGAATATTCACCCCCCTGTCCAGACGCAGAAACAGTCAAATTTCATTCCCGTTCCTGATCGAAATCCTCCTCCTCCATGGGCTCGTCCGTGGGCGCGCGATAGACCTCGCCCAGCCAGTTGCCGAGATCGAGGTTGGCGCAACGCCGCGAACAGAACGGCCTGAATTTCGTCTCCGCCGGCTTGCCGCACATGGGGCATTTCCGGGCCTTCAGCGGGATGACATCGGCGCTTTTCCTGTTTACTTCCTGATCAGCCATAACCTAGCCGCCTATTCTCCTACCTTCTCAACTGTACACGTCAACCAGGCCCTGAGGCATGGTCTCATCCGGTTCCAGGGCAACCGGCACGCCGGCCCGTTCTTTTACATCATCCAGGGCGGCTTTCAACGGGGTCGAGAGCAGAGAAATCACCGCCGGTTGCGCCTTGACGGTCAATTCCCTGCCCGGCGTCGCCAGCGACACGTGGATCAGACGGCGCAGCGCCTCATAGGCCAGGGTTTCCGGCGTTTTATCCGCTCCGCCCTGTACGAGGAGACTATCCGAAAGGCTTCTCCCCCGCCGCCGGCGCTGAACCTCGACCATGCCCAATCGGGTGAAGCCTTCCACCTTGACAGGGACAGGGTCGCCGGATGTGGCCTGCTCAAGCGTTTCCAGCAGGGCGCGCCCGGCTTCCCGGTCGCCGTCGCGGATGAAGTCCACCACGATATTGCCGGAAAGATTGCGCAGGCGAAGCTCTCTCGCCAATACCACTGCCGCCTCTTCATTGGTCTCGCGGATCAGGGCCTTGCCCTTTTTGCCGCTCCTGGATGCGGCGCCGGCGGTATCCACATCGACGGTGATGCAGGCGGGGGTTTCATGGATGTGCAGCAAACCGCCTGTGGGGAGGTCAACCTGGGTAGATAGCAATGCTTCCAGCCTGTCCTCGATTTCCCCCGCTGCAAACAGCCCTTCCGATCCCTGATAGAGAGACAGGGCATCCACCAGGGAAGGCTCGTTATCCGCAAGGTATTCCCTTGCCTGGCTATAGGCTTCCGCCCCTTCGATGACGATGCGGCGGACCTGTTCCTGATCAAGGCCCTGCAACGCCAGAAGGACAGGACCGGGCGCGGTAATCAGCGTCAGCGGCGGTTTGTTATGGGATTGATGCGCCCTGGCGTCGATCCAGGTATCGCGCAATTCCGCCAGTTCCTGAAGCGCCCTCTCTACGCCGTCATCACCTGTCTGGAGCGCCGCCGTCCGGATGATCGCGCCATCGCCGGGATCAACCACATTCGCCGCCTGTTCCGCGGCCCGCTCCGCCAGACCCGTATCGCCCGCCTTGCGGGATATGTTGATGCCCGGCTGGCCCGGCGTGTAGACCGCATGGCGTCCGGCAAGCGATATCTTGGTGGTCAGGCGGGCGCCCTTTTCCGCCATGGCCTCGTGGCGGACCTGGACGATGGCGGCGTCCCCTTCGGATACGGAAGGCCGTTCCGATGTGTCCGGGAGCGGCAGGAAACCGTCGCGTAAGTCGCCGATGTCGATGAAAGCGCCGCGGATGGAGGGAACGACGGCCTTGACCCGGCCCAATACGACGTCCCCGCTGCGCGGACCATGATCGGGGCGGAAGACCTTGTAGTCGACCAGTTCGGAATGATGAAGAAACGCCAGGCGGCATTCCGGCGTCAGGGCGTCGATCAACAGGGTGTCGATGACGGCAGACATGTCATTCAGTCCCCTGCCCCGTAGCCGGCGCCGTCCAGTAATTGCGAGACCTCATAGAGGGACAGCCCGACAACGTTACTGTAAGAACCGTTGACCTGTCTGATGAAACCCGCTGCCCGGCCCTGGATGGCGTAGCCGCCCGCCTTGCCCCGCCATTCCTCCGACGCGATATATTTATCGATCTCTGAAGGCGTCAGACGCTTGACGTGAACGATGGTGGTGACGATGCGGGTGCGGACCTCTCCATCAGGCGTTATCAGGCAGATGCCGCCATGCACCCGATGACGCCGCCCCGACAGCATGTTGAGGCAGTCACGGGCCTGGTCCCCGGTTTCCGCCTTGGGCAGGGCGCGGCGGCCACAGGCGACAACCGTGTCCGCGCCGATGACAAAAGCCCCGCCGTGATCGGCCGCCACGGCGCGGGCCTTGTCCACGGCCAGCCGGCCGGCCAGGTCGCGGGGCAGTTCCCCTTTGAGGGGATCTTCATCAATGTGGGCGGGGATAACCTGATCCGGCACGATACCGATCTGGTCGAGCAGCAACAGTCGCCTCGGCGAAGCAGAGGCCAGGATAAGGATTTTATGAGGGGATGCGGTCATACCGCCTCGCTAAGGAGTATCCGGTTTGACCCGGCGGCTTACTTGTATCGGAAAGTGATACGACCCTTGGTCAGGTCGTAAGGCGTCATTTCAACCGTCACTTTGTCACCGGCCAGAACGCGGATGCGGTGCTTGCGCATCTTGCCTGCCGTATGGGCCAGAATCTCATGGTCATTTTCCAGAACGACCCGAAACATGGCGTTCGGCAGCAGTTCCGTCACCGTGCCGGTGAACTCAAGTACGTCTTCTTTAGCCATTCTCATCCTTTCGTAAATGGGCTGGAAGTGCGCAGAAAATGACCGGAAAGAGCTTGAAAATCAAGTGTTTAGAACCATTTATAATAAATATTGTTTGTTTTCAATGGATTACAGCCTCACGTATCCCGCGCCGCATGCAGTGGGAAGCGGCCCTTGATTCGTTCCATGAGCTGATCGCGGATTTTGCGATAGGCCTCCAGAACGGTTTCCCGGTCCTCCGACTGAACGATGGAGGGATCGAACGTATTCCAGAATTCGACATCGCAGGACATCCACTGGGTCATGTCCACGGCCTTGTGCTGGGCCTCCGGCGAGAGGGAAATAATCAGGTCGAAGGACGAGTCTTCCAGATCATCGAACGTCTTGGAATTATGCCGTGTCAGGTCGATGCCGATTTCATCCATCACCGCAATGGCGAAGCCGTCGATTGCGCCCTCGCGCACGCCGGCCGAATCCACGTATATCCGGTGACCATGCAGGTACTTCAGAATCCCCTCGGCCATGGGCGACCGGATGGAATTCCGCGTACAGGCGAACAGGACGGCAGAAGGCAAATCCATGCGGTTTATCCCCTGACGTGCAGCACACAGATCAGCGTGAACAACCGGCGCGCGGTGTCCTGGTCTACCTCCGCCTTGCCTTCCAGACGGTCTCTCAGAAGTTCCGCACCCTCGTTGTGCAGGCCACGGCGCCCCATATCGATGGCTTCGATCTGGGACGGCGCCATGGTCTTGATGGCGTTGAAGTAACTTTCACAAATCAGGAAGTAGTCCTTGATGACCCGGCGGAAGGACTTGGCGGACAGGGTAATTTCGCTCAAGGGCTGATCCGCATCATTTCTGACGTCGAAGATCAGGCGGTCTTCCTCAATGCGCAGATGCAGATGATAGGGCCCGGTATGCCCGCCTTCCGGCACAAAGTGGTTTTCCTCCAGCAGGTCGAAGACCGCGACCTTCTGCTCGTGCTCCACCTGGGGGCTTCGCCTGACGACGGATTTCTCATCCAGGGTGATGTTGGCTATTTTTTGTGTATGCGGCATGGCCGCCTCCGGCAGCAAGAGTGCGATCGTATCAGGTTGAATCACTTTGTGATTCACCTGATTCGTGAATCGCCCTCTACATTTTATGTTTAGGGGCTGATTCACCGTTTAGGTTTCATCAACCTAAACGGATCAGGCCCTATAAACTATCCGGCGGGTTTATTCAGCCGGATATCAATGGAAAGGGCATGGGCGTCCAGGCCTTCCGCCCGCGCCAGTGTAGCCGCTGCCGGGCCGATTGCCGAGAGCGCCTCGCTGTCGCACTGGATAAAGGATGAACGCTTGAGGAAATCGAGAACGCCGAGACCGGAGGAGAACCTCGCACTCCTGGCCGTGGGCAGCACATGGTTGGGTCCGGCCACATAATCGCCAAGCGCCTCGGGCACGAAGCGGCCCAGGAACATGGAGCCGGCATTACGGACCTGCCCGGCGAAAGCGTCCGGGTCGTCGAGCGCCACTTCGAGATGCTCCGGCGCAACACGGTCGACGATCTCGACGGCCTGGTCGAGGGCCTCGACGACGATCACGGCGCCGAAATCGTCCCAACTTGCGCGGGCCGTTTCCTGGCGGTCGAGCGTTTTCAGGTGGCTTTCGACGGCGTCACAGACCCGCCCCCCGAACTCCCTGTCGGTGGTGACCAGGATGGACTGCGACGCGGTGTCGTGTTCGGCCTGCGAGAGCAGGTCGGCGGCGATCCAGCCCGGATCGTTTTCGCCATCGGCGACAACCAGGATTTCCGACGGCCCGGCAATCATGTCGATGCCGACGGTGCCGAAAACCTGGCGCTTGGCGGCGGCGACAAAGGCGTTGCCGGGGCCGACGATCTTGTCCACCGGCTTGATGGTTTCCGTGCCGTAGGCGAGTGCGCCGATGGCCTGCGCCCCGCCGACACGGTAGATTTCCGTCACCCCGGCGACCTGGGCGGCCGCCAGCACCAGCGGATTGACGGCTCCGTCCGGGGTCGGCACGACCATGACGATACGCTCAACGCCTGCAACCTTGGCCGGCAGGGCGTTCATCAGGACAGAAGAGGGATAGGCCGCCGTACCGCCTGGCACATAGAGCCCCGCTGCCGAGACGGCTTTCCAGCGATAACCCAGCCTGACGCCGGCGTCGTCCTCGTAGTCCAGGTTTTCGGGCAACTGGCGGGCATGGAAATTGCCGATGCGGTCCGCCGCCAGTTCCAGCGCAGCCAGCGTATCCGGGTCGCAAACGGCGCGGGCCGAGGCGATCTCGTCTGCCGTGAAGGCGAGCGTCTCACCGTTCAGGTCAAAGCGGTCGAATTTGCTGGTATAGTCGATCAGCGCCGCATCGCCCCGTTTCCTGACGTCGCTCAGGATCTCAGAAACGATATCGTTGACGTCCTGGTCCTGTTCGCGCTTGGCGCCCAGCAGCGCCTGAAAGTCCGCCTCGAACCCGTCCTCGGCCGTAGAAAGAATACGCACCATGGTTTAGGCCGCCTCCCCTGCCTGGGCAACGGCGTCGCGAAAACGCTCGATCCAGTGATTGATCTCCTTGGGCCGGGTCTTCCAGGCGGCGCGGTTGACCGCGAGCCGGGAGGTGACCTGCGCCAGAACCTCGATTTCCACCAGGCCGTTGGCCTTCAGCGTCGCGCCGCTCGAAACCAGGTCCACGATGCGGCGGCACAGGCCCAGCGACGGGGCCAGCTCCATGGCGCCGTTCAGCTTGATGCATTCGGCCTGCACGCCGCGCTTGGCGAAATAGGCGCGGGTGATTTCCGGGTACTTGGTCGCCACCCGGACGCTGGACCACTTGGACGGATCGTCGTCATCCACCATGTCCTCGGGCTCGGCCACGGAAAGCCGGCAATGCCCGATATCGAGGTCCAGCGGCGCGTAAATCTCGGGGAAATCGAATTCCATCAGGACATCGTTGCCGGCGACGCCCAAATGCGCCGCGCCAAAAGCGACGAAGGTCGCCACGTCGAAACTGCGAACCCGGATAATGTCCAGGTTTTCGATATTGGTCGAGAACCGCAACTGGCGGGAATTATCGTCGTCAAAGGCCGCTTCCGGCTCGATTCCGGCATGACGGACCAGGGGCATCACTTCCTTCAGGATGCGCCCCTTGGGCAACGCCAGTACCAGTTTATCGTTCGCGGACCCTTGCATAACCAGACCTTTATCTCTCAATGAACAGTCAATAATGCCGGGACAAATATCCCGGCGCGGCTGTCATATCCTGTTTTTTCGGGAAAAACCAGTCAGGAAGGCGCTCAACCCGGCCGGCGCTCGATTTCCGCGCCGCAAGCCGACAGTTTCTCAGGCAAACGCTCGTATCCGCGGTCGAGATGATAAACGCGGCTGACCACGGTTTCCCCCTTGGCCGCCAACGCCGCCAGGACCAGCGACACCGACGCGCGAAGGTCCGTCGCCATGACCGGTGCGCCGGACAATTGCTCGACGCCGCGCACGATGGCGGATGCGCCATGAACGTTGATGTTGGCCCCCATGCGGCACAGTTCCGGCACGTGCATGAAGCGGTTTTCAAAGATGCTCTCGGTAATCATGGATGCGCCGCTGGCCGTCGCCATCAGGGCCATCAGCTGCGCCTGCATGTCCGTCGGAAATCCGGGGAAGGGTTCGGTCATGATATCGACGCCGTGAGTGCGGCCGTTTTTGCACGACACCGTAACGCCATCGCCATTCGCCGTTTCCGTGATATCGACGCCGCAATGAGACAGCACGTCGGCCACCGACTCGATCAGGTCCAGGCGCGTGCCCCGCAAGGTAAGTTCGCCCCCAGTGACGGCCGCCGCCACGGCGTAGCTGCCGGTTTCGATACGGTCGGGTACGACGGCATACTCGGTTCCCGAAAGACTGCCGACACCCTTGATTTTCAGCGTGTCCGACCCGATGCCCTCGATGGACGCGCCCATGGCGATCAGGCAGTTCGCCAGGTCGATGATTTCCGGTTCGCGCGCCGCATTGGAAATGACCGTTTCGCCGTCAGCCAGCGTCGCCGCCATCAGGGCGTTTTCCGTACCGCCGACGGTGACGAACGGAAACACGATATGCCCGCCTTTTAAGCCGTTATCCGGCGCTTTGGCGTCGATATAACCTTCCGCAAGCGTGATTTCGGCGCCCAGTTCCTGCAGGGCCTTCAGGTGCAGATCGACAGGCCGGGTGCCGATGGCGCAGCCGCCCGGCAGCGAAACCCGCGCATGCCCGGCGCGGGCCAGCAGCGGCCCCAGCACCAGGATGGAGGCCCGCATCTTGCGCACCAGGTCGTAGGGCGCCGTGGTTTCCGAGGTGGTCCCGCTCTGCATGCGACACGTGCTGTGCGGGCCCTCGCCCCCGTTGCGGTGAACGTCCACGCCCAGCCCTGCGAGCACGCCGGCCATGCTGGCGATATCCGCCAGATCAGGCAGGTTGGTGAGGGTCAGCGGCTCGGCGCTCAACAGGGACGCCGCCATCAGGGGCAGCGCTGCGTTTTTCGCGCCGCTGATCTGGATCTCGCCGTTAAGCGGCTTGCCGCCGATTATCCGTATCTGGTCCATGCCTGTCTGCTTTATCCTTGCCGGCGAATCGCCGGTTTCATAAAGACCTGTTTCACCGCCCCATGCGCCATCGGGTGGTGATAGAACAACATTAGGGCCAAACTTTGACACCAATTGAATGACTTTCCGGTTAACGGGCTCGCCGGCCCGGTAGAGCGATGCGCGCTTGTACAGAATGCGACCCGGGCGCTCAAGCCCGGAAACGGAAAAAAACGTCAGGAATCCGGTGAGTTTTCCGCCTTATCGGCGTTTCCCTTGCCACCTTCATCCTGGCCGTCATCCTGGCGGCCCCGCTCCTGCATCTTGCGGCGGCGCAGGTTGTCACGAAGCGCCTTGGCCGAGCGTTCCTCGCGCGCCTGCTTGGCGGCTTCGCCCCTTGGCGATGACCCCGGTTGCTGTTTTTTACTGCTGCTCATGGGCTTCATGTGCCACGAAGCAGAGCCGGAAGCAAGGCAGGGGAACGGGACATAAAAAAACTGATGTGGAATAGGTCAAGTGGCGCTTGCCAGCAATGCTGCCTTGTGGCATGTTCCGCGCGCCTTCCAAAGGTATGCCGCCGTAGCTCAGGGGTAGAGCACGTCATTGGTAATGACGGGGTCGCGTGTTCAATTCACGCCGGCGGCACCATTCTCCTTAATCTTCATTTTTCCCTATTTGGCGGTATTCCACCGGAATGCTATGGCGTTCAGCTTCGGCAATACCTGTTTGCATACCAGAACTAATTCCATAGTCGTCATAAACTACTGTAGTATCGGCAACAGCAACCCATGCTAAACCTGCAGAAATTCCAAGTTCTCTTTCTTCAGGAACTTGATCATCCAATACTCCTTTTTGTGTGAATAATAAATGGCTAGCGATTGGTGCTTCGCCTTTAATAAGACAATCGTGCAAGCAGCGACGAGCATAGATGATATTTCGTTCAATATCTCCCTGATAAGGGCTTTCAACAACAACACGCTTCACAAACTACATCCTATGGGTTAGATTTAAACTAATATTCCTCTTTTAGTATATATCAATAATGTAAAATGAAATGAAAATAAGTGTTTTTGCTGTTGTTCAGGGACTATTGTTAGCCTTAATCATGCGGGCTGCATTTGAGAACTCGTTTGTTGTTTTTTTCGAAAACTTAAGTTTACGACAAATTATAGAACAAGATTTTCCCAATGGACCGAACATCTTACAAATTTCTCAAATAACAATCTTTTTCGTTATGCTCGCGAGGTTCTACGCAGGAGCATATCAGTTTAATCTTTTACGTAGCCATGAGTTAAATTCAGCAGATGAGAACGCTCTCTCTGTTATTATAAATCTTTGTGGCACGTTTTTTGTTATCACGTGTTTTTATCTTATTGCCATACACATTCTTTCACTAGATTACTTCTATTTATTTTTCTTTATAATGCATGTAATTGATCTAGTATGGTTTATATTAGTTATTATTCGCATTGATGATAATTCCCCACTCAAAATACTTGCAAAATATTTTATCATTTTTAGTGGCGCTACAATTGTAGCATTCTGGCTTAATTATACTTTTAATGAGAACATTTATGATCGTGTCTGGGTTTATTTAGCAATTTTAACCCTGGCTACAGTTATTGATCTGTTCAAATTCTGGGAATTTTATTTCCACCCAAAAGACTGGTACAACAGAAACAGCAGCCCACCTACAACAGCCTCACATTAGGTGCTAAATCGATTCAGCGCTGCCGCCAAAGCGGCTTATCCTTTCAGGGACGCAGCCAACGCGTCCACGGCATCCAGGGTATCCAGGGTGCGCTCCACGCTGGTGAATTCCGGCCAGGTGGATAGCTTGGCCACGACCAGGTCGTTGCCCGGGTCCACATAGATCATCTGGCCGAACACGCCGCGGGCCATGATCTGTTCCTTGTCCACATTGCGGACCCAGAACTGGTTCTTGTACGCCCCGCGCGGGAAATGTTCCGCATAGGGATTCTTCCTGAAGGCATCCACATCGCCGTCCTGGCGGGTCTCGCGGACATAATCCGCGGGCACGACCTGCCTGTCGCCCACCCTGCCGCCGTTCAGGTACAAAAGCCCCAGCCGGGCGTAATCGCGAAGCGTCGCGTTGAACCCGCCATCGGCCAGGGCGTAACCCGCCCGATCCACGGTGAAACAGGCATCGTGAGCAGCGCCCATGGGTTGCCACAGTTCCTCGCTGACCAGCCCAGCCAGTTTCTTGCCCGTCACCTTTTCCATGGCCCAGGCCATGGTGTCCGTCTCGATGGAGCGATACTCGAAATAGCCGCCGTGTTCGCGTTCCCGGGGCAGCAGGGGTTGAATTTCGAAGACGACCGTCGGTTTGCCTTCCCGGTAGGGTTTCCAGCCTCCGGCCACGTCGATCATGCCGATATCGGCATCCGGATCGGTGTATTCCTCGCCGAAGCGGATGCCGCTCCGCATATCCATGACCTGGTGCAGCTTTGCCTCCGCATAGCCGCATTCGGCCAGTTCGGGGATGAGGGTTCCAATGGTCGCATCCCTGTCCAGTTCTCCGCGCCCGATCAGGATGCCCGCAACCGTGCCGGCGACCGATTTCGCAACGGATTGTGACAGGTGCAGGGTATCCTGCGTCATGCCGTTCAGGTATCGCTCGTAAACCACCTGTCCCTTGTGGATGGCGATAAAACCGTCCGTGTAATGCCGCTCCAGGACCTCCATCAGGGTCGTTTGGCTCTGGTCACGTGACAGGGTGACGGGAAGGGCGTCAAAATCCTGCTGGCTTTCGGGCAGTTCGGATACGGGACCGTCGCCACGTGAAACATTTACTGTGGGCAGGACTTCGCGCACGTGCTGGAAGGACCAGCGGTTGAAAGGCGGCGAGTCCCAGTTCTCGTGCGTGATCCGCTTGTCGGGCGGCGGCGGCGATCCCACCATGATGCCTTCTTCGGCGGCGGTCTTCGGTCGGTCGGCCATTGTGAAAGTCCCCATCCAGAGAAAAAATCAAAAAAATGGGGCCGGCGGCACCGCGCCAACCGGCCCCGATATTCAAAGCACCTGTTTTACTTCAGCAGGTTGTTCCATATCTTGGTGTGCATTTCATTCACCTCCTGCGGGCAGGTCGGAATGAATACAGCTTCACCGGCGCCTTCGTAGCCGACGATTTCAGGAGCTGTCGCCATTTCGGGGTCCATGAACTCCGCGGAGCCCTTAATGCCGTTGGCATAGCGCGCGAAATTGGAAATCATCGCGGCATTTTCCGGCAGCATGAGGAAGTTCATGAACTTCTTGGCTTCCTCGACGTTCTTGGCGTCGGACAACAGCACAACGTTGTCAGCCCAGGCGCCCAGGCCTTCTTTCGGGAAAATGTACTTGATGGTCGGCACCTGCAAACGGGCGCGCATGGAAGCGCCGTTCCAGTTGTGGGACGCATAGACATCTTCGGACGTCAGCTTCTCGATGATACCGTAATCGATGGTCCGCCAGTTCTTCTTGGCGTTCTGCAACAGATCATTGAGTTCTTTCAGCTTGGCCTTGTCACCGGTGCACTTGTCCTCGAAACCGAGATAGAACATACCGGCGCGCAAGACGTCGCCCATTTCGGAAACCATGTTGATGCGGCCTTTGAGCTCTTCGGGCGGATCGAACACCAGTGCCCATGAATCGGCCTTGTCGCCGTCATAGTACTTGGTGTTCAGGCTGATGCCGGTCGAGCCCCACTGCCACGGAACGCCGTATTCACGGCCAGGATCGAAATAGACGTCAATCCACTGTTCGTCGACGTATTTGAAGTTTTCCATCTTGTTGGGATAGGCCTTCTGGATCAGGCCCTCATCCGCCATGATTTTCACCATGTAATCGGACGGCACGACCAGGTCGTAGCCGCTGCCACCGGCCTTGACCTTGGCAAGCATGGATTCATTGGAATCATAACCGTCCAGTGTCACCTTGATACCGGTTTCCTTCTCAAATTTTTCGAGAAGTTCAGGCGGCGTATAGTTGCCCCAGTTATAGAAGTGGAGCTCAGCCGCCATAGCCTGCCCTGCCCCCATCAGCAGGCCAATTCCCGCTGCAATAACAGTCGATAGTTTCATTGTTTTAGCCTCCATTGGTCGGTTTAAAGATTATTGTTTTTGTCTTCCTTCTAATTTTTTTTCCTCAGTGTCAGAAGGAAGAAGAACGACACGAATACAATCGTTACACCGAGAAGAACGGTCGAAATGGCGTTGACTTCGGGTGTCAGCCCTCGCCTGAGCTGGCCGATCATCCAGATCGGCAGGGTCGTTTCGCCCGGCCCCGCCACCAGCAGGCTGATAATCACGTCATCAAGGGAAATCACGAACGACAGCATGGCGCCTGCGATAATGCCCGGCAGCATCAACGGAAAAGTCACTCGCCTGAATGTCTTCCAGGGCGTGGCGTACAAGTCCGCCGCCGCATGTTCCATGGTCAGGTCCATATCCTCCAGTCTGGCGCGGATTGGCATATAGGCGAATGGAATGCAGAATACCGTATGGGCAAGCATCAAATAACCGACACCGTAGACACCCGTGATTTGCTTGATGATTCCAAAAAACGTTAACGTGCCGACGGCCGTGACGATCTCGGGTATCATCAAAGGCTGGTTGATAATGGCGTAAACCGTGGCCTGACCGCGATAGGGCCGGGTCCGGGTCGTCGCCAGCCCCGCCATTGTCGCCGCTATGGTCGCGAAGACGGTTGCGACAAAGGCTACTTTCAGTGAAAGCAGGGCAGCATCCTGGACCTGGGAGTTTGCAGCGGCCTGTTCATACCAATCCAGGCTGAAGCCCGTAAACAGGGTTACGGAGCGTGTATCGTTGAATGAGAAAAAAGCCATGATGACCAGCGGCGCGTACAACACCAGAAGGCAGAATGCCGCGAGAGGCGTAAAGCCTGGCATATAACGAACATCAAACAAACGTTTCCTCAACTTGGGGACGGAAGCTGAAGTCGTCACAGCGGCGCTCGTTGCGGTTGCTTGATCAGCCATTATCCGACCTCGCCGTTACATTGCGCACATAAATAATCAGGGCCACCATGACCAGCATCATCAGGAACAGCGAGATTGCCGAACCAAGAGGCCAATCACGCGACGTGCCGAACTGGTTGGCGATCAGGTTGCCGAGCATCAGCTTTTTACCGCCGCCCAGAATCTTGGGCGTCACCCAGGCGCCAATGGAAGGAATGAAGACCAGGATACATCCCGCCACGATGCCCGGCTTTACAAGGGGGATCACAACCCGCCACAGGACTTTCAACTGATTGGCATAAAGATCGTATCCGGCCTCCACCAGACGGAAGTCCAGTTTTTCCATACTGGCGTACAGCGGCATGACCATGAGAGGTAGATAGGCGTAGGCCAGGCCGACGCCAACAGCCGTATTGGTGTAAATAATGATCAGAGGTTCGTCGATAATGCCCAGCAGCAACAGGGTATTGTTGATGAATCCGTCGTCCCTCAAAAACAGCATCATGGCGAAGGTGCGCACCAGAAGGTTGCTCCAGAACGGCAGGGATATCAGGAACAGCCAAAGGTATTTCTGGTTATCGGGCCGCGTGGCAATGAAATAGGCCGTTGGAAACCCGAAGATCAGGGTCAGAACCGTGGTGCCAAGCGCCAGTCCGATGGACCGCGCCGCAATGGACAGATGCGCATAATTGGGACCCAGGGTGTCATCGAAGATATCTCGCTCCATGAACACGTTGATCCACGATTCAATGGTAAACTCCCATCTGACACCCGCATAGTTACCCTGTTCCATGAATGAATAGACCAGGATAATGGCGAGCGGCATGATACCGATGCCGCCGATAATTCCAAGCGATGGCGAGAGCAGAAACCAGCGGTCACGGACGATGCGTTTTTGCGCACGTTCGTCAGCTTCCTGACCGGTTATGGCTGGTTTCCCTGCAGTATTGATGCCCGTTGTCATTGTAAATGTCTCGTTCGGCACAGGGAGTTCCTTTGTCAATCCAGCAATACCTGAAGGGCATTGTCTTTGATTTGAATTCCCGTGGTGCTGCCTGGTGACAGTTCTGGGGCGGTATCTCGGCTGTTCTGGAGCCGGGCGACAAACTTGGTGTCATCGGCAAGACGCAGGTGATAGTGCGTATCCGTTCCGAAATAAACGATGTTCTCCACGGTTCCTTGCAAGGGTGCACCTGCTGCATCACTCGTCAGTTCCGCATGTTCAGGGCGTATAACAACGCTAACCTTACCGATATCAATGGAGGAGTCGGGAACCGAAGCTGGTGCTTCAACACCTGATGGAAAGCGTACACGCCCGACGCCATTGGAAACGCCCAGCAGTTCGGCCTCTATGAAATTTGTCTCACCGATAAAGTGGGCGACAAAGCGTTCCGCCGGGTGGTCATAAATTTGCCTTGGTGAGCCAATCTGCCTGATCTTGCCGTCCCGCATGACGGCGACCCGATCCGACATGGTGAGTGCTTCCTCCTGATCATGGGTGACGAAAATAAAGGTGATACCCGTCTCATGCTGCATGCGCTTCAGTTCGATCTGCATTTCCTTACGCAATTTGAGATCGAGCGCCGATAGCGGTTCGTCGAGCAGCAGCACCTTGGGACGGGGAGCCAGGGCGCGGGCCAGGGCTACACGCTGTTGCTGGCCGCCGGAAAGCTGGGATGTCTTCCTGCCGCCCAGATCTTCCATCCTGACCAGGGTCAGCATTTCCCTGACAGCCGTTTCCACTTCCTGCTTAGACCGGCCCATCATCTCCAGGCCGAAACCGATGTTCTCACCCACCGTCATGTGCGGGAAAAGGGCGTAATTCTGGAACACCGTATTCACCGGCCGTTGAAACGGTGGCAGATGTCCAATGTGTTCACCGCTGAGCAACACATACCCTTCCGTCGGGTGCTCAAACCCGGCAATCATCCGAAGAAGCGTCGTCTTGCCGCATCCGGAGGGGCCAAGCAGCGTAAAGAACTCGTTTTCGCGTATGGTGACGGAAACATTATCAAGCGCATGAACGGCCGTTTCGCCGCTGCCGAAAATCTTTACAACGTTTTGCGCTTCAACAGCAGGCATACCGCCATTGGCTACGCCCAATGACTCTTCCCTATTTGTCATCCCCATTAATGCTCCCTGAGCCTTGTTTCATTTGCATGGGTTATCATTTTCTAAAGTAGCATAGTAGGTTCCTTGCAGGATAACCATATACCCCCAATGGGCTATACAATGGATAAAAAATTGTAATGGGTTTTGCATTGCCCAAAGGCTGAACCATCCCAATATGTTCATCATGGAACAGTGTCATACCGCAAATAAACGGCTTAACATGATGAACACGACAAAAACGGCACAATCCGGTGCACGGGTTCTCTATATCGAGGATGACCCGGTTTACGCTCAACTGGTCACCGAAATCCTGACGCCGCTTGGGTGCCGGGTCGATTTGGCTGAATGCGGCAGGGACGGATTATCCGCCTTCGCCTCATCCGTCTATGACATTGTCGCCATTGACTACATGCTGCCGGACATGAGTGGTATCGCCATTTGCCGGGAATTACGCACCCAGGCCCCTGACCTCCCCCTTGTCGTCATTACCGGCAAAGGCAAGGCGAGCACCCCGATTGAAGCCATGACGCTGGACGTTCCCCATTATCTGGAAAAAGGCGATACCGGGAGATTCAGCGAAGGCCTGGTCAACACCTTTACCCACCTGATCGGCACATTGCAAAAATCCTGAAAGCCTTAAAGTAGCTGCTGGGCCTTCTAATTGCCCAACGCCTCCCGCACCCAGGAATTCAGCGACACGATGGAATGCTCGCTGTTGAGGCCGAAATTCGGATCCACTACCAGAGGTCCCGGCTCGTAGCCCTTGCTCATCAGACCCCGCTGCACGGAGTTGACGATACGAACATCCTCTTCCACCGTGGTCACCCGGTCCTGTTCGGCGAGTCCGTCGATCACTTCTGAATCCCGCCCATCCACCGTGTACCAGCCCCGATGAACCAGCGTATTGGCGGCGTCCACGGCCTGGAAATGATAGGTGTTCAGCACGTTGCCCGGATAGACCTGGAACGAGAACGTCGGCCACAGGAACCACGAGGAATAATCCGTTGCGTGTTCGTTGGCGTCCTTGTCGATCTCGTAGGTCATGCGGTCCAGGTTGGCGGCAACCGTGGTATGGCGCAGGCAATATCCTTGCGGGCGGATATCGTAGGTCTTGGGATCGATCACCCCGTTGGCGAAGGTGGGATGGTTGACGGCGCAGTGGTAACATTCGCTGTAGTTCTCGACCGAAATCTTCCAGTTGCAGGCTTCTTCCACGGGAACCGATTTATAGGGCTTCAGGGTATCGATGTGCGGCACATAGGCGCGTAATTGTTCTTCCACATCCGGATACCAGTCCGCCATGGGGCGCGCCTCGTTATCCAGGTTAACGAAGATGAAGCCACAGAAAACCTCGACACGCACCTGGGGGATGCAGATTTTAGATTTGTCGAACCCGGGTACGCTTTCCGAATTCGGCGCGCCCATCAGCCGACCGTCCGTTGTGTAGGTCCAGGCATGGTAGGGACACACGATGCGCTTGACCCGGCCTTCGCCGGACAGCAACTCATGGGCCCGGTGCGGGCAGACATTATGGAACGCCCTGATCTCGTCGCCGTCCCGGACGATGAACAGGCTCTGGCCCAACAGATCGAAAGTGTAATAATCGCCCGGCTCAGATACCTGCGAGACATGACCGGCATATTGCCAGGTGCGATAAAAGATCCGCTCCTTTTCGCGCTCGAAGACTTCCGGGTCGGTGTAATAGTGAGGCGCTAATGCCTTT
>CAYFMQ010000007.1:118865-124826 GCA_964344255.1 uncultured Thalassospiraceae bacterium
GGCCATGAGAGTTTCCAGGAAAGCTGCCGAGCCCACCGTCGAGGTAAAGAACTGCGGCGAATCAGTCGGAATGACAAAGCTGTGGTCTGAGTCGAGCAGGATCGGCGAGGTCAACGAATCGGAAAGACCGATGATGGTAACGCCCTGTTCCCTGGCGGCCCGTACGCTTTCAACCACTTCCGTGCGGAAGGGCTGGAAGGTCATGGCGACCAGCACGTCCCCGGATCCGGCCCGCGCCAGGTCGTCAATGGGCAGGCTGCCGTCGTGCGGAATGGCGATGACGTTATCCAGCGCCATGTTGGCGAGGTAGGCGAAGTTGTGCGCCAATGCATAGCCCAGCCCCATGCCGAGGACATAGGTGGTGCGAGCGCTGACAATCGCCTCAGCCGCCGTCTTGATGTCGTCCACCGTTATGCCGGTAAAGAGTTCCTGCACGTTGTCGAACGCCGAGGACGCCATCTCGCCCAGCAGGCGCCCGTGCGCGCCACCGGATGCAACCTCCTGCAACCAGCGCGCCTTGTCGGGAAAGTCCTCCCGCTTCTCGCGCAGGGCCTGACGGAACGGCTGGCGAAAGTCCTCATACCCCTCGAAGCCGACGGCGCGCGCCATGCGAACCAGCGTATTGGGCTTGACGGCAGCCGCATCCGCCAGCTCGCGGATGGAGGCGACCCCGACCTCATGGGGGTTGTCCAGGACATAGCTCGCCGCCTTGCGCAACTGCGGGCTCATATCCTCCAGGCCATCCAGCAACCGGTCCACGACGGGCTGCATAACATCGCCATCCGGATTGTTCACATTATTATTTGGTACACTTGTATCATTCATGGTTGACGATGGTACATATTTTCGTTCAAGATGTCATCCGTAAAATTCACAATTTTTAGGTGGAGTGAAAAAAAGTGCAATCACAAGCGCGCGTCGTCATCATCGGTGGCGGCATTATGGGGTGTTCTCTGCTTTATCATCTCGCCAAGGAAGGCTGGACCGACTGCATGCTGGTCGAAAAAGCCGAACTGACGTCCGGCTCCACCTGGCATGCGGCGGGACAGATTTCCCATTCCACGTCTCACTGGGGCCTCGCCAATATGGTCAAGTACGGCACGGAACTGTATCCGCGCCTGGAGGAAGAAACCGGCCAGTCGGCGACCTGGCACGGCTGCGGCTCTCTGCGCCTTGCCTATAACGAAGACGAGATGGACTGGCTCAAGTACACCTTGAGCGTCGCCCGCGGACTGGATCTCGAACTGGACATCATCGGTCCGGACGAGATCGCCAAGCTGCACCCCTTCTATAACCTGGACGGCGTCCTCGGCGCCCTGCACACGCCCAACGACGGCCACGTCGACCCGGCCGGGGCCGCCATGGCCCTGGCGAAGGGCGCGCGCAACATGGGTGCTACCGTTGTTCGCCATAACCGCGCCACCAACATCGAACGGCAGCCGAACGGCGAGTGGCGGGTCATCACCGAGCAGGGCGACATCACCTGCCAGATCATCGTCAATGCCGGCGGCACCTACGCCCGCCAGGTCGGCGAATGGATCGGACATGACGTTCCCTCGACCAACATGACGCACCATTACCTGGTGACGGATACGGTGCCCGAGTTCCTGGAGCTGGATCATGAACTGCCCGTGGTGCGCGATGACCGGCTGGTTTCCGGCTACATCCGCATGGAACAGAAATCCGGCCTTATCGGTATCTATGAAAAAGCCAATCCCAATACCGTGTGGGACGACGGCACGCCGTGGGAGTCGGAAAACGAGTTGTTTGAAGCCGACTTCGACCGCATCATGCCGTGGCTCGAAAACGCCTTCGACCGCATGCCTATTCTTGCCGAACTTGGTATCAAGAAAACCATTCACGGCGCCATCACCCACCCCCCCGACGGCAACATGCTGCTGGGACCCGTTCCCGGCGTCAAAGACGCCTGGTGCTGTTGCGGCTCGCAGGTCGGCATTGCCTGGGGACCGGGCGCCGGCAAGTACCTGGCGCAATGGATGGTCCATGGCGCAGCCGACATCAACATGCGGGACTTCGATCCTCGCCGCTATGGCGACTTCGCCGACCGCGATTATCAGATCACCAAGGCCAAGGAAGACTACCTGCTGCGGCATGAAATTCCCTTCCCCGGCTTCAACCGCACGGAAGGACGCCCGGTCAAGACCAGCACGCTTTATGATCGACTTAAAGAGAAGGGCGCCATTTACGAAGAAATCTTCGGTTGGGAACGCCCGCGCTGGTTCGCCCGCGAGGGCATGGAACAGGTGGACGCCCACAGCTTCAAGCGAGCCGATCACTTCTCGGCTGTCGCCGCCGAATGCCGGGCCGTGCGTGAACGTGTCGGCATCATGGATCTCTCCGGCTTCGGCAAGATCGACGTGACGGGCCCGGACGCGGAAGCCTTCCTGAACCGCATGATCGCCAACCGCGCGCCCAGAACCGAAGGCGGCATCGTTCTCACGCACATACTCAATCACAAGGGCACCATCGAGGCGGAAATCACCGTCGCTCGGATCGCGGAAAACCACTTTTACCTGATGTTCGCCGCATTCTCGGAACTGCGTATACGCGACTGGCTGGAGATGCATCGTGAAGACGAAGACGTTACCGTCACCGTGGTTTCCAAGGACTATGGTTGTCTGGTTCTCTCCGGCCCCCGCGCCCGCGACGTTCTCTCGCAGACGACTCAGGAGCCCTTGGATAACGACAACTGGAAATGGCTGAAGGCGAAGACCATCACGGTTGCCGGTATCGACAACGTCCGCGCCCTGCGTATGTCTTATCAAGGCGAGCTTGGTTGGGAACTGCACGTTCCCATGGATGGCCTGCTGGCCGTTTATGACGCCCTGTGGGCCGCCGGCGAGTCGCATGGCATTGAGAACTTCGGCTCCCATGCGCTGAATTGCATGCGCCTTGAAAAGGGTTTCAAGGGCGCATCCGAACTGACCACGGAAGTTACCCTGCCGGAAGCCGATGTCATGGCTTTCGTCAAGATGGACAAGGGCGACTTCATCGGTCGTGACAGGACCCAGGCCAGTCTGGACAATCCCTTGCCCTGGGTCTGCGTTTACCTGGAAGTGGATGCCGACGGCGCCGATTGCGTCGGCAGCGAAACCGTTTATCTGGGCGGCAAACGTGTCGGTCAGATCAGTTCCGGCGGTTACGGCCACGGCGTACAGAAGAGCCTCGCCTTCGCCTACGTCAAACCGGAAGCATCTGCACCGGGAACGGAACTGGAAGTGCATGTTCTCGCCGACATGAGAAAAGCCCGCGTTTTGGAGGAAGCAGTCTATGATCCCGCAAACGAAAAACCCCGAAGCTGAAGCCATGAGCCAGGCCGATTACTACGACATAGCCGAACGCACCCTGCCCGGGGCGGGTCTGGGTGGTTACGCCTTGCCTGATGATGTCCGGTTTGTCATCGAAAGCGGTGCGGGATCGCACCTGCGCTCCGTCGATGGCGTCGACTACATCGACTACGTCGGCGGCGCGGGAGCCCATCTATTGGGCCATTGCCACCCAGCGCTGGTCGAGGCCGTCCAGAAGCAGGCCGAGCGTGGCATGCATTATTTCGGCACCTTGAACGATCAGGCGATTGAATTGTCAGAACGCCTCGTCGAAGCTATCCCGTGCGCCGAAAAGATCGCCTACGCCACCACGGGCTCCGAAGCGACCATGTACGCCATGCGCATGGCGCGCGCTTTTACCGGGAAAAACAAGATCCTGAAATTCGAGGGTGCCTATCACGGCAACCATGACTACTCCATGTATTCCGTCTTCCCGACAGCACAGGAAAACTATCCCTATGCCGCCGCCAACACGGGCGGCGTGCCGGAACAGCTCCAAACCGCCGTTCTGGTTGCGCCTTACAACGACCTGGAGACGGTGCGCAGCATCGTTACGGCCAACAAGGACGATCTCGCCGTCGTTGTCGTCGAGTGCATCCAGCGCATCATCATAGCGGAGCCTGAGTTCCTGAAAGGCCTGCGGGCGATATGCGACGAGATGAATGTGCTGCTCATGTTCGACGAAGTCGTTACCGGATTTCGCGTCGCCTGGGGCGGTGCGCAAGAGATGTTCGGCGTCAGGCCCGACCTGGCGAGCTACGGCAAGGTTATCGGCGCGGGTGGCCCGCTGGCGTGTGTTGCGGGGCGGGCCGACATCATCGACGGCGCCAATCCGGCCAAAAAGGGGCAATCCGATTACGCCTACATGAACGGCACCCTGCACGGCAATCCCGTCGCTGCGACTGCGACCATCGCGTCTCTGGACATCCTGTCCGAGCCCGGTTTCTACGAAAACCTGCACGATAATTCCAGGGGTTTACTAAACGCCATGCAGGAGGTCCTGAACCGTTACGGCATCCCGGCTCTTGCCGCCGGTGACAAGTCCTTCTGGCAGTTCCTGTTCATGGCCGAACCGCCCAGGACGCAGCTTGACATGATGAATTCCGACCAGGCCGCCATGCGGAAACTGGACATGGAGATGCTGAAACGCGGCATTTACGTCCTGCCCGGCGTTCGCCGGTTTGTTTCGGCCGTTCACACCGAGGATGATTTCAGCCAAACCGTTGAAACCCTCGATCAAGTCTGCAAGACCCTGTAAGAGTTACATTCAATTTAAATCCAAAAGGGAGCGTAGAAAAAATGGATAAGGAACGGTTCGATCGGGGACTGGCGAAACGCAAAGCGGTTCTCGGCGATGAATACGTCGAGAAGTCCCTCGCCAACGCCAGTGAATTTTCCAAGGATTTCCAGGAAATCCTCACCGAGTTCTGCTGGGGCGCCGGATGGGGTGACGAAACCCTGGACATGAAGACCCGCAGCATGCTGAACGTCGCCATGATCGCAGCGCTCAACCGCATGCATGAATGGGAACTGCACTTCAAGGGCGCCATCACCAACGGCGTCAGCCGGGACGAGTTGAAGGCCATCATCAACCAGATCGCTATTTATTGCGGCGTACCCGTCGCCGTTGAGTGTCACCGGATCGCGAACCGCGTGTTCGCCGAGATGGAAAGCGGCGATTAGCCTTGGCTGAGGGCTTCCGCAACCAGACGCGAGAAATGGAGCGGCGCCTTATCCCAGTAGGGCGAAAAGGCCCCGCCTTCGTATCCGGGCGCTTTACGGCCCTGCTGCAACCATTCCAGCACGCCCAGGTCCTCAACGTTCAGGTCATGCCAGGTGTCAAACACCTGTTGACGCGCCTCGGCGTGTTTATCCGATGTGGCCGCGTCGCCGATCAGGTAGAAATGGATTTCCTCGCGCGTTTTCCCGGCTTCCAGTGGAATAACGTGGAACACCGTGAACTGGTCGGCGTACAATTCAACGCTGAACGACGGGAACAGGTGGAACCAGAGACCCCGGTTGCGCCACTCCTCTTTCAGATCCGGCCAGTGCGGCAGGTTCTCGCCGCGGCCCTCTTCCAGATGCTCCACCGTGTATTCGTTGAAAAAGCATGGGCCCTCGAAATCGCTGGGCTTGCGGATCCCCATGGGCGCGAAATTAATCAGGCGCGGATGCACGGAGAACACATGGTAAGGCTCGATATAGTTCTCGACCGCAAACTTCCAGTTGGCGTTGACCTCGAACGAGGCGCTGCCCGCGTATCGGAGCGCGCTGATATCGTATCCCTCAAGGCGATCCGTCATTGGCGAGAGAAAATCTTCAAGCGGCGGCGCGTCGCCCGATACGTTGACGAAAACCATGTCGTGCCACATTTCCGCCCGCACCGGGATCAGGTTCGGCCCGCTGCCGTCCTTGATGACCTGGTGTTTTTCCGGTCCGTCGAAATGGGGCCGGTTGCGCAGCTTGCCTTGCGTGTCGAAGGCCCAGGCGTGATAGGGGCAGTTAATCAGCGATTTACCGGAACAGGGCTCCGCAATCAGACGTGCGCCACGGTGCGGACAAACGTTCTGGAAGGCGCGGATGATCCCGTCATCGCCCCGGATCAGGATAATCG
>CAYFMQ010000007.1:124849-136511 GCA_964344255.1 uncultured Thalassospiraceae bacterium
ACGCCGGCTATGATCACGGGCGTGGCATCGCCGGTATTCGGCATGGCGCCGCCGAAACCCGCCAGCACCCATGTGGGGGCAAACAGGCGAGCGTTTTCCAGTTCCAGAAACTCGGGATCGGTATAAGCCTCGTTCGGAAGCGCATGGGCCTCTTCGATAGGTGCCCGCAAGGCCGCCATGATATCCGGGGACAAAATCCGGCGGGAGACTTCGTCCAGCCGTTTCATGGTCGTCGTGGCCTGGGACATTGGCTGCTTCCCCTTCACATGGGCTTCACGATAACTGGATCGATTTTTATCGCCGTTGGAAATTTTGGCAATAAAATTATTGCCCGCCATAATCGCTTCTGTCTCAATATCTGTCCGGTTGCACCGGAGGGCATGGCATGAGCGATTTTCCCAACCTGTTCACGCCTATCGAATTGGGCTCCGCCACCATAAAGAACCGTCTGTTCTCTCCCGCCCACGGCACCACGCTGGGCACCCATGACGGCCTGGTCAGCGACGGCATGATCCGCTACCACGAAGCGCGCGCAAAAGGCGGCGCCGGGCTGATCATCCTCGAAGGCATGAACCTGCACCCCACCTACCGCTTCCCCGATCTGTTCCTGATCGCCGATGACGACGCCTGCATTCCGGGCCTGGCGCGTCTGTCCGAGGCTTGCGGGGGGCATGGCACGAAAGTCTTCGGGCAGTTGTTTCATGCCGGACGCGCCGTGCGCGCTTCGACGGACGGAAGTCGCGGCGTCGCCTACTCGGCATCCGAAAGCCCGGATGACCGCTACAAGATCGTACCCGTCCCCATGACGAAAGACATGATACGCGAGATCGTCGCCAACCACGGTGGCGCCGCGCGGCGTTTTCAGCAGGCAGGCCTGGACGGCGTCGAGGTCATGGCTAGCATGGGGTATCTGACGTCCCAGTTTCTCAATCAACACACCAACAACCGCGAAGACGAATACGGCGGCAGTTTTGAAAACCGCCTGCGCTTCCTGCGCGAGTGCCTGGATGACATTCGGGAGAAGACCCGTGGCGAACTGACGGTCGGCCTTCGCATCTCGGGCGATGAAATGAATGCGGATGGGCTTGGTTCCGATACCGTTATCGATATCTGCAAGGTCATGGAAAGCGATGGCGTTATCGATTACGTCAATGTGATTGCCGGATCGTCGGCCAATGCCGCCGGCTGGGTTCATGTATTTCCGCCCATGGCCATGGAACAGGGCTACGTCGCACCTTACGCTGCCGCCATCAAGCAAGCCCTCAGCCTGCCGGTCCTGGTGGCCGGACGCATTAACCAGCCGCAGCAGGCGGAACAGATCATCGCCACCGGTCAGGCTGACATGTGCGGCATGGCGCGCCCGCTGATCTGCGATCCCGACCTGCCGACAAAGGCTTCGGAAGGACGCGTTGACGACATCCGCGCCTGTATCGGCTGCAACCAGGCCTGCGTCGGTCACCGCCTGGCCCACTATCCCATATCCTGCATCCAGCGCCCGGAAACGGGCCGCGAGGCCGAATTCGACCCCCTGTCCGAAACCCGGGACAAAAAAACCGTCGTCGTCGTCGGTGGCGGCCCCGGCGGCATGAAGGCGGCCATCACAGCGGTGAAGCGCGGCCATGACGTCACGCTTTACGAGAAGGACAAACGCCTGGGCGGGCAGGCGCTGTTGGCGCAACTGCTGCCCGGCCGGGCCGAATTCGGCGGCCTGGTCACCAACCTTGAGCACGAGCTGAAAGCATCCGGCGCAAGGATCGAGACCAGCACGGAACTGGACGCCGCCGCCATCCGGGAGCTTGCCCCCAACGCCGTCATCGTGGCGACCGGCGCAAAACCCGCCCTGCCCGTTCTGGAAGACGCCGATGGCGCACACATCGTTGATGCCTGGGACGTGATTAGGGGTGATGCAAACGTTGGCTCCTCCGTGGTGATTTCCGACTGGCGCGCCGACTGGATTGGCCTGGGCGTCGCCGAAAAGCTGGCCCGGGACGGCTGCCGAGTAACGCTGGCCGTCAACGCCGCGTCGGCCGGCGAGACCATCCAACCCATCGTACGCGACATCTGGATGGGCGAGCTGCACAAGCTGGGGGTGCAGGTTGTCCCCTATGCCCGCCTGTTCGGAGCGGACGATGACACGGTTTACATGCAACACAGCGTTTCCGGCGAACCCATGGTTATCGAGGGCGTGGATACGCTGGTGACGGCCCATGCCTGCAAACGCATGGCCGGAATTTACGATGATCTGAGCGACTATGAAGGCGACGTCATTGCCATTGGCGATTGCCTGAGTCCCCGTACGGCGGAAGAAGCCATTCTTGAAGCTCTCAAAGCAGGGTGTGCCTTATGACTGAAATTCCGAAGCAGATGACCGCAGCTGTCCTGACCGGCCATGGCGGCCTGGACATGATCGAAATACGTGATGATGTGCCGGTTCCCGAACCGGGGCTTGGCGAAGTCCTGATCCGGGTCGCCGCCTGCGGCATGAACAACACGGATGTGAACACGCGTACGGCCTGGTACTCGAAAACCGTCGAGGACGGCACGACGAAGGACGGCGGCCATGACGGTTTCGACGAGGCCGAGGACGACGACGCAACCTGGGGCGGCGCGCCGCTGACCTTTCCCCGCATTCAGGGCGCGGACGTGGCCGGATATGTTGCCGCCGTCGGCGATGGCGTCGATGGCTTTACAATCGGCGAGCGGGTGATGATCGATCCCTGGATCAGGGATTTGAACGCCCCCCTTAACTTCGATAAGGCGCGCTATTTCGGTTCGGAACTGGACGGCGGCTATGCGGAATACACCAAGGCCCCAGCCATTAACGTATTCCCCTATAAAGGGGACATGAAAGATACGGATTTGGCCTCTTTCGCCTGTTCCTATCAAACAGCGGAGAACATGCTGACGCGCGCCCGGTTGGCGGACAAGGAGACCGTGGTCATTTCCGGCGCATCAGGCGGTGTAGGCTCGGCCCTCATCCAGCTATCCAAGCGGCGCGGCGCCCATGTCATCGCCCTGGCCGGAAAGTCCAAGATGGCTGATGTCAACGCCGTTGGCGCGGATACGGTTATCGACCGTAACGAGCCTGACCTGATCGCCGCCATTCAGGATGCGGCACCAGGCGGCCTTGTTGATGTTTCCGCCGATGTCATCGGCGGCGAGACCTTTCCCGCCATGATGAACTGCCTCAGGCGCACGGGGCGATATGTTACGGCGGGCGCCATCGCAGGCCCCATGGTGGAGGTTGATCTCCGCACACTTTACCTGCGCGATCTGGAACTGATCGGCGCCACTATCTGCCCGCCGGATATCTTCCGCAACCTGGTCAGTTACATCGAACGCGGAGAGATTCGTCCGCTGGTGGCGAAGACCTTCCCCCTGAAGGACTTCCACAAGGCGCAGGCGGAATTCATGGAAAAACAGCATGTAGGCAACTTCGTCATTTCCATCTGACCACGGGTTCGAGCATGAAGATCGAGAACATCCGGATTGTCGATTTCACGCCCAGGTTTCCTGGGGACGGTTATGTCATGTCCCATATCACCCAAACCGTACTGCATGCCCGGTTGATCCGGCTGGAAACGGATGAGGATCATATGGGATACGGCGAGATCGTCCGACGGCCACTTCAGGACCCTGAAGAAACATCCATGATGGAAGACCAGCGTCTTCCGGCGCTTGAAGGGCTTGAAGTGGATGCCCTGCCCAGGCTTCTCGATCAATGGCGGCTTGAGGACGGCGGACTGAACGGCCTTGCCTTCGGCGTAGAGACGGCCTTTCTCGATCTTGTCGGGCGTGCGTCGGGCACGCCGGTTTCCACCCTGCTCGGCGGGCAGTCCAGCGATGACGCACCCGCCTATTTCTCGTTATCCTGCGACGAACCGGATGTCATGGCGGATATCGTAACCCGGAAAGCCATGGATTACCCCGTCATCCAGGTCAAGCTGGGCCTCGGCGGCACAGAACTGGATATGGAACGCGTGCTTGGCGTGCTCAAGGTCATGAGGCAGGACCAGCTCATGCTCGCGGACTTCAACGGCGCGCTCAGCCCGGGAGAGGCCATTGCGGCGTTTAAAGACTTGGACGACCCCAGGATCATGTGGGAGGAGCCCTGCAAGACGGTTGAGGAAAACATCGACGTGGCGCGGGCTCTGGATCAGCCCGTCATGTTTGATCAGTGCATGAAGGATATACCCGCCTTCCTGCTGGCCGTTCAGGATGGATCGGCGGCGGCGCTCGCCATCAAGCCCGCTTTCATGGGTGGCCTGACGCTTGCCCGGACAGCCAGGGACATCTGTATCGCAGCCGGCATGAAAGTCAGAATCGACGGCCCCTGGTGCGGCCAGGTCGGCGCGGCCGCTGCGCTTCATGTTGCGCTGGGCGCGCCTGCGGACCTGCTGATTGCGTCAACCAACCTCATCGGCCCCCTGGAGACCCCGGACGACATGATTGTCAGCACCGCACCCGGACGCATTAGGATCGTAACCGGTCCCGGCCTTGGCGCTTTGCCGGACAGTGTCCTGGAACATTTTAATTGAGGAAAGCTCAAGTCATGAAAATCAACCGCATTCGTGTTTACCGCAAGAACCTGACCTATGTCGACGGCGCTTATGTATGGGGACGGGGCAACGCCATCGACGTTGCGGGCTCGACCGTGGTGGTGGTGGACACCGACGCCGGGGTATCCGGCACGGGCGAGTTTTGCCCCTGCGGCAATAATTACATGATCGCCCATTCGGAAGGCACGGAAGCCACGGCCCGGTTACTGGCCCCGGCGCTATTGGGACAGGACCCCCGGCAGGTCTATTTGATGGAACGCCTGATGGATAACACCGTCAAGGGTCATGGATATGCCAAGGCCCCCTTCGATGCGGCGTTCTGGGATATCCTGGGCAAGGCGACGGATCAGCCTGTATGGATGCTCATGGGCGGCAAGCTGACCGACGGTGCGCCCATGTACCGGGTCGCCCCGCAAAAGGACCTGGATGCGACCGTCGCCGAGATGCAGCTGCACCGCAAGGCCGGGTATCGGCATTTCCAGATCAAGGTCGGCGGCAACGCCCAGACGGACATCGAGCGCATCCGCACCACCATGTCGGTCCTGAAGCCTGGTGAAAAGGCCTATGCGGACGCCAACCAGGGTTGGACCGTCAACGAGGCCGTTCGCGTGGTGCGCGCCGTTGAGAATCTGGATGTGATGATTGAGCAGCCCTGCCAGACCTACGAGGAATGCCTGCATGTCCGTGCACACACGACACTGCCCATGAAGCTGGACGAGTGCGTCACCGATATCTGGGTGGCCCAGCAAATCGTCCGGGACAAGGCGGCGGAAGTGGTGTGTCTGAAAATATCCAACCTGGGCGGCCTCTCAAAAGCCCGGCGGGTCCGCGATTTCCTGACGGACAACGGCCTTTCCGTCGTCGCGGAGGACACCTGGGGCGGCGAGATCACCACGGCGGCCCTGTCGCACTTCGCCGCTTCCACCCCGACGGAGTTGCTCTACAACACAACGGACCTGCACAACTACAACGTTGAAAGCACCGGCACGCCCGGCCCGGAAACGCGTGACGGTAAGTTGTTTGCCTCAGATGCGCCCGGCCTCGGCGTTGAGCCGGATTACGATTCCCTGGGCGACCCGGTCGCCGTTTACGAATAGGCAACATTTTAGGACAGTCATGCCATGAAGATCACCCGTATCACCGTTCACCAGCTGGACCTGCCGCTCGCCAATCCCTACTACCTGTCCGGCGGCAGGCTCAAGTTCGAGAAACTGGATTCCACCTTCGTGCGCATCGATACTGACGACGGCCTTCATGGCTGGGGCGAGGGTTGCCCCTGGGGCGTGACGTACCTGCCCGCGCATGGCAAGGGCATCCGCGCCGGGCTGGAGGAAATCGCCCCGGTCCTGATCGGCGAAGACCCGCGCCAGGTCGAGCGCATCAACCGGCTAATGGACGTCACCCTACCCGGGCATCCATATGTAAAATCCGCCATCGATATCGCCTGCTGGGACGTGCTGGGTAAATTTACAGGTATGGCGGTTTGTGACTTGCTGGGCGGGCGGGAGCCCAATCCGGTGCCTATCGCGTCGAGCATATCGACGGGCTCACCCGAAGAGATGCTCGGCGATATCCAGTCCTACCGGGACAAGGGTTACCGGGTTCATTCCGCCAAGGTTGGCGCCGATGTGGATATGGACATCGCCCGCATAGGCCACATGTCGAAAAACCAGCTTGAAGGAGAAAAGATTTTCTACGACGTCAACCGCGCCTGGCTGCCGCGCGAAGCCATCACGGTGATGAACGCCGTTGATGCCGCAAACTCCTGGTTCGAGCAGCCCTGCGAAACCCTGGATGAAATCGCCATTGTTCGCGCGCGGACGACGCAGCCCATTTGCGTCGATGAGGGTTTGCATGGCTTCACGGACCTGACCCGTATTCACCGGGACGGCATTGCGGAACTGGTCAATATCAAGATCAACCGCGTGGGCGGTCTGACGAAGGCGAGAAAGCTACGGGACTTCTGTCTCGGCACCGGCATCACCATGCTGATTATGGACACGGGCGGCTCGGTGCTGGCCGACACTTCCACGGCCCATTTCGCCCAGTCGATCCCGACCGTATCCTGCCTCGGCACCTGGAGCTGTCAGGAAATGCTCACCGTCGACCCGGCGCCCGGCCAGGGCGCGCGCAATATCGACGGCTGCTTTACAGCACCCGATCAACCAGGCATCGGCGTCGAACCGGATATGGATATTCTTGGTGATCCGGTCGCCGTTTACGAATAATCTGAAACGGTGAACTAGGGATGGAATGGAGCAATGGATTCGAGCTCTCCTGATCAGATGGTTATCAATGAAAACTGGAGCGACCTGCGCCAGTACCGGAACTTGCCGGAAATCGATTTCTCTCGCCTGCACGCCTACCGCATGGAGCGTATGCGTGGCGCGCTTGAAAAGGCAGGCGCTTCCATGTGTTTGTTGGTGAGCCCCATCAGTCTGCGCTATGCCATCGACTACCGCACGTATGGCCTGTTCCAGTCCCATATACCGACCACCTACGCTTTCGTTCCCGTAGAAGGCCCCGTTGTCCTGAGCGGCGCTTACGGTGTACCGCCAGCCGTTGACTATGTCAGACCGGCGCGACCCATTTCTTTCTTTGACGGCGGCCACGAGTTGTCGGAAGGCGCTCGCCTGCTCGCCGATGATCTTGTCCGTTACATGGATGAAATCGGCTCCGACAACCGCCGCATTGCCGTCGAATACGTCAATCCGAGCCTGACCCAGGCTCTGATCCAGCGCGGCTTCGAAGTGATCGACGGCGTTACCGTGTCGGAAGACGCTCGCGTGATCAAATCTGAAGACGAGATCGCCTGTATCCGCTGGGCCTGCGCCGTGGCGGAACTGGGCATTGAAAAACTGAAGGAAGCCCTGAAACCCGGTGTTACGGAAGTCCAGCTCTGGGCGTTGCTCAATTACACCAACCTCGCCAACAACGGCGATTGGCACGACGGGCGCATGCTGGCGTCGGGACCGCGCACCAATCCCTGGTGCCAGGAAGCTTCGGAAAGGGTCGTCGAGGCGGGCGACCTTGTCGGATTCGATACGGATATGATCGGACCTTATGGTTATTTCGCCGATATATCGCGCACCTTCCATTGCGGCCCGGATAAACCGACCAAGCGCCAGAAGCAGCTCTACCGGTATGCCGTCGAGGAAGTTGAGCACAATCTGACCCTTATGCGGCCCGGCATTACACTCAGCGAAATCCAGCAGCAGGCCATCCAGATGCCCGAGGAGTTTCACCAGAACGCCTATCCCTGCGTCATTCACGGTGTCGGCATGTGCGATGAGTACCCGCGCGTTAATCCCATCTTCCGGGGACCGCTTTTTTATGACGGCGTGCTGGAACCCGGCATGGTGATCTGCGTTGAAAGCTTCATCGGCGGCGAGCATGACCGCGAAGGCGTCAAACTGGAACAGCAGGTGCTGATCACCGAAGACGGTTACGAGATGCTTTCATCCTATCCCTGGGAAGAAAGCCTGCTCGATTAGCAGACGTGGCCTCCAGCATGCGGTAGATCAAATACAGAAATCCGCTTTTAAAGGCATAATGCCTTTCGATGGAAGGGATTTCGCATGAAAGCTCCACAACTCAAGCGATCCCTGTCGCTGCCCTTGCTGGCGCTCTACGGCCTCGGCACGACCATTGGCGCGGGCATCTATGCCCTTGTCGGCGAGGTCGCCGGAGTATCGGGCATGCACGCCCCCATTGCCTTCCTGATCGCCGCCGTCATGGCGGGCCTGACGGCGTTCAGCTTCGCTGAGTTGTCCAGCCGCTTCCCCATCAGCGCCGGTGAAGCGCATTACGTGCAAACCGCCTTCAATCTGCGATCTCTTTCCGTCATCGTCGGCCTCATGGTCATGTTCGCCGGCGTGGTGTCGGCTTCCGCCATCATCAACGCCTTTGTCGGCTATCTGCATGAATTCATCGATCTGCCCCGCACAGTAGCCATCTTGGGGATGACCCTGTTCTTGGGACTACTCGCCGCCTGGGGCATTGCCCAGTCCGTAACGGTCGCCAGCTTTCTAACGCTATTGGAAATCGGCGGATTGTTGCTGATTATCTGGGCCGGCGGCGGCGCGCTGGCGAATTTGCCTGAAGCCCTGCCCGAGATTCTGCCCGGTGGAGACGATGGTGGTGGCGTTGCCATTGGCGGGATTATGGCCGGCGCCGTTCTCGCCTTCTTCGCCTTTATCGGTTTCGAGGACATGGTGAATGTCGCCGAGGAAACAAAAACGCCGGTTAAAACCCTACCGCAGGCCATCATCATCACCTTGATCGTGACCACAGCGCTCTATGTCGTCATCAGCGTCATTTCCGTCCTTGCCGTACCAGTCGACGATCTCGCCAATCACGAAGCGCCGCTTGCGCTGATTTACGAGCGCAGCACGGGCGAGCCCGCCCATGTGCTCAGCGCCATCGGTATCCTCGCCGTCATCAACGGCGCCCTGATACAGATGATCATGGCGTCACGCATCCTTTATGGCCTCGGAGCGCAACGGCTACTCCCCGGCGCCGTTTCCAGCATCTTCGCCGCCGTCAATCCCGTTACCCATACTCCCCTTTACGCAACACTGGTCATTGCCACGATCGTGCTTGGTTTAGGTTTATGGTTCGATCTTGCCAGCCTGGCGGAAATGACGTCACTGATTACCTTGAGCATATTCTTACTGGTCAACGGTGCACTGATCCGTATCCGCCTGAGAGACGGCAAACCGGAGAAAGGCGCGTGTTATCCCCTCGCCGTTCCGATACTGGGACTGGTCGTCAGCCTGGGTTTCCTCATGTTCGGCCTGATCAGCTGAAAGGCCTATTCCGGCAGCAATTCGGTTATTTCCCGCCTGAAGGGAACGCCTTCCGTTTTCTCCTCGCCGATTTCTCGGGCAAAGCGGTGCCCCGACCAGACGGCCGCGGCAATGGTGTTGGGCGCATCGGCATCGCCGATCCTCTCGACGGACAGGATACCGGCCTCCGCCCAGTTATCGCTTAGCTCCTGAAGATCGTCCCACAGACCAAGACGCGGCATCGAACCTGTTAACAGAACGACGGAAGCGGCGTCGATTTCCCGCTCCTTGCCCGTAAAGCCACAGGCAACCTGAACCGCGCTGTTCGATATGGCGGCAAGGTTGTGGTAGGGCACGATCTCGACGCCCATTTCCAGCAGGGATTTCTGGATACGGTGATGTTCCAGTGAATTATGGGTGAAGGTCGAGGCATCCGCCGCCGGCGTCACCAGTGTGACCGCCTTGCCCTCCTTGATGAATTTCTCCGCGAGCACGCCGCCCATGTAATAGTGATCGTCATCGAAGACCACAACGGGACCGTCGATTTCGACACCGTCCATGACGTCATCAGGCGTGAATACGTGGGAAACATCCGAACCGGGAATGGCGTGGCGGTTGTTACGTCCGACACCGTCCCGACGCCACTCGGACCCTGTCGCCACGGCCACATGCTGAGCGCCGAATTCCAAGACGTTTTCCGCCGTCAGTTCGCTGCCGCGATAGACTTCCACATTGGACATCTGGCTGATCTGGTATTCGCGGTAATCCTTGACGCGCCCCCATTCCGAGAGACCGGGCAGCTTGCTCTCCCTGGCGACGCGGCCACCCAATTCACCCGTCGCCTCGGCCAGCACGACCTCGTAGCCTCGTTCGCCGCAGACGCGCGCGGCTTCCAGACCGGCAGGCCCGCCGCCGATAACCAGCACCCGGTCATCGTTCTTCTTCGGCGCGAAGCGCTCTGGATGCCAGCCCCGCCGCCACTCCTCGCCCACCGTCGCATTCTGGGTGCACCGCATGGGGACGAGCAGATGATCGCCGGTGACACAGATATTGCAGCCGATGCATTCGCGGATGTCCTCGATGCGGCCTTCCTCGATCTTTTTCGGTAGAAACGGATCGGCGATGGAAGGCCTGGCCGCACCGATCATGTCGAACACGCCCTTGTTGATGAGCGAAACCATCTTGTCGGGCGAGGTATAGCGCCCGACACCCAGAACCGGCTTCGTCGTCACCTTTTTCACAAACGAGACGAAGGGCTCTTGAAAGCCGCTTTCGGCAAACCTTGAAGTTTGGGAATCGTTTTCCCAGTCGCTGATATTGACATCCCAGAGATGGGGCAGTTCCGCCAGCATCTCGACCACGTCACGTCCTTCCTCTTCGCAACTGATACCGCCCGTCCCCAGCAACTCGTCCACGGCGAAGCGCACCGGAACGCCACAGGTATCGCCGACGGCTTCCAGCGTGTCTTCCAGGGTCTCGCGGAATAACCGCACCCGATTTTGCAGACTGCCGCCGTATTCGTCGGTCCGGTCGTTATAGCGTTTTGAGAGAAAATGCATCTGCATGGTCAGGTCATGGGCGCAATAGACGTAGATCAGGTCATAGCCGCAGCGCTTGGCCCGAAGCGCTGCATCCACATGCCACTTGCGGAAATTCCTGATGTCTTGCTTGTCCATGGCCCGGGTATGACCCGGCTCGTACTGATCAAGAGGCCGGCAGGAAGCGCCCAACGCCGTTTCGCGGGAATAGCGGTTGGGACTGTGATGACCGTTATGGCATAGCTCAATGCCCGCCAGTGAGCCATGCGCCTGCACCTTTTCCACCATACGGATGTGCGCCGGCATGTCCCGGTCATCCCACAAGCGGCCTTCGACGAAGGGTGTGATGTCACCAGTGTGGTGGATTTCCACCTCTTCCGTGCAGATCACGCCCCAGCCGCCTTCGGCCTTGACGCCCCGCATTTCCGCCATGGAAGAAGGATGCATCCGGCCCATGCCGTTGCAGTGTGGCACCTGATAAAATCGATTAGGTGAGGTCTTCGGTCCGATCTGAACCGGTTCAAACAGCACGTCGTATCGCGGATCACGGGTCATGTCGTGGACTCTCTTCTTCTCGTATGCCGGATGCAGTTCCGGTCCTCATCCGGGCAGGCCTTATGACGCGTCGCCAGAACGCCAGGGCCATCAGCGGGATGCACGAAGCGACCAGAACGGCGGGCATGCCGTTCGGCCCCATAATCTCCATGGCGTGGCCCACAGCCACCGGGCCGGCGATGTTGCCCATCTCGAAAATCCATACGAAGGCCGCCTTGGCGCC
>CAYFMQ010000007.1:136521-161881 GCA_964344255.1 uncultured Thalassospiraceae bacterium
AAGGAATGTCCAGAACAAAGGGAACGGCGGCGCCCAATCCAAAACACGCCAGCAGGCACCAAACCAGCAACTTGTTGCGGTCGATCCTGTCGCTGTAGAGACCGATGGGTATTTGTGAGAGCACCGTTCCGGCGATGATGGCGACCAGCATGTAAAGCGACATATCCGTGCTCATGCCCGTTCGTACGCCGTAAACGGGTATGAAGGAAATCTGCGCCGCATCGGTCACGCCGGCGAGGAGCGCCATAGCCATCAAAAGCGGCGCAAAACGGAAGGCCCGCATGAACGACCAGCCCTCCGGCGTTCCCAAATCCGGTGTGACATCCCTGGCCATGATCAGGGGGATGGTGGATGAGGCGATCAGGGCGGCGGCGACAAAAAAGGTATTGGTATCGCCCGGCCCCATGATGGTCACCAGAATAGGCCCGCAAGCAAACCCCAGGGTCATAACCATCATGAAAATCGCTACGATTTTTCCCCGGTTCTCATTTGTCGCGATGGCGTTGACCCAGGTTTCGCTCAATATCCACAAGACCGCCGCGCCAAGACCCGCCATGAACCTGAGCATGAACCATTCCGGCACGCCATAGAAGAACGGCATGGTGACGACAGATATAACGATGATGACGGAACCCAGTAACAGACAGCCCAGCAACCCGAACAGCCTGACAAGCGCGTTGATGAAAGGGCTGGTGATAATCAGCGCCAATGGCGCTGCGGCGACTACATAGCCGATTTTATCGGCGCTCTCGCCACGAAGCTCCATGGTAATAGCCAACAGCGGCATGACCGCGCCGATGGCAAGCGAAGCGGCAAAAGCGCTAACACTGATGGCGACCAGCGCCTTTTTCTGTCCACGACCCAGCGTCGTTGCTGCGGCATCGCCAGCCATTACAGCATTTCCAGGTGTGAAGGACCCGTCGGTGGCGGGAAAGCCCCATCAAGCAATTCCAGGTCATCCTGATCCAGCGCAATCCCCAGCGCCGCGATATTCTGGTCTATATGATCGTGATTCACCGATTTCGGAATAGCGATAACGCCGGGCTGCGCCAATACCCAGGCAAGGGCGATCTGCAACGGCTCAACACCGTGCTTGTCGGCGATCTGCTCTAAAACGGGATCACCCTGCAACCGACCCTGCTCAAGCGGTGAATAGGCCATGACCGGCACGCCACGGTCCCGGCATTGCGGCAGTAAATCCCATTCGACGCCGCGCCGGGTGAGGTTATAAAGGATCTGGTTCGTCACCGATACTTCACCCCCGGGGCAGGACCACCACGCGTCCATGTCGTCGGCATCCAGGTTCGAGACCCCGAAATAGCGGATTTTGCCGGACGCCCGTAAGTCCTCGAACGCCTGGATCGTTTCCTCGAACGGCACGGAGCCGCGCCAGTGCAGCAGGTAGATATCGATCCGGTCCGTACCGAGCCGCCGCAGGCTGTGCTCGCAGGCCTTGATGGCGTTATCGTACCCGGCGTTATAGGGATAGACCTTGGAAACGATAATGACTTCGTCGCGCATGCCCTGTACCGCTTCGCCGACGACTTCTTCAGCGCCGCCGTCACCGTACATTTCTGCCGTATCGATCAGGCGGATACCTCGGTCTAGGGCATACTGAACGGCGCGCACTTCCTGATCGAAAGCGGAGGCATGATCCCCCATATACCAGGTGCCAAGGCCGAGGACGGGAACGGATTCACCACCGGGTAAAGCGAGTGTGCGCATGAAAGGTATCCCTGTTGAATGCGTCTATTCTAACATTTCCATTCATATCCTGACACGCCGGAGACGCACAGGCGATAGCCCCTATGGGACAAAAAGCGGTTAATCCCGAGTATTCTATACGGACTTGTTGAAACAGGCCTTCATGGTCATATGATACGGAGGACAGGTTACGGGAGTCCCACCATTGAATGATACGGCCACTTTACCCGAAATATTTCGAGAACTGGCAAAAACCAGTGACGTGACCTGGAGCATCGCAACTTTCGGCGCCATCGCAGAGTTCAGCTATGAGGCAGGGGAAGAGGCGCATTTCACATCCAATGATTCTGGCTTCAACATTCTCACACCGCGTGGCGCATTGCTCTACAATCACTCACCGAACGTGAAGATCGTCGCCTATGAAGGCCTGTCCAAGCATCCGGCCCTGTGGTCGCAGGGTATTTCCATCTGTCTTCCGGAAAACGATGCCCGCAGGAGCGCCCGATCCGTTTTGAGCGAAGCGGACCTGGATACCGGGGCATTGCAAGATAGTCACAGGCAGGAACATCTGTTCGATATCGGCGTCAATGCCCCGCATGTGGACGCTTTCGTCCGCACCGGTGATGAGGAACTCGTTTCTATACTTCGATCGAACGCAGGAAAGCCTCTGTTCGGCGAAAACGCTGACGCCCTGCACGCCATCCTGGAACGAAGCCCGGACCGGGTCTTCGTATCCGCCCTTGGCCGGATCGAAGTGCGCACCCCTATCGCCCCCGAAGGCGGCGAAACGGAGATTGGGCCCCACACTCATGTGCTGTCCGATCTGTTGGCTGCCGGGCGCACCCATGCAGCCAACGTGCCCATTCCGACGGGCTATCTTCCGTGCATGAACATTTTCCCCCCAAACCCGGCCCGCGACAGCCGCGGCGACGCCCGGGATTTCGATCAAGGCGACCATGATTTCTTTCAGGGCTTGATTTCGGCCTATGGCGACAGGGAGGCAAACGCCATAAAGGAGCGGGTTCGTTCCGCCGTAAATGATGGCGACGGCCCCGATATTCTTGAGGAGGATTGTAAAAGCCTCAGCCGAACCGAACGGACGGCCCTGCGCGTCGCCCTCCGCCAATTGCGGTTTACGAACGGCGATAGCCCGGCGCTGGATCAATGGCTTTCAGTATATGAACCGAATGACAGCCACGCCTGAAAATGGGGAGGTTCCGGTTGACGGGAGCCCATCCATCCCCCTAAATCATAGACAACGATAACAAGACATTCCTTGCAGGAGGACTAGATGAAATATCTTCACACCATGGTTCGCGTCTCTGATCTGGATGCGTCGCTGGACTTTTACTGCAACAAGCTGGGCCTTCAGGAAACCTATCGCTACGACAGCGAGGCCGGACGATACACCAACATTTTCCTGAGTGCGCCGAGCGACAGTTTAACCGCCCATGCAGGGCCGGAATTGGAACTCACCTACAACTGGGATCCGGAAGATTACAAGGGCGGGCGGAATTTCGGCCACCTGGCCTATCAGGTCGATGATATCTACGCGGCCTGCCAGAAACTGATGGATTCCGGCGTCACCATCAATCGCCCCCCGCGTGACGGCAATATGGCCTTTGTCCGCTCCCCCGATGGTATTTCTGTCGAGCTGCTTCAGGCCGGCGACGCCCTGGAACCGCAGGAGCCCTGGGCCTCCATGGAAAACACCGGCGAGTGGTGAGTTAATTGTAGGCTGTCATGAATACCTCCCCCGATGGCAGAACCATGTTGGCCGTGGTGACAACCGGCAACGGGGGGTATGACAAACTCAGCTATCAGGAAGTTCACATCCCCGAGCCCGGACCGGACGAGGTGCTGGTCCAGGTCCTGGCCGCCGGCATGAACAATACGGAAATCAATACCCGCCTCGGCTGGTATTCTTCCGACGTAACCGCCGGAACGGAAGAAACCGGCTCCGATCAGGAACAGGACCCGACACAGCACGCCGACGGCGGCTGGAACAAGGAAACGCCCTTTCCTTTCATTCAGGGCACGGACTGTTGCGGCCGGGTGGCCGAGACCGGTGAAAAAGCCGACGCAAGCCTGATCGGGAAACGCATCCTGGTCCGCGCCTGCATGCGGCCGGAGGGATTTGACTCGCCCGAAAATATCTGGATGGGCTCCGACTTCGACGGCGCTTTCGCCCAGTATGTTAAAGTCCCCGCCAACGAGGTCTTTCCCGTCGACTGCGACTGGAGCGACGAGGAACTGGCGACCATTCCCTGCGCCTACGGCACATCGGAGAACATGATCCACCGCGCAGGCGTCACGGCGGATGACCATGTCCTGGTAGCGGGTGCGTCGGGCGGGGTCGGCTCCGCTACCGTACAACTGGCGAAACGCCGCGGCGCAACCGTTACGGCGGTGGCGGGCAAAGAAAAGCTGGAGCAGGTCCGCACCATCGGCGCCGATACTGTCATCGCCCGCGGTGAAAGCCTGATTGATGCGCTCGGCGAGGAATCCGTGGACGTGGTCATCGACAATGTGGCCGGCGACGGATTCGGCGAACGGCTGAAACTGCTCAAACGCGGCGGACGCTATGCCTCTTCCGGCGCTATCGCCGGACCTATCGTCGAGTTGGACATGCGGGTATTCTACCTGAAAGACCTGACCCTGATCGGATGCACCGGCTGGGACGAGCCCGTCTTCCCCAATCTGATTTCCTATATCGAGAACGGGGAAATCAGGCCCCTGCTGGCGGCGACGTTCCCCCTGGAAAAGATCGCCGATGCCCAGCGTGTGTTCCTCGAAAAAAGATATGTCGGCAATTTTGTCCTGATCCCTCCTGCCCCACAGGAAAATTGAGTCAGGACAACTGAACGAGGGCCATATCGTAGGCCTTGCCGTCCATCTCCGTAATACGATGACCGCGCCCGGAAACGTCATTATTGATGAACATGCCACCCGTTTCGATGATCCGGCTGTCGCCGTCGGAGGTTTCAAGATTGACCCGCCCTGAGAGCACTATCACAAACATGCGCTGCGGCACGGGATGCCATTCGTCAATGTATCCTGCAGGTGTGTGTAAAATCCTGACGCCTTCGGCTTTCATCAACGGCGATACGCTGTAGCCACCGGGTGACGGCGGTGCGAAATCCATCTCTTCCTGCGGCAAGTCCGTTTCGCCGAAAAATGTTCCGCCCTGATCGCCCATGCAAACGGTGAGTACTTTCATGGCCTTCTCCTCCCGTGCCGAAGCCGCATTTCCGCAACTGTAACAAATTACACCTTGAGCGCCGCCTAGATTTACGCTCAAGATGAGTCGAAACGACAGTCGGGAATGAGCAATGCCATGAGGCTTTTATGATCGGGGCATGTTGGATGCTCTCATCATCGGCGCCTACAAAATCAGGGAGGATAAATATGACAGACGCAACAGGCTCAGGCCGGCTTCAGGATAAGGTCGCCCTGATTGTCGGAGGCGGACAGGCCCCCGGCGCCACCATCGGCAACGGCCGCGCCACAGCCGTCACCTTTGCCCGGGAAGGTGCGCACCTCGCTATTGTCGATCGCGACCTTGCATCGGCCGAGGAAACCGTCCGCATGACGAAGGAAAAGGGGGCCGAGGCCATCGCCCTGCAAGGCGATGTCACCAGCGACAGCGATATAGCCCGTTTCGTCAAGGATACCCACGATCATTACGGGCGTATCGACATCCTGCACAACAACGTCGGCGTGGCGACTGACGACGGTGGTCCGCTTGGCGTCACGATGGATGCCTGGCGCAATATATTCGAGATCAACCTGAACGGCATGCTGGCCACCATCAAACAGGTTCTGCCCATCATGCAGGCGCAACGCTCCGGCGTCATCATCAATATCTCGACCATCATCTCGATTACGTCCGACTCGCTGATTTATTCGCGCGGCAACGATAACCCTTTCGATGAAAACGGCATCATCGCCTACCGGGTGTCGAAATCAGGAGTGAACTCACTGACCGAGACCCTGGCGTCGAGCCAGGCCATACACGGCATTCGCGTCAACGCCATCCTTCCGGGGCTGATGGAAACGCCCAATGCCGTTGAAAGCACCATGGAATGGACCAATCAACCACGTGAGGAAGTCAATGCCGTACGTGACGCACAGGTGCCGTTGGGCGGCAAGCAGGGTTCGGCCTGGGACATCGCCAACGCGGCTCTGTTCCTGGCATCCGATGAAGCCAAATTCATCACGGGTGTGTTGTTGCCGGTAGACGGCGGCCAGACCCTGAACCGGGGGTAGGTCAGCCCCGGCGGCGCCCCCGACGGCGGCGACCGCTGCCTTCGCCCTCATCAGCACCGACGGCCTTGGCCGGATCGGCTGAGTCGACCGGCCCCAGCGCCGCCTCGATGGCTTCGCGGGTCGGTTTTTCGCGTGGCGTATAATCTTTCAGCGCCTCGACCATGGCACGGACGTGTTCGGGCGTGGTGCCGCAACACCCGCCGATGATCCTCGCCCCGGCATCGCGGGCCATGCGCGCGTATTCGGCCATGATCTCGGGCGTGCCCGTATAGACTATCGCGCCGTCATTGTACTGCGGAATACCGCAGTTTCCCTTGGCGACGAGCACGTCATTGTCATTGGCGCCACGAGCAAGACCAAGGATACTGTCCACCAGCGTTGCCGGTCCGACGCCGCAGTTGGAGCCGCAGGCGATCAGCCCCGACTTGCCGGATTCTTGCAGTTCGTCATGCAGGCGGTGTTCCAGATCGATGGCCGCTTCCGTGGTCAGGCCCATCATGGTGCGCCCCACGGTATCGAAGGTCATGGTTGAAACGATTGGCAGGCCCGTGACCGACGCGCCACGCACGGCCGCCGTCAACTCCTCGGTCCCGGAAATGGTTTCGATCCAATGCACATCGGCGCCGGCTTCGGCCTGGGCCCTTGCCTGTTCGGCAAAGGCCGCCTCGCCGTCTTCCTGGCTCAGCGTTCCGACCGGCTCGAATATTTCGCCGGTGGGCCCCATGGATGCGGCGACGACGACGGGGCGTCCTGCCGCATCGGCGGCTTCACGGGCGATACGGACGCCTTCCGAATTCAGCTCGTGCACCCGGTCCTGGGCGTCATGCAGCATTAGGCGGTAGCGATTTGCACCGAAGGTATTGGTGATCAGGATGTCGGCGCCTGCTTCGACAAAACTGTCATGGAGCTTCCTGACGTTTCCCGGATTATCCGTATTCCACAGTTCCGGGGCTTCGCCCGTTTCCAGCCCCATGGCGAACAGGTTGGTGCCAATGGCGCCATCGGCCATCAGGTAATCACGCTCAGACAGTAGTTTGGCGAGCAGGTCGCTCATTCTTCATAATCCTTCTGTTTTCTTGTTGGACGCTGTAGCCACTAGGGAAGCTTCATTCGGCCGCCATGCGGGAGCGGCGGGTCCGTCGCCGGTTTCTTTTGCTGCCCCCTGCGGCTTCGCGCCGTTCGTGCAGCTGGGAGAGAACCGCCCGTTTTTCATCGTTACTCATGGTCCGCCATCCGGCGATTTCATCCCGGGTACGCCAGCATCCCTCGCACAGTCTGCTGGCCGCATTCAGGCGGCAAACGGAAATACAGGGCGATACGATTTCTTCCACGGCAAAAATATCCTGTCAGGACAGCTATTAAGAAAGGAGGTAGGCCACAAGCCCCCGCCAATCAAGCGAAAACGTCAATTATCCTATTGCCGAAAGCTGAACGAAAGGTTGCTGATTCCCGGGCAGCACGGCGTTAACGTCACTCGTCCCCGGCAACGCCATAACTGGGCGCATCGTCGGGATTCACGGCGCGGGTCAGGTAGTCCATCATCTGGGGCTCGTAAGCCGTCCACAGATTACGCAAAACTTCGCCCGGGCAGTCATCGGTCCAGTCGACGCGCAGGTCCACCAGAGGCCAGGGATGCTCATGGGCCACCAGCAAGCCGGCGGAATGCGTCGGCCCCTCCTCGCCGCCGGCGGCGATACCGGCCTCAAGCGCGCCCAACAGGCGGTCGGCCAGGTGTTTCTCGGCGTTTTCCTCAAACGAGCGCACCATGGCATGGGGCACTTCCGTGGTTTTGAGCAGGTTGCCGGCGGCGATGCAATGGCGGCCTTCGGCAACCGCGTTGGTGCCGAGAATGTTGGCGCCGGTAAAATGGGCCGTATCGCCCTTCATATCCACCACGGCGACCTGCCGGTAATCGGCATTGGCGCGCCCGTCCATGACGCGTTTGACGGCTTCCGTCGCACCAAGGCCGGTCTCGAACAAGTCGAGCACCTCGTTGCCGATGGCCGGATCGGTGACATTCTGTGTGGTGACGGCGCCCGCTCCTGAACGGACCCAGGGGCAACGGCTGCCGACACAGATGCTGGATGTGGTGATCGCCACACCCGCCATCTTCGTGCGTTCACAAAATCCGACAATGGAAAAAGTCATGGGCTGTCTTCCTCTAGAAAATCAAGCATCTGGCGCACCTTACGACGATACGGAATTAGGGGAAAGAGGTCGTTGTGAACAGTTACGAATTTCGCAACTGTGATCACACTTTAAAATGCTAAAACAACAAAAAATTGTTATTGCATTTAAGATTTTTTTACACCACCTTCCCCGTGATCACAGTTTGAATAGCATGAATTATATCTGCCGCTTGGATGCAAAGAATTCAATTATGAACGGAAATGATTTTGGATATGGTGCTATCATAATGTGGCATTGGGGAGTGATGTCTGTTTGTGCTGAACTTTGTTTTGTGGAGGACAGATCGTGAGCGTTTCTCTGAAAGACATTGCGGATCAGAAACTGATCGAGACCTTTGACAACGCCGGACCCATCGCCCGTGGCCTGCCGGCATTCGCCTACAATGACGAGGCGTTCTTCAACCTGGAGCAGGAAAAACTGTTTCCCAATTCCTGGATGTGCGTCGCCTTCGCCCATGACCTGCCCAAACCCGGCGACGCCAAGCCGGTGGATGTCGCGGGCCGGCCCATCGTTCTGGTCCGCAACGAAGCGGGCGAGATCAACGCTTTCCAGAACGTCTGCCGCCACCGCTGCATGAAGCTGGTGGACAAACAGAAGAACGTCGGCAAGCTGATCAAATGCCCCTATCACGCCTGGTCGTACGACCTCATGGGCAGGCTGAAGGCGGCGCCCCACTTCGGCGGCATCGACAACCAGAAACCGGACTCATTCAACTTCGAAGACCACGGACTGGAACCGGTGCCGAGCGGCACCTGGGGCCACTGGGTATTCGTCAACCTGAACGGTAATGCCGGCTCGATAACCGATCATGTCCAGCCATTGTCGGACCGCCTGGATGGTGTCGACCTGGACGACCTGAGGCTGGTCGGCGTACTGGATTTCGGCGAGGTGGACACCAATTGGAAATTCCTGATGGAAAACTTCATCGAGCCCTATCACGTTCCGGTCGTGCATCCGGGCACCACGGACCAGCCCCTGAAGGATCATTACGTGGTCAATGACGGCCGCTGCCTGGGCAGCGCCGTGGACATCAGCCGTGAGGAAGGCGTCGAAGGGCGTGAAGGATCGTTGAGCGTCAGTTCGCGCTACCTGACCCTGTTTCCGAATTTCGTCCTCGGCCGCTATTTCCCGGACCAGTTGGGCGTTCACCTCAACCTGCCGGTTGCATCGGGCAAGACCCGGCAATACCGGGCGATCTACAAGACCGACGGTGCGGATGCTTCGAAAGAAGAAGGCGAAGCCCTGATGAACCTGTGGTGGGACGTGCACAAGGAAGACCATGAAATGTGCGAACGCCTGCTGGAAGGCCGTAAGGCAACCATCTCCGCCGAAGGCGGCGTCCTGTCGCCGCATTGGGAAAGCAGTGTCCGCAGTTTCCAGGAAATGGTCTTTCAGGCCGTACGCTAACGACCAACAAGGGGAGAAAACATGGGGAAAGAAAGTATGGGGAATGAAGGATTCAAGCTCGACCACACGATGATACGTGTCCGCGATCTTGAAAAATCCCTCGATTTTTACACGCGGATACTCGGCATGCAGGTTCTTCGCAATACCGAGTATCCGGACGGCAAGTTCACTAACGTCTTTGTCGGGTACGGGCCGGAAGATGACTATCCCAGCATCGAAATGACCTACAACTGGGACCAGGAAGAGGACTACGACAAGGGAAGCGCCTGGGGGCATCTCGCCATCATGGTTCCCGATGTCGTCGAGGCCTGCGAATACCTGAAGGCGGAAGGCGTCAACATCGTCCGCCCGGCGGGTCCGATGAAAAACGGCAAGCGCATGCTGGCCTTCATCGAAGACCCGGATGGCTACAAAATCGAACTGAACGAATCCTTGAGCAAGCTCGACGCTTGATCATTCCACCTATTTTTAAGGGAGAGAGAACTTGGCAAACAAACCGATTGTGTTCCGCATGGACGAAATTCGTCACCGCAAGGAAAATCTTGGCGAGAATGGCACTTACATCAAGCCGTTCGTCAATGTGCGCAACTCAGAAAGCATGGCCGGTGGCATCAATTTCCTGAACAATGTGTCCATCCCGTTCGACCTGCCCTGCGATGAGCTGATCTATTGCCACGAAGGCACGTTTCGTCTTGTTGTTGATGACATCGGTTACGAGCTGGAACCCGGCGACATGATGTTCGCGCCCAAGGACATGCATGTGAAATACGAAGCCGACCAGGAATGCACGATTTTCTATGCAGCCTATCCCGTTAACTGGAAACAGCTTGCCGGACTGACGGAAGTGCCGGGGATTGATCCCGAGGATATGTAAATTCGAGCGAACGGATTGGGGGGAGAAGGGGAAGTGCTATCAGCATTTCCCCTTCAATTTTCTAATTTCCTACTCGGCGGCTTTCATCTTCTGCGCGCCGAAAGGCTGGCCCGTCACCTTGCGGGTAATGTACTGGCCGAACTCATGCAGCGGCCGCTCCAGGTTGGACAAATGGCCGCTGGTTGCCAATCCGCCACGGCTGCCCTTGAACACACTTTCAACACCGACCTTGTCTTCACGGTTGGCCTCGTCGACCAGTTCCTTCATGTCGGCCTTGAGCTTGTCCGCTTCCGGATCGTTGATATACTCCGGCGCGAAGCCCGCACCGTAGACGATATGCACCTTGTCCACGCCCCGGGGCTGCAGGCAGAGATACCAGAAATAGCCGGGCGTCAGGGTGATCAGGTGTGTGGGATAAATGGTGATCAGCGCCGTGGTCCGCCGCCAGTCCCCTTCCAGGTGTTTGTTGTCGGCATGCGCCAGACCGAGGCCCAACGACGCTTCCTTGGTTATCCAGTGATAGTTGAAGGCCTCGCCGCCCTCGGGATGCGTCATTTCCTCGACGTTGGAATGGGGACCGATGGTGCCCGCATGCAGGCGTGCCAGGTGATAGCTTTCCATGAAATTCTCGGCGAGAATCTTCCAGTTCGTATCCCAGACATGTTCCTCGCGGTAGGTTTCCACGTAGTTTTCCATCTGATAACGATCCGTGACCACCTCGCCTACTTCGCGGAGCCAGGCATCAAGGTCCGGCGCATCCGGGTTCAGGGTTACATAAACCCAGCCCTGCCACACGGCTGCCCTGACCTCGGGCAGCCTGTAATCCTTCTTGTCGAAGCACTTGTTGCCTTCCATGTGCGGCGCGCCGATCAGCGAACCATCGATGCCATAGGTCCAGGCATGATAGGGGCAGACCAGGCGCTTCGCATTGCCCGTACCCTCCAGCAGGCGCGCCATGCGGTGCAGGCAGATGTTCGAAAAAGCGCGGATGACGCCGTCTTCGCCGCGAATGGCGGCAACAGGTTCGTCCAGGATGTCGATAGCGATGTAATCTCCCGCTTCGGGCATGGATTCGGCGCGTCCGATACATACCCATTCCTTGCGGAAAATCTCTTCTTCCTCCAGCGCCAGGAATTCCGGCGAGTGATAAACGCCCGCCGGCATGGCGCGGGCTTCGTCATAGGGAAGCGACGCATTGTCGCTTAGAGCCTGGATCAAGGAATCCAGCTCGGCCTTGTTTTCAGAAACTGTCATGTCACTCGTCTTCGTCGTCAGGAATTACTGCCGTAATTTCGATTTCCACCAGCCATTCGGGCCGGGCCAGTGCCGGAACCACCAGCCCGGTCGAACAGGGATAGACCCCTTTCAGCCATTTACCCATTTCCTGATAGACCGCTTCCCGGTAGCGGATATCCGTTAAGTAGACAACGATACGGCAGACATGGTCCATGCAGCTGCCGGCTTCTTCCAGCAACAGCTTGATGTTTTCCATGGTCTTCGCTGTCTGCTTGCCAACATCCCCCACATGCAGGTTCTCGCGCGTATCCAGGTCCTGCGACACCTGACCGCGCAGGAAGACCATGGCGCCGCGTGCGACGACGCCCTGGCTCAGGTCGTTATCCAGATTCTGTTCCGGATAGGTTTCCTTCGTATTGAACTTTCGAAGGCGTGTATGGGTCATTGACTTGTATCTCCCCTAAAATCGTAATCAGTTGAAATGCTCCGCATGCCTCGCGAAATCAATTCCGGCATGAGTATATCAAAGGCTTGTCGTATGCACCAACAAGTTCTTTTTCGGGCTCTCACTCGGCTGCTTTGGGATCCTTCCGCACCCCCGCCGTACCGTCGAACCATTTGCTGACTGCGCTGTCACCCGGCGTCATGGTCTTCTCACCAAGGACGTTTTCAGACAGACCGGCGGCGCGCTGCACGAAATCGAGCGAATTGGTCCAGTCGAAATTTCGGTAAACCGCAGCCAGATGGGCGTAGGGCGGCGACTGGGCGAATAACTGGAAGGTCAGCCTGTGTCCCGCGTAGTCCGAATTCAGCAGATCGCGGGCGAACGCCAGCAACTTGCGGCGATCATCGGCGACCCAATCCTCGTTGATGGTATAGAACTTCTGCAGCCATTCGCCGGAGCCTTCACCTTCAAAACAGGCGACGTCGGGCGTCACGCAAATCTGTCCGCCGCACAGCTCGCGCGCGATATGCATCATGGCGGGCAGGTTGGAGCACGCATGCACCCGTCCCGTATAGAGCAGCGACTGGTTCGGCATCAGCAGGCCGTTGGGGCTTTCCTCCGTCAACGCAATGGCCGCGGTCAGGTGCGCATTGATGCCTTCGCGATAGACGGCCAGCTGCGCCAGCTTCTCCTGGACCGCCTGCTGCTTGTCGAGACCGGTCTGGCGCACGTTGAACAGGGCGGCGCCGATCATCAGGTCGGCGACCTTCAAATTGCGCTGGACAAAGGCGAAGGCCGAATACCGGTGCAGGGTCGCTCGGATGAACATGGCTGCCTTGGTATGGCGGTAGAACAACACGTTTTCCCACGGCACCAACACGTTGTCGAACACCACCAGGGCGTCGATCTCGTCGAACTTGTTGGACAGCGGATAGTCCTCCGGATTGGCGCGTCCGGCGAAACCGGTGCGGCAGATCATCTTGATGCCCGGCGAGTTCAAATCGCAGATGAATCCGACGGCATAATCGGAATAGGCCTGATCGCCCCAGTTGGCGATGGTCGGCTTGGTGAAGGCCTGGTCCGCATACGGCGCCGCCGTTTCATACTTGGCGCCGCGCACCACGATGCCTTCGTCGGTTTCCTTGACCACATGCAACAGCATATCCGGATCCTGTTCCTGCGGCGGCTTGGAGCGGTCCCCCTTTGGGTCCGTGTTTGCCGATACATGGAACGGATCGTGCAGGATGACCTTGTCGATATGGTTCTTGATGTTGGTGGAGAACTGGGGATCGACCTCGTTCAGCACATCCTGGCCGTCATAGAGAGACCACATCTCGCCCACGGTCTCGTCGCCGACGCGTGTCACCACGCCGCCGATGTCCTCGAACACGGCGTCCGTCGCCGCGCGCTTGGCCCACCAGTCGTCCTGGGTATAGGGCAGCTTGAGGCCGACGGAGAATTCCTCGCCACCCTCCTCATAGGTCATCAGGGACTTGGTGGTTTCGTCATGCTGCATGTCGTAGATGCGCGCACGAATGTCCACCAGCGGCTTGAACATGGGGTGAGACGCAACGTTCTTCACCTTTTCGCCGTTGATATAGACCTCGCGCCCGTCGTTGATGCCGTCGCGGTACTGGTCGCCAGTGCGGATCATCGTCACTCCCCTTCGGGGACAGCTCCCCGTTACCAAGAAATCCGGATTAGTTGATGGTTGGCAGTATGTCCGATCGAGGTTATAAAGATAAAATATTATTTATCTTTAGATTGGATAGATAAAATTGATACAATACACCTTCCGGCAAGCCACTTATTTTGTCGCCGCGGCCGATCATGGCTCCATCGCAGAGGCGGCTGAGGCGCTCAACATCTCCCAACCCAGCGTTTCGAGCGCCATCGCCAAGCTGGAAGACCTGCTGGGCATCCAGCTTTTCATTCGCCATCACGCACAGGGCGTGTCGCTGACGCCTGCGGGCCAGCGCATGGTGGTCGAGATGCGCGCCCTGCTGGCCCACGCCACGGATGTCCGGAACAGCGCCGAACGCCTGGGCGAGGATATCGCCGGCGATTTCAATGTGGGCTGTTTCCTGACCATCGCGTCATTCTACATGCCGGGCCTGATCAGGAGCTTCGAATCCGCATACCCGGAAACCCGCATCCGCCTTAACGAAGGCATGCAGACGGACCTGATCGAGAGCCTGGAAGCGGGCCAGTTCGAGCAGGCCGTGGTGTACGACGTGGATCTGCCCGAGGGGCTAGAGACGGAAGTACTGGCGGATTTCCCGCCCTATGTCCTGCTGACCGAAGACCACACGCTGGCCGGTAAAAAATCGATCCGCCTGGGTGAGTTGATCGAAGAGCCCATGGTCCTGCTCGACATGCAGCCCTCGTCTCGCTACTTCACGACGCTGTTCATTCATCTGGGCTTCGAGCCCGATATCCATTTTCGCACGCCGTCGTTCGAGACCGTTCGTTCCCTCGTCGCCAACGGCTTCGGCTACTCCGTCCTCGTCACACGGCCGGCCGGAAACCTGAGCTATGACGGCAAGCGTCTTGTCACCATTCCGGTCGCCGATGATGTGCCGCAGGCCCGTGTCGTGCTGGCCCGTATGGCGGGAACCCGCCCGACCCGCTTCGCCCAGGCCTTTGCCACCGTGTGCAAGAACCACTTTTCGGCGGCAGCAGTCGGAGCCGGTGCCGCCTAAAATCAGCTATTTTTTTAAGGCACGCCGATGGGTACGGGCTTGCGCTTCATGCGGCGTGCACGTCGGAGCTGGATGACGGCGCGTAGGGCAACGGCGGACATGACTAGGATGCCGCCAAGGGCCGTAAGAGAAGTCGGGATTTCGCCCACAAACAACCAGACCCAGATAGGACCCAAGGCAAACTCCAGCAGCATGAATAGGGTAACCTCGGCGGCCACCAGGTGACGCGACGCAATGACAAAAAAGAAATTGGCCACCCCCGACATGCCAGCACCCAGCAGGAAACACCGCGCCATGTCCCAAACGGGAATGGACAGGGCATCAAACTTCATGATGACCCCGATGGTGATCAGGATCGGCGTCGATACAAGCAACGTCGGCAACATGTCCACGGCCCGGTTGTAGCGCACTAGGACGGCGTAACCGGCAAAGGAAACCGCCGTAATGAGCGCCATAACGTTACCGAACGTTGAGCCGCCACCGATGCCGTCGCCGAGCATCACGGCAATGCCGCCGCCTGCCACAATCATGGTGATGACGGTCTCCCGCTGCAATTTCTCCTTCAAGAAGAAGTACGCCATGATGGCTGTGAAGAACGGAATGGAACCCAGCATGAACAAGGTATTCGCAACCGTCGTCGTGGTCATGGAATGCAGGAAGGTGATGCTCGCCGCCGCCAGGCAAAGACCGGCGGCGATACCCGGCCTACCGATCTTGAGAACCTGCGAGACCATACGTCCCCGGTACTGGAACAGCAGGAATATTGTTATCGCACCCATCAGGGACATGGCCCGGTAGAGGACGATGTGCCAAACATCAGCCTGTTCCATACTTCTGATCAATAAACCGCCGAAGCTGATCACCACAGAACCGATAATCATGATCGCCATGGCGTAGACGCGCCTGGCTTCGGCACCGTCAGTTACAGCGTGACGCCCTACCGCTTCAGCTTCTTCCGGCGCCGGCATTCAGGGTGTTCCCAACGGTACCGGGCGGCGTCGGGCGCGTCTGCCCTGCTGGATCTGCATGACGGCTCGGACCGCCACGGCTCCGATCACCAGCAAGCCGCCGACCAGCGTCCAGACCGTCGCCGTTTCGCCGATGATCAGCCAGACCCAGATGGGGCCGACAGCGAATTCCAGCAGCATGAAGAAGGTGACCTCGGCTGCCTGCAAGTGGCGTGAGGCGATAATGAAGGTCCAGTTGGCAAGCCCGATCAGGAACGCCCCAAACGGCGCAGATCAGGATATCGTTGTCGGAAACGGCCATGTCGCCGCCTTTGACGAAATAGGTGACGACGATCAGGGTCGAGGTGGTCACCAGCAGCGCCGGCATCATATCCAGATCGCGGTATTTCCTGACGATCACGGCGAAGGTTGAAAACCCGAACACGGTGATGATTCCCATGACGTTGCCATAGAGAGAACCGCCGCTGATCCCCTCGCCCAGCATGATCAGGATTCCCATCGCCGCCACCCCCATGGCGATCAGGGTGGAACGCTGCATTTTTTCCCCCAGGAAAACCCTGGCCAGCAACGCCGTTGCCAGCGGAATGCCTGAAAGCAGGAACAGGGTATTGGCCACCGTCGTCGAAGTGATGGATTCCATATAGGTGATGCTGGCCCCGGCCAGCGCCAGGCCGCCGAACACGCCGGGAAACCCGATGGCGATGATCTTTGTGAAGATGGCGCTTCGGTGCTGAACGAGCAGGATAAACAGCACGAACCCCATCTGGGCGATTGCGCGGTAGAAGTTGATTTGCCACGCGTCCGCCGTTTCGATCATGCGCACGAGCACGCCTGCGAAACTGATGATGACCGATCCCAGCAGCACGACGGAAAGGGCATAGCCGCGGCGGGATTCCGTAGCGTTGTCCGTTAGTGTTTCCTGCATTTTAAGAAGGCCCCTGCCCTCGCCATTTCTCATATGGCGGGAGAGTGACCGGAAATGAAACACCTGTCCATCCCTGCTATGAACTAGGCATCATTGCGCTCGATTTTCCGGGCATGGGCGCTATAGTGCGGGCATGGAAATGGATACCGACAGCATCAATAACGTCACCAGCCTGCTCAAGCCCGAAGACCCGCCGGTATACGATCATATAAACCGGGAGGGATCGGCCCACATGGTGTTGATCTGCGATCATGCGGGACGGAACATTCCGTCGATCCTGGGCGACCTGGGCATGGACGACGATCACATGGAGCGCCATATCGCCTACGACATCGGCGCCGCCGCCGTGACCCGGCGACTGTCTGAACTGCTGGATGCGGAAGCGTTGCTGCACAACTATTCGCGCCTCGTGATCGACTGCAACCGGCCCCTGGGCCATCCGGAGTCCATCCCCGAGGAAAGCGACAGGACAGCCGTTCCCGGCAACTCCGGCATCGAGGAACCACAGGCCCTGAAGCGGGTCGACACCCTGTTCTGGCCCTACCACCAGGCCATATCCAACGTGCTTGGGCACCGCTGGCGCGTTCAGGGACATCCACCGGTGCTGTTTTCCGTTCACAGCTTCACGCCTGCCTACGGTGACGAACATCGTCCGTGGGACGCCGGGGTTTTGTATAATCGCGATCCCCGGCTGGCCCAGCCCATGATGGAGATGCTGCGCGAAAAGGGCCTCCATATCGGCGACAACCAACCCTATTCCGGGTTGGAAGCAGCCTATACCATCGATGTGCATGGCACCTCGCCCGGTCTTGCAAACGGCGTCATCGAAATCCGCCAGGACCAGATCGCCGATGAAGCCGGGCAGGAACGCTGGGCCAACCTGCTGGCGGAATGCCTGACGGACATCATGCAGCGCGAGGAAATCCATCGCGTCCAGCGGTTCTGAGACAGGGGCGACCGATGGCACGGAAAACACCTCCCTTCACCATCGGCATCGAAGAAGAATACCTGCTGGTCGATCGTGACACCCGCCAAGTGGCGACAAAACCGCCTGAAGAACTTTTCGAGCGCTGCAAGGCCGAAATGGGCAGCATGGTCCAGCACGAGTTCATGGCGTCCCAGATCGAGATCGGCACGAAAGTCAGCACATCGACGGCGGAAGCGCGACAATCGCTCGCCGAGCTGAGGTCGACCGTCGCCGCTATCGCGGCCGATTACAACCTGGCCCCCATCGCTTCGGCTACCCATCCCTTTGCCAAATGGGAAGATTACAGCCACACGGATGCGGATCGCTACAACGTCATTGCCGAAGACCTGCAAGGGGTCTCCCGCCGTCTGCTCATTTGCGGCATGCACGTTCATGTCGGTGTCGGCGATGACGATGAAATGCGCATGGACCTGATGGGACAGGTCGCCTATTTCCTGCCGCACCTGCTGGCGCTTTCAACCTCCTCGCCCTACTGGCGTGGCGAGGACACCGGCATGTTGTGTTACCGCCTCAGCATCTTCAACGAATTGCCGCGCACAGGGATGGCGGAACAGTTCGATTCCTATGTCGAGTACATGCGTCACGTGGATATGCTGGTGCACGCCGGGATTATCGAGGACGCCACAAAGATCTGGTGGGATATCCGCCCTTCCAACCGTTTCCCGACCCTTGAGATGCGGATCTGCGACGTCTGCACCGATATCAATGACGCCGTCGCCGTCGCCTCGCTTTACATGTGCATCCTGCGCATGCTCACGCGCCTGAAAGGCTCCAACCAGCGTTGGCGCAAGTATTCCAACATGCTGATCGGGGAGAACCGATGGCGCGCGCAGCGCTACGGCATCGACGAGCCGCTGATCGACTTCGGCAAGGGCGCCCTGGTGGACGTGCGGGCGCTGATTGACGAATTGCTGGAACTGACCCGCGAAGACGCAGCCGAAGCGGACTGTGAGGCGGAAATGGCGCATTTGCGCACCATCATGGACCGGGGAACCAGCGCGCACCGTCAGCGCAAGACCTATGACCTGGTCATTGCCGAAGGCGGCGATCATGATGCAGCCATGCGCGCCGTCGTCGACATGCTAATCGACATGACGGCGACCGTGGAATGATATCCGTGGATTGATTTATGGCATCTGCTGACTCACAACCAGACGGCAGAGACACCCTTGTCGCTTTCTCCCTGCTGGTCCTGGGCGCCATGGCCGTGGCCCTGATGCCCAACCTGGGTAAGCTGGCGCTGAATGACGGGGCCAATGCGGAAACCATCGTCCTGATCCGGTGCCTGACGGCGATGCCGCTACTGGCTGCCTACATGCTGGTTCGCGGCATCAAGATAAAAATCCCCTCCCAACTGTTCCTGCTCATGCTGGTGGCGAGCCTGTCTTCGGCCGGCATGAACTATACCTTCCTGTACGCCATTCAGTATATCGACATCAGTCAGACGATTTTAATCGTGTTCACTCACCCATTCCTGATTGCCTATTTTTACCATGTGAACGGGCAATCACCGATGAGCCTTTTCAGGGTGTTCTGGAGCCTGACAGCCTTTTTCGGTCTCGCCCTGGCGCTTGCCGTGGATTTCTCGACGATATCCCTGACCGGCGCCACCCTGGCGGCAGCATCGTCATTGTTTGCTTCCGCATTGGTTGTTTCCATCGTCAAGGTAAGCAATGCGACAAACGGCGTAACAACGAACTTTCACCTGACCTTCTGGATGTTCATCCTGACGATTCTCATCCTGGCAACCGTCGGCTCCCTGCAATGGCCGGAAACGTCCACAGGCTGGATCAGCGGCACCGGTAACGGCCTGTGTTTCATTGTCGCCTACCTGACCTTCCTCGGTGCCGCCAGGCTGATCGGCGCATCGAGGGCCTCCATCCTCACCTTCATGGAACCGCTTGCAACCATCCTGCTCGCCTCCTACCTGTTCGGCGAGTACCTCACACCACTGCAATGGGGCGGCGTTGCGCTGGTGGCGGCAGGCCTGCTGTTCATGGAAATCCCGAGGAATTTCTGGACGAACTTACGACAGAGGCAGTCTGACCGGGCCTGATTCAGGTCCAGAAAGTTATCCCCGACTTCCTTGTTTTCTTGAACGTTTGCGCCCTTGTAAGCCCTTCAAGTGCTGGATACTCTTCCCTCCCATAGAAGCTCGCTTTTGGGGCTTACATAATCGAATTTGGAGAAGATATATCATGGCAGATGTAGGCGGCGTGGCTGCAGATCGTTTGAAATCCTTCATTGAGCGGATTGAACGTCTGGAAGAGGAAAAAAAGGCCCTTTCGGATGATATCCGCGAGGTCTATTCGGAAGCCAAGGGCTCCGGCTTCGATATCAAGGTGATCCGCCAGATCATCCGTCTCCGCAAGATGGATGTTGCCGATCGCCGCGAGCAGGAAGAGGTCATGGCCGTTTATCTCCGGGCCCTTGAAATGGAAATGTAGGCCACCCATGCAAATCCGGGATTCCGTCGCGATTGTAACGGGCGCCAACCGGGGCCTCGGCAAGAGTTTTGCGGAAGGCCTGATCAGGCATGGCGCCGCCAAGGTTTATGCCGGGGCGAGGAATCCGGAAACGCTTGATCCCCTGATCGAAACGCATGGCGATAAGATCGTACCCCTTCGCCTTGATGTCACGTCCGATGAAGACGTACGTGCCGCCGCCGCTCAGGTGGACGATGTAACACTGTTGATCAACAACGCCGGCGTACTGGAATCCCTTGGGGTGATGGAAGCAGGGTCGGTGGAACCGCTACGCCATGAGATGGAGGTCAACGTCTTTGGCCTGGCCCGAATGGCGTTGGCGTTTGCTCCCGTTATCGCCACAAACGGCGGTGGCGCCGTGTTGAATGTTCTCTCTGCCGCATCGCTGGTGGCCTTTCCCGCTTTCGGCAGTTATGCCGCCACCAAGGCCGCCGCCATGTCCCTGACCCACAGCCTGGGTTACGAGTTATCCAGCAAGAACATCACCGTTCACGGTCTTTATGCCGGTTATATCGACACCGGCATGATTGATTATGTGGAAGACGACAAGACATCGCCCGATGACATCGTCTCGGCGGCATTGGATGGCATCGAAGCGGGTGTGACAGACATCGATACGGACGAACGTTCCCGCGCTATCCGGCAGGCCCTTCGCGATGATCCCGAAGGATTGAGACTGTCTTCGTGGAAGCGTACCGAAGATTTCCGCAAGGCGCATCCCGTCAAAAAACCCGGGTGATTCTTTTTACATCCTGAAGGCCTGCGGGCTTTTACATTCGAAAGGCCTGCGGACTTCTACATCCGGAAGGCCTGCGGACTTCTACATCCGGAAGGCCTGCGGCCTTGGCGGCTCGAAATAGAGTTCCGTCAGTTGTCCGAGCGAGCGTTCAAGCCGGTCGCCCGGCATTTCGCTCAGGCACAGGCGGACGCCGGGGCGCACCGATGACGGGTCGATGGCGAAATCCGTCGATGGCGACAGGATGACGCCCCGGCCGGCAGCCGCTTCGACAAACTCCCTGGCCGACCACGGCGATGGCAACGGCAACCACACATGCGTGTTGGCCGGATGCACCCGATAGGGCAGTTCCGCCAGAACCCTGGCGGCGATGTCGAGCAACTGCCCGGTAATGGCTGCGCGGCGCTGGACCAGGTCACGCGCCGTGCCGTTCCTGATCCACAGGCAGGCCAGTTCCGCCATCAGGGGCGGCGCCATCCAGCTTGTCGTTTGGCTGGCCGCCAGCACCTCGGAAAAGACCCCAGGCGGTGCGGCAATCATACCAACCCGCAAACCCGGCGCGACGATCTTGGACAGGCTGGATATGTAGAGCGTCCGGTCCGGCATGGCCGTCGCCAGTGGCGACCATCCGTCACCGGCGCGGGGGTTCACGTCGTCTTCGATGACCATCAGGCCATGACGCTGTGCTATCGCTGCAATGGCAAGGCGGCGTTCCTCGCCCATGGTCGCCGTCGTCGGGTTATGGGCGTGCGGCATGCAATAGAGCACCCGCGCCCCTGATTCCCGGCAGGTCCGGTCCAGGGCATCGGGCATGATGCCCTCTTCATCCATCTGCACGGGCTTGAGGGAAAGTCCGAAAAAACGCGCCAGGTTCCGCACCCCGGGATAGGACAGTTCCTCGACCAGGACCGTATCGCCCGGCGTGGTCAGCGCACCTAATGCAATCGTCAGCCCCTGCTGGGCGCCGCCGGTCACGATCAGGTTGTCGACCGACGCATCTAAGCCCTGGTTCTTTGCCATCCAGCCAGCCAGGATTTCACGGTGTCGCAGAAGGCCCTGTGAATGGCCGTATTCAAGCATACCGTCCAGGGGGGAATTGCGCCCGATTTCCGCCAGCGACTGGCGCAGCAACCCGTCCAGGGGAATGAACGGCGGCTCATTGCGGGTCAGGTCGACCGCCGAACCGTCATCGGTGTTCTGGGCATCATCGTGGTCTTTCATGGCGGAACGCAGCACCATGCCGTCGGCCCGGATATCGCGGACAAAGGTACCGCGGCCCAGTTCCTTGGAAACCAGGCCCTGCTGCTCGGCGAGGGTATAAGCCCGATAGACCGTTCCCACATTGATCCCCAGCGTATCGGCCAGGTCTCTGACGGTGGGCAGGCGATCACCGGGATTCAACGCCTCGGAGGCTATATCCTCGGCCAGTTTTTGAGCAATGGCCCGGTACAGGGGCTCATCGTTATCAATATTCTCTGGCGTCCACATTGTTATGCATACAATATAGTTGTTGACGGGAACACTGGATGGATTATACCCATAAATATCGTAATAAAAACCATATTGTTATTATAACAATTTTACCGAATGGAGGTCGCCATGACCGCCCGCCCGATAACAGCTTTGAGCGTGAACCTGAATAAAGTCGCCCTGCTCCGTAACCAGCGCGACCTGACCTACCCCAGCGTGACGGGAATGGCCAGGATCATCCTTGGCGCCGGTGCCGCGGGCATTACGGTTCACCCGCGCCCCGATGAGCGCCACATCCGCCGTTCGGATGTCTATGACCTGGCGGCGATGCTGGCGGACGAATATTCCGACAACGCCGACAAATGGGTTGAGTTCAATATTGAAGGCAATCCGACCCCGGATTTCCTCGATCTTGTGGAAGAGATCAGGCCGGACCAGGTGACGCTGGTGCCGGATGCGCCGGACCAGAACACCTCCGATCACGGCTGGGATATTCCTGCCCATGCCGATGAGTTGAAAGACATCATCGCCCGCCTGCACGGCCATGACGCCCGGGTGTCATTGTTCGTCGATGACGACCCCCGCATGGCGGAACCGGCCAGGGAAGTTGGCGCGGACCGGGTAGAGCTTTATACCGGCCCCTATCACTTTGCCTACATGGATGGCCGGGCGGCCGAATCGCTTCAGAGTTTCGTTGCAACCGCCGACGCCATGCGCGCTGTCGGTCTCGGCCTCAATGCCGGGCATGATCTGAACCTGAATAACCTGCCGGGTTTCCTGCACGCCATTCCCGATATCGAGGAAGTATCCATCGGCCACGCCATCACGGCGGACGCTCTGCTTATGGGAATGGACGCCGCGGTGCATGCCTATCTGGCGATCATTGCGGCTTCGTCTGATACGGAACCGTTGCGTCAGGTCTGCTAACCCCCCTATCCCCTGAGATCACTCAGGAAACGGGCGAAAATATCGCCAATGGCCTGATTAACGGCGGCGACTGCCGCATTCACCGTTCCGCTGGATGCCGGCACATCCATCCTGTAGCTGCGAACCAGCCGCACCTTGTTCGTGCTCAGGTTCGTAACGGCCAACTCCAGCGCGACGACAGCCTTGGGTGAAGCGCCTCTCACGGTTTCAAGCTTCTGGATACGGCCGCTCAGCAGAAAATCGGCATCGGCGCGCATTTCCGGCGTGACAAAATTGTGCGCAGCGTTGGAATTGCGAAGGTAGTCGACAATGGCGTCTCGCAGCATGTCGCCGGGCGGCTTGTGCCAGAAGTCGTAGTTGTATTCCTGCAAGGTATCGCCGTCGGCTTCATCAATGAAGATGATGGCGCGCCCGACGCCAGGCCTTCGGCGCCGAAACGGTCAACCTCCACCGTACCCGGAAGCAGCAACCCGCCATTGGACGGCGCAGGCGCTTCGATACGGTAATAGCGGTCCTGCGGCACCGGCGGCTGGGCGCACCCAGCCAGGAACAGGAAAGCGCCAAGCAGGACAAAGCCAAGGATAACGGGCACTAACAGCGATTGCCCGACGCGGGCTTTCGAAGGGATATGGCTGATACGCTTCGACATGATCACTCTCCCGTTTCCGCATTGTCTTCAGGTGGCGTTCCCCCCAGCAACAGGCCCGGGTTCTGCCTGATCTGTCGGCTGAACTCATACATGTTCCGGGCTGCGCCATCGAGACTGTGGTTGATGGAATCCACATACCGGGAAACGGACGCCGCCGTATGCCGCAGATCGCTCGTCGCCTGCGTTACATCTGCCTGGTTGTTCTCCAGCAGGTCCATGGTCGTGCCGACCATGGCGTTAGCTTCAATCATCAATAAATCAAGACTTGTCGCCGCCCGGTCCAGGTGATCGAGCACCCCTTCGATCTTGATGCGGTTTTCAGGCGTCAGGAATTCGTTCAACTCATCGGCGGAACGGTTGAGGTTGACACCCAAACGTTCGAGATCATTGGCGAAAGCCTCGAAATCATCCGTGATTTCCGGCGCCCGCAGGGACAGGTCTTCGACAAGTTCCCGGACCCTTTCGACGATAATGCGGCCGTCATCCTCCAGCAGGTCGGAAAGCACACCGCCGCCGCGCGTCAGTTGTTCAAGCAGAGGCTTCAGGTTGGTCTCCGCCATTTCAGCGATTTCCGTCGCCACAGTCGCCACTACGTCAAACAGGTTCGCCGCTTCCTTCGAGACGATCCTGTCACCGGGTTTCAGCGCTGTCAGGCTCTTGCCCGCCGTGATATTGAGACTGATGGCGGACAGCAGGCTCGATGCGCCGATCTGTGCAATGGAATCATCCGGCAGACGCCAGCCCTCCTGAACGTCGAAATCAACACGGAAAACCATCTTGCCGCCCTCATCGACCGGCGTTACCTCGATAACCTGGCCGATGGGATAGCCTTCGTAGAGCACCTGCGAGCCGAATTTGACGCCGGTCACATTGCGATAGATGGCGTGGTAGGCCTCCGTCGGGCCCGTCCGGCCCGTCAGCCAGGCGACGGCGATCACGAGAAGAACCAGCGTGATCAGGACGAAACTGCCGACCACGAGGTAGTTGATCTTGTTGCTTCTCATAGTTCGGCCCCTCCGTATGATTCCTGCCCTGTCAGGCGACCCAGATAGACATCTGCGTCGATTTCCTCGTTATCCGGTTCCCGGTTCAGTATTTTCTGGATTCTCTGGTTCCTCGACGCCCTGATCTCATCCGGCGTCCCGATGAACAGGATATCGCCGCGATCAAGCACTGTCATCCGGTCTGCGATCTTGAAGGCGCTGTCCAGTTCATGGGTCACGACCACGATGCTCATGCCCAGCGCGTCGCGAAGCCTGAGGATCAGTTCATCCAGCGATGACGCCACCGCCGGGTCCAGGCCGGCCGATGGCTCGTCGCAGAACAGGATTTTCGGATCCATCACGCAGGCGCGGGCGAAGGCGGCGCGCTTGATCATGCCGCC
>CAYFMQ010000008.1:0-45245 GCA_964344255.1 uncultured Thalassospiraceae bacterium
ACGGGATAACCGCTGAAAGCATCTAAGCGGGAAACCCCCCTCGAAACCAGGTCTCCCTTGAGAGCCGTGGAAGACCACCACGTTGATAGGCCAGGTGTGGAAGCGCGGTAACGTGTGAAGCTAACTGGTACTAATTGCTCGATAGGCTTGAAAAGTTCTCCATACGTATGGGTAAGCCCGTACTTTAATGTATGAAAAAGAACTCACTCGCATTGATTAAGGGTGCGGAATATTAAAACCCAGATTCCGGTTTGGACGACCTGGTGGTTATGGCGAGCGTGCCCCACCCGATCCCATCCCGAACTCGGACGTGAAACCGCTCAGCGCCGATGGTACTTTGTCTTAAGGCACGGGAGAGTAGGTCACTGCCAGGTCTTCCAAGCCGGGATCACAACAAAGCAAAGCCCGAGCGATCGATGAGATCGCGACGGTGACTTTGCGCCAAGAAAACAAGCTTCTTCCTGAACACAATCTTTTCTCGCTCACGCCATGCACCCATTTTTTACGCTCATGGTTCAAGCGGGGCGAAAGAAAACTTTTTTGATCGCAAAAGCACTTTCGGGGCTAAGCCCCTCAGGTTTTGCTATAACGCGGGGTGGAGCAGTCCGGTAGCTCGTCAGGCTCATAACCTGAAGGTCGTAGGTTCAAATCCTACCCCCGCAACCAAAAATGACACAGGCCACCCCTTGGGGTGGCCGTTGTCATTTTAGGCTGCCTGGGGATTAGGATTGAGACTTGCAAGGCACGCTGATGCGTGACTTGCTCAAGGTTCTTTGCGAGGCGCTTCAGCGCCGAAGCTGACGTTGCCCGGCGGGCAACGGTCCGAAGGGCAGAGGCCTGAGGATGAAGGCAAAGCCTTCACAAATCCTACTCCCGCAACCAATTAAGCCATAGCCAAGCCTTCAACAAAGACCTGGGATACCCCAGGTCTTTTTGTTTAGGCGAACTCCGTGAAGTCACCACAAGAACCAGCCTCGCGCCGGGTTTTCTCATTTGGTCTACCTGATTTATCTCGCACGATAGCATCTTACGTATTTGGCAATATAACTCGCCTAGATATACAGAATACGCATTTAATGTAGAAAAATATACGAAAAAGCGTCATATTTAATTGAAATATGATGAAAGCGTAATTATAGTTGCGAAATCAACAACAATAAACGACAGGGATCATCAGGGTGCGGGGAGCAACGAAAACCGGCGAGATGTCGAATATAGATGACCGGAAGTTCGCTGAGCGTCCGGTGCGTCAGCGCGACAAGTCCTCGCCCGAGGACAAGCTCAACAAATCGATCATCGCCATGCTGCAACGTGATGGCCGCATGGCTTTTTCGGAGATCGCCCAGGAGCTGGGCGTGTCGGAAGGAACGATCCGCAACCGTGTCAGCTCCATGAAGCAGGCCGGTATGCTGCAAATCGTCGCCATCGCCGATCCGGTGGCGGCGGAATACAAGACGGACGCCATGTTGGGTTTGAACGTCGCGCCGGGGCATACGCCCCAGGCCGTGGCGGAACGGCTGTCGGCACTGCCGGATGTCGTCTACATCCTTTGGGTCAGCGGACGTTTTGACCTGCTCGTCGAGGTGGTTAGTAATGACCGGAACGAATTCCTCCATTTCCTCGATACGGAAATTCACGGCCAGCCGGATATCATCTCAAGCGAAACCATGATGGGGCTTAAGAACTACAAGAACCAGTTCCTGCTGAAACGGAACTGGAGCTAGGGAACGCATTTTTTTAGGGAGTGAGACAATGACTGCTTATGTCGAGAACTTTGCCGATGCCTTGCCGTCGGATGAACGGATTGCCGAAGTCAGGAAACAACTGGAAGAAGCCGGCGTCCGGTATGTGCTGTCCTCGTGGATCGACCTGTTCGGCATCCCGAAAACCAAGCCGGTGCCCATGAGCGATTTTGAACTGCTCTGCAAGGGCAAGGGTCCGCAGTTCGCCGTGCATTCCATTTCCTATGTGCCGGAACTGACGCCGGCCGATTCGGACCAGGTCATGGTGCCCGATCTGGACTCCGTCTACATCTGTCCCTGGGATAACTCCATGGCGATCATCTTTGCCGATCTGTTCTGGGAGGATAAGCCCTATAACGTCTGCCCGCGCCAGGCCCTGAAACGGGCCATCCGGGACGCCGAAAAAGCCGGCTATGTCGGGTATGCGGGCATCGAGCCGGAATTCATCGCCATGCGCTATGACGAAGACGGCAAGCCGGTCAAGGGCATGGACGACGACATCTCAGGCCTTGAGCTGCGTCGACAGGCCTTCGGTTACGACGTCGAGTTTTCGCTCGATTCCATGCCGTTCCTGAAAGACATGATCGATATCCTGGAAGGCCTGGGCTGGAACCTGCATGACGTGGTGGCGGAAGGCGCCTATTCCCAGTTCGAACTGGATTTCCACTATACGAACCTGCTGGAAATGGCTGACCGGCTTGTGTTCCTGCGCATCCTGCTGAAGGAAATCGCCAAGGAACACGGCCTGTTCATCACCTTCATGCCCAAGCCGACGGTCGGGGACTGGCGTTCCGGGGCGCACATCAATTTCTCGCTCCGCTCCGTCGACAAGCCCGATGACAACTTGTTTGAAGGCGCTGACGGCACCTGGGCGGAAGAAGTCCGTCATGCTGTCGGCGGTCTGATGGCTCACTCGGAAGCCCTGACGGCCATCGCCTGCTCGACGGTGAACTCCTATAACGGTCTCGTGCCGCGGGTCGGTGGTTTCGAGGGCGGTACCGTGACCTGGGCGCCGACCAATATCACCTACGGCCACAACAACCGCTCGGCCCAGTTCCGCCTGCCGCAGAGCCGCTTCTGCATCGAAAACCGCGCCGCCGACATGTGCATGAACGTCTACCTGTCGCTCGCCATGACGCTGACCGCTGCCGTGAAGGGTGTGGTCAACAAGATCGACCCGGGTCCGGCAACGGACGAGGACCTCTATGCCATGTCCGATGAGGAGTTCGAAAAACGCGGCATTCGCAGGCTGCCGAGGAACCTGATGATGGCGACCGAGGCGTTGCGGGACGATGACCTGGCTGATGAAGTCATGGGGCCGGTGATGAAGAAATCCTACATCGCCTACAAGGTCGATGAATGGGAACGCTACCACCAGGCCGTGACGGACTGGGAGGTCCAGGAGTACCTGCGCCTGTATTAAGGTTTCACTTAAGCCGGCGGAGACATCTTCGCCGGCTGTTTTTTGATGATGACGTAAGGTCTGTTGCATGAGCGATTACAAGGTGTTCGATCTGGGTGACGTAACCCTGCAATCGGGTGAGGTGCTGCCGGGCGCCAGGCTGGCCTACCAGACCTATGGCGAGCTAAACACGACGAAGGACAATGTCATTGTCATGCCGACCTTCTATACGGGGACGCATGACCGCAACGAGGGCTTCTTTGGCCCCGGCCGCGCCATGGACCCGGCAAGGCACTTCATCGTGTCCGTCAACATGTTCGGAAACGGCCTGTCGTCGTCTCCCAGCAATACGCCGCCGCCCCATGATGGACCGCGATTCCCGCATGTGACCCTTTATGACAATGTCGCTTGCCAGCACAGACTGCTGACGGAAGAACTGGGCATCGAGAGCGTCGCCCTCGTCACCGGCTGGTCCATGGCCGGCTGCCAGTCCTATCAGTGGGGCGCCCAGTATCCGGACATGGTCCGCGCCATCGTGCCGTTTTGCGGTTCGGCCAAGACGTCGCCCCACAACATCGTTTTTTTGGAAGGCGTCAAAGCGGCGCTGCAGGCCGATGCCGCCTGGAACGGCGGAGACTACGACTCTCAGCCGGAGAAGGGCCTCCGCGCGTTCGGGCGCGTCTATGCCGGGTGGGGCTATTCGCAGACCTTCTACCGTGAAGGTCTATACAAACAACTCGGTTTCGAGACTTTCGAGGAACTACTGGTGGATTGGGAGGAAGATCACGTCCAGAATTGGGACGCCAACAACTTGCTGGCCAAGCTCTGGACCTGGCAGCAGGGCGATATCAGCGCCAACGAGCTTTACGGCGGCGATTTCCGGACAGCACTCGGCGCCATCAAGGCGAAAGCGATCCTGATTCCCTGCACGACCGATCTTTACTTCCCGCCCGAGGACAACGAGATCGAGGCCCGATACATGCCCAAAGCGGAATTCAGGCCTTTTGAATCCCCCTGGGGTCATTGCGTCGCCAACCCGGGAAGCGTGCCCGAATTCGAGCGTTTCTTGGATGGCTGCATCGCGGACGTGTTGTCTTAAGCTGAGTATGGCGGAATACCCGGATAAATTCTTCCCCCGCAACTCATGAAAAAGGCCCCCAAAGGGGCCTTTGTCGTTTCAGATAGGGGGATCTGATCACTCCATGGAGTGCGAATGCCCCATGGCGCCGGCTTCCTTGATATGGAGGTGAACCTCCAACTTGCCCGCCTTTTCGAAGGTCAGGGTGACGGGGACCATCCCGCCTTCGACCAGGGGAGCGTGAAGTCCCATGAACATGACATGCAGGCCGCCGGGCTTCAGTTCGATTTCAGCACCGGCGGGGATGTCGATGGCATGAACATGACGCATCTTCATGACGTCGTCTTCCATGAACATGCTGTGCAGTTCGGTTTTCTTGGCGACAGGGCTGTCCGCTGCGATCAGGCGGTCTGGTGTGTTGCCTTCGTTCTCGATTTCCATGAAGCCGCCGCCGGTTTTACCGGCCGTGGCCCTGGTCCAGGGATGTTCGACCTCGATGTTGCCAATCTTGTATTCGCTGGCATGGGCGGTCGTGCCGGCCAGGGGTGAAAGAAGGAGTGTCAGGATAAAGAGGGTAAGGGTGATCGGTTTCACGGGCGTTATCTTTCCAATAGGGTCTTTGATGTAATTATATGCAAACAGGCGTTTTCCCACCATTTTCATCGGTAGGAATTTAAAAAGCCGGTTTCAGTTCAAGAACTATTGGAACGAAGGCGGCGCCCTGATCGAATGCCGGCCGTAAGATCCTTCCGAGGAGGGGGAGTGTCTGCCTGCGGGGTAGGTAATCCGCAGGGCCGATAGGGACGGAAGAACCTCGATGGCGGAAGCACCCGCCATGGCTGACTGCCCCATGTTACATGGCAGGCAGTGGACGCAGTAAGCATCCTGGTGAGGCTGGTTTGGCAGCGGTTTGCCATCTGCTCCGAGCCGGACCGCCTTGAGGCCGTTCGGCGTACAGATGACAATGCTGTCGAGCGCCTGGGTGTCCGTAATCCCCGCTTGCAGCAGGGCCCCTTGCGCTGTCGACGGCAGGTATAAACCGGCAGCCAGGTTGAAAAGCAACGCAGACAACACGGACATCGCCGCTATCTTACGCTTGTAGCGGCGTCTCGACATATCCGTCCTGGGAGCAGCGTTGCTCATGGGGGTACTCTGGACAATTTTCCGGTTGCGTGCCTTGACGCAGATCAAGCACAGGCAGGCTTTCACGTCCAGCAGTTCTTTAGAATTGAAATAACGGGAATACAGTCAGGTGAGGACCTGGCGCAGTGCTTCAACGGCATTATCCAGGTTAACCTTGTCATAAGGCACGGCGTCGCCAACGCCCCAGACGGGGGCGGGCCAGGCTTCATCGGTCGTGAAGCGGGCGATGACGTGGATATGCAACTGGGGAACCATATTGCCGAGCGCCGCCACGTTTATCTTGTCGGGCGCATGAAGATCGCTCAGCACCCTCGACACGGTGTCGATTTCCGCCATCGCCGTCACCTGATCTTCGGGCGAGAGGTCATGCAGATCCTTGAGGCCGGGAACCTCCGGCACCAGGATCAGCCAGGGAAAGCGGCTGTCGTTCATCATCTGGACCCGGCTCAGCTCCATCACGGCCACCTGCGCCGTATCGGCCTCAAGCCGGGGGTGGAGGGAGAAACCGCTCACCGCTCAGAGCTTTTTCAGCCAGGCGTCCAGCACGCCGGCATCGAACGCCTCGCCCTGAACGACACGGGCTTCCGGTTCGGGCAGCGGGCCGATGATGACCATGTACATGGGCGATCCCTTGACGTCGACAGCCATGATCTCGGCGCCCTGAAGATTGAGCTTTTCAAGCGTGGAAACGGCGTTGCCGCGCTGGCGGTTGCTCGAAAGCACCACCAGGTATCCGGTCCCGGACTCCATGACCATGGCGGTGGTCGCAGCGGAGGCCGGTTGCGTCGCAAGTGGCGTGGGGGCTGCGGCCTCGACCGAGGGAAGGGCCAGGACCATCTGTTCCGTGATGGGCGTATCGGCTGCGGACGCCGGAGCGGTGTTCGACGCCATGGTCTGGCCTGCGCCGTTATCCTGTGCCGGCGCCTGGATCAGGTCTTCAGGGTTCAGGCGATTGGGAGCGATATCACTGATCGAATCCAGGTCCATGGGGATCACGGTGATGATTGCATTGACGGTGCCGGGATTCAGCCGGCCCATGGCGTGCAGAAGACGGTAGACGGACAAGCGGTAACGGTAATCCGCCGTGGTCAGGGACAGCCTCACATTGAGAACTTCCAGCGCCGTATCCAGTACGTTGATAATGGTTTCCTTGCCCGTAACCATCAGCGAATAGCGTGCGTCATAGGCTTCGAGGGCGATGCTCTGGGCTTCGGTCAGCGTATGCATGCGTTCGCGGTCGACGATCATGGAATTCCAGGCCCTGCGGACTTGCTCGGTGATTTCCAGTTCACGCTGATGCAGGGTCGCCATGGCGGCGGTCGTACGATGCGCCGCGGCCATTTCCGTGGCGCTGGTCCGGTAACCGTCGAACAGGTCCCAAGTGAATTTTACCAACAGCGTGCCTTCCTCTTCGCTGCCAGTGGCGCCGTCATAATCGTTCTTGAAATCAAGGGATCCTTCGAGATCGACCTTCGGCATGGCCGTCGCGCCCGATGCCTGACGGTTCGCTTCGGCCATGTCGATACCAAGGCGGGCCGCTTCAAGCATCGGATTGTTATCGAGGGCGTAATTCAAGGCCTCATTGAGCGAAACCGGGATTATCGCGGTCGGCGCTACGGGGTCATCCATGGCGCGAACGTCGGGAACCTGCCCGAACAGGGTCTGGTAATGCGCTTCACTGTTACGCCGGCCGCCATCGAAAGAGATCAGGGTCTCCTTCGCCTGCTGCAGGCGGGCTCTCGATTGCAGTGAATCGGCGAGCGTCATGCGGCCTGCTTCCCGTTCGGTGGCGATGAAATCGGTAATTTCCTGAACGATATCGACGTGGCGTGAGGATATCTCGATCAGCTTATTCTGCAATACGACGTCGATATAGCTCTGCACGCCGTCAAGCAGCAACGAATTCTGGACCGTTTCGAGATCGCTATGGCCGACACGCTCATTAATTTCGCTAACCCGGATACGGTTATGCGTCCCCAACCCGTCGTACAGGTTTTGCGTGACCGTCACCCCGAGCTGGGTACGAAGTTGTTCATTTGTTGGCGCGTCGGTACGCTCAAGTCCAGTTTCTCCGGTTGTTTGTACATAAGGGAACAAGGTTGATTGCGCGGCGCCGATTTCCTCCCGTCTGGCGTTGGCTTCGGACATGCTGGCTTTCAGGGCCGGGTGCGTGGCGAGCAGGGTGTGCAGTTCATCCAGCAAAGAGCGCGCCTGGGCAGGCGATGTGGCGAGGCCGAATAGGATTAAAACAGCAATTATGGTTAACGCCGAAAACCTTGCGGCACGTAAATAATATGGACTGGGTCGGTCAGATTGACACATTCCCGGATATTCGCCTTGTTTCCAAACCCAACCCCGAATCGGGGCGTTAACCATAATGACCTGAAGATGGTTAATGCCGGGTTAAATCTAATTCGTTGATTCAACTTGGAGAATCAGCGTTCGCGGAAGGCGTCGTGGCGTAGTTTCAACAGGGGTTGGATGAAATACTGGAACACGGTGCGGGTGCCGGTATGGATATCCACGCTGGCCTCCATGCCGGGGCTGATCCACAGGGGATTGCTGGATGATCCCAGGTGTTGCTGGGCGGCCTGGACGACGACCCTGAAATAGGGCTCGCCATCGTCATCCTTGTCCGTTCCGGCGCCGATCAGGGTCACAATACCATCAAGAGTGCCGTAACGGGTGAAGTCATAGGTCGAAATCTTGATCTTGGCCGATTGCCCGGTGGTGACATATCCGCGGTCGCTGGGGCTCAGCCGGGCCTCGATCACCAACTCGTCGCGAACCGGCACGATCTCCATGATCGCCTCGCCGGGAAGAACCACGCCGCCAAGGGTGTTGTAGCGCATCTTCTTGACCACGCCGTCGATGGGGGTGCGAATGGTCGTGCGCTTGACCTGCGCCGTGGCGCTGCCGACGGCTTCGCGAATCCGGGCGATATCCCGGTCGATCTCGCCCAATCTTTCCGTCGCTTCGTTGGTGTAACGTTTGCGGACTTCATCCAGACGCGCCTGGGCTTCTTCCAGATCGGCCCGTGCCTGGCGGATCTCGGCCTTGATCGTGCGGATGCCGCCCCTAAGGTTCTCCACGTCCCGTTGCAGCATCAGTTGATCTGACAAGGTGCCCATGCCCTGTGCGACGGCCTGGTTGGCGATAGCCAGGTTCTGTTCGGCGAGGGAAAGATCGTTTGCCAGGGCGCTGCGTTTCGTCTCCAGCGTCTCGATGGCCAGCCTGCGCTGGTTGATCTGTTTCTTGATGACGGACCGGGCGGAGTTGATTTCCGCCTGACGGGCCTCGTACGACTGGATTTCCCGGGTGACGTCGTCGGGTCTGCGTTGTTTCAATCCAGGATCGAATTCCAGGGGAACACCGTTGATTTCCGCATGCTAGGGCGCGCGGGCCAGCAGCAACCCGTCCAGTTCCGCCTGCAGTTCCAGCGGGTTGCGGCGTTCCTCGCCCAGTTCCAGGCGCATCAGTTCCGCGCCCGCGTGAACCGTGTCGCCTTCGTTCACGAACAGCTCGCGGATTATGCCGCCTTCCAGGTGCTGTATCACCTTGACCTTGCCCTGGGGCGCAACTTCTCCCTCTGCCGAAGCGACCTCGTCCAACGGTGTCAGCCAGGCCCAGACGCCGACCCCGGCAACCAGCAGCATGATCATCCGGGACGGATAGAGCCATCGCGAGCGCCGGAAATTCTTTGCAAGGTTTCCAAAGGCGCTCATGGCTTCCTGCCTTTCGGCTTGTTGGCCGCAGGCGGTTCAGCATTCGATCTGAAGTTACCCGACGCCGCGCCCTGGAGGTGGTTCAGGACTTCAAAAGCCGGTCCGCCGCCTTTGACGTGGCCTTTATCCAAAACCAGGATGTTGTCGCAGGCTTCCAGCAACACCATGGAATGGGTGGCGACGATAATGGTATGGTTCTGGGCAAAGGTTCTCAGCATGGCGACCAGTTCCTGCTCGGCCTGCGGATCGAGATCGCTGGTGGGCTCATCCATCAACAATATGGGCCGGTCCCCGACCAGGGCGCGGGCGATGGACAGACGCTGGCGCATGCCGCCGGAAAGCATTTCACCGTTTTCGCCGACGGAAGAAGCGTAGCCACCCGGCAGGTCCAGGATATCCTTGTGAACGCCGGCCAGCTTCGTTGCCGTGATAATCTCCTCATCCGTGGCTTCGGGAAAGCCCATGACGATATTGGCCTTGATGGAGCCGGCGATGAGCTGGCAGTTCTGGGGCACATAGCCGACCCAGTCATTCAATTCGCTTTCGGAAAACTGCGCGACATCGCCGTCATCGAGCAGCACACGGCCGCTCAAGGGCCTGTAGACGCCGCGTAGCAGCTTCAACAGCGTGCTTTTGCCGCTGCCGTTCGCGCCGACGAGAGCATGCAGCCCACCGGGGCCGAAACCGCAACTGACGCCTTCGATGGCGTTGTTCTGGTCTTCCTTGGCGTAACGGAAGATGGTTTTCTCGGCGACGATCTTACCCTGGGGGCGGTCCAAGGTAACGGAGCGCTCCTGTATGTCCTCGGCCATGGCGAAAACCTGGTCAAGGCGGTCGATCGACTGGCGGAAGGCGGTAATGGAACGGAAGTGCTGAACGAGCTGGTTCAGGGGCGCGATGATGCGCGCCACCAGCATATTGGCTGCGACAAGCGCGCCTATGGTGAGTTGCTGTTCCAGGATGCCGATGGCGCCGACGGAGGTCACGGCGACAATGGTAATGATGTGCAAGGCGTGTCCGAAGGAATGATGCCGGTCGGCCTTGGCGCCACGCGTGATGCTCTGGGCGATGGTGTCGGCGTGGCGTTTTTCCCAGAGCGAACGGAGAAATTCCCGCCCGCCTACGGCCTTGATGGTGGTGCGGGCGCCGATCATTTCGGCAACCAGCGAATCCCGCCGCAAGGTGGCCCGCCGTTCAAGCTGTTCGGCGCTGCTGTTCGTGGATCCGGCGCGCCAGGCCAGCAGCACATAGAGCGGAATGGCGATGGCGACGACCCAGCTGACAGGGGCCGCAATCAGGGTGATGAGAACCATCGCGAGAATGGCGAAGGGCAGGTCCGCCATGACGACGGCGGCTGCGCCGGAGAGTGTGGAGCGTACCCGGTCCACATCGTGGAACAGCGCCTGCCAGTAGGCTGCCGGACGCTGCTCGAGCTTGCGTAGCGGCAGGCACATGATCTTGTCGAAAATGGAACCGCCGATCGCCATGTCCAGCTTCATGGCGGCTTCCCTGAGCAGGCCGCTGCGCGCCTGGCGGATGGCGAAATCGAATAACACGACCAGCGCCATGCCGATGGCGAGCCCCTGCAGGGTCGTCAGGCCGGACTGGGCGACAACGCGGTCGTAGACCTGCAACACGAAAACGGGGGTGGCGAGGGCAAGCAGGTTGATGAACAGCGACGCCGTGAAGATTTCAACGACCTGGGATCGCAAAGGCCGCGTCGCCTCTTTCAGCCAGTTGTTTTTTTCCGGTTTCGCCATGTGCTCTGGTCCGGGCCGCCTTTGCTTGAATAAACAAAGCGCTGATAGAACAGCGCCTTAACATTTACCTCTAAATTATTATCGTGCTACAGTCTCGTTAATGAATAATAAACCCTGTTGCATTATCAAAACAGGGTAATAAGCGGTCGGCCTAAAGAATGCGGCAAAACCGCGCCTTGTAAGCGTTTTTGAAGGTGGGGTAATGGAGAATGACCATGCCTGACACCTCTTCTCCGGCAGAGGATGGAATAACGAATGCGCCTGCGTCCCGTACGGATGCAACGGCGTCTGAGCAGCTTGCCCAATCCCAACTGGCGCAGGCATCCGGTGCTGCCGCCGTTCGTATCGGCCATGCGGAATCCCTGAATGGTTCGGTGTTTGTCGTTCACGCGGACGGGGAACGGGAAAAATTGTCCATTGGCGAGGCGGTCTTTGCTAACGATACCATTGAAACTGGCCCGGATGGCGATGTCGCCATTGTTTTCGAAGACGAGAGCATCATCTCCATCGGTCCTGACGCCGATATGGTGATCGACGACATGGTTTATGACCCGGAAGGGCCGTCGGGTAACCTGGCGCTTAATATTACGGAAGGCGTTTTTTCCTTCGTCAGCGGCACCCTCGCCAAGTCTGACCCGGAAGCGACCATGATCACAACGCCGGTTGGCGTGATCGGTATCCGCGGCACCCAGGTGGTCGGCCATGCCAGGCCGGAAGGCGAGGAAACCGCCATCTCCCTGGTCCCGGAAAACGATGGTTTCGTTGGCGAAATCGTCATTACGAACGAAGCCGGTTCGCAGACCCTGAACCAGGCCGGCCAAACGGTGTCGATGACCAGCGCATTCGAAGCGCCGCCGGAACCCGTTATTCTGCCACCTGAAGCCATTCAGGAACAATACGGCGCCGCCATGAACGCCATGCCGGAGGGGTTCCGCCCGGGCGATCCACCGCCGGATGAAGATGGTGAGGGCCAGGGTGAAGGTGAAGAGGCCGCACCTGAAGAAGGCGAGGCGCCGCCCGAAGAAGCGCCACCTGAAGGCGAGGAAGCAGCGGCGGAAGAAGAAGCCATCGCCGAAGAAGCCGAAGAAGAGGTGATTGAGGAAGAACTCGTTGAGGAAATTGCGGTAGAGGAGATATCGGTTGAGGAACCGGCGCCAATAGACTTCAGAGAGCCTAATGCTGATCTGTCACTGGTGCCAGAGGTGGGAGACGATGAGACAATCATATCGCCATTGCCGGAAACACCGCCTCCATCACCTGTAAGCCCATTGCCCCCGCCCCCTGTCAAGGTTGAGCCGGAGCCAGCGCCGCCTCCTGAGCCGATACCGGAGCCTCCTCCACCAGTTGCGCCGACGGCGATTTCCGGGAACCTGTTCGTGCCGCAAGGACTGAAAGAGGGCACCACGCTGCGGGCGACGGACCCCGACAGTTCGGCATCTCAACTGACCTATTCCCTGGACACCGCCGCCACGAACGGCACGGCGACCGTCACGGCGGCGGGCTCCTATACTTATGAGGCGGCGGCGGGGTATACGGGCACCGACAGTTTTACGTTCAGGGTCACCGATGAAACAGGCCTTTCTTCAGTCGCGACGGTCAACGTCACCGTTCAGGCCACCACGGCAACGGCTGGTACGGAAGCGGCCGTGAATACGACGACAACATCGGGAACCCAGGACAATGCCTCTGTCGCAGGGTTCTCGGACGGCAGTTACCTGGCGGTGTTTACGGATCAGGCGACTAGCACCATTTACGCCCAGCGCTTCGGTGAAGACGGCGTGGCGCTCGAATCGGAGATGCAGGTCAATACGACGACGACGGGAACCAGAAGCACCGCTTACTATTCCGCCGATGCGATTGCGACGTTAACGGATGACGATGCGGTTATCGTCTGGCACTCCGACCAGGACGGAACCAATGACATCTTCATGCAACGTGTCTCGCGTGTCGGTGCGCCGGTTGGCAGTGAAACCAAGGTCAATACGACAACGACGAATGCCCAACAACATGCTGCCGTAACGGGCCTGACCGATGGCGGGTTTGTAGTCGCCTGGGAGGATTCCGGTGGACTTGATGGAAATTTATCCGGTGTTTTTGCACAACGTTATGACTCCAGCAGCGCAACAGTTGGCAGCGAATTCCAGGTCAACACCTCAACAACCGGGGATCAGCAGCTTCCCTCAATAACGGGCCTGACGGGCGGCGGCTTTGTCGTGGCATGGCAGGATTCAGTTACCGACAGCGCGACTCTCGGCGTTTACATGCAGGTCTATGACTCCGCCGGCGCCACGGTCGGTTCGGAAACGCTGGTCAACACCACCAGCACGGGATCGCAACAAGACCCTCACGTTTCCGGTTTGCAGGATGGCGGATTTGTCGTTGTCTGGACATCCACCCAAACCGACGCAGGTGACATTTACGGCCAGCGTTACGATTCTACCGGCACGGCGGTGGGCAGTGAATTTATCGTCAATACGACGACAACGGGAATTCAGGAACGATCATCGGTGACGGGCCTGGAGGATGGCGGTTTTGTCGTCATCTGGGAATCCCCCGATGCCGCATCGGATGGCATCTTCGGTCAGCGCTACGATGCTTCCGGTACGGCCGTTGGCAGTGAGTTCCAGGTCAATACCACAACGGCCGGGGATGAGTGGAATGCTTCCGTGACGGCCCTGCATGACGGCAACTTCGCCGTTGTGTGGCAGGATTCCGATGCCGATGCAGGCCCCGATACGGGTGTCCGAACGACAATATACTATGTTGGAACCTCCACGCCGCTGAGCGAAACGGGCAGCGACGGAAACGATCTGTACTTCGGCAGCACGGGCAACGATACCATCAGCGGCGGACTGGGCGATGATGAACTGATCGGCGGTCTCGGCAGCGATTTATTGACCGGCGGGGCGGGCAACGATGAACTGGAAGGCGGCGCTGGAGACGACATCCTGAGCGGCGGCGCCGGGGATGATTTCCTGGATGGCGGAACCGGCAACGATACGCTGACCGGCGGCGCCGGCAACGATACATTCTTCTTCAGCGAACAGACCGGCACATCGACGATTACGGATTTCACCAAGGGCGAGGACAAGATCCAGATCGATTCAACGGCATTGGACGGCGCTGGCATTACCTTCGACATCATTACCGGTACCTATGACGGCACCAACGCCAACAACCCCAGCGCCAATTTCGTTCAGGACGGCAACGACGATGTCTATTATGACGATAACGGTTCGTCGGCCGGAGGCTATTCCCTGGTGGCCAATACGGGTGGCGTCGATCTCGACTCCTCCGACTTTGAGTCCAGCTGATCATCAGTTCTGAAAATTCCAGATTTATCCCCGCCCGCCGGCGAGCTTTGCCGCGTCCGGGTGATTCTTGAGCTTGCCCATGGCCCACACGCCGAAGGCGGGGCCGATGGCGAGGCAGGCGAAGGCGACGGGCCATCCCGTCGCTTCGACCAGCAACGGCATCAGGTGGATGGTGATCAGGGTCAGCAGGAACCCGGCGCAGGTCTGCACCGTCAGCATGGTGCCGACGAGGTTGGCTTCCGACAATTCGGCGATGGAGGCGGAGAACTGGGCTGAATCGGCGATGACGGTAATGCCCCAGATCAGGCAGACGGCGCTGAGCAGCAGCGGATGCGCTCCGAACAGGGAGCCGACGATAACGGCGCAGGCGCCGCTTGCCGCCATGGCGCCCATGGTCAGGCGGGTGCGGCCGTAACGGTCCGCCAGCCAGCCGCCGGCGAGACAGCCGATCACACCACCGACTCCCATGACGACGAAGGTCGCCGTACGCGCCAGGGTGGCGGGCTCCCAGCCGGCGGAATTCAGCCTGAAGCTGGCGTCCAGGAACACGCCGATCCACGCCCACATGGCGTACAATTCCCACATGTGACCCAGATAGCCGAAATTGGCGAGCCTGAGGGACGGCGTGCGGAAGGCGCGGGTCAGGTGATGGATGTCCAGCGGCGGTGATTTCGGAAGCGGTGCGCCCATCCTGAACAGGTTGATACCCAGCGCCGCCGCCAGCGAAACCACGGATGTCGCACCGATTGTGAAGCGCCAGTCTACCCCGCCAAAGGCGTTGAACAAATGCGGCGAGGCCGAACCCAGGGTCAGCGCACCGATCAGGATGGCGACCAGCAGTCCCAGATCGCCCTTGGCCCAGGTCGCAGCCATTTTCATGCCGACGGGGTAAATGCCGGCCATGCACATGCCGGTGATGAACCGCATGAAGTAGACGGGCGCCGTGCCCGGTTCGAACATCAGGATCAGGGCGTTTGCGCCTGATGCAACCAGCGCCGAAGCCATGAAGAAGCGCTTGGGATCGATCCTGTCGGCGAGGGACAGCAGGGCGCTGATCAGGGTGCCGGCGACAAAACCGGCCTGCACGGAACTGGTAAACAGCGACGCCTGGGTGGCGCTCAAGGGATAGTCACGGGTAATGGAGGGAACGACGGCGGACGCGGAAAACCACAACGCCATGGCGGCGACTTCGCAGGCGGCCAGCAACGCCAGCGCCGTCCATTTGCCGGATTGTTCCGCTTCGGATGATTCCATTCTCATCCCCCCTTGTCCCCAGCAAGCGGACTGTAACACGGAATTTTCAGGAACGGACAGTCATTGTTTTGTGATGGATTGGGCTTCGGCTTCTTCCCTTGTTGGAAGCCCGAAGGATACGAAGCCCGCGATGGCGAGCATGGCGGCGGATGTATAAAGACAGGCCGTCAGTCCGGCATACTGATACACCAGTCCGGACAGCAACGTCCCCAACAGGCGGCCGCAGGCGTTTGCCATGTAATAGAACCCGACGTTGAGCGCCACCTTATCGGCGTCGGAGTAGGCGACAATCAGGAAGGAATGGACCGAGGAGTTGACGGCGAAGACGGCGCCGAACAGGAACAGCCCGCCGATCAGGATGCTAGCGGGATCGGCGAACGTCCATTCGAAATCCAGCCCTAACGCAATCACGGCCGTCAGAGCCGCCAGCGCCATGACCCAGAGCTGGGCTGCCCGGGCGCCCGAGGCGGCAGTCCGGGTATTCTTCAACAGTTTTGGCGCGCCTGCCTGGATGATGCCGTAACCGATGACCCAGGCGGCCATGAAGGAACCGGTTTGCTGGAAGCTCCATCCCATCTGGCTGTAGAGAAAAACGGGCACGCCGACGACAAACCACACGTCGCGCGAGGCAAACAGGAAAATCCGCGCCACGGAGAGCAGGTTGATTTCCCGGCTCTTGGAGAACACGTCCCGCTTCATTGGTTTTGATTTGGACCGTCCCAGCTCGACCCTGACGATCAGGGATACAAGCGCCAGGACGACGGCAAGCATGACGGCCATGGACCACAGCGAAACCTGGAATCCAAGGAGCTGAAGCAGCACGCCGCCCAGCAGGAAACCGATGCCTTTCAGGGTATTTTTCGATCCTGTCAGCAACGCAACCCACCTGAACAGCAGGCTGTGGTCCTCCTGCTCGCCGGTGACAAGCTTGACGGCGCTTTTGGAGCTCATCTTGACGAGATCCTTGGCGACGCCGGACAGGGCCTGCGCCGTCATGACGTAGGCGACGGAAAGCGCGATCACCCAGTCCGCTTGAACCAGCGAGAGAGCGCTCAAGGCAATGATCTGGATGATGAGGCCGAGAAACAGCGTCAGTCTGAGACCGAACCGGGCCCCGAGCCAGCCGCCGACGAGATTGGTCACGATCCCCATGGCTTCGTAGAACAGGAACAGGAACGCCAGGTCCAGGGGCGAGTACCCCAGGGTATGAAAGTGCAGCAGGACCAGCATGCGCAACGCGCCGTCGGTCAGCGTAAACGCCCAGTAGGCGGCCGTTACGACGGCATAGTTCCTGATATCGGTCATCGGCGTGTCATCTCAGAGCAGGGAACCGACCTTCTTCGCCAGTTCCATCATCCGGTTCACGTATCCCCATTCGTTATCATACCAGGCGTAGACCTTAACATGACGGCCATCGACGACCATGGTCGAAGGGCCGTCGATAATGCAGGATCGTGGATCGTTCGTGTAGTCGGTGGAAACGAGCGGACGCGCCTCGAAACCGAGGATGCCGTTCAGGGAGCCGTCGGCTTCCTGTTTGAAAAGGGTATTGATTTCCTGCTCGTCGGTGTCGCGAGCAACTTCGAAAACGCAATCGGTGAGTGAGGCATTGAGCAAAGGCACGCGAATGGCGTGGCCGTTCAGTTTGCCTTCCAATTCGGGAAAGATGTCGCCGATGGTTCGCGCCGAACCGGTCGTGGTCGGGATTAGGCTGTTGAGTCCGGAACGGGCGCGTCGCAGGTCGTTGTGCGGCGCATCGACCATGACCTGGGTGTTGGTGACGTCGTGAATCGTGGTGATGGAGCCGCGGACGATGCCGATCCCTTCATGGATTACCTTGACGACAGGCGCCAGACAGTTGGTAGTGCAGGACGCCGCCGTCAGCAGGTGATGCTCCTCCGGTTTGTATAGATCGTCATTCACGCCCATGACGATGTTAAGGGCGTCTTCGTGTTTGACCGGGGCGGCGACGATCACCTTCTTGACACCCTGTTCGTAATATCCGCGCAAGGTATCGGGTGTCCTGAATTTTCCGGTGGCCTCGATCATCACGTCGCATCCCAGTTCGCCCCAGGGAACGTCGCCGGGTTTGGAGGCGTCGCTAAAACCGATGGTTTTTCCTTCAATGGAAAACGCGTCATCGGTTTTCTGTTTGATCCTCCTGTTCCAACGGCCATGAACGGTATCGAATTCCAACAGGTGGGCTGCGCACTCGACGCCGCCCTTGATTTCGTTGACATGGATGACGTCGATTTCCGGCCAGTCCCAGCAGGCTCTCAGCGCCAGGCGGCCCATGCGGCCAAATCCGTTAATTCCTATCTTTACAGGCATCTTTCTCTCTCGTTTCTTTAAGCCCCGCATTTATGGAGCAGGCTGCCTTGAACCGCAATCACCGGCAACCAATGTCATAAAAACTTCATTTGAAGAATTTAAGCGGAAAAGCGGTGTCCCAAATGCAGTTGATTTATGGCCGAAATTGTCATGTTATCCGGAATCTTTTACGCCATAGTTTCCGTCAGTCGATGAATCAGGGGAGTATTCGAGTATGAGCAGTGAAATGGCCAAGGAAATGGATCGCCTTGTTAAATGGCACAATGGCGAAAAGGAATATTCGCCCTTTTCCGATGCGGAAATGAACCGCCGCCAGAACGCCGTGCGCGGATGGATGTCGGAAAACAGCGTGGATGCCTGCCTGTTCACGTCGTACCACTGCATCAATTACTATTCCGGGTTCCTGTACTGCTATTTCGGGCGCAAGTACGGCTTCGTCATCGACCACGACAAGGCGACCTCTGTTTCCGCTGGCATCGACGGCGGCCAGCCGTGGCGCCGGACCTTCGGCGACAACATCACCTATACGGACTGGCGCAAGGATAATTTCTTCTTCGCCGTCCAGGGCCTGACCGAGGGTGTGAAGCGGCTGGGTATCGAATTCGACCATGTCAGCCTGGATTACAAGCGCCAGCTTGAAGAAGCGCTGCCCGGCGTTGAGTTCGTCGATGTGGGGCAGCCTTCCATGTGGATGCGCTCCATCAAGTCCGACGAGGAAATCAAGCTGATCAAGGAAGGCGCGCGCACAGCGGATATCGGTGGTGCGGCCTGTGCGGCAGCGATCGGCGCCGGCGTTCCGGAACATGAGGTTGCCATTGCGTCGACCAGCGCCATGTTGCGCGAGATCGGCTCCAACCATCCTTACGTGGAACTGATGGATACCTGGACCTGGTTCCAGTCCGGCATCAACACGGACGGCGCGCACAATCCTGTCACCAACCGCAAGATCGAGTCGGGTGATATCCTCTCCCTCAACTGCTTCCCTATGATCTTCGGCTACTATACGGCGCTGGAACGCACGCTGTTCTGTGACTCCGTCGACGATGCATCCCTCGATCTTTGGCAAAAGAACGTTGCCGTGCACGAACGGGGACTGGAGTTGATCAAGCCGGGGGCCAAATGTTCGGAAATTGCCGCCGAGTTGAACGAGATGTATCGGGAATGGGACCTGTTGCAGTACCGCTCCTTTGGATACGGACATTCCTTCGGCGTGCTGTGTCATTACTATGGACGCGAGGCGGGTGTCGAACTGCGCGAAGACATCGAAACCGTGCTGGAGCCCAACATGGTTGTTTCCATGGAGCCCATGATCATGCTGCCCGAGAACCTGCCGGGCGCGGGTGGTTACCGGGAGCACGATATCCTCGTGGTCACGGAGGACGGGGCGGAAAACATCACCGGCTTCCCCTACGGGCCGGAATACAACGTTATCAGGAATTGAGGATATTAACGGTGCAGGACAGACCCTCCGATATCATTGCTTTCCTCGCCGATATCTTTGAACGCCGTGGTGCAGAAAATTACCTGGGCGAACAGGTCAGCATGGCCGAGCACATGCTGCAGGGCGCCTGGCTGGCAGAGCAGTCCGGCGCGCCTGATGAACTGGTTGCGGCTATCCTGCTTCATGACATCGGGCATTTTACCGGCGAGTTCGGCACCTATTCGCCTGACGATACGGAAGATCGCCACCATGAGGACACCGGCGCTGATGTGCTGGAGAAGTTTTTCCCGCCTGTCGTTTCGGCATGCGTCCGCCTCCATGTGGACGCCAAGCGCTACCTATGCGCCGTCGATCCGATGTACTACAACCAGCTTTCCAAGGCATCCGTTCATTCTCTCTCGCTTCAGGGCGGGTCCATGAGCAAGGTGGAGATCGAGGAATTTGAATCCAAACCGTTCTACAAGGAAGCTGTCATGGTCCGCCACTGGGATGACGAGGGCAAGGTCGCCGGCATGGAAACGAAATCATTTTCTGATTACACGGCCATGCTCGAGAAAATGGTCATTTCAGAGGCGAATGACCTGTAATTACTGAATTATCCCTGTCGCAGTTACCGTGGCGTCGTGTTAGTCTCGGCGGCGTATGACCATGCCTGACCATATCATCGTCTTGCTATTGCTGGCGTGTCTGCTGGGCCTCTTTGTCTGGGGGCGCTGGCGCTATGACGTCATCGCCTTCGGCGGGCTGATCCTGGCGGTGCTGTTGGGGCTGGTGCCGGTTCAGGGCGCTTTTGCAGGCTTCGGCCATCCCGCGACCATTACGGTCGCCGTGGTGCTGATCGTCAGTCGGGGCTTGAGCCTGTCGGGAGCCGCGGATTATCTCGCCCAACGGGTGACCGGCGCCATAACCGGATTACTCAGCCATATCGGCATCCTGTCGGCGATTGCAGCAGGATTGAGCGCCTTTATGAACAATGTGGGAGCCCTGGCGTTGCTGATTCCGGTGACGGTCGAGTCGTCGGGCCGGGCCAACCACCCGGTCAGCCGTATCCTGATGCCCGTCTCGTTTGCTTCGTTCCTGGGCTGCATGCTGACCCTGATCGGCACACCGCCCAACATCATTATCGCAACCTTCCGGGGCGACATGGTCGGATCGCCCTTTACCATGTTCGATTTCACCGCTGTTGGCGGCTGTGTTGCTCTGGCGGGCATCGCATTCGTGACCTTCATCGGCTGGCGCCTGATTCCGGAGCATCCGGGTACAGATCGCGCACCCGGTGGGGCTTTCGGGATCGAGGAGTATTTGAGCGAGCTCCGGGTGCCCAAGGACAGTCCGGCCGTGAATCTGAGCGTGGCCGAGATCGAGGACCAGTTCCTCGACGGCATGGAAGTCCTGATCGTCGGCATTATCCGGCGTGGCAAGGCGACCTCCGCCATCAACCGCCGCAGCATCGTCAAAAGTAGCGACGTGCTGCTGGTGGAGGCTTCCCCCGATGATCTTGATCGGCTTATCCAGGCCCTCAAGTTGAAGGTGTCCGGCGCCAAACGAGAAAAGCCGGGCATGCGGGAGCTTGAAAACATGAGCCTGCTGGAAGCGGTCGTCTCGGCGGGCTCACGCATCGAGGGCCGTACGGTCGAAATGGTGCGATTCAGGCGCTCTCACGATGTGAACCTGTTAGGGGTGTCACGCCAGGGGCGGCCGCACCGGGGTCGTATCCAGAATTTCCGCTTTCGTGTCGGCGACGTTCTCCTGCTACAGGGCGAAGCCGAACGCCTGCCGGAGATCGCCACGCGGCTGGGCTTGCTGCCCCTGGCCGAGCGGGGCCTGAAGTTCGGCCGCCGCGGCCACGCCGGCTGGGCCGTCGGCCTGTTTGCTTTGGGAATCATTGCCGCGGCCCTGGGGCTTGCTCCCATCGCCATAGCCCTCGGCATCGTGGCGCTGGTCATGGTTCTGAGCGGCATCCTTCCTGTCAGGGAAATCTATGAAGGGATCGATTGGCCGGTCATTGTCCTGCTGGGCGCCCTGATCCCCGTTGGCCAGGCCATGGAAAACACCGGGGCAACCGGGATGATCGCTTCGGGCATGGTGGATGCTTTTTCCGCGTTGCCTGCGTGGGTCATCCTGTTGGCGATCATGGTTATCACCATGACGCTATCCGATGTGCTGAACAATGCGGCGACCGCCGTGGTCATGGCGCCCATCGCCATGCAGATCGCCAACTCGCTTGGCGTCAACGGCGACGCCTTCCTGATGGCGGTTGCCGTCGGCGCCAGTTGCGCTTTCCTGACGCCCATCGGTCACCAGAACAATGCCCTGATCATGGGGCCGGGTGGTTATCGTTTCAGCGATTACTGGCGCATGGGTCTGCCATTGGAGGTGCTGATCGTCGCCGTATCGGTTCCGGCCATCCTCGTATTCTGGCCGCTTTGAAAATCGCCAGGGATCAACCGGGGAACAGGTCCGGCGGCATGATGCCGCTGGTGATGGCGTAGAGCAGGGCCGAGACGGAAAACACCGACAGGAACGTCGTGATCAGGATGCAGGCCGAAGCCCGCTCGATCCAGTAGCCATATTGTTGCGCCAGGACAAAGACGTTGGTGGCGGTCGGCAGCGCGGCCATCAATATCGCCGTGAATACCCAGATTTCATCGAAATCCCCGGCCAGGCTGAGGAACACGTACATGGCGATGGGGTGGACGATAAGCTTGACGGGCACGATAAACGACAGCTCCACCGGTTTCCGCTTCAGCGGGTTCAGCGCCAGGGTAACGCCCATGGCGAACAGCGCGCTGGGCGCGGCGGCCTGCGCCAGGTAGTCGATCAGCCTTTCGATGGGAACCGGTGGCGTAAACTCGGCCACGGCGGCGGCGACACCCAGAGCCGTGGCGATGATAAAGGGATGGAAGGCGATGCTCCGGGCGATACCGGTGATAAGCGGTATCAGGCCTTTATTCTCCTTGCCCGAGACCGCCATCAGGGTCGGGGCCAGGGCGAAATGCATGATGTTTTCAAAACAGAAAATCAACGCGACGGGAATGGCCGCCTGCTCGCCGAAAGTCAGGATCGCCATGGCCGGAGCCATGTATCCGATGTTGCCGTAGGCGCCGGCCAGGCCCTGAATGGTGGCTTCCGGGACGATGGCGCGGCGGATGAGGACAGCGATGGCGAACACCAGCAGGAAGATGCCAAAGGTAGTTGCGATGTTGGCGCCGATGAAGGCCCAGCTCGCCAGTTGCTCGATAGGCGTTTTCGACAACAGCTTGAAGAACAGGGCGGGCAGGGCGAGGTAGATGATAAAGGTGGAAAGCCAGCCCATGGCTTCTTTCGGCTGGCGGATCAGCTGCGCCGTTATATAGCCAAGCAGGATAAGCCCGAACAGGGGGAGGACGAGGCCGGCGATTTCAGCCATAAGAGAGAAGACCCTGTATTGTTCTGGTCGTAGAGGGAGCCAGACCTACCTTCTGACAAGGCCCGGGTCAATCGGCATCATTTATCTTAACTTATGCAGGTGTGAGAGTTTCGCTGCGATTTCCGAGCGTTCCTTGGCGATGCGCTTGCGGTTTTTCTTCAGGCGTTTGATCTCGTCGGCAATGCCCCAGTCGCTGCCCGTGCGTTCCAGTTGGTCGCCGTAACGGCGCAGGTGATGCTCGAACTCAGCGTCGGCTTCTGCCAGTTCCCTGTCCAGTTCTTCAAGACGTCTTATATCTTCTTTGTTATTGGGTGGCATCGGCAACAATTTCGGCAAAGATGACGTCAAGTTCCTTACCCATATCGTCCAGTGCCGGAACTTCATAAGCGCCAAAAACGTGGCTCGGCAGCCGGTAGGTCAGGGACGCCTTGCCGTCATCACCTTCAGTAACATAAAGCCGGATCGGTGCTTCAATGCCGGCGGCGATGCTGGCGTCCAGCATCCGCACCGCGAAATCCGGTCGAAAGACCATCAGCACATGGTTTCCGGCAATAGTCTTGCCGATACTGGCAGCGCCCTTGGTGGCGCTGGCTTGGGCGACGAGCCCCATCTTGTTTTTCTTGATCGCCGCTTTCAGGTTTTCCAGCAGATCGCCAAAAGATTGGTTTGTGGTGATTGTCCGGGTGCCGGAATAAGGCGTCATGTTTTCCGCATGAACGGACAAGGGCAGGGAAAGAATGAACGCAAGAATGAAGACCGTTAAAGAAAACCGCATGGAACCAGCTCCAGATAAAATCATAACCAACGCCCGAAGATTAGCTGTTTCTCATGTGTAACGTCACCCGGAAGGTGTACCTAACCGGCAGTATTCACCTGAATGTGATCGATTTGCCGGTTGATCAGGCGTAATCCTTGCCGTTGGGCCATATTTCACCCACTATTGGCCGTCTCGACGCATGCTATCCGGTGGGGCGTCTAAAACAGGTAATGGGGGATCGGTTGGCATTAAATTTCGGCTTTGTCATGCTGCCGCATTTCACGCTGACGGCGTTTTCCACTTTCGTGGATACCCTGCGTCTGGCGGGGGATGAAGGGGACTATTCCCGCCCTGTGGACTGCCGCTGGACATTCCTGGCGGAAAGGCCGGAAGGCGTGACGTCCAGTTGCGGCGCGCACATGGCACGCGAAGCGCCTCTGAAAGATCCGGGGCGCTTCGATTATATCGTGCTCTGCGGCGGGCTGTTGCACCGGGGCGAAGTGATGACCGATGGTGTGCGGCATTTCCTGCATGAGGCCGACAAGGCGGGCGTTACCCTGATCGGGCTCTGCACCGGCTCGCTGCTGCTGGCGCGGGCCGGGCTGATGACCGGCAAGCGGTGCTGCATCAGCTGGTTCCATTACCGGGAACTGGCCGAAGAACAGCCCGACGTCGTCCCCATCGCCGACCAACTCTTCGTTGTGGACGGCAAGCGAATCACCTGCGCCGGAGGTCTGGCCAGCGCCGATCTGGCGGCTTGGCTGATCGAAGGCCATTTCGGCCGCGCCCGGGCGCAGAAAAGCCTGCATATCCTGTCATCGGACCAGGCGCGGCTGCCCAGCGATCCGCAACCCCATCCGGTGATGGGCAACCCGGCGACCAACGACCGGGTACGCCGCGCGACGCTGCTGATGGAACAGAACCTCGCAACGCCACTCTCCATTGCCGAGATCGCAAAGCGAGTCAACATTTCACGGCGCCAGCTCGACCGGGTGTTCCGCCAGGAACTGGGCCAGCCGCCGCAGGAGTTCTACCGCAATCTAAGACTTGAATTCGCCCGTCACCTGCTGACCCACGGCCGGCGCAGCGTCACCGACGTCGCCATGGAATGCGGCTTTGCCGACGCCGCCCATTTCAGCCGCCTGTTCAAGACGGCCTACGGTCTGCCGCCCAGCCGGGTTCAGCAGCTTGCTCCCGGAGAAGACACCCATCGGGACGACAGCATCAGCCTGCCTGGCGCCGGGCGAAACCTGCACTGACGTCCCGGTTTCCTGACCATGGAACTCTGGATACCCATCACCATTGCTGCGGCGTTTCTGCAAAATGTACGCTCTGCGCTGCAGAAACACCTGCGCGGGCATCTCAGCACCACGGGCGCGACGTTCGTTCGCTTCGGTTACGGCTTTCCCGTCGCCGTTGTTTATGTCGCGTTCCTGCATTACGGAATGCACGCACCGCTGCCGTTCCTGCATGCGACGTTCTGGGGGTATGCCGTGGTCGGCGGGTTGGCGCAGATCTTCGCCACGTTGTTGCTGGTTTATCTGTTCGGGCTCAGGAACTTCGCCGTCGGCACCGCCTATTCCAAGACCGAACCGCTGCAGGCCGCCATTTTCGGCGCGGTCATTCTCGGCGATGTCACCAGCATGACCGCCACCCTCGCCATCCTGATTGGTCTCGTTGGCGTAATCGTCATATCGACGGCCCATGCGCCCAAGACAGTAGGCGGGCTGGCTGCATCGCTTTTGGGTCGGAGCGCGTTGATCGGGCTGGCGTCCGCCGCCTGTTTCGGTCTGGCGTCGGTTTGCTACCGGGCGGCATCGCTCTCAATTGCCGGAGATGGATCGCCCGGGTTCCTCATGCAGGCCGGATTTACGCTGCTTTGTGTGACGGGATTCCAGTCGGTGGCGATGATGCTTTACATGCGTATCCGCGAGCCGGGACAGCTCAAAGCAACCCTCGGCCAATGGAAAACGGCTTCCATGGTCGGACTTTCGGGCGTTTGCGCATCCATCGGCTGGTTCACGGCCATGACGATCCAGAACGTCGCCTATGTGCGCGCCCTGGGCCAGATTGAGCTAATCTTTACCTTTGTCGCATCCTATTTCTTTTTCAGGGAGAAAATCACGCGGGCGGAGGTTCTGGGCGTCATCCTGATTGCGCTCTGTATCGTTATCCTGTTGATGGAGAAGTCATGAAATATAAGCCACGTCATAAGGGGGATTCGTGAGGTCCGGATTTTCCATCACCGATCCCTTTGTCCGCGCCGTGGTGATTATCATGGTCGCCATGTTCCTGTTCGACGTCCAGGGCGCCATCATCAAGTACATGGGAAGCACGGGCAGCAACTACCCGCCCCAGCAGTTGTCGTCCTTTCGCAACCTGTTCGGCCTGATCCCGTCGATGATCGTGCTGTTTCTTTCCGCCGACTGGCATTCGGCGGGCCGTCCTCTGATCATCCGCCAGTGGAAACTGGGCCTGGTGCGCGGCGGTTTCGTGGCCATGGCCCAGTTCTGTCTCTATCTGTCCCTGATCAATATGGAGTTCGCAACGGCGTCCACGCTGGCCTTTTCCGGTCCGCTATTCGTCACCATGCTGACCATTCCCATCCTGAAGCAGCATGTTGGTATCTGGCGCTGGGCCGCGGTGGGGATCGGCTTCGTCGGTATTCTCCTGATCATGCAGCCGGGGACGGAAATTTTCACGCCCTACGCTCTGCTGCCCATCGCGGCTGCCTTCGGCTACAGTTGTTCGAGCGTTCTTGTCCGGCTGATCGACGCCGAGGTGCCGAGCGCGACGATCAACGTCTATTCCACCATCGGCGCTTTCGCCGGGTCCGTGGCGCTGCTGTTTTCGACGACGGGCTATATCCCCATCGTATCCCTGCATGACTGGCTGTGGTTGCTCGCCATGGGGGCGTCGGGCGGCTTTGCCGTGATCTGCCTGATCAGCGCCTATCGCCTGACCCAACCCAGCAACCTGGCGCCGTTTGAATATTTCGGTATTCCCTTCGCCTTTATCATCGGCTGGTACGTCTTTGGCGAAGCTCCCTGGGGCACCCTGTTCCCGGGGGCCCTGCTGATCATTGCGGGCGGATTGCTGATCGTGTGGCGCGAGCGTCAGCAGAAACGCAAAAACCGGGAATCCGGCGGAAAAATCTGACCTGATGCAAATTACGGAGAGTTTACTGAGCGTTTCATTAATTTAGAATAATTCTAAATTAATGCTTGACCGGTTATGAAGAATCTATAAATTAGAATAATTCTAAATTACTGATTTGGCCTGCAATCAAGGAGATCAACCATGACCGGCAAGACTGTTCCCGCCGTTACCTTCAAGACCCGTGTCCGCGATGAAAGCATCGGAGGCTCCAACCCTTTCCGTTGGGAAGACAAAACCACGGATGATTACTTCAAGGGTAAGCGCATTGTGCTGTTCTCGCTGCCCGGCGCTTTCACGCCCACCTGTTCCACTTACCAGTTGCCCGACTTCGAGAAGCTCTATGAAGACTTCAAGGCGCAGGGTGTCGACGAGATCTACTGCATCTCCGTCAACGACGCTTTCGTGATGAACCAGTGGGGCAAGAGCCAGAACCTGGAAAACATCAAGCTCATTCCCGACGGGTCCGGCGAGTTTACCCGCAAGATGGGCATGCTTGTCTGCAAGGACAATCTGGGCTTCGGCATGCGGTCCTGGCGTTACGGCGCCATTGTGGACGATGGCGTCGTCACCGCCTGGTTCGAGGAGCCTGGTTTCGAGGATAACTGCGAAGACGATCCCTATGGCGTATCCTCGCCGCAGAACATTCTCGAACACCTGAAAGGGGAAACGTCGGTCGCGGCCTGATCGGTTTCCGCTTCACGCCGTTCTTTTCTTGCCGGCGATCAACAGGACGGGCGCAATGCGTCCGTCCGTCACGTTGAACCGGATGTTGGCGATTTTCTCTTTCACCGTTTCGCCCATGACCAGTTGCGGGCTCAGGGGGTCCGGGCCTTCACCCTCCATTGCTGCGGCCTGGGCCATGCGCTCTTTGAAGTAATCGAGGGCGATTTCCGTGCGATCCTCCACCTCCAGCAAATCGAACCCGGCCGCTAACAGCAGTTCCCCCATTTCTTCCGGCAGGACGAGGTGACTGGATGCTTCGCTCATGGCCCAGGGCACGGGATATTGCACCGGTTCGGTTCCCCGTTTCATGATGTCGTAAATACAGAGCCTTCCTCCCGGTTTCAGGACGCGGGCGATTTCGCGATAGAGCGTATCGCGCTCGGAAATGTTCATGGCGGCGTGGATGGTGACGGCGGCATCGAAGGCGTTGTTGGGGTGCGGCATGTCGAGCGCGCTACAGACCCGGAAGTTAACCCGGTCCGTCAGGCCGGTGCGTTCCGTCAGCAGGTTTGCGGTCTTGATGTATTCCTCGGTCAGGTCGATGCCAGACACCGTGCAGCCCGTCTGCGCCGCGATGGTGCGCGCCGCGCCGCCGATCCCGCAACCGACGTCCAGGACATGATCGGTCACACGGAAACCCATTTTCGAGATGATGTATTCGGTGGCCTTCCTGCCGCCGATATGGAATTCGTCCACCTGGGCCAGATCCTCAATCGTCAGGTTATCGGTGTCATGGCCCTTGGCGGCCAGGCCGTCCAGGATACGCTGGCCGAGGCCTTTGATGCCGTAGTGGCCTTTGACGATGGTTTCGATCTCGCTCATGGAATGTTCTCATGCTCGGGTTGCGGAATGGGCGCAATCTTGTTTGCCGGAATTCTGACGTTTACCATCACATCATGATTCGTCAATTCATCTTAGCGGTCTTTGCCCTTTGTATCTGCGCCGGTCAACCGCTCCGGGCGGAGGATGGCGATAGCGCGGACAAGAAAAAAGATTTCGGCACCTGGTCCCTCCAGCTTGAGAATGACCTGTTTGCCGGAACAGACCGCCACTATACCAATGGTATCCGCATGTCATGGCTGTCGCCCGACGGCGATACGATCGAGGCGCTGGAACTCGCCCGCGATGCCTTGGAAGCCGTCGCCCTTGATGACGACGATGTCTCAAGAGGGGACAAGGAAATCCGTTTCGGCGTCAGCATCGGCCAGGACATGTATACGCCTACGGACCGCGCCCGTACGGACGTGATTCTCGATGACAGGCCCTATGCCGGCTGGCTTTACGGCGCAGCGGCGTTGCATACCGTAACTGACCAGGGCAAGACGGAACCTGAAAAAGCGGGTATTAAGGACCTTGAATCGGTCGAGCTTCAGCTCGGCATTATCGGCCCCTGGGCGATGGCGGAGGAAGCCCAGGACCTGATCCACGAAATACGCCTGATCGACACGTTCGAGGGTTGGGATAACCAGCTTGAGAATGAACCGGGCGTCATGCTGCTTTATGAGCGGAAATGGCGTCTGTCTTCGCCGGAACGCCTGACGGGCAATACCCCTGACGGCTTCGACTGGCTGGAATTCGACGCCATTCCCGGGATCGGTTTCAGCCTCGGCAACGTGGTCACCGAGGCCCGGGCCGGCGGGGCGCTCCGCATCGGCTGGAACCTGCCGGATAACTTCGGCCCGCCCAGCCTGATACAGGGTGGCGCGCCGTTTCACGATTGGGTGGAAGCCGCCAACGGCGGCGATTTCAGCTTGTACCTGTTCGCCATGACGGAAGGCCGCTATGTGGTGCGAAACATCTTTCTCGACGGCAACACCTTTGAAGACAGTCATTCCGTCGCCAGGCGGCCGTTCGTCGGTGATTTTTCGCTGGGGATGTCCGTTCTGCTGGGACCGGTAAACGTAACTTACGCGAACGCATTCCGGACCCGTGAATACGACGGGCAGAACCGCATTAGCCGCTTCGGTTCCCTGACATTCACCTGGCAGGCAACTTTCTGACGAAATCCCTTGGTTGCAAGCCGGATAAACCTTAAGTATTGGAGATCAACGTCTTGACCGAAGAGGGAAACATGGCCGCATCACCCGCAATCCTGGCTTTTGCCGGCAGCGCCAGAAAGGACTCGCACAACCGGAAACTGGTCGCTGTCGCGGCCCGCATGGCCGAGGAACTGGGCGCCGACGTCACCCTGCTCGACATGGCGGATTACGATGCGCCGCTGTTCAACGGCGACATGGCGGATGATGATGGGTTGCCGGAAACCATGCAAAGGCTCAAGGCCCAGATGAAGGCATCCGACGGGTTTCTTATCGCGACACCCGAATACAACGGTTTCTTCCCCGCCCTGATTAAGAACGTCTTTGACTGGTGCACCAATATCGAGGAAGGCGAAAAGATCATGGAACCGACCATGGGCAAGCGCGTCGGCATCATCGCGGCGGCAACCGGTCCGTTGGGCGGCGTCCGCGTCATCCCGCGTATGCGGGACCTGATGGCGGAATACGGCGTCATGTCCGTCCCCGGTTTCGCCACGCTGCCCTTTGCGGACCAGGCCTTCGACGGTGATGGAAACCTGACCAACGAGAAGGCGGAAAAACAGGTCCGCGGCGTGGTGAAGCGGCTCGTTGAAGCGTTACAGGCATCCTGATCCGTATAATCAGACGGGAAGCGGGTTGCGGTTAACTTTCCCTGCGTACTTGATTGAAAATCTATACGGCGTATACAATCGTTCCTGACATTCTCGGGGGAGATTGGTAAGCTGAATACTGTTGGCGTTTTAGAGGCGACTTATCGCCGGCTTGACTTGACCGATGTCGATGTGCCGGAGGTACGCGCACACCTCGAATACTGGCGGAAACTCCGTGGCGACAGGATTGCGCCGCCGTGGTCCGCCTTTGACTGGTCGGAAATCAATCCGAAGTGCATTCCGAACTTCACGGTTGTTGACGTTTCTCTCGATCCGCTCGATTTCATCTACCGTTTCTGGGGCACCAATCTGGCCAGGGGCCAGAAACAGGAAATGACCGGCCGGTCGGTTCATGAGCTGAAACCCCATGAGGAAGGGCAGTCCATCTACAATCAGTACAGGGAAGTTTATGAGGCCAAAGAGCCCATCCTGTTTATGTCATCCGTAAGCGGCTGGATGCTTGAAGACCTCACAGGGTTTGCCTTGCGGATGCCTTTTTCCGATGACGGGGAGAACGTCAGCCACATCATATCCTGCGCTGATTTTGAGGACGCCTATACGCTTCTAAAACACTCGATTGACGATCCCTATTCGCACGTGATCTAGATCGGATCACGGCTTCACGAACAACAGGGTGAACCGGTCCGTGTTGCCGGTAACCGTCTTGCGGCCCACTTCGTAGCGCAGCTCGTCGTCCGGTTTCCAGAACATGGGGGAATAATCGACAAGCCGGAAGCCGGATGCCTGGACTTCCTTGATGACCTGCACCGGGTCGGCGCGGCGGCGGTTCTCGACCCAGTCGGGCTCCATGTGGCGGCGGGTGTGGTCGATGATGCAGTAATGCCCGCCCGGTTTCAGGGCCTCGAACAGGGCGTCGTTCAACTGCATGGCGCCTTTGGTGTCGAAGTTGTGGTATTCACGGATGTTGAGCGCCAGATCGGCATCCCGCACATCGATGGCGATCAGGTCGACATGAAACTTCCTGATGTCCCGGTTCCAGCCGAGATCGATGGGGTGCTTCTTGACGGCGCTCATGACGTCGAGGGCCAGCATGCCGTCCAGCTTCTTCATCCATTCATCCTTGTAGATAAGGTGAAGCGCGCCCTTTTCCTGCAGCACGGGGCCCAGCAGTTCCGAGTACCAGCCGTTGCCGGGGCCGAATTCCAGAACCGGCATGTCGTCACGCAGGCCGCAAAACTCCATGGCCTTCAACGGCGCGCGGTTCTTGTCGCGGGCGACGTTCTTCTCACTGCGATGGGGCATGGCCATGGCCGCCTTCAGCTTCTCCAGCATCACAGACAGCCCGTCGTCGGCGGCAACAACCGGGCTGGAGAATGATATCCCTGCCGCCAGCAACGCCCACGCCATGAATACCCTGGTGATTGACCGGACCATCCCCGCCTCCTGTTTATGTTTGGGGGAGTATAGCAAGAGAAGGCTCAAAATCCTTGGCTTATTACATGACGCATTCAACTATAATTAATGTCCCATATGTTCATGCCTTAAAATGGCTTTTGGCGTTTGATGCCATGCTTCGGTGCAATGTGCGCCGGGAGTGTCAGGGTTGAACAGGGCGGAAGAACATGGCGGCAAATCCAAAGTCGAAATTTTCCATCTTTTCGCTGGTGCGCAACGCGCTCAGCTATCACGAAAACTGGGAGCAGCAGTGGCGTAGCCCCGATCCCAAACCGCATTATGACGTGATCATCGTCGGCGGCGGCGGGCACGGCCTGGCGACGGCCTATTACCTGGCCAAGGAATGCGGCATCACCAATGTTGCCGTGCTGGAAAAGGGCTGGATCGGCGGCGGCAACACGGGCCGCAACACGACGATCGTGCGTTCCAACTACCTGTGGGATGAATCGGCCGCCATCTACGACCACGCCATGAAGCTGTGGCAGGGCCTGAGCCAGGACCTGAACTACAACGTCATGTTCTCACCGCGCGGCCTGTTGCATCTGGCGCACAATGTCCACGACATGCAGGAAATCCAGCGCCGCGGCAATTCCAACTACATGAACGGCGTCGATGCCGAGTTCCTGACCCCGGCCCAGTGCAAGGAAATGGTGCCGTTCATGAACATCAACTGCCGTTACCCGGTCATGGGCGGCGTGTTGCAGCGTCGCGGCGGCACGGCGCGCCACGATGCGGTAGCCTGGGGCTATGCCCGTGGCGCCGATGCGCTGGGCGTCGATATCATCCAGAAGTGCGAGGTCACGGGATTCAAGATCGAGAACGGCGTGGTCAAGGGCTGCGAGACCAATCGTGGCTTCATCGGCGCGGGCAAGGTCGGCGTCGTCGTGGCCGGCATGGCGGGCTTCCGCCTGCCCATTGAAAGCACGCCGCTGCAGGCCTTTGTCTCCGAGCCCATGAAGCCCATCATCGACTGCGTCGTCATGTCCAACACTGTCCATGCCTACGTCAGCCAGTCGGACAAGGGCGAACTGGTGATCGGCGGCTCCGGCGACCCGTTCGTTTCGTACTCCCAGCGCGGCTGCTTCGACCAGGTTGAGCACGTGGTCGGGCCTATCGTCGAGTTGTATCCCATCTTCTCGCGCTGCCGCATGATGCGCCAGTGGGGCGGCATCACCGACGTGACCCTGGACCGCTCGCCGGTCATTTCCAAGACCCCGGTGGAGAACATGTTCTTCAACGTCGGCTGGGGCACCGGCGGCTTCAAGGCGACGCCCGGCTCGGGCCATGTGTTCGCCCATTCCATCGCCAAGGGGGAAATGCACCCCATCGCGGCGCCGTTTTCCATCGACCGGCACTATTCCGGCGCGCTGATCGACGAAGCGGCGGCCGCCGCTGTCGCCCACTAGGAGGGCCAAGAAATGTTTCTGATCAAGTGTCCCTATTGCGGCGAACGCGACATGACCGAGTTTTCCCACGGCGGCGAGGGCCATATCGTGCGCCCGGCGGAACCCACGAAGCTATCCGACGAAGAATGGGGCGATTACATCTTCTTCCGCAAGAGCCCCAAGGGCGTCCATTACGAGCGCTGGGTTCACACGCATGGTTGTAGAAGATGGTTCAACGCCGTTCGCGACACGGTGACGGACCAGTTCCTGGGCTTCTACAAATCGGGCGAGCAACCTCCTAAGATCGAAGGGGGAGAAGGCCAATGAGCAAACAGGTAAACCGGCTTGCATCCGGCGGCCGTATCGACCGCTCCAAGCCCCTGAACTTCACCTTCGACGGCAGGAAATACCAGGGCTATGAAGGCGACACGCTGGCGTCCGCCTTGCTGGCGAATGGTGTGAAAGTGGTTGGGCGCAGCTTCAAGTATCACCGTCCGCGGGGAATCTTAAGCGCCGGTTCGGAAGAGCCCAATGCCCTGATGCAGATGGAAGATGGCGGCTATGCCGATCCCGACACCCGCGCCACGGTGGTGGAGCTTTATGACGGCCTGAAGACCGCTTCCCAGAACGCCTGGCCCTGCGTGAACTTCGATATCAACGCCGTCAATGATATCTTCAAACGGCTGATCCCGGCTGGTTTCTACTACAAGACCTTCATGTGGCCGCCCAAGCTGTGGATGTGGTACGAGCACCATATCCGCAAGGCAGCCGGCATGGGCCATTGCCCCACGGAACCGGACGCGGACAAGTACGACACCTTGCATGCCCACTGCGATGTGCTGGTGGTTGGTGGCGGTCCCGCCGGGCTGGCGGCGGCGCTGGCTGCCGGACGCACCGGCGCGAGGGTCATCATTGCCGACGAGCAGGCGGAGATGGGCGGCTCGTTGCTCAGTGAAACGGAAGATACCCAGATCGACGGCAAACCAGCGGCAGACTGGGTGGCGGGTGCACTCACCGAACTGGCGGGCATGGCGGACGTTCAGGTTCTGCCCCGCACCACGATCAGCGGCTATTACGACTATAACTGGCTGACGGCGCTGGAACGCGTCACCGACCACATGGGGCCCGGGCAGGGCGGCGACAATCCGCGCCAGCGGTTCTGGAAGATCCGCGCCAGGCAGGTCGTCCTGGCGACCGGGTCCATCGAACGCCCGCTAGTGTTCGCGGAAAACGACCGTCCCGGCGTCATGCTGGCGGGGGCCGTGCGTACCTACATCAACCGTTACGGCGTGCTGCCGGGTAAGGAAATCCTGGTCTTCACCAACAACGATACGGGCTACCAGACGGCCATCGACGCCTTTAACGCGGGTGCCAGGGCCTATGTGGCCGACCTGCGTCAGAGCCCCAGTGGCGAGCTGGTCGCCAAAGCGAAAGCAATGGGGATCAAGGTCTATCCCAACACCGCGATCACCGGCGTTAAGGGCAAGAAAGGCGTCAAGGCCGCGGAGGTCATGGAGTTGACGGAAGATGGCGCTGGGGTCACCGGCGCGCATTTTTCCATCGATTGTGACATCATCGCCATGTCGGGGGGCTGGAACCCCACGGTGCATCTGTGGTCACAGGCCCGCGGTAAGCTGACCTGGGACGACGCGCGCGCCTTTTTCGTGCCTAATACGGACACCATGGCGGCCATCAATCCGAGTAGATCAGTCGGCGCCTGTGGCGGTTCGTTCGATCTGCCCGATTGCCTGGCTGAAGGTATCGTCGCTGGTGCGGCTGCCGCCAAGGATGCAGGTTTCGGCGATGGCTCGGCTCCGGCTGTTCCCTCTGCTACCTCCATTCCGGAACAGCCCGTGCGGCCCATGTGGGATGTGCCGTGCCACGGCCACAAGAAGAAGTTCCACGAGTTCCAGAATGATTCCACCTCGGCCGATGTGGAACTGGCGAGCCGCGAAGGCATGCTGTCCGTGGAGCACACCAAGCGCTACACCACGACGGGCATGGGAACCGATCAGGGCAAGACATCCAACGTCAATGCGCTGGGCATCATGGCCCGCGAACAAGGGATCACCATTCCGGAGGTGGGCACCACCACCTTCCGTCCGCCCTATACACCCGTGACCTTCGGTGCGATCACGGGGCTCAACCGCCGGGACCTGTTCGAGCAGGAACGCACCACCGCCATGCACCCATGGCATGTGGAGAACGGCGCGGTGTTCGAGGACGTGGGCGACTGGAAACGTCCGTGGTACTTCCCCAAAGACGGTGAGGACATGCACGCCGCCGTGCTGCGCGAATGCGCCGCCGTGCGGGACAGTGTCGGCGTCATGGACGCCTCGACACTGGGCAAGATCGACATCAAGGGCAGAGACGCGGTCAAGATACTGGAAATGGTCTACACCAACGCCTGGGAGAAGCTGGGCGTCGGGCGTTGCCGGTACGGCGTCATGCTGAACGAGCACGGCATGATTTTCGACGACGGCGTGACCACGCGCTTGGGCGAGAACCATTTCCACATGACCACGACCACCGGCGGGGCCGCGCGCATCATGTCCTGGCTGGAGGAATGGCTGCAGACCGAATGGCCGGAACTGGAGGTCTATTGCACGTCCGTCACCGAACAGTGGGCGGTTGCGTCGATTTCCGGGCCGAGAGCGCGGGACCTGCTGAGCGAGCTCACGGATATCGATCTGGATTCCGAGGATTTCCCGTTCATGGCCGTCAAGGAAGCCACCGTCGCCGGCGTGCCGGCCCGGATTTACCGCATCAGCTTCACCGGTGAACTGGCCTTCGAAGTCAACGTTCCGGCCCGCTATGGCCTGCATCTGTGGCAAACCCTGATGGATCATGGGGCCAAGTACGACATCTGCCCCTACGGCACGGAAACCATGCACGTGCTCCGCGCTGAGAAGGGCTTCATCATCGTCGGCCAGGATACGGACGGCACCTGCACGCCCATGGACGTGGGCATGGACTGGATCGTTTCCAAGAAGAAGGAAGATTTTATCGGCAAGCGGTCGTTCACACGTTCCGACACGGCCAGCGAGGGGCGCAAGCAGCTTGTCGGCTTGCTGCCGGCAAATCCCGACTTCGTGTTGCAGGAAGGCCAACACCTGGCGAATGAACCGGTCTCAAGCCCGCCCATGCAGGCGATCGGCCATGTGACCTCCAGTTACATGAGCCCGAACCTGGGGCGTTCGTTCGCGCTGGCCCTGCTGCGCGACGGCATGAACCGGCATGGGGAAACGATCTATGCACCGTCCATGGACGGTTCGGTACAGAAGGTCACGGTCACTGACACCGTGTTCCTGGACAAGGAAGGGGAGAGGGCCCGTGGTTGATGCAGTCGTGAAAACAAGCCCGCTTCAGGGCATGGCGTCGCCTGAGACAGGCGTGACACTTTCCGAAGCGCCGTTTGTGGGTAAGGTCAACCTGCGTGGCAACGCGGGCGACAACGCTTTCGCCGAAGCCGTGGCGAAGGTTCTGGGCGGATCGCTGCCGCTGGAACCCAATACCGTTGCTTCCCATGGCGATTACACGGTGTTCTGGCTCGGGCCGGACGAGTGGCTGATCCACACGCCGGAGAACGGCGAGGGCGCCCTGATTGAGGCGCTGAACAATGCCCTTGCCGGTCAGCATGCCGCGGTAACGGATGTCTCCGATTACTATGTGGTCATACAGATGCGGGGTGAGAAGGCCGCGGACGTTCTGTCCCGCGCCTGTCCGCTGGATTTGCATGAACGCGTCTTCAAGGCGGGCGACTGCGCCCAGACGGTGTTTGCCCATGCGTCCGTCCTGCTCCACAAGCTCGACGGGCAGTCTTATGACGTGCAGGTGCGCTGGACCTACGCCCAGTACCTGTGGACCTATTTCTCGGAAGCGGCGGTAAACGCAGCGGCGTGATCTTGGTGGACATACTGGCCGGATTTTCTTGAATTCCTCTGGTGTAGATGGTCCGGTTGCTGATCGACCACCATCAACAGGGGATAATGATCATGAAAATCGCTCAGGTAAAAACGTTCGTGCTGCCGCTGGCTGTTGCCGCATTCACCATATCTGTCGCCGCCTGTTCGCCCGAAGTCGGCAGCGAGGAATGGTGCAACGACCTCAAGGAAAAGCCCAAGGGTGAGTGGACGACTAACGAGGCGACTGATTTCGCCAAGCATTGCGTTCTTTAAAACCCCTTCTGCCCTTCCCATCTATCCGGGATGACGGGACAAAAAAGAACCATTCACGTCAGCGATTCCATGCAGCAGGGCTACAGCTATGATTGCCTTGCCGAACCCGGTTGCGATTTCGCACCGGGGTTCGAGCCGTATTATTCTCCCGCCGAAATGCTGGAACTGGGTGTGTTCGAGGGGAAATACCTGAACGACTGCCGGGCGGAATTTCCGCCCGACTGGTTTGCGAATGCCCGGCTGTCCGATGCGCCGGACCCAACGCTTAATTATTTTGGCGTCAAGAGCCGCCAACCATTGTCCGTTTGGCGTGAAAAGGGCTGGATCATCGGCCCCGATCCCAGGGGCTGGTTCCAGTGGTATTGCCGCTACTGGATGGGGCGGCGACTGCCGGAAGTGGACGAGGCGCAGATTAAACGATGGCGGGGATTTGCCCGTCATGCGGCACAGGTCAGGAGGAACTGCCAACCGGGCGATGTTGCCTGTCGGCCGCGCCAACGACAGGCCCTGTTGCAATGGTCTTATAATCCGTTTATCTGATCGGGACATAACCGGTTAAGCGGAGGAACGATGTATATCCTGTATGGCGGCAAATACACCCGGGCGATGGGCGTGCAGATGGTGCTTGAAGAGGCAGGTCTGCCCTATGAGCTGCGCGAGATCGATATCGTCAAGCAGGAACACAGAAGCGATGAATTCCTCGCTGTCAATCCGGCCGGTTATGTTCCGGCCCTGATCACGCCGGAAGGCGATACCCTGCACGAGACGGCTGCGATCATGCTTTACCTCGCCGATCGTCATCAGTTGTACGACCTGGTGCCCCCTCCCGACTCGACGAAGCGTGGCATGTTCTACGCCAAGTTTTTCTACCTGTGTAATGACGTGCAGCCGTCCATGAAGCGGTATTACTACCCAAGCCGTTTTTCCACCGATCCTGCGGATGCACCCCGTGTGAAGGAATGCGCCTTTAAGATGGCCCAGGATCGCTGGGACATCGTCGAACGCCATCTGGCTGAGAACGGCCCCTGTCATCTGGGAGAGAAAGTTGGATTGGCTGATTTTTATATGGCCGTGTGGGCGGCCTTCGGCTTCGATGACGGCTACAACATCATGGATGATCATCCGGCGATCAGGACTTGCTACGCCATGGTGCGGGACCGCCCGGTCATCAAACCGTTATTGCTGGAAATCGAAAACGTTCGTGAAGACTACCTGGATAAGGTTGAGGCGGAACAGCAATCGTCATGAGGCGATAAGGCGTTGGTGCTCGAACTTGGGACACCGGTTGATGACAAGGTCGATCCTGGTGGGTTTCAATTTCGCAGCCAATCCGTAGGCGTAAACGCCAAGCTGCAGCCAGATGGTCGAGATGCCTTTTTCCGGCGCCAGGCTGATGGATTCATCGACGAGAGCCGGTACGGCATCGGAAGACCGGAAAATATCCACTACATCGAACTTCTCGGGAATGTCTGACAGGCTTGCATAAACCCGTTCCCCGAGAATGGTGCTCCCCGCATGCCCCGGGTTGACCGGGATCATCCGGTATCCGGCCTGCTGCATGTACCGGATGACCTTGAACGAGTCCCTGTCTTCGTTGGCGGATGCACCGATGACAGCGAAAGTATGGTTTTCGCGCAAAAGACGACGGATGTAGGGATCAGGGTAGACAAATGCCTGCATCGTGGATCAATTGCCGTCGCCTGAATCCCTGTAGCGGGATGTGATCGCCCTGCGGATGCGTTTCACGCCGATCCACACGGCAACCATGATGATCGGCAGGGCGACGAGGGTTACCACATCCGGCTCCCAGATAACGCCGAGTTTGGCCGAGCCCTTGGCGAGATAGCCCACCAGGCCCACAAGATAGTAACTGATGGCGACGACGGACAGGCCTTCCACGGTCTGTTGTAGCCGGACCTGAAGCTTCGCCCGCCGGTCCATGGAGATCAGCAGGTTGTGGTTCTGTTCCTCAAGCGTAATATCGACACGGGTCCTGAGCAGGTCACCGGCGCGGGCGACCCGGCGGGACAGGCTCTCCAGCCTGGCCTGGACGGTCTCGCAGGTTTCCATGGCGGGCGCGAGACGCCGGGTCATGAAGCTGCCCATCATCTGAAGTTCTTCAAGCCTCGTTTCACGGATATCTTCCAGACGGCGCTCGACAATTTTGTGATAGGCCTTGGCGGCGCCGAACCGGAAGGCTGTGTCAGCGACGATGCTTTCTGTTTCAATAGCCAGTTCTGTCAACTGGGCGAGCAGTTCACGCTCACCGGTATCCGAAGGGGCTTTGGAAAGTTCGAGCACCAGAAGGTTCAGTTTCTGTTCGATCTGGCTGATACGCGCCAGGGCCGATTTGGCCAGAGGGAAGGCGAGCATGGCGACCAGGCGGTAGGTTTCCATTTCGAGGACACGCTGGATCAGGCGGCCCGCCCGGCGAGGGTCGAGGTCGATATCGCGAACGAGCACGCGCTGAAAACCATCGCTGTGAATCTGATGGTCGGTCCAGGCCCGGGCACGTTCCTGCGCCAGGTTGCTGCCGGTGATGGTGTTGCCCTCGAACAGGTCGGCGATGGTCCAGACATCTTTTTCCGGGGCGTCCTTCGCTTCCACCTCCACATGCATGGCGACGAGCAGCTTGCCCGGCAGGTAGGAGCGCCATTCTTCGGGTATCCGGTTTATGGCAGGGTTGGAGAAAGGAACTTCACCTTCTCCGGGCGTGACGAAGGTATAGGTCGAAAATTCCGTATGGCGTTCCCAGCGAAAACGGATGCTTTCCACTTCGGCCCAATGATGCATTGCGTCCGGCTCCGGTTCAGGCGCACCGATCAAAGCGCACAGCCTTGCGACATGGGCCCGGTCGGCCTCGTCGCCGCCTTCGCCCGACAGGGTGGCGATATGAGAAATCTTGAACGGCGTTTCCAGGCGCATATAGGGCCTGGAATGAATCTCCCCCGCCAGGGCATGTCGCTCGGGAAGCTCGTTCCCGATCATGGGGTTGTAAGGAACCGGAGATTTCTGTTCAGATGATGTTGAATCCTGGGACATTGTCTCGTCGCTTTTTTTTGCCCGCCTAAGCTGCCGGTTGGGTCAACAGCGGGAGAAAGAGTGAGAATAGCTCCGCCTGGGATGAAATTTCCAGCTTTGCATAAATATTCTTTCTGTGAACCTTCACCGTGCCGATGGAAATGTCCAGCATGGCGGCGATAGAGATCGTCGAATATCCTCGTAAAATCAGGCTGATGACTTCGGTTTCCCTGTTTGTAACCGATTTATACCCGGCATCCAGCAGGGAATTCTGAACACGCCCAGGCAGGGTGTCGAACCGGCCTTCGTGCGGGCGCGTCGAAATTTCAACGATTTCGGGATTGCGCCAATGCCGGATAATGGCCTCACGCAAGATGGGCTCGATGCGGCGTAGCCTTTCCAGCGTTTTTTTCCGGAAGGCACTGGTACCTTTTTCGCGGGTAAGGGATATGACGACCGTGCCCGGCCCCGGCATGTCAATGTAGATCGCTACCTCGGAAATAATTTGGGTCTTTCCGTAATAGCTCCGGTAATACTCGCTTCTGAAAAAATGATCCGGAGCCAGTTCCTTCAGGTGATAGACACCGTCCTGTATGCCGCGCTGATAGGCATGGAAGACCGGGTCAAGCAGGTAGGCACCCCGCTGGTACTCTTCCAGGGAAAGCAGGCTGGGCCGGTCATCGGGAAAATGAAACAGGTCGATTGGGGGCTTTTCGCCGTCATAGGCATAGATGACGGTGCTGTCAAAGGACGTTGCATCTTCGAGCATCGCCATTAGCGACTTGGGAAAATCGGACGTGTTGATCGCTTTGATCAAGGCGGCTGAGTGTCCGATTATGTTCTCGATGTGCTGATCCATGACCCGTTTCTTCCCTGCTACTCGGCAGCCGTCTGGGACAGCAGCGGCATGAAAAGGGAGAACAATTCCGCCTGGGAGGATATCTTGAGCTTTGAATAGATATTCTTGCGGTGGACCTTCACCGTTGCTGCGGAAATATCGAGCATCCCGGCAATGGCGATAGAGGAATACCCGCGCAGCACGAGGCTGACGACTTCCGATTCCCTGTTGGTTAAAGCCGATCTGCCACTGATGCTAACGACATTCCTAACGCGGTTCGGCAGTACACCGACTGCTTCGCTGGCGGATTGGGATGATGCGATCAGGGGCTCGGCGTCCCGCCAGTTCTGGATGATTGCTTCACAGACGATATCCTCCAGAGCGCGGTAGCGTTGAATTTCCTTCTTGCGGAACGGGCGGCTTCCTCGCATGCGTTCGATCGTGGCGACAATGACGGATTTGTCGGACATGGGAACAAAAACGCCCACTTCATCAATGATGCGGGTTGTGACGTAGTAGGATCTGTAATACTCGCTTCTGAAGAAGTGATCCGGTGCGATGTCGTTCAGGTGAATGGTGCCTTTTGTATCCGCGTTGCGGCACACTTCATAGAACGGATCCAGCAGATACGGCCCGGACAGATAGGTGTTCAAGGAATCGGCGCTGAACTTGGTGTCAAAATCATGCGACAGGACTTTTGGCGCTTCCTCTCCGAAATAGCGGAAAATAACCAGATGATCGAGGGGCGCGATGGAATTCAGGAACGTCGAAAGGGCCCGGGGAAAACCGGCGCTGTGAATAGAACGGATCAAGTCAGCCGTCGAGGCGATCGTGTCCGTATTTGATCCCGGAAGTTCTTTCATCAACGTATTGCCTGTCGTTCAGGACCTATCTCTGCCAATGGGGGAGTATACAGCCCAAGGGGTATGTCGCGTCCAGCGTCCGGTTTGTAAATTCGCATATAAAGGGGCGCATAAGGGATATACTACCTGTCGGTTATTTTTCGATAGACTTCTTTCTGGTGAATTACAGAACGATAATAAAGGGATGCAACGTAATGACTCAATCCAATGAAGCCGGGAAGACCATGCGCGCCAGGGACCTGGGCATTCCTTTTGACGGTGAAACGGGGCCGCTTAACGCCATTACGGACGTGGAGGGCGTCGAGGTCGGCTACACCACCCTGACCGAAGGAGAGGGCGAGCTTGAAATCGGTAAAGGCCCCGTCCGCACAGGCGTGACGATCATTCACCCCCGCGGCAGGGAGAAGACGTTCGATGCAGTCTGGGCCGGGCGGTTTTCCCTGAACGGCAACGGCGAAATGACGGGCGTGCACTGGATCGACGAAGCCGGCGCCTTTTCCGGTCCCGTCGGTATCACCAATACCCATAGTGTCGGTCTGGTGCATCATGGAATCCTTCGTTGGCTTGTCCAGCACGAGGGTTTTCAAAATCAGGCGGACCTGTGGATGCTGCCGGTATCGGCGGAAACCTGCGATGAATACCTGAACGACATCAACGGCCAGCATGTGACGGAAGACCATGTGATGGCGGCTTGCGACAATGCAGCGCCGGGACCGGTGGCGGAAGGCAATGTCGGCGGCGGCACCGGCATGATCTGTTATGAATTCAAGGGCGGTACGGGAACGTCGTCCAGGCGATGCACCGTTCAGGGAGAGACCTATACGGTTGGCGTCTTGGTGCAGGCGAACTTCGGTGCGCGTAACGACCTTTCCGTCCGCGGCGTACCCGTGGGGCGGCATCTGAGAGAAAACACGCTCTGGAAAACGCCCTCGCACCAGCATGCACAAGGCTCCATCATCGCCATCGCAATTACTGACGCGCCGCTGATGCCGCTGCAATTGCAACGGATCGCAAGACGGATCGGTCTTGGAATCGCACGGACGGGAACGCCCAGCGAAAACGGCTCCGGCGATATCTTTCTCGCCATGTCGACAGGGAACGGGGTTGCTGATTCTTCAAACGGCATCGAACCGACGCTAAAATACGTGCTGACGGAAGAGATGGACCCGTTGTTCCTGGCAACGGTTGAGGCGACGGAAGAGGCTATCATCAACGCCCTCGTGGCGGCGGAGACCATGACCGGACAGGGCGGGCATACCGTCCACGCCATCGACCACGGGGCGCTGAAAGATGTAATGAAACAATACGGCCGCTGATAAACCGGGGGAGGGTTTCAAGCGGCGAACAGGGAGGTACTCATGAACAACGAAGACATCTGTTACTTATCGGCTACCGAAGCGATCAAGCTGTTCAAGCGCAAGAAGCTTTCACCTGTTGAACTGATGCAGGCAATCATCAAGCGGACGGAAAAGATCGAGCCTACCATCAATGCGTTTACGGCGACCTTTTTTGACCGGGCGCTCGAACAGGCGAAAAAAGCCGAAGACAAATACATGCGAAAGGGCGCCCGCCTCAGGGCATTGGAAGGCATTCCGCTCGCCATCAAGGACGAGGTCCCGGTGAAGGGCGATCCCATAACCTCGGGATCCTTGATCTATAAAGACACCATAGCCGATGAAACGGCTGTGTTTGCGCAGCGCCTGCTTAATGCCGGTGCGATCAATCATGCCCGGACGGCGACGCCGGAGTTCTCCTGCGCCGCCGTGACCCACACCCGGATCAACGGCGTAACCCGCAACCCCTGGAATCCGAGATACACCCCCGGCGGTTCGTCCGGCGGCTCGGCGGCATCACTGGCGGCAGGAACAACAACATTGGCGACCGGTTCGGATATTGGCGGCTCCATTAGAATTCCGGCATCATGCTGTGGCGTTGTCGGTTTCAAGCCGCCCTATGGCCGCGTGCCGGAAATGAACCTGTTTAATCTGGATTTCTATTGCCACGAGGGACCTCTGGCGCGCACGGTTGGCGATACGGCGTTGATGCAGAATGTCATTGCCGGGCCGCATCATTCGGATATCGCGTCCATCAAGCCCAAGGTGCGTATCCCGGAAAAACACAAAGCCATGCGGGGCGCCAGGATCGCCTACTCCCTCGACCTCGGATATTTCAAACTGGACAAAGATGTTCGGGAAAATACCCTGAAGGCGTTGGATGTATTCAGACGCTTGGGCTGCAAGGTCGAAGAGGTCGATGTGCCGTGGAGCATGGAAAGCGGCAAGGCTGCTTGGAATTACCTCTCTCACCTGTTCGGCGCAAGTTGCAAGGACTACCTGAAAAAAGGCAATAAAGAACTGCTGACGGATTATGCCCGCGCCTTCATCGAACAGGGCGTTAAGTCCAAGGCGACGGATTTCGTCGATTCCTTACAGACTGCCTGCGACATGTATAATTACTTCGGCGCCATGATGCAGAACTATGACGTCTTTATCTGCCCGACACTGTCCAAACCTGCTGTACGCGCCAACGATCCGCTTGATTACGGAACCTACCGGGATGCAGGCAAGGAAATTCCTGATGGCCTCGGCTGGTGCATGACCTATCCCTTTAACATGCTGAGCCGCTGCCCTGTTCTGGCCGTACCGTCCGGTCACGCCAAAACAGGTGTGCCGACAGGAATCCAGATTGTCGGCCGGACTTATGAGGACGCCAGTGTCTTCCGTGCAGCGGTAGCCTATGAACGCGCCGCGCCCTGGATGCATGACAAAAAACACCGTCCCAAGATCAAGAAGAAATAAGATAGAGGGAGAAGCAGATGCTGACGGTTTACAGCGACGATCACAAACTCCATGACATGAAGTATGAGCTCTATGGCGGTCTGCTGGTCCCGGCCCATGAAATGCCCAGGCGTGCCAATATGGTTCTGGATCGGGTGCGATCTGAAGGACTGGGTGATGTCGTCGAGCCAGAGGACTTCGGCCTGGGCCCCATTGAGCGTATCCATGACAAGGATTTCCTAACATTCCTGGAAACCGTCTGGGATGAATGGAGCGCCATCGAAGGTTATGACGGCGAGGTCATTCCGACGGTTTGGCCGTCACGACGTCTGGATGCGACCCGCATTCCCGATTTCCCGGAAGGCAAGGCGGGCTATTACGCCATTTCGGCGGAAACATCCATTAACGCCGGCACCTGGCAGGCGGCCTATACCAGCGCCCAGGTCGCCCTGACGGCGCAAAAAGCCGTGGCAGACGGAGCAAGAGCCGCTTTCGGCTTGTGCCGTCCGCCGGGGCATCATGCGGCCAGGGACATGTACGGCGGGTTCTGTTTCCTGAACAATGCCGCCATCGCCGCCCAGGCGTTTCTGGACCAGGGGGTATCGAAGGTTGCCGTTCTTGATCCCGATTTCCATCACGGTAACGGAACTCAGAGCATTTTCTATGAACGGAACGATGTGTTTTTCGCATCGCTTCACGGTGATCCCAGTGACACGTTCCCCCATTTCCTGGGTTGGGCCGATGAGACCGGTTCCGGCGAAGGGGCGGGGTGCAATGCAAACTACCCCATGCCGCCGGGGACAGGATTTGATGTCTGGTTTGATGCCTTTGAGGATGCTTGCC
>CAYFMQ010000008.1:45255-105763 GCA_964344255.1 uncultured Thalassospiraceae bacterium
CCAAAAGATCACGGACTTCGGTGCTGAAGCGCTGGTGATTTCGCTCGGCGTCGATACCTATAAGGACGATCCCATTTCCTTCTTCAAACTGGACAGCCCCGATTACATCACTTACGGCAAACGAATCGCCGGGCTCGGGTTGCCCACGGTTTTCGTACTGGAGGGCGGCTATGCTGTCGAGGAAGTTGGCATCAATGCCGTTAATGTTCTTACGGGGTTTGACGAAGCGGCCGGGTAATCGGCCTGCACGGGAGGGAACAGGGTAATGTCGGAAATCAATCCCTATGAAACCGATCTGGATATGAATGGCGCCAATTATGCGCCGATGACTCCTTTGACCTTTATCCGCCGGACGGCGCGGACCTATCCTGATTACACGGCCCAGATACATGGCGACTTCCGCTACACCTGGGCGGAAACTTATGAGCGTTGTTTGCGGCTGGCCTCGGCTTTAAGCAAACGGGGCATCGGCGTTGGCGACACGGTCGCCGTCATGGCGCCCAACGTGCCGGCGATTTTCGAGGCCCATTTCGGCATTCCCATGACAGGGGCGGTTCTGAACACCCTCAATATCCGTCTGGATGCGGAAAACCTGGCCTTTATCCTTGATCATGGCGAAGCCAAGGTATTGATCACGGATAGGGAATTTTCCGGCGTCATCGGCGAGGCCCTGGAGAAGGTCAAGGATAAGCCCCTGGTCATCGATATCGACGATCCAGCCTATGAGGGCGGAGAACTGCTGGGTGAGGTAGACTATGAAGCATTCCTCAAGGAAGGGGATGCCGATTACGACTGGCAACCGCCCGATAACGAATGGCGTGCCATCAGCCTTAATTACACCTCCGGCACCACAGGAAACCCCAAGGGCGTGGTCTATCACCATCGAGGCGCTCATCTGATGGCGACGGGGAATGCCATCGCCTGGGGCATGCCGGCGCATCCTGTTTATCTTTGGACCCTGCCCATGTTTCACTGCAACGGCTGGTGCTTTCCGTGGACACTTGCCGCCATGGCGGGAACCAGCGTGTGCCTGCGGCGGGTCGAAGCCGGCAACATCTTTGTCGCCATCCATGACTATGAGGTGACGCACTTTTGCGGTGCGCCCATCGTCCTCGGCATGATTATCAATGCTACCGAGGAACAGCGGCGGTCATTCGATCATCAGGTCAATGTGATGACAGCGGCAGCGCCACCACCGGCAAGCGTTCTGGAAGCCATGGAGAATGATGGCTTCAAGGTCACGCATGTCTATGGCCTGACGGAAACTTATGGCCCCGCGGTCGTTAACGCCTGGAAGGCGGATTGGGATGCGCTTCCCAGTGACGAGCGCGCGACCATGAAAGCGCGTCAGGGCGTGCCCTACCATGAACTGGACGACCTGATGATCGCCGATCCGGAAACGTTGAAGCCTGTACCGCAGGACGGCGAGACCATGGGCGAGGTGTTTTTCAAGGGCAATATCGTGTCCAAGGGGTACCTGAAGAACCCGAAGGCGACAGAGGAGGCCTTCTCAGGTGGATGGTTCCATTCCGGCGATCTGGGCGTTTGGCATCCCGATGGCTATATCCAATTGAAAGACCGCTCCAAGGACATCATCATTTCCGGCGGCGAGAACATCTCCTCCATCGAGGTTGAAGGCGTTCTTTACAAGCACCCGGCCGTGATGGCGGCTGCCGTGGTGGCGAAGCCGGATGAAAAGTGGGGGGAAACGCCTTGCGCTTTCGTTGAATTGAAAGAAGGCGAGGAAGTTAGCGAAGAGGATGTCATTGCCTTTTGCCGGGACAATCTTGCGCATTTCAAATGCCCCCGGCACGTTGTGTTCGGCCCCTTACCGAAGACATCAACGGGCAAGATACAGAAGTTCAAACTGCGTGATCGGGCAAATGACTAGAACTCCGGTTGCTCCTTTGATGCCATGAGACCTATGCCGTGCTGATCGCCAATCTGGGATTGATGCTGACCGTGATCGCCTGGGGAACGACAGCGCCGGTCCTGCATGAACTGCTGAAAGACTGGGATCCCATTCCGCTTGTCGCCGTTCGACTGATGATCTCTTCGGCTGTTTTCATGTTATGGCTGCGGATTTCGGAGGGCGGTTTCCTAGGACGCGGCCTGATTCCGATGCGACAGGTATTTATACTGGGCGCCATCCTGGGGCTGTTCGTCACGCTCCTGACATTTGCGATCCGGCTGTCAAACCCCATATCCGTGGCTGTTATCGGCGCCGCAGGACCCATTACAGCAAGCCTGATCAACCGCCTGCTTACCGGACAGAACCCTCCAACTCCGGTCCTGTCCGCCATTCCTATCGTCGTCGCAGGCGGAATCATCTCCAACGTGGATATGAGGTCGCTTTTCAATGGCGAAGACGCATTTCATTTTCAGGGCGGCGAACTCATCATGGTGGCGTGCGTCTTTTTATGGCCGCTCTATTCCTCACTGCTACAACGCTGGTGTGACGGCATGTCCCAGCTGCGCCGGACGACGCTCAGTTTTTCTGCGGCGGCTCTCATGGTAGGGACGGTTACCTGTTTCATCTTGTTTATGGGGTGGGAAAGCCTGCCTTCCGAGGCGCCTGACCTGAGGGGGTGGAGCTTGCTGCTCTGGGCGACACTGGCGACCAGTATTGTCGGTACGTTCCTGTGGAATGTCAGCGTCGGCCGTATCGGGATCGTTATCGCCACTATGTGTATGAATCTGGTCCCCGGTGTTGCGATCCTGACCGCTATGGTGTTCGGAATTGAGCCAAGGATCGAACAGTTGCTCGGCTGTCTGCTGGTCATACTGGCCGTTGTTCAGGCGCAATACCGGCTGTATCGTAAAAAATAACCATTCCGTTCGTTTTAACCTCAGTTTGGCATCGACCTTGCTTGATAAAGGGTATCTCTGCCTGAAAGGCAGGAAAAAACGAAAGGAATACCCAGAATGGAAGACTTTTTCTCAAGGGCGATTTTCAGTTTGGCAATCGGCCTGGTATCCGGGCTGTGCGTTATTTTCATAATGGGAATCGCTATGGGATGATTCGACCCTTCCTGACGTAAAATCAGACCGCATTAACTTCAAAGATAGCCCAACATTTCCATTGTCTTCTTGCCAGCCCAAGGCTGGGAGGATAATAGAAGGCGGTGCCGTTCCTGCCGGTATGGTTTTCCCGGAATGGAGCGGTGCAGATGCTGGTTGTCTGGATCGGAATCGATGCCGGACGATAGATAAGCATCAGCGGAAGCGTGGCAGAGTGGTTGAATGCACTGGTCTTGAAAACCAGCAAGGGTTTACGCCCTTCGGGAGTTCGAATCTCCCCGCTTCCGCCATTTTCTCCTGTCGGTCAGTTTCATGTTCCTGTCAGCTTTCTGAGTTTAACTGACAGGGTATATGAGTGCCTGATCATTAAGTGCGGCCTGATACCTTCCATATTTTCTTTACCAGGAAAATCTTGTGTAGTGCATCTGAGCTTATGGTTCTCGAAGTTGAAGTCAGGAGGATGAGATCAGCGATTCGTTAAAAGACCGGGAAAATCGTGTTCGTGCCATTGTGGATACTGTTCTCGATGGCATTATTACGATTGACCGGAACGGCATCGTTGAAACGTTCAATCCCGCTGCAGCGCGAATTTTCGGATATGCACCGGAAGAAGTGATTGGCCGTAACGTTAAGATATTGATGCCGGAACCGTATCACAGCGGACACGACGATTATTTACGGCACTACCTTGATACCGGGGATGCAAAAATTATTGGCATCGGTCGTGAAGTTGTCGGCCAGCGCAAGGATGGTTCGACCTTTCCCATGGAACTGGCCGTCAGCGAGATGGAGGTTTCAGGTGAACGGATGTTTACGGGCATCGTCCGTGATATTACCGAGCGAAAACAGATCGAACGACAAAAACGGGAATTCATCTCGACGGTGAGCCACGAGCTCCGCACGCCCCTGACATCCATCAAAGGAGCCCTGGGCCTGGTTCGGACTGGCGCGACCGGCGATTTGCCGGACAATCTGAAGAAGATGATGGATATCGCCTACAATAACTCTGAGCGCCTGATTCGTCTGATCAATGACATACTGGACGTCGAGAAGATCGAAGCCGGCAAGATGGAATTCAATATGGAGCCGATTGACCTCGGCGAGATACTTGATGAAGCTCTGGAAGCCAACCGAGGTTACGGCGAGGAACACGGCGTCTCGATCTCTCTCAGTAAATTCGTTGATAACGCCGTCGTTAACGGCGACCACGGTCGCCTTATGCAGGTTATGGCAAACCTGATATCCAATGCCGCGAAGTTTTCCCCGGAAGGGGAAACGGTTGATGTTTCACTGACCCAGGAGGGAGACAGCGGTTACAGAATCTCCGTTTCCGATCGTGGTACGGGTATCCCTGAGCAATTCCGAAACAAGATTTTTTCCAAGTTTTCACAAGCGGATGCTTCCGATGCCCGCTCGAAAGGTGGCACGGGCCTTGGGTTGAGCATCACCAAGGCCATTGTAGACCAGCATGCAGGTGAAGTTTCGTTTGAAACCGAAACGAACAAAGGAACGACGTTCTCATTTGTACTTCCTATTCATGAGTTTTCCGATGTGGATAGCGCCATGCCTGTTGAAGATACGGAAAAGTATCGAATACTCATCTGCGAGGATGAGCCCGATATGGCTGAACTGCTCCGGGTGATGCTGAGTGGCGCCGGTTATGATGCGGATATTGCCGATACGGCCGGGAAAGCAGAAGCCATGCTGGAGCAAAATCATTATGCCGCCATGACTCTGGATCTGATTTTACCTGACAAAAACGGCATCGTCCTGTTCCGGGAATTGCGCGCAAAATCAAAATTCAAGGATCTACCGATCATCGTTGTGTCGGCCAAGGCGGAACAGGGACAGGCCGAGTTAAATGGCGATGCGATCGGGATTATAGACTGGCTTGAAAAGCCGATTGATCTTGACCGTCTATCAGATGCCCTTGAAAAAGCCGTCAGGAAATCAAATGACGATACCCCGCGTATACTTCATGTCGAGGACGATCAGGATGTTCTGGATATAGCCAGAAACATTATCGGCGATTTTGCAGAGGTCATGGCGGCGCATAACCTCTTAGAGGCAAGAAAGTTATTGGAAAAAGAAGATTTCGATCTGGTAATTTTGGATCTGATGCTGCCGGACGGCGATGGCAGTGAATTGTTCTCCTATATGAATTCCAGACAACGCCACATGCCACCCGTTATCGTTTTTTCTGCCCTGGACGATGTGGACAAAATTGCTGATTCAGTCCATTCGAGCCTCGTTAAGTCTCATACACCAAACGACATTCTGCTGGATACGATTCGATCAGCAATTGACGCCAGTAAAGACGACTCATCCATTTGACCCGATGGCCACGGTTTAAGGGAAACCTAGCTTAACTCGGGCAATTCGGCGATTTCGGCGAGCATCGTGATGATGCTTGGCATGTAGATCATGTCAAAAGCGGAATCGTTTTCAAGGACGCTGAAGAAAACGCCCACGACACCGCTTGTCATGTCGGCAAGCATGAATTGGCCGCCATAACCGCCATGGCCCAACCATCGCCCGTTCGTCATGGTCTGGTTGGAGTAGCTCATAAAGTCCCTGGGTTCGGGCATGGGGATGCCCTGTTTGAGGGTGACTTCAATGAATCCTTCATTGCCGACTTTGCGCCCGTTGACGCCTAACCCACGTCGTACGAACAACAGACCGTAGCGAGCCAGGTCTCTCGCCGTTAAGGATCCGCCGCCGCTCATCCAGGGACCACCATCCCTGCCAGTGCTGATATGCAGGGCATTTTCCAATCCGGCGGCATCAACGATGTCACTCAAGAAAGAGCGCAAGGGCCGCCCGCTGACTTTTTCTGCAACCATGCCCAGGACATCCGAATTGGCTGATTTGTAAAGAGCCATGCCAGTGTGGTTCGTAACGTCGTCGCTGGTAATCTTGTTCAGAAACTCTCTCTGCGATTCATCCACTTCATCCCCGGTCGGTAGCCGCCATCCCATGGATACTTCGTGAATATAGGATGAAGACAGGGGATCGGCATAATCCTCCGTATAATCGTTGACCACATCCATATTGAGAACCTGTTGGATGGTCGCCTTGGCGTAACCGGAGCCGATGTCCGGTAAATAGGTGTCAACGGTTTTGTCCAACTCCACATCGCCCGAAGTCACCAGGCTTCCGATGATGAGGTTCAGGTTGGTTTTCGTAATGGACATGATGGAATGCGGGCAGTCGGGGCCGAAATCATCGGCATAGTCCTCATAAAGAATTTCCTGGCCCCGCAGGACGACCATTCCTGAGAAGATACTGGATGATGTCAAATGGCGAACCGAAGCCATGTCGCTGATCCGGTGGTCAAAGTTCTTCTCAAGCTCCAGCACGCGTTCCGACCGCAGGCTTATACTGTACCGGGCATTGCGATAGAGGTTGTGAAATCCCGAGCGGCGGAAATCCGGGGAATTCCAGCGCGCCTTATGGTTCTTGACGGTCTGGAGGTCCGGGTTCGGATACGAGGTCAATTCACTTCTGGTCATGACTTTGTCCTCACTGGCGAATTAAGTCTTAAGTCCGATCTTCTGACGGGCTTCGTCCGGTCCGACAACACGGCCACCCAGGCGTTCGATAATTTCTTTTGCCCTGGTGACCAGATCGCCGTTAGTAGCCAGAACACCCTTGTCGAGATACAGGTTGTCTTCCAGTCCCACACGAACGTTGCCGCCCAGGATCATGGCCTGGGCGACCATGGGCATCTGCATGCGCGAAATGCCGAAACCGGCCCAGACGGCATCAGATGGCAGGGCATTCTTGATGGACGACATGGAATTGGTGTCCGCCGGCGCTCCCCACGGGATGCCGAGGCATATCTGGAACAGGGGCGGCCTGTCGATCAGGCCTTCTTCGACCATGGAACTGGCGAGCCATGCCATGCCCAGATCGAACACCTCCAGTTCGGGTTTGACGCCCAGGTCCTGGATGATCTTCGCCATGGTCCTGAGCATGGATGGCGTGCTGATATAAATATCGTCGCCGCCGCCGAAATTCAGCGTACCGCAGTCCAGGGTGCAGATTTCCGGCATCAACTCCTTGACGTGTGCCAGGCGTTCTTCCGCTCCGATCATGTCCGTTCCGGGGCCACCGTTTGCAGGGTTTTCCGGATCGGGAACCCAATCACCGCCCATACCGGCTGTCAGGTTGATGATGACATCGGTATCGCTGGCGCGGATCAGTTCAACGGCTTCACGGAACAGTTCCGTGTCTCTCGATCCCTTGCCGGTTTCCGGATCCCGGACATGAATATGGGCGACGGCGGCGCCTGCCTGCGCGGCTTCAATGGCGGCATCAGCTATTTCTTTCGGTGTAACGGGGACCTTGTCGCTTCGTCCCGTTGAATCGCCGGCACCGGTCACTGCGCAGGTAATGATGACATCTCGGTTCATGTTGTTTCTCCATCCCTTGGAAAGTGTATTGGGTCGATCGCACCGTCTTGAAGAGGCTGCCGCTATTGAAAGCATGATGACGAAATGCGTATTCTGGTGTAATGAATTTTCGTCACATGTAATGATTATTCGTCAATGCCCGTGTGGCGATTTGAAAACCTCAGGGGCAGTCTTTTTCGCCGGGAGCGAAGCAGGTGAGTGTTTCCACACAGAATGCAGATTGTATCCGCTTCGTGTTTGTTCTTATTCCCAGATTCAACATGATGGCCCTGACGGCGACTCTGGAACCATTAAGGGTTGCGAATTACCTGGGCGGCCGGACACTGTACGACTGGACATTCGTTTCACCCGGTGGTGGTTCCGTCGTCGCCAGCAACGGCATGATGATCGACACCCAGCCCCTGTCGGATGACATACAGAAACCCGATACGATATTTATCTGTGGCAGTTGGGACTGCGAACACTATGAGAATCGCGAGTTGTTCGCCTGGTTGCGGCGCTACTCCCGTTTCGGCGTTCGCCTCGGCGCCATGGATATCGGCGTCTACATTCTCGCCCGTGCCGGTTTGCTTAACGGTTATCGCGCCACGGTTCTCTGGTACTGCCTACGCGCTTTTGCGGAAGCCTTTCCGGAAACGGATGTCGTCGAGCAATTGTTTGTCGAGGATCGCGACAGGATAACCATCGCGGGCGGAACGGCCGGCATGGATGTCATGCTGAACGACATATCGGGGCGCTTCGATCCCCAACTCGCTCGCGAGATTGCCGATCACGTTCTGCACTATCCGATCCGCATGTCGGAGAACGCCCAGCGCAATGTGGTTAGCGGGCGTCATGAAATCATGCATTCTGTGGTTCGCGCGGCTATCCAGATTATGGAAAACAATGTGGAGGAACCGCTGTCGATACCGGAAATCGCCAACCGGGTTCATGTCAATCAGCGGAAACTGGAGCGCTTGTTCCACCGCCATATTGGCCGGTCCGCCATCGGCTATTACCGTGTGCTCAGGCTGCAGCATGCCCTCGTCCTGTTGACGAATACGGACCTGTCTATCCGGGAAGTATCCGTGGCGTGCGGTTATTCCAGCCTGTCGCATTTTGCTAAATCGTTTGCCGCGCAATACGGCAAAAGACCTCGTGAATGCCGTGATGCCTGGCCGGTTGGCGAACCGGCGCCGGTCTGGCCGGGATTGGCAACCTCGTTGAACGATATTCGGCCTCTGCCGGAGAGCACCAACACCGGTTAAGACACCGGCATTTCAAAGTCAGGCAAGTTTGCCGATCTTGTTCCAGGCCTGGGCGATGGCGACCAAACCGGCGTCCCTTTCTTCGGATAATTCCGAGAACGTTCTGCCCCGGGCCATCTCGTCACAGCTTTCAACCAGTGTATCGCGCATGGCGTCCGTCAGTTCCGGGGCAACGAGGCGCGTCCAGGGAAACTTGAGCGCCGGCCCGAACTGATCGAGGCAATAGGCCATGCCGCCTTCGCCGCCACCGATGTGATAGGTGAAGCACGGCCCCGCAAAGGCCCAGCGCGGGCCGGGGCCGTTCACCATGGCGATATCGATCTGTTCCGGCGTTGCTTCGCCGTTTTCGATCATGTGGAGCGCCTCGCGCCAGACCGCCTCCTGCAGGCGGGTCGCGACGAAACCGGGAACTTCCTTTTCCATGATCAACGGCGCCTTGTCCGTCAGCGTGTAGAAGGCGGCGGCCCACTGCAATGCTTCCGGGTCGGTCTTTTCACCGCCGACCATTTCCACAAGTGGCAGCAGGTAAGGCGGATTGAAGGGGTGGGCGACCACCGTTCGTTCCGGCGTCGAGCAACGCGCCTGGATGTCGGTCATGGAAAGACCGGACGTGGAAGACGCGATGACGACATCCGCCGGCGCCAGGTCTCCCAGCTTTTCATAAAGCGCCTGTTTCACGTCGATGATTTCCGGAACCGATTCCTGGACGAAGTCCGCATCCTGCACAGCTTCGGCCAGATCGGAAGTGCACGTCAGCCGGTCAAGGGAAGCGCCATCCGACAGGCCGATCTGTTCCAGGCACTTCCAGGCGGTATCAAGCAGCCGGCGAAAAGCGTCTTCTTCCGCCGGGTCGTGCAAATATGTCGTGACGTCGAATCCTTTGGCGAGAAAGTGCGCCGTCCAGCCGCCGCCGATGGGACCTGCGCCGACGCAACTGATCCGGCTGACATCATGAATATCCTTGCGTGCCATAATGAATATTCTCCCTTAACGGCCCTTGAAGACTGGGTCGCGCTTTTCAACAAAGGCCCTGACGCCTTCGGCTGAGTCTTCCGATTTCAGCATCTTGCGATATGTGGGCAGATCGCCTGTGCGCATGGTATGGAACGCCCCTTCGATGCTTTCCGCTTCGATGGTGCGCAGGACCTCCTTGACCGTCTGCAACGCCAGTGGCGCTGACTTGGCCAATTGGTCAGCCCATTCACGTGCCTTGTCCATCAACTGGTCATAGGGCACGACGGCATTGATCAGACCATACCCGGCGGCTTCCTCGGCGGACATGCGGCGTCCCAGCAACAGCATTTCCATGGCGATATTATAGGGAAGACGGCGCGGCAGGCGTTGCAGCGCACCGGCATCGGGCACGATGCCCAACGGCATTTCAGGGAGCGCAAACTCAACGTGATCGGCGGCGATGATCAGGTCGCATCCGAGGGCGATTTCAAATCCGCCACCGATGGTCAGACCGTTGAGCGCCGCAATCAGGGGCTTGTTCAGAACCCAGTTCTCCGTCACGCCGGCAAAACCGCCGAACACGTCGCTTTCGGTTTCCCACCAATTGTCAAGCTGCTGTTCGCCGCTGTCGAGGGACTTGAGGTCCCAGCCGGCGGAGAAAATCCGCTCGCCGGCGCCGGTAATGATACCGACCCACAGTTCAGGATCTTCATGCAGGGTGCGGATGGCCTCACCCAGTTTCCTGGATGTCGCATGGTCAATGGCATTGACCTTGGGGCGGTCGAGTGTGATCTCCAGCACCCGGCCGCGCCGCTCGACGATTACACTTTCATTCTCTTCTGACATGGATTGTACCTCGGTGAAGATGGGCAATGATTGGACTAATAAAGCCACGTCATGGGGCGTGAATAGGATTGTTTTTACGACGGAAAGAACGGTAATTCGACAGGATAACCCGAAAAGCAAGGCGCCCTATTCGCAAATCAAACCGCGTAAAGGCGTCGAAAATACAGTATTGGTGTCGAATTACAGTGATTGTCAGGACTCTGAATCCAGAATGATCGCGGCATACTGACAATTCCTAACCGGATGGTGCGCCATGGACTATCTCTACACCGATGAACAACGCATGTTGGTCGAATCGTTGCGCGCATTCGTCGAGCAGGAGCTTCGCCCCCACGAAGCCGAAACGGACCAGTTGGGATATGTCCCGGAAGAACTGGGCAAACAGATCGTCGCCAAGGCCCTGGAAATGGGATTCTACGCCGCCAACCTGCCTGAAGAGATCGGCGGCGGCGGGCTGGATTATGTCAGCCTGGCCCTGCTGGAGCGGGAATTCGGCAAGACCACCTATGGCCTGCACGGCTGGGTGCACCGCCCCTCGGAGATTCTCATGGCTTGTGAGGGTGATCAGGTAGAAGAGTATCTGCTTCCCTGCGTTCGCGCCGAACGGAAGGAGTTCTTCGCCCTGACGGAGCCGGGCGCCGGATCGGACATCATGTCAATGCAGACACGCGCTGAAAAGGACGGAGACGACTGGATCATTAACGGATCGAAGCATTTCATCTCAAGCCCCGTAGAGGCTGATTTCGCCATCCTGTTTGCCGCCACCGGCGTCGATGAGACACCGCGCGGCCCCCGGAAACAGGTAACGGCCTTTCTCGTCGATGCAGGGCTCGAAGGCTTTTCCATTGAGCGCGGCCCCCGGTGTGCTGCCCAGCGCGCCTACAAGACATTCCAGTTGTCCTTCGATAACGTAAGGGTGCCGAGCAGCAAGATTCTGGGAGAGGAAGGCAAGGGTCTTGATCTGGCCGGAAAGTGGCTTCGCATGGGCCGGGTCTGGGTGGCGGCGGGATGCTGCGGCAAGGCGGAACGTCTGCTGGACCTGGCAATCGAGTGGGCCGCCAGCCGCAAGCAGTTCGGCCAGCCAATCGGCAAGTTCCAGGGCACGTCGTTCAAGCTAGCGGACATGGCGACGGAACTGAAGGCCGCAGACCTGCTGGTCTGGGATGCGGCTCGGAAAGCCGATCTCGGTATCATGGAAGACGATGACGCGGCGAAAGCGAAACTCTATGCAGCCGAGATGGTCGGGCGGGTTGCCGACAACACGGTTCAGATTTATGGCGGCATGGGCCTGATGGAAGACCTGCCCGTCGAACGGTTGTGGCGGGATGCACGGCTTGACCGGATCTGGGACGGTACGTCGGAAATCCAACGGCACATCATCTCCCGGTCGTTGCTTCGCCCACACGGAGCCTAAAATAAATGACGCCGGAAAGACGGAAAAACCTGAAGCGCCTGTTCGCGCCCCGGCATGCCGCCTTTGTCGGCGGCAATAGCGCGGAACTGGCGGCACGGCAGTGCGTGAAGGGCGGCTTCAAGGGCGAAATCTGGGGCGTTAATCCCAAGCGGAACGAGATGGCGGGACTGCCTTGTTTTGCTCGGGTGGAAGACCTGCCCGAAGGCCCGGACGCCGTATTCCTGGCCGTGCCGAGCACCGTCGCCATTGAAGCGGTCGACATCTTGCGCCAGGTCGGCGCAGGCGGCATCGTTTGTTATTCCGCCGGTTTCGGCGAACTGGGTGAAGACGGCCTTGAGCACGAAAAGGCCATGATGGAAGCCGCAGGCGATATGGCCTTTGTCGGCCCGAACTGTTCAGGCATGCTGAATTTTGTGGAGAGCGCCGCTCTCTGGCCCTTCGATCATGGCGGCGCACCAGGCGGAAAGCCCGTTGAAAGAGGGGCCGCCTTCATCACCCAGAGCGGCATGCTGGGCAACACCGTTACCATGAACCAGCGGGGGCTGCCTTTCGCCTATATCATCAGTTCCGGCAATCAGGGCATGCTCGGGGTCGAAGATTTCCTGGACGAACTGATCGAGGATCCTCGGGTGAGCGCCATCGGACTTTATATCGAAGGCCTGCGGGATATCGGGAAGTTTGCCAAAGCCGCCATCCGGGCGCTGAAGGCTGGCAAGCCCATCGTGGCGCAAAAGGCGGGAACGTCCGAGATCGGCGCGCAGTTGACGATCACCCATACGGGATCGCTTTCCGGCACGGACGAATTGTATCAGGCGCTGTTTGACCGTCTAGGGGTGATCCGGGTCGATTCAGCCGTCACCATGATGGAAACCCTGAAACTGGTTACCATAGCCGGTATTCCGAAAGGTGGGCGTCTGGCCGGCCTGACCTGTTCGGGTGGCGATTCAACCATGCTGGCGGATGGAGCGGAGCCTTTGGGGTTGAGCTATCCATCGGCGTCCGAAGAAGTGAAGAAGACCTTGGAGGAAATCCTGCCGCCCATCGCTACCGTCGCCAATCCACTGGATTACACGACCCCGCTTTGGGGTAATGAGGGCGAACTGATCAAGGCATTCAACACCATGTTCGATGACGGCTTTGATGCCGCCATCATGGTGCAGGACTATCCAGCCCTTGTGGGTGGCGATAGTTACGCGCCTTATCTGGCTGACGTGCGAGCATTTGAATCGGCGACAAAAAACCACGGTATTCCAGGCGTCGTCTGCTCGATCCTGCCGGAAAACCTGGATGAAGAGGCCCGCGACAGCATGATCGATGCGGGCATTGCACCGCTTCAGGGCATCAATGATGCGCTCAAATCCCTGGCCGGCGCCGCCCGTTTCGGATCGTTGCGCGAGAGAATTGGCGGATCTACCGATTCCTTGCGCTTGCTGGAATTGGCCGGTGATCTGTCGGAAGGGCAAGTGCTGGACGAGTGGCAGGGTAAGCAGCGTCTCAAGGAAGCGGGTCTGCAAATACCCGAGGGCCGCCTTGTCGAGGCTGACGATGCCATGAAAGCGGCGGAGGAAATCGGCTTTCCGGTTGTCGTGAAACTTATTTCCGCCGATCTGCCCCATAAGACCGAAGCGGGCGCCGTGCAGGTCGGTTTGGCCAATCATGATGATGTTGCTGCCGCTGTAAGAACCATCCAGGACAATGTGCGTGCTTATAGCCCTGATATAGTTGCTGAGCACTTCCTGGTCGAGGCCATGGTACCGAAACCCGTTTGCGAAATGCTGGTGGGCATCAGGCGCGATCTGTCATTCGGATTGGTCATGGTTCTCGGCGGCGGCGGCATCATGGCGGAACTGATGCGCGATACGGGCGTTATCCTGCTACCGGCCTGCCGGGAAGCCATTGCTGACAAACTGGCGGAGTTTAAGGTCTCGCAATTGCTTGACGGTTTCAGGGGTGGGGCCATAGCAAACCGGGAAGCTGTCATTGATGCTATCCTGAATGTGGCATATTTCGCTGAAACCAATGCCGATAGCCTTCTGGAGCTGGATATCAATCCGCTGATGGTAACGACCGATGGAGTCTGGGTCGTCGATGCTCTGTTGAACGTTTCTGAATAATGGGAGGTAGACTTGATACACAGGACATTTGAAAGCGTTAAGGGAACGGACAACTTTGTCGAGGCCGACGGGTTCGTCAGCGCTCGTCTTGCCGTTGCATCCGACAACCTCGGCTTCACGGTAACGGAAGCGATCGGGTCGTCTGATATCGATCTGGAAGTCGAGCACAAAAACCATATTGAGGCCGTCTATGTCCTTGAAGGAACGGGCACGGTGGAGATTATCGAAACCGGAGAGAAATACCGGTTGGAACCGGGCGTCTTCTATGCTTTCGACAAACATGAACGTCACCGTTATTTCCTTGATACGGAAGTCCGCGCCATCGCCATTTTCAATCCGCCGCTTACCGGGGATGAGGTCAACGACGAATCTGGCGGTTATGCTCTGTCGGATAAGTAATTAACTGTCTGGCTTGGACGCCGATTTCAAAAACTCGATCAACGGCGCATTGAAGGCTTCCGGGTCTTCCGCCAACGCCATGTGTCTGAGGCCCGGCAGGATCACGCATTCCGCATTGGGGATGATCGCCGCCATGCGGCGGCTCATGTCTGCAGAGTTGCCGTAATCCTCATCACCCGTCATGACCAGTGTGGGGCAGGTAATAGCGCTGATGGCAGTCGCCAGTTCCTCATCGCCCAGCGCCAGCACCCGGTAAATGGACGGGTAGACGTCAGGGTCGTTTTTCAGGATGGCCTGTTGCACCAGGTCCATGATATCCGGGTTGGCGTTCCTGAAGCTGTCCGTGAACCACCGCCCGAGGGCGGCGCCGACAGTGGCCGACGGGCCGGACTCAGCCGCCTGTTCGACCCTGATCAGGATGGCGCCGCGTTCTTCGGGCGTCCGATCGTGGGCCGAATGCAGGATGGCGAGCGCATTGACCCTGTCCGGGTGCGCAAGCGCGAAAGAGCGGACGATCATGCCGCCTAAGGAAAATCCGGCCAGAGCGAAACGCTCCAGGCCCAGTGCATCCGTCAGCTCGGCCAGTTGACGGGTAAAATCGGAAAGGGTGCACTCAGGCGGTGGATTGATGCTCTCGCCATGGCCAAGCAGATCGTAGGTGACGACCTTGAAATGCTCCGCCAGGTCAGGGATCTGCCACATCCACATGCCCCGATGCATGCCAAGTCCGTGAACCAATACGACGACAGGGCCATCGCCAGCGATACTATAGGCTGTACCACCGGCGGTGCCGTGAACAATGCCTTCCGGCAGGGGAGGTATTGTCATACGTGCGATCATTCAGCCGACAGGCGCGCCGGTTCCGGCTCCTGGAAAGCGGGAAGCACTTCGTCGATGAACAGGCGAAGCGACTTCTTCTGCTGTTCCATCGGCAGGTGGTAGCTTGCGCAGTAGCAGAAGTAATCGACGCCCAGGGCCTCGTAGGGTTTCAGTTTTTCGATCACCTCGTCCGGCTTGCCCAGGATCAGGTTCTGCATCAGGGTGTCGCGCTCGTATTCCTGCTGGTTTATCAGTTCCGCGGGATCGGGGTCCTGCGGGAAACCGTTTTCAACGGGGCGAAGCTTGCGGAACAGGTTCTCGAACTGTTTGCCCTGCTTCTGGATGGATTCGATAAAGATATCCGCTTCGCTGTCGTCGGCCCAAACGCCTGTATGGCGCATGGTCATGAACCGGGGTCGTTTGGTGCCTTCCGGCGCCTTGGCGAGCGCGTCCTCAAATCGCTGCATATAGGTTTCGACTTCCGAGAAGGGCCGGGTCAGCGCCCAGGACATGATGTTGTAGCCCTGACCTACGGCGGCATCGTAGGTGCCGGGATCACGGGCGGCTACCCAGATGGGCGGATGGGGGTCTTGAACAGGTTTCGGGCACGACGTCGCCGTCGGCCACTGCCAGTATTCGCCGTTATGTTCGTAATCACCCTTCCAGAGTTCTTTCAAGGCCGGGATCATCTCCAGCATCATCGGTACGCCCAGGTTCTGGTCCATGCCGTTCATCATGCGGTCGAACTCGCGCTGGTAGGCGCCCTTGCCGATGCCGAATTCGAACCGTCCGCCGGACAGCAGGTCGAACATGGCGACCTCGCCGGCCAGCTTGATGGGGTGCCAGTAGGGGGCGACGATACAGGCCGTACCCAGACGGATGCGATTTGTATGCGCCGCCCAATGGGTCATCAGTTGGAACGGTCCTGGCGCGATGGTCATTTCAATGGCGTGATGTTCTGCCGCCCAGGCGATATCGAAGCCGCCTTCGTCCGCCATCTGGACCATTTCCGTCGTATGCCGGGCTATGTCGCGCATATCCTGATCTTCGGTATAGCGCTCCATATTGATGACAAGATTAAATCGCATTGTGCACTCCCACTTCCTAGAGCCGAATAAGAATAATTCCAAAGGCAAAAAGACCCGATTGGATGAATCAGTAAACTGGAAAAATTGTCGATTTCGCGTAACAATAGGGTCATGCGAAATTTGAGATTCAAGTTACCTCCGCTGAACAGCCTCGTCGCCTTCGAGGCGGCCGCCCGGCATTTGAGTTTTACGCTGGCCGGAGAGGAACTGTTAATCAGTCGCGAAGCGGTAAGCCGGCAGATCAGGTCTCTTGAATCCTTTGTCGGCGAGAAATTGTTTTACCGCCTGCACCGGGCACTCGAATTGACGGAAGCGGGAGAAAAACTTCACGCGACGGTACGTGACAGTCTCGACGCCATTGCCGATACGACAGCTGCTTTGAGCGATCCAAAGGCGGATTCGACCGTTGTCGTTTCCGCTTCCGTTGCCATCGCCTCTTTCTGGCTTACGCCCCGGCTGCCCGGATTCCGCTCATCGCACCCCGAAACCACTTTGCACATGAAAGTCATGGACGACCCCGGCGACCTCCGCCAGCAGGGCATCAACATCGGGTTACGATATGGTGATGGGAAATGGCCGGGTGTGAGTGCGACACGTCTGTTCGATGTGGATTCGATCCCGGTTTGTTCACCGGATTACCTGAAGTCATCAAAGGAATTGTCAGGTCCGGATGATATTCACCGTCATGCCCTGTTGAATCTGGAGGGCTCGTCCCACATGCCAGAGGGATGGGCATGGTGGCTGGAAGCCTTCGATGCGCCTTTGCCGGAGGCCAGCCAGATTATCGGTTTCGATAATTATGCGAACATTATCCAAGCGGCCATGGACGGCCAGGGCATCGCCCTTGGCTTCAGCGGTCTGATTGATGATCTGATGGCAAGTGGCCGGCTTGTTGCGCCTTTACAGGAACGACTTGGCCGTAACATGGGTGTTTATCTTGCCATACCGGAAGAAACGCCCATGTCGACCAGCACGCGGCAGTTCCATGACTGGTTACTGGATGAGGCGCGGCCAAACTAAATTTCTTAAATGTCACCGGGGGTCGTAGGCGACCACTTCCACCTCAACGCGGACATCGACCAATAGTTCGGAAATCACGGCGGAGCGTGCGGGCGGTTTATCCGGAAAGTATTCACCGTAGACTTCGTTGAAGCCTGGGAAGTCAGCACGATCTCTCAACCAGACCATGGCTTTTACGACGTTGGACAGGTCGCACCCGGCCTCGGCCAGAATGTCACGGGTCTGGTTCAAGACGGCGCGGGTCTGATCCTCGATCGTACCGTCGGTCATGATCTCTCCGTCCTTGAAGGGAACCTGACCGGTGACATAGACCATGTCTCCGGCCCGGACTGCCTTTGAGAGCGTCAGTGTGCGTCCGTTAATGGCCAGTGGGCCGCCGATAATTTCCTTTTCCCGCGCCATGATGAAACCTCTCTCGGCCTGTGAATAACTCTGCGATTGTCAGATTATAATATTGTATTACAATCTTGCAAAGCAGACATGATGCTTGTTCCGGGGGCGAAAGCCTATGTCGATTGAACTGGTAACAAATGCGCCTGTGGCGGATTCCGATGACGGCTCTCTTCTTGTTCGACGAGAGGTGACTACGCTTCGCCATCAGGCAACGGATATCCTGCGTCAGGCGATCATCGACCAGCGGTTCCCGCCGGGAAAACATCTTGTGGAGCGGGAGCTCTGCGAAATGCTCGGCGTCAGCCGTACATCTGTCCGCGAAGCCCTGCGTCATCTGGAATCCGAACACCTGATCAAAATGGTGCCCCACAAGGGGCCGGTTGTCGCCACCCTGACGGCGGCGGAAGCACGAAATATCTATGAAGTCAGGGCCGCGTTGGAGGGGCTGGCCGGTGAGTTGTTCGCCATCCATGCCAATGATGAACAAGTGCAGGAGTTGACGAAGATTTCAAAGGACATCTCCAGCAAGGTGAGATCGGGTGACTTTGCATCCGTGCTGGAGATCAAATCCCGATTTTACGATGTCATCTTCGCGGGCGCGCAAAACGACATGTTGGCGCACATGATCCATACATTAAACACCCGAATATGGCAGCTGCGCCAGATGTCACTGATGAGTTCCGGGCGGGGCAGGAAAATGATTGCCGAGGTCAAAGACATCATCAAGGCGGCTCAGGAACGGGATCCACAGGGCATGAAGGATGCCTGTATCCGTCACGTCAGAAGCGCCTCGGAAGTGGTTCTGCCGAAACTCGATGAAATGGAGCAGGCAGGTGAATGACGTTTTAGCGAAGTTCCTGTTTAGGGAAGAGGATAGATACGATGGTTGAATTGAAACACTGTCAGATGCTGATCGACGGCGAATGGGTCGATGCGGAAGACGGCCAGACATTCGAGAGCATCAACCCGTCAACGGGAGAGGCATGGGCGACGGCGCCTGTTGCCGGCGCGGTTGATGTCGAGCGTGCTGTGCAGGCTGCCCATCGCGCCTTTACGGAAGGTCCCTGGTCGAAGACCACGGCCACGGAACGCGGCAAGATGCTAAGAAAGCTGGGTGATCTGCTGGCCGGCAAGTCGGAGGAACTTGGGAGGCTTGAGACCATCGACACGGGCAAGATGTTCAAGGAAACACGCTGGCAGGCGGCCTACATCGCCGATTTCTTCCATTATTACGCCGGTTGCGCCGACAAGATTCACGGCGACACCATGCCTATCGATAAACCCGACCTGTTCGTCTTTACCAAACGCGAACCGCTGGGTGTCGTGGCGGCAGTCGTACCCTGGAACTCTCAACTGTTCCTCGTCGCCGTCAAGATCGGCCCCGCCCTGGCGGCGGGCAACACGGTTGTCCTGAAGGCATCCGAGCACGCGCCTATCGCCATGCTGGAGTTCGGCAAACTGATCGAAGAGGCCGGCATTCCCCCCGGGGTCGTCAATATCGTCACCGGCTTCGGCGACCCCTGCGGCAAGGTGCTGACTTCTCATCCCCTGGTGACGCGGATCAGCTTTACGGGCGGTCCGGAAACGGCGCGCCATATCATCCGTAATTCAGCGGAGAACTTTGCCGATGTTTCGCTCGAACTGGGCGGCAAGTCGCCTTTCATGGTTTTTGAGGACGCCGACGTGGAAAGCGCGGCCAACGGCTCCATCGCCGGCATCTTCGGCGCCAGCGGCCAGAGCTGCGTCGCCGGATCACGTCTCTATTTGCAGGAAAGTATCGCTGATGAATTCTTAGGCATCATGCTCGACACGGCCAAGAACATCGTGATCGGCGATCCGCTTGAAGAAGAAACCCAGATGGGTCCCCTGGCGACGCTGGGTCAGATCGAACACATCGAGCGGCAGGTGGATATCGCCAAGCAGGAGGGAGCGACGATCCTGCATGGCGGGCGAAAGCCGCCGCAACTGAATGCAGGCTGGTATTACGAGCCGACCATTATCGAGTGCCCGTCACAGAAAAATACCATCGTCGATACGGAGCTGTTCGGCCCGGTCCTGAGCGTTCAGCGTTTCAAGACCGAAGAGGAGGTCATCCAACTCGCCAACGATACCAAGTACGGTTTGGCGGCCGGAGTGTTCAGCCGGGATATCGCACGCGCGCACCGCGTCGCCGACGCCGTTCGTTCCGGCATCGTCTGGGTCAACACTTACCGGGTCGTCTCGCCCATCGCCGAGTTCGGCGGCTTCAAGGATTCAGGCCAGGGCCGGGAAAGCGGCTTTCAGGCCATCTATGACTACACGCGTCCCAAAACCGTGTGGGTGAATACCTCGTCTGAGCCTATGGCCAACCCGTTTGTGATGCGTTGAGGAAGTCTTTATATGCCTGAAAATTCCGGACCCTTGAGCGATATCCGCGTTCTCGACCTGACCCGAATTCTCGCCGGGCCGACGGGAACGCAGGTGCTTGGCGATCTCGGCGCCGATGTCATCAAGGTTGAGCGCCCCGGAGAAGGGGACGATACGCGGAAATGGGGTCCGCCGTTCTTGAAGGATAAGAACGGTAACGATATGGGTGAGAGCTCCTATTTCCTTGCGGCGAACCGGAACAAGCGCTCGCTTTCCGTCGATATCGCCAAACCGGAAGGTCAGGCGCTGATCAAGGAACTGCTGAAGGACTGCGATGTTCTGGTGGAAAACTTCAAGGTCGGCGGGCTGGAAAAGTATGGACTGTCCTACGACCAACTGAGAGACGACTTTCCCGGCTTGATCTATTGCTCCATCACCGGGTTCGGCCAGACCGGCCCCTATGCGCCCCGCCCCGGTTACGATTATCTGGTACAGGGCATTGGCGGGATCATGAGCCTGACCGGCGAGCCGGAAGGCGAGCCCGTCAAGGTGGGGGTTGGCATTTCCGATATCGTGTGCGGCATGTACGCCATGATCGCCATCCTGGCGGCGCTGCATGAACGCAAGACTTCCGGCCTTGGCCAGTGGATCGACATGTCGCTGCTCGACAGCCAGGTCGCATGGCTGGTGAACGAGGGCATGAATTACCTGTTGTCCGGCAACGTGCCGAAACGGTTGGGCAACGCCCACGCCAACATCGTTCCTTACCAGCTTTTCCCGACTTCGGACGGGCATGTCATCATTGCCGTCGGCAATGATTCCCAGTTCCAGCGGTTTTGCAGTGTGGCAGGTCTCGACGGTTGCGCTGACGACCTACGGTTCGCCACCAACCCGGCTCGGCTGGAAAACCGCGATGCGTTGATTGCCCTGATCGGGGAGGCGACGCAGAAGCGTACCATGCAGGACTGGCTGGAGAGTCTGGAAGCTGCGGGTGTGCCTTGCGCTCCGGTCAACGATCTGCATCAGGTGTTCGAAGACCCGCAGGTCATGAGCCGGGCCATGCGGATATCAATGGAAAATGAAGTTGCGGCTGGCGGCTCGGTGGACCTGATCGGTAGTCCGATCAAGATGTCGCGCACACCTGTCAGCTACCGTCAGGCGCCGCCAAGACTGGGCGAGCATACGAATGAAATTCTCTCATCTGAACTGAAGCTCAATGAAGAAAGGATTCAGGCTCTCAGGGAAATGGGCGTGATATGAGCGCCAGCCCGGGAGCATGAATAAAGACCAAGCAAGAACGTGAAAACTTGTAACAACATGAAAACCCAGAAAGACAGGAGAAGGTTATGAAAAAAATGATGAAACAGGGAATGTCCCGGCGTCAGATGATGCAGGCAGCAGCAGCTGCAGGTTTGACCTATTCGTTGCTGCCCATGGCGCCCCGTTCGGCCCAGGCCGCCAATGAGGTGCATTACCATACCTGGGCAGGTTACGATGTGCCGGACCTGTTGGGATCATACCAGGAAAAATACGGCGGGTTGCCCGAGTTTAGCTATATCGCCAGCGAAGAGGAATCGCTCGCCAAGATGACAGCTGGATGGAAGCCCGACCTGTTACATCCCGGTAACTACAACGTGAAACGCTGGTATGAGGCTGGCATGCTTCAGCCACTGGATACGTCCAGGGTCAAGAACTGGCCGGACATTTTTGAAAGCGTCCGGAACGAAGAAAGCGCCAAGGTCAATGGCAATCAGTACATGATCTGCAGCGAATTCGGAAACAGCTCCGTCGTTTACCGAACCGACCTTGTTGAGCAGAAATACATCGACAATCCGTCATGGGAAATTCTCTATGATGAAAACTACAAGGGCAAGATCGCTTTCTATGACGCCGCTGATTCAATCGTGGAAGTGGCCGCCCGCGTTCTCGGCATGGACAATATTTTCGATCTGGACGACAAGCAGCTTGCCGAAGTCAAGAAACTGGCGGCGAAGCAGCGTGATCTGCTGCGTTTCTACTGGTCGTCACCGACGGAAATTGAACAGGCGCTGGCGTCCGGCGAGATTGTCGCCGCCTATGCCTGGAACCAGTCCCTCGTGAACCTGAAAGCACAGGGGCTTGCCGTCGATATGATGGTGCCGAAGGAAGGCATCTTTGCCTGGATCGCCGGCTTTGTGATGCATAAGGACTGCAAGAACAAGGATGCGGCCTATGACCTGATCGACGCCTGGACGGCGCCTGAATCCGGCGCCTGGCTGATCGACAATTACGGTTACGGATCAACCAACAAAAAGGCCTACGACCTGGTTAACAACAACCGTCTGGCGGAGCTCGGCTTTGCCCGTCCGGATGCAGTCCTGGGGAACAGTATTTTCTTCCAGGCCCTGTCTCCGGAAACGGACAAGAAGTATTCCGATCTTGCTACGGAAGTTCAGGCCGGCGGTTAATTCCAAAGGCCGTGAAGCGATTAAGGGTGGCGATTTACGCCACCCTTTTTTACGCTCTAGCCCATACGGGGGATGGTGCCTGAAACCCAACGGCCATATCCTCATCTTAAGATTATTAGGTAAGTGACTAGTCAATCTTTGGGGAATGCAGTCAATGGCCGAAAGCAATATTTTCCATAAGGACTTCCAGCTAAAACCCTGGTGGTGGGAAGCCTACGAGCCCCAGGCGCTCGATCTCGAAGATGTTCCGGCTAAAGCCGATGTCGCCATTGTCGGCGCCGGATACGCCGGTATCTCGGCGGCCCTGGAGCTTGCCAAGAACAACATCGATGCTGTTGTGTTCGATGCCCAGCAACCGGGCTTCGGCGGTTCTACCAGAAACGGCGGCATGGTGTCCGGCGGTCGCAACGTGGGCAAGCGCTATACGAGGGCGAGCGCCGCCGAGGAAGAAAACATCCAGCTCCTGCGCCGGGATGCTGCCGATGGATTTGATCTGGTGGAGCGCCTGATCGAGGAAGAGAACATCGATTGCGGCTGGCACAAAACCGGCAGCTTCACGGGCGCGTGGTGTAGGAAACATTTCGACGCCATGAAGAAAAAGGTTTCCGACCTGAACGAGATCGTACCCGGTGGGGCCTATCTCGTGCCGCAGGACAAGCAACGAGACGAAATCGGCAGCGATTATTACCGGGGTGGCATGGTGGTGGAACGGGGGGCTCATTTGCACCCCTCGCTTTATTACAAGGGTCTGCTCGACGCCTGCGAGCGCCGAGGCGTCACGGTGTGCGCCCAGGCTGGCGTCACTAAGCTCACGCCTCTGGAACCGGGCTGGGAAGTTGTGACGGAACGGGGGACGATCCGCGTCAGGGAAGTAGTGATCGGAACCAATGGCTATACGGGTGATCTGACACCGAAGCTGAAACGTCGGGTCGTACCCGTCGGCAGCTACATGATTGCGACGGAAGAGCTGCCCGAAGACCTAGCGCAGTCGTTAAGCCCAAAGAATCGCAGCCTTTCGGATTCAAGGCGCGTGCTGACTTATTACCGCATGTCGCCGGACGGAAAGCGTATGTTATTCGGGGGACGGGCCAAGTTCGGGCAGACTGAACCGCTGGAAACAGCTCCCATCCTGTACCGGTTCATGACGGACCGCTACCCGCAGCTTAAAGGCACCCGCATTACGCACGCCTGGACCGGCAACGTGGCTTTCACCATGGACGAGGTGTCCCATATGGGAACGATGGACGGCCTGCATTATGCTTTGGGTTGCAACGGTTCCGGCGTTGCCATGATGACCTATCTGGGAACCCAGACGGCGCGAAAGATCGCTGGCGTCGCTAACCGGCCCTGTGCATTCGATTCTCCTGATTTCCCGACCCACGCGCTCTATAACGGAAACCCGTGGTTTATTCCTCTCGTCGGGAAATACTTCCGGACCCGGGACTGGCTGGACCGCCATTTCAATTAACAGCTTTGACAGACATCAATGATGGTATGCTGACTGCAGTGCATACTGAAACCTCATAATGATCAGGAGGTTAGCGCAATGCGCGCCATGGTGTTGGAAAGGCCAGGGTTGCCGCTCAAACCTATGGACATGCCGGACCCGGAACCGGGAACCGGCGAGGTTCAGGTGCGGGTAACCGCCTGCGGTGTCTGCCGGACCGACCTGCATGTTGTGGATGGTGATCTGCCTGATCCCAAGTTGCCGATCATTCCGGGCCATGAAATCGTCGGCACCGTTAGCGCGATGGGGAAGGGTGTCGATGCGTTCAAGCTCGGCGACAGGATCGGTATTCCCTGGCTCGGGCATACCTGCGGCTGTTGTTCCTATTGCCTCTCGGGCAAGGAAAATCTCTGCGATGCCCCTGGATTTACCGGTTATCAGATCAACGGCGGGTATGCGGAAATGACCGTCGCCGATGCCCGGTATTGCTTCCCCGTTCATGGCTCTTACACGGATGAACAGGCTGCGCCCCTGTTATGCGCCGGTCTGATCGGTTATCGGTCCCTGTCCATGACTGGCGACAATGTAAAACGACTGGGCATTTACGGTTTTGGCGCAGCGGCCCATATCGTTATTCAGGTGGCCCTCCATCGGGGACAGGATGTCTATGCCTTCACCCGCAGCGGCGATAAAATGGCGCAGGACTTCGCCCGCGAAATGGGCGCTAAGTGGGCCGGGGATTCCGAACAATCGCCGCCTGAGGAGTTGGACGCCGCGATCATCTTCGCCCCGGTGGGGCCGCTGGTGCCTGCCGCCTTGCGGGCTGTGCGCAAGGGCGGGGTCGTCGTCTGCGGTGGTATCCATATGTCCGATATTCCCGGCTTCCCTTATGATATTCTCTGGGGGGAACGCGTCGTCCGCTCTGTCGCCAACCTGACCCGGCAGGATGCGATCGATTTTCTGGAACTGGCGCCAAAAGTTCCGGTCACGACAACGATTGAAACCTACCCCCTTGAACAGGCAAACTCGGCGCTGGAAGACCTGAGGGAGGGCCGTCTGACCGGCGCTGCCGTCCTTGTCCCGTAACCGACGAGAGGAGAAACGACCATGATTAACAGCGAAAAAATTCAGGAAATCGTCGGCCGCGATGGCGTCAGCGAACACGCGATGGCGGAAATAATCGCGCTCGGGCCGACGGAGGAAGAACTGCTTGAGGCGTTCACCCGTGTCACCAGAGGGGATGTCGTGGGAACCGAAACCCAACATGCGCCCAACTCGACCGTTCTCAAGCTGTGCGAAATCCTTTCCGCTGATGAGAGTGCCCTTCCTGGGGATCCGGCAGACTAACCATTATTCAGTCATCCGGTCATTGATTGCCGATTGTCCGGAGTTGCCCCATCAGTTCCTCTGCGGAATGCGCTTTTTCCGTATGAATATCAATTCCTGCATGTCTCAACGCCCGGGCCGTCCACGTGTTGCAGGTATTGAACATGTGGAATTCCCCCTTTGCCGGATAGAAGTGGCTGTTGGAGTGGAGGCCTGGGCTGACAGGATGGGTGCGGATGTCACCGTTGCGCCTGAATGTCCGACTGATGAAGCCGATCAGCCTTTCCCGGCCTGACGGACTGATGGAAAGGGGAATGACCTCGCTTTCCGGGTATCGAAGGTCGGGTGTAACCCTCATCGCGGCAATATGCAGAACGGTTTCGGTCGGCACGAAGACGGCGCGTAGGCCCATGCCGATGCTCGGTTTTTCCGCCGGATAGTATTCGGCATCTCCCCAACCGAATTCGAGGAAGCGGGCCTGGGAGAAATCGGCGGTTTCAGGGATGCTTTCTGTCAGCATGTCGTCAACCTCCAAAACGATCCCGCTATGCCAGCCATTGGACGTGACATAGATTGCCCTAAGCTCATTTGGCGAAACGTTCCCAGGCTCCTGGTGCAGGAGGATTTCGGTATTGTCGGCGCAGGCGGCGAGGACAAGAATGGCGGACGCAAGCAGCCATCTGGTCCTGGAAAGCAACCGGCGCGGTAAAAACCAGAAACTCATAAACGCCCCCGAAGATAGGATTGGCGACGGAGCTGATATTCACGCAACATTACCTATACTAATCTATTGAGGCCTTGATCGTATACGAGTGAGCAAGGGAAACGTCAGGGATACCATGGCCGTCCGGTTGGAACGATTTATCTGTGATGAAATGCTGACGCGGCTGGCGCGGTGGCTACGGGCCGCCGGATATGATACGGAGCTTGCCGCCAAGGGTATGAACGACCAGGATTTGATGGCGAAAGCCATATCCGGAAACCGCCTGCTCCTGACGCGGGATCGCAAGTTCCTTGAACGCCGGAATTCCGAGGCGCACGTATTTCTTATTGATTCCGGGCGTATTGAGGATCAGGTAAATGAAATCACCAGACCTCTTGGTATCAACTGGCTGAAAGCGCCTTTTTCACGATGCCTGATGGACAATGCCGTCGTTACCGCCGCGACTGAGATGAACAAATCCAACATGCCGCCGGACTGGAAAGGATCGCTGGATAGTTTGAAAAGCTGTCCCGATTGCGGGCGTCTGTTTTGGACGGGCAGTCACACCCGGCGAATGCTGGCGCGTCTCGAAGCCTGGTCAGCCAAATAACTACGTACTTTATGATGACACGAGAGTCCTCGATACGGCCTCTCGCCAGCCGGCGTAGCGTTTATTCCTGTGGTCATCCGCCATATCCGGTGAAAAGCGCCTGTCGAGCGCCCAGCTTTTGGCGAACGCGTCCGGGCCTGCATAGAAGTCAACCTGCATGCCTGCCAGATAGGCGGCGCCAAGCGCCGTCGTTTCCATGATTTTCGGCCTGTCCACGACGGCGTTGAGCAGGTCGGACAGGCGCTGCATGGTCCAGTCCGATGCAACCATGCCGCCATCGACCCTGAGAACGGTATCCTGTTCGTCAGTGCCTCGACCTTGCCAGTCATTGCGCATGGCTTCCAGAAGATCGCGGGTCTGGTAACAAACGCTTTCCAGGGCGGCGAGGGACAGTTCCTTCGGCCCCGTACCGCGTGTCAGGCCAAAGATCGCGCCGCGGCATTCGGCATCCCAATACGGGGCGCCGAGGCCGACAAACGCCGGCACCAGATAGACATCCTGGCCAGGATCGGCCTGATCCGCCAGATGGCCGGTTTCGGCGGCGTGCTCGATAACGCCCAGACCATCCCGCAGCCACTGAACAGCTGCGCCGGCGATGAAGATGGAGCCCTCAAGGGCGTAGGTGGGTTTACCGTCCAATTGGTAAGCGATGGTTGTCAGCAACCGATTATCGGACGATACCGCCGTATCGCCAGTGTTCAGCAGGGCGAAACACCCTGTGCCGTAAGTGGATTTCATCATGCCCGGACTGAAGCAGGCCTGGCCGACCGTCGCCGCCTGTTGGTCACCGGCAATGCCCGTGATGTTGATGGCCCTGCCGAAGATATCGGGATCTGTTTCGCCGAAGCTGGCGGCGCAATCGTGAACCTTCGGCAGCATTGCCTCCGGTACACGCAGCAGGTCACAAAGCTCGGAGCTCCATTGTCCCTGGTGGATGTCGTAAAGCAGGGTGCGGCTGGCGTTGGTGGCGTCCGTTGCATGCACCTTACCGCCAGTCAGCCGCCACAGCAGGAAGCTGTCGATGGTTCCGAAGGCTAGCTCACCCCTGGCGGCGGCATCACGCGCGCCATCGACATGGTCCATGATCCAGGCGATCTTGGTGCCGGAAAAATAGGGGTCCAGCAACAGCCCTGTCTTTGCCGTCAAGGACGGTTCATGGCCGGCTTCTTTTAGCGACGAACAGATTTCCGCCGTGCGGCGGTCCTGCCAGACGATGGCCGGATGAATGGGTTTGCCGGTTTTCTTGTCCCAGACGACGACGGTTTCACGTTGATTGGTTATGCCGATGGCGGCTATGTCCCCGGCGGAAACGTTACACTTCTCCATAACGCCACGGCAGGTTGCAAGCACCGTGTTCCAGATGTCTTCCGGGTCATGCTCCACCCAACCCGATGCCGGGAAGTGCTGCTCGAATTCCTGTTGCGCCATGGCGGCGACGTCATAGTCACTATCAAACAGCATAGCGCGGGACGATGTCGTGCCCTGATCGATGGCAAGAACATAACTGGTCATGGCTTACTCCCTGCGGGACAACGCCTGTCTTTCAGGCAGCGTCGTCTACCCGTCCAGAGTAATTCTTGGAAAGCCATTGGGCGAGCGCTGATTTTTCCAGCTTGGTCATCCGAAGTCCCAGCTTGGTCCGCCGCCACAGAATATCATCGGCGGTTACAGCCCATTCGTTGTTGACCAGATAGGTAACCTCACACGCATAGAGACCGGCGCCGAAATGTTGACCCAGATCCTGTTCGGATGTGGCGCCGGGAGCGATCAGGCATGCACGGGTGCCATAGCTTCTGGCCCACCGTTCCGCCACCTGGGCAGGAATACCCGGTGCGGTTAACATCAGGTTCTTTTCGATGTCATCAAGCGTTCCAACAGGGAAATCACCGCCGGGGAGCGGGGCTTTCACCGTCCAGGGAGAGTGCATCTGCGGGAATTGGTCGGATAGCTTTTTAAGGACATCCTCCGCCAGCCGCCGATAGGTGGTTATTTTGCCGCCGAAGATGTTAACGGTGGCAGGTCCTTTTGGCTCACTCTCGACAGTAAGAACATAATCCCGGGTGGCTTTCTGGGCTTCGCTGGCGCCGTCATTGTAAAGGGGGCGGATGCCGGAATAGGTCCAGACCACATCATCTGGCGAAACAGTGTCGGAGAAGTATTCGCTGGCTGATGAGCATAAATAACGGATTTCTTCAGCCGAAGCCTCGGCGTCATTGGGGTCTCCCTGAAAATCCACATCCGTGGTGCCGATCAAGGTGAAGTCACTCTCATAGGGAATAGCGAAAACGATACGCTGGTCGGCATTCTGGAAGATATAAGCCCGGTCATGGTCAAAGAGACGCGGCACGACGATATGGCTGCCTTTTACGAGTCGGACACCATGATTGCTTGCCATCTTCATGGTGTCGGTAATGACGTTCAGAACCCAGGGACCGGCGGCATTAACAATGGTTTTCGCCCAAATCGTCTCGGTCTTGCCGTTCAGGTTGTCCGTTAGTGAAAGTTCCCAGTGATTCTGGCGTTTGACGGCGGAGGTTACTTCTGTACGGGTGCGGATAACCGCACCGCGTTCCGATGCATTCATGGCGTTGAGCACGACCAGCCGTGCATCATCAACCCAGCAATCGGAATACTCGAAGGCTTTGGTAAAGGCGGAATCGAGCGATTCGCCGGCCGTGTTTTCTTTCAGGTTGAAAATTCTTGAGGACGGCAGTTTTTCCCGCCCGCCCAGGTGATCGTAAAGAAACAACCCCAGCCTGATCAGCCAGGCGGGTCGCAGGCTCGTGTGATGGGGCAGGACAAAACGAAGGGGTTTGATGATGTGAGGCGCCAGGGACCAAAGAACCTCACGCTCGCTCAAGGCTTCCCGGACAAGGCGGAACTCATAATGCTCCAGATATCGCAATCCGCCATGAATCAGCTTGGTTGAAGCCGATGACGTGCCGCTGGCCAGGTCCTGCTTTTCCGCCAGGAAGACGGATAGCCCACGGCCGACGGCATCCCGTGCAATGCCGCATCCGTTGATGCCGCCACCGATAATGGCGATATCGTAAACATCAGTCCCCATCACTGATCCTTGCTCGAAAGTGAAGATTAGCGAACCTTAAACGAAAATAATCGAAACAACAACGAAAAGCGTCATCGGGGAGATGTTTTCACGAAGTAGGCGAGGAGATATCGACCTGTACCTGTCCTTTACGGCAGATCTTGGCGAGATGAGAGGGCAGAGGTCTATCTGTTACAAAACGGTCCAGTTGCGACAGGTGACCGACCCTGACTGGCGCCGTCCTTTCGAACTTCATGTGATCGGCGACTAGGATGGTGTGCCGGGCGTTTTCGATGATTGCCTGGGCGATTTTGACCTCGCGATAATCGTAATCCATGAACGTTCCATCCTGGTCAATGGCCGAGGTTCCGATAATGGCGTAATCCACCTTGAACTGTTCGATCAGGTGGACAGCCGCATCACCGACGACGCCGCCATCGGAATGGCGAACATTGCCGCCGGTAACGATCAATTCAATATCCGGATTATCTCGTAAGATATTGACAACATTTATATTATTGGTGATAACCAACAGATCTTTCTTGCCGCTCAGGTTCTGGGCGACCTGTTCCGTTGTTGTGCCGATATTGATCAGAATAGAGCAGTTGTCCGGTACCAGGGACGCCGCCTTGATGCCGATCAGGCGCTTTTCTTCAGCCGCCAGTTGCCGCCTGGCTTCATAGGCGTAATTGGCGACGCCCGATGATAGGACGGCGCCGCCGTGCACGCGTTGCAGCAGGCCGCGGTCGCACAGGTCATTCAAATCCTTGCGGATGGTTTGCGGTGTGACATTGAACCGCTCGACCAGGCCATCGACGCTGACCCTGCCGTATTCCCGCGCCAGTTTGATAATGTCGCTCTGCCTGGGAGCAATAGGGTCCATGCCGCGCCCTTTCATGGCCTTGACTCGCTTCGGGCAGGGTAATGGAAAACGAACATGATCTCCAGCGTTTCCAGAGATGCAGGTTCGTTTCGGTTCGATTGCGGATCAGTCCGCTACGGAATCCAACGCCATCTCGATATAGAGTTTACGGATCTTGGCCGTCAGTTCGCCTGGTGCGCCATTGCTGAGAATGGTGTCGTCGATTTTCACGACGGGCATGGCGAAGGTAGAGGCGCTGGTCGAAAAGGCTTCAACCGCCTCATAGGCCTCTTCAACCGTAAAGGCGCGTTCCTCGATCTCGATTCCTTCACGCCGGGCGATTTCCAGGATTGAGCGCCGCGTGATGCCATGCAGAATCTTGTTGGAAAGATCGCGGGTCACCAGCTTGCCTTCCTTGGTCACGATAAAGGCGTTGTTGGAGGAGCCTTCCGTGATGAAACCGTCTTCGACCATCCAGGCGTCATTGGCGCCGGCATCAAGGGCGGCCTGTTTCGCCATGGCCTGGGCCAGCAGGGCGACCGTCTTGATATCCCGGCGCTGCCAGCGGATATCGGGAATGGTGATGACGGAGATTCCTTTTTCAGCCGCAGGGCTGTCCAACAGGTTCTTTTCCTGGGTGAACATGACAAGGCTGGGCTCGATATCCGTGGGGAACGGAAAATCTCGGTCCGCGGCGCCACGGGTTACCTGCAGATAGATCGCCCCTTCCTTGACGCCGTTTCGTTTTACGACCTCTTTCTGGATGGCTTCGATTTCCTCTGACGTTCCGGGCGACTTCATGTTCAGTTCGCTCAAAGACCGCTGCAGGCGCGCAAGATGGCCCTCGTTTTCCACCAGTTTACCGTTCAAGACCGGAGATACCTCATAAACGCCATCGGCAAACAGAAAGCCGCGGTCAAAAACTGAAATCTTGGCGTCCTGTTCCGGTAGATAGTCGCCATTTACATAAACGATACGCGCCATAGAGGCCTCCTGAAAGGTTCGGTATTATAGGATGCGTTCCCATATAATCTGTTAACAGGGATAGCAAGTCCCTAGTTTAAGCATTTTATCCATGCCAGAACCTGATATGCTCTAATGACCCAATGCCTTGCCATTAAAACCGACAATTCATGACACACAGCAAACCTGCCCCAGACCCGACCGAATGCCAGGAAAATCAACTGGAGGAAAATGGCATAACGATGGCGCTGGCCGCGGCTGTCTATCCATCCCGTCAGCGGGAAATGGGCGTGCTGCACGCGTTTGCCGAGGAAGTCAGGTCCGCAGGCTGGCGTGTCGGAGGTATTGTCCAGGAGGTTCTGAAGAATGCGGACGGCATCACCACCGGAATCGACGCCATTGAACTTGATACTGGTCATCGTTTTGCCATTAACCGCCCGACGGATTCGGATCGTCTTCATAAAACTTGTTCACTTAATCCTGCCGTGTTGGCTGAGGCGAGTGGGGCGCTGGATCGCGCCATCCGGTCTCACATGGACCTGGTCATCATCGAAAAATTCGGTGAGCAGGAACAGCAGGGCGAAGGACTGGCCGATGAGATCCTTCGTGCGGTATCGGAAGGTATACCGACGCTTGTCGCCGTGCCGAACGGGGTCAGGGACGTATGGCGGGAGTTCACAGGCGGTATGGGCGAGGAACTGGATTTCGATATGGAGTCATTCAGGCAGTGGTGGCAACACCATCGTCCACCCAAGGCTTAACCTTCAAGGACTAGTCCATTCGCAGTACCTCAACAGGGGGAATACACAGAACCGGGTTATTCCTGTTCAATAGAGAAAGACATTGGCCCGAAATCAGGGGGAAGAAACATGAATGAGATGACCAAAATCGCCGAAAGCCGTTTTCGCCGCCGCAACCTTGAGGGTAATACCGCCCCGCTGACGGACTGGGGCATCAACAGCGAATACGGTGTCCTGCGCGACGTTCTTCTGGGACCGGCGGAAACGTTCCGCTGGATGACGACGGAGAATGCGCAATGGAGTTCCGTCGTTCGGGCCTCCGAACGAGATGGCCTCACCTTCGATCACCAGGTCGCCATGCGCCAGCATCGTGAAATGGTTGAAGCCTACGAGGAGGCAGGCGTCCGGGTCCATCTGCATCCACCGCAGGAAGAGCTCTGTTATCAGGTCTACGCCAGGGATTCGAGCTTCATGACACCCTGGGGCGCGGTGATCACCCAGATGGCCAACCCGCGTCGCCGTGGTGAGTATTCAGCGGCTCTCAGGCTTTATGAATCCCTCGATATTCCGATTTACGATCTGGTATCCGCCGGAAACTTCGAAGGTGGTGATTTCAATATTATCGAACCCGGCGCGGTGATGATCGGTTACACGGGCCTGCGCTGTGAAGAGGTATCCGCCCGCCAGATCGCCGGTTGGATGGAAAAGGAAGGATGGGAGGTTCATTTTGCCCCCATCGATAATTTTTATGTCCATATCGATCTGATGGTCTGCATGATTGCGCCCAAGCTGGCGGCTGTCTGCCTGGATACAACGCCGGACCATGTTCTCGACTGGCTGAAGAGCAAGAAGATCGAGTTCATTCCGGTCAGCTTCCGCGACACCATGGCGTTGGGGTGCAATGTCGTTTCATTGGGCGACGACCGGGTGCTTGCCCCTGAATCCTCCAAGGATCTGGTTTCCAAGCTGCGGGCGAACGGGTTCAAGGTTTACGACCCGGACATGTCCATGTTCCTGAATGCAGGGGGCGGCGTGCATTGCATGTGCCAACCGTTGAAACGCGACCCGGTATGAGAATGACAGTCGATACTGTCCACTCCTGATCAGTTGTATTGCGTGGTCAGTGAGCCGACTTTAACGCTGGCGCCCTCACGATTGTTCGAAAGAAGTAAAGGCTTGGCGCCTTCCTCATCTTCTTCGTCCCAATTGTTGACCGATATGGTATGGGCGATCGATCCTTTTTCATTCGTTAGAGGCAGGGTCATACATTCGTGCATGACGGGGGCCCGGTTGGAGGCTTTGTTTTCAAGATATCTTTTCCAGAAATGCGGCCTGCCGGACATGACGACGCCTGCCTCTATGTCATGAACGGCATCGCCGGGTTCAAAGATTTCATCAAGATATCGGCCGGTCAGCTCCAATCCTGTCAGTTCGTATAACATGGTGCCCGCATAGCGCCACCGGAAACGTAGAGCCGCCGACATAGCATCCCGCTCGATATCCTTGACGGTCAGATAGCTGGCATGTTGCCAGAGCTCCATGAGGTCGATGTCGATTAATGTGGGGATGCCGCCAGCCTTTTCAGCTTTTATCTGCCAGTAATGCAGTACATCCCGGAAAACCGGCTCAAGTTTTTCCAGATCATCTTGTTCGATGCCATCAATGTGGAACATCGCATAGCCTCCCTGCCCAGGCCGGAACCGCTTGTCACGGTTATTCAATTTAATAGAGCACTCTTGTTACGGACTCTAAAAAAAATTGTAATGAACTTACATATCTGGTCAAGAAATATAAAATGAACATACAATGGCACTTTGTCCGAAAGAAGCTGTAATCATTGGATAAATCAGCGATCCAGAAAGATCCGGAAGATATTCAGAGGCTATAATCCCGATGTTTTATAAAACAAATGAACCACATGGCTTGCCGCATAACCCCTTTAATGCCCTGGTCACGCCCCGACCGATCGGATGGATTTCATCTCAGGACAGTAAGGGGACCGTCAATCTGGCGCCCTATTCGTTCTTTAATGCCGTTTCCTATTCCCCGCCCCAGGTGATGTTCGCCACAAGCGGGTATCACGTTGAGGGCGGTTTGAAAGATACGGTCAGCAATATCCAGGAAACCGGTGAGTTCGTGGTTAACATAGTGTCCTGGTCCCTACGGGAGGCCATGAATAAATCTTCAGCCGATGCACCGCGGGAAACAGACGAATTTGATATTGCGGGTTTGGAAAAAGAGCCCTCTGAGCTTGTCTCGCCACCCCGCGTAAAGGCCAGTCCGGCACACCTTGAATGCCGGTACGTGAAAACCGTCGAATTACCCCGAGCGTCCGAGGATGCGGCCAATCTGGTTGTTTTCGGAGAAGTCATCGGCATTCATATCAGCGATGATATTCTGGTCGATGGCATGGTCGACATGATGAAAGCGGATGTGATCGGCCGTCTTGGCTATATGGACTTCACCCGAGTGAACAACCTGTTCACCATGCACCGGCCCTCTTGGCCGATAGATGAGTAAATTTCCGTCATTATTTCAAAGACGTTATTTCAGGATAAATCCGTGGGCGTAGGGGTCGCGTTCATCAATATAAATCGTGTTATCACCCGTAATCCGGGCCCATCCTTCGATGGAGGGAATGATCGCACTTTTATTGCCAACGCTCACCTGATCTTCGACGCGTCCCCTGAACAGGCTGCCGATAATGCTTTCATGGATGAAATCATCACCAACCACCAGATCACCCCGGGCCGCCCACTGCGCCATTCTGGCCGATGTACCAGTGCCGCAGGGTGAGCGGTCGATGGCCTTGTCACCATAAAGAACTGCGTTCCTGGCATCAGCTTCAGCCGAGGTCGGCTTGCCTGTCCACATGATATGGCTCAAGCCCCTGATGGCGTCCTGCTCGGGATGAACGAAATCATACTTTTCATTCATCAGCGACCGGATAACGGGGCTGAGACGCTGGATATCACCCGGCGTCAGGTCGCTCATATCTTTGAAATTTTCCTGCGGTTCGATGATGGCATAGAAGTTTCCGCCATAGGCGACATCCATGGTCAGGGAGCCGAGTGCTGGCACATCCACCTGATAATCCGTACCGTAAAGGAAGGCGGGCACGTTTGTCAGGCGAACGCTATCGACACAATCGCCGGTCGTTTCGTACTGCGCAACCACGAGCCCGGCGGGCGTATCCAGGCGCAACACGCCCGGTTCGCGCGGCGTTACCAATCCCCGTTCGATGGCGACGGTTACGGTGCCGATGGTACCGTGGCCGCACATGGGCAGACAGCCTGATACCTCGATAAACAGGATGGCGACGTCGCAGTCGTCCCGGGTCGGAGGATAGAGAATACTGCCGGACATGACGTCATGTCCCCTTGGCTCGAACATCAGGCCCGTTCTTATCCAGTCGTAACTTTCCAGAAAATGCCGCCGTTTCTCGATCATGGTGGCGCCGTCCAGATCGGGACCACCTTCCGCCACGACGCGGACAGGGTTGCCACATGTATGGGCGTCAATACAGGTAAAGGTTCCCGTTTTGGATGTCATCGCCTGATCACACCTGGGCTGTTATGCCGCCGTCGACGGGCAGCTCCACGCCGGTAATGTAGCTCGCCTGATCGGAAAGCAGGAACAAACAGGCGTCAGCCATATCTTTTGTCGTGCCGAGGCGGCCCAGCGGCACGAAGCCCGCAGCACGGTCCTTGGCTTTCTCATCCTTGGCCCAGCGCTCCTGCATGGGAGACATGGTGCCGCCCGGCAAGATAACGTTGGATCGGATGTTGTTGCCGGCAAACTGTATCGCCAGGGACTTCGCCAACCGTATGACGGCAGCTTTTGAAGCGCCGTAGGCATCCTGGGAAGGCGCATCGCCCCCCGTCGCATCGACGGACGAGAAATGCACCATGGCCCCGCCGCCCTGCCCCTTCATATGAGGGATGGCGTGGCGAGCCGTCAGGGCAAAGGATTTGACGTTGATGGCCATGACCGTATCCCAGACGTCCATATCCATCTCTGTCACCGACTTGTCGCGGTCAAACCACAGAACCCCAGCCGTATTGATCAAATAGTCGAGGCCATTAAAACTTGAAGCGGTATCATCGATAGCCTTTTTGACGAAAACCTCGTTGGTCAGGTCGCCTTCGTAATAGGCGTGAGAGCCGGGGCCATCTGCAATTCCAGCTGGTTCCGGTTTGACGTCCGCCATGCCGACACGAGCGCCCTGTTCGATCAGGGCGTTGGCTATTTCAAGCCCCATACCTCCACCGCCACCTGCGATAAATGCTGATTTTCCGGTAAAGCTCACGGGGGCACCTTTTAGTGATTTACTGGCGGTTACTGTTCTATGGGGACGTGGACGACCAGACCGTCCAGATCATCGGTTACATCGACCTGGCAGCTCAACCGGCTATTTTCCTTGGGGTCCATGGCGAAATCCAGCATGTCTTTTTCGACTGCACCGGCAGGGCCGACCTTTTCCGTCCAGGCGTCGTCAATATAAACATGACAGGTAGCGCAGGCACAGGCGCCGCCGCATTCCGCCAGAATGCCTGGGATCAGGTTGTTTACGGCGCCATCCTTGACGGACTGGCCGTTTGGAACGTCGACTTCCTTGGTATCGCCGTCTGCCTGGACATAGGTAACTTTCGCCATGGTGTATCCTTTAATGCTGTACTGAGAATGAAACTACCGCGTTAAATAGGGTCAGGACACTATCAAGCCAAGATTATTTTTGAAATATCAAACCAGTTCCTTGACCGAAATTGTCGTATCGGCAATCCGCTCGGGGTCCGGCTTGGCATGATCCGTCACCAGCTTGCGGCCCATCATGTACTCACGTGGGCTGTTGATGGCGTCAACGGCGATCAGGGTGCCGTCTTTCAGGTAAAAAACGGAAAAAGCGCCATCGGCTGGATTGCCCCGTATAACGGCTTGGGTATACCCCTGTGACAGGCCGACAATCTGCAGTTTCACATCGTACTGGTCTGACCAGAACCAGGGGACGGCGCTATAGGTTTCCGGCGTGCCGCAGATGGCCTTGGCGGCGGCCTTGGCCTGATCAACGGCGTTCTGGACGGATTCAAGACGAATGTTGATGCCGTAAATGCCGTTCGGATGATTGGTGCAATCCCCGGCGCTGACAATATCCGGATCTTCCGTCTGGGCGCAGTCATTGACGACAATACCGTTGTCACATGCCAGACCGGCGGCTTCCGCCAGTTCCGTGTTGGGGATAACGCCGACCCCGACAACGACGACATCGGCTTCAAAGCTTTCACCGCCTTCACACTCGACGGCCTTTACCTGGTTGTCTGCACCAGTGAAGCCGGAGACCATGACATCGGTTTTGATGTCGACACCGTGATTTTTGTGCAGGGTTTCATAAAATTCCGAGACTTCCGGCGCGACAACGCGGTTCATGACCCGGTCGGCCATTTCAAGGACGGTTACCTTCATGCCCTGCTTGGTAGCTGCTGCAGCGACTTCAAGGCCGATGTATCCGCCACCGACAACGACCATGCGTCCGCCCGAGGAAAACCGATCCCGTAAGGCAAGCGTATCGTCGATTGCGCGGACATAGTAGATACCGTCAAGGTCCGATCCGGGAATATTGAGTTTCCTGACACGTGTACCTGTCGTCAGGGCCAGTTTGTCGTAGGCGATTGTTTCGCCCGTATCCAGGGTAATGGTTTTATCCTTGCGCTCGATGCTTTCCACACGATGGCCGAGCGTCAGTTCTATATTGTTGTCTTCATAGAATTCCTGCGGTTTCAGGTAGACCTGCTCCAGTTCCATGTCACCGGACAGCAATTGCTTGGATAAGGGAGGCCGCTGGTAAGGGGGGTAAGCTTCATCGCCGACAATTCGGATCGGGCCGTCATACCCTTCCATTCGCAAGGATGCTGAAAGTTGCCCGGCGGCGTGTCCGGCCCCGATAATCAGAACAGTCATCAGTTTTCTCCCCAAGATCGCAATGACGCTTCCGCCAATTAAGGGAGCGCGGGCCAAAAGTTCAAGAAAAAATCACCGATTTTCAGGCGTTCGCCAGGAAGTAAGCCGGAGGGAATGGTTTATTGGCAGGAATTTTGAAAAGTATGCTACTCTTTTTTCGATTAAAAGCCTCAAACGATGCCATATGCAGCATTACGACAATAGGGGTGTGGATAGACAGTCAATGTGTTTCCTGGATTGAAATCACTAACCATCAAACATCAAAGGGAGGATCAGGTGATGGTAGAAGTTAAGGATTTTGACGCGAAAGCAATTGTCTCCCACTATCGGGAAGGCAGGATTTCACGCAGAGAATTTGGCCGTCTTGCCGGCATGTTAGGAATTGCCGGTCTTGGCAGCGCCATGGCGCCGAAAATGACCACTGCTGCTGACACGGCGATGGTGTTCGGGTGGGCCGGTTACGACGACGAAAATCTCTGGCCGACTTATGTTGAAAAATACGGGACGCTTCCTCGTTTCACCTTCTGGGGTGATGAGGAAGAAGGCGTTACCAAAATGCTGTCCGGTTTCAGCCCGGACCTTATGTTCCCATGCAGTTATAAAATCCGGAAATGGAACGAGGCCGGTCTTCTCAGGCCGATCGACACCTCAAGGCTGAAAAACTGGAACGACATTCTGCCCAGTCTCCGGACCATGCCGGGCGTTGTCCAAAATGGCGAAACCGTCTGGGTTCCCGTTGATTGGGGCTTAACATCCATTATCTATAGCACGGATCTGGCGCCTGAATATGTGGACAATGAATCCTGGGGCATCCTGTGGGATCCAAAATATCAGGGTCGTTTGGCCTGTTTCGATAGCCTCGTCGATTGTGTTGTGATCGCTGGCATTATGGCGAACATGGATAATCCATACGATTACTCCAAGCAGAGCGATTTGGATTCCACCCGCAATCTGATGCGGAATATGGTTCCGAACCTGCGGTATTTCTCCAACGATTCAACCACCATCGAACAGGGCATTGCCAGCGGTGAGCTTGTCGCCGCCACAGTGTGGAATGAGTCTGTCGTGCGGCTGAAAGCCCAGGGGCTGGCGGTTAAATACATGAATCCGAAAGAAAGCGGACCCATGACCTGGGTTTGCGGCCTATCGATTGCCAAGAACACCCAGTTCGAGGACCAGGCTTATGAGTTGATTGACGCCATGCTTGAGCCTTCATCGCGCGCCTATGAAATCCGTGAGTTCGGATACGGTGGTTCAACACAGAGCGGTTTCGATCTGGTTGACGAAGCTACATTGGCTGAACTGGGGTTGTCGAAAAACCCGGACGAGATTCTGAGCGCTGGTTCCTTCCAGGAGGAAATTCAGAACGAACCGGGCCTTCAGGCCATGTTTGATGAAGTAAAAGCAGGATTGTAATCGATTTTACAATCGAAACAGATAACATTCGAGCCATCGCCCTACTGCATAAATTGGGCGGTGGCTTTTATGTTTGCTGTAAAAAGTAAAGTAACAAATGATTTATTTGCCTATCACCATGGAAATACCACAAATTGGGTATGGCAAAATTACTGATGGGCAAACATGGTATGCGCTGTCTGAGGTATAAAAAATAAACACATCCGTGAAAAACGCGGAAAATAGTGTTAATTACAGGGTTGATGATCTGGTTTAGTGGTTAGGAGAAAAGGTTGTTTTCCGGACCATTTGTCAATCATTGAATGAGTTTATAAAACGAAGTGACTTGCCTTGCCGCCGAAATTTCAGGATGGTTAGGGAATGTTGCGGTTCCGATGCCGATGCATTGTGATTAACAGGTGACGGATGAAAAACTGATTATGAGTGTTCAAGCAGTTTCAACGCCGGGGGTGCAATCTGCCCCGACTCGCAGAGGAGGGGGGCTGACAGGATTATTGATGCGTAGTGAAACCGCACGCGGTTTCTTCCTGTTGTCGCCCACGCTCTTTATCCTTTTGTGCGCCTTGCTGGCGCCGATTATCGTGCTGGTCGGACTCAGTTTCTGGAAACAGGTCGGAATGGATTTTGATTCGACCTTGTCTTTCGATAACTACATCATGTTTTTTGACAAAAAAATCTATCCTCTGATCCTCCAGCGCTCGATCAAGATTTCTGCTTTCGTGACAATTGCGACGGTGCTGCTTGCTTATCCGGCGGCTTATTTCATTGCCTTCAAGGTCCAGAAAAACAAGCTGGTATGGCTAATCCTGATCACGGTGCCGTTCTGGACCAGCTATCTGCTTCGTGTGTTTGCCTGGAAAATCATGCTCGGCTTCAATGGCGTTATCAATTCAGGCCTGATCGGTTTAGGGCTTATTTCTGAACCATTGCAATTCATCCTGTACAGTGAGTTTGCCGTTATCCTGACCCTGGCGCATGCCTGGGCGGCATTTGCCATCCTTCCCATCTATGTGTCCCTTGAAAAGATCGACAGGTCCCTGTTGGAGGCTTCCGCCGATCTCGGAGAAGGACCCATCATGAGCTTCCTGCGTGTCACGTTGCCCTTGTCGCTCCCGGGTGTGATCGCGGCGTCCCTGTTGGTGTTCATTCCGACGGTGGGTGATTTCGTGACGCCAAAACTGGTCGGCGGCAGTGGCGGCATCATGATCGGAAATCTGATCCAGAATGCTTTTGGCCGCGGGGCAAATTGGCCTCTTGGTGCGGCAATCTCGGTCGTGTCGATGCTGAGTATTACGTTGATCGTCTGTGCGTTCCTCTGGTTCATCGGCCAGATGAAGAAACGGTTGTGAGGAACGAGCCATGAATAAAAACAAATTCGGAATCATCGGTATTTACACGGTCCTGTATCTAGCCTTTCTGTACATCCCGGTCCTGTTTCTGCCGTTGTTCTCTTTCAACGATTCCATCTACATCGCTTTTCCGCTGAAGGGTTTCACCCTTGAATGGTATTCGAAGATGATCGACAGCGAGCCACTACTTAACTCGCTTCAAAACAGTCTGAAGGTCGGCGTCGCCGTTGCGATCATGAGCACAATTTTCGGTACCCTGGCTGCGAAAGCCTTCACCCGCTATCGCATTCCGGGCGCCGGACCTTTAACAGCCTTTATTTCGCTTCCCCTGGTGCTGCCGTCCATCATCATGGGCATTTCGCTGCTGATCGTTGTCGTTAAGGTGTTCCATATTGATTTGTCGCTGATAACGATCGGGATCGCTCATACGGTCATCTGCGTGCCGTTTTCCATGTTTGTCATGATTTCCAGGCTCGAGGGCTTTGACAAGAGCATGGAAGAGGCGGCTCAGGATCTGGGCGAGACGCCCTGGATGACATTCTGGCGTGTAACCTTCCCCATGGTGGCGCCTGGTATCGTTGCCAGCCTGCTGCTGTGTTTCACCATCTCGTTTGACGAGTTCATGATGGCGTTCTTCCTGGGCGGTGATCAACCGACCCTGCCGATTTTCATGTATTCCCAGCTACGTTTCCCGAGCAAGCTGCCGCCGGTTCTGGCCTTGGGCGCGGCAATCCTGCTGGTATCCTTCTTCGTTGTGACATTTGCTGAACTAGTCCGTCGTCGCGGCGTACAAATGAATTCATCTACCGGAGTATAACATGAGCGACGATTCGTTTATTTCCATTCAGAGTATCTCGAAGCATTTCGGCGATGTCCGCGCCGTGGACGACGTGTCGTTTGACATCCGCCGTGGCGAGTTTTTCGCCCTGCTTGGTCCCTCGGGGTGCGGCAAGACAACATTGCTCCGCATGCTGGCCGGGTTTGAGATTCCCACCAAGGGAGAGATGTATATCGACGGGCAGCCGATTTCCGGCATCCCGCCGCACGAGCGGCCAGTCAACATGGTGTTCCAGAGCTATGCCATTTTCCCGCACTTAAGCGTGGCGCAGAACATCGCCTTTGGCCTACGCAAGGATAAGCTGCCGAAGGCGGAGTTGAACAAGAAAGTCGACGAGGCGCTGGAAATGATCGCGCTGCCCGGCTACGGCAGCCGCGGCGCCGACGAGTTGTCAGGCGGTCAGCGCCAGCGTGTCGCTTTGGCCCGTGCGCTGATCAAGAAGCCGAAGGTGTTGCTGCTCGACGAGCCGCTTGGCGCTCTCGACAAGAAGCTCCGTGAACAGATGCAGCTTGAGCTCCGCGACCTGCAGCGGGAAGTCGGTATTACCTTCGTATTCGTAACCCACGATCAGGAAGAGGCACTCACCATGTCCGACAGGATCGCGGTGATGAACTACGGCAAGGCGCTTGAAATCGAAGAGCCGGCTTATCTGTATGAAAAACCCAAAACCCAGTTCTGCGCAGACTTCCTCGGCACCATGAATTTCTTCAAGGGCCAGGTTACCGACATCGGAAACGGTTCGGCGACCGTCAAAACGGATGACATGGGGACGATCGTTTCCCGCGGACCGAACATGGATTTCAACACAGGCGATACTGTGATGGTCGCCGTGCGCCCCGAAAACGTGGAAATTTCCATGGAGGAAGTGGGTGGCACTGGCCACCGGGGCAAGGTCCGTGCCTCGGCGTTCCTGGGCGACCGCGCCCATGTCTACGTCAACGTGGATGGGCGGTCCGAACCGGTCCTGACGGCCATGCAGAACCTCGGCGGCGCCGCGTCGCGCATGGGCACGGAAGATCACGACGTGTGGCTTCACTGGTCCGAAGAAGCGGCAATCCTGCTACCACCTGCTTAATACAGGCGTATTCGTTAACGGCAACCTACTTGGGCTCGACGACCACGGCAGTGCCGCTGGCGACGAGGAACAGCATGTTCTTGCCGTCACCTGAAATCTCGTTGTAGTCCAGGTCCACCGCGACGATGGCGTTGGCCCCCGCGATTAGGGCTTCGCGCCTGAGTTCGGTCAGGCAGGTGCGACGGGCGTCGCGCAGGACCTTCTGCGATGACGATGACCGCCCGCCCAGGATATCCGTGATGGAAGCGAAGAAGTCGCGGAACAGGTTCATACCGAAGACGCATTCGGCGGTGATGACCTCCAGCCTCTCGGTAACCCGGTACTCGTTCAAAACGGGCTCGGTCGTGACGATAATGTCGCCGGCGATGCGGTCGATCACTTCCGTCGGCAGTTCGTCGTACTGCTTGTTGTCGATCAGTTCCTGGATTTGCTCGTCGCTTTTGCCAAACAGTCCAAACATTCTTGTGTCTCCTCAGTTTTTTCAGGCCGTCGCGGCGCAGAACGTCTTGCTATCGCTGATCCAGCCGAACAGGTTTCCTTCCGAGCGCATGATCGCGCGCGTGGCGTCTTCCAGTTCGGGACTGAGGGCGGCGCAGCAGTCGTCCAGCGTCAGGCATTTAAACCCCCGGTCTACGGCGTCACGCAGGGTCGAATGGACACAGCACTGGTAGGTGATGCCGATGATGACGAGGCTCTCAATTCCCTGGTTGTTCAGGATGTGCACGAGGTCCGTTTCGAAAAAAGCGCTGAAGCCCGGCTTGTCGACGACGGGCTCATGGGGCTCCGGCGCCATGTCGGCGACGATATCGCAGCCCGGCTCGCCCCGCAGCAGGCAGCGCCCGAGCGGCCCCTCACGTCCGACATAGCCTTTTTCGCGCTTCAAGGGCGAAACGTCCGTCATGTCCGGGCGGTAGGATTCGCGGGTGTGGATGATGTGCAAGCCAGCCTTGCGGGCTGCTTCGAGAACCGATTTCGCCGCCGGCAGCACGCTGGCCAGCCGCTCTGAGCCTTCGTCGTAGTTGGCGCATCCGCCGTCGGGTTCGAGGAAATCGCGCTGGTAATCAATGACCATCAGGGCCGTGCGGGCCGGGTCGAACTCAAACGTCCGGCCGTCGTCACATGCGATGCTTATCATCTCAACTGCCTCCCCTTTTTCTCCATTCTCCCGACATTCCCCATTCTTATCTTCAGGACGGCATGAATTCCTGGAAGAAATCATTGCCCTTATCGTCGACGACGATGAAGGCCGGGAAGTCCTCCACCTCGATGCGCCAGATGGCTTCCATGCCCAGTTCCGGATACTCGACCACCTCGGCCTTCTTGATGCAGTCCTGCGCCACGCGGGCGCCGGGCCCGCCGATGGAACCCAGATAGAAACCGCCGTGCGCCTGGCAGGCTTGTGTTACGGCCTTCGAACGGTTGCCCTTGGCCAGCATGACCATGGAGCCGTGCGCCGACTGGAACTGGTCCACGTAGGAATCCATGCGTCCTGCCGTGGTTGGCCCGAAGGATCCTGACGCAAAGCCCTCCGGCGTCTTCGCCGGGCCGGCGTAGTAGACGGCGTGGTTCCTGAAGTATTCGGGCAGTTCCTCACCGGCATCCAGCCGCTCCTTCAATTTGGCATGCGCAATGTCGCGGGCCACGATCAGCGGGCCGGTCAGGTTCAGCCGCGTCTTTACCGGGTGCCGGGTCAGCAGGCCCAGGACCTCGCTCATGGGCTGGTTCAGGTCCACGTTGACGACGTTGTCGCTTAAATCATCGCCGGTGACCTCCGGCATATACTGCGCCGGGTTGGTTTCAAGCTGTTCGATGAACACGCCGTCTTTGGTGATCTTGCCCAGGCACTGGCGGTCGGCGGAGCATGAAACGCCGATTCCCACCGGGCATGAGGCGCCGTGGCGGGGCAGGCGAATGACGCGCACGTCGTGACAGAAGTACTTGCCGCCGAACTGGGCGCCGATGCCCATGCTCTGGGTCATCTTGTGGACCGCCGCTTCCAGTTCCGGATCGCGAAAGGCCTGGCCGTGCTCGTTACCGGCTGTGGGCAGGCCGTCCAGGTAGCGCGCCGAGGCCAGCTTGACGGTTTTCAGGTTCGCCTCCGCCGACGTGCCGCCGATGACCACGGCCAGGTGATAGGGCGGGCAGGCTGCGGTGCCGAGGGTGCGGATCTGGGCGTCCAGGAAGTTCATCAGGGCTTCCGGATTGAGCAGCGCCTTGGTCTGCTGATAGAGGAAGGTCTTGTTGGCCGAGCCGCCGCCCTTGGCCATGAACAGGAACTTGTACGCGCTGCCCTTGGTGGCGTAGAGGTCGATCTGCGCCGGCAGGTTGTCGCCGGTGTTGACCTCCTTGTACATGTCGAGCGGCGCCAGTTGGCTGTAACGCAGGTTGGCCTCGGCATAGGTCTTCCGCACGCCTTTGGCGATGGCGGCCTCGTCGTCGGCGCCGGTCCACACGTTCTGGCCCTTCTTGCCCATGACGATGGCGGTGCCTGTATCCTGGCACATGGGCAGGACGCCGCCCGCGGCGATATTGGCGTTCTTCAAGAGATCAGCAGCGACAAACCGGTCGTTGTCGGAGGCCTCGGGATCATCGAGAATGGACGCCAGTTGCTTCAGGTGGCTGGGGCGGAGCAGATGCGCGATATCGCGCATGGCCTCGGCGGTCAGCAGGGTCAGCGCCTCCGGCTCGACCTTCAGAACCTCCTGTCCGTCAAAGGTGTCGACACTGACATGATCCGCCGTAAGTTTTCTGTACTCAGTCGTGTCGTCGTCCAGGGGGAACATTTCATAATAATCAAAGTCGCTCATATCTCGCGTCCGGTCCTGCTGAAAAGGGTAAAAGTAGGCTGACGCCTGAAGGCGTTATTTCTTGCGGAATGCGTCGAGGGCGATGACTTCCCCGGTCTGGGGGGCATCATCCGTGGCCGTTTCCGCTTCGTCCCCGTCACCAGTCTCGCTCGCTTCGTCTGAACCCGAGTCATCTTCGGCTTCTGATTCACCTTCTCTCGCTTCCTGGACGGACTGCAGGGAAATCGGAGCCTCGGCAGGGGGGGCATCGCCCTGGTCCTGCTCCTCGGCCGGGGGCTCGAAGGGATAGTCGTAGTCTTCCAGGTCTTCCTCGTCGATTTCCGCCGTTTTCAGTTGCAGCCCGAAATTGACGGAAGGATCGGTAAAACCGGTGATCTCCTCGAAGGGGATGTTCAGGTTCACGGCCTGACCGTTGAAGCGAAGCGTCACGTAAAACCGGTCTTCCTCCACGCTCAGGTGTTCGTACTGATGCTGCAGCACGATGGTCATTTCATTGGGATGCTGGGCGCGCAGGTAGTCCGGCAGATCGATGGCGTCCGTATCTGTGCGAAAAGTGATGTAGAAATGGTGGTCGCCGATAAGGCCGTTTTCAGCCGTGTAGCTCAAGGCCTTGCGAATGACGCTGCGAAGGGCGTCTTCGATCCAGTAGTCGTAACGGATGGGATCGTCTTCGTCGAATTCCATGGCCGTATCGGGTGCTCCTCAAGTCTATGTCTTAGATCGGATCACGTTTAGATGGAAACGTTTTACGTTTCATCGAAACGTGTGAATCCGATCGATATCTATACTTTAGAGCAGAGGAGCATATTTCATTGGCTCACGAAGTGATTCCAAGAAAACATGACCTGCTCTAGTCCCCGGACCATTTGATTGTCAGTCTTCAACAGGCTTCCGTCAACCCCGCAAAAAAGAAGTGGGAGGCTTCTGTTGCCAGGTGCCTCCCGAACCCCGTAGTTGCTATTTATGCAGCAACTGCAAATGCCTCGTTATCGTTGGCATTTGTGAAAGTGGCCCGGTAACGGCGGAACCATGCCGGGCGAAAACTGAGCCTTTACCACACGCGTCGATCCTGTTTCGCCCCCATAATAAATTCCGCTTGAAAACCCAATGGAAACTATGGTGGAGGCGCCGGGTACCGCCCCCGGGTCCGCTATGCTTATTCCGAACAGCGTTTATCGCCATAGTCGGTTGCCCGACGGCCCTAATATAGTCAGGGAGAACCGGCTTGGGAAGGGGGAAGGGGGAAGGGAATTGAACGCTGGAAAAGACGGTGGGCCGTCCGGGTATAAGGCGCAAGCACCCCATATCACAACGAAACGTGGATTTCTCCATGCAGATTACTGGATCCCCGCCTTCGCGGGGGTGACAGCTGGACAAATTCGGAACTTGTCATTCCCGCGCAGGCGGGAATCCAGTCTGTTTTTGATTCGCACATCGTCGTCGCTTCGCTCGGGCTGCGCTCTAGTCATTCCCGCACAGGCGGGAAGCCAGTCTGATTTAAAGCGCACAAAACGCCGGTTCCGGGTAGGGTTACCCCACCCGGGTTAAGTCATTGAAATTCAACAAAATGTAGACTTTTGTCTACTTTTGTAGACTCATGCTTTTCCTACCCTTCTGGTTTTCTAACGATTCCAAGGGCTTAAGGTCGGAATTTTCCATAATAATGTAGACTTTTGTAACGCGACCTTCCCAAATCCCCAGAAATCACCGCACCTGGCTGAACCCGGCTCAAGCGCGGTCATAAAGTGTTCATATGCAGGCATACGAAATCACCTCGATAGACCTATTCACCATGTCAAAGAGCATAAAACCAAACTAGGAATATAAGCATATTTTATGGAAAAAGTCAAGTTTTTTCGCTTCCCGCCGATAGACGACCGGAACCTGATCTCAGAAATGACAATGAAGATGACGACTCTCGCTTTATTGCGTTTACAATCAAACTGCGGCAGGGAACTCGACCCAGAATGTCGATCCTTCGCCTTCTACGCTCTCGAAACCGATTTTCCCACCCATGATTTCCGTCAGTTGCTTGCAGATTGACAACCCAAGTCCTGCGCCTGAAACATCCTTGCTTTGCTGGCGCAGTCTGTCGAAAGGCTGGAACACCCTGTCAAACCTGTCCCTCGGGATGCCAATGCCCGTATCCGAGACGAAAATCCTTATGTTGTCGCCCTGGTCCGTTGCGCGGCATCCAAATTCTATCTTGCCGCCCTGGACGTTGTACTTAAGGGCATTGGAAATGAAGTTGAGCAGAATTTGTCGTAGCAGCACCGGATCGACGAAAACCGGCAGGTCCGCTTCCCTTATGCCTTGGAAGGTTATCCCTTTTTCCTCAGATAGCTCTTTTATGATCGGCAGGCACTCCCTGAAAACATCGGCAGGTATGACGTTTTCGGGATGAACCTCATGTTTGCCTTCTTCAATTTTAGAAAAGTCGAGAATAGAGCCAATCAGTTCATGCAACTGCTTGCCGGCTGATGATATGTATCCGAGATACTCGTTTCGTTTCTCTGTGTCAGTGGAGCCCATTCCCGTCACAAGGGCATCGGAAAATCCAATAATGGCGTTCAGGGGCGTCCTTAACTCATGGCTCATGTTGGCGAGAAAGGCCGACTTGGCTGTCGTTGCTTCCTCCGCCTTGTTCTTGGCCGTTTCCAGTTCCCTGTTCATGAGAAATTGCCGACGCATGAGGAAAAGAAAAAAGACAGATGCGCCAATGACAAGGGGGGGCAGGAGATAGCCGTATTGGATGTTGTTCAAATCCTTTTCCAGGGAAGAGGCCGTCTCCTCACTTTGTTCCTTACTATTGACGACCATTATCTCGGTCAGGGTCCTCAAAGCCCGCAAAGCCTGCGTATCGTCGACCCTGACCAGCCTGTCAATTTCCACCACAGGGGTAGATTTCGCCACCTCCGCCTTGGCGATTTCAAACTTGGCGACGTATTCGTCAAAAGTCGCCTCGATCCTGTCGATGACATCGGATTCCTTGTCCGTCAGGCCCAGTTTCCGGTAATCCACGAGAATTTGGTCAAGTCGATCGAGATCCTTTATTATGCGGTCCTGATAATAGGATGTGCCGCGAATGACGAAATTCTTGAAATTATGGATAAGGCCCCCGTAACCGATGGCGTCACGCAATTGTTCAAGCAGAACGGTTTTCTGAACAGTGATCGTGTTGTAGCGAACCCATTCTCTCTGAATGTTGCGGGTGTTTTCTGTAATTGCGTTAACGTAAATCAGCACCGCAAACAAAAGCAGCAAAGCCGTTATGGCTGTGGACGCATAAATCCCTAGCATACTGGGTGACTTGGGCATGACAGGAACCGGAAAGCCAGAAGCGGTTGATTACAAATGCGCGGCAAGTGTTAAAACGGCCAGTTAAGAGTCTCGCAACGCTATACAATAGTATAACGATAATTATTACAGGAACCTGAACACTGAATCCGCAAAGGCCTGAAAAATTTGGCCGGAACCCTGTTTCCAGGATCCCGGCCAAGGGGAGATCGAATGCTTCGTTATTGCGCCCGGTTACGGGTGGGCGGCCCCGGTTGGTGAACTTGGGATCAGACGATCTGGGAACCGCGGCCAAATTCCGGATAGGCTTCGAGGCCCAGTTCGGCCTTGTCGATGCCGACCATTTCCTCTTCCTCGTCGATACGGATGCCGACGATGGCCTTGAGCACCAGCCATGCGATGGAGGAGGCGACGAAGACGAACGCGCCGATGGCGACGATGCCGACGACCTGCGTTCCAATGTTCGCACCCTCATTGCTGAAGATAACGGCGATGGTGCCCCAGATGCCGGCTACGAGGTGGACCGGAATGGCGCCGACCACGTCATCGATCTTGAACTTGTCGAGAACCGGCACGGCCACGACGACAAGCAGGCCGCCGATGCCGCCGATCACGATGGCGAGACCGGGTGACGGGGCGAGCGGCTCGGCCGTGATGGAAACCAGGCCGGCAAGCGCGCCGTTGAGCGCCATCGTCAGGTCGACCTTTTTGTAAACCAGCTGTGTCAGCACCATGGCCACGACGACGCCGGCGGCGGCGGCCAGGTTCGTGTTGATGTAGATGGAGGCGATGTCACGGACATCGGCCGCCGAACCCATGGCGAGTTGCGAGCCGCCGTTGAACCCGAACCAGCCCATCCACAGGATGAAGGTGCCGATGGTCGCCAACGGCAGGTTAGCGCCGGGAATGGGACGGACTTCACCATTGGGGCCGTACTTGCCTTTGCGCGCGCCGATGAAAATGGCGCCGGCCAGGGCGGCCCAACCGCCGACGGAGTGAACGATGGTGGAGCCGGCAAAATCGGAGAAGCCCATTTCGCTCAGCCAGCCGCCGCCCCAGGTCCAGGAACCCTGGATCGGGTAGATGATGCCGGTCAGCACGATGGTGAAAATGATGAACGGCCACAGCTTGACGCGTTCGGCTACCGTGCCGGAGACAATGGAGGCCGTCGCGGCGACGAACACCATCTGGAAGAACCAGTCGGAACCGGCGGCGTAGTCGCCCTCAGTAAATCCATCTGCCGTGATGCCGGGATCGGATGCGCTCCAGATAGCGAAGCTGCCGATCCAGCCGGATACATCCATGTACATGAGATTGTAACCGATCAGGTAGAACATGATGCCGGCGAACGAGTAGATGCCGATGTTCTTCAGCATCTGCATGGCTGTGTTCTTGGTCCGCACCAGGCCGCCTTCCAGCATGGCGAAGCCGGCCGCCATCCACATGACCAGGAAGCCGTGCATCAGGAAGGAAAGGGAATTGAAGATAAAGGCGGTTTCACCGCTCACTTCGGCATGGGCGGGAAGCGAGAAAGAGAAAATAACCGCCGCAAGGGTGGAAATCTTGAGTAACTTGAGTTTCATTGTGTCATTCCTTACAGGGCGTCATCGCCGGTTTCACCCGTACGGATGCGCATGGTCTTTTCAACATCGACGACGAAGACTTTGCCGTCGCCAATCTTGCCGGTTTCGGCGGCAGCGCGAATTGCTTCCAACGCCCGCTCAATCAGGTCTTCCTTGACGACGACTTCAATTTTGACCTTGGGCAGGAAGCTGACTTCGTATTCCGCCCCGCGATAAATTTCCATTTGGCCCTTCTGACGCCCATAACCTTTCACTTCCGTGATGGTCATGCCGACAATGCCAAGTTCGGTCAGCGCCTCGCGCACGTCATCGAGCTTGAAAGGCTTTATGATTGCCATAATCAGTTTCATTGATTTCTCCACTGTTGTTCAGAGCCCGGACACGTGTTTGACGGGTTCTGGCGTGGAGAGTTGCAATGGCTGTGCCAAATATTCGAAAAATATATAATATATTGATATTAAAGAAAAATTTTTTGCTACCGGGGATGCGAATAGTTGGAATTGCTGAAAACTGCCTATTTTTTGACCATGATTGTATGCGTGACTATTTTTTAAGCAGCCACTTTCCCAATGGACGAGACGCCTCCGACCAGATCCCATCGGTACTTGAAAAATCCCCTGACCGGTGCGGATCAACATCACCTTAAACCGGACTTGATCTTGAGTAAGTGCGCCCCAATGTTTAGGTTCCCGCCGCTGCAAAATAACAACGAACAGGCTTAAACCATCCCATGGCTTCCTTTCCCCTTGAAAAGCTGAAACCCTATCAGGACCAACTGAACAACCATCCGGTTTACAATTCCATTCAGACGAAAGACGACTTAAAGGTCTTCATGGAGCACCATGTCTATTCCGTTTGGGATTTCATGAACCTCATTAAGACGCTTCAGGCCGAGCTGGCGCCGGCGCAGGCTCCGTGGGCTCCTGTCGGCGATCCCCTGGTTCGGCGCTTTATCAATGAGCTCGTCCTGGAGGAAGAATCCGACCAGGGCATACCAGAAACGGGTAAAACACCAGAGTTCGTAAGCCATTTCGAACTCTATACCCATGCCATGGAGGAAATCGGGGCTTCTCCTGAGTCAATAAGGGCTTTCGTCAAAAAGGCGCAATCGGAAGGCATTCAGGCCGCGTTTGACCTGGATGTTGCGCCTGCTGCATCGGCGGCGTTCACCCGTACGACGTTTGATTTTATCGACACCGGCAAGCCGCATGTCATTGCCGCTGCCCTGGCCCTGGGCCGGGAGCACATTATTCCCGCCATGTTCCGTTCATTCCTTGAAAAAATGGCTATCAGCGAAAGCGCCGCGCCGGCTTTTCATTATTATCTCAAGCGGCACATTCATCTGGATGAGGATTTTCACGGACCCCTGTCTCTACGCATGGTCGAGTATTTCATCGGCGACGACGCCGCCAGGAAAAACGAGGCTGTTGAAGCCGCGATTAAGGCCCTGAAGGCCCGTTTAGGTTTTTGGGACGGCGTTGTCGGCTCACTATCGTCATAAACCGCAAAGGCGATCTGATAGAGAGCTATGCCTGCTTTCCCCAAACGCTAAGCCGATGGCGTGAAGGGGGACAATTTGACGCCCCTGAGGCTCCCACGGTACGGTTTAGGCATTGTTCGCCCGAAGGGGCGATGCCGTGAAGACCGGGGAGGAGGGAATGCCGGAAAAATCCTTGGAAGAAAGACTGGACGAAGTCTACCAGTCCGGCGGCGACCGCACCGCCCAGGACAAGGCCTACGACGACTGGTCCAAGGCCTACGATCAGGATATCTGGGCTTCTGGAAATCCTTACGTTGCCCTTATCGTCGGACTGGCCGGGCGTTACATCCCCAAAAGGGACGCCCGCATCCTCGATGGCGGCTGCGGGACGGGGTATCTCGGACACCTGCTGCATTTTATCGGCTACAGCAACATCATCGGTATCGATGCGTCGGGCGGCATGCTGGCGGTGGCGAAGCGGAAGAACTGCTATGCCGAACTGCATCATCTCCTCTTGGGCGAAACCATCGATCTGCCGGATGAAAGCTTCGACGCCGTGACGGCGGCGGGGGTGCTGACCCACGGTCATGCCCCGGCGGAGAGCCTGGACGGTATTCTCAAGGTCTGCAAGCCAGGTGCGCCGATCATTTTCTCGCTCTCAAAACCGGCTTATGACGACTACGGCTTCGGCGAGAAGATCCGCCAACTGGAGGATGCCGGCGCCTGGACGTTCGAAGAGCAGACCGAGCCTTTCAGGACCTATCCCTTCTCCGACGACTATGCCGACCTGCGCCACTGGATCAGCGTCTACCGCAAGGCGGGATAGGGCTGAGTGGTTGAATCAACCGCCGAAACGCTCGATACGGATACCAAGGCCTTCCATGTTCTCTTTCGCCGCCTGTAGCGATCCCTCAAGGTCGATGGCGACGGAGAGATCTTCGAACACCGTGACGTCGAAGCCCAGTTCGGCGGCGTCCATAGCGGACCAGGCGACACAGAAATCCGTGGCGATGCCGCAGAAATACAGGTGGGTAATCTCCCGCTCTTTCAGATAGGCGGCGAGGCCCGTTGTCGTCTTGCGGTCGTTTTCCCGAAAGGCGGAATAGGAATCGATTTCGCCATGGAATCCTTTGCGGATAATCAACTGCGCGGCGGTGGTGTCCAGGCCGGGGTGGAACTCGGCCCCCCAGGTGCCGATAACACAATGATCCGGCCACAGGGTCTGTTCGCCATAGGGCATGTCGATCATGGAAAGGGGGGCCTTGCCGTCATGGGAGGAGGCGAAGGAGGAATGCCCCGCCGGGTGCCAGTCCTGCGTCAGCACGACGTTTGGGAACCGTTTCGCCGCTGCGTTGACCAAGGTAACGATGGCGTTGCCGCCTTGCAGCCCGAACACGCCGTCGTCGCAGAAATCGTTTTGCATATCGACGATGATGAGGGCGTCCCTATTGCCGTAATCCCCAGGCATACGACTACTCCCCTGATAAAGCCTGTCTCCAGATTACCCAAGAATATTGGGATTGCCCAGCCGGGTTGCGGGCAAGAAGATCGTATTGACGCCTTGTCTCATCGGCGCTTGATATGCGCCTTGCCGGTTTTCACTCGGCCGCGTCATAGACGGAATCATTCGGCAATGCCACGGGTAGTGATATGGTGAAATCAGCGCCGTAACCGACGTTCTCGACAGAGATCGTGCCGCCCATGTCCGAGATAATGCTGTGGCTTAAGGACAGCCCCATTCCCGCGCCTTGACTGACATTCTGGGTTGTAAAAAAGGGATCGAAGATTTTATCCATGATGTCTTCGGCAATGCCGCCGCCCGAGTCCCGGACGCTTAAACGAAGCTCGTCGGTATGCTCATCGTCAATGAGGGTTATCGAGATAAAACCGCCTGCGTGACCCTTATGTGAATTTTCTTCGATGGCATGGCGTGCATTAGAGAGAAGATTCAGGATCATCTGTTCGAACTTGCCCTTGCTTCCGATTACGGGCCGGCAGGATTTCGGCAGGTCGAATTCCAGTTCAATATTATGGGACCGGTACTGCTCCCGAATGATGCCGGTCGCATCGTGTATGGCGTCAATAATCAGGAAATGTGCATTTTCCTTGGCATCGTCTTTTCCAAAAGAGCGCATGTAATTGGTAATTTCCGCCGCACGGGAAACCTGTTCCGATATCCTGGCAAGCTTCTGGGCAAGTACGTCTTTCGGAACGTCGCCTTCTTCAAGCATCTCTTCGAGCATATCCGTTGACATTCGGATGATGTTCAGCGGTTGGTTCAGTTCATGGGCGATGCCTGTCGACATTTCACCCATGGAAGCCAGTTTGCTTGTTCTGACAAGCTGTTTCTCCGCCTCTTTTCGCGCCGTAATATCCGCGCGGATGGCAACGTACTGATAGGGTTTGCGCTTCTCATTAAGGAAAGGAACAATGGTGGCGCTTACCCAATAAGGGGTGCCGTCCTTGCGGAGATTTAGAATATCGCCTTTCCAGGTCGAACCCTGGCTGATGGTCCCCCACAAGTCCTTGTAGAACTCCGGCGGATGATGGCCGGATTTTACCATGCGGTGGTTATTGCCGATTATTTCCTCGCGTGTGTATCCGCTGATCTCACAGAACTTGTCGTTCACATAGGTGATGTTCCCTTTGACATCGGCGATACTGACAATGGCGTGCTCGTCCAGGGCGTACTTTTGGTACGCCAGGTTGAGGTTCAACTCCTCCAGTTGGCGCTGATATGCCTCACCCAATTCGAGGGCCTTCTCGGTGCGGGTGATATAGGGCCGGATGCCCAGCCAGTAGACGAACGGCGCCGACAGTCCAGCCAATAACACGATATCGGCGACAATTTCTGCCCAGGGCTCAAGCTTTATTGGCATATAATGGAAGGCGATCATGATGGCGCCTTCGATGACCAGGACAATCGCGGCCAATCTTAGAAGACAGGAAAAAACGATTTTAAAGTGACGGGCTTTATCCGTATTCGTGCTCTGATCGCTCATTATAGCTGTTTTATCGTCAATATTTACGGGGCCTTATCACGTGGCAAAACACTCACGCGAATCAGGTTCGATAACAGCGATTTTATTGCGATTACGCCTGAATAAAAATTATACAGAAGTCGCGGTGCTTATACGAAAGTATGAACATGAATGCGTCATGACTGTTTCCCGGTAATGGCTATTTTTTATCCAGACATCTTTCTTCATTAGTCTGCGTTTTATCTTTCCCCAGGAAACGCTACAATCGGGGTGATTCGGGCCACCCTTTCGGTTGCCGGAAGCCTGTAGAACACCAAGAGCGCCATGCGACAATATCTCGATCTGTTAGCCAAAATCCGCAACGAGGGCGTGTTCCGCGGCGACCGCACCGGAACCGGCACCCAGAGCATCTTCGGCCATCAGATGCGCTTTGATCTTGCGGACGGTTTCCCGGTGCTGACGACGAAGAAGCTGCACCTGAAATCCATCATCATCGAACTGCTGTGGTTCCTGAGCGGCGACACCAATATCAAGTACCTAAAAGAGAACGGTGTCCGCATATGGGACGAGTGGGCCGACGAAAACGGCGACCTGGGTCCGGTCTACGGCCACCAGTGGCGCTCCTGGCCGACGCCGGATGGCGGCTCGGTGGACCAGATCACGAACCTTCTGAACCAGATCAGGGACAATCCCAATTCGCGCCGTCACATCGTATGCGCCTGGAACGTGGCCGATGTGGACCATATGGCGCTGCCGCCCTGCCATTGCCTGTTCCAGTTCTACGTGGCCGACGGCAGGTTGTCGTGCCAGCTCTACCAGCGCAGCGCCGATGTGTTCCTGGGCGTTCCCTTCAACATTGCGTCTTACGCGCTGCTGACCCAGATGATGGCCCAGGTCTGTGATCTGGAGCCGGGCGAGTTCATCCACACCTTCGGCGACGTGCATCTCTATGCCAACCACATGGAACAGGCAGACGAGCAATTGTCCCGCGAGCCGCTGACACTGCCCGTCATGCGCATCAATCCGGATGTGAAAGACCTGTTCGCTTATCAATACGAGGACTTCGAGCTGCTGAATTACGAAGCTCACCCCCACATCGCCGCCAAGGTCGCGGTTTAAATGGAAACAAAAACTGCTTTAGTTGTGGCCATGGCGGAAAACCGCGTGATCGGGCGGGACGGCGACATGCCGTGGCACCTGCCGGAAGACCTGAAATACTTCAAGCGCGTGACCATGGGAAAACCCATCATTATGGGGCGCAAGACATATCAGTCCATCGGCCGGCCCTTGCCGGGACGGCTGAATATCGTCATTACGCGTGATGACAGCTATGCGCCTGAAGGCGTCCATGTGGTTCACTCCCTGGACCGGGCGATTGCCGTGGCCCGGGAACGCGCCGCCGAAGACGGCGCCGATGAAGTCATGATCGTGGGCGGCGGGCAGATTTATGCAGACGCCGCATCCCTGGCCGACCGGGTCTACCTGACCGAGGTCCATGCGGCGATCGACGGCGATACGGTGTTTCCCGAATTGCCTGAGGATGACTGGCGGGAAGTGTCTCGTGAACGCCACGCGGCCGTGAAAGAGGGTGAACCGGCCTATAGTTTCGTTATACTGGAGCGGCTGGAGGGATCTTCAAACCGATAAAGGGGAGAGAGCAAGATGACCAAGGTATCCTTGTCCACGAGACTCGGCGTTTCCGCCGATGAGGCCTGGAAGCTGATCGGCGGTTTCAATGCCCTGCCGGATTGGCATCCGGCAGTGGAAAAAAGCGAACTGACGGAAGAGGGGCAGACCCGCACCCTGCATATCGTGGGCGGCGGCGAAATCGTCGAGAAGCTGGAAAAGTCCGATGACAACGCCCGTACCTACACCTATTCCATCGTCAACAGCCCGCTTCCCGTCGCCAACTACACGGCGACCATTGTCGTGCGGGAAGAGGACGGCGGCTGCGTTGTCGACTGGTCCAGCGAGTTTGACGCCGTTGGCGTCGAACACGAAGCCTCAGACGTCATCAACGGCATTTTTCAGGCCGGCCTCGATAATTTGAAAAAAATGTACGGCGGCTGAGTTAACCGGCCCCCTGAAGGAAGAACATGAACGATAACCTGAAGGGGGCGATGTGGATTCTGGTGGCGGCGACCTGCGCCGCCGGCATGAGCCTGTCCATCCGCGGCATCGGCGGCGGTATCCCCCTGATGGAGATCGTCTTTGTCCGCTGCGTCATCGGCTTAGGCCTCGTCATCGTGTTTTCCTGGTCGCGGGGCAGCATCAACCTGAAAACGCACGAATGGAAGCTCGTTATGCTGCGCAGTCTTCTCTCCGTCGGCGCGCTGTCCCTGGGCTTCTATTCCATCACCATCCTGCCGCTGACCACGGCGACGGTGCTGTTCTTCACCGCACCGTTGTTCGTCACTGTGCTGGCGGTGCCGTTTTTCGGCGAAACCGTCGGTTGGCGGCGCGGGCTCGCCACCCTGGCGGGATTCGCCGGCGCCGTGATCGTGCTCAGGCCCGGTATTGACGCGTTCGATCCCAACCTGTTGTTCCCTATCGCCAGTTCCCTGACCTTCGCCGCCGTGCTGTTGCTCGGCAAACGCATCAGCCGGACCGAGACCATCGCCACCATGATGTTCTTCGCCATGGTCGTGACGACGCTGGCGAGCCTGCCGTTTGCCGTGGCGGCGTGGAAAACCCCCGATACGTGGGAATGGACCATGCTCGTCGCGCTGTCGCTGTTCGGAACATTACGAGGTTTCAGCGACACCAAGGGCTATGCCACCGGCGAGGCCAGCGTCATGGCGCCGTTCCAGTATTCACGCATCGTCATCGTCGCCGTTGCGGCCTATTTTCTGTTCGCCGAAGTGCCGGACGCCTTTACCCTGACCGGTGCGGCGATCATCGTCTGCAGTTCCCTCTACATCGCCCAGCGTGAGGCCAAATTGAATAAGGGTATAGAAGGCAAACCAAAGACAGGCGTCAGCGCACCCTGAACGCGCCGTGTGAACGGATGAAAGAAAGAAAAGTCATGACTACGATCACAAGTATCGAGCAACTGGAAGAAATCTACGGGCAACCGGGTGAAGCGTCCCTGGTGAAGGAATCGGCCATCATCACGCAGGAATACGAGAAGATTATCAACGCCTCGCCCTTTGTGGCGCTGGCGACCAGCGGTCCGGAAGGCCTGGACTGTTCGCCCCGGGGCGACATGGCGGGCTTTGTCCGGGTTCAGGATGAGAAGACGCTGTTGCTGCCCGATCGTAAGGGAAACAACCGCATCGATTCGTTGCGAAACATCGTGCGCGATCCGCGCGTGGCGCTGTTGTTCCTGATCCCCGGCGTGGGCGCCACGTTCAGGGTCAACGGCAAAGCCGCCCTGTCGACGGATGAAGACCTGCTGCAATCCTTTGCCGTCGAGGGCAAACCACCGCGTTCCGTCATCGTCATTACCGTGGATACGGTCTACTTCCAGTGCGCCCGGGCCATCGTGCGCTCCCGCCTGTGGGATGCCGAGGCCCAGGTTGATCCCAGGACCCTGCCGACGCCGGGGGATATCCTCGCGACCATGAGCGAAGGCCGCGTCGGCGGCGCGGACTACGACCGGGAATGGCCGGCCCGCGCCGAAAAGTCCATGTGGTGAATCTGCTCGATTAAAAAAATCAGATCGGCGGAACAGGTTTGATTGAGCGCCTTCAGCGCTGCAACCAAAACCTGACCCGATCCAATCTTACTGAACGACGATCCGGGGCGCGCTGGCGGCCTTGGCTTCCTTGGCCTCGTTGATCTTGTTCCAGATCGTGTCCGCAACGGCGCGGTAGGCCTTGGCGTGCTCGCTGTCGGGCTTGGAGATCACGATGGGCCGACCGCCGTCGGACGTTTCGCGGATATCCAGATGCAGTGGAATTTCGCCCAGGAAATCGGTGCCCAGTTCCTCGGCCGTCGCCTTGGCGCCGCCGTGGCCGAAAATCTCCGTGCGCTCGTTGCAGTGCGGGCACGAGAAGTAGCTCATATTCTCGACGATACCGAAGACCGGCACTTCCACCTTGCGGAACATGTTGAGGCCTTTGCGCGCGTCCAGCAGCGCAATGTCCTGCGGCGTCGAGACAATGACGGCGCCGGTGAGCGGAACCCGTTGGGCCATGGTCAACTGGATATCGCCGGTGCCGGGCGGCATGTCGACGACCATGACGTCCAGTTCACCCCAGTTGACGTCGCGCATCATCTGTTCGAGGGCCGACTGCACCATGGGTCCGCGCCAGATCATCGGCGTGTCTTCCTCGACCAGGAAGCCCATGGACATGACCTTGACGCCGAAATTCTCAAGCGGGTCGAGGGTGCGTCCGTCGCTGGAGACGGGGCGGCCGGAAATACCCATCATGCGGGGCATGGAGGGGCCGTAGATGTCCGCATCCAGCAGGCCGACCTTGTGACCGGCGGCCGCCAGGCCCATGGCGATGTTGATGGCCGTTGTCGACTTGCCGACGCCGCCCTTGCCCGAAGCGACGGCAATCACGGCGCCGACGCCGGACAGGATCTCCATGTCGATACCGGGCATGCCGCCGGGCTGTCCGCCGCCCTGGGGTTGGCCGTGGGAATGCCCGTGGGAATGGCCGTGATCGTGATCATGACCGTTTCCACCGCCGTTTCCGCCTTCCGAAGCGGCGCGTTCCGCCGTCAGGACCACGGTCGCCGTCAGCACGCCGGGCAGGTCGTGAACGACTTTTTCCGCTTCCTTACGCAGCGGTTCAAGGTGTGGACCGCGTTCCGGATCGACCTCGATGGCGAAAGCCACATGGCCGTCTTTCATCTGCAGACCCTGGACCATGCCCAGTTCCACGATGCTTTGTTCCCTGTCCGGGTCCATTACTTTCTTAAGGGAATCAATAATTTGTTCTTCTGTGATGTCGGGCATACTTGCAAACTCCGCGTCATAGGCCGATATTTCGTGCACGAGCACAAAGACGGTATTGTCGTGTGTGGGCTTACCTTATAAGTAAGCAAAAGCTAAAACAAAAGTGGATCGGCAATTAATTTTTTCAAGGGCTGATCGCACGATGATTTTATTTGATGGGATGGTAGACAGCTTATGTCGTGGAAACAGCAAGGTGGTGGCCCCTGGGGTGGGGGCGGAAACGGACAAGGACCCTGGGGCGGAGGCTCCGGTGGCGGCGGCGGTGGACAACAGCCACCCGATATCGAGGAAATGCTCCGGCGCAGCCAGGACCGCTTCAAGAATTTCATGCCGCGTGGCGGCGGCGGTGGCCGCGGCCTGATCCTGGTCATCCTGGCAGCCTTGCTGATCTGGCTCGGCAGCGGTTTCTACCGCATCCAGCCCGGCGAGCAGGGTGTGGAGTTGCTGTTCGGTGAATTCGTCAAGCTGACATCGCCCGGTCTGAACTACTGGCCGCCGGCGCCTGTCGGCGAGGTCGTCAAGGTCAACGCCGAGCGAACCAACACCATCAACGTCGGCTTCCGCGGAACGGCCCAGGGCGCTTCCACCGTCGGCGGGC
>CAYFMQ010000008.1:105778-142147 GCA_964344255.1 uncultured Thalassospiraceae bacterium
TGGAAAGCCTGATGCTGACCGGTGACCAGAATATCATCGATATCGACTTCGTTGTGCAGTGGCGCATCAAGAACGCCGCCGATTACCTGTTCAACATCCGTGATCCGGAGCTCACCATCAAGCTGGCGGCGGAAAGCTCCATGCGTGAGGTCATCGGCCAAACGCCCCTGGAAGCGGCGCTGACCAGCGAACGTCAGCAGGTGCAGGACAATACCCGCGTTCTGCTGCAGGAAATCCTCGATGAATACGGCGCGGGCGTCGCCGTGGTTGGTCTGCAACTGCAGAACGCCGATCCTCCCCGAGAGGTGATCGACGCCTTCAACGATGTGCAGCGCGCCAAGCAGGACCAGGAACGCTCCATCAACGAGGCCAACGCCTATATGAACAACATCGTGCCCCGTGCCCGCGGTGAGGCGCAGAAGATGATCCAGGAGGCGGAAGCCTACAAGGAACAGGTTATCAAGGAAGCCGAAGGTGAAGCCCAGCGCTTCCTGTCGGTCTACAATTCCTACAAGGATTCGAAAGAGGTAACGCGACTGCGTCTCTACCTGGAACGCATGCAATCCATTCTGCAGGGCTCCGACAAGGTCATCCTTGACCAACAGCAAGGCGGGCAGGGCGTGGTGCCTTACCTGCCCTTGAACGAACTGAAGAAAGGAGCCTCACAATGAGCAAAACTCCTCTCGCCATTACCGGCATCCTGATCATCGTCCTGGGCATTCTCGCCTTCAGTTCGCTGTTTACCGTACGCCAGACGGAACAGGCGCTGGTTCTGCAGTTCGGTAATCCCATTCGCGTCGTCCAGGATCCTGGCCTGAGCGTCAAGATGCCGTTCATCCAGAATGTGGAATACTATGACCGGCGTATTCTCGATCTCGATCCGCCGGTGCAGGAAATCATCCTGCGCGACCAGAAACGGGTCAACGTGGACGCTTTCGCGCGTTACAAGATCATCGACCCGCTGGAATACCGCAAACGCGCCGGAACGGACGCAAACTTCCGCGATGTCTTCGGACGCCGCCTGAACACGGCAATCCGTGACCAGATCGGTAAGATTCTCTTAGGCGACATGCTGACCGAAAAACGCGCCCAGATCATGGCCGTTATCGCCCGGGACATGAAGGAGAACGCCAAGGAATTCGGCGTCGAAGTCACGGACGTGCGTATCGGGCGCACCGACCTGCCGGAAGACACGGCGCAGTCGGTGTATAACAGGATGCGTTCGGAACGTGTTGCCTCCGCGGCCCAGCTTCGGGCTATCGGTGAACAGCAGAAGCTTGAGATTCAGGCCAATGCCGATCGCCAGCGCACGGTTATCATTGCCGAGGCCAAACGCCAGTCTGATATCCTGCGCGGTCAGGGCGACGGCGAGCGGAACCGCATTCTGATCGATGCCCAGAACAAGGATCCCGAGTTCTTCGCCTTCTATCGGTCGCTGGAAGCCTACGGCGTTTCCTTGAGCGATGATACGACGTGGGTGTTGAGCCCGGATTCAGAGTTCTTCCGGTATTTCAACAACGCGCCGGCAAGTCCCAGCCTGGGGCAGTGATCCCCTCGTGACGGATTTGCTGGCAGCGCTCGGCCTGGCGATTGCAATCGAGGGCGTGATTTATGCCTTGTTCCCCGACGCCATGAAGAAATTCATGATCCAGGTGCTGGCCCAGCCGGTCAGCCACCTGCGCCGGGCGGGGTTGCTGGCTGCCGTGGCGGGCGTGTTTGTCGTCTGGCTGGCGCGCGGCTGACAATGTCACGAAACGACCCAAGATTGGCCTTAGTTCCACCATATTCCGGCGCATGATGGACGCCATGAAGGAAATTGCAGGAGACCAAAACATGAAATCTTTCTATGCAAATCGGCTCGTTGCCGCGAAACAGCAACTGGCGGTTTTTGCGCTGGGGTTGATTGTCGCCCTGTCTTTCATGATGCAGGCTGGCATGGCCCATGCCAAGGCGGCGCCGGAAACGTTCGCCGACCTGGCGGAGGAACTGCTGCCCAAGGTCGTCAACATCTCGACCACGACGGTCGTTGAAGGCCGTGAACTGCCCGGATTGCCGCAGTTGCCGCCGGGCTCCCCTTTTGAGGACTTCTTCAGGGAATTCTTTGAACGCAACCATCCTGAACAGCCGCAACGCCAGCACAAGGCGACGTCGCTGGGATCGGGATTTGTCGTTTCCAAGGATGGTTACGTGGTGACGAACAATCACGTGATCCAGGATGCTGACGAGATCACCGTAATCCTGCACGATGAAACGCGCTTGCCGGCGGAACTGATCGGCCGGGATCCCAAGACCGACCTTGCCGTTTTGAAAGTCGAACCGGAAGGGAAGCTGTCGGCGACCAAGTTCGGCGATTCGGACGATTCGCGCGTTGGTGACTGGGTTGTCGCCATCGGCAATCCCTTCGGCCTGGGCGGTACGGTCACGGCGGGTATCATTTCGGCCCGGGGCCGGGACATCAATGCCGGACCCTATGACGATTTCATCCAGACGGACGCCTCCATCAACCGGGGCAACTCCGGCGGTCCCATGTTCAATATCGACGGCGAAGTAATCGGCATCAACACGGCGATCTTCTCGCCGTCGGGCGGCAGCGTCGGAATCGGGTTTGCCATCCCCTCCAACGTGGCGAAACCGGTCATCGACCAGTTGATCAAGCACGGCGAAGTAAAGCGCGGCTGGTTGGGTGTTCATATCCAGGAAGTTACCGAAGAAATCGCCGAAACCCTGGGCATGGACAAGGCTACGGGTGCGCTCGTCGCCAATGTCATTCCCGACGGGCCCGCTGCGGCCAGCGATATCCAGCCCGGCGATGTCGTGCTGACTTTCAACAAGCAGGACGTGTCCGAAATGCGGCGCCTGCCCAAGATCGTCGCCGATACGGAAGTTGGCAAGGAAGTGGATGTCGTTGTCTGGCGTAACGGGAAGAAAGTCACGATCAAGGTCATTGTCGGCGAGTTGGATGAAGATGTCATCGCCGCTGCAACCGGTGATGAGTCCTCTCCCGACGAGGAAATCGCCATCGATGAACTGGGCATTACCGTCACGGCGCTGACCGATCAGGTCAGGGAGAGATTTGAGCTTGACGAAGGCGCCAAGGGTGTGATGGTTATTGCCGTCGACGACGGAAGCGCCGCGGAGGAAAAAGGTATCCGCCCGGGCGATTTGATCGTCGAGGTCAGTCAGGAAGAAGTTTCCGAGCCTGGCCAGATAGTCGAGCGCATTGAGGAAGCTCGCAAGGCTGGCCGGAAGTCGGTTCTGTTTTTGGTAGAGGGACAAGCTGGATTACGATTTGTCGCTCTGCGTATCGGAGACGGATGATCTCTCGTTTCCCAGGGAGACCATCTTGAGCAGGGGCGTCGGCACAAGATCGACGCCCCTGTTCTTTTTGCGTCCCTGATTTAAGACAGATTCTGGTTTCTTGACCGTCTCAGGCGCCTGTCCTATATGTTTTGTATGAGACGTTACACATCATAGCAGCAGCAACGAAAAGGTTGCTTCGTTTCCGGTATCATCGCCGGGTGTGTTCCTGCACGCTCTTCTTCCAGTTCAATGCTGAATTTTTTATCCGGGTTGCCGCGTGCCAATTGAGGGTCTGTCTCTCATGATTATGGTCTCAGAATTTATTGAAAAAAGATTTCCCAACCTTGTTCCCTGGCGCACAGAATCGCGTGCCATAACAAAACTCGCCGTTCCCATGGCCCTGACCCATCTGGCCTATATGGCAATCGTGACGACGGATGTCGTCATGATGGGCTGGCTGGGCAAGGACGCGCTTGCCGCCGGGTCGCTGGCGGGAAATTACTACTGGTTTTTTGAAATGATCATCCTGGGGGTGCTTTATGCCCTTAGTCCCATCCTGGCCCAACATATCGGCGCCCGGCGGTTCCGCATGGTCCGTCCGGCAACCAGGCAGGGGTTCTGGCTGGCGCTTATCCTCGGCATTCCCTGTACGGCGGTGGTCTGGCACGCCGGACCGATCCTCGTCCTGTTGGGGCAGGATGCTGATCTTTCAGAAAACGCCCAGGCGTATCTCAGGTACATGGTCGTGGGCCTGATTCCCGGGCTCTGGTACATGGTGTTGTGTGAATTCCTTGTCGCCCATGCCCGTCCCCGGGCACCGCTCGTTGTTTCCACCCTGGCGATTTTCCTGAATGGGTTTCTGGATTACAGCCTTATATTCGGGAACTTCGGCATGCCGAGACTGGGACTTGTCGGCGCTGGCGTCGCCAGCGCAACCGTCTCCACCACCATGTTCCTGGCGGTCCTCGTTTTTGTCCTGGTGGACAGGAAATTCCGGCGTTACCGCCTGTGGGGACATTTCTGGAGAGTGGATAAGGACCAGATCGTTGAAATCATTCGGGTGGGAACGCCAATCGCGCTTACCGAAGTGGCCGAGATGGGGACGTTCTTCGTGGCGGCGCTATTGATGGGCATGATCGGCACGGATGCGCTGGCGGCGCACGCCATCGTTACCCAGACAGCCGGGATCGTGTTGATGGTGCCCATGGGGCTCGCCCAGGCGGCTGCCGTGCGTGTAGGTTGGGCCGTCGGTAAGGGCGACTATGGAAGCGCTGCCCGCTCAGGCTGGACGGCAGTGAGCATGAGCGCCTTTTTCACGCTTGTCACCGGCGCAATCTTTCTTTTGGGCGGCGGGGTTATCGTCGATTTCTATCTTGATGCGGCAAACCCGGAAAACCGGATCGCGGCGGAGCTCGGCGTAACGCTGTTGGCCATCGCGGCCGTGTTCATGGTCTTTGACGGAACCCAGCTGGTCGGCCGCGGCTCCCTGAGAGGCCTCAAGGATACGCGGGTTCCCATGCAGATCGCCCTTGGGTGCCATTGGGGTATCGGCATGGCCGCGGCGGCCTATTTCGGCGTTTACCTGGGGATGGGCGCCGAGGCGGTCTGGATTAGTATGACCGTATCGTGGTGCCTGGTGTGCGTCCTGCTTCTCAGGCGTTTTTACATGACCTGTTCCGAGGCAATGACAGGAAGTTAGGCCATTGGCGGCCCTTCCGTGATGTCCCCGTCGCTGTAGCCCTGGAAATAAAGCGCAGTCCTGAGATCCGTATGGTCGATGCGCGCCCGGGCGGCGGCGGCCAGCACCGGTTTGCCGCGATAGGCGACGCCCAGCCCGGCGGCCTCGATCATGCCCAGGTCATTTGCGCCGTCGCCGATGGTGATGGCGTCGTGCGCGCCGATGCCACGTTCTTCCGCCAGCCGGTTCAGGGTCTCGACCTTGGCGTTTTTGCCCAGGATCGGTTCAACCACGGAGCCGGTGAGCTTGCTATCCTCGATGATCAACTCGTTTCCGGCGGCGTAGTGAAAACCGCAGGCCTGTTTCACCGGCTCCGTGAAATAAGTGAAGCCGCCCGAAACCAGCGCCGTGTAGGCGCCGTTGGCGTTCATGGTGGCGACTAGGGCTTGTGCGCCGGGGCTGATTTCCAGATCGTTCAGGGTTTTTTCCAGCGCCTCTTCCGGCAGGCCCTTCAGCATGGCAAGGCGTTCCCTGAGCGCGTCTTCGAACTCCAGTTCGCCCCGCATGGTGCGCGCCGTGATGGCGGCGATTTCGTCTTTCATGTTGGCGTGATCCGCCATTTCGTCCAGGGTTTCTCGCGTGATGATGGTCTGGTCCATGTCGGCAACCAGCAAACGCTTGCGCCTGTTCCCGGATGGGCCGGCCATCAGGTCGATGGGTGCGTCCTCGAAAAAGTCGCGAACCCGGTCCTCGACGTCTTTATGTGCGTAAGAGGATGAGTAAGGAACGTCACAGGCGCGGCCAACCGAGAGCCAGCGCACGGGGCCTAAGGTGATGCCCTGTTTTACCAGCGTGGCGTCAAGGTTTGCCAAGACCTGGGGTTTCAGGTCATCCTGCGCCTCATCCGGAGCAACCAGTGTTAAGATGTCGTCCATAAAATCTTGTTAGACCGTGACCATGACTTCCGCAACCGATAAACCCGTCATCATCGTCGCCGGCCCGACGGCCAGTGGCAAGTCGGCGCTCGCCATGGACGTGGCCGAAGAATTCGGGGGCGTCGTCATCAATGCCGACAGCATGCAGGTCTACAAGGAACTGCGGATCCTGACGGCGCGACCCAGCGATGCAGACGAAGCACGCGTTCCCCACCGCCTGTACGGTGTTCTGCCGGCATCGCAGGCCTGTTCCGTCGGGCAGTGGCGGGATATGGCCGTAGAGGCAATAGACGAGGCCCACGGGCAAGGCCTGCTGCCCGTGGTAACGGGCGGCACGGGGATGTACCTGAATGCCTTGATGCAGGGCCTGGCTCTCATACCGGACATCCCGGAACAGGTAAGAAGTGAGGTTCAGACCCTCTATGCCGAGCAGGGCGGGGACGCCGCACTTCAGGCCCTCTCTGAGGTCGATCCCCAAACGGCGGGGCGCTTGTCGGCGGCGGACCGGCAACGGGTGTGCCGGACGCTGGAGGTTTACCGCGCCTCAGGCCGGCCGCTCAGTGAATGGCTGGCGGAGGGAAACCAGGGCGTGCCGGAAGGCATTGCCTTCCAGACGCTGGTCCTGCAGCCGCCGAGGGAGGAGCTTTACGCCCGCATTGACGCCCGGTTCGTGCAGATGGTGGAGGAGGGCGCTCTCGATGAGGTTCGTGACCTGATGGCGCTGGGGCTTGCCCCCGACCTGCCGGCCATGAAAGCCGTGGGCGTACGGGAACTGGCGGCTTATCTGGCGGACGACTCCACCCTCGATGAAGCCGTTGCCGCCGCCCAGCAGGCGAGCAGGAATTACGCAAAACGGCAGCTTACATGGTTTCGGAATCAGATTCCGAAAGATGAGAGCATATTTACGCAATATTCGGAAAGCCATCATCAGAAAATCTTTTCATTTATTCGTCAATTTGTGTTGACCCACCCGCTCTGAGCCATTAGGTTGCGCGCTCCAAATCTGGTATGCCACATAACCGGCTTGCGGGGTGGCCTGCCAACGTATGAGAAAAACAGCGGTCGATGCTTATCGCGTTGGCCGTGGATTTTTGTTGTGATGCTTAAAGACTAGAAAGTCGGGTACACCTCCGGGCTGGCCTGAAAACGTGAAAAGAGAAGAATATGTCGAACAAGGATACGACGACCAAATCGTCAGATACGGAATTGACCGGTTCAGCCATTATGCTGAAGGCCCTTGTGGAACAGGGCGTGACAGACATTTTCGGCTATCCCGGCGGCGCCGTGCTGCCGCTTTACGACGAACTGTTCAACCAGAACAGCATCCGTCATGTCCTTGTCCGCCAGGAAGGCGGCGCGGTCCATGCGGCGGAAGGCTATGCGCGTTCTTCCGGCAAGGTCGGCGTGGTCCTGGTGACTTCCGGTCCCGGCGCGACCAACGCGGTCACGGGCCTGACCGATGCGCTGATGGATTCCATCCCGCTTGTCTGCATCACCGGCCAGGTGCCGACGCACCTGATCGGCAACGACGCCTTCCAGGAATGCGACACCACGGGCATTACCCGACCCTGCACCAAACACAATTACCTGGTGAAGGACGTGAACGATCTCGCCCGCGTGGTTCACGAGGCCTTTTACGTGGCCCAGACCGGCCGTCCCGGACCGGTCCTGATCGACCTGCCCAAGGACGTCGCCATGGGCAAGGGCGCCTATACGCCCAAGAACAAGGTCAAGCCGAAGCACTATAAGCCGCAGGTCAAGGCCGACATGTCCAAGATCGAGCAGGCCGTGGCGATGATCGCCAAGGCCAAGCGGCCCATCATCTACGCCGGTGGCGGGGTGATCAATTCAGGGCCGAAGGCATCCAAGCTGCTGGCCGATTTCACGCACCTGACCGGTGCGCCCTGTACGCTGACGCTGATGGGCCTTGGCGCTTTTCCGGCCAACGACAAGCAGTTCGTCGGCATGGTCGGCATGCACGGCACCTATGAAGCCAACCTCGCCATGCATCATTGCGACCTGATGATCGCCGTCGGCTCGCGTTTCGACGACCGGATCACGGGTCGTCTCGACGCCTTTTCGCCGGGCTCGAAGAAAATCCATATTGATATTGATCCGTCGAGCATCAACAAGAACGTTCCGGTTGACCTGGGCATCGTCGGCGATGTGCGCCATGTCCTTGAAGACATTCTCAAGGTCTATAAAGCCAAAAAGGTGAAACCGGACCAGAAGGCCATGAAAGGCTGGTGGCAGCAGATCGAGGGCTGGCGCAAGCGCGATTGCCTGTCCTACGACAAGTCGTCGGACAAGATCATCAAGCCGCAGTACGCCATCGAGCGCCTCTACGAGTTGACCAAGAAACAGAAACAGGTCCTGATCACCACGGAAGTGGGCCAGCACCAGATGTGGGCGGCGCAGCACTTCCATTTCAACAAGCCCAACCGCTGGATGACGTCCGGCGGCCTCGGCACCATGGGATACGGCCTGCCTGCCGCCATGGGCGCGCAGGTCGCCAACCCGGACGCCCTGGTCGTCGATATCGCCGGCGAGGCCTCGATCCTGATGAACATCCAGGAGATGTCGACCATCGCCCAGTACCGCTTGCCGGTGAAGGTCTTCATTCTCAACAACCAGTACATGGGCATGGTGCGCCAGTGGCAGGAACTGCTGCATGGCGGGCGCTATTCCGAGAGTTACATGGATTCGCTGCCTGATTTCGTCAAGCTGGCGGAGTCTTTCGGCGCTGTCGGCATGCGCGCCACCACGCCGGGCGAACTGGACGACCTGATCAAGGAAATGATCGCCGTCGACAAGGCCGTGATCGCCGACGTCTGTGTCGACCAGATGGAGAACTGTTTCCCCATGATCCCGTCGGGCGCGGCGCACAACGAAATGCTGCTGGGTCCCAACGACGATGCGGAGAAGTCCGTATCGGAAGAAGGCATGGTGCTGGTTTGATATGAACCGGCGTACGCTGTAGCTTGAAGATAACGACAAGGATGGAGTTAAAACCTTGAACGCGACTCCTGCGGAAGTGAACACTCATACAATCAGTGTCCTGGTGGACAACGAACCTGGCGTGCTGGCGCGCGTCGTCGGCCTGTTTTCCGGCCGGGGCTACAACATCGAGAGCCTGACCGTGGCCGAGGTCAACCTGACGGAAAACCTCTCAAGGATCACCATCGTGACCTCGGGCACACCGATGATCATCGAACAGATCAAGGCCCAGCTCACCCGTCTGGTGCCGGTCCACAAAGTCGCCGACCTGACCCTGGACGGTCCCCATGTGGAGCGCGAACTGGCGCTTGTCAAGGTCCAGGGCAAGGGCGAGTCCCGGGTCGAGGCGCTGCGTATCGCCGACATCTTCCGCGCCCATGCGGTGGACAGCACCAACGAGTCTTTCGTCTTCGAGATCGTCGGCAAGTCCGCCAAGGTAGACGCCTTTATCGAACTGATGAAGCCGCTCGGCCTGGTCGATGTGTCTCGAACGGGCATCGTAGGCATTGCACGAGGGCTCGGAGCACTATAAAACGCCCCCAGCAATTCGTTAATTGTACAGATCAACCGAAACCGAAACTCAGGGAATTTGAATTATGCGCGTTTATTACGATCGCGACGCCGACGTCAATCTCATCAAGGCCAAGAAGGTAGCCATCGTCGGCTACGGCAGCCAGGGTCACGCTCATGCGTTGAACCTGCGGGATTCCGGCGTCTCAGAAGTCTGCGTTGCCCTCCGCGAAGGCTCCGCCACCCGCAAGAAGGCGGAAGGCGAGAACCTGACCGTCATGACTCCGACGGAAGCCGCCAAATGGGCCGATGTCATCATGATGCTGACCCCGGACGAGGGTCAGGCCGACCTCTATTATGCGGAACTGCATGACAACATGAAGGAAGGCGCCGCCCTTGCCTTCGCTCATGGCCTGAACATCCACTTCAATCTGATCGAGCCGCGTTCCGACATCGACGTGTTCATGATCGCGCCGAAAGGCCCCGGCCACACCGTGCGCGCCGAATACGTCAAGGGCGGCGGCGTGCCGTGCCTGATCGCCGTTCACCAGGATGCTTCCGGCAACGCCCACGACGTTGGCCTGGCTTACGCGTCCGCCGTCGGCGGCGGTCGTTCCGGCATCATCGAGACCACGTTCAAGGAAGAATGCGAAACCGACCTGTTCGGCGAGCAGGTTGTCCTCTGCGGCGGCCTGATGGCGCTGGTCAAGAACGGTTTCGAGACCCTGGTCGAGGCCGGTTACGCGCCGGAAATGGCCTATTTCGAATGCCTGCACGAAGTGAAGCTGATCGTCGACCTGATGTACGAAGGCGGTATGGCGAACATGCGCTATTCCATTTCCAACACGGCTGAATACGGCGATTACAAGACCGGTCCCCGGATCGTGAATTCCGAAACCAAGGCTGAGATGAAGCGCGTGCTGGACGATATCCAGTCGGGCCGCTTCACCCGTGACTGGATGCTGGAATGCAAGTCCGGCCAGCCCAGCTTCAAGGCGACCCGCCGCCGCGAGGCCGAACACCAGATCGAGGAAGTGGGCGAGCGCCTGCGTGGCATGATGCCCTGGATCGCCGCCAACAAGCTGGTGGACAAGGAAAAGAACTAAAGCAAATCCCGGGCGGTCGGAATGACCGCGATGGTGCATTTGAAGCCATCAAGCAAACCCTGAGTTGTCGGGAAGGCAACGAAAGTGAATTTGCGGCATTTATATAAAGGGACGCCCGATAAAAATGGGCGTCCCTTTTTCTTTGGATCAAGCGCATAGATTGATAGAATGAACACACTATCGAATGTTGACTTTAGAGAGGCAACTTACGATGGCAGATGATCCATCAGACTATCAACATGATCGGCGCGGAGCAGGCGAACGCCGAACTGCGCAAAGGGCTACGCCTGAGCGCCGTCAAATGGTTGGATTGCGTTTAACGCTTTCGGGTTCCGTGGATAATGTTGAAGACTGGCTTGAGCGGAATTGCAGCGGCAAATTCAATTTAATCCTGGCCGGTATGTCGGATGATCTGGACAGCAAGATCATCGAAATTATGTTCGAAGACAAAACGGACAGGGAAAAATTCAAGGCTGTAGCGGGTAGGTTTTAGTCTTCCCTTTGGTGCCGGACGGATTGCCGCCAACAAGCGAATCCTGAGTTGTCGGGGAGGCAACGAAAGTGAATTTGCGGCATATAAAAAAGGGACGCCCGATAACAATGGCCGTCCCTTCTTTGGTTATGGGCCGGTGAGGGCATCTCATAAACGGCTTGGCCGCAACCGGGCAATGATCCTGCCGCAGAAAGCGACGGCAAACACGATTAACCCGATGGCGAACTCGATAACAGCCGCTTCAACCATGCCTTCGTTCGGCCATCCGTCGAGGGCGAAACCAACCACCCGCGACAGGCCGTATGACAGGTAGACGAGCACGGCGACGATACTGGATGTCAGCGTGAGCGCCGATACGAAAGCGCCCGCGATGATGAGTGCTCCCAGGGCAAAGAGCAGGCCGCCCGAGGCCCTTGTTTCGTTGAGCGCGCTCGGGTCGTTGCTCAACACGATCCCATAGCTTGCATAGAATACGTCCGGCGCGATCAGGATCATGCCGCCAATGGCGGCGGCGATGGCGCCGCTAAGAAACAGCACGGCCTTCATTTTCAGCGATACTTTCATTTCGATAACTCCTGCAAATCTTTGGTTGCCAGTTGCCTATAAAACGGCTGGCTTTCTTTAAGCGGCCTTGCGCCAGGCACCCGACGCGGCGGCTGCCCGGCAGAAATCCTCGAAACGCCGCGGTTCTCTGCCCAACGCGCGCTGGACACCGTCGCTTAGATGCTCGTTCCTGCCATCGAGGGTTTCGCGGGCGATCTCGGTGAAGACGTCGGCCACCATGTCGCCGCCGATTTCTTTGAGCGCCGCATGGAACTCATCGAGGGTGATCGGCTGGTAATGGACAGTCGCTCCAAGGACAGAGGACAATGTCGCTGCGACTTCTGAAAAGCTGAGCAGTTCAGGGCCCGTGACTTCGTAGAGCTGGCCCGCATGGCGGTCTTCGGTGAGCGCTGCAACGGCGACTTCGGCAATGTCGTCGACGTCGATTATCGGCTCGCGCACGTCTCCAGCCGGCAGGGCGACGACGCCATCGAGAACCGGGTCACGCAGATAGCCTTCGCTGAAGTTCTGGGCAAACCAGGAAGCGCGGATGAGCGTGTATTCAAGGCCGCAGTTGCGAACGATGTCTTCGCATCGCTCGGCGTGGTGTTCGCCTCGGCCCGAAAGCAGGACCAGGCGTTTGACTCCGGCCTCCACGGCGTACTTCGTCAGGCTGTCGATCTTTTCTTCAGCGCCGGGAAACGCCAGGTCCGGGAAATAAGTGATGTAGGCTGAGCCTGTGCCGTTCAGCGCCGGCCCCCATGTCGCTTCGTCATCCCAGTCGAACGGGATCTCGGCCGAACGGGACCCGTGCCTGACGGCATGACCCATCTGTTTCAGTTTGCGTGCGATGCGGTTTCCCGTCTTTCCGGTCGACCCGATAACAAGAATTGGCTGGTTCATCATTGTTCTTCTCCATCTGGTGAATTTCAGTTACGGCTTGATAAAAATTTTACATGGTGTAAATTGACATCGTGTTAATTAATATGAGGTTTACACCGTGTCAAGTAAAAATCGGGATACCCGTGGAAAAATTCTGAAAGCTTCTTGGAAACTGCTGGAAAAGGGCCAAGGCAGCGAAGTACGTATGTCGGACATCGCCAGGGAAGCCGGCGTCAGCCGCCAGGCCGTCTATATGCATTTCCCGACCCGCACCGATCTTCTCGTTGCGACGACGTTGTATCTGGACGAGGTCAAGGATGTCGATGAACGGCTTGCCGCCAGCCGCTCGGCTGAAACCGGGGTTGAGCGGATCGACGCCTTCATGGATGCGTGGTGCAGTTACATCCCGGAAATCTACGGCGTGGCCAAGGCCCTGATGATCATGGGCGATACCGACGAAGCGGCACGAAAGGCGTGGAACGGAAGGCTGCAGGCCGTGCGGGACGGGTGTAAGGCAGCGATCGAAGCCCTCAAGCGGGACGGCATGCTCGTGCAGGGTTATACGGTCGATGAAGCCACGGACCTGCTTTCCGCCCTGCTCTCGGTGCGGACATGGGAACACCTGACGTCTGGCTGCGGCTGGTCGCAGAAAACCTACATGGAGAAGATCAGGCAGACCGTAAAAAGCTCCATTATGCGGTAATCCGCTGGGGGATGACGCTAAAAGCCTGGCTAACCCGGGTGAAGGGATATGATCTATGCGTCAACGTCAAAATTCGCTAGCCTAGTGTGGTTATCGGGAGGGGCGACGCTCATGCAAGCGAACCAGGATCAACAACAAAACGTTTCACCGGCCCGTTTGGAAGTCGGGACCGCCAGCCTTGACGATGTGAAGGAAGCTCTGCGATCAGGCTTCCGAGATTTCACGAAACGCCCGGGCTTAAGCGTTTTTTTCGGCCTTGTCTACGCGCTCTTCGGCGTTGTCCTTGTTTCCGGACTTCTATGGCTCGACCAGATCTGGTTCTTGATTGCCGTCGGCGTGGGCTTTCCGCTCGTCGCACCGTTTCTGGCGGCCGGGCTCTATGAGATATCGCGCCAGCTTCAACGGGGCGAACCATTCGCCGCGTCCGACATTTTCCTTGTCGTCTTCAGGCAGCAACGGCGGGAATTCGGCTGGATGGCGCTGATCGTCCTGTTCGTCTTCTGGCTGTGGGCCTACCAGGTGCGGTTGCTGCTCGCCCTGTTCCTGCAATACAAGGCCTCGGTGTCATTCGAGAGCCTCGTCTCCACTCTGTTCACGACAAGCGAAGGCGCCCTGTTCCTGATGATCGGGACTTGTGTCGGGGCCGTGCTCTCGACACTGCTGTTCTCACTGACCGTCATCGCCATGCCTTTGCTGATGGACAGGGACATCGACATCATCACGGCGATGATCACCAGCGTGAAATCGGTCCGGGAAAGCCCCGTCGTCATGCTGGGCTGGGGCGCTTTCATCGGGGCGCTGACCCTCGTTGCGGTTGCCCCGGCGTTTCTCGGCGTGATCGTCCTCTTCCCCGTTCTTGGCCATGCTTCCTGGCATCTTTACACACGACTGGTGTCCGAGGCGTAAAAGCTACCAGCGGCCGGATTTGGCGTTCATGGCTTCCCGGGGCAGGGCGATGGGGAAGCGTTCGCGGATTTTCTCATCAATTGCCGGCTCTATGTACTCGGGATAGTGCGTCGACAGGATTTCCGTAACCTTCTCGCGGGCTGCATAGCGGATATCATGGCCGCCGTTATCCTGCCACACGCCCGGAGGCGTACGGTCAGCAATTCCGGGATAGAGGTATTCGCTCTCCATGAGTTCCAGGGTCTGTCCATGACCGAGATAATGCCCCGGGCCATCGACCACTTCCTCGATGACATGGTAGGAAAGCGTTTCCTCGGTAACCTCGATGCCCCGCAATACGCGCTGGATCATGCCCAGCATTTCATTGTCGATGACCATGGCCTCGAAGGATCCCCCCATGAGGCTCGCCATCATGCCGCTGACTTCCGACACGTAGTTGGCGCCGCTCATGGCGGCGAGCAGTGTCGTGATGCCCTTCTCAAATCCCATCTGGCAGTCAGGCAATTTGGAATCACTCATGCCGGCGCCGGTGCCGCATGGCAAGCCATAGAACTTGGCGACCTGCACGGCGGCCGCGGCCAGGACCGCCTGCTCGCCACCGCCGCCGCTGAAGGCGCCGGTTCTCAGGTCCGAGACGAACGGCCAACTGCCGAAGACGACCGGGTGGCCGGGGTGAACCAGATTGACAAGCAACAGCGCCGCCATGGTCTCGGCCGTCGACTGAACCAGCGTGCCCGCCAGGGCGGCAGGCGACGTCGCGCCGGCCTGGGGCGCAATCACCACGCTGACCGGCGTTCCCAACAGGGGGGCTTCAACGCACACTTCTGCATTGTCCTCACCATAGGTCAGCGGCGAGACCACCGGGCAGCCGCCCGTCGACATGAACGGCTGTTTCTTGTACTTGTCTTCGCCGCCCGCGATCATGCAGACCATTTCATACAAGGGGGCGACGTGATCGCCACTGGTCAAACCCATGCCCACGTGCTTTTGCGTGCCGGCGGCGGCGGCGTAAGCCGAACTCAGGTCGTAGCTGAGAAGATCAGGGACATCCGTGGGCACGACAATCTGGCTGAAGCTGTTGATATGTTCCAGCCGGTCGGTCAGGCGGGCAAAATCGTATACGTCCAGCAACGTCGACGGACGGTAGGTATCCGTGTGGTGGTCGAGCATGGTGACCGCTTCGCCGCCGGGATTGAAGTAGACCTTGTCGCCGCCCAGTTCCTGGTCATAGTCCGGAACCTGGCCGTAATTCATCGTTTTCTTGGGCGCCGCAGCGATGACGTCTTCCACAAGTCCGCGTGGGAAGCACATCCGGCCTTTTTCATTGATCTTGCAGCCCTTTTCGAGGGCATGTTCGACGAGGATCGGAATGGCGCCGGCCATGCCGATATTTTCTAGAACATCCAGCACGGTTTCATGAATGCGCTCTACCTCATGGGAACTCAGAGGCGCATACTGGCCGCCTTCAATACCCGGCCACACAGCGGGCTTTTGCGGCCCGTTTTCACGTGCTTCACGACGGGCTTTCCGCCCGCGTGGTTTCCTCATTTCAATAAACCCATCATCCATGACGTCTTCACCCTTTTGCAAATGACCCATGGCCCACCGTGTCCCGCTTCAGATTGTAGATTCCGAAACGATCACACTCCCCATGTAAATCGTATGCCAACTCCGCTTCGGATGGAAGGACTATCGCTCTCCCCGGCAGGGCTGTTTGATCCGCGCGGGTTCAATAACTCCTCGGCAGGCCCAGGACGTGTTCCGCCAGGTAGCTCAGGATCAGGTTGGTGGAAACAGGGGCGATGCGATAGAGCCGCGTTTCACGGAACTTGCGTTCCAGATGGTATTCCTTTGAAAAAGCGTACCCGCCGTGAGTCTGCATGGCCATGTCGGCGGCTTTCCACGAGGCTTCGGCGGCCAGGTATTTCGCCATGTTGGCTTCCGCACCGCAGGACGCTTCGGCGTCATAGAGACGGGCGGCCTTTTCGACCATGAGCGCGGCGGCTTCCGTCTCGGCATAGGATTCCGCAATCGGAAACTGGACGCCCTGGTTGGTGCCGATGGGGCGGCCGAAAACGATGCGGTCCCTGGCGTAGGCAGTGGCCTTGGCGATGAAATAGCGGGCGTCGCCGATGCATTCCGATGCGATCAGGATACGCTCGGCGTTCATGCCCGTCAGAATGACCTTGAAGCCGTCACCTTCCTCACCCAGCAGGTTCTCCGCCGGAATTTCCAGGTCATCGAAAAACAGCTCGCAGGCATGATGGTTGATCATGGCGTCGATGGGCCGGACCTCGAGCCCCTTGCCGACGGCGCTTTTGAGGTCGACGATGAAGGCCGACAGGCCCTTGGTTTTCTTCTCCACCTGATCGACCGGCGTTGTGCGCGCCAGCAGGATCATCAGGTCCGAATGCTCGACCCGGCTGATCCACACCTTCTGGCCGTTGATGCGGTAAATATCGCCGTCCCGTTTCGCCGTGGTCTTGAGGCTGGTGGTGTCCGTGCCGCTGTCGGGCTCGGTGACGCCGAAGCTCTGTAGCCTGAGTTCACCTGAAGCGATCTTCGGCAAGTATTGTTGCTTCTGCTCGTCAGACCCGTGGCGCAGGATGCAGCCCATGGTGTACATCTGGGCGTGGCAGGCCCCGGCGTGCGCGCCCTGCAGGCTGATTTCCTCCAGAATGGCGCAGGCCTCGCGCAATCCGAGGCCGGAGCCGCCGTACGTTTCCGGGATCAGGGCGGTCAGGAACCCGGCTTCCGTCATTTCCCTGACGAACTCGGTGGGATAGCCCTTGTCCGCATCCAGCTTGCGCCAGTAATCCTCGCCGTAGCCTTCACACAGGGTGCGGACGGAAGCACGGATATCGTCCAGGTGTGTATCTGGTGCTTCCGTCATGGCGATCGCCTTTAATCCGGTTTACGCGCCCGGAAATGGGTGGGCCTGTGCTGTCCCTGGTCCAGGGCGACGATCATCTTGTCCCAGACGCCGACCTCGTGCTCCAGGAAATCCTGCCCGACAGTATCCGCGAGGTTGTCATCCATTGCCGCAGCCAGGACGTCCCGTTCACGGCGGGCTTCTTCCCGGTACCAGGCATTGCGGTCATCGATACGGATGTCCGTGAAGCCGGCGCTTTTCAGGGCATCTTCGTAGGTTTCGGCGTCGGCGAGACCGAAATCAAGGCCCTCGGCGATGATATAATCCTGCATTTCCTTGGACGGCTCGCCCTTGTAGCCGGCCATCCAGTCGCTGGCGGCGAACCAGCCGCCGGGTCTGAGCACCCGAAATGCATCGGCGGCAAGCGTGTGCTTGTCGGTAATATGGATGATGGCGTCCTTGGAAAACACCAGATCGAGACTGCCGTCCGGTACGGGCAGGGGGCCGGGCTCCACATGGCGGAAGTCGATGACGTCGGCAAGACCTTCGCGTTCGGCATATTCCTTCGCGCGGCGGATCAGGTCTTCTTCGATGTCGATGCCGATAACAGATGCCGGTCCGTAGTTCTTGGCGATATGGACGTCCACGCCACCGATGCCACAACCGATATCCAGCACCGTGAGGCCCTTGAGGTCCAATCCGTCCAGGATGCGATCAACTTCATCCGGGCCGCCGGGGGACATGAATCCCTCGCCCCAGGCGGCCTCCAGGACCGCGATCATATTGTCGTCGTATTCCAGTTCCAGTTCGGATGTTTCGTTTGCTTCCATTCCTAAGCCTCCCGGGCTTTTCTGATTTGTTAGCGTTATGACCCTATCTGAACGACAACACGCCTGTTAAGTCAATGACCTAACTTAGGGAGGCGGGGCGATGATCTAAGTGCGAATTGACAGCTCGCCCCTTTACACCGGCGGCAATTCGGATATGTCTTGTGAAGGCCATTTCGGGCTCCTGTGAAACCAAGAGGATTATTTAAATGGCTGGGCCGTTTGCCGGTGTTCGCATTATCGATCTGACATCCATGGTGTCGGGGCCGCTCTGCACCATGACTCTGGCCGACCAGGGCGCCGATGTCGTCAAGGTGGAAGCACCCGGCGGCGGCGACCACACACGGGTGGTGGCGACGCGCAAGGGCGAGTTTTCCGCGTCCTTCCTCAACAACAACCGCAACAAGCGCTCCATCATCATCGACATCAAGAAGCCGGGCGGCCTCGACGCGTTGAGGGACCTCATTCGCGAGGCGGATGTCGTCGTGCAGAATTTCCGTCCCGGCGTGGCGGAACGCATCGGCGTAGGCGAAACGGCGTGCCGGCAGATCAACCCTTCCCTGATCTACGTTTCCATCAGCGGCTTCGGCGCCGACGGACCCTATGCCCAGAAGCCGGTGTTCGATCCGCTGATCCAGGCGGTCTCCGGCCTGACCACGGTGCAGGCCGGCTCGGACGAGGAGCGCCCGCGGTTGGTGCGCACCATCTTGCCCGACAAGCTGACCGGCGTGCAGGCGGCCCAGGCCATCTCGGCGGCCCTGTTTGCAAGGGAAAAAACAGGCGAGGGCCAGTACATCACCATTTCCATGCTCGATACGGTCATCGCCTTCCTGTGGGGCTCCGACATGAACGGCCATACCTTCGTCGGCGAAGAGATGGGGGTTGAGCGTGCGCAGTCCTTCATCGACCTGATTTATGAAACAGCGGACGGTTTCATCAGCATCGCCGTCATGCAGGACAAGTCCTGGCAGGCGCTGTGCCGTGTTCTGGATCGCCCCGACCTCATGGACGATGAGCGTTTCACCACGGCTGCGGCGCGCGAGGTCAACAAGGACGAACGTACGCGGCTGACCCAGGAAATGGTCCGCCCATATACGACTACGGACCTGATCGAACGGCTGGAGGCGGCGGACGTGCCCTGCGCGCCCGTACTGCGCCGCACGGATATGCGCGATCATCCACAAGTACAGGCCAACGGCATCATCATCGAAACCGAACATGGTCTTGCCGGCGCCCTGCGCCAGGCCCGCACACCGGCGAAGTTTTCCGTTACCGATTTCGAGATCCGCCACGACGCCCCGCGCTACGGCCAGCACAGCCGGGAAATCCTCGCCGAAGCCGGCCTGGACGAAGCCTCCATTCAGGGCCTGTTGGACAGCGGCGCTGTTATCCAGTCCGACGAAACACCGGAGTCCGAGACATGATCGACTTTTACTATGCGCCAACGCCCAACGGCTGGAAGGTCGGCATCATGCTGGAGGAATGCGGCCTTGATTACACGGTTTGCCGCATTCATCTCTCGGAAGGCGAACAGTTCGCTCCCGAATTCCTGGCCATCAGCCCGAACGCCAAGATGCCGGCCATTGTCGATCACGACGCCGACGATGCCTTGGGCGGTAAACCGGTCAGCGTTTTTGAATCGGGCGCCATCCTCTGGTACCTGGCGGAAAAGACAGAAAAGTTCCTGCCCGAAGACCCGCTGCTCCGCAAGGAGGCCATGGAATGGATGTTCTGGCAGGTCGGCAACCAGGGTCCGCTGGCCGGGCAGTTGAGCCACTTCGTCAACTATGCGCCCGAAGGCCAGGAGTATTCGCTGAAGCGCTATCAGGGCGAATATGACCGCAACCTGGCCGTGCTGGACAACCGGCTGGAGGGCAGGGACTACATTCTGGGCGAGTATTCCATCGTCGACATGATCTGCTTTCCCTGGGCCTTTATCGCCAAGCCGCTGGGCGCCTCGCTGGAGGAATTCCCCAACGTGAAGGACTGGCGGGCGCGGATCAAGGAGCGCCCCGCCGTGCGCGCCGCCATCGATCTCTACAAGGATGACCAGAACAGGGGCCGCCACACGGCCGAGAACAACGACATCCTGTTCAACCAGAACGCCGATCACTTGAGGGGCAAGGCGGGATAACGGTTGGGGATGGCCTCACCAGGTAAGCCACTTCAGAACAAACGGGTTATCGCGCCGTACGTAGATCCGCCTGACCTCGTCGCCGAGCACGATCAGGATGGCGAAGGGAACGCTCAGCATCAGGTGCCAGGCTTCCAGCGGCGCGGTCCCGAAGAACGTGTTGAATGCCGGTATATAGGCGATGAGGCCCAGGAGCGCCAGTTCGGTAGCGATGCCGAACAGGACTAGCCGGTTGGTGAGGAACCCGACATTCAGCAGGCTTTGTCGCCTTGTCCGGCAGATGATGACGTCCGCGATCTGGCAGATAATGATCGAGGCGAAGAAACCCGTAATGGCAGTCCTATACAGGGGGTCGCTGGAGGCGAGTTCCTGCCCCCACTGCCAGCCGCCCGAATACAGGATGACGAAATAGGTGAAGAAGCCGGCCGCCGCCTGCACCATGCCGATGATGCCGTAGCTCATGCCGAGCAGGTTTCGGGTCAGCAGGCGCTCGTTTCGCGGCCTCGGCTTCTTGTGCATGACATCCGATTCCGGCTGCTCCGCGCCGAGACCCAGGGCAGGCAGAATATCGGTGCCGAGATCGATGCACAGGATCAGCACCACGGTCAGCGGCAGCGGGATGTCCAGCAGCACATAGGCGATGAAGGGCAGAATCTCGGGGATGTTACTGGTCAGGATATAGGCGACGAACTTCTTGATGTTGTCGAAGATGGCGCGTCCTTCCTCGATGGCCGCGACGATGGTGGCGAAGTTATCGTCCATCAGCACCATGTTGCTGGCTTCCTTGGCGACGTCGGTGCCGATGATGCCCATGGCGACGCCCATGTCGGCGTTTTTCAGCGCCGGCGCATCGTTGACGCCGTCGCCGGTCACCGTGACGATTTCGCCGTTGGCCTGGAACGCCTGCACGACCTGCAGCTTCTGTTCGGGCGAGATGCGGGCAAAGATCAGTTCGGGATTGCGGAGCGCCTCGGACAGTTCGGTTTTGCTCATGTCCTTCAACTCGGCGCCGGTAATGACGGTCCCGTGACCAGAGATCATGCCGATCTGGCGGGCGATGGTTTCAGCGGTCAGGCCGTGATCGCCAGTCACCATGGCGACCTTGATGCCGGCGGTGCGGCATTTGGCGATCGCGCCGGGTACTTCCGGCCGGGGCGGGTCGATCATACCGACGATGGCGATGAAGGTGTAACCGGACTGCGGGATGACGCCTTCGCCGTCTTCCCGGAAAGCCAGCGCCAGTCCCCGTTCGCCACGCGCCGCCAGCTTTGCATAATCATCGAGAACGTTCTGGCGGAGCGTTTCCGTCATCGGCTGTATCCGGCCGTCGGCGAAAATGCTGTCGCACATGTCGATAACGATCTCTGGCGCACCTTTTAGGTACGATTCCTGCTTGTTCGTTTCCGGCCACTCGCAGACGCTCACCATCCACTTCTTGATGGAATCGAATGGGATTTCGTGAATGCGGACCACGTTGTCCAGCTCGCTTATGGGACGGATGCCGTTGGCGAATTGCAATAGCGCCCCTTCGGTCGGATCGCCGCTGTAGCCCCGGTCGATCAGGTGCGCGTTGTTGCAAAGCGCCATGACTCTCCAGGCGTGTTCCAGCCCCGGCTCGTCGAGAATGCGGATGCTGGTGGCCCTGTGTTCGTGGCGGTCGATGATCAGGGTCGAAACGCTCAGCCTGTTCTGGGTGAGCGTTCCCGTCTTGTCGGTGCAGATGACCGTCGCGCTGCCCAGGGTTTCGACGCTTTCCAGGTTCTTGATCATGGCCTTCTTGATCGCCATGCGCTTGCTCGCCATGGTCAGCGACAGGGTGACAGTCGGCAACAGGCCCTCGGGCACGTTGGCGACGATAATGCCGATGGCGAAAATCAGGCTGACGATTTCGCCCTTGCCGATGGCGACGCTGATCAAAAAGAAGGAAATGCCGAGAAAGATGGCGATGGAGGAAATGACCTTGATGAAATATTTGAGTTCCCGGTGGATTGGCGTCTCGACTTCTTTCGTCGCCTTGGTCAGCTTGACGATATTGCCGATCTGGGTCGTCATGCCCGTGTTGCAGACAATGGCCTTGCCGACGCCTGAGTGGATGAGCATACCGGAAAACACCATGTTCCGGCTTTCCAGGATATTTTCATGCGATGCGCCGACGTCGAGCATCTGCGGCTCGCTCTCGCCGGTCAGGCTGGAGATATCCTGCTTGAGGTGGGTTTGCTCGATCAGGCGTCCGTCGGCGGGAACCTGGTCGCCTTCGTAGAGCAGGATGACATCCCCCGGCACCAGATACTTGGCGTCGATCTCCTGGACCTTGCCGTCGCGCAGCACCTTGACGATGGAGGGCAGCATCTTCTTGAAGCTCTCCATGATCTTCTCGCTCTGGCGCTCCTGGATGTAGGTGAACGAGGCGTTCAGCACGACGACGCCCAGCAGGGCATAGGCGATGTAAAGGTTGCCCTGCCCGGGATCGAGGTGTTCGGCGAACAACGCAAGGCCGCCGCCCACAATGAGCAGGATGGCGAAGAAGTTCTTGAACTGGCGCAGGAACTTGACGATTTCCAGGGTTCGCTGGCGCACGTGCAGCTCGTTGGCGCCATAACGGCTCAAGCGTTCGGCTGCCTCGTGGGATGACAGGCCTTCAGGCCCGCTTTCCAGCAGTGTATATAATTGATCAAGGGATTGCCGGTGTGACTCTGTCAGCGATTGGTCCATTTAGATAGTTCCGGCCCTCGTCTACCCGAAATCTTTCATCCGGATAAACGGTCAAACGCGTGAACACCCGCTATTGCCCGGATGACTTATAAATCAGCGAACTGATCACCATGATAGGGTTTTCAGGGCGCTCACCGCGTTGATATGCATCAAGCGGGCCAATCAGACAGCTTTGGTCATGGGAATCACGGGATATTTCACCGTGGGCAGGGCGATCGTGAATGACGATCCCTCAGGATTGCTTTCAACATTAATCGTCCCGCCCATTTCTGTGATGATTCCATAGGAAACGGAAAGTCCCACACCGGTTCCCTGTCCGATTTCCTTTGTGGTGAAGAAGGGATCGAAAATTCTTTCAATGATGCCTTCAGGAATCCCTCCGCCTGTATCACTGACAATAATGTGGATTTCATCGGCAGCGGGGGCCTCAACCAGACTGATGTCGATATAACCCTTTTCCCCGTCAGTCTTTCTGTTCGCTTCGATGGCATGTCTGGAGTTGGATAAAAGATTCAATATGACCTGTTCCAACTGGATCATGTTCCCCATGACGGGACGGCAGGTATCCGGAAGGTTATGTCTGATTTCTATGTTTTTTACACGAAGCTGTTCCTGGGTGAACAGGACGGAGTTTTTGATCGTATCAAGGATGGAAATAGGAGACGATTCTTCAGCAACCTCACGGCCGAACGTCCGCATGTGATTGATTATGGAAGATGCCCGCAGGATTTGCTCCGAGATAAGGGTTGTCTTTTCCTTGATGGCCTGTGTCGAAAGATCGCCGCATTCAACCAGATCCTCCAACAGGTCCGTTGACATCTGGATGGTGTTTAACGGCTGGTTCAGTTCGTGGGCAATGCCGGTCGCCATTTCACCAAGCGACGCCAGTTTGGATGTTTGCAGTAATTGCGCCTCGGCCAGCTTGAGATCGGAGATGTCCTGGGTGGTGCCCTGGAAATTTTTGATCTCTCCCTGCTTGTCGAATGTCGGTTCGCCAATTTCCCTTAAGTGGATGACCTTGCCGTCGGGACGGCAAAAACGGTATTCGACCCTGTAAGGGGCGGCATTGTTACTTGCCGTCTTGTAGGCTTTTTTCAGGCGCTCCTGATCCTCCGGATGAACATAGAAATAGAAGGAACTGTGATCCCCCAAAAGTTCCCCGCTGGGGACGCCTAGAATTCTTTCCACGTTCTCGGAGGTCTTGATCCAATGATCCAGGGATCGATCTGATATCCAATTGTGGATAAGGGCGATTTTTTCCGCCTGTTCAAAGGCTGCGGCATTTTCCTTGAGTTTGATCTCAGCCAATTTTTGATTTGTTATTTCCCGTCCGACGATCTGTTCCTCTATGACGTTTCCATACGTGTCAAAAATGGGTTTACCGATTTCGTGCAGCCAACGGGTTTCACCACTCGGTGTGACGATCCTGTATTCTATATTGAACCCTTTCCCATTCCTCAGGTCTGTGCAAGCGGACCTGTATTTTTCCCTGTCTTCAGGGTGGGTGTATGAAAAATCACCATCCAGCCGTGAGGCATTTGCCACGAACTCCTTCGCTATAACGCCGTGCATTTCCGCATATTTATCTGAACAGAACTTACAGCGGTCTTCCAGGCTGTCCCAGGTGTAGAACCCGATATCGGCCATGTCGATGGCGGATCTCAATCGGCTCTGGCTATTGTCCAGTTCCCTGGTGCGTTCCCTGACTCTTGTTTCCAGTTCCTCGTTCACCTTTTGGAGTTTCCGTTCGGCGTTCTTAAGATCGGTGATATCCGTTATGCATCCGATATGGCCGATGATATCGCCGTTAATATCGCGTTCCGGCATGACCTGGGACAGACAGGCGGTTTCCCGGCCGTCTTTGCGGATATATGTCTGTTCGTTATAGTAAACGTCACCCCTATCCAAGTATTCCTGCCAATGTCTATATGAGTCGGCCCTGCTCTCAGGTTCGAGTGCTGATAGCCATCCATCGCCCAGGGCCTCTTCATAATCCATGCCGGCGATAACGCACCACTTGCCGTTGACGTAGGTGACTTTGCCGTCCTTGTCGGTTTGAAAGATGCCAGCCGGAGACAGGGACGAAATCGTGCGGAAACGTTTTTCGTTCTGCCTGAGTTCCAGGACTGCCTTTTCCCGTTCCGTCGCTTCCCGGGCTAGTTTTTCATTTGCTTCCTGAAGATCGTTTCCATGGCGCTCCACCAGGTCCGTGACCCCCCGAATGCTGGGTAGCAACTTCAGGAAACCGAATGCGAGGAAGACATAGCCGCCCAGGTTCCCGACAAACTTCACAAGGAAAGCCTGGACCTCGGTCTCTCCAATAACCACATAGCGGTTCAATGATTCATAGTTGTCGGTCATGTCGAGGATTGAACCAAATAACAACAGGCAAAACCCGGTGATTATCAGTTTCCAGCCACGATGGTTTTTTATCGCCTGCGCGTATCCCGACGCCAACAGGAAACAAAGTATTCCGAATAAAACCAGGGTTCGAATGATTTCGAGAATGATGTCTGTCACGAAAATACTTTTCGGGTTTTCTGGTTGTCTCAATGCGCGGGGTCGACCGGTTAATGGCTTGGCGACTCCCATTCAGGTATTACTATAATTAAGCTGCTCTTTTGGGCAATTATACGGAGGTCTAAGTACCTATACTTTGGTATGAAGGACTAAAAAGGGCGCTGCATTGTTGATGCGCGTCAAGGCGGGCATTGCGTCAGCGCAATTTCACGCCATCGCCGATGCGTGGAAGCCTGTGGAGTGAACCCCGAAGGGGCAATTGCCTATCCGTTACTTCCCAGTCCGTAAATCCTGGCGGCGTTGCCGTGAATGATTTTCCGAGTGACCTCGCCGGACAGCCCGGCGAAAGTGCGCCTGATGACTTCCTGCGAATGGGGAAACGAGCCCTCGTCATGGGGATAATCGGAGCCCCACATCAGGCAATCCGATCCGGTGAAGGGAATGTTGTGGAGCGCCACCGGGTCGTCGGTGAAGGTGACGTGGACCTGGCGGCGGAAGTATTCGGACGGCTTGAGCTCCAGCCGCGGGCGGATCCACATGTGTTTCTTCTCGTTCTGCTCGTCGAGCACATGGAGAAGCCACGCCAGCCAGCCGCCGCCGCATTCCACGATCACCACGTTGAGGCCGGGATAGCGCTCCAGCACGCCGGAACTGATCAGCAGCGCGACGGGGTTCTGGCCGCGGGCCATGGACATGGCCATGTGCGTGAGCGCGCCGCCGACGCCTTCTTCCGTGCCCCAGTCTTCGGGATAGGTGTCGGTGTCTTCGGTAAACGCATGCAACGCCAGCACCATGCCCGAATCCGCGAGGGCGGCCCACAGGGGCTCGTAAACGGGTAGGTTATAGGGACGATCCTGGACGGTAAGCGGAATCATGACGGACTTGTAGCCGAGTTTTGCAACCCGTTGTACTTCGGTGACCGCCGCGCCCACATCGGTCACGGGAACGATGGCGACAGGCAGGAATTGTCCGCCTTGCGAGCCGAACAGCTCAATGGCCCAATCGTTGTAGGCGCGGGCGACGGCAAGCTGGTAATCGGTGTTGGGTGAGACATAAAGAAACAGTGACGTGTTGGGGTAGATGATTTCGGCGCTGACGCCGTCGCGTTTCATGTCTTCCAACCGGCGGGAGATATCCCGTCCGCCCGTTGGATCCTGGCGGAATTCGCGGCTCTGGTCGTCCTCGTCTTCCCGGTCCGAGGCGATATCCATGCGTCGCGGACGCTTGCCGTCGACAATCAGGTAGCGCGCGCCGTCGCGCTCCTCAACGCGGGGCGCCAGGTGTCGCAGATTCTTGGGTATCCGCTCGTCATAGACCTCGGGCGGCTCGGCGACGTGGGAATCGGCTGAGATAACGGTTCCGTTTGACATGATTATCCTCCCATGAGCCGCCAATGGTCCGGTTTTTCGATCTGTTTTTCAATGGAATTGTGGGAAATCCGGAGCCGGGCGGTTCATTCGACCTTAACGGTTTCATGCTTTAAGACTTGCGGTCTTTTGTTAGAAGTCTTAAAAAATAGCGGCGCTGCGGTTAATCCGTATGCTTTTTTTAAGAGATTGCGAAACCTGGAACACGTTGATGACAACCGTTGTTTCAAATTTGTTGAACGATACGCACCGGGCGGCTAACGGCTGCGGGCCGGATGCATTCGTTCACGGCAATCTCCTGGGCCTCCTTTCCCTAGCGGGCGACCTTCGACTTAGGCGCCCCTGAACGTTTACGCCATTAAAAGCCGCTTGCGGCACGGCGTTCAGGGGTAAAGCGACTTAAAGCGACAACTGTATGCAAGACGCATAGCTTAAGATTCAAGGAAGGAACCGTGCCATGAGCACAGAAAACAGCAATCAAGACTCCCGATCCGGTGACCATGTGGTCATTTTCGATACCACCTTGCGCGACGGCGAGCAGTCGCCCGGCGCGTCCATGAACCTGGACGAAAAGCTGAGGATCGCCGAAGTGCTCGAAGACATGGGCGTCGACGTCATCGAGGCTGGATTCCCCATCGCTTCCGAAGGCGACTTCGAATGCGTCCATGAAATTGCCAAGGTGGTGAAGAATTCGACCGTGTGCGGTCTGGCGCGCGCTACCGCAGCCGACATCGACCGCTGCGGCGAAGCCGTCAAGCCGGCAAACTCCAGCCGCATCCATACCTTCATCGCCACCAGTCCGCTGCACATGAAGTACAAGTTGCAGATGGAGCCGGAAGAGGTGTTGGCGAAAATCACCGAAAGCGTCAGCCGGGCACGCGGTTTCACCGACAACGTGGAATGGTCCTGCGAGGACGGATCTCGATCCGAGCACGATTTCCTGTGCCGCTGTATCGAAGCGGCCATCGATGCGGGCGCCGGCACCATCAATGTCCCCGATACGGTGGGTTACGCCATCCCGGATGAGTTCGCGGACCTGATCCGCATGATCAAGAACCGGGTGCCCAATATCGACAAGGCGATCATTTCGGTCCATTGTCACAACGACCTGGGATTGGCGGTCGCCAATTCCCTGGCCGCCGTCGAGGCCGGCGCCCGGCAGGTGGAATGCACCATTAATGGCCTGGGCGAACGGGCCGGCAATGCCGCCATGGAAGAAATCGTCATGGCGCTGAAGACGCGCAACGATCACATGCCTTTTGCGACGAATATCAAGACGGAAGACATCATGCGCGCCTCGCGCCTGGTTTCCGCCGTCACCGGCTTCAACGTGCAGCCCAACAAGGCCATCGTCGGGGCGAACGCCTTCGCCCATGAATCGGGCATTCACCAGGACGGTATGCTGAAGCACGCCGGCACCTATGAAATCATGACCCCTGAATCGGTAGGCCTGAACAAGTCGAACCTCGTTCTGGGCAAGCATTCCGGCCGCCATGCCTTCAAGGAGAAACTGAGCGAGTTGGGCTATGACCTGGGTGACAACGCCATCCAGGACGCCTTCAAGCGGTTCAAGGATCTGGCCGACGCCAAGAAGGATGTGTTCGACGAGGACATCGTCGCCCTGGTGGATGACGAGGTCGTCCGCACCAACGACACCATCCGGATGGAATCCCTGGAGATTCTCTGCGGTACGGTTCACAAGTCGCCCAAGGCGGTACTGGAACTGGACGTGGACGGCGATGTAAAGAAATGCGAGGCCACGGGCGACGGTCCCGTGGATGCGGCCTTCAACGCCATTCACCAGTTGTTCCCTCATGAGGCCCGGCTGCAACTCTACCAGGTGCATGCTGTGACGCAGGGCACTGACGCCCAGGCCGAAGTGACGGTAAGACTGGAGGAGGACGGCCGGACGGTCAACGGCCAGGGTGCCGATACGGACACCATGGTGGCCTCGGTCCGGGCCTATGTGAACGCCTTGAACAAGTTACTGGTCAAACGTGAAAAGACAGCGCCTGATGCTATTTCCGCTTAAACGTATTTGTGCAGAAAATCCCTGTTTTCTGCTGGATACTTCGGGCGCGTGCAGAGTATAAGGTTTTGCCGGTGCCGGTGGGCATACGCTCTCCGGCATCGTGCATTTTACAGGTGTAACCGGGGAATTCTGATCCGGATACGATTCGTTAACGACTTTCAGGTACTGAATTAGCCGATATGCTATCGCGATTGTTTGGATTTCTCTCGGCCGATATGGCCATCGATCTCGGGACAGCCAACACCCTTGTCTACGTCAAGGGCAAGGGCATCGTCCTGAACGAACCTTCCGTTGTGGCCATTGCCGAAAACAAGGGCAAGAAGCAGGTTCTCGCCGTCGGTGAAGAGGCAAAGCAGATGCTTGGCCGCACGCCCGGCAACATCCGCGCCATCCGTCCCTTGCGCGACGGCGTGATCGCCGACTTCGAAGTCGCCGAGGAAATGATCAAGTACTTCATCCGCAAGGTCCACAATCGCAAGACGTTTGCTTCTCCCTTGGTCGTTATCTGCGTGCCGTCGGGTTCCACCGCCGTTGAACGCCGCGCCATTCAGGAATCGGCGGAAAGCGCCGGTGCGCGCCGGGTCTTCCTGATCGAGGAACCCATGGCGGCCGCCATCGGCGCTGGTCTGCCGGTCACCGAGCCTACGGGCTCCATGGTGGTCGATATCGGCGGCGGCACCACGGAAGTTGCCGTGCTTAGTCTCGGCGGTATCGTCTATGCCCGCAGTGTCCGCGTCGGTGGTGACAAGATGGACGAAGCCATCATCGCCTATATCCGGCGCAATCATAACCTGCTGGTCGGTGAAGGTTCCGCCGCCCGCATCAAGGAAGAAATCGGTTCCGCCTGTCCGCCGTCTGACGGCGAGGGGCTGACCATGGAAATCAAGGGCCGTGACCTGATGAACGGCGTGCCGAAGGAACTGGTGATTTCCGAACGCCAGATCTCGGAAAGCCTGGCCGAGCCCGTCGGCGCTATTATAGAGGCCGTCAAGGTGGCTCTTGAACACACCGAGCCCGAACTCGCCGCCGATATCGTGGACAAGGGCATCGTGCTCACCGGCGGTGGCGCGCTGCTGGGCAATCTCGATTACGTGCTCCGCCATGCTACCGGCTTGCCGGTCAGCATTGCCGACGACCCCTTGTCCTGCGTCGTGCTGGGTACGGGCCGGGCCCTGGAAGAAATGAAGCGCCTGCGCGACGTTCTCACGTCCATGTACTGATTTCCTTTTCGGTGTATAGTCACCGGCATGGAAACAGGCTTGGAAATCGCACACATCATCGGATTTAACCTGGCCCTGCTGGCGGCAATCGTCAGCCCGGGACCGGCTTTCCTGTATCTGCTGCGCATGACGCTCGGCAACGGGCGGGCGAGCGGTATCGCAACCGGATGCGGCCTGGCGCTGATGGCGTCGGCATGGACGTTGATGGCCCTGCTGGGTCTCGACGGTATCTTCCTTTTGGTTCCCTGGGCCTATACGGCATTCAAGGTTATGGGCGCGGTCTACCTGCTTTATATTGCCTGGGGTATCTGGCGGAACGCGCATGTGCCTGTCAAGGAGGCTTCACACCCCAACAGCCGCGCCTTTCTGGGCGGCGTGCTTGTGAATCTGGCAAATCCGAAATCCGTGCTGTTTTCCGCCGCCGTGCTTGTGGTGGTTTTCCCGCCGGACCTGAACCTGGCCGGCAAGGCCCTGATCATGGGCAACCATTTTATTGTCGAGGTCATCGTCTATACGTGTTTCGCCGTGATGATGAGCACCCTTGTCGTCGCAAACCGGTACCTGCGCACAAAAACCTATTTCGACCGGTTCGCCGCTACCGTGCTTGGCGCGCTTGGCGTACGCCTGATGCTGGATCGCTAAAAGGCTCCCTAGCCGTCAAGAGGGGCGGAGAGTTCCGTTCCTTCGACGATGATGCCGCCGCGGTCGCCGATGGTTGTAACGCCGAAACGCTCGGCATAGCACGCGGGCAGGGGGCGATCGCCGGGTATGCTCAGCCAAAGCCTGAGCAGGTGGCGCCGACGCTCCGGTTCCGGCCAGTCCTCGAAAGCCATCCTGTCGTGCAGCAGGGCATGATTATAGACAAACTGCATGTCACCGGGCTTAAGGCGCATTTGCATATTGAGCGCCGGGTCGTTGGCCAGTTCGTCGAACAGGTCGAGCGCTTCGATGTGCTTGTCCGTCAGTCGCATGGCGTCGGGGAAGCGTTGCGCCGAGTCGATATACTGGCGTTGGTACATGACCGTCAGGCGGCCGTTTTCCCAGTTGAACACAGGGATTTCAAAGAACGGTTTCATGCCGTCTGGCACTTCCCCCCTACGGTCCGTGGCTATTGCATCGAACAGGCAGGGCAGGAGGTCGGGACGACGGGCGAGTATTTCGTTATAGATGGTTTCAGCACTGACCAGCAGGGAGTCGCCCCCTGCCTTTGCCTGCTTAAGGCAGAGAAGCGCAACCACATCGCATGAGTCCGTATGAAAGGTCTGGCGTTCATGGGTCTGGTAGATGCGGGCATTCACGTCGTCGCCGCTTTTGCCGAGATCACGCACATGCCCGAGCAAATGTCCTGCGGCATTCTGGGATCTCGCGTGGCCCAGGTGAGCACCAAGCCCGAAGAAAACCGTTGCCGCCTGCTGCAGGCTGTAGCGATCAATGGGGAATCCTCTGATCAGGGCGAAGCCATGACCGGCAATCAACGTGCTGCGCAGGTCCGTGAGAGTCTGGCCCAGCTTTTCCAGGGGAAAGGCGGGTGCGGTGATGGCTGCAATGTCGTCGCCATGACGGCTTGTGGCATGTTCGATCGCCGCGTCCAGTTCCGCAATGTCACGCGCCGTCAGGTGGATAATCCAGTCGTCAGAACGAGCGGCAATTTCCGGTCCGTACCATGCAGCGGGTGTAACAAGTTTGTCCGGCAGAATGGTCATGGCGTCATGGCATAGTGTGATCTTATGGAACTTTTAACCCCGGGAATCGTATTTTTGATCTACGATTCGCTTGAAGTGGGAAATTATCACTTAAGGGACTGATTTAGGAGCGTAATTTACGTTAATTCGGCACTTGGTAGGCATTGCTCGACGGGAACGGGAAGATTATGCTTGTAATAGACTGGAAAACACGGAAAAAACCGGCTTTCCGTATGGTTTCATACACTGACCGAGTGGGGCTCTGGTGAAAGAAAACCCGAGAGTCATCAGCAGTATTACACAACCCATCAAGGGGTTGGCGCAACGTTTCGCCTATGTAGGACTGATTATCGCCGCCTTTTCGCTGATGCTGCTGGGCAAGGTCGATACGGTTCTGGTTGAGCGCGCACGTACCATGGTTACCGATACGGTTGCTCCCATTCTCGATGTTATCTCGAAACCCGTCGCCAGCGCTTCGCAGTTTGCCCGCAAGGTCGAGGCCATGTGGAGCATGTACGAAGACAACGAACGCCTGCGACAGGACAACCTGCGTCTCTATCAATGGCAGGCGGCTGCCCGCAAGCTGGAGGCCGAAAACCAGAACCTTCGCGAATTGCTGCGGTATGTTCCTGACCCGGATGTCTCTTTCATTTCCGCCCGTGTGATCGCCGATACCGGCGGCGCCTTTGCCCACAGTCTTTTATTGAATGCGGGCGCCAGGGACAGCATCCAGAAAGGACAGGCCGTCGTTACCGGCGAAGGCCTGGTGGGGCGGATTGCCGGGGTCGGCAGCCGATCTTCCCGTATCCTGCTGATTACCGATCTTAACTCACGTATCCCCGTTATGGTTGAACCCGGGCGCGTTCGCGCCGTTCTGGCGGGGGATAATACGGATTCCCCAAGGCTTATTCATCTGCCGCCCGGCAGTATTCTGACCCCGGGGGATACGGTTGTGAGCTCAGGACACGGCGGCGCTTTTCCGGTCGGATTGCCGGTCGGTGTTGTCTCCGCAGTCAGTGAAAACGGCATTACGGTGCAGCCCTTTGTCTCGCGCACCCGGCTGGAAATTGTGCGGGTAATCGATTTTGGCCTGTCGGGTATTCTCAGGTCCGAACCTATCGAGGAACGTCCCGTAGCGCTTGAGCCCCTGCCAGTGGCTGAGGAACCGTCCCAGACCGAAGCCATACCCGCTCCGGTTGTCAGCAATGGGGAAGCGGAAACGACTGCTGAATGATCCTGAATGAGATCAACAGATGAAACTGACATTTAGCCAGCGTCTCGACATCTTCCTGAGGAACAGCCTTCCGGTGCTGGTGACGCTGGTGCTGGTGCTGGCGAACGTCATTCCGTTGCATGTTCCGGGACTGTCCAGGATCGTGCCGATCCTGCCCCTGATGGCTGTTTATCACTGGGCCGTTTACCGTCCGACCCTGATGCCGCCGTTGGCCGTATTCTTTATCGGATTGATGTATGATATCCTGTCCGGTTCGCCCATCGGTGTGAACGTCGTTGTATTCCTGGCCGTTTACGGCGCCGTCGTATCGCAGCAGCGGTTCTTTGCCGGCAAATCCTTCGTCGTGGTCTGGCTCGGCTTCGGCCTTGTTGCCCTGGGCGCGAGTATCCTGTCGTGGTTGCTGGTATCCATTCTTTCGACAAGCCTGGTTGAACCGCGCGCCGCGATTTTTCAGTACCTTCTCAATTTCGGCTGTTTCCCCTTGTTGGCATGGTTCTTCCTGCGCTGGCAGTCGCTGCTGGTGAAAGTGGAGTAGGCGATGGCTGTGCACAGTGATTCCGACAGGCACAAGCTGTTCAACCGCCGCACCGCCATGCTGGCCGGCGGCAAGCTGGTGTTGTTGGGGGCGTTGACCAGCCGGCTTTATTACCTACAGGTCATCGAGTCGGAAAAATACGCAACGCTCGCCGATGAGAACCGGATCAATTTCCGCCTGCTACCGCCGCCCCGCGGCCGGATTACGGACCGGCACGGCCACGCAATCGCCGATAACCAGCAAAACTACCGCCTGTTGCTGATTTCCGAGAACACGCAGTCCGTTGAAGGCACGCTGCATGCTCTGAACCGGATTATCCCGTTGGGCGACTCCGAGAAACGCCGGATTATCCGCGACGTAAAACGCAACAAGAGCTTCGTGCCGATCACGGTGCGCGAGAATCTTGAATGGTCGGAAGTCTCTCAGATCGAAGTCAACACCCCGGACCTGCCCGGTATTCTGATCGATGTGGGGCAGAGCCGGGCGTATCCGTACGGCCACGAATTCGCCCATGTCCTGGGCTACGTGGCTGCGGTTTCCCCCGGTGAGGCGACCGGCGATCCTTTGCTGGAGTTGCCGGGATTCAGGATCGGGAAGGCAGGCGTTGAGAAAGTCCATGATCTCGCCCTCAGGGGCAGCGGTGGGAATTCCCAGGTGGAGGTCAATGCCTATGGCCGGGTTATCCGTGAGCTTTCCCGCCAGGAAGGACAACCCGGCGCGGAAGTGCAACTGACGCTTGATGCCGAGCTTCAGCATTTCACGGCAAACCGTATTGCAGACGAAAGCGCAACCGTTGTGGTCATGGATGTACAGAGCGGGGAAGTCCTGGCCCTGACGTCCAGTCCCAGCTTCGATCCCAATCAGTTCAACAAGGGGTTAAGCACCAAACAGTGGAATGAGCTGGTCAACAATCCCCGTTCGCCGCTGATCAACAAGAGTATCCAGGGGCAGTATGCCCCCGGATCGACCTTCAAGATGATCGTCGCCCTGGCGGCCATGGAGCACGGCATCATCACCGCCGATTCCAAATTTTTCTGTAGCGGCAGCATGGAACTGGGCAATGCGGAGTTCCATTGCTGGAAAAAGGGCGGACATGGATTATTGGATTGCCTGGACGCCATCACGCAGTCCTGTGACGTGTATTTTTATGAAGTGGCAAAGCGGGTCGGGATCAAGCGCATTGCCGATATGGCGAACCGCATGGGGCTCGGCTCTCCCTTGGGCATCGATCTTCCGGGCGAGCGCGCCGGCCTGATCCCGACTCCGGAATGGAAAAAGGAAGCCGTCGGCTCATCGTGGCAGAAGGGTGAAACTGTCATTCTTGGTATCGGGCAGGGGTATATCCTGACAACACCGCTGCAGCTTGCGACCATGACGGCGCGCCTCGCCAACGGCGGGATTGCGGTCAAACCTCACCTGACGCGCAGAATTCTTGAGGCCGGAGAAGCCACCGATGAGACGGCGGCGCCGCACCCCGAGGGCATTGGCCTCCAACCCGGCCATCTTGATCATATCAGGAAGGCCATGGCGCAGGTCGTGAATTCCCCCTTCGGTACCGCGTATCGTTCGCGGATCGAGGATGGCGGCAGAGGCATGGCCGGTAAAACAGGCACCGTGCAGGTCCGCCGGATCACCAAGGCGGAACGGGAAGCCGGCGTCATCAAGAACGAGGATCTGGAATGGAAAGACCGTGACCATGCCCTGTTTGTCGGCTATGCGCCCGTGGACAAGCCCCGCTATTCCGTTGCTGTCGTGGTTGAGCACGGAGGCAGCGGCTCCACCGCGGCGGCGCCGATCGCCCGTGATGTCCTGCGGGAAATCCAGCGTCTCGACCAACGGCTGACCGTTGAATCGCCTTTTGGGGCAGAGGATGAAGACGTCTCAAGCCTGGTAAATGACGCAAGTGCGGAGCAGGACCATGGCTAAGTACCGTTTTGGCGAACCGTCCCTGACACTTTGGCAGAAAGTCTGGCATATCAACTGGCTGTTTGTCCTGATCCTGATCGCCACGGCCGGTGTCGGCTTCGGCATGCTCTATTCCGCCGCAAACGGCAACCTGGACCCCTGGGCGTCGCGGCAGCTGATGCGCTTCGGCGTGGGTTTCCTGGCGATGCTGTTTATTGCGTTGATCGACGTGCGTATCTGGCTTCGTTATGCCTATGCCATATACGGGGTCGGCATGATCCTGCTGATTGCCGTCGAATTTTCCGGTACCATCGGTATGGGCGCGCAACGCTGGATCGACTTGGGGGTCGTGACGATCCAGCCATCCGAGGTCATGAAGATCGCCCTGGTTCTCGCTCTGGCGCGGTATTTCCACGGCACCAGCCTGGATGACATCAAGAATCCGCTTTATCTGCTGAGCCCGCTTCTTCTGGTGTTCCTGCCGGCGGCGCTGGTCCTGCGCCAGCCGGATCTCGGTACGGCGATGATGCTGGTGTTGGGCAGTGGGGCGATCTTTTTCGCAGCCGGCGTGCGGTTGTGGAAGTTTGCCGTTGTTATCGTACTCGGCCTGGCAGCACTGCCCGTCGGATGGCAATTCCTGCATGCCTACCAGAAACAAAGGGTTCTGACGTTCCTCAACCCGGAAACGGATCCGCTAGGCGCAGGCTATCATATTATCCAGTCCAAGATTGCGCTCGGTTCGGGCGGTGTCTTCGGCAAGGGGTTCATGCAGGGCACGCAAAGCCACCTGAGCTTCCTGCCCGAAATGCAGACGGACTTCATCTTCACCATGCTGGCGGAGGAACTGGGCATGATCGGGGCGTTGGGGCTGATCGGGCTTTATGCCATTATTCTCGTTTACGGCGTCATTTTCTCGGTCAGGTGCCGCAACCAGTTCGGCCGGCTGATCGCTATCGGCGTCACCATGACGTTCTTCCTCTATGTCTTCATCAACATCGCCATGGTAACGGGCCTGATCCCCGTTGTGGGCGTGCCGCTGCCCCTGATTTCCTATGGCGGTACGGCCATGCTGACGCTGATGATCGGGTTCGGGCTGCTGATCGGCGTGCATGTGCACCGTGATGTCCTGATTGGGCGGCGGGCCTCCGGCTCTGACATGGGGTAGATACGCAAACCGTCCTCGACAAACGCTTGCCACCTTGCTATATGGCTTGCCTCTGTACCGCCGGAACCGGCGGCTTGGGGGCGCATAGCTCAGTTGGTAGAGCAGCTGACT
>CAYFMQ010000009.1:0-37740 GCA_964344255.1 uncultured Thalassospiraceae bacterium
CCGGAATCGAACCGGTGTACACGGCTTTGCAGGCCGCTGCGTAGCCACTCCGCCATCGCGCCACCGGATATGAACCGGCAGCCTGCCGTTGGGGCAATCACCCCCGCGACGGGCTCCGGAACTTAGTCAACGAAAGCCGCCCGGTCAAGCGGTCGATAACGACGAAATGCCAGCTTTTTTTCAGATACGTTTTCCCGCGCTCAAAGCGTTGTTTTCACGAGCGTCCCGGACTATAACGGGCTATCGATGAACAGGGTGAACCTTTCCCCCGTTGTCATGCTTTTGCACCGAAGAGGATGCCGACATGGACTACGCCGCCGCAAGACGCCACATGGTGGATAGCCAAATTCTTACAAACAAGGTAACCGATCCGCGCATTATTGATGCAATGGCCGCCTTGCCGAGGGAATCTTTTGTCCCCGAAAACCTTCGTGATATTTCTTATGTGGATGAGGCCATCGACTTGGGCGACAACCGCTACCTGATGGAGCCCATGGTGACGGCGCGCCTGTTACAGCACGCAGAGCCCCGTGAAGACGGCCTGGCGCTCGTTGTCGGATGTGCATCCGGCTACACCGCAGCCGTTTTGGCAGGAATGACCAGCACGGTTGTCGTCGTCGAGAATAACAAAGTCATGGCCGATAAGGCGTCAGAGACTCTCTCCAGTTTGGGAATTGACAATGTCGCCATCATGGAAGGCGCCCTTTCGGAAGGATATCCGAAACAGGCACCTTATGATCTGATCGTTTTTGATGGCGCCGTACCGGAAGTACCGCAGCAGATTATCGACCAGTTGGCGGAAGGCGGCCGACTTGTCGCCATTATCGGCGGTGGCGATTCCCGGACCATGGGCAACGTCATCGTCATGACACGGTTCCACGACGCCATCTCGTCGATGGACATATTTCAGGCCGGGACACCCATGCTGCCCGGTTTTGAACACCCCGGTGGTTTCAGCTTTTAAGCTTCGATTTAAAGCAGTATTTCCAGCAACTGAACCGGCCTTCGGTACGTTTCAGGCTGTTTTCGCTGATTTCGCCGCGAATCGATTCTCAGACTGATTCGCCACGAAACAATTCGTGCCGGCACGCACCTTCCGAACAACCTATTGAAACAATTGACGTTTGTGGCGCTATTGACCATGACACAGGGATTTGTTCCTTTGGTTTGTCAGGCTTCATCGGTCTTTTAGGCATTTGGCGTTAACGGATCCCGGTGAACTGCTGAAAGGTGTCTGCGAATGCGGAAAAATTTTCGGATGAAATGGTTGGCCTCGACTGCCTTGGTCATGGCTCTCTCCGGTGTTCAGGGCGTGTCGACATCGCATGCTGAATCTTTAGAAGAAGCGTTCGTCAAAGCCTATATGACCAACCCGACCCTGGCGTCCGAACGCGCCAGCCTTAGGGCAGCAGATGAAGGCGTTGCGCAGGCAGTGTCGAATTGGCGGCCAACCATAGAATTCTCAGCCGATGCCGGTTACGAACAGAACGAATCCTCCCTTCGGTCAGGAAGCGACAGGACGCAGGACCGCCAGCCGCGCTCCATGAGCCTGGACCTGACCCAACCGCTATTCCGTGGCGGGCGTACCATGGCTGAAACCAGCGAAGCCGAAAATACGGTGATGGCGGAAAGGGCGCGACTGACCGTGGCCGAGCAGAATCTCCTCGTCGAAGCCGCAACGGTCTATCTGGATGTCTATCGCGACGAAGCCGTCCTGGATCTCAACAAGAACAACGAAGCAGTCCTTAAACGGCAACTGGAAGCGACACAGGATCGCTTCCAGGTTGGTGAAATTACCCGCACCGATGTGCATCAGGCTGAAGCCCGCCTTGCCCGGTCCACGGCTGACAGAATCCAGAGCGAAGCCACGCTCGCCGCATCGCTGGCGGCTTACCAGAACACCGTCGGCGCGCTGCCGTCCGGCGCCATCACATTTCCGCCGATCCCGCCCGGGCTGCCTGAAAACAAGCTGGAAGCCATCAAGGAATCGGCAATCAACAATCCCTCCGTTATAGCCGCCCAGTACGACGAGAGAGCCGCCATTGACGGCATTGACGGCGTCTGGGGCGAGTTGTTACCGACCGTGGAGTTCACGGCAACCGCGGCGCGTAATTACGACAGCGCCGGTGAGGATACCCGAATCGACTCGGCTGAGGCCCTTGTTACGTTGACTGTGCCCCTTTATCAGTCCGGCTCGGTTTATTCCCGCTTGCGCGAGACGAAACAGCAGGCCGCGGAATTCCGAATGATCGTCGACAGGGAACGGCGCAATGCGACGGAACAGGCGGCCAGGACATGGGAGAATCTGCAGGCGGCCCAGGCGCGGGTCTCTTCTTTCCGGACGCAGATTCAGGCGGCCAAGATCGCCTTTGAAGGTGTCGAACGCGAAGCAGCCGTTGGATCGCGCACCGTGCTGGATGTGCTGGATGCCGAGCAGGAACTGCTGGACGCACGGGTGAGCTTTATTCGGGCACAACGCGATGAAGCCGTCGCCATGTTTGAACTGCTGGCGGCTGTTGGAAGGCTGACGGCGCATAATCTTCAACTTCCCGTCGACCTCTACGACCCGGAAGTTCATTATCAAGAAGTTCGCGACATGTGGGTAGGCGGAAGCAGCAGTGGTGGGGTAGAATAAGGAAGGAGGCGTCAGGTAACGATTGGAAGATAAACCGGCAGTATCGTAATTACCTTAATGTTTTAGAAACCATGATGTTTTTATGATGCAGTCTAACAGGTGGCTAATTTGAAACACTTATTCCATACAGCTACCAATCTGGGATCAGTTAACCGGGCGATGAACTCATGAGTGAAGAACAGGTTCAGGAAGACGGCCAAGAACCTTCGATGGAGGATATACTTGCCTCTATCCGCCGTATTCTGGCGGAAGACGAAGATGGTGAAGGCGCAGCGCCTGAGGGCGATGCAGAACCGGAAATGGACATGGCGGCCGCTATGGAAGAGCTGGCCCCTGAGCCGGAACCCGAACCTGAACCCGAGCCAGAGCCTGAAGAAGAGATGGACATGGCTGCCGCCATGGAAGAAATGGCAGCGCCCGAGCCGGAACCCGAACCCGAACCGGAAGAAGAGATGGACATGGCAGCCGCCATGGAAGAAATGGCTGCACCCGAGCCGGAACCAGAGCCCGAGCCAATGCCGGAGCCGGAACCTGAGCCCATGCCGGAACCCGCGCCCATGCCGGAGCCTCCGGTTGCTGCAGCACCGCCACCTCCGCCTCCGCCGCCATCCCCAATGCCACAACCGGCAGCGCCGGATATCTTTGAACTGACCCAGGACATGGTGTCGGATCCCAATCTCATGTCAGGCGTCACCATGCAGGCTTCCACCGACCTGTTGGGCGACCTCGCTCGTGCCATTATCGACCGCCGTGACATGAAAGTGACGACGGAAGGTTCGGATGCGAACATCACCCTGGAAGGTATCGTTCGGGAAATGCTCAACCCGCTGCTGCGCGAGTGGCTGGACAGGAATTTGCCCTACCTGATCGAACGTCTGGTCAAGAAGGAAATCGATCAGATGGTCAACCGGGCCCAGCGCCTGGACGATAATTTCTGATTTCTTTTTCCGGGTCAGAATGCTTTAACACCTGCCGGAAATTTTCTAGAACATTCCCTGAGTTTGGCGCGCTATAACCTTTGGTGCGCCTGCTACAGATTTACCCAGCGTAAAACAAACAAAAACAAAGCATTATTGCGAAAAGTTAAAGGACGGTCACAGTGCTCGAAAAGACCTATCGGCCAGAGGAAATTGAGAAAAAGCATTATGAGGACTGGGAAAGCTCCGGTGCCTTTGCTTGCGGGCAACAGGGAAACGCCCAGCGCTATACCATTGTCATCCCGCCTCCCAACGTGACCGGCAGCCTTCATATGGGGCATGCACTCAACAACACGCTGCAGGATATCCTGATCCGCTATCAGCGTATGAAGGGACGTGACGCGCTATGGCAACCCGGTACCGATCATGCCGGCATTGCCACTCAGATGGTTGTCGAACGCCAGATGGCCGAAGAAGGACTGAGCCGTCATGACCTGGGGCGCGACAAGTTCATCGAGCGCGTGTGGGACTGGAAAGCCCATTCCGGCGGCACCATTACCAGCCAGTTACGCCGCTTGGGCGCCTCGTGCGACTGGGAGCGGGAACGTTTCACCATGGACGAGGGCCTGTCGCTCGCCGTCCGCAAGGTGTTCGTCGATCTGTTCAAGAAACGCCTGATTTATCGCGACAAGAGGTTGGTCAACTGGGATCCGAAACTGCATACGGCCATTTCCGATCTCGAAGTCGAACAACGCGAGGAAGTAGGCAAGCTTTGGTACTTCCGCTATCCGGTAGAGGGTGAGGATGATGTCTATCTGACCGTCGCCACCACGCGTCCCGAAACCATGTTGGGCGACTCCGGCGTCGCCGTACACCCGGAGGATGACCGCTACGCAAAACTCGTTGGCAAGAACTGTGTGCTGCCCATCGTTGGACGTGTAATCCCGATTGTCGCCGATGATTACGCCGACCCCGAAAAGGGCACCGGTGCGGTGAAACTGACGCCCGCGCACGACTTCAACGACTTCGAGGTCGGACGCCGACACAACCTGAAACTGATCAACGTGTTCGATGGCGATGCGAAGCTTAACGACAACGCGCCTGAGCATTACCGAGGCATGGACCGTTATGAAGCGCGCGAAAAAGTCGTCGCCGAAATGGAATCGCTCGGCCTGTTTGAAAAGGTCGAAGACAATCCCATGACCATACCATACGGTGACCGTTCGCACGTGGTGATCGAACCCTGGCTTATGGATCAGTGGTTCGTCGATGCGAAAACTCTTGCCGGACCAGCCATTACGGCAGTCGAGCAGGGGCGCACCAGGATCGTGCCGAAACAGTGGGAAAACACCTATTACGAATGGATGCGCAACATCCAGCCCTGGTGCATATCCCGCCAGATCTGGTGGGGCCACCAGATTCCGGCCTGGTTCGGACCGGACGGTGAAATCTTCGTCGAAATGACGGAAGAGGAGGCCTACGCCGCAGCGAAAGAGTTTTTCGGCAACGACGATTTCGAACTGACACGCGATCCCGATGTGCTGGATACGTGGTTTTCTTCGGCCCTCTGGCCGTTTTCCACTCTTGGCTGGCCGGAACAGACACCGGAACTGGAACGCTATTACCCGACGGATGTGTTGATCACCGGTTTCGACATCCTGTTCTTCTGGGTCGCCCGCATGATGATGATGGGAATCGAATTCATGGGCGAGGTGCCGTTCCATACGGTCTATATCCACGCTCTGGTGCGTGACGAGCAGGGCCAGAAGATGTCCAAATCCCGCGGCAACATCATCGATCCGCTGGAATTGATCGACCGTTTCGGCGCCGATGCGTTGCGTTTCACCCTGACGGCGCAGGCGGCACAGGGCCGGGATGTGAAACTGTCGGAAAGCCGGGTTGAGGGTTACCGCAACTTCTGCACCAAGATCTGGAACGCGGCCCGTTTTTGCCAGATGAATGAATGCACGCCCGTTACCGGATTCGACCCGGCCTCCGTCAAGCTGTCGGTCAACAAATGGGTTATCGGCAAACTGAAAGAAGCTGCGGAGGGCTCTGAAAAGTCAGTAGAATCATACCGTTACAATGACTTTGCTGATGTGTTGTATCACTTCACCTGGGGTACTTTCTGCGACTGGTATCTTGAACTTTCAAAACCCATCCTGCAGGGCGAGGACGGCGAGGCAAAGGACGAAACCCGCGCCACGGCGGCCTGGGTGCTGGACCAGATACTCCACCTGTTACACCCGGTGATGCCGTTCATGACCGAGGAACTCTGGCAACAGCTTGGGGACAACCGACCTTATAAACTGATCCAGGGCGAATGGCCGGAACTGGGCGAAGGGCTGATCGATGAGGGCGTAAATCAGGAACTGGATTGGCTGGTTCGCCTGATCACCTCGATCCGCGCCGTCAGGGCCGAGATGAACGTTCCCGCCGGGGCGACCATTCCACTTCTGCACCAGGGCGCCGGCGAGCGCACGCTTAAGAACCTTGAAACGCACCTTGACCTGCTGAAGCGTCTGGCGCGTGTTGAAAGTGTTGAAGCGGTGGACACGATTGCCAAAGGCTCCGTTCAGCTTGTCGTCGATGAAGCGACCTTTGTCCTGCCGCTGGCGGATGTTATCGACATTTCCGCCGAACAGGCGCGTCTTGAAAAGGAAATCGCCAAAATCGCCGCAGAGATCGAAAAATCCGACAAGAAGCTCGGCAATGAAAACTTCATTGCCAAGGCACCGCCTGAAGTCATTGCAACGGAAAAGGAACGACGCGAAGAAGCCCTGGGAGCCCGAGAACGCCTGACGGAGGCACTGGATCGGTTGAGCGGCACGGCATAACGGCCTAATGTATTTTTTTAAATGACCATCTACGGCGAAAAACCGGAAAAATGGGGGCATTCATGGAAGAGCAAGTGAACAATGTTGCCGAAACTGTCATACCACTGATTTCAGAATACGGTTTGCAATTCGTCGGCGCCGTTATCACACTCATTATCGGTTGGATCGTAGCCGGCTGGGCCAAAAGCGCCACCCGCCGTTGGCTCTCCAAGATACCGAATATGGACGAAACCCTTGTTCCATTCCTGGCGACCATCGTCCGTATTGCCGTCCTTACAATCGTTGTCGTCGCCGTTCTCAACCAGTTCGGTGTCGAGACCACGTCCATCATCGCGTTACTCGGTGCAGCAGGCCTTGCCATTGGCCTTGCTCTGCAAGGCACGTTATCCAATATCGCCTCTGGTGTTGTGTTATTGATTTTGCGTCCATTCAAGGTTGGGGAATACATCGAAGGCGGCAACATCGGCGGCACGGTCATTCAGATCGGCCTGTTCACAACGGAACTGAAAACCCCTGATGGTATCTTCCTGATTGTACCGAATAGCTCCATCGCGAATCAGTCAATCACCAACTATTCACGCAATGCGACCCGCCGCGTCAACCAGGTCATGGGAATTTCATATAGCGACGATATTTCGGGCGCATCTCAGGTACTGATGGATTTGATGAAATCCGACAGCCGTATTCTTGCCGATCCCGAGCCGCAGGTTCTGGTGAGTGTCCTCGGCTCCAGCTCTGTTGACTTGAGTGTGCGTTGCTGGACCAAGACCGAAGATTTCTGGGATGTACACTTCGATCTGAAGAAAAAATCCAAAATTGCCATTGAGGAAGCGGGTTACACCATTCCGTTCCCGCAAAGCGACGTCCATATTATCCCGTCCGGCTCCTCAAGCATGGTTCCACATGGCGCCGCCAAGGACGAATAGCCACACAATAGGCGCATCTTCCGGGATTAATCCGCTTTCTTGTCCTTGCTAAGGCGTTCCCGCAATTCCTTCATGCGGCGGCTGTATTCGGCGATAATCTCTTCTTCTTCGGATAGCTCTTCCTCGTCCGTCATCTCGTAGATGGATGTTACCAACTGGATGCGGGAAGCATTTTCCTTCGCCGCCTTCATGACCTCGTCCATTTGCGAACGGAGCGTTGTGAGCTTGTCTTTCAGGACATCGGCAATCATCTGGGCTTCAACCGACTGATCCTGGCTTGCCGCAAGCGCCTCGGTCAGTTCCCAGACCTTATCGACCAGTTCGACAACTTCGACCCCCTGAATCTCCTGGGCTTCCATCAACTGGTTGATGTGATGCATCTGCTGTTCATTTTGTTCACGCAGAGCGACAATCTCGGCCTCAGCCGATCTCAGCAGTTGTTTAATGTCCCCGGAGCCGTTACCGGCGCCATTGTTATGGTCTTCTCCCATCAGTTCACCACCCAAAATACTGACAACCACGGTACAGCCGCAGTTTTCTGGTTTCCCCCGAACACCTTACATTGTGATTATAGAGCAAAAAACAATAGCTGGTGATGCTCATATGAAAAATTAAATGTTTCCGGTGAAACGCTCCGTTAACCAGCACTGTGTTGCAATAAGGGGTATTTTTGGAATTCCTTTGCATGCAACGTACTGCTGACGGTTTTATTGTACCGGATTTGCCGGAAAATGCTTCGCCCGAAGATCGCGCGACATACATCGTCTTGCGCCTCGAACAGTTCATCCGTGAAGGCAGGACCATTGACGAAGGCATGTCGTTCCGCAAATGGCAGGCCATGGCCCTGACCGAGATTGCAACCAATATCGCGGAAGCCCAGAACGAAGTCGTTCGTGACGATCCGATAACCAACCGCTTGTTGTTCACGACCGCTTCCGCCCTGATCACCATCGGGTTTTGGGGCACGGCTGTATCCATCAACAAGGTCGGATACATCGCCGCCGCCCTGGTTTGCGGATTCGCTGGCCTGGTCCTGTTGGCCGTTGCGGGAGAGTGGCAATGGACCCGTTTCTGGCGGAAACGCCAGGCCGGAAAACGAAAATTGCGGCTTGCGCGTATCGAGAGCCTCAACCGCAAAATCAAGAAACTGGAGCGTGAACTGGAAAAAGAAGCGGAACAGTTGGAAAAAACGCTGAAAAAAACCGCAAGGACGACCAAGAGAATGGAAACCGCGAATGGAGAGCCGGACCTGCTCGAAAGCATGTAAATTTTCGGTCTCTCTCAGTCTTCAGACTCCACGGCCGCTAGGATAGTTTCCATCAGGTTCTTCTGGTCCGTCGTTTCGGGAAAAAACGATACGGCAATTTCGTTTTCCGCTGTCCGGACGAGATATCGCCATCCAGGGGCGGAAAATCATCAATCACCACATCGACGGTCATCCCGGGCTCGAATTGGTGCGTTACCTGGCGCATGGGCTGGGTCAGCCGGATCATGGCGCCGCCGGCGGAAATGTTCACCAGAACGCCGCCGTGGGTTTCACCATCTTCCTTACCGACGGCGAAAACCAGGCGGGGCAGGGGATAACGGGTATGAACGCGATTGTTTAACGACACTTCATTCCCCGTTCTATTGCCAAACCTCTCTACAGGATGCGATCCAGTACATTGATCAAGCGGTCCACATCTTCAGGCGTGGTGTAATGAACCATGCTGGCTCTGACCACGCCGTCTTCGGGATCCAGGCCCAGGGCCTGCGTCAGGCGATAAGCATAGAAATTACCGCTCGATACCGCAACTTTGTCGCCCAACGTCAACGGAGGGATTCCAGCCGATGCCCGCCCCTTGACGGTAAAGGCGAACGTCGGCGCCCGTGTTGCTCGGTCAGGCGATGAGGTGCCGATCAGCCGCACGTCAGGCTTTGTCGCAATAAAATCCAGGAAACGCTCGGAAAGCGTCTCTTCATGGCGCGATGCCAACTCAAACACCGCCTTCACCCGCTCATGCAGGCTGTTGGCAGGTTGATCGTGGTGGTGGCTGTAAACGGCGTCGAAATAGTCCGCAATGCCAACAAGCGAGGCAAACATCTCGTGCTGGGGCCCGGCCGGATTCATCTTGTAGGGCAGGGCCTCTTCGCCGTGAAAGAAGTGATACTGGTTGCGGGCTTCCAGCAAGTGCTCCCGCTTGCCGTAGAGACAGCCCATATGCGGGCCGAAAATCTTGTAAAAGCTGAACAAGTAGAAATCCACATCCCAGGCCTTCACGTCGATGGCTCGGTGCGGCGCATAGGCGACTCCATCAACGCAGACGCGCGCACCGGCGTCATGAACCCGTTTCGTAATCGCCGCCACGTCGTTGATCTCGCCCACCAGATTGGACACATGGGGAAACGCAACAAGTCGCGTTCGGTCATCCATCAACCCGTCCAGGTCGTTTGGATCGAGCAGCCCTGTAATCGGATCAACTTTCCATTCCAGAACGTTGATTCCGGTATTTGCCAGGCGGTGCCAAGGGCCGGCATTGGCTTCGTGGTTCTGGTCGGCGACGATGATGGTATCGCCCTCATTCCAAAGGGGGCGTAAAGCCTGGGCCAGGACATAAACATTGAAAGATGTCGAAGGACTGACGGAGACCTCGTCCGGATCAGCGCCGATCATGGCCGCCATCAAATCGTGGCCTTCATCCATGCGGGCCTGCGCCTTGGCGGCGAGCGGATAGTGAGAACCGGGTTGGACCTGGGTTTCGGTCATATAGGCCGTCAGGCGGTCGATGACGCTCTGCGGCACGTAGGATCCGCCGGCGTTTTCGAAGAAAGACCATTCCCAGCATGGGTCTGGATAAAGGGACCGCACAAATTCCAGGTCCAGTTCGCTCGCATTGGTCACGTATTGATACTCCTGATGATTATGACTGATGTTGATGTAATTTTCCGTGGGGCCATCATCAATAGATTGCGACAGCCAGAAGCAGATCGGCAATAGCATCCACTTCCTGGTCGAACTTGACACCGACGGTATAACGATTGGACCAGGCGACATGCGCATCGGCGGTGCCGAGATCACCTATATCGATAGTAACGGCCTGACCCGGTTCGACCGGCACTCGGGTGGTAAGTCTGGCGCCGCCGGGCGAGATGTTTTCGATGGAGGCCCGGCCCTTGCGCTCTCCGGTATCGATCTTGCCCTCCAGATCGACGCCGACCTCGGTCCGCACGTGGCGGCGTGTCACCATTTCTCCCGTCTGCGTTGTCATATTCAGCTTACCCCTGTTCCCCCGGGAACATTCCAAGGCCGCCATCCTAACGCACGAAGGGGAGGGTGCGCCATAGAGGAAACGGATAACTTAACAATATAAAGGGCAAAATATCGATAAAGACTGGGAATCAGGGCCCGGGCGCATTATGTTCCGCTCATCAGGGTTTTTACCCACCCAAATGAGATTTTACAGAGAGAAATTTGATGCCCGAATACCGCTCAAGAACCACCACCCACGGACGTAACATGGCAGGTGCGCGCAGCCTGTGGCGCGCCACCGGCATGAAGGACGGGGACTTCGGCAAGCCTATCATTGCCGTCGCCAACTCTTTCACCCAGTTTGTTCCCGGCCATGTGCATCTGAAGGATCTGGGTCAGATGGTAGCCCGCGAGATCGAGGCTGCTGGCGGCGTCGCCAAGGAATTCAACACCATCGCCGTCGATGACGGTATCGCCATGGGTCACAGTGGCATGCTTTACAGCCTGCCGAGCCGCGAACTGATTGCCGACAGCGTTGAGTACATGGTCAATGCACATTGCGCCGATGCGATGGTATGTATTTCCAACTGCGACAAGATCACGCCCGGCATGCTGATGGCGGCCATGCGCCTGAACATCCCTGCCGTATTCGTCTCCGGCGGCCCCATGGAAGCCGGCAAGATGGTCATCGAAGGGGAAGACAGGAAAGCCGATCTTGTTGACGCCATGATCGTGGCGGCTAATCCTGAAACCACGGATGAAACTGCCGACAGTTATGAGCGTTCCGCCTGTCCCACCTGCGGATCCTGTTCTGGTATGTTCACGGCCAATTCCATGAACTGCCTGGCAGAAGCCATGGGCCTGGGCCTGCCGGGCAACGGTTCTTTGTTGGCGACACATGGCGACCGACGGGAGCTGTTCATGAAAGCCGCACGCCAGATCATGGAGTTGTGCAAACGCTACTACGAACAAGACGATGACAGCGTCCTGCCGCGTTCTATCGGGTCTTTCGAAGGTTTTGAGAACGCCATGACCGTGGACATCGCCATGGGCGGTTCCACCAACACGGTGCTTCACCTGCTCGCCATGGCGCAGGAAGCCCAACTGAACTTCACCATGAAGGACATGGACCGCCTGAGCCGCAAGGTGCCGCACCTGTCGAAACTGTCACCATCCACCAACGTCTATCACATGGAAGATTTCCATCGCGCCGGCGGTATCCTGGGCATCATGGGCGAACTTGACCGTGGCGGCTTGATCCACCGCGCCAATCCGACTGTTCACGAGGCGACCATCGGCGATGCAATCGACCGATGGGACATTCGGCGGTCCAACAGTGAAGAAGTGCACCAGTTCTATATGGCCGCCCCCGGTAACGTGCCGACACAGGAAGCGTTCTCCCAGTCGAAACGCTACAACAGCCTGGATACGGACCGTGAAAACGGTTGCATTCGCGATGTCGAGCACCCTTACAGCCCCGATGGCGGTCTGGCCGTTCTCTATGGCAACATCGCCGAAGAGGGTTGCGTGGTGAAAACCGCCGGTGTGGACGCGGATAACCTGACCTTCAAGGGCTCCGCCGTCATCATGGAAAGCCAGGAAGAGGCCATCGCCCGTATTCTCGGCGGTGACGTGAAATCCGGCGATGTCGTGATTGTCAGATACGAAGGCCCCAAGGGGGGGCCTGGCATGCAGGAAATGCTCTATCCCACCAGCTACCTTAAATCCATGGGCCTGGGCAAGGAGTGCGCCCTGCTGACCGACGGACGGTTCTCGGGCGCGACATCAGGTCTTTCCATCGGCCATGTGTCACCGGAAGCAGCCGAAGGCGGCGCTATCGGTCTGATCGAGAACGGCGATACCATCGAGATCGACATTCCCAACAGGCTCATCCGGGTCGATGTTGACGATACCGAGCTGGCGAAACGACGCGAGGCCATGGAAGCCAGGGGCAGCGGCGCCTGGAAACCGGCCACGCGCGACCGTCACGTTTCATCCGCTTTGCAGGCCTACGCGGCTCTGGCGACCTCTGCTTCGCGTGGCGCGGTACGCGATGTCGGTCAGGTTAACAGCTAAGCAATGACGCCAACCTTCCGCGCCTTGCATGAACGGGAGGGAATATTCGTCATTCCCAACCCTTGGGATGTGGGAACGGCCAGGGTTCTGGCCTCATTGGGATTTGAGGCGCTGGCGACCACCAGCGCAGGACAGGCGTTTTCATCAGGCGTGACGGAAGGGGCAATAGGCCAGGACCAGGTTCTGACCCATTGCCGTGAGATGGTGGCGGCAACCTCTCTGCCGGTATCCGCCGATCTGGAGAAAGGCTTCGGCGACAGCCCCGAAAGCGTTGCCGAAACCATTCGTCTGGCGGCGGAAACGGGGCTCGCCGGTTGTTCTATCGAGGATCATACCGGCGATCCCGAAAACCCCATTTTCGATTTCTCCCTCGCCTGTGAGCGCATCAACGCCGCAGTGGAAACAGCGAGGAATCTGCCCGGTGATTTTGTTCTCACAGCCAGATCGGAAAATCATCTATGGGGACGGCCTGACTTGGATGACACCGTCAAACGCCTTCAGGCCTTTGAAGAAGCCGGCGCCGATGTGCTTTATGCGCCCGGGTTACCGGCATTAGAGGACATTCGGTCGGTATGCGCATCCGTTTCCAAACCTGTTAACGTGGTCATGGGAATGCCCGGTCCGGCATTTGGCCTGCCGGAACTTCACGAAGCGGGCGTAAAGCGAGTCAGTGTCGGCTCCGCCTTTTCCCGGCTAGCCTTCGGCGCCCTGATGGCCGCGTGCCGGGAAATCCTTGATGACGGCACGTTCACCTTTGCAAAAGACGCTGCCGGTTTTGGCGAGCTTGATGCTATCTTTGCCGGCTATAGGGAAGACAGCCAACCGGGGGATTGATGAATATTCCACAGTTTCCGTCGCGTGATTACATCGGCTATGCAGATGAAAGGCCCGATCCGAAATGGCCCGGTGGCGCGTTTGTTGCCGTCAATTTCGTCATGAATTACGAAGAGGGCGCCGAGTTTGGCCTGCTGGAAGGTGACGCGCATGCGGAAGCGTCCTTGTCCGACCTGACGCCGGCTGACTACCTCATGGGCCAGCGGCATCTGAACATCGAATCTCTTTACGAATATGGCTCGCGTGTCGGTTTCTGGCGTATCCTGAAACAGTTCATGGACCGTGATATGCCGTTGACCTTCAACGTGGTGGGCCGGGCGCTGGAATTAAACCCCAAGGCGGCGGAGACCATGGCAAGATGCGTCAGCGACGGCCTGGCCGACGTTCAGAGCCATGGCTGGCGCTGGATCAACTATGCGGATGTAGACGAGGACGAAGAGCGCGACCACATCGGGCGCTGTATCGATGTCATCCGGGGCATGACCGGCGAGCGACCCATCGGCTGGTATACGGGAAGGCCGTCCGTCAACACCCGCCGTCTTGTGGTGGAGGAGGGCGGCTTTTTATACGATTCAGACGCCTATAACGACGACCTGCCTTACTGGACGACGGACTTCGCCAGCGCCGGCAAGCCCGCCCACCTAATCGTGCCTTATGGCCTGGACACCAACGACAGCCGATGCGCACGCAACCAGGGGTTCGATCTGGCTGACGACTATTTCATCTTTTTGAGAGATACCTTCGATACGCTCTACCGGGAAGGAGGGGAAGGCCAGCCGGGCATGATGAGCATCGGCATGCACTGCCGCCTGATCGGCAAGCCGGGCCGTATTGCCGGTCTGATCAAGTTCCTGGATCACGTACAGGCCCACGACAGGGCCTGGGTTGCCAGGCGCAACGATATCGCCAGGCACTGGGCTGAAATTCATCCGTTTGGGGGATAATCATATGGAATCCTTTAACCGCCTTGTTGGCAAGACTGCCATCGTTACTGGCGCTTCATCGGGAATCGGCCGCGCCATAGCCATGCGCTATGCGGCCGAGGGGGCCTACGTCGTAATCGCCGATATCACCACAGAAGCCAAAGAAGGCGGCGAACCGACAGCAGACGTCATCGCTGCCGATGGCGGTAACGCCGAATTTCATCACGTTGATGTAGCCGAAGCCACCGCCGTCGATGCCCTGTTCGATGCCTTCCTGGCGCGTCATGACCGCCTCGATATCCTAGTCAATAACGCCATGACCTATTGCTCGAAACCCTGTCATGATACTTCGGAAGCCGAATGGGACCGGGTCATGGACGTCAATCTAAAGGGGGCATATTTGTGTAGCCGGCGCGCCATCATACAAATGCTCAAACAAGACGTAATAAACGAAGCCCGAGGCCGCATCGTCAATATATCTTCCCAGCACGGCATGATTTCGTGTCCCGGTGATATCTCCTATGGCGTCAGCAAGGCAGGCAACGTCTATATGACCCGCCAAATCGCCGCCGATTACGCCAAGGACCATATCATCTGCAATGCTGTTGCCCCGGGCAAGATCCTCACTGGTGCTCCCGATATTCCCACAACGCCGGAGGCGCTCGAATATTCCCATGCCAGAACACCGATGCCGCGATTGGGCAAACCTGAGGATGTGGCTTCCGCCGCCGTGTTCCTGGCGAGTGATGAAGCCACCTACATGACAGGTGTCAACCTGATGGTGGATGGCGGCTGGCGAGCGGCCTGAACAGGTTATCTTGCGAGACGTTCCGCAATGGCCGGCATCACCGACGCATCCACGTTGGCGAAAGCGAAGCGCAGCATGCTTTCCTGATCGGGGCCGAACATGGATCCTGGCAGGCACAGCAGGTTTTCTTCCTGCGCCAACCCCCGCGCCACGTGACGGGCATCCTTGTCCGTGAAGGGATGCTCGACAAAAGCGAAATAGGCGCCGATGGAATGGATGCGATAGCCCGCATTATGCCCTTCGAGCGCCGCTGCAAAAGCCTGTACCCGGTCCGCCATCAGCATGCGTTTTTCCCGCCGCCAGTCATCAAGGCTCTGAAGACCATACAGAGCAGCCCGCTGGGCGATATTTGGCGCGCAAATGGAAACGCAGTCCATCACCTTGGCGACTTCCGACAAGAAGCCGGGTGCGGCAACGATGGCACCGCAGCGATAGCCTGTCAGGCTGAAGACCTTGGAAAAGCTGTAAAGGTGTATCAACCCGGCGTCGCGCCAGCCGGCGTCGGCAAAAAGCCCATGCGGAGCACCAGCGTCGGGTTTCAGGAAATCACGGTAGGTTTCGTCCAGCACCAGGGCGATGCCGTGGTCTTCGGCAAGATCGAGGAACGCCTGCAACAGATCGGGCGGATAGACCGCACCCGTCGGATTGTTGGGCGTCACCAGCACGATGGCCTTGGTATTCTGGCGGATCAGGCCGGCAGCCGTTTCCACATCCGGCAGCATTCCGTTTTTCGCCGAACAGGGAAGGGGAATGGCATCGATGCCCAGCATATCCAAGGTCATCTTGTGGTTGAAGTACCAGGGTGTCGGCAGGATGACGGAAGCACCCGAAGAGGCAAGCGATACCATGGTCAGGAAAAAGGCCTGGTTGCATCCAGAAGAAATCAGCACGTCTTCCGCATCAACCTGTCCGCCGTAAGTGTTGGAAATATCCGCCGCCAGCGCAGCACGCAGCTCCGGAATGCCCTCGACATCAGTATAGAAGGAGCTGGCGCCATCCCTGACAGCATCGGCCAAAAATGCCCGTAACCGTTCATCGGGCGGATATCCGGGGACGGCCTGACACACGTCGATCAACGGTTTGTCGTTTCCGAATTTATCCGGAGTCAACCATCCGGCGGCTTCGGAAATAGGAGGGGCTTCGGTCCCGATGACCAAGGGATTTGCAGATAAGCTCATTTTGCAGGAAATCTCTTTTATTAAATCACTCTGACTTTGGGAAGGTGGGTATCCATCTTGACCCATTCGATTTGTTTCGCTGTCCAGATATGGCGCTCCGGAGGCAGTTTACCGGGTACATCCAGGGTACCCACAGTTACATCCAGATAGTCGGGATACGTGTCGTATTTGAGGTAAATATGCGTACCGCAACTCGGGCAGAAGGCACGCCGCCCTTCGTTTGAGGATTTGAAAACAACGAGATCACCCTGGGTGATTTCAAAATCATCCTCGGCAACCGTGGTCCAGGTCACCATGGGGGAACCGGTTGATTTGCGGCAAAACTCACAGTGGCAATGGCAGATACTGTCGGCCTTACCGGTGATACGATAACGCACTGCGCCACAGGCACAGCCACCCAGAATCTCAGTACTCATACCCTCTCAGACCCCATTATTTCATTTCATGCCGGATCGGCATGCCAGACCTTGTTCAGAATGGTCCATGTTTCGCCGTCTTTTACAAGCAACAGATAATCCGTGAAACGTTTCCCGAGATACAAATCATCGACAAAAGCCATGGCGACGCGACCCTTCACGTCGAGGGACTTAAGCGACATATCGAACGGCTCGCCGTTTTCAGCCGGTGGTGGCTGGGATGAGACAAATTTGACAAATGCCTCTTTGTCCATGTCCAGTCTCTCGCCGGAGGAAGATGAAAACCCACAAACCGTGCCGTTTTCGTGGAAGCATTTTTCAATCAAGTCGCCGCGGGAAAGGTGCATCCCCTGGAAATATTCATCCAGCGTCTGGTCTATCTGTTTGCGCTCGTCCGCATCTATGTCCTGAACCATCGGCAATCCCTTCAAAAGGCTATTTCATTATCTCTTCGAGAAGTGGGGGATTTCCTTCATGCTCCGGCAGTCCGTCATCGATGTGGAGCCAACGGACGGCATCGGAAACGAAACCATGAGCGGACGGTGCAACCGATCCCGGATCGTCCAGCGTTGCTGCCGTGATGTAGATATGATCGGGATCGCTCTCGAAGGTAAAACTGATCTGGGCGCCACAGGTCGGACAAAAACCACGCCGGCCATCGTCTGAGGATTCAAACGTCGATAGGTCGCCTTTAACAAAGTTGAATTTATCGGCATTCAAACCGGCCCAGGTAACAAAAGCGCTGGCCCCGGCCCGCCTGCAGATAGAGCAATGGCAATGAAAGACCCCGAAAGGCTCTCCGGAAAATTCATAGCGGATAGCGCCGCATAAACATCCGCCTTCTTGTTTATCGCTCAATTTTCGTTCTCTTCCCAGGTCAGGATAATGACACCGATGCCGGTACAAACATCATTCAGATAGCGTACACCAAACCGGGGTGTGATCAGAAGGTTTTTCACGATCACGGGGCGTCTTGTCGACGCCGGTGTCTACCAGGCGGTCCGCTGCTTGTGGAGACAACAGCAAATGATCGATCCTGACTCCGTTGTCACGCGCCCACGCGCCACCCTGGTAATCCCAGTAGGAGTAGCGGTGGGGCTCAGGGTGCAAGGCAAGATCGGCGTCCGTCAAACCAAGGTTCTTGAGCGTGCGGTACTTAGCCCGGCTTTCCGGCCGGCACAGCGCATCATCGACATAAGCGGCCGGGTCGTAGCAATCACCGTCGGCGGGGCACAGGTTGTAATCTCCACCCAGCACGAAGGCGTCTTCCGTTTTCAGCAATTCTTTCGTGTGTTCGATCAGCCGCTCCATCCAAGCGAGCTTGTAGGTGAATTTTTCGTGCATGGAACCGTCAGAGGCCTGTGTCGGGTTGCCATTGGGCAGGTAAATGGAGGCAACGCGTAGATCGCCGATCAAAGCTTCCAGATAGCGCGCCTGTTCATCCGTTTCATCACCGGGCAGGGAAGTCAGTTCCACCTCGATAGGGGATTTGGACAGGATGGCGACACCGTTGTAGGTCTTCTGGCCCGAGACGGCCACGTTATAGCCCTTGTCCTCGATCTCCATGGCGGGAAAGGCTTCCGCCACGCATTTCAATTCCTGCAACAAGACGATGTCGGGCGAAGCTTCATCCAGCCATTCCAACACGCGAGGCAGACGCGCCTTGATGGAATTGACGTTCCAGGTCGCGATTTTGATCATCGGGCTTTCGGATCAGATCGAAAAAGAGGTGCCGCAGCCGCAAGTGGACGAGGCATTGGGATTATCGATGGCAAAATAGGAGCCGATCAGTTCTTCCTTGTAATCAAGCACAGCGCCCGTGAGGAACTGGAGGGAAACTTCATCCACCAGAACGGTAATGCCGTTGTGCTCAAACACAATATCATCATCATTTCGGGAGTCATCGAACCCAAAACCGTACTGGAATCCTGAACAACCGCCACCCGAGACGGTCACGCGGAACATCTGGTTCTCGCCGCCATCTTCCATGGCCAGCATAGTGCCGATGCGCTTAGCCGCACTGTCGGATATGGCAAGGCCGTTATCACTGGCCGGGGTCATGTCACCGTCGGGCATCAATTGCTCCTGCAAATTCAGGTAAAACCGGATTGTCTCTAATGTAGTGCGTCAGACCGGAATTGCAAAGAGGCAGGATGAAAAACTCAAGACATTCATTGCCTATTTCATTCCTGCTATATGCGATGAGAAGGAAATCCGTTTATGATTTCCCAAAATCAAGAGAAACATCGGCAAATCTATACGGGGAGAGAAATAAATGACGGACCGTGAACAACTTCTGTCCTGGATCGAGACGGAACAAGATGACATGATTGCGTTCTTCCAGGACTTTGTCCGCGCCAAGAGCCCTAATCCCCCCGGCAATACGCTAGAAGCCGCCAAGCACATTACGGATTTCCTCGACAAACACGATGTTCCTTATCGCCTCGTAGCGCCAAACGAGATCATGCCCAATATCGTTGGCACCTTTGAGGGGGGTGACGCCGGCAAGCACCTTGTACTGAACGGACATATTGACGTCTTTCCCGTCAGTGACGATCCTCAATCAGAGGGCTGGACCACGGATCCCTGGTCGGGTGAACTGAAGGACGGCAAGATTTACGGTCGGGGTTCCGCCGACATGAAGTGCGGCACCTCGGCCAGCATCTGGACCTATGTCCTGCTCAGCCGCATCAAAGATAATCTTAAAGGCAAGTTGACGCTCACTTGCGTATCAGATGAGGAAACCTTCGGGCCCTGGGGCGCGCGCTGGCTCATGGATAACGAACCGGAGGTCCTGGGCGATTGCTGCCTGAACGGCGAGCCGTCCAGCCCGTTTTCCATCCGCTATGGTGAAAAGGGGCCACTCTGGATCAAGTTCACGATCCGCACCGAAGGTGCACACGGCGCCTATACCCACGCAACCAAGTCGGCAACCCGGATCGCCATGAACATGATCCATGACCTGGAAGAGCTGGAGGATCTGGAGTTCGAGCTGGAAGACAACCTGAGGCAAGCCCAGGAAGAGGCTCGTGAGGCCAGTGACCGGGCCATGGGCGAAGGCGCGGGCGAGATCATCCCCAAGGTGACGCTCAACATCGGCACCATCAACGGCGGGCTCAAGACGAACATGATTCCGGGAGAATGCAACTTCGTGGCCGATATCCGGCTGCCCGTTGGCGTCACCAAGGAACAGGTCATGGCGAAAGTGGATAAGATTGCCGCCAAATACCCGGAAGCGGAAATGGAGGAGGAAAATTTCAATCCGCCGTCCTACTGCGATCCTTACGGCGAGATGATGGAGATTATCCAGAACAACGTGGAAGAACTCACGGGGTTTAAACCCACACCTATTGTCAGCCTGGGCGGAACGGACGCTCGGCTGTGGCGCTACCGCAATATCCCGGCCTATGTGTACGGACCTTTTCCCACCGGCATGGGATCCTACGACGAAAACGTGCCGGTCGAGGACTTCCTGCATGTTGTCCGCACTCATGTGCTATCGGCCTATGATTACCTGACGGCAGATTAGGAGAGGAGCTTCACATGACATTTGTTGATCCCAGTCGCCGTGACCTGGTTGACGCCTTTATGGCCAACCCCAAAGGGCCGCACAGTCCGGAACTTCAACGCATGGTCAACGAGTTACGCTTCGACAAGACCATGAAAGACAAGTACGTGGTGGTCTGCACCAAGCCATATGAGGAATGGACTTTGGCGCAGCTGCCGGGAGAGAGAGGAAAGCCTATCAGGCTGCACAAGGACGTCGTATTCACCAGCGTCGACGATGCGGAACGGGCAATCTTCAAGCTTCGCTGGGAAGCCCGTACTGGTGAAAAGCTGGATTAAGACCTGAGAAAATAAAGAGAGGTAAGGAAACAGTGCGATCACTTTTCGGCTATACAGACAGGATCAGCGTTCGCCCCGGCGAACAGATCGACTTCAAGGTCTCAAGCCTCGGCGGTAAGCCATTCCACACGGACATCGTTCGCCTGATCTGCGGTGATGATTCACCTGAAGGACCGGGTTTCAAGGAAACACCGGTCCCGTCAGACGTTGATGGCGAATACGAAGGTCGAGAACAACCGATCAAGGCCGGTTCATACGCCATCGTGCCGCCCTCCGATACTGTCACATCCCTTACCGGGTTCACTCTCGCCGCCATGATCTGGCCGACGACACCCCACAAAGGATCACAGGCCATTATGGGTACCTGGTGCGAGGAAACAAAGGCGGGTTTCGGCCTGTTCCTTGACGAGAACGGTGCAATCGCCCTTAAGGCCGGTGATGGTTCAGGGGCAATGGAAACCCTGAGTACCGGCACGGCTTTGGTCGGTCGGGAATGGTACGCCGTCTCAGCGAGCCTTGATGGCGAAAGTGGCGCAATTGAAGTTAACCAGACACCCCTCAATCCCGGCCCCGGCGTGGGAGAAACTGTTACGGTAAGTGGAAATTCAGGCGTCAGGCCTGTGGCGGATACCGGTGCGCCGTTCCTGTTGGCGGCCTGCCGGGAAACAGCTGACGGCTTATCCATCGGTCAATACTACAACGGCAAGATCGACCGGCCGCGGCTGTTGAGCCGGGCCGTGACCGGGGAAGCTATCTCTCAACTTGCATCGTTGGATATCCCGGATGACCTGAAAGAGTCCGCTGCCGGCTGGTGGGACTTTTCAAAAGACATCAGCTCGATCGTTATCACGGACATTTCCGAAAATGCGCTTCACGGCGAAACTCACAATTTGCCGACCCGCGCCATGAGGGGCTTCAACTGGACAGGCCGGGAACATTGCTGGCGTCACGCGCCCCAAGAATACGGCGCCATTCATTTCCATGACGACGATCTTTATGACGCCGGGTGGGAGACGGACTTCACATTCACCATCCCCGATGGTATGCGAAGCGGTGTCTACTGCGCCCGCCTGGCCAGCGAAACGGATGAAGAGCGCATACCTTTCTTCGTCCGGCCACCGGCCGGAAAGACGACTTCTGATGTCGTCCTGATCATGTCGACGGCGACCTACATGGCTTATGCCAATATCCAGTGGGCCATGAACTCCATTTATTCTGAGCCCAAGGAAGGGGTCGCCGTGCTGGGACCGGACGATGTCTTCCTTCAGGAAAACCCGGATTACGGGCTCTCGCTCTACGATAAGCATTCGGACCAGACGGGGGTGTGCTATTCGTCGCGCCTGCGGCCTATCTTCAACATGCGCCCGAAGACCTCGCTTTGGTCGCTCAACGCCGATACGCATGTTACGGATTGGCTGGAAGCCATAGGCCAGGACTTCGATATCGTCACGGACGAGGATATACATACCGAAGGTCTCGACTCTCTTGCTCCTTACCGGGTGGTGATGACGGGCGCGCACCCGGAATACTGGTCGACGCCTATGTGGGACGCCATGGTTGCCTATCAAGGGCAGGGCGGCAGGCTCATGTACCTTGGCGGCAACGGGTTTTACTGGCGCGTCGCCTATCACGACGACCTGGCGGGTGTAATCGAATTGCGCCGGGCCGAAGGCGGCATGCGTTACCAGACGACGGAGCCGGGCGATTACTACCAGAGCTTCAACGGTGAACTGGGCGGCCTGTGGCGCAGGCTCGGTGCGCCGCCCAATACAATCGTCGGGGTCGGGACGGTGGCAACCGGGTTTGATTTCGCGTCCTACTACCGTCGCACGGAGGAGAGCTTTGATTCACGTGCCGCCTTTATATTCGAAGGGATCGAGGATGATGAACTGATCGGCGATTTCGGTACCATGTTGGGCGGTGCTGCCGGCGTGGAACTGGACGGCGTGCACCGCAAGCTCGGTACGCCGCCGCACGCCCTCGTCGTCGCCCGCTCGGAAGGCCATTCGCAGTTGTATTTCCTGTGCCCGGAAGAAACGCCGTTTCATCACCCCGTAATGAGCGGCGCGGAAAACGACCGGGTACGCGCCGACATGGTTTTTTATGAAACACCCAATGGAGGCGGGGTTTTTTCAACCAGTTCCATCTCCTGGTGTGCGTCGCTCGCCCACCAGAGTTATGACAACAATGTTTCCAAAATAACGGGCAATGTCCTGAAACGGTTTCTGGATCCAAAACCACTATAACAACGTGATTTTCTGCTCTGTAACCTTGTACAATCCATCAAAGAAAGCCAATTCAAGATAGGTTGAACAAAATACTTTTTGGTGTTTACTCGATTGTCAGACAATTGTAATCGCCCGGATGCATAAAGCATTTGAGCAGGTAAATTCTCTCGGAAACTGGCATGCATGAACAGTACACGCACGAATGGGGATCGATGCGCTGGGTGTTTTCTATTCCCAGGGGTTTTTTGGCTATTACTATTGCCGCGGTTGTTTTTATCGCCGGCCTGACGCTTTGGTTTTCACATAAAGAATACGAAAGCTTTAAAGATAACCATCAACGCATTTTCCTTAACGAAGCCAAGAGCGCTCGTACAGCGATTGAGAGTTTTCTAAACGACAGGGCTCGTTTGATTGAAACGTTTACAATCGAGAATAATGACCTCATCCATTCCTTTTCACTGGATCCAGAGAACGAGATAATCGACAAACAATTGAAGGAAAGGCTTACTCTTTGGTTTCCCGGCCACTTTACCTTCACTCTGGCTGATCATCAGGGAAAGGACCTCATCGCCGATATTGAGGGCTTTGTTGGGGATGTCTGTGTTGCGTCCATCAAAACATTTCTCAAAACCAATTGGGATACTTCTGATAGTGAAGCGGCGGGACACTACAACGAGCCGGAAATTCATCCTCAACCCGGCAATTATCATTTCGACATGATGTCCCTATGGAAGCGTGACGGTTCAACCAAGGGGGTTTTCTTCATCAGTTTTTATCCTGATGTCATCAAGAATCTGCTCAAATCCTATGAAGGTGAGGGGCATAACCTGGTTCTCATCAATAAGGACAAGGAAAATTTGATCGAAGTCACATCGGAAGGCTCTCGGGATGTCATCGGCGTTTCACGCGATATTCGTCTTACGGAATGGGAAATTGATAATATTGCCGTCCGTCTGCCGGTTTCCGGCAGCCGCTGGGAATTGGTAGCTTACCCTGACAAGGGATTGTTCAGGAAATTCGAGCAAGGCCAACAACTCTCATCGTCTTTGATCATCATCGTGACCGTCATCTTCGCTTCCTTTGGCCTTTATGCTGCTTCCAAGCTTGAAGAGCATAGAAAAACCGCTCAGGACGAATTGCTGGAAGCAAGGGATTCACTTCAGATCAAGGTAGCTGAACTGGAAGACAATCGTGAACGGCTCGAAGCACAGGCTGAAGCCCTCGTGGAAATCGCGGAAGAAAAAGCAGGATTGAGTGATCGCTTAGCCCAGGAAGTTGCGATAAAGAACAGATTCTTCTCCATTGTTTCCCATGATCTTAAAAGCCCTTTCACCTCGCTTCTCGGCATGACCACGCTCATGCACAACATGTCGGACAAGTTCACGGAGGAACAATTCAAGGAATACGCAAAAAACATCAACGATACCGGCAACAAGGTTTTCGAATTGTTGGAAAACCTTCTCGAATGGGCCCGGTTTCAAATGGAAAAATCCCAGTTAGAACCAACACAAGTCTCGTTGAAGGACGTTACGGCTAAATGCATGGATATCTTTTCTCAGGCGGCCCAATCGAAAGGGGTTCAACTGGAAGATAACTGTCCCGATTTATCCGTCTATGCTGATAAAGAGATGGTTTTTCTGGTCCTTAGAAACCTGATTGCCAATGCCATCAAGTTTACCAATTTCGAGGGACGGGTTGATATTTCCGCGGTTGAAATTGAACAGGAGGGCATGGTTGACATATCCGTCAGCGATACAGGAATCGGAATGTCGAAAGACTATGCAGACAAGGTTTTCGCCGTAGATGAAAAGACGACGACTCTCGGCACAGAAGGGGAAAAGGGAACAGGGCTTGGCCTCCCTTTGTGCAAGGAAATGGTTGAAGCCAATAGCGGTAAAATCTGGATCGACAGTACGGAAGGAAGCGGCACCACCTTCCATGTGGTTTTGCCAGTAGCCAGGTAATAACAGGAAACATGAAAAAAATCGGCTGAAAGGACGAAAAAAATTCTTAAGGACTTTCCTGAAAACACGTCTAGAATCCCGCCCAAACCAATGACCGGCGAAATACGGTTTGGTAAAATCTCTCTGCGCGCTGAAAGGATTATAGGCAATGTCTGACGTGCCGCCGAGAAAACGTCCTGGACTGTTGGTCCGGTTTATATTGTTTATCGCCGTACCTGTGATGATCATCGCCGGTGCGGGGTACATGTATATAAAGGGCGGGCGCTACGTCAGCACGGAAAACGCCTATGTCAAAGCCGATATCGTTCGTATCAGCCCCAATATCAACGGTCAGGTCATCGACGTCCGGGTGACAGAGAACCAGCGCGTTGAAAAAGATGATCTACTGTTTTCCATTGACCCCAGACCGTTCGAGAAAACACTCGCCGGTGCGGAAGCGGACCTTTCCGCAGCACGGCAGCGCATCGAGGCGCTCCGGGCACGCTACCGTCAGGGATTGGCTTCCATCGCTGCCGCAGAAGAACGGGTCAGCTATCTGAAAAAGGAATTCTCCCGCCAGGAAGAACTGCTTAACAAAGGCGCCGGCACCCAAGCCCGCTTTGACGAGACCCAGCATGAACTGAACATGGCGCGCCGCGATCTCGCCGGTGTGCGCGAGGACAATTACACGATCCTGGCGGAACTGGGCGGCGATCCGGACATTGTGCCAGAAGATCATCCCGATTACATGCATGCCCAGGCCGTCAGGGACGCAGCTGCGCTCAATCTATCCTATACTCATATATCAGCTCCGGCTTCCGGCATGCTGAGCAAGGTAGACCTGGAGCCAGGTGAATACGTTACCCGCGGCCAGTCATTGATGGCGATCGTGGCGACGGAAAACCTGTGGGTCGAAGCCAACCTGAAAGAAGTGGATCTTGGCAATATCCGGGTCGGGCAACAGGCGACCGTTGTTCTCGACAGCCTGCCTGACGTTGAATGGCGCGCGACTGTGGACAGTATCAGTCCGGCGACGGGAGCCGAGTTCTCCGTTCTGCCGCCACAAAACGCCACAGGCAACTGGGTTAAGGTCGTCCAGCGCGTTCCCGTCCGCCTTGTTCTGAAAGAGCGTCCCGGCATGGATGCGCTTCGCGCCGGCCTGACAGCAACAGTGGACATCGACACGGGTAAGGAACGCAATCTGGCCCTGCTGATCGGCAAGGTATTCGCCAACACATCCGACAAATCTGAACAATAAGCGGCATGGCTGAAGAGGCCGTTATCGACGCCAAAGACGCAGAAGGATCAGGGGAAGAGGATCTTCAGCCTGAAACCGTGGATTTGCGCGCCATCTTGATTGCGCTCGTCTCCACCATGTCGATTGCATCCTACGCCTTCACATGGAATTCCGTCACCGTCGCACTTCCCCACATGAAGGGAACATTTTCCGCGACCACAGACCAGATCACCTGGGTCATGATCGCCTACGTCGTCGGCAGCGCGGCCGCCACGGCGTCGGTCAGTTGGTTTACCGGCAGGTTCGGCAGGCGTCAGGTATTCATTGTTTCGATCGCCGGATTTACCCTGACCCAGTTCGGCTGTGGTCTGGCGACGTCCCTGGAAGCGGAAGTGTTCTGGCGTTTGATCCAGGGTATCATGGGCGCGCCGCTGATACCTTTATCCCAGGTGATCGCCGTCAACGCATTTCCGAAAGAACGATACTTTCAGGCAACCTCCATCTGGGCGTTGGGTTTCATCCTGGCCAATGTTATCTCGCCAACGGCAGCGGGTTACCTGATCGATGCGTTCAGTTGGCCCTGGGTGTTCTACATCACCGTCCCCATTTCCGTTATCAGTCTTGTTTCCGCAATCATCCTTGTCCCAAAAACGCCGAAGGATGAGAAGCCCATGGACTGGACTGGCTTCCTGGCACTGATCATTGGTATCGGCTGCCTGCAGTTGATGGTGTCACGGGGCGAACGGCTCGATTGGTTTGAATCACCCGAAATCATTATTGAAACCGTTGTCGCCGTCATTCTGCTCTATGTCTTTGCTATTCAGAATGTCTTTTCAAAAAACCCTTTTGTCGCTCATGGCCTGTTCAAGGATTGGGATTTCATGCTGGGCCAGGGCTTCATCTTCGTTATCGGCATGGTGATGTATATTCCGTTCCTGCTGATCCCGCTGCAACTGCAGCAGATCGGCGGCTACCCCACGTCGGAAATCGGCTTCCTACTGCTTTCGCGCGGCGTCGGCACCGCCATCAGTCTAACGGTGTTGAGCCGTATCGGTGACAGGTTGGAGCCGCGCTCCCTGATGGCGCTGGGCCTTGCGGTAACGGCGGCAGGCACCTGGATGATGTCGCGCTGGACGGCTGATGTCAGGCCGGAAGACGTTCTGGTCGCCAATTTCGTCATGGGAATCGCCACCGGCTCCGTCTGGTCGCCCCTGAACAAGATGACGCTCGCCAACTTGCCGAAGAAGGTACAGGATCAGGGCTTCGCGATCTTCTATCTGGTCTTCGACATCGGTAACGCCATCGGCACGGCGCTGATCGTTGCGCTGTTCACCCGCCACAGCCAGATCGGTCACGCCTTGTTTTCTGAGCACATCTCGGCTTTCAACCCGGCGCTTCAGCAAGGCAGCATTGCCACCGATTCCGGGTGGGATATCGGCACCTTGCAGGGGTTGCAGACCATTAATGATGAAATTGCCCGTCAGGCTGCGGCGGTCGCCTATAATAACTGCTATCTGGTGGCGGCGCTCGCCATGTTCGGCCTGATACCGTTTATACTGCTGTTCAGGCGTCAGCGATTGAAGAAACCACCCGGATAGAGTCATATTTATCTTCAAAACGTGCATCCTAAACAGGGGAGAAGATTTCATGCCAAAAGTTGAAAGCACGTTTGTCGGCGATGTCTGGCCGGCAGCGGAACCGGGCGATGCGCCGGTCCTCTACGGCAGTGTGGCTTTATCCCCGACAGGCGCCTTTGAAGCGAGAAGCCTCCAAACCTTTACCCTGACGTACACCGTCGGCCGGTTCGGCCTGGACGATACGGGTGAAATCAAGATCGTCCATCGCTATTCCAACGACTGGGGACACCTGCAGATGGATGACCCCAAAGCCGTCAATTATGTCACGGCCACGGCAAGCAACGGCTCACCCTTGTTGATGAGTTACAGTTCGGAAGGCCACCAGCGCCCTTGGTACCGTTCGCTCACCATACGGGTGAAAGGCGATGGCCTGCGCGAAGGTGACACGATAACAATCGTCTTCGGAGATCGGTCCGGCGGCTCTCCGGGATTGAAGCTGCAAACCTTCTGCGAGAGCGGTTTTGAATTCAAGGTGTTGGCGGATGTTTGCGCCACCGGTCATTTCATCCCAATACCGAACACGCCCTCCATCGCCATTGTTCCGGGCCCACCGGCTGTCTGGAAGGCCGTGCTGCCGTCCTTGAGGCGCCCCGGTGAAACCTTTCATCTGGGGATCAAGGGCGAGGACAAGTGGGGCAACCCGACGGGACAGGCGGAAGCCGTACTACGTATCGAGTCGAGTCATCCCATAGACGGCCTGCCGGAAACACTCATATATGGCCCGGATCAACGCTCTATCGTTTTGGAGGGATTAAGCACGAATGAGGAAGGCATCATCAGGCTTTCGGTTTTTGACAACGAGACCGGCAGCTTGCTCACTGAATCCAATCCGTTGGTGATCCGGGACGGGCGCTATTCAGGGTATTGGGGTGACATGCACGGTCAGAGCGGCGAGTCCGTCGGGGTCAACACGGCAAAGGAATACTTCCACTTCGCCCGTAACCTGTCGTTTCTCGATGCGACGGGGCATCAGGCCAACGACTTTCAGGTCAACAACGCCTTCTGGCAACTGATCAATGATCTTTCCGCCGAATACCTGGAAGACCACCGCTTCGTTACCTACCCCGGTTACGAATGGTCAGGCAATACGGCCGTAGGCGGCGACAGAAACGTTTATTTCCGGACCGAGGGCAGGCAGATTCACCGTTCCTCCCACGCTTTGCTGCCGGACCGCAGCGACCTTGACACCGATGCGACGACCGCCAGCGCGTTGTTCGAGACGCTTCAGGATGAGGACTGCGTCGTCTACGCCCATGTAGGCGGGCGTTATGCCGATATCAAGCAAGCCCATGATCCCCGGCTGGAGACGGCCATGGAAATCCATTCCGCCTGGGGCACGTTTGAATGGTTGCTGACAGACGGATTCGACCTGGGCCACCGCTCCGGCGTCGTTTGCAACAGCGACGGCCACAAGGGACGGCCCGGCGCCAGCTATCCGGGGGCCGCCAGCTTCGGCGCCTATGGCGGGTTGACCTGTTTCCTGGCCGAAGAACTGACCCGGGGCGGTCTGTTTGATTGCCAGCGTCGTCGCCATCATTATGGCACGACCGGCAACCGGTTGCATCTCGACGTCCGTGCGCACTTCCCCACAGGCGGTCAACTCTATGAACGCGATCCCCGCTACTTCGACATTTCGCCTGTATTTGTCCAGGAAGTCATGATGGGTGACATTGCGCAAACAGACGATGCGGAAATCGACCTATCCATCGAATGCATCACCCAAGCGCCCATTGAACGTATCGATGTCCTGAACGGCTCTGACGTCATTGAAACACTTCGTGATTACGATGAGGAAGACCTTGGCAGCCGCCTCCGCATAGTCTGGCAGGGCGCGGAATACCGCGGCCGGGGACGACAGACCTTATGGCAGGGCGAGGCGCGATTCCCAGGCTCCCGCATAACCCGCATGGAGAAAATCAACGCCTGGAATCACGAAAGCCCCATCGAACAGGTAGGCGATGACCGGATTACCTGGGACACCCTGACCACCGGTAATTTCGGCGGTATCGATGTGTGGCTCGACGAAGGTATGGACGGCGATCTTGAAGTTGAAACCAGCCTGGTCTCCGGGTCGTTCAATCTCAAGGACATCGGATTGGAGGATCAAGTTCTCGATGCCGGAGGCCTGGAGAGGAAAATCCGGGTTTTCAGGATGCCGGAGGAAAACACCTGCCGTGATTTCAAAAGAACCGTTAACGTGCCATTGAAAGCGAAAGGGGATAATCCCCTGTGGGTGCGGGTGACGACGGAAGATGGCTTCAACGCCTGGTCCAGCCCCATATTCCTTTATCGTGAAGAGAAATGATTACTGATAGCAATCAGTCCGGTCTTCTTGCCACCATATCGATCTCGACAAGGGCGTTCCGGGCCAGGCCGGTTACGCCGATACAGGTCCGGGCCGGCAGGCGGTCGGATGGAAAATAGGATTTGTAGGCCTCGTTCATGGCCTCGTAATCGCGCTCGAACTCGGTGATATACACCCGCACGGAGAGAACATGCTCCAAGCCCAATCCCAGTTCCCCCAGAACGATGATCAGGTTGTCCATGACCCGGCGCGTCTGGGCAGCGACGCCTTCGGGTAAGGGCTTTGAATCGTCATCAGGGTCCGTCGGCATTTGCCCAGTCAGCTGGACCAAGCCATCGCATTCGACAGCGTGGCTGAAAGGGGCGACATGGGTCGGCGCTGCGCTGAAGTTATGAAATATCGGCCCGGACATTAGGTCTAACTCCTAATCTCATGTTAGTTAATCGATGACGGTCAGATCATAGGGAACATTCGACAGGAACTTCGCCTCGTCATCGAGAAAGGCTATGGACTCGATCATGAAAAACAGCCCCTTGTCGTGCGGCAGGAAAAACTGGTTTTCGTAATTGACGACCATGCCCGGCTCGAACAGCCGGTCGATGTTCTCATCCGAGTTCACGTCGTAGACGAAATTCCCGACCCAGTCGGGTGGAAAGGCGATGCCCATTTCATATCCGCCGATGTAGCCGCGGTCCTGCCAGATACCCTGTTCCTCATAATAAACCTTCATGGTCTCGTAGAGTTCCCGGACCGGCAGGTTGGGCCGGATCATGTCGGCCAGCACCTTCATGGAGCCCACCGATTTCCGGGTCTGGGCCAGCACGTCCGGATGGGGTTCACCGAGGGAATAGGTCCGCGCCATGTTACAGTGATAGCGGTTGTACACGCCCGAACAATCGACCAGCACGATATCGCCTGCTTCCATGATACGCCGCGACGACATGGCGTGGGCCGCGGCCGATTTTTTGCCCGAAAGAATGGGCTGGGTAATGCCTGGGTTTTCTCCACCGGCGGCTGCCATGGCATGCACCATGGCGCCATAGACTTCCAGTTCGGCAACACCGGGGTGAAGAGCATCAGCGGCGGCCTTGAGCCCGATATCGGCAATGCGCGCGGCTTCGAAAATGCAGTCCATTTCCGCCTTCGACTTGATGCCGCGCAGATCACGGACAATCTGTGTCGCGTCAACCACCTTACTGCCGGCTGTGCTGAAGCGTTCTTCGGCACGCAGGCTAAGAACCCGGTTGGGGCGATAGCTCCAGAACTCCATGCCCACCGTTCCGGGTAGCCATCCTTCAGCGGTTAACTCACTGATGATGAAATTGGTGCCGTCGCGCATGCTGTCCGGCGGGAACACCCGTGAGTCCGTCGATATGGTGCAATAGCGCGCCAAAATCTGTTCCCGTTCGGTATCGAACAGGATGAACTTGTCGTGGTCCACATGAATGGCGATCCCACTGGTGGCAGGCCACGCCTTGGGGCTTTGCGCCTGGTACCATTCGCATTGATAGCCGGAAACCCAGTTCATGGCCTCAGGCGATGTCAGAAACAGGAGGTCGATGTTCTCCTCAGCCATCTTCGCGCGGATGCGGCTCAGCCTGTTCTGATATTCCTCGCGCGTGAACGGATGTTCCAAATCAGGAACAAGGTTCTGCATGGCGTTGTCACGATTACTGAGGCTCATCGTCTTCTCCCTGAATTCTTGTTTTTCGAATCATTACCGAGCGAAAAAATACTAGAGCAGGTCATGTTTAAATGAAATCACTTAACGGGATTTCATCCCTTTCCAGCTCATGCCCGGGGGAGGGGAATAGGAAAACCCGGTCATTTCCTGAACAACGGCGGCTTCTCCCCCATGCCTGGCGATAAGCTCGCGTTGCGCTTGCTTTGCCTGCCGGTCAACGGCCTCAGGATCCACCCGTTCACGAAGTTTCTTCATCATGCTGTCGACAAGATCGCCATTTTGGGGATCGGTAGCCAGATTATTGGCTTCCTGGGGGTCAGCGGACAAATTAAAAAGCTGTGGCTCCATGCCGACGAAGTAGATCAGTTTAAGAGACTTCTCCCGTAACACAAACCCGCCGGAGGCGGTGCAGCAACCATGGTACTCGGCAAACGCATCCTCTCTGGTCTCCTCATTCTTTATAAGCGGCCACAAACTCCTGGCGTTGGCATGCTGCTCGTCCTCATTCAAGGGAACGCCGCAGGCCTCAAGAAACGTCGGATACAGATCGACATGGGAAACGGGATCGGAAATCCTGCCGCCAGCCGGTATGCCCGGACCCGCCATGATCAACGGTACGCCAAGAGATTCTTCATAGAAATGGAAAAGACCGAAAATGAAATGGTCGCCGCAACTGAACCCGTGATCGGAGGTGTAGATAATGCGGGTCGTATCCGCCAATCCCAGCTCATTGAGCTCATCAAGCAGCCGTCCAACCAGATCGTCCAGATAGGAAACGGTCGCAAAATAGGCGGCGCGCACCTGCTGAACCTGCTCGAGACTGATATCGGGTTGATGACAAACGATTTCCCTTAAATGCGATATGGAAGGATGGCCTGGCCTTTCTTCTTTACTGAAACGAATGGGCGGGGGGAGGTCATTAGGGTCATAAAGGTTGAAGAATTTTTCGGGCGTCACAAAGGGCGCATGAGCGGCGATGAAATGAACCGACAGCGCCCAGGGGGCATCTTTCCCGGGCGTTTCATCCCGCAGCCACTTGATCGATTCGGCAATGATCCGCTCATCGTATTGCCGGTAAGGACCTATATCGCCGGCGCCATACTGGGACGTCCAGATATCCCAGAGCCCCTGATAGGTCGGTTCCCGGCCTTCCGCCCGCAAGGCGCTTATCAGGTCGCCCACGCCGTCGGCGATATGCATGGTCTCGATGAAACGGCTGTAACCGTTATCATCGTCGTCACTGCGGAAGTGCATTTTCCCGATGCCAATTGTCTCATAACCATTCTCGCGAAGCCGCTTCATCCAGCTGTCATGCTCGCCATCGAAAGCAAGGTTGCTGTCCCAGTAACCCGTCTCGTGGGGAAAACGGCCCGTTGCGATTGACGCCCGCGCCGGAACGCAGAGCGGGCTGGCGCAATACGCTGCATCGAACAGAAGGCCTCGTTTCGCCAGGGCGTCCAGATTGGGTGTCTTGATGAACGGGTTTCCAAAAGCGCCAAGCAAATTAGGCGCATGGCTTTCGCCAAGAATGAAGAGCAAATTCTGCTGATCGACAGACAATGAACCGCTCCCTTCACATTCCCCTAGGCCGGCATGGAGGTATAATCATCAACGATAATAATCTGCCCCCGCTCGTTCAGGTAATGGAGCAGGGGACGGAGATGATCTTCTATAGGCAGGTCTTCGAGCGTTATCGAGCTGCCGCCCAGCTCATGGGGGTAAATATAGGCGATGGTGTTTGGCGGAAATAACAAACCAATCGATTCGAGTATTCCACCCGGCACGTTATCATAATACTCTTCCTGGAAAACCTCGCTGAAGCCTTCAAGGTCCATGATCAGGGCGACGGCTTCGCGCGTGTAGCGGCCCAGGTATTGCCGCAGGCGGAAATGGCGGAAAAATTCAGAAATCAGCACATAGTATCCCGACTGGGACAATCGATCGACGCGTTCAAGGAAGTCGCTGGTATCGACACGCTTGTCATTGGCCAGTTGCGCCATAGTCAGTTCCGCCATGGACAGGATGTCGGGACTGTCGTCATCGGAATCCTGATGAAACCGCATCTTGCCATGGGCAAACAGGTCAATATCGCTTTGCTCGACCGTGTGGAACTTGCCGCGGACCGCCAGCACGCGTTTCTTGTAGAAAACATCGCTCGGGATGACGACATTGCCGTCCGGGTCAAACAGGACCGCCCGGGTCAGGCTGGCCTTCACCAGTTCCAGCGCCATCAGGCGGTTGTCAATCGAGCCCAGCGTCGGTCCGTTCATCTCAATGAGGTCAATTTCGACACGTCCCTTTTTCAGGCTGTCCATCAGGCCATCCAGAAGCCTTGTCGGATCATCGGCATAATTGAGCGCGCCGTGGATCAGGTTCACACCCAGAATTCCTAAGGCTTCCTGCTGTTCCAGGTTGGTTTCATCCAGCATTCTGACGTGAATGATGATGTCGTCCGGTTCCGATTTCGGTCTCAGTTGCAGCCGGATTCCCAGCCAGCCATGACATTCAGCGCGTTTCCTGAAACCCTGCGCGGCGACGGTATTTGCGAAGGCGAAGAACCGGGTGTCATCGGGCCGCTGTTCGGCAATCCGTGAAACAACCAGGTCAAACTCCTTTGCCAGCATGCTCTCTAACCTGGGCTTGGAAACATATCGCTGGTCCGCCGAAACGCCGTAAATCTCGTCGCTGAATTTCATGTCGTAAGCGGACATGCTCTTGGCGATGGTGCCGGCGGCGGCGCCGGCCTGGAAGAACCACCGCGCCACTTCCTGTCCGGCCCCGATCTCGACAACGGTTCCGTAGGTCAGCGGATCAAGGTTGATGGAAAGGGCCTTCTCAATGGTGCCCGAGACGTCTTCTGTCATGCTCTAACCTTCTTCTGTCAGGAACAGGTCCAGCCCGGCCGAAGCGCACGCCATGTCCTGTTCAGCCGTGCCGGAGGAACAGCCGATACCGCCCACCGTAGCGCCGTCAATGATCACTGGATAGCCACCGCCGACGGTGCTGAACCTGCCGCCGTCATAGGTGTTGATGCCGTTAACCAGAGAGCCCGGAACGCACAGTTCGTTGTATTCGTGGGTCGGTCGGCGGGAGATGGCTGCCGTATAGGCTTTGTCGGTCGCGAGACCGACGCTCAAGACCTTGGCGCCATCCATGCGCTGAAAGGCAATCATGTTGCCGGACTCATCTGTAACGGCGATACACATGGGAACGCTGATTTCCTCTGAGTGCTGGGCTGCGCCCTCGATCAGAATCTGCGCGTCGGCTAGGGAAAGGCGGGGAATAGAGAGCATAACGTTTCCAACAGTGTTTAATGGTTGATCGTCTATAATGTGGCAAAGGATACGCATTTGCGGGTGGTGAAGATAGAGCAAGTTTGCTATCCGATACTTCCTGTTATTTTATTAAAGTACCTTCCGGCGGCTTTTAAGGATAACCGATGCAAGACAGAACCATTCTTTCAGATCACATCAAATCCGAATGCGAGCGCCTGGGTGCGGATGAAGATTTCGCCGGCGTCATCCATGACATAGCCGCCGCCTGTTCCGAGATTTCGCGCCTGGTGCGTCATGGCCGTCTTGCTGGTGATCTGGCAGCGGCGCGCGGCACCAACGTTCAGGATGAAACCCAGAAGGAACTGGACATCATTTCAAACGACATCCTGATCGCTCATGCAGAGAAGGGTGGACACCTTCTGGCCGTGGCTTCGGAAGAAATGGACGATTCGCAGGTTTTTTCCGAAACAGCGGAGTCCGGCAGCTCACGCGGACGCTATCTGTTGCTGTTCGATCCGCTGGACGGCTCGACCAATATCGAGGTCAACGGTCCCGTGGGAACGATTTTCTCCGTTCTCCCGGCATCTGAAGGCATGACCGGCGCGAACGCAGACTTCCTGCAACCGGGCGTCAACCAGCTTTGCGCCGGATATGTCCTCTACGGCATTTCCACGGAAATGGTCCTGACCTTCGGAAACGGCGTCGCTGTCTTTACCCTCGACCCCGATGACGATGTGTTCAAGATGACCAATGGGGATCTGAAAATTGCCGAAGATACGTCCGAATTCGCCATCAACGCCTCTAACCAGCGTTTCTGGGAAGCCCCCGTCCAGCGCTACATTGCCGAATGCCTGGAAGGCAAGGACGGCCCCCGGGGGAGGAACTTCAACATGCGTTGGGTCGGTGCCATGGTTGCCGACGTGCACCGGATTTTGAGCCGGAGCGGCGTATTCACCTATCCCATTGATGAGAAAGTGCGCGCCAAGGGCGGACGCTTGCGCCTGATGTATGAGGCCAACCCCATGAGCATGATTACCGAGCAGGCGGGCGGTCTGGCGTCAACGGGCCGCGAACGTATTCTGGAATTAAACCCGCAAGACCTGCACCAGCGCGTACCGGTTCTCCTCGGATCGAAGATCGAAGTTCAGCGGCTAATCGACTATCACGCCGAAACTTAGAATTTTTGCTCCGGAACCTGCTTTATGGGGCTTGATTTTATGTCCCGGGGCGTATACGAACACTCGCGCTACAGGCGGCCCCATCGTCTAGTGGCCTAGGACGCTGGCCTTTCACGCCGGAAACACGGGTTCGAACCCCGTTGGGGTCACCATTTTTTGTAGCCTGACAACAAACCCGCCTCGGAGCATGCTCCCGGCGGGTTTTTGTTATCGACATTCATTCAAAACACATCATCGGTAATCTTCCGGCAATCATTTACCCTGTATGCTTCCGGCATGATTTCATCGAAGCACAAGTTTATCTATATCCATCCCCCGAAAACTGCCGGAAATTCCATCCAGACATTGCTGGCGCCTTTTTCCGATGATCATTTGGTAACACCGGAGACTCAGCCAAAGGAGATGGATGCAAGACAGTGGTTTGAGGTCAAGGGTGAAATCACACAGGGGAAACATTCCCCAATCATCCATTATTCAAAGGCCCTGGGATCAAAATAATCTGACTACAAGATATTCATAAGTGTCAGGCATCCCTTCGACAGGGCTCTTTCAATGTATTTTTCTCCCAGCAGGAACATCGTTACCTACCCAGATGGCCGCTTCATGAAAATAAAAGAACCCGAATGGGATGTAGAGGGATTCAAAACCGTTGTATCCGGCATGCTTCCGATGAAGAGTTACCTGATATACGAAAATTTTCTAAGTGGCGTTGACCAGCTCTTACGTTATGAGAATCTTGCCGACGATTTTACGATGATGTGTCAAATCCTGGGCTTGCCACTAGATGGTTCCCGTTTACCAATACTGAACGTGTCTTCCGACACATCCGGCAGGCGAGAAGAGCTAAGAAACGATGTAAAGCTACGTTCCTGGGTTGAGGAATTTTTCATCGAAGATATGGAACTCTTCGGCTATTGGTAATCAAGGTCCCACAGTTGAACACGCAGCAAGCTGCAACCGCCTTTGTTCCGTTATACACGTTGCTCACCATGTTGCTTTTGTTTTCTTGAGCCTCTCTCGGACTTGTGCAAAGACAATCCCTGAAAGCAAATTCAAACTAGCGCCCATGACAGGGACGTTACGGAAGAAAAGGGATTGGTTTGTCATCCAAAGTAACCATCGAATACCAGGTTCATTACCTGAAAAAGAGATTCCCCCTTACCATTAGCCGCGGCGTTTGGGAGGGAGGCGAAAATCTGTTCGTTAAGCTGACGGACGAGAACGGCCTGACCGGCTGGGGCGAAATGGCGCCCGGCGATACGGAAGGGGCCGACACCGTCGAGGAAGGCCGGGCCATGCTGGAAGACTTTGTCGCCGGCGATTTCGACCTTTCCAGCATTCACGACAACTGGGCCAGAGCCCGATCCGAAGGCGTTGCGCCCTGCGCCATGGCCGCGCTCGACATGGCGTCATGGGATCTGCTGGCGAAACAGGCGGGCATGCCGCTCTACCGTCTTCTGGGGTTGCCGAAACGTTCGGTTCCCACATCCGTGACGGTCGGCATCAACCCGCCCGACGTGGTGCGTGAAAGGATTCCACTTCTGCTCAACGGCACCGGCGTCAAGGCGCTGAAGATCAAGCTGGGATCGCCGGAGGGAACGGAAGCCGACCAGGCGATGTTCGCCGCC
>CAYFMQ010000009.1:37765-134711 GCA_964344255.1 uncultured Thalassospiraceae bacterium
GGCATGACGTAACGTTGCGTGTGGACGCCAACGGTGGCTGTTCATTGGATGACGCCCGCCTGATGATGGCGTGGCTGGCCGAGCGGGGCGTTGAATATATCGAACAACCCCTCAGGCACGGCGACGAGGAGAACCTCGCAAATCTGTTCGCCGCCCGGGCGATGCCCATTTTCGTCGATGAGAGCTGCCGCACGGCGGACGATATTCCGGGTTTCGTGGATCGCGTTGACGGCGTGAACCTGAAACTGATGAAATGCGGCGGCATTACCGAAGCCCTGCGCATCGTCGCCACGGCGCGGGCCTTCGGCCTCAAGACCATGATCGGCTGCATGGGAGAAAGCTCCATATCCATTGCCGCCGGGGCCTCCCTTGCAGCGCTGTTCGATTATGTCGATCTGGATTCTCATCTGAACCTGGCGCCCGATCCCTGCACCGGCGCTCCGATGACGGACGGGATCGTGCTGCCCGATGAACTGCCGGGGCATGGCGGCCGATTTAAGGAGCAGGAAGATGCTTGATAAAAAACAACGGATTATCCTGTTCGCCGAAGGGGCCATGGGTTCGACCGACGCCAAGATGACCGAGGGGATTATCCGCTATGGCGACAACCCTGTCGTCGCCGTTATCGACAGCAAGACTGCTGGCAAGACTGTTGGTGAAGTCTGCCACATGGAATGTGATATCCCCATTGTGGCGACGCCCCAGGAAGCCATGGAACTGGGCGCAGAGGTTCTGGTGCTGGGCACGGCTCCTTCGGGCGGGCGTGTCCCTGACGACTGGATGGCAGTCCTTGAGGAAGCGGTCGATGCGGGCCTTTCCCTGATCAATGGCCTGCATGACCGCCTGAACGACGTGCTAGGCAACCGCTTGAAGCCGGGGCAGTGGATTTGGGACGTTCGCACACCTGTGGGTGAAGCACCCGGCATCGCCGACGCAAGAGCGGCGGCGCTCGACAACACAAGAGTCCTGATGATCGGCACCGATATGGCTATCGGCAAGATGACGGCAGGACTGGAGCTTCACAGGTGGCTGCGCAACAACGGTGTCAGTTCCGCATTTATCCCGACGGGACAGATCGGTGTCAGCATCATGGGAACCGGTATCCCGCTGGACGCTCTCAAGGTCGATCACGCTTGCGGCGCCGTCGAACGGGAAGTCCTGAAGGTTGCGGACCACGATATCGTCATCGTCGAAGGGCAGGGCTCGCTTCTCAACCCCGGCAGCTCGGCCACCTTGCCCCTGATGCGGGGTAGTTGTCCGAACAAGATGATTTTATGTCACAGGGCAGGCATGGAGTATGTGGACGTTCCGACAGAGGTGAAAATCCCGCCCCTGAATGATGTTATCCACCTGAACGAAATTCTGGCCTCAGCAGCAGGCGCACTGACCGAAGCAAAAGTCGTCGCCATCGCCCTCAACACCCGTGGTATGGACGAGGAGACAGCCTTGGCGGAGATCGAAAAGGTTGAACAGGAGACCGGTCTGCCGACCCAGGATGTCGTCCGCTTCGATGCCGGGAAGATCGCCCGTACATTGCTGTAACTCAGGCTCCCGGCCAGGTATCACTCAGGCGGTAGCCGCCGGGCCAGGGATCGGTCGGATCCAGCATGTGCTGGTGTGTTCCCGTGATCCACGCCTGACCGGCAATAGCGGGAACAATGGCAGGCGTTCCCGCCAGATCCACAACCTCGTCGATCATGCAGTCGAATGTTGAATCGATCAGCGAGCGCCCCTGAAACGGTTCGCCCACCTCGAATTGACCTTTGGCGTGCAGGACCGCCATCCGAGCCGAACATCCCGTGCCGCAGGGGGAGCGGTCGATCTTGCCGGGCTTGATGGCGACGGCGTTCCGCCCCGTTTTCAACCCATCAATCGTTTCAACGGGCCCGGCCATCTGGCAGAAGGACAGGTGCGTCCATTCCGCATTTGTCGGATGGTGAAAGCCCAGTTGCTCGTTGGCGGCATCGGTGATGCGCACGCCTGTTTGAGCGATATCCAGCGCCTCGTCCGGTGTCAGACCAAACCCCAGGGCAGGGGCATCGACGATGACGAAACTGTCGCCGCCGTAGGCCGTATCCACCTTCAGCGTTCCAAGCCCTTCAACCTCGATGGTGGCGTCCAGCCTGTCGGCGAAGGATGGCACGTTCCTGACCCGGACCTTAACTACCTTGCCATCCCTGCAGGACGCTTCCACCTCGACCAGGCCGCCCGGCGCTTCGAGCACCATGTTCGTCACCGGCTCCTGCATTTCAATGATGCCGGTTTCCAGCAGAACGGTGGACACGCACATGGAGTTGGAACCGGACATGGGCGGCGTATCGGCAGGCTCCATGATGATCCAGCCCATCTGCGCCGCCGGGTTCCTGGACGGTACCAGCAGGTTCACATGCCGGAAGACCCCGCCGCGGGGTTCGTTCAGCACGAAGTTTCTTAAAGATTCATCTTCGGCGATAAAGCGCGATTGCGCCCACAGGGTATCGCCGGGCGGCGGGGCGACGCCGCCGACGATGACGTCACCGACTTCGCCTTCGGCATGGCAACTGACCACATGGATGACCTTTGAGCTGCGCATGGGCGTTATCCCTTGGTATATCGGGCAACGGGCTCGCCCAGTGTGTTCCGGTCAGGCTCAATCCCCAGGCCCGGCGCATCACCCGCCTTCATGTTTCCGTTGTCGCGTTTCGGCGATCCGGTTGCCGTTTGCGCCGTGACATAGCTGTTGAAGTCGGTAGCCGAGAACCTGAACCGTTCCGGTGTCGAATGAGCAAGATGGGCGATGGCCGCTGTGATGATGTCGCCGCCCCAACTGTCCTCGATGGTCATGGCGATGCCGAGCGAGACGCACAAATCTCTGATCTGGCGCGCCTTGGTGATACCGCCGACCTTGGATATCTTCAGGTTGATGACATCCATGGCGCCGTCAGCATGCGCTTTCAGCAGGGCCTGAAGACCATCGATGTTTTCATCCAGAATAAAAGGTCTGGCCGTGCGGCGACGAATGGTCAGGGATTCCTCATAAGACTTGCAGGGCTGTTCGATATAGACGTCAACATCCCGGACGGCATCCACGACACGCGCCGCTTCATGCATCAGCCAACCGGTATTGGCGTCGGCGACCAGAACCTCGCCCCGATCCAGGATGGCCCGGGTCGCATGAATACGGGCGATATCGTCTTCCGGATCGCCCCCGACTTTCAGCTGGAACTTGGTGTATCCTTCATCCCTGTATCCGGCGATCTTACGCGCCATGACATCCGGCGGTTCCTGGCTGATGGCGCGGTAGAGAGCAACGGACTCGCCGTGCCGTCCACCCAGCAAGTCACACAGAGGAAGCCCGGTGCGTTTGCCCAACAGGTCCCAGCACGCCATGTCGACGGCGGATTTCACGTAAGGATGACCGAGCAGCGCTGTATCCATGGCAAGGTTGATGGGGCCGGTCTCGGTCGGGTCCATACCCATCAGATGGGGCGCCAGTTCGGCCACGCCGGTGCGGGCGCCGGGACCATAGGCCGGCAGGTAGAAGGGGCCCAACGGACAGACTTCGCCGTAGCCCGATACACCCTCATCCGTTTCGATCTCGATGACCGTGCAGTCGAAGACCTCGACATACTTTCCGTCGGCCCAGGAATATCGGCCTTCTTTAAGAGGAAGATCCACCTGGTAAACATTGATGGCGGTAATTTCCATGAAACCCCCATTTCCCCAAATCATAAGAAATCCGGCATAGCCTGATATTTCTTATTCTTATACAGTCCCTGAAACGGAAATGGGACCATAGAATGCCAAACGAAGAAATGCAGCAGATGCAGGGACACAATCGCCTGGCCGATGCGCTGGCGGATGTGAAACAACGATATACCGAGGCCAACCCGAAAAGTCATGAGCGCTGGTTGAATGCCCATAAGGTCATGCCGGGCGGCAATACACGCACCGTCCTGCATTACGAGCCGTTCCCGGCCGCCATCATCAAGGGAGAAGGGGCTTACCTCTATGATATGGACGGCCACCAATACAGGGATTTCCTGGGCGAGTATTCAGCTGGCCTCTACGGTCATTCCAACGACATCATTAAGGATGCGCTGAAAGAAGCCATCGACGGCGGTATCGTCCTTGGCGCTCCCAACAGATGGGAGGCCAGATTGGCGGAAACTCTCTGCCAGCGGTTTCAGTCCATCGACATGATCCGTTTCACCAATTCGGGCACGGAAGCCAACCTGATGGCGCTGGGCGCGGCGCGCGCCTTTACGGGCCGTAACAAGATCATGGTGATGGACGGAGCCTATCATGGCGGCGTGCTTTACTTCAGCCACGGCGGAACACCGGTGAATGTGCCGTTTGATGTGGTTTATGCGCCTTTCAATGATACGGATGGGGCTTTGGCCGTCATCGATGAGAACAAAGACGACCTTGCCGCCATTATCCTGGAACCCATGATGGGAGCGGGCGGTTGCCTGCCGGCGGAAAAGCCGTTTCTTGAAGCCCTTAGGGCAGCCGCCAGCCAGCACGATATCATCCTGATTTTCGATGAAGTCATGACGTCTCGCAGTTCGGGCGGCGGATTGCAGCAAAGGATGGGCGTTTATCCCGACATGACGACCATCGGCAAATATGCCGGCGGCGGTGCAAGCTTCGGGGCCTTTGGCGGACAGCGGGAAATCATGGCCCAGTTCGATCCCACATCTTCGGATGCGCTGCCCCACGCGGGAACTTTCAACAACAACGTCATGTCCATGGCTGCCGGATATGCGGGCCTGTCCCAAGTCTTTACGCCGGAAGCGGCGGATAAACTTTTTGACCAAGGGGAAAGTTTCAAGACACGCCTCAATCACATAGCCACCGAGCGCGGCGTCGGTGTGCAGGTGACCGGTTGTGGTTCCATCCTTGGCATACACACCCTGTCGCATCCCATAAGAACGCCGGCGGACTCCGAAGACCCGGTCCCTGACCGGCAGCCGTTACTGCATCTTGAAATGATGTTAAGGGGATTTATCTATGCCCAGCGGGGTTACATGACGTTATCCCTGGCGATGAATGACGGTGATCTCGATGCTTTCGCCGAAGCCTTTGGCGAAGTTATCGGCGAACATGCCGACTTGCTGAACGGGTAATACCGGAAAATCCTGGTATGAAGGCCTGCTGTTTTTGCTCGCGCCGGGCTTATGTGGCTGTTAAATACTTCCATCCTTGGGAAAACTGGATGATTTGAGACATGAAATTTTTCGTAGATACGGCAGATACCGATGAAATCCGGAAGCTGGCTGAAACTGGCCTGGTTGACGGCGCCACGACCAACCCGTCGCTGGTCATGAAGTCGGGCGGCGATTTCTTTGAAACCGTCAAGGAAATCTGCGCCATGGTTGACGGCCCCGTCAGCGCCGAGGTTACGGCAACAGATTATGCCGCCATGGTGGAAGAGGGACGCAAGCTTGCCAAACTGGCGAACAACGTCGCCATTAAGGTACCGCTGACGGAAGAGGGTATCCGAGCCTGCAAGACCCTTTCCGATGATGGCCTGATGGTCAACGTAACCCTGTGTTTTTCACCGGCCCAGGCAATCCTGGCGGCAAAAGCCGGCGCTGCTTTTGTATCGCCGTTTGTCGGCCGTCTGGACGATATCGGCCATGACGGGATGGGACTGATTGCCGAAATCGTCGAAATCTATGAAAACTACGATTTCCAGACCGAGGTTCTCGTTGCCTCGGTCCGCCATGTACAGCATGTGGTTGAAGCCGCCCGTATCGGTGCAGGCGTTGTAACGGCGCCGCCGCAGGTCATTTGGCAAATGTTCAAGCATCCGCTTACCGACAAGGGCCTGGCGGCCTTTTTGACGGACTGGGAAAAAACCGGTCAATCTATTCTTTAAGTGTTGATAAGCATCCAGAATGGTTGAAAAGCCGGGAAACTATTCGCATTTAAAGACCAATATGGAATCCCCGCCTCCGGAAACGGACAGGTCGCTTTCCAGGGTAGCTGTCCTGCCGTATTTAGCGCAGTGCTCCTGGGCCAGGTCTTTGCTGGAGGTAATGCTTAACAATGAATCTCGTATCCACACATGGGTTTCGCTTGAGCCAACGACTTCTCGACCTGAACAGGCCGCTAGCATGACTGAAGCAACCATAAGGACCGGGATTAGCCGGTATCCGGCATCTATTTTTTGAATCATGAGGTGTTTTTCTTCGTCATTTGGTTGTCAGCTTAGCGGTCTATATATAATAAATAAAATTCGGTATTTACCGAAGACATTATCGTTGGGCCGAAAAAAAGTTCGGATGAAATACACACATGTGCAAGGCATCACATTCACCGGTCATAATACAGGATAGGCTCAATGTCAGAGGAAAATAAGAACGAGACGGAAGTTGGCGTTCATATCGCCAATGAAATCATCGTTCTGGCGAATGATAAACTGGAGGCCGGTCTCCACCCAATAGTTATCGCCGATGCTTTGCGGCATGCGGCGGCTAACTTTACGGCATTCGCCTTCGCCCACGGAACGGATGAAGAGTTAAACCACGAGGCCGTGATACAAGAATTTATACAGATGCTCGATTACTACGATTCCCGCCACCGGGAAGGCAGGAAGCCTCTTTCCGGACTGGAGCAATTGGTCGAGCAGGTGAAGAATGAATGAAGTATCCAACACCCTGAACATAAAATTGAATGTTTGAGCGACAGCGTTGTCTCGTTTTATTGTAAAGGGTATTGTTGATTAAGCAGGGTCAAATAATGATGAGCGTCGGCTATGACGGATGAAAAATACAGACTGATAACCAGGGCTGACTTCGACGGTGTCGTCTCGGGTTCTCTCCTGATGGAAAATGGACTGGTCAACGAGGTGGTCTTTGCACACCCTCGTGAAATCCAGCAAGGTTCGTTCGATGTGACGAGCGGCGATATTATTGCAAATCTTCCTTATGCTGAATCGGCTCATCTCTGTTTCGATCATCACGTCAGTGAAAGCTACAGGGTCGGCGAACATGACAACCTGATTCTTGACCCTGATGCACCGTCAACCGCCCGTGTTATTTACAATCACTACGGCGGCGCAAAGACATTTCCCGACATCTCAGAAGACATGATGAATGCCGTGGATAAGGCGGATTCAGCCGATTACACGATAGAAGAAATCCTGACGCCGACGGATTGGGTGCTTCTGAACTTTGTTCTCGATCCCAGGACCGGGCTGGAGGACTTCAAGGACTTTGCCGTTTCCCGTGACGCCTTCATGATCGACATGATCAACTTCTGCCGCCGCAATCCTGTTGAGGAAATCCTCAGCCATCCGGACGTGGAAGAGCGAATTACGACCTTCATCTACCATAACGAATTTGCCGAATTGCAATTGGGCCGTTGCTCAAAGACCCACAACAAGACGGTCATTGCGGATTTCCGGGACGAAGATAAACGCTATCCGGGGAACAGGTTCATGATTTACGCCCTGTATCCCGATTGCTCCCTTTCGCTTCAGGTTTCACAGGGCAACAAACCGGGCATGATCGAAATTGCTGCTGGAAAATCCATTATAGACCGTACATCTCCGGTCAATGTGGGTGAGATCATGCTCAGTTACGGCGGCGGCGGCCACAAGGCTGCAGGAGCTTGTCAGGTGGAAGATGACAAAGCGGACAATGTTCTGGATGAAATTGTTCAGCGTATCGATACTGAGAACGAAGCGGCCTGAAGCCAACCCCGATTAAAATCAGACAATCCTGAACACCCTAAGAACGGTCACGCCATTTCGGCATAGGCTGCTTGTTGACGAATGCCTCGATGCCTTCGCGCGCCTCGCCATCCACCATGTTGCAGACGATGGTATCGACGGCAGCGGCATAGGCGGCCTCCAGTCCGACATCCAACTGCTTGTAAAACAGCTCCTTGCCCATGGAGATCGCGGCAGGTGAGCGCGATGCAATCTTTTCCGCCAGTTCCATGACAGCCTGGTCCAGTTGGTCCGGTGCGACAACCTTATTGACCAGAGCAAGATCAAGGGCCGTTTCCGCATCGATGAAATCACCGGTCAGCAACATCTCCATGGCCTTTTTACGCGGCACGTTGCGGCTGAGCGCCACGCCGGGTGTCGCACAGAACAGCCCGACGTTAATGCCGGATGTAGCGAAGCGGGATTCGGAAGATGCAACAGCCAGATCGCAAGTCGCGGCTAGTTGGCACCCGGCCGCCGTTGCGATGCCGTGGACGCGGGCAATGACGGGTTGGGGCAGTTGGGTGATAGCCAGCATCATCCTGGAACACTGACGGAACAAGGCATCAACATCTTCACGGCTGGTTTTCGAGCCCATTTCCTTCAAGTCATGACCGGCGGAAAAGGCTTTGCCGTTGGCAGACAGAATGACGACCCGAACCGAAGTATCGGCGGCAATGGACGCCAGTGTCTCTTCTATTTTCGTCATCAGTTCGCCAGAAAGGGCATTGAACTTGTCAGGCCTGTTCAGCGTGACGGTCGAAATGCCGTCACGGTCATCGCGCAGGACGATGTCCTCATTCGTATCAACTGACGTATCCATTGAACCAACCTCTGTATGGGCAGGGGATTTATTCTGCCTGTTTCTGTTCATATGGACTTATGACGGGTCTGCCGGAAGGTCAATAACAGACTCAATTCGAATTCAAGGTATTATAATACCGTTAACGTAAATATTGGTTTTTTAACGATTATTCAGGTTGACAGTCGGACTTTCTATGGCATATTCCGCGCCTCAACCGGATACGGGACACCGCGTACAGACGCGGATATTACAATCCCCATCCACATGATGAAGATGATGGACGAACAAGCCGATGAATACATATTCCGCACGGCCCGCCGACGTCGAGAAGAAATGGTACGTCATTGACGCCGATGGCCTGGTGCTTGGGCGCCTTGCCAGCGTCATCGCCATGCGACTGCGCGGCAAGCACAAAGCCATGTACACCCCGCATATTGACTGCGGCGATAATATCATTGTCGTGAATGCCGAGAAGGTTAAGCTGACCGGCCGCAAAACCGAGAACAAAACCTATTACTGGCATACCGGACATCCGGGCGGCATCAAGGAACGCAAAGCCGGCCAGATTCTGGACGGCAAGCATCCCGAACGGGTTATCCAGAAAGCCGTTGAACGAATGATCAGCCGCAACCCGCTCGGTCGTCAGCAGATGCGCAAACTGCATGTCTATGCCGGCGCCGACCATCCGCATGTCGCCCAGAACCCGGAAGTTCTGGATGTTGCAGCCATGAACCCCAAAAACAAGAGGAGCGCCTAAACCATGGCTGAGGAAAAGCAAACCCTCGATTCCCTCGAAGATCTCGGTAAAGCCACGGCTGCAGCCGAAGCTGAAACCTCTGCTGAAACCGTTGAAGCAGCCGGCGAGGCCAGCCTCGTTGAAAGCGCTGCCCCCGCAGAGCCGCAGATCGACGAACACGGTCGCTCCTATGCCACCGGCAAGCGGAAAAACGCGATTGCCCGTGTCTGGATCAAACCGGGACCGGGCGTCATTACCGTCAACGGCCGCGCTTCGGATGCTTACTTTGCACGCCCCGTGCTGCAGATGCTGATCAACCAGCCTTTCCAGGTTGCCGAGCGATCCGGCCAGTACGATGTCTACTGCACCGTAACCGGTGGTGGCCTGTCCGGTCAGGCCGGCGCGGTCCGCCACGGCATTTCCAAGGCTTTGACCCTTTACGAGCCGGGCCTGCGCCCGCCGCTCAAGAAGGCCGGCTTCCTGACGCGCGATTCCCGCGTCGTGGAACGTAAGAAATACGGCAAGCGGAAAGCCCGCCGGAGCTTCCAGTTCTCGAAACGTTAATCGGGAATTTTCAAAGCGAATACGAAAAAGGGCCGCCATCAGGCGGCCCTTTTTACGTTCGTTAGAACACTCTGTGTCAGTCCGCCTTGCTTTTCTTTTTTTGTTCCTCGATTTTACCGCCGGCAACCCGGGTCAAGGCATGTTCAATCGCATCAGGCGCGCCCATGATGCTCATGAAACTGTTACTGCCCATCATTGACAAATCGGGGAAGCTTATTGCGATCCGGAAACGGGCGTAGAGAGCATAGACCTTACCTTCACTCACCAGAATTTCATATGGCAAATGAGCTGCGGATTTCAGGTCGCTGAAATCGATCTCGCCCATAATGTAAGCGTCGTCCTGCATTTCTCCTTCACCTTGCTCGCCCTTCATGGCAACGCCAAACACTGTTTCATTTTTTCCCGGAATATCGATCCGGTATACCTTGTTCACACCGCTGATACTTTCGGATAATCCCTTTTCGACAGCCGCCAGGGCCTCGTCATAGGAGTCATATCTGGCGAGTATGCTGGGTTCATCAAAATACTCCATGCCGAACATATAGTGATATTCGCGCAAGTCTTCTGCCGTTATTCCCTTGGCGCCAAAGGGAGTTTCCGCCCCAAGACCTGAAGCCATCGCAGAGGCGACTTCTGCTAAATCGCCATTCAGGCGGAAAGCTGCTGCCGTATACAGAGGATTGGCGTAAGAGACCTGAACCTTGCCATCCACAGTGCTTAAAGAAACTCTCTGAGCAGCGCCGTATCCGCCATGCTCACTTTGAGCCGCAATCGATTTCAAGGTGTCATTGGTGGCAACCAACAATACGGTCCCGTCATAAGGGCTGTGAGCGCCGGCGATCTCAAAGCCGGATTGCGCCAACTTGGCGGAAACATCGCTTTGGGTGGCTTCCAGGCTCTTGTCGCTTGTGTAAGCCAATATGAAAGGTTTCAGCTTTTCTGCGGCATTTGCCGAAACAGAAAACAAAAGCGGCGTTAGTAGGATCAATAATTTAGCGAAAGTCTTTATCATCTTTAAGGATTCCCATTTCAGATTTCCTGAATTACCCCCATCCTGAAGCTCATTAAATCATCAAAATGTTATATAATCATCATCTAATATTTAATCTTCCCGAAAGGGCTGGTTCTGCGTTCCGGGCAGGAGACACGAAACTGGAATGACAGCGCATTAATTAAAAAGGCTCCTTCGGGAGCCTTTTTTGATTTCCAAGTTTGCCATTGCAGGTCAAGCTGCCTATCTCATGAGACAGTGAGGGGCGTTGGGAGCTAGGGGGCCAGCGTGAAATCGAGCAACACCATCTTTACGCCTGTTCTGATTGCAGGCAGCCTGATCCTGATGACGAGTTTCGCCATCCGGGCCAGTTTCGGTGTGTTCCAGATTCCCATTGCCGAACAGTTCGGCTGGTTAAGGTCTGAATTTTCCATGGCGATCGCCATCCAGAATTTGTTCTGGGGTATCGGCCAGCCGATTTTCGGGGCCATTGCCGAAAAATTCGGCGACAAAAAAGCCATCGTCCTGGGTTCCGCCGTCTATGCCCTGGGTCTCGTTCTTTCCAGCTTTGCCGTTACCCCGGAAGCCCATCAGTTCTATGAAGTCATGGTCGGTTTTGGCGTAGCCGGTACGGGCTTTGGCGTCATCCTCGCCATCGTCGGACGGAACACAACGGATGAAAACAGATCACTTTCCTTAGGAATTGCCGCGGCTGCCGGATCAGCCGGGCAGATCGTTGGCCCGCCTGTCGCCAATAGCCTGCTACAGGTCATGCCGTGGTCCAGCGTCTTCCTTGTTTTCGCCGTTTCGATTATCGCTGTGCTGCTGGTCTTGCCCATGCTGGGTAAGGAAAGCACCGTAAAGAAACATGAAATTAACGAAAGTCTGAGCGAAGTCCTTCTCAAGGCGCTCAAGGACCCGTCCTATTCGATGATTTTCTTCGGCTTCTTTTCCTGCGGTTTCCAGTTGGCTTTCGTGACGGCGCATTTCCCGGCCTTTATCACCGAAGCGTGCGCCGCCATCCCGCCCAACAGCATCATCCGCAGCCTGGGCGTTAACACGACAACGGATTTGGGCGCTGTTTCCATAGCCCTCATCGGCGTTGCCAATATCGCCGGAACCGTTGCCGCCGGGGCTCTCGGCAAGCATTTCACCAAAAAATACCTACTGGCCTGGATTTATACCGGCCGTACCATAGCCGCGGCTGCATTTATCATGCTTCCCATGACGCCAACCAGCGTCGTCGTGTTTTCTCTTGTCATGGGAAGTCTTTGGCTGGCGACCGTTCCCCTGACTTCAGGCCTGATCGCCCACATCTACGGTCTTCGCTATATGGGAACCCTGTACGGACTGGTATTTTTGTCTCACCAGTTGGGCTCGTTCCTGGGTGTCTGGCTCGGCGGCACCATGTACGATCAGTTCGGATCATACGACACAGTCTGGTGGGTCGGCGTCGGTGTTGGGGCTTTTTCCGCAATCATCCATCTGCCGGTGAAAGAAGCACCCAGGCAGAGCCCCGCGCTAGCAGCAGAATAACCGGATCAGTTAGCACCGCAGCATTTCTTGTATTTCTTGCCCGAGCCACAGGGGCAGGGGTCATTACGGCCCACCTTTTCAACCCGGCGCTGGGCTTCTTTCGGGTTCATGACACAATCGGTGAAAATCCACTTGCCGCTTTCGTCACGCCCGAAGAGGGCCCGCTCATGATGAACCACCGGCCCCCCCTGGTTTTTATAACGCGCCACGAACTCGACCGTTCCCGTATCGTCGTTCTCACCACCGGCTTCCGTTTTCCGGATTTCCAGGCCAAGCCATTTCGTCTGCCCGGCTGATTCCTCGAACTCCTTGATATCGAAGTCTGCTTTCTGGTCCTCGGACAGGGTGTCGTAGAGATACTGCCCCTTTCCCAGGGCAAAAGCGCTATAACGTGATCGCATCAGGGCCAGCGCCGTCGGGGCCGGCGTTCCGTCATGATAAAGGCCACAGCACTCGGAAAGGGGTTTATCGGAACCACAAGGGCAGTCAGTCATCGTCTTTGTCCTGAACTCGTTATTGATATTCGTGACTGTCTGGTACCCTTATCGTCACTGCACGACAAGCCCTTTCGGCCTCGCTGTTTATGGGGTATACCGCTTCGCGGCCCGGTTATGTGTGAAAGGGCACTTAGGAGAAGCTGAATGACGGCAACCGTATTTATCGATGGCGAAGCAGGCACCACAGGTCTGCAGATCAGGGCGCGTCTTGAGGACCGCCCGGACGTAACTCTTTTGAGCCTTGGTGAAACGGAACGCAAGGATGCCAACCGCCGCCGTGAAATGCTGAACACGGCCGATCTTTCTATCCTGTGCCTGCCGGACGATGCGGCGCGCGAAGCTGTTGATATGATCGACAACCCAGGCGCCAAGGTGATCGACGCCAGCACAGCCCACCGCACGGCTGAAGGGTGGGTTTACGGCGCACCGGAATACGATCCTGACCAGACAGTAAAAATCGCCTCGGCATCCCGTGTTTCCAATCCGGGATGCTATGCCAATGCTTCTGTCTGCATTTTACACCCACTCGTGATGCAGGGGATCGTTCAGCGTGATACGCCCATCACCATTAATGCGGTTTCCGGTTATTCCGGCGGCGGTAAACAAATGATCGCCTCGTTTGAAGACCCGGAAAACGAAGCCTTCACCGAAGAGGCCTTCCGGGTCTATGGACTGACGCTGGAACATAAGCACGTACCGGAAATCCAGAAGTGGAGCGGTCTTGAAACCCGGCCGCTGTTTGTTCCCAGTGTCGGACGTTTCCGCCAGGGCATGATTGTCCAGGTGCCGCTCCAACTGGAAACACTTCCCGGCAAACCGTCTCCCGCGGACATTCACGGCGCTTTAAGGGATCATTACCAAGGCCGCCAGTTCGTTACGGTTGCCGATTTAAGCGAGACCCAGGCGATGACGGGTCTGCAGCCGGAGTTTCTTAATGAAACGAATGAATTGCGGCTGCATGTTTTCGGCAATGACAAACATGGCCAGGCCGTGATCATGGGCGTGCTGGATAATCTGGGCAAGGGAGCCTCCGGCCAGGCCGTGCAGAACATGAACATCATGCTCGGCTTTGATGAAGCCACCGGTCTCAAATCCTCGCCGGCCCAGGTTGCCTGAGTCTTATGTTTCCGATCTATCGAAAGTTACCGATTTTTCGTTACATAAAGCGCCATAGCCGTAAAAGAAATTTTAGGGCTTAGAGCTTATGACCTGACCGGCAAGACGATTGCGTGCCGATCTAATCCTTAAAAAAACACGCTTATTACAGGCCAAGCCATGAAAACGAAAAGTTCCACCGTTGAAAAAATGAAACGATTGATCCTGAGCACCCTGTCGGCCGTCTTGTTGATCGTCTTGAGTGGTCATCAAGCTTTTTCCGAAGAAAAAGCACCGCCATTCGATAACTGGTTGTCTGATTTAAGAACTGAAGCGTTATCCAGAGGTTTTGATCCATCAGTCGTTTCAAGGGCCTTAAACAACATATCGCCTATTGAGCGGATCATTGAACTGGACCGCCGCCAACCGGAATTCACGCTGACGTTTCGCAAGTATCTGAACAACGCCATTTCAGAAAAACGCATCAGCCGGGGGAGGGCGTTGTTGGCTGAACACAAGGCATTGCTTGATCAGGTTGCGGCCAAATACGGCGTTCAACCCCGTTTTCTGATCGCCTTTTGGGGTTTGGAAACGAATTTCGGTGATTACTTCGGCAAATTTCCCGTTGTTGGCGCCCTGGCGACACTTGCCCACGACCGACGCCGCTCCGCCTTTTTCAGAGAACAACTGCTGGCCGCCTTGGGCATCATGAGCCGGGGAGACATGTCCGTTGATGTCAAGGGGTCCTGGGCCGGCGCCATGGGAAATTTCCAGTTTATTCCGACAACCTATCGGGACTTTGCCATCGACTTCGATGGTGATGGAAAACGCGATCTGTGGAACAACCTCAAAGACGCCTTTGGCTCGGCCGCCAATTATCTGTCACGCTCCGGATGGAACCGTGACCGGACCTGGGGGCGCGAGATTAAACTGCCTGAAGGTTTCGACTTCGCCCTTGCTGGCCTCAATCGCAAGAAAAACCTGGCCGAATGGCAGGTGCTGGGTGTTCGGCGAGCCGATGGGCGTGACCTGCCGAAAGTGGACATTGAAGGATCCATCGTTATCCCCTCGGGACACAATGGCCCCGCTTTCATGGTTTACAATAACTTTCATACAATACTGCGTTGGAATCGCTCAATTTTTTACGCCATTGCCATTGGACATCTGGCAGACAGAATTACCGGACAAGGCGGATTGATGCATCCTCCGCCGGCCAGCGACATTCCCTTGTCCCGTGACAACGTCAAGGAGATGCAAACCCTGCTTACCAACGCAGGATATGACACAGGTGGTGCGGATGGCGTTATCGGCAGAATGACGCGGGATGCAATCCGCAACTACCAGAAATCGGTCAATCTGCCTCCGGATGCCTACCCATCAATGGACCTGCTAAACAGATTACGGTTAGGCTCAGGTGGATAATCTTCTCAAGCAGGCTATATCCATATCAGTACGTTTTTCCCCTGAGTTATTCTATTATTAAGGACTGGGGAATATCATGGCGCCCGGCGCTTGTGACGCGTTTGATCAGGCCTTCGTGGATTAGCGACAAACCACTTATGAAAGCCTGAAAGTTTCAGGGGATACGAGGGATCGAAGAGGTCTAATGAAACGCTCCGGCACCTTAAAGAAGTTCTCATTACTGACGTTCGTTTTTGCTGCCGGACTGTTGTTGTCCGCATGTGCTGAAACTCAATTCATCATTCATACGGCCAAACGCGTCAGTCAGGATGATGCCGAATCGAAAGGCCACTACAAAGTCGGCAACCCTTATCAGATCGATGGCATCTGGTATTACCCGCATGTTGATTATGAATATGACGAAACCGGCATCGCTTCCTGGTATGGGCCGAATTTTCACGGCAAGAAAACAGCAAACGGCGAAGTCTTCGACATGAATGAACTGACGGCGGCTCATCGCACCTTGCCGATGCCCAGCCTAGTCGAAGTCACCAATCTGGAAAATGGCCGCAAGCTGCGATTACTGGTAAATGACCGGGGTCCTTTTGCCAAAGGCCGGATTATCGACATATCCCGTCAGGGAGCCCAATTGCTCGGCTTCCAAACCAAGGGCACGGCCAAGGTCCGCGTTAAGATCCTGGCAGCCGAGAGCAGACAACTCGCCGCCGCTGCCCAGGGTGAATCCCTGTTGGCCGAATCCGGCTCGCCCATAACCGTTGAAAAGCTTCCTGTTACGGGCGTTGATTCCGAAACGCTTGCGCCACCGCCCGGCGCACAAGTCGCAGAAGCGCCGGCAGACGTTGTCACGGATGTTGCAGCAGAGCCCCTGGCAAACGTGAACGAACAAGCCGGAACGTCTTCTTCGTCACAGCAGGTCACGCAGGTTCCCGTAGTAAATACAGGCATTTACGTTCAGGCTGGAGCGTTTTCCCAGTTCAATAATGCCAACAGGGCCCGCGCCATCCTGTCTTCAATCGGTGACGTGAATGTATCGCCTGTTCTTGTCAATGGCATAGACCTGTTCCGTGTTCGTATTGGACCGGTTGCCAATGTTGCTGAAGCCGATATGTTATTGGACCGAATGGTTGGGGCCGGTTATCCCGAAGCCCGGATCATCATCGATAACATGTAGGTTTTTGCCTGCCGCTTTTGGCGGACATTGTTTCAGGGAGCAGCCATGCTGACAGGTCGCAATATCGTGTATATGGCGCGTACCAGCGCCTTTTTGTTTCTTCTTTCAGGTTGTTTCCTGCTGGCGGCTTCCCCGGATGCAGGGGCGATCGAAACATCGGCACGTGAAGCCATCGTGATCGAAGCTGCAACCGGCCGCGTTCTTTATGAAAAAAATGCAGAACAACGCATGCCGCCAGCCTCGATGAGCAAGCTGATGACCGTTTACATGGTTTTTTCTCATCTTCGCGACGGGAGCCTATCTCTCGAAGATACTTTCCGGGTCAGTGAAAATGCCTGGCGGCGGGGAGGGGCAAAGAGCGGCAGTTCGACCATGTTCCTTGAACCCAATAAACGGGTGACCATTGAGGAGCTTCTCCGTGGCATAATCGTACAATCCGGGAACGACGCCTGCATCGTCATTGCCGAAGGAATTTCAGGAAGCGAACCCGCCTTTGCCGAATCCATGACGGCAAAAGCCAGGGAAATAGGCCTGACCGGCAGTAACTTTGCCAACGCTACCGGCTGGCCGGACCCTGATCAGTACATGACGGCAAGGGATCTGGCCCAACTGGCGCTGAGGACGATCAAAGATTTTCCCGAGTACTATCACTATTACGCTGAGACCGAATATACCTACAACGGCATTCGTCAGCGAAACCGGAACCCGCTTTTATCAAAAGGGGTTGGCGCCGATGGCCTCAAGACCGGCCATACGGAAGAAGCGGGTTACGGCCTCACGGCCAGCGCCATTCGTAACGACCGCCGGATTGTTGCTGTTCTTAACGGCCTTGAGAGCAAAAAAGCCCGGTCTACGGAATCTGAACGCCTGATTGACTGGGCTTACCGGGAATTCAAGAACTACGCTCTCTTCAAATCCGGTGATGTGGTTTCCGACGCCGAAGTCTGGTTAGGCACGGCAGGCCGCGTGCCCCTGACGATCAATCAGGACGTCCTGATCACGCTGCCCCGCAAGGCGCGTAAGGATATGAAAGTGACCATCCGTTACGAAGGCCCTATTGCCGCTCCGATCACCGCAGGGACACCTCTGGCGGAACTGGTTATTTCGGCGCCCGGAGAATCGGACATCACGCTTCCTTTGACCGCTGGCGCCGATGTTGAAGCCCTGGGTCTGATAGGACGCCTCGGGGCTGCTATAAACTTTCTTATTTGGGGTGAATCGGGTTAGTCTTCCAATCTGTTCAGCCAACGTCCTGATTGAAAGAAATAGTCCCCGGTATGGCCATCAAAGGAAAATTCATCACCTTCGAAGGCGGAGAAGGTAGTGGGAAATCCACGCAGCTTACCCTTTTGTCCGAATGGCTGAAAAATAAAGGGAAGAAGGTTATCACGACCCGGGAGCCAGGCGGGGCTCCATCCGCCGAGGTAATTCGGAAATTACTGGTCGAGGGAGCCGTTGACCGCTGGCAACCCGTCACGGAAGTCCTGCTGCATTATGCTGCAAGAGCCGAACACATCTCCCATACCGTCATGCCCGGCCTGAATGAAGACGCCTGGGTGCTGAGTGACCGTTACGCTGATTCCACCATCGCCTACCAGGGTTACGGACATGGATTGAATCGTGATATAATTGACGGCATTCACGATTTGGCGACAGGGGGACTGGAGCCGGACCTGACGTTTGTATTGGATATTCCGGTCATGCAGGGCCTCGAACGGGCGCACGGAAGGGAGCATCTGGAAGACCGGTATGAACGCATGGGCGAGGACTTTCACGAACGAGTCCGGGCCGGATTCCTGGAAATTGCCAAACAATCCCCGGAACGCTGTATCGTTGTTGATGCGACACAGGACATTGAACAGGTTAGTTCGAACATCATAGGCTATTTACAGGAACGGTTAGAAACGGCACTGTCATGACCGATTCCAAAACGATACCAGATACCGTCATGGACAATTTTCCTCCGGAACCCAGACAAAACCCTGAACTGCTGGGCCATAAAGGGGCAGAAAACATCCTCAAATCCGCTTTCGAAAGCGGCCGTTTACCGCATGCGTGGCTGATTACGGGACCGCGCGGCATTGGGAAGGCGACACTCGCGTACAGGTTTGCCCGGTATGTGCTGAAGCACAGTGCAATCGGATTGGAAAAACTGGCGAACCAGATAGGAAGCACCGGGTTGTTTGACAGCCTTCCGGAACCAGACAATGAGCCTGATACCAACGAGGCAGGACTGTCGGTTTCTCCACATGATCCGGTCTTCAGCAGGGTGTCATCCCTGGGCCATGCCGATTTTATCGCCATTGAACGCCAGTGGAAGGATGACAAGCAACGCCAGCGGAAAACCGTCATTACGGTCGATGACGTTCGCCAGGTCGGCGGTTTCCTCCGCCTGACGCCGGCAGAAGGCGGCTGGCGGATCGTCGTCGTCGATGCCGCCGACGAAATGAATCACAACGCGGCGAACGCCCTTTTGAAGGTTCTTGAAGAGCCGCCGCAAAGGAGCTTGATGCTGCTTGTCAGCCACAGCCCCGGAAAACTGCTGCCAACCATCAGGTCGAGGTGCAGGCGTCTGCCCCTGCGCCCGCTTCCGGATGAAACCGTCGGGCAGTTGCTATCGACTTATGCGCCTGACTTGAGCCCCGATCAGGCCGCCACTCTCGTCCGACTGTCGGAAGGCAGCATCGGACGGGCGCTTGAAATGCTGGAGGAGGGCGGTCTTGATGTTCATAGCGAGGTGATGGAACTGTTGAGCAACCTCCCCAAGCTCGACGCCATCAAGCTTCACAAACTCGGCGACAAGCTGGCGCGCAGGGATGCGGAAGCCGCCTTCCGGTCCGTCAATGAATTGCTGCAATGGACATTTTCCCGCGTTATCCGGGTCGCCGCTACGGGCAATCCCGGTTCCATTCTGTCTGAACGGGAACAAGGCATCGTACACAGGCTCTCGGAGCTTGCCACGCTTGATCGTTGGCTCGAGGTGTGGGAAAAGGTCACGCGCCTTCTGGAACGGGCCGAAGGCGCCAATCTGGACCGGAAGCAGGTTATTCTCAACGTGTTCCACGCCCTCGGCCAGACGGTTACTCGCAGAGTTTGATTTAATCCCGATCGACAGAACGGAATATTCATGACGGCAGCAAAACGCTATTACGTCACGACGCCTATCTACTACGTCAACGACGTCCCGCATATCGGCCATGCCTATACGACACTGGCCTGTGACGTACTGGCGCGTTTCAAGCGCTTGGACGGTTTTGACGTACGGTTTCTGACCGGTACGGACGAACATGGCCAGAAAGTGGAGAAATCCGCCGCCGCTGCCGGCGTCGCCCCCCAGGACTTCACCGACCGGGTTTCCCAGAACTTCCGCGACCTTGCGGATTTCATGGACTACAGCCATGACGACTTCATCCGCACCACCGAAGAACGCCACAAGAAATCGTGCCAGGCGCTCTGGCAACGCCTGATGGATCGCGGCGAGATTTACCTAGGATCCTATTCGGGCTGGTATGCCGTCCGTGATGAGGCGTATTACGGGGAAGGGGAACTGACCACCAACGCCGATGGCAAGAAGATCGCCCCGTCGGGTGCGGAAGTGGAATGGGTGGAAGAGCCCAGCTATTTTTTCCGTCTGTCGGCCTGGCAGGACCGGTTGCTAGAGTTTTACGAACAAAACCCCGATTTCATCCTGCCCCAGACCCGCCGGAACGAGGTTCTGAGCTTCGTCAGGGGTGGTCTGGAAGACCTGTCGGTTTCCCGCACCAGCTTCAAATGGGGCATTCCAGTGCCCGGCGACGACGATCACATCATGTACGTCTGGATGGACGCCCTGACCAACTACATCACGGCAGCCGGTTTCCCGGATACGGATTCAGACTTGTACCAAAACTACTGGCCTGCTGACCTGCACATGGTTGGCAAGGACATCCTGCGTTTTCATGCCATTTACTGGCCGGCGTTCCTGATGGCGGCCGAGCTCGACCCGCCCCGCCGGGTTTACGCCCACGGCTGGTGGACTAACGAGGGGCAGAAGATTTCCAAGTCCCTGGGCAACGTGATAGACCCACATGCGCTTGTCGATAAATATGGCCTCGACCAGGTACGGTATTTCCTGTTGCGCGAGGTGCCTTTCGGCAACGACGGTGATTTCTCCCATCAGGCCATGGTCAACCGCATGAACGGCGAACTGGCGAACGATTTCGGCAATCTGGTCCAGCGCGTTCTTTCCATGATCAACAAGAACTGCGAAGCCCGGGTTCCCGATGTTTCTGACGACCGGTTCACACCGGAAGACCGGGCGCTTCTTGACAGCGCATACGGTCTGCTCGCCAGTGTCAGGCAAAACATGGATGTCCAGGCGTTTCACGAGGCGCTGGAATCCATCTGGGCCGCTATCCGCGCCGCCAACGCCTATGTGGACCATCAGGCACCGTGGAAGCTGAAAAAGGAAGACCCCGAGCGCATGGCGGTTGTTCTTTATACGCTGGCGGAAACCATCCGGCTTCTTGCGGTCATCCTGCAGCCGTTTATGCCGGGATCCTGCTCCAAGGTGCTTGACCAGCTTGAGATAGGCGAGACAGAACGGTCGTTCGCAGTGTTTGACGCCGCTCATTCCCTGAGCAGCGGTACGGAACTGCCAAAACCGCAGGGTGTTTTTCCACGCTATGTCGAGGAGGAAGAGACGGCTTAGCGTCTATGATCGGCGATCTTAAGCTGTCGTTTCGATGTACCCGGACTGCCTCAGTAGGGCGCGCCAGGCATCCTTAAAGTCCGATCTCCAGGTTATTTCCAGCAGCAACGAAAGTATATCCTTGGCATTTGTTGCTCCCAGTTCCTTTCGCCGTTCGTTTATCAGGTCAAGAATGGACTGATTTAACGCTGACCGCGCTTCGTCCATTTCATCCCCTTCAAGCTCGTTCATCCTGTTGAAACGGGCGGCCAAATCATTTGCCTGCCGCCGCAACTCGATATCCCTTTCATGTTCATTCAGATATTCGTCACCTAAGGGTTTCTGCAAAAACATGAAGTCGAAATGCATCCCTGCTACATTTGTATCCACCCCCATGAAGGTATAGAGAAACCCCCTGTTATCCAGCTCCTGGCGTAGGTTGTCGAAGAGAACGCCGCCTTCGAAGTAATCGGAAGTCGTTCCTTCGGAGAGGAGATACCGGATGCCGTTTGAGTATACGTCCAGGCCGGAAAGGCAGATAAGTTCGGCGCCCTGGGTATCAAGAATCAGGGTATCAAGTTCGCCTGCCGGTATGCCGGCTTCCCTGATTACGGTATCGATTGTGTAACTAGGCGCCGTAATGATTTGGCCCGTTTCCGCCACCCAGGGCATTTTTTTCTTCAAACGTTCCGTCTGATGCAAGATGGAGGATGCTTCGCCGTCCTGTCCGGCAACAAAAAGCTCTCTTTGCTCCCCATCCTTGTTGGCAACCAGCGCATTGACCAGAATATGCTCGGTCCCGCTGGCAGGTCGGGCGGTAATAGTATCGCAAAGGCGCGTAAACATATCCGGGTTGGCTTCGACCCAGATGACTTTTTCCGCTCCCATTTCCTCGTAAACGGGGGCTTCCTCCCCGAAGTGGGCCCCGATATGGGCAATGTTTCGCGGGAGTACGGCTCCGCTGGCTTCCAGGAAATCCCTCAGTACGCTCAATATGGCCATGTTTGTGATGCTCGGGTTTATTATTTTGAGGGACGCGTAACGATTCGCAAATCAGTATACACTTATTCGCGTCCGATGAGGGATATGTTCGGGGCAGGGGATTGACTTAGATGATACTTGATCCCTACTAAGTACGGGTGGATACCGTCCTCAAAGACTTCTGTTTAAGATCATAACAAGAAAAGTAACGCCCTTATGCTTGTCGATAGCCACTGTCACCTTGATTTTCCGGAATTCCAGGACGATTTCGACGCCGTGCTGGAACGCGCCGAACAGGCCGGCGTAGGCAAAATGGTGACCATCTGCACCCAGGTCGCCAAATTCCCCCAGGTCCACGCCATCGCGAGCGCCCATGACAACATCTACTGCTCCGTCGGCGTGCATCCGCATTCAGCGGAACTGGAGCCGGAAATCACGGCGGATGTCCTGATCGGCCACGCCGCTGATGAAAAGGTCGTGGGCATCGGGGAAACGGGCCTTGATTTCTTCTACGACAAGAGCCCCAGGGAGACCCAGGAAACTCTGTTTCGCGAGCATATAGCCGCGGCGCGGGAAACCGGGCTGCCCCTGATCGTACACACCCGGGATGCTGACAACGACACCATCCGGATTATGGAAGAAGAACATGCCAACGGGGCTTTTCCGGGCCTGATTCACTGTTTCACCGCCAGCCGCAAGTTGGCGGAACGGGCGCTTGATCTGGGGCTTTATATCTCGCTTTCCGGTATCGTTACCTTCAAGAACGCGGAAGCCATCCGCGAGGTCGTGGAAACGGTGGTCCCTATGGAGCGTATCCTGGTCGAAACCGATGCGCCTTATCTGGCGCCGGTGCCGAAACGGGGCAAACGGAATGAGCCAGCTTTCACGGCCCATACGGCAGAATACCTCGCCGGGTTGCTAAAGCTCAATCCGGACGATTTCGCCCGCCAGACGACGGAAAACTTCCATCGCCTGTTTACCAAAGCGACATAGGGTTTTTTCAGGACATGGGGTTGCGGACGATCATTCTCGGCTCAGGCGGCTCAACCGGCGTTCCCGGTGTCGGACTTGGCTGGGGGAAATGTGATCCCGATAACCCCAAAAACCGGCGAAGCCGACCGTCAATCCTGATCGAGGATGACCATACACGGATTTTAGTGGATACCTCGCCGGATCTCCGTGAACAGCTCCTCAGGAGCGATATCAGGCACCTCGACGCCATCTTGATGACCCATGCCCATGCCGATCACCTTCACGGCATCGATGACATCAGGGGCGTTAACCGCGCCATGGGTGCGCCGATCGACCTCTATGCCGACCAGCATACGCTGGAGAGGATCAAACAACGTTTCGGCTATGTGCTGGAACCTCTGGAGAACCTGCCTGAAGACACGAAGCCGTTTTATTACAAACCGGTGCTCACGCCCCATATGATCGAGCCGGAAATGAGTTTTCAGATCGGTTCCATACCCATTCAGGTCATGGACCAGAATCACGGCAGAATGAACTCCCTCGGGTTTCGCTATGGCGATATGGCCTACAATACGGATGTGAAAAAGCTGCCCGATAGCGCCTTTGAAACGTTGTCCGGTGTCAAAACCTGGATAGTCGGCGCCCCCGTCACGCACCCCAACCACCCGACACACGTCCATCTCGATGGTGCGCTTGAATGGATCGAAAGGGTAGGACCGGAGCGCGCGATCATCACCCATCTGGGACTCGATATTGACTTCGAAACCATTCAGAAAGATTTGCCCGATAGGGTGGAGCTGGCCTACGACGGCATGGTGATCGAGGTCTAAACGGCAAACTTCGGAAACCCGGGGTAATCGTAAGTATTTTATTATATAACATGTATAAGTATTTGTTTTATAATTATAATATATAATTTTCCATAATATACATTATGCGCGTTTTTGATATTACAGGCTTTATGCCCCTACCTCATGTAACACATGAGTCAGCCTCCGGTTTCGCGCTATGAGCACCCTGTCACTACACACGCCTCAGTCATCTGCACAGCAACCTTCTTGGCATTTCCCCGCACACCGGATAAGACAGTTTGGTCACTTAAAATTAGTCTCCTGAAGAGTATCGACAACAGCATGTCTTCCAGCTTCGATAGGCTCATCGACATCATGGCCAAGCTCCGCAACCCCGATGACGGATGCCCGTGGGATGTCGAACAGACCTTCGCCACCATCGCGCCCTATACCATCGAGGAAGCCTACGAGGTCGCAGACGCCATCGAGCATGGCGACATGGACGAGCTGTGCGATGAGCTGGGCGACCTGCTGTTACAGGTGGTCTTTCATGCCCGCATGGCGGAGGAAGAAAATCTGTTCACGATCGATGACGTCTCCAACGCCATTTCAGACAAAATGGTCAGGCGGCACCCACACGTGTTCGGCGACGCCGATATCGACACGTCTGAAGCCCAGACCCTCGCCTGGGAAGAACAGAAGGCCCAGGAACGGGCTGAGAAGGCTCAGAACAACGACCGGCCTGAAAGCATACTGGATGGCGTCACGGTCGGGCTCCCTGCCCTCACCCGCGCGCTCAAATTGCAAAAACGCGCCGCCCGGGTCGGTTTCGACTGGGCCGATGTCCGCCGGGTTCTGGTAAAGCTGCACGAGGAAATCAATGAACTTGAAGTGGAGCTGGACGCCCTGGAGAACGATCCGGACCATGACCCGGAACGCCTGCAGGACGAGGTTGGCGATTTGCTGTTCGTCTGCGTCAATATTGCCCGGCAACTGGATATCGACCCGGAAACGGCGCTGAGGCACGGCAACGCCAAATTCGAACGCCGGTTCCGCACCCTGGAGGCCCTGGTGCGTGACCAGGGCAAAAAGCCCGAAGACATGCCACTGGACGACCTGGAGAACGTCTGGGTGGAGGCGAAAAAGCATCCGGAGGCAACCTGATGGATCAACGTGTCAGCCTGATCACCCTTGGCGTCAAAGATCTAGCCAAGGCCCGCTCCTTCTATCTCGACGGCCTAGGCTGGCGGGAACAGGCGCCGCCATCCAATGAACAGGTCTGCTTCATCCAGATGAACGGCGTGGTTTTCGGCCTCTACCCCCTCGCCGCCTTTGCCGAGGAAGCCAACCTGAAACCGGCCGATCCCGAAACGTCAGATATGGGTTTTCGCGGCACCGCACTGGCCTATAACACGCGCACGAAGGAAGACGTGGATCAGGTGATGGCAAAGGCCGAAAGCGCCGGCGCGACCATCGTCAAACCGGCCGAGGAAGTCTTCTGGGGCGGCTATTCCGGCTATTTCGCCGATCCTGACGGCCATCTGTGGGAAGTGGCCTGGAATCCCTTTGCTATATTGGACGAAGCCGGTAACTTCTCCATCGCCGGGGATGGTTAGCGGAGCGCCCTTCCCTACCTTGTCATTCCCGCGAAGGCGGGAATCCAGAAGCCGGCATCCCTGGACGCCCCCCTGCGCGGGAGTGACACATGTATCCCGACGCAAAAAGCCCGGAACCTTTGAGGCTCCGGGCTTATCGGATCATCTGTGAGAGTTTGCGGCGTTACGCCATGGCGGCGAGCAGGTCCGGAGCGTCTTCGCCGGCGGCGTTGAGAACCGCTTTCTTGACCTTGTCGAACGCCCTCGCCTCAAGCTGGCGCACCCTTTCGCGGCTGACGCCATAAACGGCACCCAGCTCTTCCAGGGTCTTGGGATCGTCGCTCAGGCGACGTTCCGTGAAGATTTCACGCTCGCGCTGCGGCAGGGCGGCAATGGCGTTTTGCAGCAAGCTGCCCTTGGCGCCGGATTCCTCACGCGCCGCCAACTGGGCTTCGGGTGACGGGCGATCATCGACCAGCGTATCCACGTATTCGACGGTATCGTCCTCGGTAACGGTGGCGTTCAGGGAATAGTCCCTCGCCGCCAGCCGCTGGTTCATGTGCTTGACGTCATCGGCCGAGACCTTGGTGATCTGGGCGATTTCATTGGCCTGGGCGTCGGTCAGTTCGCCTGAATCCATGATGGAAAGGCGGGATTTGATGTTGCGCAGGCTGAAGAACAGCTTCTTCTGCGACGCGACGGTGCCCAGCTTGACCATGGACCAGGATTTCAGGATGTGTTCCGTAATCGCAGCCTTGATCCACCACATGGCGTATGTGGACAGGCGGAAGCCGCGTTCCGGCTCGAATTTCTTGACGGCCTTCATAAGCCCGATGCTGCCTTCCGACACCAGATCCGCAATGGGCAGGCCATAGCCCTTGTACTTCATGGCGATTTTGGCGACGAGACGCAGATGGGACGTAACCAGCTTGTGCGCCGCATCCGTGTCGCCACGGGTGCGGTAACGCTGGGCCAGCATGTATTCTTCCTCGGCTTCCAGAATGGGATACTTCCACACCTCCTGGAAATAGCGGGATAACCCGCCTTCTACGGAAACTTCGGGTAAATTGATATTCGACATTTTCTAATTCTCTCTACTTCAGATGATCATTGTACCAGCGATAAGCCGGGGCGTTCTTTCGGCGGGCAACCCTGCCGCAAGCTGACCGGCAGCTAACGAGCAAGGCCACAAGGAAAGCTCAACAGCATTCCACGGCTAAACAGGTACACTTTTGATGTGAGATTATATGATGAGAGAACATACGTGTTGCGTTCATGGCTTTATCCTCCTTCCGAGCAATATGCCGTTTGACCCACTTGTTCAGTCAGGTCGTCACTTTGTCAGCCCACTTTTGGCACTGACATGAATTAACATACCAATTTTGTCGGAAAAGTCAATAAAAAAATATAATTGTTGTTTGTTTTTAAAGACTTATAGAGAATATCTGACAAACTGATTCATCTGTAATTCATGTCCGGCGCCTTCAAGGCGGCTGGATAGAGGGACTATATGAAAACGAATGTGGCAAAAGAAAGGTATTTGCGTCACAGTTTTGTGATTACGCCGCTTACCTGCGCCACGGCGCTGCACAAAGAAAAAACCGCCGGAACCGGCGGTTTGTCGTTTAGGCCCCCAAAAGAAAAAGGCGATCAGCGAGACGTGCTGATGATAACGGGCTCCCAGGACGCCTCTGCAACCAGTGCATCATCTTGAACATCCGGAGTCACTGTCTTGACGGTCCAATCATGTTCGGCCGGTTTACGGGGTGATGGGCGTATCGCGTCCTCATGATCGGCGATTTCCCTGACGCCGAGAGCCGGAACAAACTGGGCCTCAAAGGGGTTTTCCAGGATTTTCTCTTCGGATTCTTCTTCAAATTCACGCAAAGACAACTGCTCTTCTTCCGTCAGGACGTCTTCATTACCACCGACAGCAGGATCGATGTGGTCCTCGTCACCATGCTTACCGAATTCGAAATCAGGAATCGGCGGAAGATCCATTTCCTCGCCATTGGAAATTTCGGCCTTCCGTTTTTGACGGTACAGGCTGCGAATAGCGGCGTAATAATCGACAGACGTCTTCTTGATCTGGTCCAGTTCATCCTTGATGGCGGCGAACTGATCGACAGCGGAGATGGCATAACGGCCCCAGATCCAGTTTTCATTGCCCGTATCGTCCAACTGCCTGTTCACCGGATCAATCAACGGATCAACAATAAAACGCCCAATGGCGTCGCGTGGATTGGACGGTCCGAGGATGGGAAGCACCAGATAGAAACCTTCATCAACACCCCAGACGGCCAGGGTCTGTCCGAAGTCCTCATTGTGGCGCTCCAGTCCAACGCTCGAAGCGACATCGACCAAGCCAGCCATACCCACGGTGGAATTGAGCACGAAGCGTCTTAACGTCGTGAACGCCCGTTCAGCTTCGCCCTGCAACACATCATTGATGAAGATGATGGGAGCACTGAGGTTCGCCAGGAAACTGTTGATCATCAGCCTGATATTGGACGGCAGGACGTTATAGGCTGAGGAAACCGGACGCATGATGACGTCATAGAAACCTTCGTTGAAGGCGAACATCGCCCTGTTGAAGCCTTCGATGGGATCGTTGGCATCTTCGTCGGCCTGCGCCAACTGCGCCGTCAGGAGAAACTGCTGGGCGGCGGGCGACAGATCCGAGATTGAAATCTCTTCTTCCTGGGATGCCGCAACCTCAGTCACATCTAATGCCTGGGCGCTTAAGGCATCGCCGTAAATGAATGATTTATCACGCTCACCGGCGTAAGCGTCTGCCATTGGCGTACTCAGCAATGCAAACGCCAACAGGGCCGGTGCTGCCCGGCCCGTAATACGCTTCACATGACGTCCCCGCCTCAATCTGTTTACAAATTTCATTAATCAGCTTCTTGCTGTTTTCTATGAACGAATAATCTCACAAGCAGTTAGCAAGTAAAACCCTGAATCATGATTTTTTTCAATGTTTTTTGTTACCCTGAACCACGCATGAGAAACGATGTATAAACAACGAAAGTGACAAAAAATACATGCAATAACAAAAGATTATAAAGAAAGTCGATAAGCTGATTAAGACGCCTTAAGGGAGTTGAGGTATTCCCTGAGACATCTCATATCTTTTCCCGCAGCCATCATTATTCCTTCATGGTTACCATTTCATTAAAGTACCAAGACATCGGATTCTTTGTAACCAAGCTGTTCATTGAGAATGATCAATAGGAAAAATCAACGACGGCACACGGGTTTTCTGCTGGAAAACACATGACTGATCGGCCACATAAAGCATCATAATTCCTCCACCGCGACTGAACGAAGACGTGGTGCAGCGAATCGCCCGTTGATAACACTGGAACAAACATGCCTGACCATTCACTCATCGGTCCTCAAAGAAACTTTCGCGTGATCCTTGCCCGGCCGCGGGGATTTTGCGCCGGTGTTGAACGCGCCATTGAAATTGTCGAACGCGCTCTTGAGCGTTACGGCCCTCCCGTCTATGTGCGTCATGAAATCGTTCATAACAAACATGTGGTCAATGCCCTCAAGGCGCGGGGAGCGGTCTTTGTCGATGAAATCAGCGACATCCCGGAGGGAGCGGTCACGATCTTCAGCGCGCATGGCGTGTCCGAAGCTGTCGAGAACGAAGCCAGGGACCGAGACCTGCCTGTTATCGACGCCACGTGCCCGCTCGTCACCAAAGTCCACTATGAAGGCCAGCGGCAGGTCAGGGGCGGCCGCCAGGTTATCCTGATTGGACATGCCGGCCATCCGGAAGTGGAAGGAACACAAGGACGTATTCCAGGGGGCGTCCTGCTCGTTACCTGTGTCGAGGATGTCGATGCAATATCTCCAGTTGACCCCGACAAACTGGCCTACGTTACCCAGACAACACTCAGCGTCGATGAAACCAGGGATATCATCCAGGCGCTCCGGGATCGTTTCCCCTCAATTCAGGGACCGGATGTAAATGACATCTGTTATGCCACGCAAAACCGCCAGACTGCCGTCCGCGACCTGGCCCGGCAGGTGGACCTTTTGCTTGTCATCGGGGCTAAAAACAGCTCCAACTCCAACCGTTTGCGGGAAATCGGCGCCGAGATGTCCATCCCGAGTTATCTGATAGACGACGCTGACATGTTGCGCGCGGAATGGCTGGAGGGCGTCGACACAATCGGAGTTACCGCCGGCGCATCGGCGCCGGAAGAACTCGTTACCGACCTGATCGATCATTTGAAATCCTGCGGCAACGTCAAGGTCGATGAACTGGTCGGTATTCAAGAAAACATGACCTTTAATTTACCAAGGGAGTTGCGCAAAGAAGCGTGAAGCCTTTCTGCAGTACAGCCTCACGGATCGAACTCCTATACTTTATTGAAAAGACAATCTTATTGCGGCGTTTGCAGCCGTTTCGCCTGACCGGATGGCGCCTTCGATGGTAGCCGGCAAACCGGTAGCTATCCAATCACCCGCCAAAAAGAGGTTTTGGAAAGATGTCTGATGCCTGGGCCGGCGTCTGTTCTGCTCCGGTGTTTGGGCAAAGGTTGCGCGTTTTTCCTTGATGATACGATACGCTCCCATACGTTCCTGCCCCAGGTTAAAAGCCTTACAGACGTCACGCCACAGGATTTCCGCTATCTGGTCTACCGGTACGTCCGCCAATTCCTGCGCGGCGCTTACTGTAACGGATACAATTCCGTTTTTTCTGAATATCCATTGCGCTCTTCCATTAATTAACCCAATAATAGTTAATTCACTCGAGTCGCCAGATACGCCAAAATGTGCATTGATGATCGGCCTGTATTCATTCGGCGTCTGAATAGAAGGCAACAGCTCGTTTATCGCTGCAATTGGCAGCGCCAGAATAACCCTGTCGTTCTCTGCTATCTCAATGGAAAAATCATTGAATTTCAATTCACTGAGGTTATTTCCAATGGAAATGAGAGATTTGAGACCAGCACTATAGCGAATTCCTTCCCCGGCACTTTTCAGGTAATCCAATGCCGGCTCCACCAGGGCGTTACCCAACCCATCCCTGGCTAATACAGGACGGCAACCATCCGGTCCCTTTCCCAATGTTTCCCTTAATACAGGCCACATGGCCTTCGCCATGGCGGTTTCGGTCTCTGTATTCATAACGGCAATGGATAGCGGCTCCCACAGCCGGTGATAAACATCCCCCATGTCTCCAACCAGGTTACAAACCGTCGCATCTTCAGAAGCACGCCAAAAACGATAGGCGCTGGTTACGATCTCCCTGAGCGAGGCTTCCGGGATGCCATAGGCGCCGGATGCCTCTCCTTTCCCCTGAAAGGCGTTGCTTAGCAGCTTAAATATCCCCCTGCCTGCGCCAAAATCACAGACCCAGCGCCTGCCGGTTGCCAAATCCATAAAAGGAAACGCAGCCCTGTCTGATAATTGCATACGGTCGAGGGCATGAATTCGGGACAGATACCGATGAGTAGAAACATTACCCGATAAAATCAGGTGATTTCCGTTATCGATCACACAGCCAAGGCGTTCATCATGGAAGGAACGGCAACGCCCACCGGCAATTCCCGTACTTTCATAGAGCCGAACCCGATGCCCCAGTTCCGTTAGCCTGGTGGCGGCGGAGAGCCCCGCCAAACCGGCACCTACGACATGAACCAATCGGGATTTTCCCATTTCAGAACCAACCGTACCGAATGACGGTCCAGAACTTTTCAAAAGGCGATAAAACGGCCCGCTGCCTGGGCATTCGCCAACCATACTCGACGACCTTTTGCAGCAATATCCTGTAGGCAAACAGCATGAGTCGCGGCGCACGTCGGGTTTTTCTATCCACTTGACTTAATAGAAACTCCGCCTCGCCACAGCGTTTCCTGGCAATTTCCGCAAGCTCATCGAGCAAGGGGATGCACGCAGGATTGTTGTAGATTTCAGATACTTCCTCTCCATCCAAACCCAGCAAGTTCAACCGATCGAGCGGCAGGTAGATTCTGTTCCTTGCCGCATCCTCTTCGAGGTCCCGGAGAATATTGGTGATCTGCAAGGCTTCACCGAGCGTTTTCGCCAGGGATTTGCCGGGCTCGTCCGGAATACCGAAAACGGGCGTGCAGAGCCTTCCCACGGCGCAAGCCACATGATCGATGTATTGAAACAAGGCATGCATATCCGCCATTCTGACGCGATCCCTGGCATCAAGCTCCATACCGTCGATAACGGCTGCAAAATCCTGTTTATCCAGCCCGTAGCGTTTAACGACCGTTGCCAGAACCTTGCCCACGGAAGTTTCCGCAGCGCCTTGATAAACACGGTCAATTTCCTGCCGCCAGTTATCCAGTTCCCGGGTTTTGATCGCGGGATCGCCCATATCGTCGGCAATGTCATCGACGGCCCGGCAAAAGGCGTAGATGCCGTACAGGGCATCCCGGCGACCGGGTTCCAGGATGCGCATGGCGCCATAGAACGACGAACCGGATTGCTTCACGATCCGGGTTACATCCCGCATCTGACTTTCCACATTTTCCGTGGGAGTCTCCACATTCGGGGTTTGGGCGTAAGTCATGGCAACATGGTTACACTACTGCCCGGAGCGGGTCACGCTCCTCAGGTAGGAGAAGACGAAAATATCAGGCTCTTTTAAAGACGCAATCAAGCACGCCCATGATGCCGCACTGGAGATATTTCAACCTGCCAAGGGTAACGCGAGCCTGCAGCGGATCGTTGGTGCGTAACTTGCGGCAAAGCTGCTCCGCAATGCGCTGGATAAAAGCCGCTTCCATGGACAGCCTGCTGCTTCTCAATTGAAGCGGCAGCGCTCGCGAGTCATCCAGTAGCCGCTCCGTTGCTCCCAGCATCCTGTCGAGAACCCGCCTGAGCTCGCTTGAGGTGCTCCGCGCCGCCAGCATGGCTGCGCCGGCGCCCTCCTCCGCCATCCAGTCCTGCGGCAGGTACATCCTGTCCAGGGTACGGAAATCATCGCTGCAGTCCTGCAGGTGGTTGATCACCTGTAGCGCGCAGCACAGGGCATCGGCGGCTTTGTAGCCATTGTCCGGGGCGTTCCTGAAACCCCCATGCAGATCGATGAGATACCGCCCGACCGGCGCCGCCGAGAGCAGGCAATAGGCCATCAGGTCCTCCCAGGTTGCATAACGGTTCTTGGTGGCGTCCTGGCGAAAGGCCGCGATCAGATCCAGGCAATGGCGTTTCGTCACGCCGGTCCTGGAAAGGCTGTCAGCCATGCCCACGGCTTTTCCGTAGCCATCAGCGGCTGCGCCCTTTTCAAGGGCGTCCGCAAAGCCGTCCAGCCGTTTCAGTTTCTCCTCAGGGGAAAGCGAGGGCGAATCCGCAATATCATCGATAGCACGGGCATAGCGGTAGAAGGTCATGATGTGGGGGCGAAGGTTTTTCGGCAGAAGCCAGGAACCGACAGGGAAATTTTCGTATCCGGCATACTTGCCGGAAGGCGTTTCAATTGCCTGCAGCTTATCAGGCCCCGGAGGCGGCGGTTTGGACACGTTCACGCAATTCGGTCAGGAACTTGGCGATATCCCCGCCATTGTTCTTGATGGAAGAGGCAAATTCCGAACGCTGCGTTTGTCCCATACTGACGCCTTCGACCATGATATCGATGATCTTGAACGCCGTTCCGTTGGAGCGGACCCGCCAATCGATCTGAATGGCGTCCGCGGTCTCGGGTCTGTTCAGCGTCGAAGAGACGATGACGTCTTTCTTGTTGCGAACATCCGTCTTGATGATGTTCAGGGTTTCGCCGTTATAGGTGGCGAATCTGTCGACATAGGATTCAATCATCAACGCCTCAAACAGGGAAACGTATTCGTCACGCTCCTCTTTTGAGGCCTGGCGCCAGAACCGGCCCAATACCCATTGGGCGATACCGGGGACAAAAAAGTACTCGTTCATCATTTCGCGCAGACGGACTTTCCTCTCGTCGCGGGAAATCTCCTGTTCCGTCAGCTTGATGATAGCCGTTTCAGCCATACTACGGATAAAGGATTCGGCATTATCCGCCAGTTCATCAGAAGAAGCAGGCCGGTTGACAGTAAGCCCCGACAGCAGAACAGCTGCTGCGATGGCTATAAGAAAATGCCTTCTGGCAAATGATAAGGTCGCGTTTCTGGTCATGTTTCTCACGATGGCGGAGCCCGACTCCGTATAATTTATGTGCCTATCGGATGAAAATACAGGCTGTTTTTGGTTTTTCTTTCGTCACATCGCGTAACATATAGATAAATATGCATACATTCGTCAACGCAGAGGATCAATTCCCGACCCTTTTGGCCGCCTCGCCCAGATTGCACAGTTTCTTAAATGCCAGATCCCGCCCCAGCAAACCCAACCCGCAATCCGGCGCGGCCATCAGACGATCGGCATCGATATGCTGCAAGGCCTGAGCCAGGCGTTCTTCAATGGCCTCCACTGTTTCAATGCTGCTTTTGGCAATGGCGATAACGCCGAATATGACTTTCGTGTTCTGGAACATTTCCAGTAGCGACAGGTCATTGGGACGATGGGCATCTTCAATGGAAACAGCCTGGATACAGGAACGGTCGATAGCCTCCGCCAACTTGAAATAACAATCCTGCGGCGCCTTGATGTAATCGGGGTTATCCAGCCTGTCCGGATAGCCGCAGCACATATGTACGGTTCTTTCAACGTGGTCCGGGCAATTGTGGAAACAGGCTTCGAGATTATCGAAACCGTAATCCAGGGCATCATCCACACGCCGGGCGAACAAAGGCTCATCGATCTGAATATACCGGCAGCCGGCTTCGGCCAGGGCCAGTATTTCGGCATTCAATACGGCCGCCAGCTCTGCGCCGCGTTTGACAGGATCGTTATAATAATCATCAGCCACAGTGTCCCCGATGGTCATCGGGCCCGGCAGGGTGCATTTGACGGGAATATCCGTCTGCGCCTGGGCGGCCTGCCAGTCATGCGGCAGGAATGGTCCCCGTCTTTTCACCGGGCCGGTAATCGTCGGGAGTTTCGTTGTGTAGACACCCCGAACGAGCTTTTCCGTCAACTTATCAAAGCTGATGCCGTCAAGATGGCGGCAGTGATAATGGATATAGTTTTCCCGGCGCACTTCACCGTCCGTGACGATATCGACCCCTGCCCTGACCTGGTCATCAATGACAGAACCCGCAGCGCGAACGAACAGTTCTTCCGCCTCATCTCCCATACTGGCGATGTCCTGTTCGTATTGCAGAGTGGGTTTCAGCGATTCCGTTCCGTCGTCGGCTTTAAACCAGTCAAGTACCGGTAAAAAATCCGGTTTCGGGTATGCTCCGACGACTGTCGTTTTGATCGACATTTCTTCTCCCCTGTTTTTGAGTTTCCCCGTGAACCTAGCCACTGTCAGCATGCATTCTGGGGAAAAAACGTTGAGATTGCAAATCGTTAGATCGAATTAGCCCCTATACCGACCACTCACACGCACTTGTGATGCCCAAGATTCATACCCGGTAATGTATGTTGGCCGGAATCGGCATCTATGACCTGAAGGAAGTCCGAATTCATGCAAGTTTCCTCCTTATCCGCCAAACGGTCCAAGCGTCCGTTTCTGTTTTTTTTCCTGTCATTCTTCCTTGTGTGCGGGATTGCCGGGTTCCCTGTACCGGGCCAGGCGGCGCCATCGTCGGAATTATGGGATTACTGGTCATCCCATGATCCGGACTCCACTCTGTCCATCGATCATTCCGATTGGGATGCATTCCAGAAGAAATACACACACCTTGGTGAAGAGGGGATACGCCTTGTCGATTATGGCAAGGTTACTGAAGCCGATAAGGTTAACCTCGGCCGTTACATCGAAAATCTCGCCGGGATGACTGTTACCGGCTTGAACCGGCCGGAACAGATGGCCTATTGGATCAATCTTTACAACGCCCTGACCGTCAACGTCATTCTTGATCATTATCCCGTCAAATCCATTCGGGATATCGATATCTCACCCGGTTTGTTTTCCGATGGTCCCTGGGAAAAGCCATTGGTTGCCATTGAAGGCCACGATGTCTCCCTGGATGATATCGAGCACCGCATCCTGCGCCCGATCTGGAAGGACCCAAGGATTCATTACGCCGTCAATTGCGCCGCCCTGGGTTGCCCGAACCTGATCGGTCAAGCCTTTATGCCGGACAAGGCCGAGCAAATCCTGGAAACCGCCGCACGTGAATTCGTCAACCACCCCCGGGGCGTCAACGTCAGTTACGGAAACATCGACGCTTCATCGATCTACAAGTGGTTTCAGGAAGATTTCGGCGATTCCGAACAGGGCGTTCTGCAGCATCTGTCCCGATATGCCGAAGACCCCCTTCTGGACGCCGTCACAAAGGCCTCTTCCATCAAGACCTATAATTATGACTGGGCATTGAACGACAGCGATCCCAAAAAACCGAAAAACAAAGAGAAGAAAGACGGGCGGGGCGGCAGCTAGTGCTTATCGGAATCATCATCGCCGGCATGGTTGCGGGGATGATTTATGTGCGCCTGCCTGGAATGATTCCCTACCTGGAGAAAAGACAGACATCGTTAGTCTGGGTGTTGGCGGCAGGCCTGGCTGTTCGTTTGCTTATGATGGCGCCGGAGCCTTATTATGAAATCGACTATTTCCGTTACCTGTGGGACGGAAGCGTCATCCTGAGCGGCCATTCACCCTATCAATGGTCGCCCAAGCAGGTCATGGGCGGTGAAGCGGCCAGCGAACTGGTGCAACTGGCCCAAAGCGCCGAAAGCGTCATCGGGCAGATCAATTATCCTCATCTGACGACCATATATCCACCGGTTGCGGAGGCAGCCTTCGCCCTGGCGGGAGCAATCGATACGTGGAGCCTGGCGGCCTGGCGGGCGGTCATCCTTGTTTGCGAAGGCATCACCGTTTTTCTTCTTTTCGCCCTTCTACGTCACTTCAGCCGTTCATCGTTATGGGTCATCGTTTATTGGTGGAACCCGATTGTCATTGTCGAATTCAGCAACGCCGCCCATATGGACGCAATCCTGCTGCCGTTTCTGGTAGGCGCCGTACTTCTGGTATTAAAACAGCCTTCATCCTACGCCGGTTACGTCTGTTTGGCGTTCGCTTCCGCCGTTAAGCTATGGCCTGCTTTACTGTTCCCAACACTTATCCGGCCCCGGTTACGGGATCATCGTTTCGTCCTATCAGCCTTGTTGATTTTCACAACTATTACCGGTTTTCTTCTATGGCCTCTCTTCAGCAGCGCCATGAGTGTGGATTCCGGCCTCAGGAACTACTCTCTCTTATGGGAACGAAACGCCGCCATTTTTCACGGGTTGCTGACCGTTACTCAGTCGGTTCTGGATTCTTTAAGCCTGTATACGGTGGATGCCGGGCGGTTGGTCAGAACCGTCACCGGGCTGGCTATCGTCATCCTAGCCCTGACCCTCAATTTTCGCGCGCCCGGCGATCAGGAAACCCTGATACGCCGTCTGCTGATCGTTGTAACCGCCATGCTGATGCTGGGGCCGACTCTGTATCCCTGGTACTATGCCTGGCTGGTTCCATTCCTCGTCATCATCCCATCGCGGGCCCTGATGGCCTTCAGCATCGTTCTTCCGCTCTACAGGTTGCAGTTCCATCCCTGGTTTCTTGAACACCCGTGGATATTCGACAATACCGTCGTCTGGCTTGAACAGGGCCCCATCCTCATCCTGCTTTTGGCGGAGTGGTTAAAGTTTCGGCGAAAGGAGCGGCCCCCTCTTCCCTCTATGGCCGTGAGATCGCCATGAGAGGCGGACACCATATCAGCGTCATCATACCGGCGCTCAACGAAGCCAAATCCGTTGGCGCCGTCCTGGACGCCATTCCGGACTGGGTGGATGCACGAATCGTGGTCGATAACGGCTCAACCGATGAAACAGGGGCCATAGCTCGTCAGTACGGCGCACGCGTGATTGACGAGCCCGAACCAGGATACGGCGCAGCCTGCCTTGCCGGCATCAGAGCCGTCGAACGCACCGATATCCTTGTTTTCCTGGATGCCGATTTCAGCGACGACCCTGCTGCAATGGGTTTACTGGTCGACCCCCTGATCGACGGGGACGCCGATTTTTCCATCAGTGACAGGACGGCCTCGCCGGAAGGCCGCAAGGCCATGACGGCTGCCCAGATATACGGTAACCGGCTGGCGTGCCTGCTAATGCGGCTGATGTGGGGCCACGTCTATCATGACCTTGGCCCCTTCCGGGCAATCCGCATGCGTTCTTTTCAACAGCTTGCGATGACGGACAGGAATTTCGGCTGGACCATTGAAATGCAGATCAGGGCCGTTATTCACGGATTGCGTATCCGGGAAGTTCCGGTTGTTTACCGTCCTCGTTTGGCCGGGAAGTCAAAGATTTCCGGCACTTTCTCTGGCGTCATTCGGGCCGGCAGCAAGATTCTTTATGTGGTGTTTCGTGAGGCCCTGCGGCAGATGGGCGGCTATCGGAAGCACGGCACGATCAATACCGCCAACTTGGACCGATAGAATCTGCCTATAGCAGTGATTTAATGATCGGAGGGATTGCGGAAATGATGCCCAAGTCCCGTATCGTAATCCAGTCCCTCGGAAGTCAGTGTCACCGTCATGCCGTTTGCGTTGCGGGCAAGCCCCTTGCGCTCCAGCGCCGCCCAGACCGCCGGGTTTGAAAACCCGCTGATATCGCGGACACTGACCGTAAAAGCCCCGATATGCACGTGGTCGCCGTGGGGGTGGGGCAGGCTGAGAAGAGTCGTGTCGCCTGTCGTTTCATCCCGTTGCACCAGGGACGGATCCTCCGCCATGACCTGCGCCAGCGCCAGCGTGCGCAGTTGTAACTTGTTCAGCTTAAGGGGGTTCTTTTTCATCGATTTCCCGGTAATCTGTTACCGTAAATTGAAAAACTTAACTATTTTCAAGTTAATTTTTAATCAAGCCGCCAAGTAAGCGTCCCTGTATTCATCCCGGATATCCGCATACCATTGCGGTTCGGCCGGCCACCACCACAGCTTTTCAAGCGCATCTTCCGGATAGGCCTCGCTAAAGGCCTTCTTGGATTCCTCGGATAGATAGGCGTCCGCCCCTTTCACCGTGGAATTGTATCCGCTCAACGATGCCTGCAGGCCTGCGTTCTGGGCGTCATAACAGGCAGCGACCAGTTCATAGGCCTGCGCCAGGTTGGTCGCGCCAATGGGCATGGAAAAGCCGTCCATCCAGGCGAATGCGCCTTCCCGTGGCGCCATGTAGTTAACCGGCTCGCCCGCGTTTTTCATCTCGATGATGGGGCCGTCCCAGGTTTGGGCGAGAACGATGCCGTTGCGCCGGAACCCGGCCTGTTGGGTGTTTGCGTCGTTCCAGAGAAGACGCACCCAGTCCTTCTTATCGATTGCATAGGAGGCAACCTCGGACCAGATGGAGCGGGCCGTCTCCTCATCCTTATAAGCGTCTTCAAAAGGTGGTAATTCGCCCTTTTCGGCAAGATGCCGGCCAATGCCCGCCATCAGGGAGTGGGGGCGGCCCATGATCTTGTCCTTCACCTCATCCGCCCACAGATCGCCAAGGCTGAGTTGTCCGTAGGACGCCTGGTAGAGCTCCGTATTGTAGGCCATCGCCTCGGTACCCCACAGGTGCGGCAGGTGGAACAGGCCGTAATCCCAGGTCCAGTCCCGCTCCGACGCCTTGAGGAACCGTGGCTCGATATTGTCGATCGGCAATTTTTCCGGTTCCCAGGCCTGCAGCAGGTTCAGGTGCCGCCACTGGTCGGCCCGCATCATGGTCGGCGCGATGATGTCGAATCCCCTGCCCTGGGTGGCATGCAGCTTGTTGAGCATCTGTTCGTTGGAGCCGGCTTCGGTAATCTTGAGCTTGATCCCCGTCGATCCTTCAAACTTGTCGATGAATTCCTGGGGAAAATATCCCGTCCAGATAAAGACCCGGCATTCCCCCGACGAAGACAGCGCGTCCTTCACGTACCAGGGACCGATGGATGCGGCGCTGGCAACGGCAGCGCCAAGACCCGCCCTTATCGCCCCGCGGCGCGTGAAGCGGCGGGCTGCGCGTGCCGTCTCGGCTGCCGAACGGGAGGCTTTCGAGCGATACGTCATCGTTTCAGGGCGTCTTCGTCATGGACTAGTGATCTTCGGAAAAGAAAAAGGCAGAGCCTTAAAATCACGAAATATTACAAAAAGATTGTGGAAAATTTATGAAGGCTATTCAAGGCAAAAACCTCGAAAATTGCCGACAAAATAAGGATTTAGGACGATTTTTTTCAGAATCTGTCCACTTTATAGGCGGAAATGTCCCAATTCGGCGTTCTGCCGGAAACGATCTCGGCGACAAGGCGCGCCGTCGCCGGGGCACCGCTCAGGCCAACATGCTGGTGTCCGAAAGCATAAAAGACATTGGCGAATGACGTCCCCCTGTCGATCACCGGCAGGCTGTCGGGAAGCGTCGGACGCCGGCCCATCCACGTTGTGTAACGGGATGTGTCCAACGCCGGCATCATCCGTTTCGCCAGCTTCAGCAGGTTCATGGCGCGGCGTTCGTTAACCGGTGCGTCAAGGGAAGCCAGCTCCACTGTGCCCGCACACCGGAGCCCCATTTCCATGGGCGAGATCCAGGCCTTCATCTCGTCATCCATGATAGGCATGGACGGCATGACGCCGGGGTTTTCGATGGTGACATGGTAACCGCGCTCGGTCTCTAACGGCACCTTGTCGCCCAGACGCGCACTGAGGTAGTGGGAATAAGCGCCGGCGGCAACCAGCAGCTTGTCGAGAGAACGGACGCCCTTGTCGGTTATCAGGGCGCTGGGCCCTTCCGGGCCGATCTCCATATCCAGCACCTCGGCCCGCTCGAAACCGACGCCGAGATTTTCCGCATAGGCCGCCAGAACCTTCACGAGCCTGCCCGGGTTGGTAACCCAACCGTAATCGTCCACCCGGTAGGCCCACTTGTAGCGATCAGCGAGGTGCGGCTCCTGCTCGGCGATCTCGTCACGCCCCAATTTGGAAAAGCTGTAGCCGCGCTCGCGCCTGGCCTCAAACCCGGGCCTGTCCTTGTTGAATTTCCTGAAGCTTGAATAAGCGTAAAGCCCGCCGGACTGACGCACCAGCTCCGGTGCGCCTGCTTCCCGGACAAGCTGGCTGTACATCTCCACCGTCGGCGACAGCATGGCATCCAGGGCTTCGTGCTGTACCTTGCGATTTCCGAAAGCCCCGTCCTTTGCATAACGGATCAGCCACGGCAGCAGCCGTGGAAAATGCCGCCACTGGATAAACAGCGGTCCTTCGGGATCAAGAAGCCAGCCGGGCACTTTCAGCATGGTCTCAGGCGACGCCAGCGGCTCAAAGGCCGAGGCGCAAAGGATACCTGCATTGCCGAAGGAACAACCCTCACCGGGTTCCTCGCGGTCGATGATCGACACCTCGAAGCCGGATTTGACCAGGGCAATGGCGCAGTTTACGCCGACAATTCCCGCACCGATGACCGTGACATGTGACGCCATGAGAAAGTCCTCAGAGATTTGCTCACAGCTCTAGAGGCACGCGGAGATAGGCATTGAACTCCCTCGCCATGAAACAGCTTACCCTGGCGTGCACCCGGCCCTGGCGGTCCAGGAACGACTGCTCCTCATCGAGCGGCACGAGGGTTTCGTGCCAGACACCGGGGTGAATGTAGAGCCCTTGCGAGCCGTCAAAATAGAACCCGATAAAGTCGGTCGGCTTGATATCGTCCCCCGGCAGCGCAAGCGGTGCGACGAAAGGCCTGTTCTGTTTCGGAAAGAACATCTGGCCGCCGTCCGGGTGGTAGTTCGCATGCCACAGGTAGACGTGACGCCGGTTCTTGCCAAGGGCTGCTTCGTTCCTGCCCATTGACGGATCATGGTCCCATCCCATGACGTAGGCGTCGTTCACAGCCTCGTTTCGGGCGCTCAGCACGCCGTTTTCCCACCAGAAGAAGAAGTCCCCCTCAACCGTGCCGCCCTCGTCGCCGGTTCCCGCATCGACCGGACGCCAGCCCTGCTGCGGCCACTGGACGATTTCGATGGGTTGGTCATCGGGGTGGTCCACCAGGCAACCGAAATCCTTGATGTTTTCGTCCGTTGCCCGGACCAGCGGGATGTCGATGGCATCCAGCCCAGCGACGATTTCGGGATTCAGGTAATCGATTTTTTCCGCAGCAGATTGCACAACGCCCCCCATAAACTATTCTCACACCCAAGTAGTAGGTCCTGAGGCGGCTTCGCGCAATGCCCAAAACACGCGGCAAACGGAAATCTGTTTGCCGTTGCAAAAAACATGATCTGCTCTAGGGTCGTTCCTCATGCGACATATTCATGCGCCGGTATGGCTTCTCGCCTTCAACCGGCCGACAACACCGACGTTCGTCAGCCTGTATACGATGGAAGCCTTTTCCAGGGCATCGCTCGTCACCGTGGTTCCCCTGGTCGCCTATCAGCATCTGGGCGACGCCCAAAAGGTCAGCCTGCTCTATTTCGCCGCCGGTCTCGTCGGGTTGTGCTCCAGTTTCGCCGTGCCCTGGCTGGTCAACCGCATAACCCGGCGCGGTGTGCTTACCCTGGGCGCTGGCGTGTCCTTTCTCGCCATGGCGTTCTTCGCGCTCGACAATCCCTACCTGTTCATGGCGGGCATGGCGCTGCACCTGTTCGGCGGCGCCTGCATGGAAGTCAGCATATCCCTTTACCTGATGGACCATGTTCCCAGGAACGAGATGGGAAAATTCGAGCCCGTCCGGCTGTTCTATTCCGGGTTGGCGTGGACCATCGGGCCCTGGCTCGGCGTCTTCCTTAAAAACGAGATTGCCTTCTGGCTGCCGTTTATCCTGTGCGGCCTGATCAACGCCGCCCTGCTGGGCTACTTCTGGTACCTGCGCCTGACCGTCGATCCCTCCGTCAGCACCAGACGGCGGCCGGTGACCAACCCCCTCACCTTCGTGCGCCGGTTCATGAGCCAGCCCCGGCTGCTGCTGGCGTGGTCTCTCGCCATCGGGCGCGCCGGCTGGTGGGGCATGTTCTTCATCTACACGCCGATTTACGTCGTCAGTGTGGGGCTCGGCGAGAACATCGCCGGGGCGCTATCCTCCCTGGCGACCCTGTTCGTCATGACGATCCCCCTCGTCGCCAGGTATGGCCGCCGCATCGGTTCGCGCCGCATGCTGATGATCGGTTACATGGGCTGTGGCGCCGCGACCATTCTTGTCGCCCTGGTCGCCGATCAGGCCTGGCTCGGCGTTGCCGTGCTGGGCGGCGCTGCGCTGATGGCGGTGCCCATCGATTCCGTCGGCAACACCCTGTACCTGAGAGCCGTGCACCCCTATGAGCGGGCCGAGATGACCACGGTCTTCTCGACCTACCGTTACATCGCCCAGCTCACCTTTCCGGGCACCTTCGCCATCCTGCTGAAAGCCTTCGCCCTGCCCGCGGTCTTCGCCGCCGCCGGCGCCGGCATGGTCGCGCTCGGCCTGCTTTCATCGAAAGTGCCCAGACGCATGAAGTAAGGGAATACAGCGGTTATATTCAGCCTTTATGGGCTGCGAATGTATTGTTCGAGCTGCTCGATCTCGAACTTCTGGTCGGCGATCTTGTTCTTTACCAGATCCCCGATGGAAACAATGCCAGCCAGCCGGTTCCCATCCATGATGGGAAGGTGGCGGATTTTCTTGTCGGTCATCAGCGCCATACATTCCTCAACGGTTTGCCCAGGCTGCGCGCAGACAACCTCCGTCTCCATCACATCGCTGATTTTCGTGGTTGGCGAAGCTCGCCCCTGCAGGAAAACCTCGCGGGCATAGCGCCGTTCGGTGAAGATGCCAAGAGGCCTGCCGTCTTCCACGATCATCAGGGCGCCGATATCCTTGTCGGCCATCAGTTGAATGGCGTCCAGCACCATGGCGTCGGGACCGACCGACCAGACTTCCTCACCCTTGTCCTTGAGCAGTTGCCGTACTGTTGTCATCAGATTCCTCCTTTACCGACGACAACGTATATCCTCACTATGATACCACAGCAGGCATCAATCTCTTCAATGAAATTAATGAACAGCCTTCACTGAGCTGCTTCACACAGGCGAGACGCTTACCGTCTGGCGGTCACACCAAAGCATCAGCTACAAGACTGATGCATTCCAGAACGACCGTTGCGGCAAGGTTCGCGGTGGAGCCATCCGGGTCATGGGGTGGACTGACGGTGTTTACGTCACAGGCGACGATGTTGAGGCCCGACATACGACGGAGCAACGTCAACCCGAAATGGGCCGAAGCGCCGCCAGGTGTCGGCGTGCAAACGCCCGGCGCGAATGCCGGGTCGAAGAAATCCATATCGAAGCACAGATAGACCGGCAGTCCCTCCAGCGGTTCACGAATAGTCCTCACCGCCTCATCGACGGTCATTTCGTCCAGTTCGGCATAAGGGATAACCCGGTAGCCCATGTTGTGAGCGGGCGGAACGATTGCGCCTGTGTTCACCACAGCGCGGGTGCCAACATGAATAGAAGCTTCAACATTAATACGACCTTCGCTCGCAGCGTGTGTGAATGTCGTCGCATTGTCGAAATGATCATTTCGCTTGAGCGGATAGGCGTCCGTATGCGCATCGAAATGGAGAATGGCAAGCCCGGGATGGCGGGCCGCGACAGCGCGAATCTGGGGCAGGCTCACGGCGCCGTCCCCACCCATGGTGACTGGCGCGCATCCGCCATCCAAAACGGTATTCATGGCCAGCTCGGCACGGTCATAGAACATATGGATATCGCGAAGTTCATCACGACCGGTGTTGACGTCGCCGGCGTCAATGACCTTGAGCCTGGAAAGCGGGGCAGGGTCGGCATCGCCCGCCATGACCTCCGCAAGGATGGAATGTTGACGAATCCACGTTGGTCCGCTGCGTGAGCCGATACGGGTTTCGTGTTCGCCGCAATCGAACGGCATGCCTAGAACGGCCACATCCGCCGCCTCGAAATCCTGCGAGACCGGCAGCCCACCGAAACTCAAGGGATCACGGAACAGGTCGTCGGACATTTTACGGACTCCTGCGTTCAAATGGTCAGAACGATTTTACCAATATGCTTGTTGGTTTCCATCAGGCGGTGCGCCTCGGCGGCGTCGCCCAGGGAAAAGGTCGCATGCATGACAGGCTTGACCGTCCCCGCCTCGATCAGCGGCCAGACCTTGGTTCGCAGGTTTTCGGCAATCGCCGCCTTGAACGGCACCGGCATGGCGCGCAGCGTCGAGCCTGTCAGCGTGAGGCGTTTCAGCATCACCGGCATCAGGTTGAGCTCAGCCGAGGAACCGTTCAGGAAAGCGATGTTACAGATTCGTCCATCGGGCCCCGCCGCCTTGATATTGCGCTGGATGTAATCGCCGCCGACCATGTCGAGGATGACATCGACGCCGCCGTCCGTGACCTCCTTGACCACGGTAACGAAATCCTCATCGCGGTAATTGATGGCGCGATCAGCGCCTAGGTCCTCACAGACCTTGCATTTTTCCGCGGAACCAGCCGTTGTCAGCACACGCGCGCCGAATGCATGGGCCAATTGGATCGCCGTGGTGCCGATGCCCGACGATCCGCCGTGCACCAGGAAGCTCTCGCCTTCCTTCAGGCCGCAACGGTCGAAGACGTTGTTCCAGACCGTGAAGAAGGTTTCCGGCACGCCGGCGGCCTCTTCAAGGGAAAGCGTTGATGGAACGGGCAGGCATTGCGCCGCCGGGGCCGTGCAGTATTCCGCATAGCCGCCGCCGGTGACCAGCGCCATAACCTGATCGCCGACAGAGAGATCGTTCACATCAGGGCCGCATGAGACGACCTCGCCCGCGATTTCAAGGCCGGGAATATCCGATGCCCCCGGTGGTGGCGGATAGGCTCCCTGGCGTTGCAAAACGTCAGGGCGGTTGACGCCTGCGGCAGCCACCTTGACCAGAACCTCGCCCGCTCCCGGCTCCGGCACCGGACGTTCGCCTGGCTTCAGGACGTCGGGCTCCCCGGCTTCGGTGATTTCAATGGCTGTCATGGATGCGGGAATGTCGAGCGTCATGGCGTCCTCACAAAGAAGATATATCGGTTTGCTGTGTTAACTATACCGGCAGACTTACCGATGCAAGGCAGCAGCGCTGCCCCTTATCAGTGCAGCATCAGCACCGGCATATCCGCGAACTGGATAACCTCGTTGGTGGCGCCGCCCATGACGAGTTCCCGGCGGCGGCTGTGGCCGTAGGCGCCCATGGCGAGCAAGTCGGCGCCGGCAGCTTTTGCTGCTTCAAGCAGCGCCAGGCCGATTTCCTTATCGGTACCCACACTATGGACCGCAGCGGATATCCCATGGCGGGAGAGATAGCGCTGCAGGTGTTTGACGCCAAGTTCGCTGTCGACGCCATCCGGATCCGTGGTCAGGATGGATATGCTGCCGGCCTGCTTCAGGATCGACATCATGCCCTTGATGACCCGCGCCGCTTCAGCCTTTCCGTTCCAGGCCACGGCGATGTTATCGCCCAGCGAAGCAGGCGAGGCATCGGGGCACATTAACGTCATGGAGCCGGACTGCAGCAAGGCGGCTTCAAGCGTATTCACACCCAGATCAGTGCCGGGCTTGGGGACGACGATCAGGTCGGCCAGACGTCCCCACAATCCGATCAGGTCCGCCTGCTTGCCCGTCTCCTCATGCCAGGAAACGGTAACGCCACCGCTGCCGTCACCGGCGCGATCGGAAACGGACAGGCTGTTTTTCTCACAATAGGCGTTGAACAGGTCACGAACGCGATCCTCTTCGGTGCCCGCCTGGGCTTCAGCAGCCTGAAGAATGGTATCCCGCATACCGTCCGTCAGCAGGACGCCATAGGGCAGCATATCGGCAGCCTTGGGCCGTGCGTGTATGACATCGATGTGGGAGTTGAATTTGTCGGCAATCATCCTGGCGTGGTCCATAACGACCTCGCCTTTGCCATCGCCCCGGACGGGAAGGAGGATTGTTCGTATGGTCATGGCGTCACCCTTTTCTCGTTGTTATATCTCCCGAACAAACGAGCCAATTCCCTCCGGATGCGAACCAGGACCGGACCGGGCGGTGCAAAACAAGGCACCGCCCTTTACCGTTCGTGGCCCTAGAAGAGACCTTCGATCTCGCCTTTCTTGTTCAGGCGTATGTTATTAGCCGCCGGCACGCTCGGCAAGCCGGGCATGGTCATGATTTCACCGGTAACGACGACGATGAATTCTGCGCCTGCCGACAAGCGAACCTCGCGAATCCCGACCGTGTGGCCGGACGGCGCACCTTTCAGGTTGGGATCGGTGGAAAAGCTGTACTGTGTCTTAGCCATACAGACCGGCAGCTTGCCGTATCCCTGCGCTTCCCAGTCACGGAGCTGGTTCTGGACTTTCTGGTCAGCAGAAATGTCCTTGGCTCCATAGATTTTCTTGGCGATCGTTTCGATCTTCTTCAGCAGCGGCATGTTGTCCGGATAGAGCGGCTTGAACTTGGACTTACCGCTTTCAACCAGCTTGACCACATGCTTCGCCAGTTCTTCCGTACCGGCGCCGCCGTTGGCCCAATGGCTGCAGATGATGGCCTCTGCGCCCATCTTCTTGGCCATGTTCTTGATGGCATTCAGCTCGGCCTTGGTATCCGTAATGAAGGAGTTGATTGCGACAACAGGTTGTACACCGAACTGCTTCACGTTCTTGATGTGGCGTTGCAGGTTTGTTCCGCCCTTCTTGACGGCGGCGACGTTTTCCTTGCCGAGATCGCCTTTGGCGACACCGCCGTGCATCTTGAGCGCCCGGACGGTTGCGACGATGACAGCGGCAGCAGGCTTCAGGCCTGCCTTACGGCACTTGATGTCGAAGAACTTCTCAGCGCCCAGGTCCGCGCCGAAGCCGGCTTCCGTAACCACGTAGTCAGCCAGTTTCAGGGCCGTCTTGGTGGCGACGACGGAGTTACAGCCATGGGCGATGTTAGCGAAAGGACCGCCGTGGATGAACGCCGGGTTGTTTTCCAGCGTCTGCACCAGATTCGGCATCAGGGCATCTTTCAGCAGCACCGACATGGGGCCGGGCGCTTTCAGATCCTTGGCGAAAATCGGTTTGCGGTCGCGGGTATAGGCCACGACGATCTGGCCGATCCGGCGCGTCAGGTCATCCAGGTCCGTCGCCAGGCAGAAGATAGCCATGATTTCGGACGCCACGGTGATGTCGAAACCGTCTTCACGGGCGAAGCCGTTACCGACGCCGCCGAGTGAGTTGGTGATCTGGCGAAGCGCACGGTCATTCATGTCCATGACACGCTTCCAGGCGACGCGGCGGGAATCGATGCCGAGCTTGTTGCCCCAGTAGATGTGGTTGTCGATCAGGGCGGACAGCAGGTTGTGCGCAATGCCGATAGCGTGGAAGTCACCCGTGAAATGCAGGTTGATGTCTTCCATGGGAACGACCTGGGCGTAACCGCCGCCGGCCGCGCCGCCCTTCATGCCGAAGCACGGACCGAGGGACGGTTCGCGAAGCGCAACAATGGATTTCTTGCCGATCCGGCACAGACCGTCGTGCAGGCCGACGGACGTGGTCGTCTTGCCTTCACCGGCCGGGGTCGGAGTGATGGCCGTGACCAGGATCAGCTTGCCGTCCCGCTTTTTCTGGATGGAATTGATAAAATCAGTCGTGATCTTGGCTTTCGTCGGACCATACTGAAGAAGGGCATCTTCCGGAATGCCGACTTTCGCAGCAATATCCGCAATCGGCTGCATTTTCGCTTCGCGTGCGATTTCAATATCGCTCTTTGGCATCATCTTCTCCCCTGACGCTAAAACTTGGGTTTAGAAAAAAAATTTCCTGACAGTAAACTCAATAATCTGACGATTTCACCCTGATTTTCACCAATCCGTCTGTTTGCGTCCGACACTTGTTTTTCCAATAACGCCCGACAGCATATTATTTGCGACACATCCCGCACCATCGTCAGCCGGTGCGGTTCTCCCGCTTTTTACTGCCCTAACTCCTTACCGGCTTCCACCTCGTTCGCTTTGGCCCATTCCGCGGCCGCAATCTTGCCTTCACCAGCCGGACGGACGCGCATGATCTGGATGCGTCCACCGATGCACTGAACGGTCACGCCGTCATCGGAAACGTCCATGATCCGGCTGCTGATACCGTCACCGGGAACCATTGCGCAATCGAATACGCCGAGTTCCGTACCGTCGTAGGTTGTCCAGGCGCCCGGCGCCGGGTTCGTCCCGCGGATCAGGTCATAAACCTGCTTCACCGGCTTGTTCCAGTCGATGCGTGAATGTTTCGTCGTGCAACGGCGCTCGTACGTGGCGTCGGCCTCGTTCTGCTCACTGCGCGGCGGATTGCCGTCGCGGTAGTGTTCGACCACGTCGAGCACCGAGTCGACGGCATGCGGATAGATCTTCTTGAAATACAACTCCTTCACCGTGTCGTCCGCCTCGATTGGGCATTCCCACTGCATGAGAACGTCACCCTCATCGAGACCGTCGGTCGGATAGAACCATGAGTAGCCGGACTTGGTGCTACCCATGATGATCGGCCAGTTGACGGCTGAAGGACCACGATGCAGCGGCAGCAGCGAAGGATGGAAACAGATGGATCCGTGGACCGGCATGTCACGGGCTTCTTCCGGCACGAACACGTTGACAAAGGCCATGACCATGAGGTCAGCATTCAACGCCTTCAGCTCATCCAGCGATTCTGAGTCCTTGAAATGAGCCGGCTGATAGACCGGCAAGTCTTGTTCCAGTGCGAACTCCTTGATGGGATCGACAGGTTTTCCTTCCTTGTCGGGTTCGCAATAAACGGCGATGACCTCGTCCTTGCCCGCTTCCAGCAGCTTGGCCAGAACGTCCTTGCCGAAGGCCTGTTGTCCCATCACGATAATACGCATCCGTCTCTCCAGAATATCGTCTTAGAGTTTCAAGGGGGTCAGTTCAGATCGCACCGCTTTCGCGTGCTGCGTTGATGTCATCATCCGAAAGACCAAGTTCCTTGAGAATTTCATCGGTGTGCTCACCCAGCAGCGGCGAACGTTCGACCTCTGATTTTGAATCCGACAGCTTGATCGGATTGCCGACCGTCAGGTACTTGCCGCGACCGGGATGATCCACTTCGACCACGGTTCCCGTCTCGCGCAATGCCGGTTCTTCGGCCAGTTCCTTCATGGAGAGAATCGGCCCGACCGGGATGTTGAGGGGATTGCAGATATCCATCACCTCGAACTTGGTCTTGGTCATGGTCCATTCCTCGATTGCGTCAAAGACCTCATTCAGGTGCGGCAGGCGCGCTTCCGGCGTGGCGAACTTTTCATCTTCTTTCCATTCCGGCTTGCCAATGACATCGCAGACGTTCTGCCAGACGGCGGCCTGGGTAATGAAGTAAGTGTAAGCGTTGGGATCCGTTTCCCAGCCCTTGCACTTGAGAATTCGTCCCGGTTGACCGCCGCCGGAATCGTTCCCTGCCCTGGGCGTCGCATCGCCAAAAGGCACGCCTTCGCCGAACTGGGAGTATTCCTTGAGCGGGCCGGCATCGAGACGCTGCTGATCACGCAGCTTGACGCGACAGAGGTTGAGAACACTGTCCTGCATGGCGCATTCGACGCGCTGGCCCTTACCGGAATGGGTCCGATGGTAGAGCGCCGTTACAATACCCAAGGCCAGATGAAGTCCTGTTCCAGAATCACCAATCTGGGCGCCTGTAACCAACGGCACACCATCGCGGAACCCAGTCGTTGAGGCGGAACCACCCGCACACTGGGCAACGTTTTCGTACACCTTGCAATCGGCAAAAGGTCCAGGACCAAAACCCTTGACCGAAGCATAGATCATGCGCGGGTTGATTTCCTGAATACGCTCCCAACTGAATCCCATGCGATCCAGCGCGCCCGGGGCGAAGTTCTCCACCATGACGTCGCATTCCTCGATCAGCCTGGTGAAAATCTCGGCGCCCTTTTCAGATTTGGGGTTGAGCGTCACGCTGCGCTTGTTGTGGTTGAGCATGGTGAAATAAAGACTGTCTTCGCCCGGCACATCGACAAGCTGTTTACGGGTCGCATCGCCGACACCGGGTCGTTCCACCTTGATCACGTCAGCACCGAACCAGGCCAGGAGCTGCGTACACGTCGGCCCGGACTGGACGTGTGTCATATCGAGAATTTTGACACCAGAAAGTGCTTTTTCCATTTTCCCCTCAATTTCTTACATCTGTTTCCGCAAAAGTAGCGGAATATCACATCATTATTTCTTGGCGACAACACTCTGCGGATTGAGATTGCCGATATTGCCGCTTTCGCTTCCAGCCGCTGGGTCGATCATGGCATTGATCAGGGTCGGTTTGCCGGAATCGAGCGCCTCATTGACGGCGCGCTTCAGGTCATCTGGCGTTTTGGCGACAACACCGACGCCGCCGAAGGCCTCCATCATCATGTCATAACGGGCATCCTTGACGAACACGGTTGTCGCAACGTCTTCAATACCTTTGGGGCTTTCCTCGACGCCCCGGTAGATGCCGTTGTTATTGAAGATCACGATACAAACCGGAAGGTTGTAGCGGCAGATCGTTTCAACTTCCAGGCCGGAAAAACCGAAGGCGCTGTCGCCTTCGACGGCGAGCACGGGATGGCCGGTTTCCACCGCCGCGGCAATCGCGGAGCCCATGCCGACCCCCATGACGCCCCACGTTCCCACGTCGAGACGTTTACGCGGCTTGTGCATGTCGATAACGGAGCGGGCCAGATCAAGGGTGTTAGCGCCCTCGTTGACCAGGATCGTCTCAGGCCGTTCCTTGATGATGACTTTCAAAGCCCCCAGGGCGGCATGATAGTCCATCGGCACATTGTTGTTCTGCAGCTTCGACGCCATGCGGGCGACGTTTGTTTCTTTCTTTTCGTTGACGGCGTCAGTCCATTCACTGGGAGGCAGTTGCCAGTCATCGCCCATGGCCTCGACGATGGCCGAAGCGGAGGAGCCGATGTCCCCGACGACCGGGGCGGCGATTTCGACGTTGCTGTCCATTTCCCTGGGCTCAATGTCGAGCTGAATGAATTTGGTTGAGTGTGGCTCACCCCACTGCTTGCCTTTACCATGTGAAAGCAGCCAGTTAAGACGCGCGCCGACCATCATCACCACGTCGCTTTCCTTCAGGACCAGCGACCGGGCCGCGGAAGCGCACTGGGGATGATCATCCGGCAACAGCCCCTTGGCCATGCTCATGGGAAGGTAAGGAATACCGCTCTTCTCAACCAGCGCCCGGACGGCGTCGTCAGCCTGGGCGTAAGCGGCGCCCTTGCCGAGAATGATGAGCGGCTTCTTGGCGCCCTTCATGACATCAATGGCGCGTTCGACGGCGCTGGACGCCGGAATCTGGGCCGGGGCGGGATCGATAACCTGAACCAGCGACTTGGCGCCCTCTGCCGCGTCCATGACCTGGCCCAGCAATGCGCCGGGAATATCAAGGTACACGCCGCCGGGCCGGCCGGAAACGGCGGAGCGGATGGCGCGGGCAAGGCCGATGCCGATATCTTCCGCATGCAATATCCGGTAAGCCGCCTTGCAGAGCGGCTTGGCAATGGCCAACTGGTCCATCTCTTCGTAATCGCCCTGCATCAGGTCGACGATTTCGCGCTCCGACGAACCGCTGATGAGAATCATCGGCCAGCAGTTGGTCGTAGCATGCGACAGCGCCGTCAGGCCGTTCAGGAAGCCGGGGGCCGAAACCGTCAGGCAGACACCCGGTTTCTTCGTCAGGAAACCGGCAATCGCCGCGGCGTTGCCCGCATTTTGCTCATGGCGGAAAGACAGGACGCGAATCCCGGCTGCTTGGGCCATGCGGCCCAAATCGGTAACCGGTATGCCGGGAACACCGTAGATCGTGTTAAGCCCGTTCAGTTTAAGCGCATCAATGAGCAGATGAAATCCATCCGTCAATTCAGCGGCGGCATCTTCATTCGGCGAGAGGTCTGCAGCAGCTTCAGCCATTTTTCCACGTCCTCAAATCATCATGGTATTGGTATACGACGCGGATAAACTCCCCTGTTTCTCCGCTTTTCTTCTCTGTGGTATACCATACACCAAACACCAAAATAAGCAATCTCCAATCGGAGTATTTTGCTGTTTTTCGTGATTCTCCTACCCTTTTATCGCGTGCTCGCTACCCGGGCTTTAAGAGAAAAACCGCTTCTTCACGATCTTGAACACCGGGAACAGCATGAGCAGGATCGCCAGGGCGATAATTATGCCCGAAATCGGCCGGTCGACAAACGTCATCATGTCACCCTGGGAGGCCAGCAGCGACTGGCGGAAGGAGCGCTCAGCCAGGGGACCGAGAACGATCGACAGAACCGCAGGGGCGACCGGATAGTTCAGCTTCCTGAGCAGGTAGGCGACCACGCCAAACAGCAGCATCAACCAGACATCGTGCAGCGTCTGTGTCGGGGCATAGCCGCCAACGATGCACAGAACGAAAATCAACGGCGCAAGAATGGTGAACTTGATCGTCAGAATCTTCGCGAAAACGGGAATGGCGAACAGGTTGAGCACAACCGTCACAACATTGGCGATGTAGAGGCTACCGATCAGACTCCAGACAAAGTCAGGATGTTCCGTAAACAGCAAGGGCCCGGGACGGAGACCCCAGATGATCATGCCGCCAAGCAGAATGGCCGTTGTCGGCGAACCGGGAATGCCCAGGGTGATCATCGGCAGCATGGAACCGGTAGAAGCCGCGTTGTTTGCCGATTCAGGGGCTGCAACGCCCGCCGGGTTGCCCTTACCGAAGGAATCCGGATCTTTCGAGAATGTCTTTGCCAGGCCATAGGCCATCAGCGACCCGGGCGTGGCGCCGGCCGCCGGCAACGTTCCCACGAAAAATCCAATGAGACTGCCAAGCACAGTCGTGGAGAAATACCTGAAGGTTTCCCCGATATTCTTGATCATCGTCCTGAACGTGGTCTTCACCCGCTGAACCATGACATCGCCTTCTGTCTGTTCCAGCGTCCACAGGATTTCACCGATGCCATAGATACCGATCGCGAGGACCAGGAAATTAACCCCGTGGAAGAAACCGGGCAGGTCGAAAAAGATCAGCCGGGGTTTGCCCGAGATGATGTCAAGGCCGACCGCCGCAAGCACAAAACCGATCAGGATGGAAAAGATCGTCTTCGGAATGTCGTCACCGGAAAGGCCGATAAAGGTGGCGAAAGCCAGGACCATGAGGGCGAATTCCTCCGGCGGGCCGAATTTGAGCGCGAACTCGGCAAGCGGCGGTGCAAACAGGGTGAACAGAACGACGGAGATCGTTCCGCCGAAGAACGACGCCACGGCCGCTGCCGTCAGCGCCTTGTCCGCTTGGCCCTTCATGGCAAGCGGCCGGCCGTCGAACACCGTCGCCACGGCCGTTGAGGCCCCTGGTATCCCGAGCGTTACCGAGCTGATGGCGCCTCCATACATGGCGCCGTAATAGATTGCCGCCAGAAAGATGATGGCGGCGCTGGGCGGCACCAGAAACGTAACAGGAAGTAGGATTGCAACGCCGTTAACAGACCCGAGTCCCGGCAAGGCGCCGACGAGAAGGCCAAGGGCACATCCGACAACCAGCATGATCAGGTTCGTCGGCTCCATCGCATGCGCGAGACCACTCATGAGAGGTATGAGAATTGTTTCCATTACTTAACGCCTCACTCAAAAACCTGAGCCAACAATTCCGGCCGGCCCTTCGTTGTTTGTTTCAACACCCTAAATCAGTACATCAGGTCATAGATTGGATAGAACAGCGGCTCGGAGATTCCCTTTGGCAGGGGAATTGTCAGCGCCCATTCGAAGAACAGAAAGACGACAATTGGCACAAGCACCGTCAACAGGATAGACAACAGCCAGGAATGCCCGCCCATGATTCGTATGAAAAAGAACATAAAAGCGAACAGGGAAATATAGATTCCGATAAAGTGCGTTCCGAGCAGCATCACCGCCAACGCGGCAACCGTTATACCGACGAACTTGGCCGACGTCTTTGAGACATATTGCTCGTTGGAGTTGGATTCAGGCGTCTTGCGCATGACCCAGCGAATAATGATCGCTATACAGGAGAGCAGCATGCCGGCAGACAGCCAGAACGGCCAGGCCCCCGCCCCCGGTCCAGATCCCTGAACCCAGCCAATATTCAGCTCGGCGCTCTTTACCATCAAGGCAACGGAAGCTAGAGCCAGGATAACAGCAAGCAACAGTTCAGCATGCCGGACAGTCATCGAACGACCTCCCAAACCCAAGGATTAAAAAAATTAAAGAAACAGATAAAATTGGCGAGGGTGTTTTACACCCCCGCCAACATCAGAATGGTCTTATTCAGCAGACAACGCTGCGGCACCGACCTGGTTGATCAGGTCTTCGTGACGCTTCAACTGCTCAGCATGGAAGGCAGCGAGATCGTCGCCGGCCACCCATTCGTCACAGAAAATACCGTCGTCCTTACAGAAGGTCTGCCACTCGTCGCCGTGGAAAACCTTGCTGAACAGGTCAATGTACCAGTCCTGAGCTTCCTTGGACATGCCCGGAGGGCCATTGAAGGAACGCTGCATGAAGTAAACGATGTCGTGACCCATTTCTTTCATGGTCGGGACATCCGGATACAGTTCCATGCGTTCAGGCGTGAACTGAACCAGCGGCTTGGACTTGCCAGCGCGCCAGAATTCGTTCTGTTCGGCAGGGTTGTTGACCGTGGAATTGATGTGGTTGCCGATCAGGTTCTTGGCAACCGTGCCACCGCCCGGGAAGGGGATGTAGGTCACGTCGAAACCGAATGCGGCTTCCATCATAGCCGTCAGGATGGAATCTTCCTGGCCCTTACCGGTGCCACCCATCTTCCAGTCCTTGCCGGCGGCCTTAACGGCAGCAACGTATTCGTCAAGGTTGTTGATGTCCGTGCGGTCGGTGTTCACCCACAGCAGGAAGGTATCAAGCGCCATGCGGCCAATCGGCGTGAACTTAAGCGGATCGACGCCCAGTTCTTTCTGGATGATCGGCGTGGTGTAGAAGCTGTTGAGGGTGATCATAACCGTGTGGTTGTCACCTTCTTTATCCTTCAGATAACGAAGGGCTTCAGCGCCGGAACCGCCCGGCTTGTTGATCGGGATTAATGGCCGGGGCGACATATCGTTCTTCTGGATAATGCCCTGGATCAAACGAGCCATCTGGTCAGCGCCACCACCGGTGCCGGCCATGATGATAAGCTCAATGGGTTTTTTCGGCTCCCAGGCTTTCGCATCACTGGTAACGGCGGACGAAATCGTCATGCCGAGACCGACTGCTGCAGCAAGCCCGAGACCGAGCAATTTTTTTCCGAGTTTCATATTTCTCTCCCTTTAGTGGTCAGCGGTCTTGTAATGATCCCGGTGAATTCCGGGGGAGCCGCTGACTGAAACCTCAGTTTATCGATTGCGGTTGTTATCGGAAGGGTCCGATGTTCCTGTCGCCGTAAATTGCGATCTTTTTATCGGGGTGAGTTAAATTTTCTTATTTCACCAACGTTGGCATATGGTATACCAGAGTTTGTAATAGTAGAGAAGAATAAATCGCAGGGCAATGGAATTTTTTGGGGATATCTAGTTTTGCCGTACCTGGTCGCAACAGAATTTCACACAAATACCCCTCTGCTGACGGCGGGGCAAGGTTTATCCGCGCCAGCACGATCTGGCTGTGGCTTCTGCTGCTTCCTATTCGAGATAGGTCACGGTCTTGGCAACATGGTCCGCCAGGTTAAGGGCATGGTCTCTCACCAGATGCTCCGCTTCATCCGCATCCCGGCGCTCAAGGGCCTCAATGATATGCATATGGTCAATGATGGATTGTTCGACACGGTCCGATTCAGAAATGGTCCGCGCCCGGATACCGCGGATATGCATAAAGATATTGTCAGCCGTTTCCACCAGCAGTTTGCATCGTCCCATCTCGACGATGGACTGGTGAAACCGGATATTGGCGTCCGAGTACTCGTCGATATGGGCTTTGACCTCTCCATCATCAAAAGTGGAAAAGATCGTTCTGAGAGAAGAAATCTCCTCATCCGTCGCACGCTCGGTTACCAGACGCGCCGCCATGCTTTCCAATGCAGCCCACAATATGATCATTTCCATGATCTCGGCCTTGGTCTTGCGAACGATATAGACCCCCTTGCGCGGAACAATCCTCACAAAACCTTCCTGTTCAAGGCGGGCCAGCGCCTCGCGGATTGGCGTGCGCGATGTGGCGAGTTGGTCGGAAAGCTGGCGTTCATCAAGACGAAGGTTCACACCTTCCTCATAAATGTTCATGGCATTAATGGCCTGCTTGAGCGATGCGTAAATACGCTCTTTAAGGCTGAAGTTCGTGTCGATCGGATCGACCTTGAATTCTCCCACGAAAACTCTCCCCTTATTTATCGTTCTTCTATCCCTGCAAAGGGGACATTTCTATCTGCATTTGCTGATCGCAAGCCATTGGAAATTTGGCCAATCAGGCAGTCATTACTTTGTTATTCAATAATAAATAGACGATATTGCCCTCCTTTGTCCAATATTGGTATGCCAAGACCCACAAACTCCTTCTGTATATGCCATTCAGATTTTCATGGAATTTGCCCGCAACCGGCACTAACTGAGCATTCAGGACGCCGCGGGAACATTGGAGGTCGGCTCCAATGATAGTTGAACCATATTGTCTGTTGTATTCTTTCATCGATAATTTCTTGTAGTTTAATTTTTTTTATTTTTAAGAAACACACTCAGATTTTGAAGAAGACAAAATTCAGACAGTGCAAACGAAGATGCGGATCAAGGGGTAGTCATAAATAATGAGTGAGTCACACGAAACTTCCCGGGAAACACAAACCAGGCGAATTCATCCCGGTTCCGGCAGGAGAAAGGCGCCTGTCTTCAACAAGGGACGGCAGACGAACCCTGAAGCCCTTTCGGATATCAGGGAACTGTTAGGTGACCGTCCCCGGCGCCGTGACCTGTTGATCGAACACCTTCACCTGATCCAGGACAAGTACGGACACCTGTCCGCGGCCCATTTGCAGGCCCTGGCAGATGAAATGCAGCTTTCCATGACGGAGGTTTATGAAGTCGCTTCGTTTTATGCCCATTTCGATATCGTCCGTGAAGGGGAAACCCCACCCGCTCCTGTTACGATAAGAGTTTGTGACTCGCTGAGTTGCGAAATGGCCGGGTCGGTCAAACTGATGGAGGAGCTCGCTGCGGAAGCCGCAAGTTATATTCGCGTCGTTCGGGCGCCCTGTATGGGACGTTGCGACAAGGCTCCCGTTGCAGAAGTCGGCCATAACCATGTTTGCAACGCCGATGTCTCCGGGCTCCTGGAAACGGCGGCGGCGCGGGAACTGCATCCCCACACGCCTGACTTCGTCTCTTTCGAGGAATACACCATGAATGGCGGCTACGGCCTGTTACGCGCTTGCATGGCCCGGGAACGCAGCACGGACGAACTTGTGAAGATCATGGAGGATTCCGGCCTGCGCGGTTTGGGCGGCGCCGGTTTCCCCTCGGGTCTGAAATGGAAGATCGTCCGCCAACAGCCAAAACCGCGCCTGTTCGCCATCAATGGCGACGAAGGCGAGCCCGGCACGTTCAAGGACCGGCACTATCTGGAAACCAATCCGCACCAGTTTCTTGAAGGCGCGCTTATCGCCGCCTGGACTTGTGAGATTGAGACGATCTATATCTACATCCGTGACGAATACCCCGCCATCCGCGAATTACTGGAACGGGAAATTGCCCGCCTGCAGGCCGAGGGCCTGACCGGCGACATCGGCATCGAGGTTCGCCGCGGCGCCGGCGCCTATATATGCGGTGAAGAATCGGCGATGATCGAATCCATCGAAGGGAAGCGCGGCCTGCCCCGCAACCGCCCCCCCTTCCCGTCCGAGCGTGGTCTTTTCCAGAAGCCCACCCTGACCCACAACATCGAAACCATCTATTGGGTGCGCGACATCATCGAAAAAGGCGCGGATTGGTTCACCTCCCAGGGCAAGGGTGAATCAAAAGGCTTCCGTTCCTTCTCCGTCTCCGGGCGGGTCAGGGAACCGGGCGTGAAGCTGGCCCCTGCCGGCATAACCGTCCAGGAACTGATCGACGACTATTGCGGCGGCATGGCGGACGGCCACACCTTCAAGGCCTACCTGCCGGGCGGCGCTTCCGGCGGCATCCTGCCGGCCTCCATGGCCGATATTCCGCTTGACTTCGGTGGCGAGCTGGCCGAGCGCGGATGCTTTGTCGGCAGCCATGCGGTTGTCATTCTTTCCGACGCAGACAATATGAAAGATGTTGCCCTCAACCTAATGCGTTTCTTCGAAGATGAAAGCTGTGGACAGTGTACGCCGTGCCGCAACGGAACGACCAAAGCCGTACAGCTGATGTCACAGGACAAATGGGACACTGAATTGTTGAATGAGTTGAAGACCGTGATGATGGACGCTTCTATTTGCGGCCTCGGACAGGCTGCACCGAACCCCATGCTGTGCGTCATGAAATTCTTCCCGGAGGAAGTGCAATGAGCGATACGATCAGTTTCACTCTGAACGGCAAGAATGTCGAAGCCTCGGTAGAGGACACCATCTGGCAGGTCGCCGAGCGTGAGGGCGTGGAAATCCCCCACCTGTGTTATTCACCGGAACCCGGTTACCGGGGTGACGGCAATTGCCGCGCCTGCATGGTTGAGATCGAAGGAGAGCGCGTGCTGGCTGCTTCTTGCATCCGCAAACCCACGGAAGGCATGGTGGTTAATACGGCCTCCGAGCGGGCCAAGAAATCCCGCGAACTGGTTTTCGAGCTTCTGGTTTCCGACCAGCCCGAGCGTTCGACCAGCCATGACCCTGATTCCAAATTCTGGAACTGGGCGGACAAGGTCGGTATCGACAATTCCCGTTTCCCGGCATCCGAAAAACCGCAGGCCGATAACAGCCATGTCGCCATGGCCGTCAACCTGGATGCCTGTATCAACTGCAACCTGTGTGTCAGGGCCTGCCGCGAGGTTCAGGTCAACGATGTCATCGGCATGGCCTATCGCGGTCATGGCGCGAAGGTCTCCTTCGACTTTGACGACCCTATGGGAACGTCCACATGCGTCGCCTGCGGCGAATGCGTCCAGGCCTGCCCCACCGGCGCGCTGATGGAAGCAAACCTGCTAGATGACAAGGGAACGCGGACCGTCTATGCGGACCGCACCGTCGACAGCATCTGTCCGTTCTGCGGTGTCGGCTGCCAGACCCGGGTTCACATCAAGGACGACAAGATCGTCAAGGTCGAAGGCCGTCCCGGTCCGGCGAACGAAAACCGGCTCTGCGTCAAGGGCCGTTTCGGCTATGACTACATCGCCCACCCGGGCCGCCTGACCAAACCGCTGATCCGCCGCGACGATGCGCCCAAGCAATGGGACATGCGTCTGGAGGACGATGAATGGGATAAGATATTCCGCGAAGCCACGTGGGAAGAGGCCCTTGATGCGGCGGCGAATGGCCTGAAGAAAGTTTACGACCGGGAAGGCCCCAAGGGCATGGCCGGTTTCGGCTCGGCCAAGGGCTCCAACGAGGAAGCCTACCTGTTCCAGAAACTGATTCGTACGGCGTTCCACACCAATAACGTGGATCACTGTACCCGGCTGTGCCATGCGTCTTCCGTGGCGGCACTCATGGAATGTGTCTCGTCGGGCGCCGTGTCCGCTCCTTTCACGGATGCCGAGAAAGCCGAATGCATCATCGCCATCGGCTGCAACCCGGCGCAGAACCACCCCGTCGCCGCGACCTATTTCAAACAGGCCGCCAAACAGGGCAAGAAGCTCTACATCATGGACCCGCGCGGCCAGCCTATGACGCGCCACGCCACGAACCACCTGCAGTTCAAGCCCGGTTCCGACGTCGCCATGCTGAACGCCATGATCCACACCATCGTGGAAGAAGAGCTCTATGACGTACAGTACATCCAGGCCAGCACGGAAGGCTTTGAAACGCTGAAAGAGCGCATCAAGGGTTATTCGCCAGAGAAGATGGCCGATATCTGCGGCATTGACGCCGAAACCCTGCGCGAGGTTGCAAGGACCTACGCCAAGGCCGACGCCTCCATCATCTTCTGGGGCATGGGCGTGTCGCAGCACGTTCACGGCACGGACAACTCCCGCTGCCTGATCACACTGGCGCTGATCACCGGCCAGATCGGCCGTCCCGGCACCGGCCTGCACCCGCTGCGCGGCCAGAACAACGTGCAAGGCGCATCGGACGCCGGACTGATCCCCATCGTGTACCCTGACTACAAGTCCGTGGAGCACGAGGAAACCCGTGAACGCTACGAGTCGTTCTGGGGCACGCACCTGGACCCCAAGCGCGGCCTGACCGTGGTCGAGATCATCGATTCCATTCACGCCGGCGGCGTAAAGGCAATGTACATCGAAGGTGAAAACCCGGCCATGTCGGACCCGGATCAAAGCCATGCCCGCCAGGCGCTTGCCATGCTGGATCATCTGGTGGTGCAGGATATCTTCCTCACCGAAACCGCCTGGCATGCGGATGTTGTGCTGCCGGCTTCGGCTCACGCGGAAAAGGTCGGCACGTTCTCCAACACCAACCGCCAGGTCCAGATGGCGCGCCAGTGCGTGCCCATGCCGGGCGACGCCCGCCATGACTTATGGATCATTGCCGAACTCGCGAAGCGTCTGGGGCTGGACTGGAAGTACGAAGGTCCGGCGGACGTATTTGCCGAAATGAAACTGGTGATGAACTCTCTCGACAACATCACCTGGGATCGGTTGGAAAACGAGAACGTCGTGACCTATCCCTGCAACGACCGCCAGAGCGCCGGTAACCCGGTGATCTTCACCAACGGTTTCCCGACACCGAGCGGCCGGGCCAGGATCGTGCCGGCGGACATCATCCCACCCGATGAAATTCCGGATGACGAATACCCCTTGGTGCTGACTACCGGGCGCATGCTGGAGCACTGGCACACGGGTTCCATGACCCGCCGTGCGAGCGTGCTCGACGCCATCGAGCCGGAGGCCGTCGTTTCCGTGAATCGCTCGGACATGCTGCGCCTGGGGCTCGAGGCCGGCGACACGGTGGATATCCACACGCGGCGCGGCACCATCACCTTGACGGTCAGGCAGAACCCGAACCAGCCCGAAGGCCTGATCTTCATTCCGTTCTGCTTCGCCGAAGCGCCGGCGAACGTTCTGACCAACCCTCAGCTCGATCCCTTCGGTAAGATCCCCGAGTTCAAGTTCTGCGCCGCACGGGTCGAAAAGGTAGAAGCGGTCAAGGCCGCTGAATAATCAACAGCTACACAGCGTCAAAACAAACAGCCCGCAGGTTGAAATATCTGCGGGCTTTCTTTTTGCCGATACGTTGGATTGTCTGCATCATATGACTATATCAGTCACAGGGAGCGCGCCATTCAAAGGAGGTCAGCCATGCTTGAGCTTATCCCCATGCACGCAGGCCATGTGATCGGCATCCGTGTCGACGGCAAGATCGAGAAAGACGATATCCTTAAAGTCATCGAAGCCGCCAAGGCGATCATGGCCGGGCACGACAAAATCCACATCTACGTGGAAGCGGTGAACTTCGACGGTATTTCCTTCGAGGCCCTGTGGGAAGACATGACGTTCGCTTTTCCCAACCTCAGCCATTTCACCCGCAAGGCAGTGGTCTCGGATACCGAATGGATGGACGTGATGAGCACCATCGGCAACAAGCTGTTTCCCGGCATCGAGGTCCGTCACTTTTCGCCGGAAGAAAAGGACGCCGCCAAACAATGGGCGGAAGAAGCCCCGGAATAGTTCGTGGAATAAGTCCCGTTACTTCTCCAGCGCCGCCTGCAGACTCGCGTCAATAGCGTCGGCAAAGCGCCCGACATCGCCGCTGTTGATACAGAGCGGCGGCACGATCCGGAGCACGTTGCGATAGGCGCCCGACTTGCTCATGACCAGGCCGTTCTCCCGGGACTGCTCGAACACTTCCGCCGTGAACTCGGTCGCCGGTTCCTTGGAGGCTCTGTCCTTGACCATTTCCATGGCGACCATCAGGCCCCTTGACCGGACATCGCCGATGATCTCGTAACGTTGGTAAAGGCTTTTTAGGACTTCCCTGAACTCCTTACCCACCTCCAGGGCGTTTTGCTGCAGGCCTTCGTCCCGCATGACTTTCAGCACGGCACGGCCGGCGGCGCAGGCCATGGGATTAGCGCCAAAGGTGTTGAAGTAGAACTTGTCCGCCATGGCTTCCGCCACCTCTCGTTTCGCCACCACGGCGCCAAGCGGAATGCCGTTGCCGATCCCCTTGGCCATGATCACGATATCAGGCACGGCGCCGGAAGCCTCGAAGCCCCAGAACTGTTCCCCCGTCCGGCCCACGCCCGATTGCACTTCATCGATCACGCAGACGCCGCCCGCCGCGCGCACGCGCTCGAATGCTCCCTTGATGTAGCCGTCCAGCATGGGAACGATACCGCCATACCCCTGGACGGGCTCGATGATCATGCCGGCCAGCTTGCCCGATGTTGAGGTCTTCAGCGCGCGATCCAACTCGTCCAGATAGGGATCGACATTGTCGCCGTGAATGCCCCGGTAGGCGTCGGGGTTGGGCAAATGATGGATACCCGTCAGCAAGGGTACGTTATGACGGAACCCGGCGATGCCGGTCATGGACTGCGCGCCGAAAGTTGCGCCGTGATAGCCGTTCTGGAGCGCGAGAAAATCGATGTTGCCCGTATAGCTCCTGGCCATGAGCAGGGCCAGGTCGGCAGCCTCCGCCCCGCTGGAGGTCAGATGCACGACCCAGTCATGACCGTCAGGCATGGTGGCCGCCAGTTCCTCGGCATAATGGGCCGGCACGGGGTGGTAGAACATGGTCGTACAGTGGAGCATATCGTCCATCTGTTCACGGATGGCGCGATTCACCTCCGGATGGGCGTGACCGACGCTGATGGAAAGGTTCATGCCCAGAAGGTCCAGATATTCCTTCCCCGTCTCGTCCCAAAGGTACTGACGGCTCCCTTTGCGGAAAATCAGCGGTTTCTGATAGGGCACGAAAGCCCGTTGTGACGCGGCGTAATAATTCTGACGCCGCTCGACGATTGCCTCCGTTGACCAATCCGTCCGGATCTCGTCACTCATGTCGTTTCCCCCCTGAATAGTGCTGAGTGTTCATTTTAACTACTGCATGGTTCCGGCGCGCTCGGAAAACCTCTGCGCCAGTGGCCCATAGGGCTTCCTGCCCAAGCGCTCGTTCGCCAGCGACCTGGCGCGATGATGCAGCCCGCCGAGCAGGGCCGCCGACAGCATGGTCTGGTCGATGATATCCCGCTGGGCGTTGCTGCCGCCGAAACGGATCAGGACGGGGCGGACCTCCTCCAGTTGATCGAGGGCCTCTTCATAATGATCCTTTGCATAGGCCGTAACCGCCCTGACCAGCGGCAAGCCCACTTCCCCGGCGATGTCCCCCAGCGTGTGATCCTGTCCCGACTGCTTGATGGCCGACGCCTCCAGCTTCGCCAGATCCTGCATCCAATTGAGCGCCGCGAACGCCAGGGCCGCGTGAAGATCGTTGAAGCCGTAGTATCCGCCTTCGCCCAGTTCGATCAGCTGCCGCCAGCGCTCGCCGACGGCCTGCCACCTGGCACCGGCATCCACGCCCTGAACCTTGAGGCGCCACAACAGCGCCGTGGCGTCGGTCATTGGTTCCGGATCGGCATCCTCCGAAGGGGCAATATGCGCATCGTAAATTTCAAAGATACGCTCGTACTCCTCAACCTCCATCAGATAGAGACAGAGATGCCACCAATTGTGAACGCTTAAGCCTTCTGCCTGGGCCCATTCCGTCTCGTGACCCTCGTACCAGGCGATGCCTTCCTTGTGCCGCCCCTGCATTTCCATGACATGGCCGACGGCATGGTGCGCCCAGGCATCCCGGGGATCAAAGGCGCATGCTTCCCGTCCAACGCTTTCCGCATGCTCGAAGAGGTTGGATTCCTCCAAGCCGAACGCATACATGCCGAGCACGTGTGAGTAGTTCGGAACGGAACTGTCCCATTGGGGCAGGATACGCTCCAGCCTGCCGCGCAGGTTGAGGGCGTCGCCCAGCAGGAAATCAAGCTGGTGGCCGAGATGCAGGGCCAGGGTATCGCGGGGGTAATCCGCAAGAATCGCCTCCACACCGTGCTGTGCGCCCCGCCAGTCGCCTGAACAGCGTTTACGGATGACGGACATCAGGCCTTGTTCCCGCTCGGTCAATGAAACACCCGTATCCTCGGCATGGGCAAGCGAACGTTCCATTTCAGGGATGTGGCGGCTGGCCGAGCCACTGGCGAAACAAACAGCGCGAAAAATGTGGCCCAGCGCAAAATCAGGATGATCGAGCAGGGCGTCATCGATAATGCTGATCGCATCATCCGCAAAGCGGTGAAGCTCCGTCAGGGCAAAGTCATACTTGGCCATTATGATCGGATCGTCACAGGAAACCGGAACGCCGCGCGAGTCCTTCATGGGATTATCCTTTGGCAGTTAACTCTAGTCGTACCATAATGACGTCATGGATATTTTGCTGACAAGGGCGCAAGACCAAATTAGCGAAGATTTTCCAGAACTGGAAATCGAAGTCTTGACCCTTATCGGCCGCGGACCGGTGTTTACCGTTCTGAAAGGGAGAATGAAAAACGACCGCCCGGTCGGTATTCGCATCGCCCCGGAGCACTGGCTAGAAGCCGATGCCCATATGGGCGGCAGGGATCCTGTCCATGAAAATGACTTGCTGATCCAGGAATGCCTGTTCTCGACCCACTGCCGGGTTCATGGAATACCCGCACCTGAAATCATCGGGCAGTCCCACGCGGATACCCATCAGGATGGCCTGGACCTGTTTGTTTATGAATGGCTGGAAGACGATGGCCTGCCACCCGCCCCTTATCATATGGGTGAAGTCCTGCACCGGATCCACGCCATGAACCCGCCCGCGTTCATTCCCGAAGCCATGCGCAAAGGATCGCTGGAGAAGATCCTGACCCATCGTATCCTCGATACGGCTGGAATCATCACACGCATGACCAACCGCCCCTTTCTGCTGCCCGATAGCGAAACCCTGCAAGCGCACCTGTCCTGGCCCGACAAGCGGACGTCCCTGCTTCATATGGATTTCCGGCCGGAAAACCTTCATGCCAGTGAAGGCAGGATCAACGGCGTCATGGGATGGTGTGAAGCATTGATCGGCCCGCCAACGCTGGAGCTGGTGCAGCTTGACGAATTGGACATCCTCGATGATTCATTTCTCGGCGGCTACGCCAACTATCAAATGTTCAAGGCGCCGAAACCCGTTGAAACGGCATTCCGTCTTGTTGCGGCGACGCGCAATGCCGAAAAACTGCTTCTCGACGATCCGGGCTCGGGAGAAACATTGAAAGCCCTGAACCGTGTCGCATACCTGTTTGAAAGCTTTGCAACCCTGTCTGGACATTGAGCAATAGGCCATTGAAGCAGCGAGTCACAAGAAATCAGTCGAAACCGTGCATGCCCACTTCGATGGCGCCCCTGACGGCATTGCTCATGTAGACCCGAGATGCTTTTGCCAGATCGTCCAGGGTCAGGGCACGCTCCCGGGCATTCCATTCCCCGATCAGTTTCTTGCGCATGACCCCCGGCAGGACGCCGGACGACAGGGGCGGCGTCAACATTTGCCCGTCTAATTCGATGAATATATTGCTGATGCCGCCCTCGCAAATCTCATCCCGCTCGTTCAGGAACAAGACGTCAAAGCCACCGGGAACGTCATACAGTCGTTTTCGTTCCTCGTCATAAACGTCCCTGAGTGTGGATTTGTAGCGCCGTAAGGGATCCTTGGAATTCAGTCTGCGCCTGGCCGGAATGATCACCGGGTTTTCCGGCAAGGTTATCAGGGGTGTAACCGTTATGCTGACCTCGCCATCGTGATCAAGTTGCAGGCGCAGGCGATGCTCGCCCATCATATCGGAAACCTCGGACACCAACGACCTGCGGATTGATTGTTCATCAACCTCGATCCCCAATGCGCCGGCGCTGGCAAGCAGCCTTTCCATATGGCTTTCCAGTAACGGGATATCGCCGTCTACGCTTCGCATGGTTTCAATCAGGCCTGCGGGCGGTGAGTAGTTTTCAAGATCAGCACCCAACGCCCTGACAAGAAAGCTGGCTTTCAGCAGGCATTCATCATACTCGTCATCCTGAACCGAATCGGCAACGATGCCACTGCCGATCCCAAGCGTTGCGGTATTATCCCTGTCGAAACAAACGGTACGAATGGGAACCGAAAACCGCATATCCCGATCCGGGGTGATATACCCGATCGCGCCGGTGTAAAGGCCCCGGGGATATTTTTCCAGATCAGCAATGATTTCCATGGCGCGGATTTTCGGCGCCCCGGTAACCGAGCCACAGGGAAAAACATTCCTGAAAATGTCGAGAACCGTCACATCAGGCCTGATCACGGCTTCGATGGTTGACGTCATCTGATGCAGGGTTTCATAGGTTTCTACGCTGAAGGCGTCTCGAACCGAAACGCTGCCGATCTCGGTCAGACGCCCCAGATCATTTCTGATCAAATCGACGATCATCAGGTTTTCCGCCCGGTTTTTCTCGTCCGTTCGCAGGAACTCGATCCTGTCCCTGTCGTCTTCGGGCGTCTCACCCCGTCGCATGGTTCCCTTCATGGGCCGGGCTTCCAGCTTTTCGCCGGTTTTGCTGAAAAACAGCTCAGGCGAAAAAGAGGCGCACTTGATATCCGGTAAATCCAGGACCGCCCCAAACGGGACTTTCTGGAAGGGGCTGACCTGCCGGTAAAAATCCCAGATGTCGCCTTGGAGGGAAAACTGAAGCGGAAACGTGTAATTGGCCTGATAGATATCGCCTGCAAATATCAGGTTTTTGATCGCCGTTACATTGGCGTCATAAACGGGTAAATCTTCCAGAACATTGATACGGTCATCGGCGCTACGGCAGGGTTTGTTTTGGAGAAGAAGGTCCTCCAAGTCGCCGGCGTCAAGACGTCTTGCGTTCCTGAAAACGCCAAGTTGAAACAGCGGTCCATCCGGAAGGCGGCGCCTTTCCTGCAAGCACGGTTCCAGATCATAACCCAGTTCGTAACAGAACCCGCCGGCAACATAGCAGCCGCTGTCGAGAGCCTTTTCGATATCGCAAAACGCCCGTTCTATATCCTCCGGCCCCCGGCATGTAATGATTTTCTCGGCATCCGAGAACAGGAACGAAGCCGTTCCGGGGGCATCATCGTCCCCGAACGAATCATGCAATAAGACGGTACCAGCCGGTGCAGGAGTGGAGCTTTCATTCATGGCCCTTTGTATCCTCACTTAGGACCAGTTGGTCCAGCGAAAACACGGTATTTTGAAAATTTTAACCTGCCACATGGTTGTATGACACAGGCAATTGTCAACTGACAACCAGGCGAAACTCCTCTAGTACAAGAGAATGGCAGGCGATACATCACCCCCCTGGCCGCTGACTACGGACGGGAAAACCGACTGGGAAACCGTCTTTGAAGACCCCCAGACAGGCCTGATCGCGCTGATAGCCCAGGCACGCACCGCCGCCGCCTTGCGAAAAAGCACGACTTTCGTCATCGAAACCATCTATTCCAGGGAAGGCGCTCCGCCTGAAATCAAGGGCTTCGCCGATGAGCTGGAGCGCATGCTGCCCGATGACCTGCCGGCCAGTGAACTGCCCAAGGTCGTAACGGCCATTACGACTGTTTTACGTGAAATCAAGGCCGAGCGGCTTCGCAGGGAAGGAAACGACGACTTCGATTTCATGGATGATTTTGAAGACGACGAGGACAACGACAAGCCCAAAAAGAAAAAGTCGAAGAAAAAGAAAAAAGCAAAAGATAAAAATCCAAAAACCAGGGACAAGCGGGGATCCAGGCTTGTCATTATTCTCGCCATTATCCTGCTGTTGACCGGTCTGTCCGGCGGTGGCGCCTATTATTATTTCTTCATGATGAATCAAGGCCCGGGTATGAGTGAAAAGACCCTGCAGCTGATCGAAGAGATGAAATTGGCGGCAGGTGGAAACGGGCCGGAAAAACATGTCTTCGGATGGCCCCTGACCGTGGAACATCGCGGCGGTCTGGTTGGCGTTACAGCCAACGGCGTTCCGGCCGAAAGCTGCGCCAGCGCCGCCTGGTATTTCGTCAATCGCGGCAATATCGTGATCAATGACAGGTTCCCGAAAAAAATCGCTCCGAGCGTTCTCAAGCAATTCTGTGAAGAGAAAGGCCAGACGGCAAAACTGCTGTGGCTATCAAAGCCGACAGGGGAAACAGAGAGCGACGGCAATTAGGTGAGCCGTGCGGGGCTCAAGTCAGCTTCGGACAGGCCAAATGCGGCGACCCGTTCCGGGAATCCGTCGCCGGATATCAACGCTCCCGTGATTTCCATCATGGTTGGTGAGGTTTCAATGCCGAAGCCTCCCTGCCCGGTGAGCCAGAAGAACCCTTCCGCATCGGCATCGAAGCCGGCCACCAGCATTTCATCCTCGACAAAGGAACGCAGTCCCGCCCAGTCATGCTCAGGTTTGCCAATCGGAATCGTGGTCGCGGTTTCCAGCCGATCGAGGGCAATGGCGATATCGATTTCCTCCGGCCGGGCGTCACAGGGCGGTGAGGGTATTTCATCAGCAGGCGACACCATCAATCGACCTGCGTCAGGCTTGCAATAGAACAGGGGATCATCGCAGAACGTCACGGGCCAGTTCGACGGGTCCATTCCATCGGGAAGATTGACAAGGACGGCGTTACGACGGCGCGGTTGCAAGCCAATGGGGGCGACACCGGCCATTTCGGCAACAACATCACACCAGGCGCCGGCGGCATTGACAAGAACCGGCGCGGCATAGTTTCCGGCGCGGGTTGAAACCAGCCAGTCGCCGCCCCCGTCTGAACGGCTGATGCCTTCCACCTCTGCATTCACCACCAGTTCCCCGCCTGCAGATTTCATAAAGCGCAGATACCCCTGGTGTAGCGCATGCACATCGATGTCTTCGCTGGCATCAAAATAGATTGCCCGGTCCGCAAAATCCGGACGAACGACCGGGATACGGCTCTCGATCCCGGCCCGGTCAAGAACCTGGTGATCCGGCACTACGGACGCAATATCTTCCCGGGCCTCCTCAAAGTATTCATCCTGGCCGGGGCGGAAGAGATGCAAAGAACCGCGCGGCGTCAGGATGGGACCTTCACAAAAACCTTCGGGGGGCGAGCTTAAATAATCATGGCTGGCGAGAATAAGCTTACGAACCAGGGGCGGGCCGTAAACCGGCTCGTACATGGCTGCCGACCGGCCTGTGGTGTGATAGCCGGGTTGGCTTTCACGCTCCAGCACAACCACCCTGCCCTTACCCGCCAGTTCGGCGGCGGCGGACGATCCGGCTATACCGGCGCCAATCACAATGAAGTCGGCATTCTGCACGCTCATACCCTCATCCAAATCTATTCAGTCGATGGACCGGACAGGGGTTCCTGTACGCTGGTTCTCCTGCCAATCCTCCGCCTTGTAGACTGCCGCGTTGGATGGCGCCAGCGGATCCTTGCCCAGGATATGGTCGGATGCCTTTTCCCCGATCATGATCGTCGGGGCATTCAGGTTGCCGTTGGTGATGAACGGCATCAGCGATGAATCGGCCACACGCAGGTTTTCCATGCCGTGTACTCGGGTTTCAGGGTCGACCACGGCCATCTCGTCCGTTCCCATCTTGCAGGTGCCGCAGGGGTGGTAGCCGGTCTCGGCGTTATCGGCGACCCAGTGATCGATTTCGTCATCTGTCCGGACATCCTTGCCGGGCGCGAGTTCCGCGCCCCTGTAGGGATCGAAAGCGGGCTGGGCGAAAATTTCCCGGGTCAGGCGAATACCGTCCCTGAACACCCTGCGGTCTTCCGAGTGGTTGAGATAATTGAAGAACATGCTTGGCGCTTCGCGCGGATCACTTGAACGCAATTTCACCCGGCCGCGGCTTAATGGCTTGTTCGGCCCCAAATGGGCCTGGAAGCCGTCCCCCTTGGCGGCGCTCTTGCCGTCATAACCGATGGCGGCAGCGGCGAAGTGATACTGAATATCCGGGAAAGGAATGCCGGGGCGGCTGCGGATATAGCCGTTGGATTCAAAGTGGTTCGTGGCGCCGAGTCCGGACTTGAAAAAGAACCAGCGTGCGCCGATGAAAAACTTGGATATGGGATCCAGTTTCCTGTTCACGGTTATGGGTTGGGTGCAGGCCTGCTGGAACCAGATTTCAAGGTGATCATGCAGGTTTTCGCCGACGCCCGGCAGATGGTGGGCGACTTCGATCCCGTGTTCTTTCAGGTGATCGCCGTTGCCGATGCCGGACAACATCAACAGCTTGGGCGAATTGAACGGTCCGGAAGAGACGATAACCTCACGGCGGGCACGGACCTGGATCGTTTTCCCGTCTTTGACATACTCGACGCCGACGGCTTTCTTGCCCTCCAGCAAAATACGCGTGGTCAGGGCATGCGTCTCAACGCTAAGATTTTGCCTGCTCATGGCCGGTTTCAGGTAGGCGTTGGCCGTGGACCAGCGCACGCCGTTCTTGACCGTCATGTCCATGCGGCCAAAGCCCTCCTGGCAGTATCCGTTCACATCATCGGAACGCAGATAACCGGCCTGCACGCCGGCCTCGATAAAGGCCCTGTACAGGGGATTCTTCATGTTGTTGCCGTTGGATGTGCTCAAGGGTCCGTCACCGCCGCGGTACTCATCGCCGCCGAAAGCAGAGTTTTCCGCCCGCCTGAAGTACGGTAAGCAATGCCGGTAGCCCCAGCCTTCCGCGCCCATTTCCTCCCACTGGTCAAAATCCCCGGCATTGCCGCGAACATAGACCATGCCGTTGATGGAGGAAGAGCCGCCGATCACCTTGCCCCGGGCCTGATGGATCTGGCGGTTGTTGATCCCGGGATCGGGTTCCGACATGAAACGCCAATCGAATTTTTCCATATGCATGGGGATCGCCAGCGCCGTCGGCATCTGGATGAAGATGGAATTGTCCTTGCCACCGTATTCCAGCACCAGAACCTTGTTCGACGGATCCTCCGTCAGGCGGCTGGCCATGACACTGCCTGCCGAACCGGCGCCGCAGATGATGAAATCGAACTCCTGATGCTCCATGCGTCGTACTCCTGATGCAGGCTGTGAACCTGCATTGTTACCGAAGGCTACTTTATAGGTGTTAAGCCGGTGCGTCAGCGATTTCTGTAATCTCCGGAACCGGAGAGCAATGGTGTCGCCAGTCACCATTTAACGTCCTTTCTCAATTTCTTCTCTTGTCATGTTACCGCTGCCGTGGCATCTGCCGGGGTATGAACACGCCAACACCGGACATGACAGTCATCAGGGGCATCCTGTTCGACAAGGACGGCACCCTGTTCGATTATCACCGGACCTGGATGCCGCTCAATCACCAGGCAGCCCGGATCACGGCCCGTGGCGATGAAAGCCTGGCCCGTGATCTGCTGGTTGCCGGCGGCTGGGATCCAGATAAGGACACGGTTGCGGGCGGCAGCCTGCTGGCGGCGCATACGAACCGCGAGATCGCCGAGGCCTGGATGGATCATGCGCCCGGGTGGGAACTGGACCGCCTGACGGAAATGCTCAATGACCTGTTTACCGAAGGCGGCATGGAAACGGCTGCTCCGGTCACCGATCTTCCTGTTTTTTTGAACCAACTTCGTGATCTGGACTTCACTCTGGGCGTTGCGACAAGTGACAGCGAATCCAGCGCCAAAGCAATGCTGAACAAGGCCGGCGTGTCGGACATGATGGATTTCATTGCCGGTTTCGACAGCGGCCATGGACCGAAACCCGGGCCGGGAATGGTTCATGCCTTTTGTGAAATCACCAGCCTTGCCTTGTCAGAGATCATTATGGTCGGCGACAACCGCCACGATATGGAAATGGGTCGAAATGCAGGCGTAGCCTTCTGTGTCGGCGTCCTGACAGGGACCAGTGACCGTGAAGAACTGGAAAAGGAAGCCGAGTACGTTCTGGAAGATATCACCGGTCTTCCCGGCCTTCTCCGCGGCATTTGAATATCCGATTATTCGGAAATCTTTTTGACTGTATATGACCGTTCTTGACCGTATGAGTGGGAATGGCCATGATGGCGCATTCCTATTCCTTTGGTTATAGTCTCGGCACAATGGAACTCCTGATTAACTTCATTGGCGGCATTGCCTTGCTCCTGTGGGGCGTGCGTATGGTTCGAACCGGTATTACCCGGTCTTTCGGCGCTGAGTTACGCCAAGTCCTCTCCGCTTCGGCCCAGAACCGGTTTCGCGCCCTGTTTGCCGGTTTCGCCGTGACGACAGCCCTGCAAAGCAGCACGGCGACGGCCATGATCATTTCATCCTTTGCCGGACGCGGCATGGTGACGGGCGCCGCCGCTCTCGCCATCATGCTGGGCGCTGATGTCGGCACCACCGTTGTCGTCCAGGTCCTGTCCTTTGATCTGGGGTGGCTGTCGCCGGCATTGATCGCCATTGGCGTTTTCGGCTTCCTCTCAGGGGACAGTTCCAAACGCAGGAGTCTGTCCCGCACCGCCATCGGGCTCGGTCTCATCTTGTTGTCATTGAACCTGATTTCCATGACCTCCGCTCCCTTGCGCGAGGCTGAGACGGCATCCCTTATCCTCTCACCATTATCCAACGAACCTGTTCTCGCCGTCCTGATTGCCGCCTTGATCACCTGGATGGCGCATTCCAGCGTCGCCATCATTCTTTTGGTCATATCGCTTGCCGGTCTGCAGGTCCTCAGTATTCAGCTGGCGCTGGTCCTGGTCCTTGGCGCCAACTTCGGCGGCGCTATCGCAGCCGTAACCACGACATTGCGTTCTTCCGCCGCGACCAAACGCATCCCGATCGGCAATCTCTGCATGCGCCTGGTCGGCGTCATCATCGTTTTGCCGCTTGTGCCATGGCTTCAGCCATATCTTGCGGGCCTGGATGACACGCCAGCCAGAATGATCGCAAACTTCCACGTCGTCTTTAATGTCTTCCTGGTTATCCTTTTCCTGCCATTGGTGGGGTACGTTACAGAGCTTCTGGAAAAATTCATCCCCGACGAAGACGCCCTGGAATCGGACATCGGCCCGAAGTACTTGGACCCGCGCGCCATCGATACGCCTTCGGTCGCCCTGGCCTGTGCGGCGCGGGAAACCCTGCATATGGGCGACATCGTCCGCGGCATGCTGAATGACACCATGCAGGTTTTTGTTTCCGGTGAGGAAAACCTCCGCAAACAGATCGAGAGCAAGGACGACGAGGTGGACACCCTGCATGAAGCCATCAAGCTGTACTTGACCGGCCTTTCCCGCGCGGAGCTCGATCAAACCGAAAGCGGGCGCAACCTGGAGGTCTTCAGTTTCACGACCAACCTGGAACACATCGGCGACATTATTGACAAGAACCTGATGGACCTGGCGGGTAAAATGATCAAGAACAGGGCCAGCTTCTCAGAAGCCGGCCTCAAGGAGCTGCAGGAATTCCACCAGCGGATCGTCGCCAACCTCGATCTTGCCTTGAATATCTTTCTGTCCCGGGATGAAAACCTCGCCAAGGAGCTGCTCAGGCAAAAGACGGAAATCCGTGATCTGGAACTTGAATTCGTTGAACGTCATTTCAATCGTGTCAGCAGTGGAGCAGCCGATACGCTCGGATCCAGCTCCGTGCACCTTGATGTCCTGCGCGACTTGAAACGCATCAACGGACATCTGACGTCCGTCGTCTATCCTATCCTGGAGAAGACAGGGCAACTGGTTGAATCCCGCCTTAAGGATATGCCGTCCACCAAGACGGAATCGCCCGAACCCAGTTCGGGCCTCTGATCCTGTAAAAAAGTGACTACATCCTCTCCGCCGGCAGCAGGATGTTATGCTTTTCCCGGATCAGGGCGTCGATTTCCGGCGGAATATGGCCGGGATGATAGTTCTCTAGAATGTCCCGAACCTTTTTCTTGGCCGCCTGGAGAATGTTTTCCGACCCCTTCTCGATCCATTCCTTGGGCGTGGATCGATCGCCAATAACGGGATAGACGTATTCTTTCTGCATCAGGTCCAGCGTCTGGCCGTGCCCCAGGTAATGTCCTGGCCCGTTGAGACAGACGTCACGGAGCGCTTCGACGGACAGGCTGTCTTCCGTCACCTCAATGCCCTTGATGGTCCGCTTGATACCGCCGATCATGTCGTTGTCGATGACAAGCCCCTCCAGTGAAAATCCGAGCAGGCTCGCCTGCATGCCGGCCGCTTCGTAAATCAGGTTGGCGCCCGCATGGGCCGCCAACGTCTCGGTGTAACCCTTCTCATAGCCATGCTGGGCGTCAGGTGTTTTGGCGTCCGTCATTCCCGCCGGCATGCCCCCGCACAGATCGTAAAAATGCGCCATCTGGGCGCAAGCGGCGCTCAACAGCGCCTGCTCACCAGAGCCGCCGGACATGGCGCCGGTCCTCAAGTCAGAGACAAACGGCCAGGTGCCGAAAATTGCCGGGTGGCCCGGTGCGATCAGGTTGACATAGACAAGACCCGCTAGCACTTCCGCCACTTCCTGCATGACGGCGCCGGCCAATGCCGCCGGGCTGGTGGCGCCGGCCTGGCCCGCAGCCAGCAACAACACCGGCATGCCGCCCCGGACAGTGACTTCCAGACAGCGGCAGGCGTCTTCCGCGAATTTCATGGGCGGCACGACGAAACAGTTGGACTGACTGACAAAGGGCCGCGCACGCCACTTGTCCTCTCCCCCGGCGATAACATGCAGCATGTCCAATGCTTCCAGCACATGGTCGGGATCGACCATGCTGGTGCCGACGTGTTTGGTCGTTCCGGCAACCGCGGCGTAACAGGTATTCAGGTCCATAGCCGAGGGCTCTTCCACATCGCGCGCCACCACAGAGCGCTGGAAGAAATGAACGTTGTCCATGACATCGACGATACGGGCAATGTCATACAGGTCTTGCAGGGTGGATTCACGATAGGTGTTGGTTTCCACATCGTACATGTGCACGGCGGCGCCCGCCGTGCCGAAATAGACCTTTTTGCCCCAGGGCTCCATGTCGTGTTTCGGGTCACGGCCGTAAAGCGGGAAGTTCCTGGCCGCTTTGGCAATGGTGTCCTCAACCAGGGCGCGCGGGAACAACAACCGGCCTTCGTCCGACAGGGAGCCCCCGGCAGCCGTGACGATTTCGACACAGGACGGTATGGGATCGGCCAGCCCGACGGTTTCCAGAACATCCAGTGCGGCCCGGTGGATTTTTTCGACATCGTTGTCTTTGAGAGGTTTGAAAAGACCCCCCTCCATACCCGGGCGAATGACCCGTTCGTCTTCCGGAACAGGTGCGGCGCGAAGCGCCTTACGAGCGGAGCGCCCGCCTCGACGGCTGGCTTTCTCTTCAACAGCGGCCATTGATGTCATCCTCTTAAACGGCACTGGATAATTGTAACATTTTTTCTCATTAGGGCTTTCGCCATGTGACTGCAAACGAGTAATATTCACCCCTTAGGCCTAGAAAAACTATCATGCATATTAGGCTCGAAAATGTCATGTCAAAGGGGATCTGATTATGCTCACGAAACTGCCGCCGCCAAACTGGTTGCGCGCCTTCGAGGCCAGCGCCCGGCACCTGAGCTTCACCGGTGCGGCGAAGGAGCTGAACGTGACCCAGGCGGCCGTCAGCCAGAAGGTCAAGGCGCTTGAGCAGCATCTGGGACACCCCCTGTTCCATCGGTTGCCGCAGAGCCTGAAACTGACCAGTACGGGCGAAGCCTATCTTCCCTCCGTGCGTGAAGGCTTCCTCAGGCTGGCGCAGGGCACCCAGGAGGTTTTCGGCTCCGCCGTCAGCAAACGGATTGTAATCAGAGCCGGTGCGACATTTGCCGCCACCTGGCTGGGGCAAAACCTGCCACGCTTTCAGTTATTGCACCCTGAGATCCCTTTAAGGGTTATCACCGCCGTGTGGCCGGCGGATCATGACTGGGACAATGTCGATATCGACATCCGGTTCGGCGCCGGTGATTGGCCGAATGCACAGGCCCACCCTATAACGAAGGAGAGCTTATTTCCTGTCTCTGCACCGACGCTACTGGATGGCCGGTCAGCGCCCAAAAGCCTGGAAGAGCTGAAAGGCCATACGGTCTATCACGTCGCTTCCAACGCCAACCTCTGGACCCGGTGGCTTGAACTGACAGCAGGCCATCCAATAGAAGACGACGGCGGAACCCTGTCGGCGCAGGTCGACACCTGGGCCCTGGCCCTGGATGCCGCCGCCGCCGGAGGCGGGCTCGCCTTATGTTTTTCATCGATCTGGCGGCATTTCGCCGGAACCGGAAAGCTAAAAAGGCTCTTCGGGCCTGAGATGGAAACCGATCTGGCCTACTATATCGTCACGCCCCTCAACCAGAAGCTCTCGCCCGCGGCCTCGGTTTTCAGCGAATGGCTGTCTGAAACCCTCGCCAAAGAGGAAACGGTGGAAGAATCAGGGATAAAAAAAACTGCCTGATCTATCCCCCTTGGGGGGTTTCGTTTCATTACAAAGTACCGCTATTATGTCGCCCAAGAACAATTGGCTAATCAACCGGCCCTGTAGACAAAACGACGTTCTGAAACCGATGGTCGGGAAACAAGGAGGAGACGAAGAGTGCAAAAGGCGCTAATTCTGGATGCAGAAAAATGTACAAGCTGTTTGCAATGTGAAATGGCTTGTTCTTTCGAACACACCGGGTCTTTCAATCCGGCGCGGTCCCGGATCAAGGTTTTCGAACTTGAACACGGTAAACGGTCGATCCCCTACACCTGCACCCAGTGCGCTGAAGCCTGGTGCATGAAAGCCTGCCCCACGAGTGCCCTGAAACGGAACGTTGAAACCGGCGCTGTGGAACTGAACGAAAGCAAATGTGTCGGGTGCAAGGTTTGCACCATCGCATGCCCCTTCGGCACCATCAATTACAACCAGGACAACGGCAAGGTTGCAAAATGCGACCTGTGCGGCGGCGATCCTGAGTGTGCAAAAGCATGCCCGACAGGAGCGATCACCTTTGGCGACGCGAACTGGACCGGCCTCGGCAAGATGCGCGACAGCGCCGTCTCGACCGACGCCGGCGCCAGCGCTTAAAAGCGGCGCTCGAAACCTTTGATCGTGTGACACACAAGATTTTTTAAGAAAGAGAGAAGCAAGATGGCTTGGCAGGGACAAATACTGAGAGTCAACCTCACCAAGGGTACGGCGGAAGCCGAACCCCTCAACATGGAATGGGCCGAAGCCTATATGGGCGAGCGCGGCCTGGGCACCAAATACCTTTGGGAAAACATGGATCCCAAGGCCGATCCCTTAGGACCCGACAATGTGCTTATTTTCGCAACAGGCCCGCTGACCGGCACCATGGCGCCCACCAGCGGCCGCTATGCCGTGATCACCAAAGGCCCGCTGACGGGCGCGATTGCGTGCTCGAACTCAGGCGGCAAGTTCGGCGCGGAACTGAAATTCGCCGGTTACGACCTGCTGTTGGTCGAAGGCAAGTCCGACAAGCCGGTTTACCTGAACATTGTCGACGACAAGGCGGAAATTCTTCCGGCCGACGACATTTGGGGCACCACGGTCTGGAATACGGAAGAATGGATCAAGGAAACCCATGGTGATCCGCTGATCAAGGTTGCGTCCTGCGGCGAAGCCGGCGAAAACCTCTGCCGGTTTGCCTGTGTCGTGAACGATCTCCACCGCGCTGCCGGACGTTCCGGCGTCGGCGCCGTCATGGGTTCCAAGATGCTCAAGGCCGTTGCCTGCCGCGGCACCAAGGGTGTCGGGGTCAACGACCCCAAGGCCTTCATGGAAGCCGTACGCGAATCCCACGAAGCGCTGGCCGGCAACGAGGACCGTGTCGGCCTAACCGAACTGGGCACCAACGCCATGATCGATTCTATGCAGGAATGGGGCGGCTTGCCGACCCGTAACTTCCAGGCGGTCCAGTTTGAAGGCGTCGAAAACATCAATCCCGACGCCATGTGGAAGGTCCATGAAAACGGCCACCGCAACATGGTAACCAACAAGGCCTGCTTCGGCTGCACCATCGCCTGTGGCCGTATCGCCCACATTGACGAAAACCATTTCTCCATCGTCAACCGCCCGGAATACCGGGTGGCCTCCGGCGGTCTGGAATATGAAACCGCCTACGCCTTCGGACCGCTGGTCGGTGTCGATGATATCGATGCGCTGACCTTCGCCGGGTACATGACCAACGAGCACGGTTACGATCCCATCTCCTTCGGCGGCACCTTGGCGGCAGCCATGGAGCTCTATGAAATGGGCGTCATCACCAAGGAAGACACCGATGGTGTGGATCTTTCCTTCGGCAATGCGGAAGCGCTTACCATCATGTCGGAGAAAACCGGCAAGGGTGAAGGCTTCGGCGCTATCCTCGCCATGGGCTCCAAGCTGATGTGCGAGAAATACGGCCACCCCGAAATCGCCATGCACGTCAAAGGCCAGGAATTCGCCGGTTATGACAGCCGCGCCCTGCAGGGCATGGGCCTGGGCTATGCCACGTCCAATCGCGGCGCTTGCCACCTGAAGCATGCGACCTTCGGTGAGGACATGGAGGACATCAGCGGCAACGGCAAGGCGGAACCATGCAAGAACAGCCAGGACGATATTGCCGCCATCGACTCGACAGGGCTTTGCCTGTTCATCGGCGATGCCGGCATGGACCTGGGCCACATGTCCAGGTTGCTGGATGCCGATCTCGCCAGTGAGTGGACCGAAGACCGTATGCGGGAAACCGGCGAGCGTGTCTGGAACACAGAACGCCGGTTTAACCTGGCCGCCGGCCTGACCGCTGCCGACGACACCCTGCCGAAACGCCTGCTGGAAACCCCGGCGCCGTCCGGCTCCGCCGAAGGCAAGGTCAACGAGCTCGATAAGATGCTGCCGGAATATTACAAGCTCCGCGGCTGGACCGAAGACGGTCAATTGACCAATGAGCTGATCGAGCGTCTCGGCTTGTAAACCGGGCTGAAAGTCACCAAATCAGTGTCCCGGCCCGGAAACGGGCCGGGGCATTTTGGTTACGGAGTAGAATTCCATGCGCATCACGCTAAAGACCGGCGGATTGTTCAAGCGCTACCTGCCCGACGGCGTTGACGGAAACACCGGCGACATCGAAATGCCGGAGGGCCTGAGCATTCTGGGCGCGCTGGAGCACCTGGGCGCACCCACGGACGGTAATTACCTGATCGTCATCAACGGCCATGCCGTGCCCCCTTCGACCCGGGGCGAGGTCATCCTGAACGACGGCGACACCATGTCGCTGATGCCGCCACTGAAGGGGGGATGAGAGGGCTTCCTCCCCTACCCCTTCATTCTGTCAAATATTGCCTTGAATTCGGCCTTTTCAGTATCCGACAGTTCCATCAAGGGCGGACGCGTCCTGCCGCAGGAAAGCCCGGCCAGTTCCATGCCGTATTTTGCTTTCTGGATGTACTTGCCCCCTTCCAGTGACACCAGAAGCGGCATCAGCGTTTCCATGGCGGCTTTAGCGCCTGTCAGGTCACCGGAAACGGCGGCATTCAGCACGGCGACGTTTTCCGACGGCGCCGGATTGGCGGCGCCGCAAATCCAGGATTTGACACCCCAGGCGAAGTATTCATAAGCCTGGTCGTCGGCGCCGCAGATCAACTGGATACGACCCTGATAGCGATCGAGAATGCCATGCAGGCGGGTGATGTCGCCGCTGCTTTCCTTGATGGCGGCAACCTGAGGGTGATCGGCCAAACCATCGAGGACGTCATAGCCGATTTCCACCCCGGCGCGCCCCGGGAAGTTGTAGAGCACCAGGGGAATGTCGATGGCGTCCAGCACGGCAAGGAAATGCTGCAACAGGTCATCTTGCTCCGGCAGGGAATAGTAGGGCGGCGCCAGCATAATGGCGCTGTAACCCATGTCCTGGGCGTCACGGGAATAAGCGATTACATCCGCCGTGGTCGTTGCGTTCGTACCCGCCATCAGGAAGGCCCGGTCACCGGTACATTCCAAGACGAAGCGGTTCAGGGCATGGCGTTCGTCGGGCGACAGGGCATAAAACTCGCCGGTCGATCCGCCGGGCAGGATACCGGTCACGCCATTGTCGATCTGGAAGCCGATCAGCTTTTCCAGTGTGTCGTAATCGATACCGCCATCGTCATCAAACGGGGTAAGAATGGGTGTGTGTACGCCGGTAAATTCCATAACTGTCTCTCTCTAGCAAGATTGGGATTTGATACGGGGCAGAATGTCAGAGGGAAATGATTACGTCGAGGACTTTCAACAAGTTGTCGATTTCAGACTTTCCCACCCCCTTACACCTCCCTAAAGTATATCCAGATGCTACAAAGGGAAGGGATGAGATGAGCAAAAAAGACGTCCTGCTTGAACCGTTCAGGCTGAAACATCTCACCATCAAGAACCGCATTATGTCGACGCCGCACGAGCCGGCCTATGCGATAGACGGCCACCCCAGGGAACGCTATCAGCTTTACCATGAAGCCAAGGCCCAGGGCGGCATCGGCATGACCATGTTCGGCGGCTCCGCCAACATCGCGCCGGATTCACCTTCCGTCTTCGGCCAGCTTTATGTGGGGGACGATTCCATCATCCCCTACTTCCGGGAATTTGCCGAGCGCATCCACAAGTACGACTGCGGCCTGATCTGCCAGATCACCCACATGGGGCGCCGCACCACCTGGAACCAGGCCGACTGGCTGCCGGTGGTAGCGCCAAGCCGGGTCCGCGAACCGGCGCATCGCGCCTATCCGAAAGAGATGGATAAGGACGATATCCGGCGCATCCGCAAGGCCTATGGAGAGGCCGCAAGACGATGCCGGGATGGCGATCTAGACGGCACTGAGGTTCTGAGCCACGGCCACCTGCCGGACCAGTTTCTCTCGCCATTGACCAACCAGCGCAGTGATGAATATGGCGGATCGCTGGAAAACCGCCTGCGGTTCTCGCTGGAAATCCTGGATGAGATCCGAAATGCCGTCGGCCCCGACTTCATTCTTGGCATCCGTCAGGGCATCAACGAATCAACCGAAGGCGGAGTCGATTTGGAAGAAGGCGCGGAAGCCGCGCGCATCATTTCGGATTCAGGCCTGATCGATTACATGACCGTCAATTTCGGTCAGATTCATACGGATCATGCCTTGAGCTATCACATCCCCGGTATGCGGTTTCCGCTTGCCCCCTGGGTCGCCATGATCGGTAGCGTACGCGAGAAGATATCCGTTCCGGTGTTCCATGCCTGCAAGATTGCGGACCTGTCATCGGCCCGTTACGCCATCGAGGAGGGCCTGCTCGACATGGTGGGCATGGTGCGCGCCCATATCGCCGACCCCCATATCGTGAAAAAGCTGCAAGCAGGCGACGAGGAAGGCATTCGCCCCTGTGTCGGCGCAGGCTACTGCCTGGACCGCATTTATGAAGGGGGCGGCACGCTTTGTATTCATAATGCCGCGACGGGCCGCGAGGCCACCATGCCCCATGTGGTTGAAAAATCAACAGGACCAAAGAAGAAGGTGGTCATTGTCGGCGGCGGTCCCGCCGGGCTGGAAGCGGCCCGGGTCAGCGCCGAACGCGGCCATGACGTTGTGCTGTTCGAGGCAACCGGCGATCTGGGTGGGCAAGTCATCCTTGCCGCGCGCGCCGGCTGGCGCAAGGACCTGATCGGTATTGTCGACTGGTACAAGCTGCAACTGGAACGTCACAATGTCGATATCCGCTGGAATACCTTTGCCGATGAAGAAATGATCAAGGCGGAAAACCCCGATGTCGTTATCATCGCGACGGGTGGCCTGCCGGATACGGATTACGTGCCGGGCGGGGAGAACTGCATCAGCACCTGGGACGTTCTGTCAGGGGAGGACATCACGGGTTCCGTCCTTGTCTACGATGACAACGGCCAGCACCAGGGGCCGTCCTGCGCCGATTACTTGAGTGCCAAGGAAAACACCGACGTTGAATTCATCACCTCGGACCGTAGCCCGGCCATGGAGATGGGTACGGTTAACTTCCCCATTTACATGGAGCATTTCTACAAAAACGGCGTGACCATAACGCCGGACCACCGGTTGAAATCCGTTGCAAAGGACGGCAACAAACTGCGCGCTGTTTTCTCCAACGAGTACGGCGGACCGGACATCGAACGGCTGGTCGATCATATCGTTGTCGAGCACGGAACCCTGCCCTTTGACGAACTTTCCCCGGGGCTTCGCGATGCATCCTCCAACGCCGGCATTACCGACTATGACGCCTTGACATCCAACATGCCCCAACCGGCTGGGGAGGATGGCTTCCAGCTATTCTGCGTCGGTGACGCCGTCTCCAGCCGCAACATTCACGCCGCCATCTACGATTCCCTCAGGCTGTGCAAGGATCTTTAAATTTTGCTTGGGCAGAACAAAATATAATTTGTTCTACCATGTTTAGTTTAGGCTTCCTAAGCAGGATTGTTTCTCCTAAATGGAAACGGGAAGGCTATGGGAGAAGGGGGCCAGAATGACAGACGAGACCAGGCGCAGGCGATCAGGCGGCAGGGCGGCGAAAGCTACCGGGGGGGCTGCGGCGACGGCAATCCAGCAATTGCCGAGACGGCAGACAAGAAACCCCTTTCCGCCGTTCAAGTTCATTTCCGACGACCAGGTTGAAGACATCCATAACGCTGCGCTGGAAGTCCTTGAAACCATCGGGATCAATTTCCTGGACGAAGGGGCGCGTGACATCCTGAAGCAGGCTGGGGCCGACGTCGACGATGCCACGACCCGGGTCCGTTTTGACCGCTCGTTGGTAGAAGAATCCATTTCCAAGGCCCCGTCGGAATACACGGTCCATGCCCGCAACCCGGCATTCGATCTGCACTGGGGCGGCAACGTGATGAACTTCGGCATTGTCTCCAGCCCACCGCATGTCTCCGCCCTGGACCTGCCCCGCCAGGCCGGCACCATGGAGACTTACTGCGACTTCCTGAAGCTGGCGCAGAGCCTGAACATCATCGATTTCCTTGCCGGTTATCCGGTGGAACCACAGGATGTCCCGCCCCGGCTCCGCCACCTGGATGCTTATCAGGCCATGGTGCGTTACTGCGAGAAAGTGAATTTCGCCTACGCCCTTGGCAGTGATCGTATCAAGGATTCGCTCGCCATGACGGCCATCGCGCACGGCGTCAGCGTTGAAGACCTGAAGTCCCGCCCCAGCCTGTTCACCGTCATCAACGCCAATTCGCCACTGCAGTACGACAAGCCCATGTTGACCGGCCTGATGGAGATGGTGCGTCATAACCAGCCCGTTATCATCACGCCGTTCACCCTGGCGGGCGCCATGGCGCCCGTCACCGTCGCCGGCGCTCTTGTCGAGCAGCACGCCGAGGCCCTTGCCGGCATTGCCTTTATCCAGATGGTCAATCCCGGTGCGCCTTGTGTTTACGGCGGTTTCACCTCCAACGTGGACATGAAGACGGGCTCCCCCGCCTTCGGCACGCCGGAACATGCCAAGGCGACCATTATCGGCGGCCAGCTTGCCCGCCGGGTTGGCGTCCCCTACCGGGCTTCGAACGTGAACGCCTCAAACGCGCCTGATGCGCAATCAACCTATGAATCACAGATGACCATCTGGGGCTGCACCCTGGGCCATTGTAACCTGATGATGCACGGGCTTGGCTGGATCGAAGGCGGCCTGTGCGCGTCCTATGAAAAGGTCATCATCGACGCCGAGATGCTGCAGATGATGTCAGAATTCCTGCTGCCCTTGAGCACCGACCGCGAGGAGCTCGCCATCGACGCCATGGCCGATGTGGGGCCGGGCGGCCATTTCTTCGGAACCCAGCACACCATTGATCGCTACGAAACGGCATTTTACGCGCCGCTGTTATCCGACTGGCGCAACTTCGAAACCTGGCGGGATCACGGCTCCGTCGATGCGACCACGCGGGCGCACAAGATATACAAGGACCTGATCGCTTCTTACGAAAAGCCGCCGCTGAACCCGGCCATCGACGAGGAACTGGACGCATTCGTCAGGCGCCGTCACGAGGAAGGCGGCGTTCCGGAAGACTAGATCAGAGCGCCCTCACCCGTAGCTTTCGATAATCTCGCGGATGCAGGCGTTCACCACGTCGGGCTTGTGGCCGAACATGGAACAATGACCGAGTCCCTCCAACAGGTGAAAATGCCCGTGCTTGGCGGCTTCCGCCACCAGGCGACCACGCGCCGGCGGGGTTTGCATGTCCTGGGAAAAACCGATGACGTGCATGGGAACCTCGCAATTCGGAAGACGGTCCAGGGGCTCGAAGTTGAGACAGGCCTCCCATTGCGCCGCCAGCATGGCCGGATCCCTGTCGCCATAAGCTCCCGAAATGTAGGGTTTGCATTTCTCCCACAAGGCATCATCGCCCAGGACTTCCGCCGGATAGGACAGAACGGCGTAATGGGCGATGGAAAAGTCTGGCGGTAACGTATGACCGGCGGCGCCATAGGCGATTTCCGCCTCTTCCCATTCCCGCAAGAATCCCGTCTTGCGCCCGCTGGTCCCCATGGGGATGGCGATGCGGACCAGCTCCGGGAAGCTCAAGGCCATTTCCTGGACGATGAGCGCGCCCATGGATAGTCCCGTCAGGACCACCGGCGGGTCGCACACCTCGCGGATCAGCGCCGCGCAATCCTTGGCGAAATCCTCAATCGGCCAGGGTGACGCCGGGCGCGTAACGGTTTTCCCAGCTCCTCTGGGGTCGAAACTGGTACACCGATAGGCATCTTTGAAACCATCGAACTGCGTCGTGAAGATATCGCCGGTCTGGTCGCCGCCGGGAATCCAGACGATATCCGGACCCTCGCCTTCCTGCAGGTAATAAACATCGCAGTCATCCGTTTTGACGATACCGTCCTTAATTGAGCTCATGCCCGCGCCCTCCCTGATCTTTTGACGATCACTGTCATATGTTGGGTGATACACACCACGCCACCAACCTGATAAAGTGACACTCATACTTATAGAGGCGGATTAAAAAATGACCACGACAGATTGGTACGAAACCCGGAAAATCAGCGATGACATTACCCTGATCCTGGAAACCCAGCACGAAGCAGGGTGGCGCTGCAACATCTGGCATGTCCGTGGCAGGGATCGCGACCTGGTCATCGATACTGGGCTCGGGCTTCAGTCCCTCTCCGCCGAGGTAGCGAAGATTTCCGACAAACCGGTCATCGGGCTGTGCACGCACGCCCATTACGACCACTCTGGCGGATTGTGCGAGTTTGAAGACAGGTGGGCCCATAAGGACGAAGCGGATATCTACGCCGCCCCCACCCGCCACAACATCGTCGCCGATAACTTCTTTGTCGAAGGCATGATTCTAAAGCCCCCTTATCCGGGCTTCGAGGCGGAAACCTGGTGCATTGAAGCCGCCCCCCTGACGCGGGAACTTGACGAAGGCGATATTGTCGACCTGGGCGACAGGGTGTTCAAGGTTCTGCACGTGCCGGGGCACTCGCCCGGCTCCATCGCGCTTTGGGAAGAGGAAACCGGCATCCTGTTTTCAGGCGATACCCTCTATGACGGCGACCTGATCGATATCCTGTACCATTCCGTAGAGGAGCAGCTGGTTGAAAGTCTGGAGCGCCTGCGCACCTTTCCGGTTCAGGTTGTTCATGGCGGCCATTACGCCAGCTTCGACAAGGACCGCATGAACGTGATCATCGACGAATACCTGGCGGGCGGGCGGCGTTTGGGAGAATGCCCGTCGGTTTAGACCGGATCAGGCCCCACCAGTTCCCGCTATTCAGTAAACTGAAAAACTCTCAGAAGTAACAAACGATATTGGTTTGACGGATGCCCCGAGAAGACTTTTCATGTATCCTGATAAAAATGGGGGATCACAATGGGCGACAACTCTTCATATGACGCCATCATTATCGGCGCGGGCATCATCGGCACGCCGGTCGCCTATGAGTTGGCGAAAAAAGGCTGGCGGACGCTCAACATAGACAAGCTGCCTGCCGCCGGATACGGCTCAACCTCGGGTTCCTGCGCCATTATCCGCACCTATTATTCCACCCTCGAAGGCTCCGCCATCGCCTATGACGGGATCAATTACTGGAAAAACTGGCCTGAATACTTAGGTGCGCCATCGGATGATGAGGACCTGATCACCTATACCAATACCGGCTGCGTGGTGATGCGGACCGCCCAGAACAACGGTATGGCGCATGTCGTTTCCCTCATGGATCAATTGGGCGTTCCCTATGAGCTGTGGGATGCGGATACTTTGCGTCAGCGCTTTCCCATCATCGATGCGCGCGAATTTCATCCACCCCGGCGGCACGATGATCCGAATTTCGGCGAAACAACTGGACGTATCCTCGATGGCGCCATCTTTTTCCCGGACGGGGGCTATGTCAGCGACCCGCAACTTGCCGCGCGCAACGTGCAATCAGCCGCGGAACGAAACGGTGGGGACTTCCTGTTCAACGCCGAAGTCACGGAAATCTGCACCGCCGCCGGCGGCGTCACGGGCGTAAAGCTTGCCGATGGCCGCACCATCGGCACCCCGGTTGTCGTTAATGTCGCCGGCCCCCACTCAGCCCCCATCACCCGCCTGGCCGGCATTGAAGCCTCCATGAAGATCAAGACGAAAGCCCTTCGCCACGAGGTCGCCCACGTCCCCGCCCCCGCCGGCTTCGATTACGAACACGAAGGTTACGTCTTTTCCGACAGCGATATCGCCTGCTACAGCCGTCCCGAGGTCGGCAACCATATCCTTGTCGGCAGCGAGGATCCGGAATGCGACCCGCAGATCTGGGTTGATCCGGATGATTACAACGAGGAATTCACCGACCAATGGACGGCGCAGGTCTCGCGCATGGCCCAGCGTTTCGAGGGACTGGCCGTTCCCAATCAGGCCAGGGGCGTCGTCAGCCTGTATGATGTGACGGAGGACTGGGGGCCGATCTATGACCGTTCGGATTTGGAGGGTTTCTATCTCGCCATCGGCTCAAGCGGAAACCAATTCAAGAACGGCCCCACGGCGGGCAAGATGATGGCGACCCTGATCGAGGCTTGCGAGAACGGCCATGACCACGACGCCGATCCCGTCACGTTCGAGCTTGAACATATCAGGCACACCATTGATCTGGGGTTCTGTTCCCGCAACCGGGAAATCAATGAGAATTCGAGCTTCTCGGTTATCGGGTAAAATCTATAAAGACTTATACAATTGGTGAGCCATAGCCCCAACTGTAGGGAACGGCGCCGGATATGGCGATGACATCGCCATGCTCAGGCGCAAAATCCGTATTGATTTCGCCCGGCATGCGCCTTGTGACATCGCGGCCATTGCACCACACCAGAAACACGTCCTTTTCCCGGATATTAAGCTGAGAGAAAATATCGGCGATCGTAGAGCCAGCAGGCAATGTCAACGAACGGCTTACAGGACCGCCCACATCGCGCTGGATACTGTTGAAGACCCTGACCTCAACATCTATGTCAATGCCGGAAACATTGTGTCCGATCATCGCCATATTCATGACGCATCTCCCGTATTTTAAGGTCCATACTTCGGAGTATGGTAGGTTGAAACAAATCTGGTAACATTGATCCTGGTCAAATCAAAAATCGCCCGATCATGCAGATAATGGAGCTCTTAAGGTATTGAGGAATAATGAAAATACGACCATTAAAACCGAACCAATTGTTCCGACCCTGTGACCCCAAGGCAGTCCCGTTCAAGACAACGGATGAGGTCGACGGCATCAACGGCGCCTTGGGCCAGGAAAGAGCCGTTGAGGCGATCCGGTTTGGCAGCGCTACCCGCGCCGAAGGATTCAATCTTTTCCTGTACGGCCCGCCCGGCACGGGAAAGTTCGATATCGTCCAGCAACTCCTGTCCGACAAGGCCAAGCAGGAAGAAACCCCGGGCGATTGGGTATACGTCAACAACTTCAAGGACACGCACAAGCCCATCGCCTTGTCCCTGCCGCCAGGCCGTGGCCCTGAACTCAAGCGCGCCGTCGCCCAGACCATCGAAGATATCCGTATTGCCGTCATCACGATTTTTGAAAGCGAAGATTACCGCAATCGCCACCAGGTGCTGGAAGAATCATTCCGCCAGGACCAGCAGAAGGCTTTTGACAATCTGTCCGAAAAGGCGGCCAAAAAAAATGTCGCCCTGATGATGACTCCGAGGGGCTTTGCCCTGGCGCCGACACAGGATGGGCAGGTGGTCAATCCGGATGTGTTTTCCAAGCTCCCGGAAGAGGACAGGGAACGCTGGCAGGAAGACATCAAGGAGCTGGAGCAGGAACTGGAGGCTATCATCGCCAGCATCCCGCGTCGGACAAAGGAGTTGCATGAGAAACTTCTGGAAATGAACCGGGAAATTACTGCCTCCGTGGTGGATTCCCATATGGCCGATTTTCTGACCGGTTTTGCCGAGTTGCCCCAGGTTGCCGAATTTGTGGATCAGATGCGCGGCGACCTGATCGACAACATCCGAACCGTGCTTGGCCTGGAAGGCGGCGTTGCGCAGGAGGAAACCAAGTCAGTTTCCTTACGCGGTAACGGCGGCACGGCCATCGGTTTCGGACGATACGATGTTAATGTAGTTGTCACCAATGAACCCGATACAGGCGCACCCGTAATTTATGAAGACCACCCGACCCTCGGAAACCTGATCGGACGGATCGAGCACGTCGAACACATGGGGGCGTTGCTAACCGATTTCCGTATGATCAAGCCGGGCGCGTTCCACCAGGCGACCGGCGGGTATCTTTTGCTGGATGCACGCCAGGTTCTGATACAACCCTTTGCCTGGGAAGCGCTTAAGCGGACAATCCGGGGTGAATGCATCAAGACGGAAAGTCCCGGGAAATACCTGACGGTGATCAGCACGGTATCTCTGGAGCCTGCCCCCATCCGGCATAACACCAAGGTCATCCTGTTGGGTGATCCGATGATGTATTATCTGCTGTCCGCCTATGACCCCGAATTTCCCGAGTTATTCAAGGTTGGCGCTGATTTCGACGACCGCATGGAGCGGACACCGGAAACAGAAAAGAGGTTCGCCGAATGCATCGCCATGCTGGCCAAGAAACACGACATGCGGGCGTTCGATAGCGGGGCTGTCGCCAGGATCATCGAATACAGCGCCCGTGAATCGGGGGATTCGGAACGACTCTCCCTCGAACTGGCAAAGATCAAGGACCTCATGCATGAAGCTGACTGGACGGCCGGTGAGGCCAAATCCAGGCAGATCAAACGCCGGCATGTCGAACAGGCCCTGGCAGCGGCAAAAAACCGCAAAGACCGTATCCGTGAGCGTTCACAGGAAGTTATCCAGCGCGGCGATATCCTGATCGATACCGACGGAGCCAAGGTAGGACAGATAAACGCACTGAGCGTCCTGCAAATCGGCGGCTACAGTTTCGGGCGTCCGACACGGATAACGGCAAGAACCTGGATGGGGAAAGGCCGCGTCATCGATATCGAGCGGGAAGTGGAACTGGGCGGTTCCCTGCATTCGAAAGGTGTGCTGATACTGTCGAGCTACTTGAGCTCTCATTTCGTTCCTGGAATTCCGCTTGCTCTTTCCGCGAGTCTTGTTTTTGAGCAATCCTACGGAGGCGTGGATGGCGACAGCGCCTCGTCGACCGAACTTTACGCCCTGTTGTCCTCGCTTTCGGAAATTCCCATCAAGCAATCCCTGGCTGTTACCGGCTCGGTAAACCAGCATGGGCAGGTCCAGGCTATTGGCGGCGTAAACGAAAAAATCGAGGGATTTTTCGATATCTGCATGGAACGAGGACTGAATGGCGAGCAAGGCGTCCTGATCCCTGCGTCGAACGTTAAGCACCTCATGCTCCGCGAAGACGTGGTAGAGGCCGTAAAAAAAGGCAAATTCACGATCTACCCGGTTGAAACGATAACACAGGGCATCGAAATCCTGACCGGTGTCCGTGCGGGTAAACGGGGGACTAAGGGAGTCTTTCCCAAGGGAACAGTGTTCGCTGCTGTGGAAGAACGGCTTTCAGGGTTTGCCAACAACCTGAAGGATTTTGCAAAGGACAAGGATAAAAATGACTCCGGCTGAGTCTGATTTTCCAACGCGTCATTTCCGGCGTATTGTTCTGACCCTCTCTCTTTCCGGGAACGAACGCCAGGACCGTGCGCTTGAGCACACTGTAAATTTTGCCGGAGTCTTCGACAGTGATGTCGCCTGTCTGTGCATCCGTGACAGCGACCTGCTTGATTATGCCGGACTGCCTTTTGCCCGGGAGTTCGCCTTTCACAGCACCTTTTCGCGGCCCCTGGATCCAGACGATCTGCGTAACGAAATGGACGAGCGCGCTTCCTCCATACGCCAGATTCTTGAAAAACTGGCGAATGCCCATCAGCGCCGGCATTCCTTCGCCATCGTAGATGGAAGACTGGATGAAAAAGTCGTCGAATCGACGCACGAAGATGACCTTTTGGTCTTGTCCCTGTCGCCTCAGGCTTTACGATCCTTCAAGAAAACCTACGAAACCATCACCCGGATCGTTTCACAACGGCAGTGCCATATTCTGCTTGTAAACGAATCCCGCCAAACCCCTGCCGGTAACGTTACCCTGATCGCGCCTGAAATATTACCCTCGGATAAGGCCATGAAGCTCGCGCTCCATATTGCTCGGCAGCGGCATGTCGGTGTCGATGCCTATATCGGCGATGTAAAAGGTTTGGCCGAAGCGATGGAGAAGCTTTTCGAAGATATCCGGGACGATACGGCCCTTCGAACGACTGTCGGTTCCCTGTCGCAGCGACTGATGCACCCCTGGCGGAAATCGTCAAGCTCTCTCATGATTATCGATTACGAAAATGATCTTCCAAAGCCTGACATTCTTGAGCGCTCGCTTGAGGTGTTCCAGGCTCCGGTATTGCTTTTCCGCCGATAACAAACATTTTTCCGGCAATATCACAATTTTGCAAAGAAACAAAATTTCAAGCTTATGTCTCATTTGAATTGACATGGAGCGTAAAGTTGCGCTCAGTATGTCCCGGAAGTTACCGTTTTTTGAAATGTGGATGGGGACATGAAAGTAAGCAGGCTTCCTTCTCTAGCAGCTCTGAAGGCTTTTGAATCCGTTGGCCGGCATTTGAGTTTCCAGCGTGCCGCGGAGGAAGTATGCCTGACGCCATCAGCGGTCAGCCACCAGGTAAGAACGCTTGAAAACCAGCTTGGAACAAGACTGTTCGTACGCCGGCACCATGAACTGGAATTGACGCCGATCGGCAGGACATATTTGAGCCGCGTCCAGGCCGTTATCGCTGACCTCCTGGATGCCACGTCTGAAGTCGTTGACAGCAATGGCCAGGCGCCCCTGACCATCCAGTTATGCCCCAGCCTTTCCGCCACCTGGATGGTTCGCCGGCTTGCTTCGTTCCGGGAGCAGAATCCGGATCTGGAAATCAATCTTGTGACGCCATACGAAGACCCGCACTTTTTGCTGCCGGAGGTCGATGTTGGCGTGTTGTACGGAAACGGAAACTGGCCCGGCGTTCGTACGGAATACCTGATGGGCGAACAGGTTTTCCCCGTATGCAGCCCTGATTACCTGAAGTCCGCGCCACCGCTGAACCATCCAGCCGACATGGTCAATCATACGATTATCAGGTGCAATATTGCCGCCAACCCGGAATGGGCGGCCTGGTGCGAAGCCGTTGGCTTAGCGAACTTTAAACCGGAAAAAAGCCTTCGTTTCCATAACCGCGTACAATCCCTGGAAGCAGCCGTGGAAGGGCTTGGTATCGCCATGGGGCGCAGACCGGCTGTCGACCACGCACTGGATACGGGCAAGCTGGTTATACCTTTTGAAAACATGCTCGACGGTTTCGGGTCGTACTATCTTGTCTATCCGGATCAGTCAGGAAGGCTACCCCGGATTTCGGCGTTCCGGGCCTGGATCATGGCCCAGGGTGCGGAAAGCGACGCCAAACAGTACACCAAGCAGCAAAGACGCAAACCAGTCGCGGTCGCTTAAAATCTGAATTCAGTCCCTACGTATATAACGCATCTCGGTGAATTGTTTCCGAAAGGCGGAAACATCGCGTGCAATGGACTCGGGTTTCTCACAATCGATCAGGCAGCGTTTCATGAATGAGGCAATTTCACCCATATGGTCCGTTGTCATTCCCCAACGGACGATTTCAGGCGTACCAATCCTCAATCCGTTCATATCGCCCTCGACCGGATCGATCGGCAGTCCGATGCCACAAGAAAGGATATTTGCCTTTCTTAAGGACCTGGCCGCCGCCTGCCCTCCCCCGAACCGGGCTGCTTCTATGGCGAATTGATGTGAGGACGTGAAACCGTTGCCAACGCCGAAAACTGGAAATCCGGCTGACGACAGGGCTTCAGCCAAAACCTGCGCCGTCTCGATCATGGCGCTCGCATAAGCCTCGCCGTATTCGCGCCAGTCCAGCATCGTCAGGGCCAGGGCTGCTGATTTGGCGGCATCAAAATTCGCCGTCAATCCGGGAAAAGCAATCCGGTCCAGTCTTTCCGACATCTCTGCGTCATTGGTCACGATCAGGCCGGAAGCCGGGCCGCCCAGGCTTTTGTAGGTGCTCATGGTCATCAGATGCGCGCCTTCCCGCAAGGGGTCTGGCCAGGCCTTGCCGGCAAACATGCCGGACAGATGAGCCGCATCAAACAGCAGATAGGCGCCGACATCATCCGCAATGGAACGGATTTCACGAACCGGGTGAGGCCGCAGGTTGAGACTGCCGCCAATGGTGATCAAACTGGGCTTGATTTCATTGGCGAGCTTGCGCAATGCTTCAACGTCAACGGTATAGCTCGCCTGGTCTACGGGAGCCGTATGGATATCCAGCCCGTAAAGCCCCGCCGCGCCGGGCATATGATGAGTGACATGACCCCCGATTTCAGCGGAGGGAACAATGATATAATCCCCGGGGCTTGCCGTCGCCATGAAAGCATACAGGTTTGACATGGCGCCTGAGGCAACGCGGATTTCAGCATAAGAAGCGTCGAACACTTCGGCTGCCAGTTCCGCGGCAATGATCTCGACTTTCTCAATGCCCTCCAGGCCCATCTCGTATTTGTCGCCGGGATAACCGAGAGACGGTCTTGAGCCAAGCCCTTCCGCAAGGATAGCCTCCGCCTTTGGATTCAATACGTTGGTCGCCGGGTTGAGGTTGATGCAATCGTCCTCATGAATCGACCGGTTCCATTCGACCAGATCCTGCAATTCCTTTTCGATAGCGCCGGATTCTGACTTTGCAATCGTGTCGGCGAAGGTCTGGATGAAATCTTCGCACTTTTCGGGCACCCATGACCGCCTGGAAAGCCTTGCCATGATGGCTACACCCCAACCAGTGTCGGAATGGGGCCTTCCGCATGACTGTTCACGAACTGATAGACATAGGGGTTTTCGGAAGCGTGCATTTCCCCTGTATCCCCCAGCCATATGATTTTACCGTCATAGAGCATGGCGGCCGTGTCCGCGGTGCGCGCTGCGCCCGTCATGTCGCTGTTAACGGAAAGAACGGTGACGCCCAGCCGTCCAACCACATCGAGGATCATGTCATTGATCATGTTGGAACTGATGGGATCAAGCCCTGCCGTAGGCTCGTCCATCAGCAAGACATCCGGATCGGTTGCAATCGCCCGGGCGATGCCGATGCGTTTTTGCATCCCGCCGGACAACTCGACCGGGTAGAGGTCCGCCTCGCGGGCATCCAGGTCGACCAAGGCGAGTTTTTCAATGGCGATTTCCCGGGCCCTTGAGCGGGACATGTCATGTTCCTGCAACAACCGGAATGCAATATTTTCCCAGACCGGCAGGCTGTCAAACAGGCCTGATTTCTGGAACAGCATGCCGATACGGCGATTGATTTTTTCCCTTTCGCTGCGGCGGATACCGGTTACCGGTTTGCCATCAATGACAACGTCACCGCTATCTGGCTCGAAAACCCCAATAATGGTTTTCAACAGCACGGTCTTTCCACACCCGGAAGGGCCGATCACGACCAGTGATTGCCCTGAACCGACTGCCAGGTTCACATTCTCTAGCACCTGGTTCTCATCAAAGCGAAGGGAAACGTTATGCAATTCAATTGTCGGTCCGGCCATATCAACATCCAACCTGTAAGCTTGTCACTCCTGCCAATGCAGCCCTGGAGAGCAACTATTATTCTACACGATCCGCCGGCAGTTTGACGGTAACAATCGTTCCGATGTTCGGCGCACTCTCAAGCGTAAGTTCTCCGCTATGCATTTCAATAAGCGCCTTGGTCAACGGAAGCCCCAAGCCTGTTCCTTCCTGAGAGCGGGAAAAAGCATCACCGACCTGAGTAAAGGCTTTCATAGCATCTTTTAAATCCTGTTCCGACATGCCAATGCCGCTGTCGGTTACCATAATGGACAGATGGGAAGAGCCGGGCTCATAAGCGGTTTCAACCTGAACGGCGCCTCCGGTCGGGGTAAACTTGATGCCATTGGTCAACAGGTTGACGAAGATCTGGCGCATGCGCCGCTCATCAACTTTAACCATCCAATCTGCGCCGTTGGCATGAACGACGCTCAGGTGAACACCGCCCTTTTCCGCTCTGGGCGTTACCAGCCGAATGGCTGAATCGATGATGCCGCTTAATGAACAAACTTCTTCGCTCAACTCCAGTTTGCCGGCCTCTACCGCCGATACGTCGAGGATATCATTGATCAGCTCCAACAGGTGTTCGCCTGACGCCTGGATATCGCCTAGGTAATCCTGATATCGCTGGTTTTCAATTTCTCCGAAATGACCGTCTCGCATTACCGATGTAAATCCGATTATGGCGTTCAATGGCGTCCGTAGTTCATGGCTCATCGTCGCCAGAAATTCCGTTTTTGCCTGATCCGCAACCTGAACAGCCGAAAGGGCATCACGCAGTTTGTACTCTGCCGTTTTACGCTCAATGATTTCCAATTCCAGGTCCTTGGTCCGTTCCACGACACGTTCCTCAAGATCGGTGCGGGCGGAACGTAATTCTTCAAGCAGGTTTTCGTTTTCGGTAACATCGGTCTGAATGCTGACCACGCCGCCGCTCAATGTCTTGCGGTCCCGTACAAGAAGGCGGCGGCCGTCATGTAATTTAATCGGGAAAGACTTGGGCGGTTCATCCCCCCTGTCCCTGCGTTCCAGATATTCCACTCTATCATTCGGTATCACTGTTCCACGCTCAATATCCAGATCACCCAACGTTTTCCAACTCGCGCCGCCGCCGACATCGGTATCAGAGTAACCGTAGAATTCCTTGAATCTTTTGTTGCAGATGATGAGGCTGCTATCAGGCCCATATAGAACGAAGCCGTCGGAAATACTGTCAATGGCCTCTTTCAATTGCTGTTCGGCGGACCGGGCGCGCCGTTCACTATCGCGTAAGTCACGCTCAGCCTGTTTCAGGGCTGTTATGTCCTGCGCCACAAAAAACAGTCTTTCCCGGCCCTCATAAACGATCTTTTCGCCGGATACGAGAACATCGATTGTTTTTCCGGATTTCGCACAAATCTGCGTTTCATAATCCCGCAAATGACCACTGGATCGGTCGAACTCCTCGACAAGGCGGCTTCGAACCTTGGATGTCGGCCAGACCCCCAATTCCTCGGACGTTTTCCCGATCACCTCATCTCGTTGATATCCCAGTGCAGATAGCCAGCGCTCATTAACATCGATATGCAGACCGGTTTCAGGATCCGTAATGGCGCTCATACCAGGCGTTGCCTGGAAAATATTACTGACGATTTTTCCGGATTCGACACTTTCGGCGCGGGCAAGATTGAGTTTCCGCACGACATGAAACCACATGGGGAAAGTGATGGCGGCATAGACAAGCGAGATAAAGGTAATCTCCAGGATTTCCCACCAGAAGGTTTCCCTCGTTAACAAATCCTGGCTGATCATTTCCTCAGCCAACAATTCCCACGAGCCCACGCCGATCACCCCGGCCAGGAGAGATAAACCGGCTAACTTGATGATCTCAATTGCAGGAAAAGCTCGTTTATCTTCTTGCGGCACGCGTTTCACCCAATATCCGTATCTCCCAAAACGTTGCGCACGATAACATGGCAAAATGTTATACAACCAGAAACTTTATGGATATTGGAAGGTTAGATTACCAATCTGATTTTATCGTTCCTCCCCCACTTGGACACAAAAAAACCGCCCTTGCGGACGGATCTTATGGTGGCTTCGCCTTAGGTCTAACGAGATCAATTATAAAGGCCCCGCGTTGGGGGCCGTTTTAATTGGTTGCGGGGGTAGGATTTGAACCTACGACCTTCAGGTTATGAGCCTG